>CAWBVP010000007.1:0-706686 GCA_963792265.1 uncultured Gemmatimonadales bacterium | reverse complement strand
GGCCAACTGGCGATCGGGCACGTGGATGCCGTAGTCGCCCATGGCCTGTCCCATCTGCCGGACGTGATCGGTGCAGATCTGGTGACCCAGACCCCGCGAGCCGGTATGGATCATCACACAGATCCTGCCCTCGGACAGTCCCATGTGCCCGGCCACGGCCGCGTCGTAGATCCGGTCCACGGCCTGCACTTCGAGGAAGTGGTTGCCCGAGCCCAGGCTGCCGATCTGCGCAAGCCCGCGTTCCTGAACGCCCGGTCGCTGACCGTGGCCGGGCTCGGCTCCTTCTAGAACGCCGCCGTCTTCACACCGCTCGACGTCCCGTGCGACGCCGTGACCTTGTTCCACCGCGAACCGGGCGCCGCCGGCCAGCACCTGCTTCAGAACGCCGCGGTTCGGCAGCCGCCACACACCTTTGGTGCCCACCCCGCGTGGTATGGCGACATCTAGGTGATCCATCACCGCGCGGATCCGGGGCTGCAGCCGATCTCGGTCCAGCACACGACTCACCAGCAGCCGCACCCCACAGGAAATGTCGAAGCCGACACCGCCGGGGGAGACGACCCCGTCGGCGTCGATGTCGGTGGCCGCCATGCCGCCTATCGGAAACCCGTATCCCCAGTGCACGTTGGTCATCGCATAGGATGCCGGACGATCCCTGGCAGCGTCGCCACGTTGGCCACCTGGGCCAGCGCCATATCCTCGTGTTCGTCGGGCAGCAGCGATCCGACGCGAACACGATCCCCGGTACGCGCATCGCGCCCTCTTGTTCTATCCGGAACCGGTACGGGGTTTCCTTGACGATCTTCGTGCGGCCCACCTCACTCACACGTCAAGCGTCACCGAGCAGCGCCAGCCGTGTTGCCCATCCGATAGGCGAAGTTCGTTCAGCGATACTGCTTTCGGCACGGCGCCTACCGGGGCAGCGCGCTCGCATCGACCATTGTGAATTCGACATCGATGCCACCATCGACGTTTTGCAGGTGAACGTCAACGGGCGCCTCACCGGAGGTGTCCAGCAAGAAAATGACGTCATCGAGGACCGCGACCAACAGATCGTCGTCACGGTCAGCAGTTAACCGCCGCCGGCGGATGCGTTGTGCAGGCGGCGATGATATATCCAGGAAGCTCGCGATAGTGCCCAGCACCGCTTGCCTGATGCAGCCGTCGCGGGTGGGCGCCCACGCCTCGATCCGCAAATCCGCGGGTGTGCGGCACAGCCCTGTGTCCCGATCTGTTGTGCACCATGGCTTTCCAGGTTTACCGGTCCGGGGACGGGGAATCCAGTGGTCGGTGAACCAATCACGGGCGAGCACCGCAACCTGCTCGAGCGTGCCGGGTTCTTCGAACAGATGAGTGGCACCGGGAACCACGGTGAGCGCGCACTCGCCAGGGATTGCGGCCTGCGCCCGTCGATTCAGTTCCAGCGCCACTTCATCGCGTCCCCCGACGATCAGCAGCGTCGGTGCGTGGACTTTGGTCAGCGACCTACCCGCGAGGTCGGGCCGCCCGCCGCGGGAGACCACCGCTGCGATGTTCGCTCGGGGATCGGCGGCCGCGACCAGGGCCGCGCCCGTTCCCGTACTGGCACCGAAATAGCCGACCGGCAGCGACGCGGTATCCGGCTGGCCTGTCAGCCAACTGGTGACGTCGACCAGCCGGTGAGCCAGCAGCTCAATGTCGAAAACGTTGGCTCGGTTGCGTTCTTCGGCCGGAGTCAGCAAGTCGAACAGAACCGTGGCGAGTCCTGTTTCGTTCAGGACGTCGGCGACATACCGATTGCGGGGACTGTGTCTGCTACTTCCGCTGCCGTGTGAAAGACGACGATTCCGGTCGACTGCTTCGGGAGCATGAGATGTCCCGCCACCGACACCGGTCCGGCCACAACTTCGACCTCCTCATCGCGGAGCGGCGGATCGGCGGCGCTGCCACCGGCGAGGACGTCCCGAAATCCCCCGCGGGCTCGATCGAGCAGAGCGATTACCTCGTCGTCGGAGGTCTGTCTGAAGTTGCGGTAGCCCTGCCCGACGGCGAAAAAGAACTTAGGGGCGGCCAGGCACACCACCTCGTCGGCGTACTGGGCGACGGCCTCGATGGTTTCGGCGGCGCCGATCGGAACCGCCAACGCCACCGTGCTGGCGCCCTGGGCGCGGGCGACCTGGCACGCCGCCTTAACGGTCGCACCGGTCGCGATGCCGTCATCGACGATCACGGCGGTTCGCCCGTCAGCGATATCCGGTCGCGGCCCCGGCGGAAGTGTTCGGAGCGGCGCTGCAGTTCGGCCCGCTGCTTGTCCTCGACCGCGTCCATGGCGTCGCGGCTGAGACCCGCGTGACGCACGACGGAGTCGTTGATCACCCGCACCCCGCCCTCACCAATCGCGCCGAAGGCCAGTTCGGGCTGAAACGGCACTCCGAGCTTGCGCACGACAACGACGTCGAGAGGGACCCGTAATGCCTTGGCGACCTCAAAGGCCACCGGTACCCCGCCTCGCGGTAGGCCCAGAACGACGACATCCTGGCCGCGGAAAGCGTCCAAACGCTGGGCCAGTTGGCGTCCGGCGTCGGCTCGGTCATGAAACCGCCTCACATCCTCAAGTGTGTCCAATTTGGCGACGCGCCGATATGGAATTAGGTCTCTCCGCATCGGGGACCACTGCCTCCTGACCGCCGGGGGCTGGGACTCTGAACGTCGTGGATGAGAACGGCATCGTGTATGGCCGTGTGTGCAACGCGCTACGGAAGCCGATCGCTATGGGAGGCAAAGCGAATGTCCAGTGGCCCAGCACATCCGGGAGTCTTGGTCGGGGTTGACGGTTTCGCCGTCATCAAGGGTTGCTGTGCGGTGGGCCGCGCACGAGGCAACGGTGCGCAATATTCCGCTCACCCCCGTGCACGTTGTATCCACGCCCGCGGTCAGCTCATCGGCCCTGTCTTGGCCCGCTGTTCCCATTCCCGCCGAACTGCGCGGATGGCCGGAAGACGAAGCTGCAAAGGTCATGGCCGACGCGATCAAGCTCGTCGAAGAGCAGCGCCGCAGCAGGCGCTGGCCGATGATCAAGTCTGAACTGTTCTTTTCTGCGCCCGTGCCGACACTTGATCGATCTGTCCAAGGAGACCCAGCATCCACCCGACCCAACTGACGGGCAACACCAACAACTCGGGCGGCAAAATCGAATCCCACAACGTCGGCTGGTCGTTTACAGTTCTGAGCACGATGGCCTCGATCCCTTCTAGCCCAAGGGTTTGAGGCCATCTCCCGTCCAAACACAGCCACCTCAGGGATCGCCACGCCCCGACTTTTTCAGGTCGAAGTAGCTAGCACGGCCGGGGCGTAACCTGCACAGAGGAGTGTTGATGATGGCTGATCGCGTCATGAGGGGCAGCCGGCTTGGGGCCGTGAGCTACGAGACCGACCGTAATCACGACCTGGCGCCGCGTCAGATCGCGCGGTATCGCACGGAGAACGGTGAGGAGTTCGAGGTCCCGTTCGCCGATGACGCCGAGATCCCCGGCACCTGGCTGTGCCGCAACGGCATGGAGGGCACCCTGATCGAGGGTGGTGACCTGGCCGAACCCAAGAAGGTCAAGGTGCCGCGCACACCCTGGGACATGCTGCGGGAACGCCGCTCGATCGAGGAACTCGAGGAACTGCTCAAGGAACGCCTCGAGATCATCAAGTCAGGCCGCCGCGGCAGCTAGCTTAGCTACCGGCCGGGGTCACGAACCTCGACCAGTACCGGGACCTCTGACTGAAAGATCCGATCTGATGACTCAGAAGATTTGCTTTGATTGCTTCCATAAGTTGTTCCCTGACAAGCCAATTCGGAAGGTTACGTTGGGTCGGCAATGCGTTGTGTGCAAAGCGCAAACGGATCGAACGGAACAGATGATTCCTGTTGAGGCAGAGGACATTCCGCTGGTTAAGCAAATAGCTTCATAGGCGGTCGGGCCCCGGCCGCGGCGCCCGCGTTGCCCACGTTGCTCGCGTACCTTGGGCAGCTCGTCGGCCAGATGGTCGGGCACCGGCTTGGTTCTGTATGCCCACCGGAAGAATCCGCGGATGCCGGCGCGGTAGCTGCGGCGCGTTTCGATCGTCCATCCGGTCTGCCGCCCGAACCATTCGACGAACTTCTCCCCGGCAACATCGGCCGGACGGCCGCCGATGTCTCTGGCCATCCGAACCAATTGGATTCGGCGCAATTCCGTCGTGGTTGGCGGTTGCCCGGCCGCGGCGAGGGTCAGCATGTAGTCGTCGATGATCTGCGCCCAGGCGGCTGGCGCTTTGGTGCCATTGCCCCTCGCTTCTACAGGCAGGCACGTACAGCGACGAGCTTGCCGCGCCTAGCCCCTTGGTAGTCCCCGGCCTTCAGGGTGGCCCGCGCCGGACATCGGTTCTGCTGCGTCCGGCGTGGGCCGTTCTCCTACGCTGACGCTGTCGATCACACAGCGAAGGAGAAGAACTGTGAGCGAGCCCGTCTTCATGGCCCAAATCCGCGCCGCCGACATCCCCGAAAGCATGCCGGTTAGCCGCGCGATCAGAGACTTCATGGTCGCCCACCCACCAACGCCCGAGGGCCAACCTAAGGAGGAACTGTTGCAGCTCCTGATGCTTTCGGTCATGCGACTGGAGGGCCGAGTCGTAGTTCTCGAGCGCCGATCGGAAGCCGGCACCGAGTTTCTGGAAGCGCTGGCCGAGATCTTCCCAAAACAGAGCTAGTTCCTCTCGGACGATGGCGCCGACACGCTGCTCTGTGCGGGGGTCATGAGGCACCTATCATCGCGTGTTGAGCGCCGGAATGAATGAAGCCGCGTCCCCCTCGGGCGATGATTGATACATGCCCGCAGTCGGCGAGCTTGTCCGCTGCACAGACGGCTCGTGGATGGTTCGGCCACCGCAGCGTTGCCCGCGCGGTCACCGGCTCGGCGCCGGCCGCACGCTGGTCGGGCACCAGCCTTGCGATTGTGTTGGCGGGCATACGACTTGGACGTGCTTGGCGTGCGGTGGCGTGGTGTACGCGCCGCCGCTAACGGCCGCGTGCCGTGTCCTGGCTGGCCCGGCCGCGGTGCGGTAACCGCGGTTTGTCAGCCGGCGACCGCGGCCGTCATCGCGGCGCGGATCTCGTCATCATCAACGGTGTCGGTGATCGGTACGACGCGTTGCTTGCCGCCCTTGCCGTGGCGCAGGTTGGCGGCGGTGCGGTCGAAGACGGCTCCGGTCTCGCGGGGTGAGGCACCTAACGCCGGGTGAGTAGGTTTAGCCGTCTTCCTTGCCGCGCCGGGTGAGCAGCCCCAGCAGCTCGCGAATCCGTGGTAGTGCGGCACGTAGGTTGGATGCCAGCCCGGCAGCGGTCTCGGGGTCGATGCTGGCGGGCAGGGTGTCTCCAAGGGGTGTGTCGAAGTCGGGGGTACCGGTGCCGGTGTATTGCGCCGGAGCCAAGGTCGTCGGCATGCACACCGCGGCGCCGCTGGTAGAAGGCAGCGGGTTGAACATCACGCTGATCTCCCACGGCGACGTGATGGATCTCAGCGTGTGTGTGTGCCCCGACAACGTGCCCGCAGTCAACGACATCCCCGCGACCGACATCGTCGACTCTGTCGGCATTCTGGTGGCGGCCGCACAAGAATCTCCACGCCGGGAACGCCCCTCAGTCCTCACCCAGATGACGTCACACACCCAGAAGCGTTCGCACGCCCGGCACTAACAGGCTACGACCAATCCACAGCGGCGGCCCGCGGTCTAGCGCCGCGATGGTCCATGAGATCCTCAAGGCCGGCCTGCCACTGAGCGCCGTGAACGGGATGGTCGCGGCCGCCGCGGCGCCGCGGCCGGTGACGATGATGACGTGGAGTCCAACGGTGAGCCGGATGCGCTCGATGGGCTCAGTGATGTGCTGCGTGCCGAGTTGTTGACGCTCACGTCGTCGGGCTCGGTGCGTTTGGCGCATTGGCGGGCCCGGCACCACGATGTGAGCGCCGAGCCGTATGCGTCGTTGAACCGTGAGTACGCGCGATTGGGGCGTTATCGCCGGGGTCGGCAGGGGGAGCGTGAGCAGCACGCGCTCACGCGCCGCGCGGCCTTACCCTTGAGAAGTGCCGATTAGAGGACGCAGGCCGGGCGGACCCGGTGTGTCGATCAACCGCCACCCGCCGGTTCACCGCTGGACCGAGGTGGAGGACAGCCCGTATACCGGCGGCCCGATCGGGCTGGCGACTGAGTTGCGCAATCGCGAAAGGTGTTGGGAACCACGATCGACTCGCGTCGCGATCTGCGCATCCGCTACACCGAACCCGCGTCGTCGCCGCCGGCCGGGGTCACGAACCTCGACCAGTACCGGGACCTCTGACTGAAAGAGATCCGATCTGATGACTCAGAAGATTTGCTTTGATTGCTTCCATAAGTTGTTCCCTGACAAGCCAATTTTGAAGGTTACGTTGGGTCGGCAATGCGTTGTGTGCAAAGCGCAAACGGATCGAACGGAACAGATGATTCCTGTTGAGGCAGAGGACATTCCGCTGGTTAAGCAAATAGCTCAAGTGCCGCGACGAGTACTACACCGAACTGAACGGCATGCCGACCGGCGTGTCGCTGTTCGTGTGGCTGCCCGAGGAGCGGGCCAGGTGGGTCGAGATGCGGGCCAAGCGGGACCGCGCGATCCGCGCCATGTTCGGGCAATGAGCGCCGATCTCGATAAGGCCCAGGCTGAGGGGGTGGAGTTATCACATCGATGTGACAACCGCCGCCACCGCCAGCAAACAGTAGCGGTATCCCATTGGGCACGTATTGGGCACAAAATCTGTTGAGCTAGCCTAGATATGGCCTCTGAACTGCACGAATACTGGTGCGCGATACTGGGATTGAACCACTGCCAACCAGTAGTCGGCTGTTCCTGCTAACTTCAAGGGCCTACGAGAACGAGTGCCGGCGTAGTGGCGTGGTTTGCCGTCGGACTGTGGGGATGCTGCGCAGGCACCGCTCGTATAGCTCGAGGTACGTGCGGCCAGCACGGTTGGTGCGAAGCGGCGTTCAGCGACCGCGCGGCAGTTGGCGGGGTCGATCTGGTCGACGCGACTAAGCCTCGATCCACGTGTGTCACGAATGCTGAAGGGGGAGCGTGATAGGCGAGCTTCTTGAGCTGGTGCTCTGCAGGAGATGAAGGATTGTTGGCCCTTCGGAGTCGCCCTGCGGGGGGAGGCTTCAAGCCGCCCACTGCTGCGTTAGCTGAAGACTGTCGTCGTGAGCGATGTGGGAGAAGGCCCGGTTCACGGGTCAGGCGGGGATCAGGAAGACGAGCAATCGTCGACTGGACAAGACACCGAGTATTTAGCCGAGCGCATCATTTACGACCGCAAGCCATGAAATCGGTGGCGTCGCAATGCGATTCAATTGGTGAAAGTTTGTTGAGCACGAATCACTTCGGTTTTTTCAAGGACGCCTGGCGGCGGCCGGCGGCCGGCGGCCACCCCGAACCGGCTGCGGGCGAGAACGAGGACGCTCGTGGCTGTGACGGCAGTTGCGGGGCAGGCGCTGCTCGGACCACGCATCACTGCCGCGAACACAGGCGTTTGCTCGGTCGGGGAGTCGAGCACGTTCACTCGCTTTGTCGGAAGGAGTGGCGTTTCATCGGTAATAGCAGCCCGAGCTGGCTAACGAGTACCGACAGCCGAAGCCCGGGCAGATTGGAGATCGAAATGATCACCCTCTACGCACTGGCCGCAGCGTTCGGCATCGGTGTGGTCTGGCTCGGAACGAATATTAAGGTCGTCAAGCAGTTCGAACGCGGCGTCGTCTTCCGGTTCGGCCGTGTGCAATCGGGCCTGCGCGGACCGGGACTCACGATGTTGATTCCGATCGCCGATCGCCTTCAAAAAGTGAACATGCAGATCATCACGATGCCCGTGCCCGCCCAAGATGGCATCACCCGCGACAATGTGACCGTCCGTGTGGATGCTGTCATCTATTTCCAGGTCTCGGATCCGGTGCGTGCGGCTGTCGACGTGCAGGACTACGTGTCGGCTATTGGCCAGGTTGCCCAGACATCACTGCGTTCCATCATCGGCAAGAGCAATCTGGACGACCTGCTGTCCAACCGCGAGCATCTCAATCAGGGGCTGGAGTTGCTGATCGACAGTCCCGCGCTGGGCTGGGGTGTTCAGATCGACCGCGTCGAAATCAAGGATGTAGCGCTGCCCGATTCGATGAAGCGGTCGATTGCCCGCCAAGCCGAGGCCGAGCGTGAGCGACGGGCTCGGGTCATCACCGCCGAGGGCGAACTTCAGGCGTCCGAAAAGCTGGCCCAAGCAGCCGAGGTGATGGCCGAGCACCCGGCCGCGCTGCAACTGCGCCTCTTGGAGACCGTCGTCGAGGTCGCCGCAGAGAAGAATTCCACCCTGGTACTTCCCTTCCCGGTCGAGCTGCTCCGATTTCTGGAACGCGCCACACCGCACGCATCCGAGCGCCGGGACAAGGCCACCGGTCCTGACGCGGGCGCAGCGTCCAACGGCGAGACGTTGACGCTGGAACCACCCCGGATTCCCGACGACGCCCGGGGCCTGGAACTCCACCCACGCATCGCGGACACATTCCAGCGGGATCAGTAACCTGAGACAAGCCGGACAATGACTGGGCGCCGTGCACCACGACACAGCCGGCCCGGTCGTGGTTCAACTCCGCGGGCGCGTCGTGGCGTGTACTGCCGTCGATGACCCGCCACCCAAGCAGGATGGCGGGCCAGCCCGAGGGGGGCTGTCAGGGCGTTCGGTCGCCGTTCTGATGACGGGCTGCAACGCACACCTTTGCTGCTATGGCGACACCGATCGTCACGACGGCGATTAAGCAGCCCCAACTACCCGCTCCAATGTGCACAGGGCGGCCCAATATTTCGGCGCGCCGCCAGTACACCACGCCGATCAGCAGAGCCTTGGCGGCGACGACGACAGACACTATTCGCAGGGCGGTCGCCACTTGCATAGTTCTCACTTTCAGCGCGCTCGTCGAGCAACTCGGTCGGCCTGACGGCTCGACGCCGTGCTCACACCCACACCCCGGGCACCTACGCATTTCACTGAAATACCATGCCAACATGCAAGGCACCCTCATCGGCCCCCACCGCTGACGACGGTTCCGAGTCCAGGCTGGCGCGCCTACGTTTGGACGACCTGAGCTGGGATCGTCCAGACCTCTAGATTGCGAACCCCAGCAAGCGCGGGGCAGCCCCGCAATCTTCAACGGGACGAGACAGGAAAGGGAGATGTCGGGGCAGTACTAACGGGGCTTCGCCCCAGCCCGACAAGGCATGGCGTGGTCGGCTCTGGTTTTGGCGCAGGCTCGCGCAGGGACTCGCGGTCAGAGTGGCCGACCGCCACCACTCGCTGCGCCGATGAATGTTGACCATGACGCGAAGTGCGTATCGGCAGGTCAGGTGCGCTGTCATTGCGCTGTGGAGCGAGCAGGTTCCACGCTACGCGTTCGAAGCCGATCCGAGGACACCGAACTTGACTCAAAATTCCGGCTCCGCCGGATCTAGCCCTCTAGCCCTCTAGTGACGGTGGTGGTGGTGAGTGGCCGCCGGATGGGAGGAATGTCTACGTGATGATGCTTCTTCTCGGGGAAGGAGGTGGTGGTTACTGTCCTGTCCGGGTGAAGGCTGCACTATCCGGCAGCTCCGAAGATGGCGAGGGCCACCGCACCCACGACCGCGCTGACGAACGTCACCGCCACCAGCCAGCCCAGCCCGCGTTGAGCGGTGTCACCAAGCAGCACTACGCCGGTGATACCGGGCACCACCGTCTCACCGACGACGAGAGCAGCAGCGGCACCGTTCACGGAACCGACCTGCAGCGCCACAGTAAACAAGTAAAAGCCACCCAGCCCGGCGATAAGGATCGTCCAGGACGCCGGGTCGGCCAGCAGGATGCCCAGCCGAAGCGGGTTGACCCCGTCGAGCACCCGCACCGCGACAGCCATCGCCCCGAATAGGACCCCGGCGATCAGCCCCGCTGCGACAGCGGCGCGGGCCCCAAGCAGGCGGATGAAAACAACGCCGCCGGTCAGGATCAGCACCGATGCGGCCAGCAAGCCCCAGTGCACGCCCGGCTCCGAGGTGCCCTCACCGCGGTGACCGGCGGTGAGTCCCAACACGATCAGTGACACAACGACCGTGACGATGGCCACCCAGTCGCGGCTGCGCAGGCGCACGCCGAGCACCGCGACGCCAAGCACGGCGGTGACGACAAGATTGGCGCTGATGATCGTCTGCGAGAGAAAGAGCGGAATCAGCCGGGCCGAGACGACACTGCCCAGAAATCCGACAACGTCGAGAACCATCCCGGCAATGAACGCCGGGGTCAGCGCAGCGCCGATCGTCGAATGTAGCGTGGGGCCACCGGTCGCGGTGACCGAGTCGCTCTTCCCGCCCCCCGACGCAGCAGCGGTGGACCTCCGCGTCCCGTAGGCCTGCAGGACCGACGCAGCCCCGTAGCCGACGCACGCCAGCACTGCTGCGAGCACACCGATCAACACCGGCCGTTCCCGTCTCGGTCATCGCGCATGGACGCACCGCGCCTTCTTGGCGACGCCGGTCCGCCGCAGACAACTTTTGGCCTCAACACCATTTCAGCATTCGCTTTTGCAGTGTCCACCGCAGACTGGACAATGGTGCCTTGCACGCAGGGTTTACGGGATCAAGGATTCACTTGACCCACCAGGTCGTCGCCGTTGCGGCCGCCGCGTCACCGTGTCGGCAGCCGGCGCCACACCAGCGGACGCAATAACCACGCCGCGACACCCGCCGCAGGCCCGTGGCCGCGTGAGCACCGGCACGTTGCGGTAGCGCAGATCGTTGGCGCACAGCGGTAGCTTGCTCACACGTCGATTGACCACGACGACGCCGAACGCGAATCCAGTACACCAGTACCGCTGGGTCGTTCGTCGAGACCGAACCGATCACCGAGGTTGGTGCGCGTCTGGGCTGGACCATCGTGAGCATGGCACGGGATTGGGATGTCGTGTTTGCGCCGGAGTCCCCCTGAGCGAGTAGCCGACGGCCCGTTTCATCACCGGGCCGTATGCCGTCAGATTCGAGACGCAAGCGTAGGCTCCCCGGGTGTCCACGGTCACGTAATTCCAGGTTCGGAGCTGCTGGGGTGGCGGTAGCTGGGCCGGCTAGCGGTGTCAGGTGGCGTCGGCCTCGGGCCGTTTTGACTTCGTTTCTGGGAAACAGGGAATGTCGGATGTTGCGGACCTGCTGCGGACCAGTATCGAACGGAAATACCGAGGCTCCAAGGCGGACGCTAGCCGTCGGGTGCCCTCTCGACGCGGGTGAGGTCGCCGACTCGCAGGGCGAGCCAGCGTTCGAACCTGTCTTGGGCGGTGTCGAGGCGTTTGCCGGCGAGGTGCTCGATCCGGGCAATCCGGTTGTGCATGGTGTGTTGATGCACGTGCAGCGCGTGGGCGGCCACTCCCCAGACTCCGTTGGACTCCAGGAAGGTGCTCAGGGTGGCCAGGAGTTGCTCGGGTTGTTCGGCGGCATCGAGCGGGCCGAGGACGGCATCGGCGTAACTCTGCAGGATTGCGCCGGGAACTTGGGACAGGATGAGCCGGCTACTGGCCACATCGGTTGCTATGACCACTTCGTTGCTCAACCGGCTCACGGCAAGCGCCGAGGTGGCTTGGCGCAGAGAGACCGCGAGGGCGCCGGGGCGCACGCCGATGCCGATGCCCGTTGGCCGGCCGGTCGCGATCCGGCTCAAGGCTTGACGCAGGTCCAGGCTGGCGGGCACGGCGACGCGCACAACATCGCCGACACGGCGCACTAGGGCGTCGGGGAGGGTGGCGGCCAGGTCGGCGGCCGAGGCCCTCCGGGTCGTGGAGACGGGGTTATCGCCCAACCCGCTGCCCGGTGCAACGCTCCGAGCCGGCTTCGACCCGGCGAGCACGACGATCGCCGAGAGGGACCAAGCCAAGGCGGCCGAGTTGGGCGCGAGGCTGCGTACGGTGCAGACGCGTCGGGCGACGGCCTTCTGCCTCGGTTCTCGTAAACCGCAGCGACGGGCCGAGTGGCCGTGACGGAGATGTCTCCCGCGACGCTGCTCGACGAGCTGGCCGCCCGGGACCCGGTGCAGCGGCGGAAGGTGGCCGCATGGCGCGATACCGCTACGTCGCCGCCGTTAACGCCAAGTCATTAGAATTACAATGAGTATGAGGATAAGGCGCGCACTTGTAGCCCATCGGTGCCTGTTTAACCCTGTTGCCTGGCTTGCCGTCATGGCGGTGTTGACCCTGGTGGTGAGCGCTCCTTGGTCACCTGGCGCGGGTGTCACGACGCGCGTTGGGCTTGTCGCGGCGGCGCTGCCGACGCCCGCGCACGTCGTGGTCGTGGTGGAGGAGAACCGGTCTGCCGCTGGCATTATCGGCAACAAGTCCGCGCCGTACATCAACTCGCTGGCCACCGACGGCGCGTTGATGACGCAGTCCTTCGCGATCACCCACCCCAGCGAACCGAATTACTTGGCTCTGTTCGCCGGTGACACCTTCGGGTTGGCCTCCGATGCGTGCCCGGTCGACGGGGGTGCCGCGCCGAACCTCGGCTCCGAGCTGCTCGCGGGCGGACAGACGTTCACCGGTTATTCCGAGGACCTGCCCAGCGTCGGCTCCACCACCTGTGGATCAGGCAAATACGCACGCAAACATGCCCCGTGGGTGAACTTCACCAATGTGCCGCCCGCCAACTCGGTGCCTTTCTCATCCTTCCCGCCAAGCTCGGACTACGCGAGCCTGCCGACGGTCGCGTTTGTCATCCCAAATCTCGACAACGACATGCACGACGGGTCCGTCGCCCAGGGCGATGCCTGGCTGAACAACAACCTGTCCGCCTACGCCACCTGGGCAAAGGCCAACAACAGCCTGCTGGTGGTCACCTGGGACGAGGACGACAACGGCGAAAACAACCAGATCCCAACCATCTTCTACGGCGCGAACGTGAAAACCGGCGCATATGGCGAACCGGTAACCCATTACAACGTGCTGTCCACGCTGGAACAGATGTACGGCCTGAATACAACCGGTAACGCGGCGACCGTCCCGGCCATTACAGATATCTGGGTCCACTAAGCCTCGATCCGTGGATGAATTGGCTGGCCATCGGGTGTCGTAACGAGGGAAGTGCCCTCTGAGCTGGAACGATTGGTGTTCTCTAGGCATCAATCGGATCAGTTCGGAAAGGCACTCCCGGTGCAAGTTTCGCATAGGTTCGCCGCGGAGTCTGCGGTGTTCGATGATGAGCATCTCGTGTCGTGCGCCGGGCTGGTTCCTGTCATGACCCTGGCCACCCAGACCGGACTGCCAGAACTGTTGGCCGACAAGATCTGCATTCCGGCACCGAAGATCAAGTCCGGGTCGGCCAACCCTTCACCGAAGTTGGCGACGTTGATCGCCGGGATGTGCGCCGGCGCCGACAGCATCGACGACCTCGACGTGGTGCGCTCCGGTGGCATGAAGACCCTCTTCGGTGGCGTGTATGCACCCTCGACCATCGGAACACTGTTGCGGGAGTTCACCTTCGGACACGCCCGCCAACTGGAATCAGTCCTGCGCGAGCACCTGGCGCGCCTGTGTCAGCGGGTGGATCTGCTGCCGGGCGCTGACACAGGCGCGTTCATCGATATCGACTCACTACTACGCCCGGTTTACGGTCACGCCAAGCAGGGCGCCTCCTACGGACACACCAAGATCGCCGGAAAACAAATCCTGCGCAAAGGCCTCTCACCGTTGGCGACCACGATCAGCACACCCGGCGGTGCCCCGGTGATCGCCGGGATGCGGCTGCGCGCCGGCAAGACCAACTCCGGCAAAGGTGCCGGCCGGATGGTCGCCCAAGCCATCGCGACCGCCCGCGCCGCCGGCGTCAGCGGCCAGATTCTGGTGCGCGGTGATTCGTCCTACGGCAACCGCGCGGTCGTGGGCACCTGCCGACGCCACGATGCCCAGTTCTCACTTGTGATGACCCGCAACACCGCGATCGACCGCGCGATCGCCGCCATCGACGAGCAAGCCTGGACCCCGGTCAAATATCCCGGCGCGGTGCGTGATCCCGACACCGGGGACTGGATCTCTGATGCCGAAGCCGCCGAAATCTCCTACACCGCGTTCGCCTCCACCAAGGATCGGTTCACCGCCCGCCTGGTGGTGCGCCGCGTCAAAGACGCCCGCTTCCGCGACGCCCTGTTCCCGGTGTGGCGATACCACCCGTTCTTCACCAACACCGACCTCCCGACCGCCGAGGCCGACATCACCCACCGCCAACACGCCATCATCGAAACCGTCTTCTCCGACCTGATCGACGGACCCCTGGCCCACATACCCTCAGGACAGTTCGGGGCGAACTCCGCCTGGGTGCTGTGCGCAGCGATCGCCCACAACCTGCTTCGCGCCGCCGGCGTCCTCGCCGGAGGTGCCTACGCGGTAGCCCGCGGCGCCACGCTGCGACGCAAAATCGTCACCATCCCCGCCCGGCTGGCCCGACCCCAACGCCGCCCCATCCTGCACCTACCCAGCCACTGGCCCTGGATAGATCACTGGCTCACATTGTGGCGCAACACCATCGGCTACAGCCCACCAACCACCGCGACCCTCTGACCACCCCGCCGAACAGGCACTACCGGAGCACACAGGAAAAGCTGGGCAGACCAGCAGTCACCCCCTGCTCACACAACGACCGACCCCGTGGAACCACCCTCAAGCCACATCAATCAGGTCGTTCCACGGATTCAGGCTAAGCCGTCGTGGGGATACGTAAAATTCCGGCTTGACCCGGGTGGTCGTCACTTCGGCGACCTCCTGCACCCGCATGGGGCAGGACACTTCGGAGATGAGGAAGACGTCGCCGCTGAACGAGGCGCCCTCGTGCCGCGACCGCACGTCGGTCACGATCCCCGACGTCAGGACTTGGCCGCGCCCGGTAACCTCGCGGCTGGTAGCGACGACGTCGTCGAGCTGGAGGTTGGAGTCGGAGTAGATGGTCACGTGGAAGACCAAGGCGTGGCATCCTCGGTGCCGATGACCTGCCCGACGGCACGGCCTGTGGAAGCCCCGGTTGCATGCGCAGTTCGCACCGCGCTACGGCGGACGGATATTCAATCTCGCTGCCCTCGATCACCTGACACCCTGCGTGGCCGACGATGATCATTCGCCTGCCTATACCGCAGAGACCGCCCTGGAGCGCGCCGTGCGGCATGCGCGGGAGCGTGGCGGATACACGGTGCGGCTGGATAGCCTGCGCGCTCCCGGCAGTGCAGCCAACGACGACCCCAACACCTAGCGTTGCATCGATCCCGGCCCTGGCCGACTCGGTTATGAACGCGAATCTCGCACCGCAGCGGTTCGCCGGTGAACGGCTCCAGGGTTAGCTTTTCATGATGTCGGGCCGCGACGAGAGTCACTGCGCCACGCGCGTGCTTTCGGCGGTTGCATCACTGCAGCGCGGTCAATAGTGCGGTGAGAGTCTGCGTCTCGGTCGCGGGGTCGGGTTTGTTGGCCCGCAACGCCTTGAGGACGCTGTCGATCCGACCGTCGAGGACGGGCCAGGTGGTTTCGTCCAGGGGCCGCAGGGTCGCCTCGTCGTCGTCCCACGCGGTTTCGAGGTCCTTGATCCGGGCCGTCGCTTCAGCGTGGTCGCCGACCTGCACCTTGGCGAGCGTGTCCTGAGCGATGGTGCGGAACTTCGCTATCTCTGCCGGCGAGAAATGCGCGGTCGCCTGCCCTGGGGTGAGTGTCGTGGTCACGGGCGCGGTGCTGGGTTCCTCCTCGCTCGCCGCGGTTGCGTGCGGCTGCCCCGCGGCCCAGACGAGCAGGGCGCCGGTGGCGACAGCGACTACGGCGTAGTACCCGAGCATGATCCGCTCGCGAGCCGGAGTGGTGGTTACGATCGGCGTGTGGGTCCGGTCGTACTCTTCGAGGACGTCGCTGTGGGTGAGCGTGAGGTACACGACCGTAACGAGGATCGCGGCCAGGAAGATCGCGCTGGTTAGCGCGGTACCCAAACCGAGGCCCTGTTCGGTCGACGGGGACGCGAACCAGTCGCCGAGGTTCGCACCCAGCGGGCGGGTCAGAATGTACGCGAGCCAGAAGGACAGCACCGAGTTCGCGCCCAGCCGCCAGCCGATCACGATCGCGACGATCAGGCCGGCCGGCAGCAGCACCGACATGCCAGGTCCCCAGCCGGTCAGCTCCAGGATCCAATCACCAGCCGCGGTACCGAGGGCGAAGGTGACCAGAACGGCGAGCCAATAGAACAACTCTCGCGGCAGCGTGACGATGCTGTGGATCGACAGTGTCCGCTCGCGCGCGAACCACACGCCGAAGACGACGGCCAGGACCGCCGCGAAGACGCTCGTGCTCAGTGCCAGCGGAACGCCCAGATTATCCGTGAGGATGTCGGTGTAGAGCGTGCCGGTCACGCTGAGCACGACGACCGCCAACCAGTAGACGAACGGCACGTAGCGGTTGAGGCGCAACTGCCACCCCAGAACCGCAACAAGTACCACCGTGAAGATGAGGGCGGTCGCGGTCAGACCGACACCCAAAGTCATGTTGATCCAGTCGGCGAAGCTCTCACCCACGGTCGTGCACAGGATCTTGATGACCCAGAACCACACCGTGACCTCGGGCACCTTGCTCAGCAGCACGCGCTGGGTCTTGACGGCCTCGGATCTCGTTGTCTCGGTCACGACGCCCGACCGTAGAGCCACGTGGCTGAGCGCACGCTGAGAGTCTGTGATGGCCACATTACGAGAGCGCCATGTCTCCCACACGCTGCACGTGGGGCCGTTCTGGCTGCTCAACTT
The DNA here is from genome assembly GCA_963792265.1 of uncultured Gemmatimonadales bacterium. Classification (GTDB taxonomy): domain Bacteria; phylum Gemmatimonadota; class Gemmatimonadetes; order Gemmatimonadales; family GWC2-71-9; genus CAVVWJ01. The sequence continues at coordinate 689,848 of CAWBVP010000007.1, read as the reverse complement.
GGTAGGCGGCGGTTGATTGCTAGGCCAGCCAGCATTGTCAAGGTCAGCATTAGTGTCCCCAGTCGCAGCCAGCCGGCGCTGGCGTCGCCTTTGATGGTCTCGTAGCCGATCTGCTGCTGCAGGGTGGCGTAGACGTCCTTCAGCTCGGTGATGGTGGAGGCGTTGTACGCGGTGCCGCCGGACAATGCGGCGACTTTCTTCATCGTCTCGTCGTCGACCGGCACTGGCTGACGCTGGCCGTTGATCTCGACGTAGCCGTATGGGGTGCCGAACGAGATGGTGGAGATCGGTACACCCTGATCTTTGGCGGTGCGGGCCGCGGTGTAGGCGCCCTTGGGGTTGTCCGGGTTGGACGGCACGGTCTCCTTGCCGTCGGAGAACAGCACGATCCGCGCCGGCGGCGGGGTATCGCCGCCGCCGATCACCGCGCCGACGGTGGCGATCGCCTGCAGCGCGGTGAAGATGGCTTCCCCGGTAGCGGTGCGGTCTTGGAACTGAAGCTTGTCGATCGCCGCCTTGATGGCGCCCCGGTTGGTGGTGGGTTCCACCAACACGGTGGCCGTACCGCCATAGGCAATCAGTCCTAGGTTGATGCCTGGTGTGAGGTCATCCGCGAACTGCTTTGCAGCATCCTGGGCGGCGGCCATCCGGGTGGGCGGGACGTCGGTGGCGCGCATGGATTGCGACACGTCAATCACGAGCATCACCACGGCGCGGTTGCGCGGTATCCGAACGTCATCGGTCGGTCCGGCCATCGCGACGGTCAGCGCCAGCAGCGCGGCCACCAGAAGGATCGCTGGCAGGTGCCGCCAGCGGGTGGGCCGTGTGGGTGCGACTCTTTCTAGCAACTCCAAGTTTGCGAACCGCAGAACACGCCGCTGCCGGGCAATTTGCAAGACCACATAGAACCCGACCAGCCCTAGAATCACGAGCAAGAAGAGGAAGTACCAACCATGGGCGAATCCCGCCGACGTCATTGGTCCCAGCACCGGCACGCTCAACTCAGCGCATCCTTTCAACGAGGCGCTTCGTTGATTGCGACCGCCAACCCGCCTGTGCGACCGCCAGAGACGGGTGACACGTCGGGCGGCGCCGCACTGGCGCGATCCAGAGCGGCGGGCCCGTCGGCGGCGGTGTAGTCCTGAAAGCCGTGTCCCTCCAGCGTCGTAGTCCGTCGTTCGACGAGGTTCGGAACAGCATCGACCACCAGGACGGCGACCTCGGGATCGCGCTCTGGGTGCGCGGGTCGAGCCACCGTCTCGCCTCCCTCGTCCTATTCGTGCCTCTGCTGGGCCGCGCCGAGCGCCGCGTAAGCGTGATCGGAGCAATTGCCCAGTTCGGCAATGTATTCGCGGTTTCGCTAGTACCTCGTCGTGGGGAAGAGCACGAGTTCCGAGATCAGCGCCGCGCCACACACCAGCGCTACCACCGAAAGAGCCACCCAATCGCGGGGCTGAGGCCGGGACGGCGATCGCGGAGATTTGGCCGGTGCCGCCCCGGGCGGTGATCGCGTCACCCATCTCGTCGGCGCGTCGCAGCGCCACCGTGATCGCGGCGGTCAGCACATCGATGACGTTGCCTCCCCAATGACGGAGACGCCCCCGCCAGGTAGGGGGCAGGGGTGGCTTGGGCCGCAGCCGGCGGGCGGCGTAGAGGATCCGGAACTCCTCGAGAAGCATGGGAAACGCCCGCATCGCCAACGCGATTGCCACCGCCCACTCGTCAACGGGGATCCGCACCAGCCGCAGCGGACGGCCCAGGACGGCGACGGCTGGCGCCACATCGGCAACGTTGGTGGTCCAAGAGACCATGCCGCCGAGGCCCAGCAGAACGCCGGTGAGTAACGCGAACCGCAGAACATCCAGCAGGCCGCCGAGCCCGACCGTGAACCGTCCAACGTCGACGAACGGACTCCCACCGGCCAGCGCGGCCGTCGCTCCGGTGAGCAGGGTGGTGATCCACAGCCAGCGCGGTACCGACGGCAGCGCGCCGCGCGGAATGTGCGCCAACCGCGCGGTGGTGATCAACAGTGCGGCCGTCAGCGCGATTGGTCCCCATCCCGGATAGCTCGCCAGCAGTACCGAAATGGCCAACGCCGTGATGAGTTTGGTTCCCGCCCAGAGGTCGTGGATCGCCGAGGGTCCCGGGCACCGGGCGCAACAGCACCAGGGGTCGGCGTTGATGCGATTCCGTGGCCATCATGACTTTCCCTTGCCCGCCATCGTCGCGGACTCCAATATGCCAGCGCGCAGATGCAACACCCGCGGGCACAGATCGTCCAACCCCGCGAAGTCATGCGAGATGACGACCACGGTCAGCCCGACGCGTCGCAACTGTTGCAGCAGCCGCACCAAGGCGCGTTGGCCCGCGACGTCCAAGCCGGCGAGGGGTTCGTCGAGTATCAGTGCCCGCGGCGAGCGAGAAAGCAGTCCTGCCAGCACCACTCGACGCATCTGCCCGCCGCTGAGTTGGTCCACTCGGCGGCGCGCCAACTCGGCGTCCAAACCGACATCGGCGAGCGCCGACGTCACTCTGTCGGTGTCTTCAGGTGAGAAGCCGGCAGCCGACGCGACCTCGTGATCCACTCTGCCGCGCATGAGCTGTAAACGGGCCGCCTGAAACGAGATTGCCACCGTACCAACCTGATCCGACACCGGCCTACCGTCGAGCAGGCAAATCCCCTCGGTCGGAATGGTCAGCCCGGCCATGATCCATGCCAGCGTCGACTTTCCCGACCCGTTGCCACCGTGGATCAGCACACCGTCGCCCTCGTCTATCGCGAGATCGACATCGCGCAACGCGGTCGCGGCCCAAGGGGTACCGCGGCCGTATTCATGCCCCACACCGGCGATTTCGAGCACCGGACCGGTGTCGGTGTGACCGATCGCGGCGTTGGCGGCTGGCGGAGCGACCGTCTCGATCGTGTCCGCCTCGTGTGTGGGTTCTCGCCCGGTGAGCGCGATCACGCGGTCCGCGGACTCAGCCTCGACGTTGTAATGGGTGATGTGCACCAGCGCCATGCGCCGCCGGTCGGCGAGCCCCGAGAACACCGACAGCAGGTCGTCTCTTCCCCGCTGGTCAATCATCGACGTCACTTCGTCGGCGATGAGCAGCGACGGTTCGCGCGCCAACGCGGCGGCGACGGCCAACCGTTGCAGCTCCCCGCCGGACAGGCCGCCGGTGTCGCGATCGGCAGTCCGTCCAAACCGACTTCGGCAAGCAGCCGGCCCACCTCAGTGCCGTGTCCGGCGGGCAACCCCCACACCACGTCATCCGCGACTCGACTGCCCAGCACCTGACTCTCCGGGTGCTGCAAGATCACCGCGGTTCCGCCGAAGTGGCCGAGTCCGATTGCCCCGGGACGTTCCACCGTGCCCGCGACCGGATCGCGGCCCGCGAGGACCAGCATCAGCGTGGTCTTGCCGGAACCGTTCGCGCCGGTGACAGCGACGTGCTCACCGGGACTGACACCCGCGGTCAAGGGACCGACGGCATCAAAGTCCATCCCGGGGTAGCGGAACGTGACCTCGCGCAGCAGCACCGGAACGGGTGCGATCGGCCCGGACTCCGAGGGGACATCCAACTTGTGCACGTCGGGGATCTCACCCAGCCGACGTAACACTCGCGACAGCGCCCACCACCCGACGACCGTCGTCCCGAGAACACCCACGACCGTCGCGCCGCCGACGATCCACGGCCAGAAGTGAAGGGACGCTTCGAAAGTCCGCTTGATCCAGCCCGCTGGGCCGCGCAAGCCGGGGACGTGGACCATCACCGCCGCGACACCGTCGACGTTGGCCCGCATCGATGCGAACGCGAGCTCCCGCAACCTGGACAGCACCATCAGGGTTGCCACCGACGCGACACCGGCCAACATGCCCGCCGCCAGCGACACGACTAGCACGGTCGTGAAGCCCGCGCCCCCGGCACCGACACCCTGCCCCGGGTCTTCCCGCTCACCTGGATCACCACCTCGACCTGATCCTCCACCACCAGCGCCTCGTCCCACTCGGGCCAGCGGGCGTCGAAGATCGAGCCGTCGTGCCCCAGCCGCTCCCAGTTCTCCTCGGCGAAGTGGGGCGCGAAGGGCGCCAGCATGACCACCAGGCTCTCCACGATCCGCCGGTCGCGCGACCGCTCCGTCCCGGATCTTGTTCACCAGCTCCATCATCGCCGCGATGGCGGTGTTGTAGTCGCAGCTGCTCCATATCCGTCGGTGACCTTCTTGATGGTCTGGTGGTGCTTCACCTGGACGCTGAGCGAGCGGGCCGTGCTGTGAGTTGCAGCGGGATCGGCCGACGGCGCGCTTCGCCGCCTCGCAACCGTCTCGCCCACCAGGGCCCAGACCTTGTCCAGGAACCGCCGGGGGCCGCTGATGCCCTCGTCCCGGAAGTCGCCGCCCTCCTGGAACGGCCCCAGGACATCAGGTACATCCGGAAGGTGTCGGCGCCCCACTGGGCGATGTACTCGTCGGGCACGACGACGTTGCCCCGCGACTTCGACATCTTGGCGCCGTCCTTCACGATCAGCCCGTGGGCCCGGAACTTCCGGAACGGCTCGTCGAAGTCGAGGTAGCCCAAGGTCGTGCAGCACCATGGTGACGAAGCGGGAGTACAGGAGGTGCAGCACCGCGTGCTCGTTGCCGCCGATGTAGCTGGTGACCGGCAGCCACTTCTTGGTCCGCGCCGGATCGAAGGGACGGTCGGCGAACTCGGTGCTGGGATAGCGCAGGTAATACCAGGCCGAGTCGAGGAAGGTGTCGCTCACGTCGGTCTCGCGCCGGCCCCGCTTGCCGCAGACCGGACAGGGCGCGTAGTACCACTCCTCGTGCCGGGCCAGCGGGGAGACGCCGGTGTCGTCGGGCCGGAAGTCCTCGATCAACGGGCAGCAGCACCGGCAGGTCCTTCTCCGGCACCGGCACCGGACCGTGCTCCTCGCAGTAGATGATGGGGATGGGCGGGCCCCAGTAGCGCTGGCGGGAGATGGTCCAGTCGTGCAGCCGGTAGTGGACCTGGCTCTTCCCGGCGCCGCGCTCGGCCAGCCACGCGGTGATGGCGCGCTTGGCCTCGGGCACGGTCAGGCCGTCGAACTCGACCGGAGTTGACCAGGACGCCGTTGTCGTTGTCGATGTAGGCGGTTCAAGTGGAGCTTCGGCCCCTCGCTCCGCTCAGGGTGACTGGCGTCAGTTCGGCTCGGGGCTCACCTGCGCGTCAGCGAGGGCTCAGGGTGACTCCGCTCGGCGACGACGCGGACGATGGGCAAGCCGTAGCGACGGGCGAACTCGAAGTCGCGCTCGTCGTGGCCCGGCACCGCCATGATGGCGCCGGTGCCGTACTCCATCAGCACGTAGTCGGCGATCCAGACCGGAATGGGCTTGCCGGTGGCCGGATTCATGGCGTAGCCGCCGGTGAAGACGCCGGTCTTCTCCCGCTCGCCCACCTTGCGGGAGACCAGGTCCTTGGCCGCCACCATCCGGCAGTAGGCGTCGACCTCCGCCTTGCGCTCGGGTGTGGTGAGCGCGTCGCACCAGCGGGTGCTCGGGGCCAGCACCATGAAGGTGGCGCCGAAGATCGTGTCGGGCCTAGTGGTGTAGACTCTGATCTCCGGACTTGCCGCGGAGCTCCGCCCGCTTCGCTGCGCTCGGGTGCCAGCTTCCGCTGCCCCGCCGAAAACGATCTCCGCGCCTTCGGATCGGCCCAGCCAGTTCCGCTGCGCCAGGGTCGTGCTCTCGGACCAATCCATCTTCGACTTGTCGTCCAGGTTCGCCAGCAGGCGATCGGCGTAGTCGGTGATCCGGAAGAACCACTGCTCCAGGGTCCGCTGCTCGACCATCGAGTCGCAGCGCTCGCAGCGGCCGTTGATCACCTGCTCGTTGGCCAGGACGGTCTTGTCCTTGGGACACCAGTTGACCGCCGCCGCCTTCCTGTACGCCTTGCCCGCCTTGAACAGCTGGAGGAAGAGCCACTGGGTCCACTTGTAGTAGGCCGGGATCGGTGGTGGAGAGCTCGTGGCGCCAGTCGAACATGCCGCCGATCCGCGCGGAGCTGACGCCGGAAGTTCTCGATGTTCTGGGGAATCAGCTTCCGCCGGGATTGACGCCCACGGCTTGATCGCGTAGTTCTCGCTGTGAATCCCGAAGGCGTCGAACCCGATCGGCTCGAAGACGTCGTAGCCCTGCAGCCGCTTGAAGCGGCCGTAGGCGTCGGCCCCGGTGAAGGCGAACATGTTCCCCACGTGCAGTCCTTCGGCCGAGGGATAGGGGAACATCATCAGGTTGTAGAACGGCCGGGACGGGTTATCCAGGTCGGGCTCGTTGGTCCCCCGCTCCGCCCAACGGGCCTGCCACTTGGCCTCGACCGTATCGGGCTGGTAGGGCAGCTCGTGGGTCGGTGCGGGATTCTGCTTCACTGGAGACTTGCTCGGGCTTCATGCCGCGGTTTTCCGCTGTGATCGGTTTCGAAGAGTCGTAAATCTATTGCTGTCGCGATGTTAGTGCCACCGCCGAGCGACAGCCGGACTGGCGGACAGGCTGGACCATCTGGCCGCGCTGTCCACCGGGCCTTCGTCTTGCTGATAGAGGCAGGTCTCCGCGCCCCCACTTCCGGTACGGCGACCGCAATGGCTTCAGACCGCAACAGGTTCATCTTCCGGCTGCACCTGATCGGCCTGACCGCCGGCAGTCGTCATGACCGCGGCGGCCTCGGGGATCCTCTTCCTCGCCTGCCCCCGACCCGACTCGCTGGACCTGACCCTGCCGATCTATCTGGGGACCGCCTGCCGTCCTGGTCTCGGCATCGTCAGTCGAGCAGCTGCTGATGCGGCTGCTCCTCGGCCAGGTCTTGAAGCCGACCGGAAAGGTGGCCGCGGTGGCCGTCCCGGGTGTCGCTGGGCGATCTCACCATGCCGGACTGGGCCGGTCGAGCCGAACCTCGACGGCCTGTCGGCTTCGATCGTGGGGATGGTGACCCGGCTGCAGGAGCTGGTCGGCACCATCCGGCACCACTCGCATGACGCCGCGTCGATGGCGCAGGAGATCGCCGCCTCGACCCAGCAGATGACCGCCTCGACCCAGGAAGTGGCCAGCACCACCGGCGACCTCACCGAGCGAGCCAACCAGCAGGCCCTGGTGGTTCGGGCGGCGGCGGAGGATGCCGGCAAGATTCTGGAGATCGCCCACGAGCTGGCCGCCGGCGCCGCCCAGGCGGCGGAACGGAACGCCGCGCTGGCCCGGCTGGCGCGCTCCCACCGGGAGCGGCTGGACCAGAGCACCGCCGAGCTGGCCCGGCTGGCCGAAGAGATCGAGCGGGGTGCCACGGAAGCCGAGGCGCTGGCGACCGCGTCGGGCGCACATCGAGAAGTTCATCACCCAGGCCAAGGCCATCGCCAAGCAGACCCACATGCTGGCGCTCAACGCCTCGATCGAGGCGGCCCGGGCCGGTGATGAAGGACGAGGCTTCAGCGTGGTGGCCGAGGAGGTGCGGAAGCTCGCCAGCCAGGCGGCCAAGGCGGCGACGTCCACCAGCGACACGGTGCAGAGCGTCGTGGCCCAGGTCCAGACCGCGCGGGAGCGGCTGATCCGGCTGGGCAAGGGAGGCACGGCCGCACGGGAGGCGGCCCATGCGGCCGCGGTGGGGCTGATGAACGTGGCGGCCGATGCCGAGGCCAACGACGAGTGGACCCGGCGGATCTCCAACTCGGCCGACGAAGTGCGCGGACTGATCGAAGGCATTGCCGGACGGATGCGGGAAGTGTCCGTCGGCACCGAGGATTACGCCGCGGCCGCGCAGCAGATCGCCGCGGCCGCGCGAGCAGCTCAACGCTTCCACCGAAGAGATCTCCTCCTCGGCCGGACACCTGGCCCAGGCGGCCGAGAAGCTGACCGGCGCAGTAGGCGGGTTCAAGCTCGTAGTGAGCGGCATGTCACCGTGCAAGCAAGGCACGGCCGCAGTCGTAGCTTAGCCTCCCCTTTCAGGGAGGCACCTGTGTCCCGCAGCCGGCTGTCTGATGGCGCTGGTTGTCGCCGTCGATCTCCATCCTCGGCTACTTCGGCAGCAGCGTCTTCAATCCGATCACCCAGGAAAAGCAGCACGTCGCCGGCATCACGCCGGAGCAGGAAGTCGCGCTGGGACTCCAGGCGGCGCCGGAGATGGCGCAGCAGTTCGGGGGCTGGACCCCGATCCCCAGATGCAGGCACGGGTCGACCAGAGTCGGCGAGCGCCTAGTCGCCAAGCAGCGCCGCGGGCCAGACTCCCTACCAGTTCGAGTTCCACGTCCTGAACGATCCCGAGACCATCAACGCCTTTGCCCTGCCCGGCGGCCAGGTGTTCATCACCGAGGGCCTGCTCAAGCCGGCTCAAGACCGACGGCCAGCTGGCCGGAGTGCTGGGCCACGAGATCGGGCATGTCGTCGCCCGGCACGGCGCGGAGCATATCGCCAAGCAGCAGCTGACCGAGGGGCTCACCGGCGCGGCAGTGATGGCCACCTACGATCCCAACAATCCCATCAGCCGCAACTCGGCCGCGGTGGCGGCCATGATCGGCAACTGGTCACCATGCGCTTCGGCCGGCAGGACGAGCTGGAGGCCGACCACCTGGGCGTCCGCTTCGGCAGCGAAGCCGGCTACGACCCCCGCTCCATGATCGCCCTGATGAAGATTCTGGAGGAGAGCTCGCAGGGAAACCGGCCGCCCGAATTCTTCAGCACCCATCCCAATCCGGAGAACCGGATCCAGCGGATCGAGGCAGCCGATCAAGGAACTGTTACCCGAACGGAGTGTCCGGCCGGGCCTCGAGAAGTAGAGGTCGCGACTCGCGACTCGCGACTAGTCATCGTAACTTCTCCGCTAATGGAGCTGCTCCGAAACGCCGAGCTGTACGCCCCGGAACCCAGAGGCCGAGCGCACCTGCTGATCGCGGGCGAGTCGGTCGTCTGGATCGGGGCCGAGGCGCCGGCGCTGCCCCGGGCACTGGGCGTGGTGGAGCGGGACCTGGACGGCCGGCGGGTGATACCCGGCCTGATCGACGGTCACGTGCACCTCACCGGCGGAGGGGGCGAGGCCGGGCCGGAGACCCGGGTGCCTCCGGTCATGCTCAGCCGGCTGACCGGCGGCGGCGTCACCACCGCTGTCGGGGTTCTGGGGACCGACGACACCGTCCGCTCCCCGGCGGAGCTGGTGACCACGGCGCGAGGCCTCATCGCCGAAGGTCTGAGCGCCTTCTGCTATACCGGCGGCTACCACTTCCCGCCGGTGACGGTGACCGGCAGCGTGCGGCAGGACATCGTGCTGATCGACCTCATCCTCGGCGTCGGCGAGCTGGCCATCAGCGACCACCGCTCCAGCCAGCCCAGCCTGGATGAGCTGCTTCGGGTCGCCGCGGACGCCCACGTGGGCGGCCTGATGAGCGGCAAGGCCGGCATCGTGCACCTGCATGTGGGCGACGGCGACCGCGGGCTGGAGCTGGTGCGGCAGGCGCTGGAGACCGAGTGAGCTCCCGGCCCGGGTCTTCAACCCCACGCACGTGAACCGCCGGAAGGCGCTGTTTCAGGAGGCGATGGCGCTGGCCAAGCGGGGCTGCACCGTCGACATCACCGCCTTTCCTATAGAGGAAGGCGACGACGGCTGGTCCGCGGCCGAGGCGTTGACCCGCTATCTCGAGGCCGGGCTCCCGGCCGACCGGGTGACGGTGAGCTCGGACGGAGGCGGCTGCCTGCCGGTCTTCGATGGCGAGGGCCGGGTGACCGCGATGGACGTGGGCAGCCCATCGGCCATGGCCGGAACGCTGAAGGAGCTGCTCGGCTGCGGCCAGCCGCTGGAACGGGTGCTGCCCGCCTTCACCGCCAACCCCGCGCGGCTGCTGCGGCTGCAGAAGGGGACGCTCGTCGCCGGAGCCGATGCCGATCTCGTGGTGCTGGACGAGGACGGAGACGTGGAGGACGTGATGGCGCGGGGGCGGTGGCACGTCCTGGCGCGGCCAGCCGGCGGTGCGGGGCACCTTCGAGGCAAGGGAGTAACCGGTTGGAGAAAGCCCGAGGGTACATCGTTCCGGTGGGTGGGGCCGAGGACAAGATGGGCGACATCGCCATCCTGCGGAGGTTCGCGGCGTTGTGCGGCGACGAGCTGCCGCATCGCGATCATCCCCACCGCCTCGATGCATGAGCGAGACCGGGCAGCCGGTACGAGGACGCTGTTTCACAGCCTCGGGGTCAAGCGAGGCCAAAGTCGCTTCCCATCGCGACCCGGGCCGACGGCGAGCACCCGGAGTGGCTGGAGGTGCTGGACCAGGTGGAGGGCGTCTTCCTGGCCGGCGGCAACCAGCTCCGGCTCAGCACCACGATCGGCGGCACCGAGGTGGCCCAGGCGCTCCGGCGCCGTAACCGGGAGGGGATGCACGTGGCCGGCACCTCGGCCGGCGCGGCCTTCCTCTGCGAGCACATGATCGCGTTCGGCAAGGAAGGGGCTTCGCCCCGGGCCAAGATCGTGACCCTCGCTCCCGGGCTCGGTCTCACCAACCGGGTCATCATCGACCAGCACTTCCGCCAGCGCGACCGGCTGGGCCGGCTGCTCACCGCGCTGGCCTACAACCCGTTCGCCATCGGGATCGGGCTGGACGAGAACACCGCGGCCTTCATCGGTCCGGACGACTGTCTCGAGGTGGTCGGAGGCGGCGCCCTGACCATCGTGGACCCGTCGGGGCTGGAGTTTTCCTCCATGGCGCAGGGTGCGGAAGAACGACGCGGTGTGTCTGATCGGGCTCAAGTTGCACATCCTCGATCAGGGCTCGACCTTCAACCTGAATACGCGGGTAGCGGCGCCGGCGCAGGTGATAGCGCAGAGGGTGAAGGCGGGTGGGACACGAGGGCGAGGAGCGGCAGCGAGAGCGGGGTAGCGGGGCAGCGGGGCAGCGGGGCAGCGGGGCAGCGGGGAGCGGGGCAGCGCAGCAGTGACTCTTGAGAACGCAATGCAGATACTCGACAAAGCAGTCTACGTTGGCCCCAGCCTCTACGCCCACTTCCCGGTCATCCGGCTCGACATCGATCTCGGCCCGCTGGAGGAGTGGCCCTCCGGCAAGCTGGGACCCCGCTTCACCGATGCGCTGTTAGCGGCGCTGCCGGGATTGAAGACCCACACCTGCTCCTACGGCAAGCCGGGCGGCTTCGTGCGCCGGCTGACCGAGGGCGAGGGCACCTGGATGGGGCACATCCTGGAGCACGTCGCCATCGAGCTGCAGAACGTGGCCGGCGAGACGGTGACCTTCGGCAAGACCCGTTCGCACGGGCCGGTGGGACACTACTACGTCATCTATCAATACGAGCAGGAGGAGGTCGGGGTCGAGGCGGGCCGGCTGGGGCTGACCCTGCTGCACTCGCTGCTGCCCCGCCGAGCTCCGGCCGCGAGGGCTGCGGTGCCCGTCGGGGTTCGACTTTGCGGCCGAGCGGGACGAGTTCATCCGCTTTGCCCAGCGGCGGGCGCTGGGGCCCAGCACCATGGCGCTGGTGCGGGCCGCCGAGGAGCGGCGGATTCCCTGGATCCGGCTCAACGACCAGAGCCTGATCCAATTCGGCCACGGCCGCTACCAGCAGCGGATCCAGGCCACCGTCACCAGCCGCACCTCCCACATCGCGGTGGAGCTGGCCTCCGACAAGGAAGAGACCAACCGGATCCTGGGCAACCTCGGCCTGCCGGTGCCCCAGCAGCGGCTGGTGCAGAACGCCGGACGATGCGGTCGGCGGCGGCGGAGCGGATCGGCTACCCGGTGGTGGTGAAGCCGTACAACGCCAATCACGGCCGAGGCATCTCGATCCATCTGACCACGGCGGAGCAGGTCCGCGCCGCGTTCGACGTGGCCCGGGAGCACAGCCGCAGCGTCATCGTGGAGAGCTTCATCAGCGGCGAGGACCACCGGATGCTGGTCATCAACGGCGAGCTGGTGGCGGTGGCGAAGCGGGTGCCCGGGCCACGTGGTGGGAGACGGGATCCACACCATCGAGCAGCTGGTGGACGAGGTGAACCAGGACCCCCGGCGGGGCGTGGGCCACGAGAAGGTGCTCACCCGGCTGCTGTTCGATCATCAGGCGGAGAGCCTGCTGTCCGCGAAGGGCTATACCAGGGAGACGGTCCCGGCCACGCGGCGAGCGGGTGTTCCTCCGCTCCACCGGGAATCTCTCCACCGGCGGCACCGCCACCGACATGACCGACCAGGTCCATCCCGACAACGTGGAGATGGCGGTGCGGGCGGTGAAGGCGATCGGCCTGGACGTCGGCGGGGTGGATTTCCTCACCGGAGACATCACCGAGTCATATAAGGAAGTCGGCGGGGGCATCTGCGAGGTGAATGCGGCGCCCGGGCTTCCGGATGCACATGGCGCCGAGCGAGGGGCGGCCGCGGGATGTGGGCGGGCGGGTGATGGACATGCTGTTCCCGCCGAACACGCCGAGCCGGATCCCCATCGCGGCGGTGACCGGGACCAACGGCAAGACCACCACCGCGCGGATGCTGGCCCATCTGCAGAAGCTCGCCGGGCATCACGTCGGGCTGACCTCGACCGACGGGGTCTACATCGACGGGCAGCGCACGGTGCCGGGCGACATGACCGGACCGGTGGCCACCCGGATGGTGCTGAGCGATCCGTCGGTGGACGTGGCGGTGCTGGAGATCGCCCGGGGCGGGCTGCTCCGGGCCGGCATGGGGGTGAGGCACTGCGACGTCGGCGCGGTGCTCAACGTGAAGGCCGATCATCTGGGGCTCAGAGGCATCGGCACCCTGGACCAGCTGGCCGAGGTCAAGCGGATCGTGGTCGAGGTGGCCCGGGACACCGCCATCCTCAACGCGGACGATCCGCTCTGCCTCAAGATGGCCGACTACACCGAGGCCAAGCACCTGTGTTACGTCACCATGAACCCGACCCACGAGCTGGTGGGGGAGCACATTCAGGCCGGCGGACGCGGCGTGGTGCTGGAGTCGGGCATCAAAGGTCAGATGATCACGCTCTACGATCACGGGGCCCACATTCCGCTGCTCTGGACCCATCTGATCCCGGCCACGCTGGAAGGCCGGGCGCTGCACAACGTGCAGAACGCGATGTTCGCGGCGGCGATGGCGTTCAGCATGGGGCTCAAGCTGGAAGACATTCGCCACGGGCTCCGCACCTTCGACACCACGTTCTTCCAGGCGCCGGGCCGGATGAACATCTACGACGAGCATCCGTTCAAGGTGATTCTGGACTACGGCCACAACCCCGCCGCGGTGGAAGCGATGTGCGAGCTGGTCGAGCGGCTCGACGTCACCGGCAGGCGGCTGTTGGTGATTGCGGTGCCGGGAGACCGGCGGGACGAGGACATCGCCGAGATCGGCCGGATCGTGGCGGGACGGTTCGAGCGCTACATCTGCCGGCGGGACGACCAGCTCCGGGGCCGGCGCCCCGACGAGGTGCCCCAGCTCCTGCGGCAGGCGCTGCTGGACAACGGCGTGCCGGCCGATCAGATCGAGGTCATCCCCGACGAGCAGGCGGCGGTGGATGCGGCGCTCCGGGAGGCCGAGGCCGGCGACCTGCTGCTCATCTTTGCCGACGCCATCACCCGGAGCTGGAAGCAGGTGATCCAGTTCCGGCCCGATGCCGAGCGCCCGACTGACGGAGCGGCCCCGCAGCTCCCGGCCGGAGCCGGTGCCCGCGCTGGTGGCACCACTGGACGAAGACCGGCGGCGAGAGTTCGTCCGCGACGCCCGCGGGGTCCGGATCGCCCGGGTCCGGGAGGAGCAGGCCGATTGACCACCGCTCACGACATGAACATTCTCGATTCCCGGCGGCTGACCGGACCGGGGCTGTTGCTGGATGGCCCCGGAGCGGTGCTCGACATCCGGCTGGAGGAGACCGAGCGCGACGCGGCGGTTGCGGCCTGGAAAAGAGCGGCGAGCCGCCTGCTCCAGGCGCTAGACTGGGAAAACGAGCCGGTGGTCAGCCGGCCGTTCCCGGGCGGGGTGAGCCTGGCGGTGGGCGCGCCGATCGACGCGCTTTACGCCGCGACGGAGCTCAACGAGCGGGCCTGGGCCACGGCTATGGCCGAGCTGGAGGGCCGGCGGCCGCCGGATTTTCGGGCCGATGTGGCCAGCCTGCTGAACGAGATCGCCAACGAGAGAAACCCGGATCTGGTCGCGCTGAGCCTCGCGGCACGGGCGCGAGGGGTCACCTTCCTCAGCGGCGAGGACCTGGTGTCGGTGGGCTCGGGCACCGGCGTGACGGTCTGGCCGGCCGACGCGCTGCCCGACGTCGGAGCGGTGAACTGGAGCGGAGTGCACGACGTTCCCACCGTCCTGGTCACCGGCTCCAATGGGAAGACCACCGTGGTCCGCCTGCTGGGCGCCATGGTTGCCGCGGCCGGCAAGGTTCCGGGCATCACCTCTACCGACGGCGTGACCATCGGCGCGACGCTGCTGGAGGGCGGCGATTTCTCCGGGCCCAGCGGCGCCCGCATGCTGCTCCGCCGGCGCGAGGTGGAGACCGCGATCCTGGAGACGGCTCGGGGCGGCATTCTCCGGCGCGGGCTGCCGGTCGAGCGGGCCGACGTCGCGGTGGTCACCAACGTCGCGGACGATCATCTGGGTGAATTCGGCGTCACCAGCCTTGCCGACCTGGCCACCACCAAGCTGCTGGTGGCCCGCACAGTGGGAGGCCGCGGCACGCTGGTGCTCAACGCCGATGACCCGCTGCTGGTGGAGCGGAGCCGGGGGATCCCGGCGGCGATCAACTGGTTCACCCTGAATCCCGCCTCCGAGCTGGTGGCCCGGCACCTGGAGCACGGCGGGACCGCCGCGGTGGCCGACGGCGGGAGGATCGTGCTGGCCCAGGGCGAGCGGCGGGCTACGCTGCTCCCGATCGCCGACATCCCCATCACCTTCGCGGGAGCGGCGGAGCACAACGTGGCCAACGTCCTGGCCGCAGTGGCAGCGGCGGCCGGCCTGGGCATTCCGGTGCCGCAGATGACGGCAGCGCTGAGCCGCTTCGGCCAACAGCTGGACGACAATCCCGGGAGAGCCAATCTCATCGAGCTGGGCGGGGTGCGGATCCTGCTCGACTTCGCCCACAACCCGCACGGCATGTTGGCGCTGGTGGCGGTGGCGAAGACTATTCCGGCCCAGCGCCGGTTACTGCTGGTGGGACAGGCGGGAGACCGGAGCGACGACGCGATTCGGGAGCTGGCGCGCGCCGCCTGGACCTTCCGGCCGGACCACGTGGTGGTGAAGGAAATGGAGAGCTATCTCCGGGGCCGGGCGGTGGGCGAGGTCCCCGAGCTCCTGGCCGACGAATTCTCCCGGCTCGGCGTCCCGGAAGAGCGGATATCCTGGGCTGGGCCGGAGATCGCCGGCGTCCGCCGGGCGCTGGAGTGGGCCCGGCCGGGAGATCTGCTGGTGCTCGCGGTGCATGAAGATCGACCCGCCGTGCTCGACCTGCTGGACCGGCTGGCGGCGACGAAATGGCAGGCGGGAGAGCCGCTGCCCGGTTAGCGCCCTAGCGGACCAGTGCCACGATCAGCGCGGCCACGGCAAGGACCATGGCGCCCGCTGCGAGCGACACCAGGACCAAGTATCGGCGTCGCAGCTCCTCCTGGACCAGCGCCATGCGATCGGACCCACCGGCCACCAGGCCGTTGCCCACATCGAAGAGTGACTGCGACATCACCCCTTCCGCCGACTTGACCTCTTCCATGCCCTGAATGAAGTGCCGCTGGTGGATCCGCTTGTCGGCGTCGGGGCCGGGCTCGACCGTGGCAATCTGGGCCGCCTTCAGCACCGCGTTCTTGATGTCGCCACCGCTCCGGACGTAGGTCTCCGCCAGGGCAGTGAAGTCGACGTCGTCCGCCAGCGGAGTCTTCCGGGAATGCAGCTGCACCCGCCAGATCCGCTCCCGCTCCTCGACGTTGGGCATCTCGAAGAGGATATGGGTTCGGATCCGGCGCTCGAAGGCCGGGTCGATGTTGGCGGCGAGATTGGTGGCGAAGATGACCACGCCGGGAAAGCTCTCCAGCTCGTGCAGCAGCACGTTGACGATGGCGTTGGCCTCGCGCTCGTAGGCCGCGCTCATGGAGGTGAAGCGCCGGCCGGCGATGGCATCGGCCTCGTCGAAGAACAGCACCGCGTCCTGCCGCGCGGCGGAGCGGAACACGGCCGCCACGTGCTTGGAGGTCTGGCCCACCCAGCGGGACTCCAGCTCGGCGTAACGCACCACCAGCAGCTTCTTGTCCAGGGCGTAGGCCAGGGCCTCGGCACAGATGGTCTTGCCGGTGCCGGGCGGGCCGGCAAAGTGGAAGGCCAGGCCCAGCCCGCTGGAGTGGCGCTCGGCCAGGCCCCATTGGTGGAAGATCAGGTCATGCTTGCGGACCAGCGCGAGCGCGTGGTTGAGCGCGCGCAGCGTGGTGCTGGGGAGCACCACGTCGTCGAACGAGCGGCGGGGCTCGATCGCCTCGACCAGCTCCCGGCCAGGGGAGACGGTCCCGAAGAGAAGGTCACGTATGGAATCGGCCACTCTGGATTATAGACCCATTCACTTCGTTCAGGGCAGGCTCTATTCCCGGCCTTCCGGGGCGGCGCCCTTCGGATTCGGTCTTGCGGGCACCGATGACGCGGTCCCAGGCATCCCGGACGGCGTGCTTGATCTCGTCCCAGACCGGAGAATTCGAGCCCCGGTGCTGGTAGCTCTCCCAGCCTTGTCGCAGATCGGGCTCGGCTTCGTCCCAGCTCCGCCCCAGGTGGTGTTGCGCCGAGTCGAATCCGTAGCGGAATGCCGGCCGATAGCGATCATAGTAGTCAGGGCCAAGGGCGTAGGGGCGGCTGCTGAAGTTTTCGAACCAGAAGTTGTCCTCGGTCTCCCAGGCGGCCTGCCAGTCCCGGTCCGCCGGCACCGAGTCACTCTCAGAATCTTGTCTCTTGGACACCAGCCACCTCCCATGAAAGAAGCTGCGGATCATTGATCGAGTCGGGAAAGCGAGCTTATTCTAAGAGCTTGATGCTGAATTTCGGGTGATTGTGGTCACTTTCGGCCGGGGAGCCTCCGTTGAAAGCTGCGCCTCCGCTCTGGATGATTCGCACCGCGTTCCGCACCGTCGGCTCAGTGGCTCCCAACGTGGCGGCCCGCTGGGCCGAGACCATCTTCTGCAGCCCGCCGAGGCACGAGCCGCGGCCGGCGGAAGAGGCGTTTCTGGCGACCGGCCGGCGGCTCACCGTGCGCAGCCAGGGAGAAGATCTGGCGGTGTGGGCCTGGGGCCAGGGGCCGGTCGTGATCCTGGCGCACGGATGGGGAGGGAGGGCCGGGCGGCTGACCGCGCTGGCCGGTGGACTGATGCAGAACGGCTTCCGGGTGGTGCTGTTCGATGCCCCGGCCCACGGAGCCTCGATGGGACGGCTGGCTTCCCTGCCCCAGTTCGCCCGGGCGCTCCGGGACGTGGGCGATGGGCTCGGCCCGGTGCATGGGCTGGTCGGCCATTCGCTGGGCGGAGCGGCGGTATCCCTGGCGATGGGGCACGGACTCGCCGCCCGCCGCGCGGTGCTGCTGGCGCCACCCGCGGATGTGTTTCTCTTCACCAACGCATTCGCCGAGCACCTGCGCATTCCTCCGCGGGTTCGCCGGGTGATGCGAGAAAACCTGGAGAGCCGGCTCCAGATCCGCTGGGAGGAGCTGCACATCCCCACCCTGGCCCGGAGCATGAGCGCACCCGCTCTGATCGTGCACGACGTGGATGATCCCGATGTGCCTTACCGACACGGAGTCGAGATCGCCCAGGCCTGGCCGGCCGCCGAGCTGGTTACGACCAGAGGCCTGGGGCATAAGAGCATCCTGCGGGACCCGGAGGTCGTCCGGCGGACGATCGATTTCCTTCGCGAGGGGATCGAGCGGTGATCGTGATGGACCGGGAAAATCTCTGGGCAAAAGGCTGGTCCCATGTGTTGTCGACCACTAACGATGTCGCCGAGCTGCGGGAGTTCTGCCGGGCAGGTAGGCGCGCCGGCGGCGGCGTTGCAGCTGGGGAACCGTCGCTGGCCCCATCTCGATCTGAAACGTGAGCCCCGGGACCGGGCCCTGGCCCATCCGGCGTCCGGGTGTTCGAGCGGACGGCGGAGATGCTGCGCTATCTCAAGGCCGTTGCCGGTCGACCTCCCATTTCCCTGACAGCCTAAATCGTCTGGAGGCCATTATGTGATGTGCGATACAAACTCGGGAACAGTAACGCTGCATTCTGTCGCTAACTGATCATTTCCTGACCGGACAAAATGACCCAGTACTCCAGGCGTCAATTCCTCCGCGTATCCGCAGCCGGCCTTGCTCCAGGCACCGCGCTCGGCTCTCTGGTCGGCATCGGCGCCAGCCTGGCACCGGCCACCGCCAGAGCCCAGCAGCTCCGCATCAAAGACGCCAAGGCCACGCCCAGTATCTGCCCCTATTGCTCCGTGGGTTGCGCCACGATCGTCCACACCATCGGTGGCGAGATCGTAAATATCGAGGGCGACAAGCGCAGTCCGCACAACGAGGGCTGCCTCTGTCCCAAGGGCGCCGCGACCTACCAACTGCACAAGAACCCCAACCGGGCCACCAAGGTGCTCCACCGGAAGCCCGGGGCCGCCGGCTGGGAGGAGGTCGAGCTCGATTGGGCCATGGACCGGGTTGCCCAGCTGGTGAAGAAGACCCGGGACGAGACCTTCGTGGAGCGGCTCGACGACGGCACCCTGGTCAATCAGACCACCGCGATCTTCGCGCTGGGCGGCGCCACCCTCGACAACGAGTGGAACCACCTCCAGCAGAAGCTGATGCGGGGACTGGGCGTGGTGGCGATCGAAAACCAGGCTCGAATATGACACTCCTCCAGCGTCCCCGGTCTGGGGACCCGGCTCGGTCGCGGCGCGGCGACCACCTACCCGCGCAACCTGGAGTACTCGGACTGTGTGGTGTTCGAGGGCTCCAACATGGCCGAGTGTCACCCGATAGCCTTCCGCTGGCCGATGAAGGCCAAGGTCGAGCACGGCGCCAAGCTGATCCACGTGGATCCCCGCTTCACCCGCACCAGCGCGATGTGCGATCTCTACGCCCCCATCCGCGCGGGCACCGATATCGCGTTTCTCGGTGGGCTGATCAACTACGTCATCCATGACCAGCGCTGGAACACCGATCCGTTCTTCCACGAGTATCTGCTCAACTACACCAACGCCGCCACGATAGTCCGGCCGGACTTCAAGGGCACCGAGGATCTGGACGGGGTCTTCTCCGGGCTGATGGAGTACCAACCTCAAATCAAGGAATGGCCCTTCGACGGCTTCCTCGGTGAATACCAGACCGATTCCTGGCAATACGCCCGGCACGGCGAGGAATATGGGGAGCCGCGAGGTGGCGACGAGGACGGGCACCGGGCGGAAAGGACCCAGCACAAGCCGCAGCCGCCCCGAGCGAGCCGCTCGATGCCAGTAATCCGCTCGCTCCGGAAGCCCGCTCCCCCGCGGGACGAGACGCTCCAGCACCAGCACTGCGTGTTTCAGCTGGTCAAGCGCCACTTCAGCCGGTACACGCCGGAGATGGTCGAGCAGGTGACCGGCTGCCCGCCGGACACCCTGATGAAAGTGGCCCAAACCATTCTGGAGAACTCGGGCGGGACCGGACCACCGCATGGGCCTATGCCGTGGGCTGGACCCAGCACACCTACGGCCCGCAGATGATCGGCTGCTGCGCCCTGCTGCAGCTCCTGCTCGGCAACATGGGCCGGCCGGGCGGCGGGATCATGGCGCTCCGGGGCCACGCCTCGATCCAGGGCTCGACCGACGTTCCCACCCTCTATCACAGCATCCACGGCTACATGGAGGCGCCTTCGGCGCTCAAGGACCACGGGACGCTGCGGGAATACCTGGCCACCGAGGCGGATGGCGACCAGCTACTGGGCCAACATGCCCAAGTTCCTGATCTCCTATATGAAATCGATGTACGGCGACGCGGCCACCCCGGAGAACGATTTCGGCTAGGATTGGCACCCCAAGATCACCGGCGATCACTCCCATCTGCCGATGTTCGTCGCCATGGCCGATGGCCGGGTGAAGGGGATGATCTGCATCGGACAGAACCCCGCGACCTCGCTCAACGCCGCGCTGGAGCGGAAGGGGATGCGGAAGCTCGAGTGGCTGGTGGTGAAGGACATCTTCCTCACCGAGACGGCGACCTTCTGGAATCACTCGCCCGAGGCCAGCGGGGCGAGGTAAAGCCGGAGGACGTCCAGACCGAGGTGTTCTTCTTCCCCGCCTCCCAGGTGGCCGAGACCGAGGGGAGCTTCACCAACACCCAGCGGATGCTGCAGTGGCACTTCAAGGCGGCCGAGGCGCCGGGCCAATGTCGCACCGACCTCTGGTTCACCCATCAGCTCGCGCTCCGGCTGAAGAAGCTCTATGCCGATAGCGAGCTGCCCCGCGATCAGGGGTTCCAGAATCTGACCTGGGACTTTGATCCCGATCCCGGGTCACGCGGTCAGCACCGGCGGGCGAGCCGGACGCCCACAAGGTGCTCCGCGAGATCAATGGCTACGTGACCGGTCATCCGAGCCAGCATCTCGATGGCTTCGACAAACTCAAGGACGACGGCTCCACCACCTGCGCCTCCTGGATCTACTGCGGCGTGTTCCCCGCTCCCGACCGAAACCTGGCCGCCCGGAAGGAGCCGGATCCGCCGGGGCAGCCCGGCGCCGAGCTCAACTGGGGCTGGGCCTGGCCGGCCAACCGGCGGGTGATGTACAACCGCGCCTCGGCCGATCTCGACGGCAAACCCTGGAGCGAGCGGAAGAAGTGGGTCTGGTGGGACGGGAAGGAATGGACCGGGTACGACATTCCCGACTTCGCGAAGACGAAGGCGCCGACGGCCAAAGGCGATCCCGAAGGAGATCGGCCTCGACGCGCTCTCGGGACAAGAGCCGTTCATCATGAAGCCGGACGGAGTAGGCTGGCTCTTTAACCACGTCGGGGCTGCTGGACGGCCCGCTGCCGACGCACTATGAGCCCGCGGAGTCGCCGGTGCACAATGCCCTCTACCGGCGGCAGTCGAGCCCGGTGCTCAAATACTGGAAGCGGGACGACAATCGTTCTCGCGGCTGTGGGCGACCCCCGCTTCCCCTATGCGATCACCACCTACCGGCTCACCGAGCACTATCTCGCGGGGGCCATGAGCCGGTGGAATCCGTGGCTGACCGAGCTGATGCCGGAGCTGTTCGTCGAGCTATCGCCCGAGCTCGCCGGCGAGAAGGGAATCCGGAACACCGACTGGGTCCGGATCAGCACGCCGCGAGCGGAGATCAGGGCCAAGGCGCTGGTGACCCGCCGGCTCCGGCCGTTCCACCTGGGTGGCAAGGTGATCCACCAGGTGGGGATGCCATGGCACTGGGGCTGGGAGGGCGTCGTGACCGGGGACGTGGTGAACACGCTCACCGCGCTGGTGGGCGATCCGAATGTGAGCATCCACGAAGGCAAGGCCTTCGTGTGCAACGTGGAGAAAGCATGATGACAAGCGGGGCAGCGGGGCGGGTGCCCTCTGGGCAGGTGGCGGCGGGGCAGTTGAGCCGATGGGGTTTTACACCGATACAACTGTCTGCATCGGCTGCAAGGCCTGCGAGGTGGCCTGTAAGGAGTGGAACCAGCTGCCCGCGACGAACGGCGGCAAGCACGAGATGAGCGGCGACAGCTACGACAACACCCGCCGGCTGGACGGGGAGCACTGGCGTCACGTCAAGTTCGTCGAGCAGTTCAGCGAGGATCGGAGCGATGCCCGCTGGCTCATGATGAGCGACGTCTGCAAGCACTGCGTGCAGGCGGGCTGCCTCGAGGTCTGCCCGACCGGCGCCATTATCCGGACCGAGTTCGACACCGTCGTCATTCAATCCGATACCTGCAACGGCTGCCGAGCCTGCATCGCGGCCTGCCCCTTCGGGGTGATCGGGATCAACGACGTCTCCAACGTGGCCCAGAAGTGCACCCTCTGTTACGACCGGCTCCAGGTCGGCATGGAGCCGGCCTGCTCGCAGGCCTGCCCTACCGACTCGATCCGGTTCGGCACCATCCGGGAGCTCAAGCAAATGGCGGAGGCCCGGGTGCGGCAGCTCCATCAGCTGGGCGAAAACCGGGCTTACCTCTACGGAGCCGACGACAAGTTCCTGGGCGGACTCAATTCGTTCTATCTGCTGGTGGACCAGCCCGAGGTATACGGGCTCCCGGTGGCGCCCAAGATCCCGAGTCGAAACCTGATCCCTTCATCACTGCTGTCGACTGCCGGGGCGGTTTTTATCACGCTTCTGGGCCTGGTAGGCATCAGAAAACGGCGCATGGATGAGCGCGCCGCCGGCGCGGAGGACACCGACTGCCTGATACCTTCTTCACCGCCTCGCCCCAGTGGGCCTGGGGGATCATCATCTACTTCTTTGTCGGCGGGATCGCCGGGACTGCGTTCTTTCTTGCTGCGCTCCTGCAGCTGAGCGGGAACCGGCGGGCAGGCGGACGGGCGGACGGCGCGGTCGGGTCCCATTGTCCGACTGGGCTATTACATCGCGTTTATCGGCGTGGTCGTCAGCGGATTCATCCTCACCATCGACCTCACCCGGCCGCTCCGGTTCTGGCACATGCTGATTCAGAACCACACCGGCAAGCCGATGTTCAAGGCCTGGGAACCGATGTCGGTGGGAGTATGGGGACTGCTGTTGTTTGGGCTGTTCTCGTTTCTGGCGGCACTGGCAGCGCTGAGTGAGGATCGACCGAATGCCAGGCTGCTCCAGTCGGCCCCAGTCCGCTGGCTCCGCCGCCGGGGTCCCTCGCTCACGATCGCAGTGCTGGGGAGCATCTGCGGCCTCTTCATCGCCGGCTATACCGGGGTGCTGCTCGCGGTCACCAACCGGCCGATCTGGGCCGACTCCCACCTGCTCGGCCTCCTCCTCCTCGTATCCGGCGCGTCCACCGGTGCGGCCGCACTGATCCTGCTCGCGGTTCGGCGCCGAGCCGCCGACTCCGCCTCGCTGGGATGGCTGGTCTGGTTCGACCGCAACGTGCTGATCCTGGAGCTGCTGGTGCTCATCGCATTCATCTGTCGCTCGGCTCGGTGGCGCGGGTGTTTGTGAGCTGGTGGGGCGCGGTGCTGCTGCTGGGGGTCGTTGGGGCCGGCATCCTCATTCCGCTGCTGCTGGAACGAAAAGGACCCCACGCCGCGAGAGAGCTCGTTCGCAGTGCGTCGCTGGTGCTGCTGGGCGGGCTCCTGCTCCGGATGGTGGTCGTGCTCTCTTCCGAACAGATTCATGTGATCGGCACCCGGGTGACGGGGCCATGAGAGTCATTCGGGGGCCTACGCCCGGCTCCGCTTCGCGCGCTCAGGGTGACGCTCGTAGCTTGGCGCTCCTCGTTGATCGTCGCCTGCGCCAGCCCGGAGGCTTCCCGCACCCGGGGAGCCGGTCCCGGTGCCGATGTGAGAAACTGGACCCAGCCGGTACAGCTCCACGCCGGTGCCCACCCGTACCACAAGACCCCCTGCGTCACGGAGCCAGTCGAATGCCACGGACCGCTCCCAGTATTCGGACCGACACCCCCACCCGATTAGTCGAGCTCGGACGGCAGCATCCCGAGTGGCGCACCTGGATCGCCCTGCTGGGTGTAGCAGAGCGTGCGCTGAACGATGAGCGGTGGAGTACGCCTGCTGAGTGAGACGGAGCTGGTGAAGACGGGTTCCGAGTCGCCCCGGGAGACTCCACTGTTGCAGGGGCAAGTGCTCCAGGTCGAGGGCGACTGGGGTCCAGGACCTGATAGGTAGCCTTCTGGCCACCGCATCCGAGGACGACCCCGAAGCCGGGAGGTCGCTCCGCCGCTACCGGCCCTCGAAGGCTGATTCCCTGCAGCTGCTTTTGGCTGCAGTAAGGCAAGACGGTAGCACGATCGAACGGTTGGCGTCCGAGAGTGATGTCGATGCCGGTGTACTCGGATCGGTAGCGCACCTGGCAGCCCTTCCTCTGCTGCGATCGTGCTGGGCGGCTCCTCGAGAGCCAGGTGCCGCCGGCCTGGAGCCACGGTTACTGCCCGGTCTGCGCGGCGTGGCCGATCCTGGTGGAGCGCCGGGGACTGGACCGGAGCCGCCGGCTCCGCTGCGGGCGCTGCGCGGCGCAGTGGGAGGTTCAGTGGCTCTACTGCATCTACTGCGGCGAACGGGATCATGAGCGGCTGGGAACTCTGGAGGAGAGCCATTACGGCGAGATCATCAAAGTGGAGACCTGCGCCACCTGTCGGGGATACCTGAAATCAGTTGCGAGTCTCCAGGGGCTTCCTGCCTTCGAGCTGCTGCTGCAGGATCTGGAAACCGTCGAGTTCGACCTCGTGGCCCTGGACCGGGGGTATTGCCGGGCGCTGGAGCCTGGCTTTGCCCTCGATCTGCAAATCGTCGACCATGCGTCCCGCCGACATCTGTAGCCGACTCCTGGCCGCGCTCGACGCCTCCGAGGGCCGGCGGCGAAAGCGGAAGCGGAACACCACACCCGACTCGATCGGCATGGCCATCAAGCGCACCATCCTGGAGGATACGGTGCGCCATGACCCCGATCCCGACCGCTACGAGGAGTGGCTGCTGACCCGCTGTGTCACTCCGGAGGCACCGAGTGGGCCGGTGCGGGCTATGGCACTCGACGTGCTGTCCGACTGGCGCCTGGCGCAGACGTCGGCGGAATTCCGCATCTGGTTGGAGCAGGGAGCACCGTCGGATGATGCGGCATCGTAGCGCACTACGCTGTCCGAAGTGATCGAAGGGCCCCCACGCAGGTGAGCGGCGTCGCACTGTAACCTGTGACACTCGGCACGGCTCAAGACACGCAAGTTCGTCATAGTGTGCCCGTGCTTGGGGACTCATCGCATATCGCCGATGAGTTCGTCGTCACCCCGTGGCGACCTCGTTCGGGAGAGTGGTTCGATGGCAGGTTCAGAACTTTCAGTATCCGTCGAATTCTCACCCGGCGTAGCCACGGAGTCATTGGCACTGGCTCCGACCGACCACTGGCGACGACGGAGACACTGCAGTGAATGCCTCCACCCGTCCCGACGATGTAGAGCCACCGCCGCGGGCAACCGTCCTGGTGGTGGATGACGAGGAGATGGTCCGGCGCCTCGCGGCCCGGATGCTCCTCTTGCTGGGCTACAAGGTTTTGGAAGCGCGAGATGGCCACGAAGCGATCAAGCTGCTGCAGCGCGGCCCCCAACGGATCGGCGTCGTGCTCACCGATCTGGCCATGCCCGGCATCGGTGGACGGCATTTAGGGGAGACCATCGCCAGCTGCTGGCCGCAGGTGCGGGTGCTGTATATGTCGGGATTTCCGGCCCAGAAGATGATGAACGATGGGGCGCTCGACCCCAACGATCCGTTCATCCAGAAGCCATTCACATCGGAGCAGCTGGGGAGACGAGTGCGCGACGTGCTGGCGGCCCCGCCGGAGCAGTAGCCGTCAGTGCAGCTCGGCCCGGGACTGGAGATCGAAGTGCCGGGCCAGAACGTAGGTGACCCAATCGGTCACCTGGATCCAGAGTCCCTCCATTTCGTCGCGATACTCCCCCTCCTGCACCACCGGATACCAGGTCTTGGGATCGACCCCAGGATAGAGGTGGACGCATTCGGGTTTGACTCGGGCTTCGAGATTCTTGTCCCCGGCCCGACCGAGGTCGGTCCTATCCGAATGACGGGGACGCACCGAACCGGAATGAGGTGAGGGGTAGTAATTGACTTCGAGCATGTTCACCTCACCCGATGAGGTTGGCTGGAGCCTGTCCGGCCCGTTCTTGAGGACCACCCGGGAACCGCGCCAATCCGCCCTATACTACATAGCCCCCGCCGAAAATGGCAAACCCCGAAAATCGCCCGCATGCAGTCGGAAAGGCGGCTACAGGATTTTTTTGCCGAAGGCCGACTGGACCAGCTCCACCGCAAACACGGCCGACGCGTTTCCCTGGTCGAGAATCGGGTTCACTTCGACCATCTCGAGCGAGGTCATCACCCCGGCATCGGCAATCACCTCCATGATGAGGTGCGCTTCCCGGTAATCCAGTCCTCCTTTGACTGGAGTTCCCACCCCGGGAGCCACGGATGGATCCACCGCGTCCAGATCGAAACTCACGTGCACGTAGTCGGTGCCATCGGTCACCCGGGCAAGGGCCTTCTTCATGACCCGGTGGACTCCGTGTCGATCGATGTCCGACATGGTATGCACTTGCACCCCGGTCTCCTTCAATCGCTTCTTCTCGCCGCTGTCCAGGCTGCGGATCCCCACCAGGGCGACGTTCGCAGGATCCACCTTGGGCGACTCCCCGCCGATCGAGGTGAGCTCGCCGGCCCCAAAGCCGAGCAGTGCGGCCAGCGGCATGCCGTGGATGTTGCCGGAGGGGGATGTCTCCGGGGTGTTGATGTCACCGTGAGCGTCGATCCAGATCAGGCCGACTTTCTTTCCCTGCCGCCCGGCGTAGGCCGATATGCCGGAGAGGGTACCGATCGCGATGGAGTGGTCGCCACCGAGGATCAAGGGAAAGTGTCCCAGCTCCATGATCCGGTCGACCTTCCGGGCCAGGATGGCTGACGCCCGCGCGATTTCCCCCAGGTAGCGGGCGCGCTCGTTGCCGACCTTGAGCTCCTCCATGTTCTTGATGACCACATCGCCGTCGTCCACCACCTTGTGCCCCAGCTCCGCGAGCCGGGCGGCGACCCCGGCGATGCGGATCGCGGACGGGCCCATGTCGACCCCTCGGCGGCCCGAGCCGAGGTCCATGGGGACCCCGAGCAGATGGACGATCATGCCCGGGCTCGAGGCACCCAGCGATTCCGGGCCAGCGCCACCCGGCCGCGGGCATTGAGCAGCACCCCCTCCCGCGCCAGCAGCTGCTGCTGAATCAGCTCTGCGCCCGGCAGGGACCGGACGCTGATCTCACCTTTCGCATTGATCACTCGGTGCCAGGGGACGGTGGTGCCTTGGGGCAGGGCGTGGAGGGCATACCCGACTTGGCGGGCGTGGCCGGGGATACCGGCAAGCTCGGCAACCTGGCCATAGGTTGCCACCCGCCCTTTCGGTATCCGCCGGACCACGGCATAGATGCGCTGATAGCTCACTGAATCAAAGCGACATCAGGCGCGGCGCTTCATCCCGCCGGCCAGAAGCACGAGTCCGGCCACCAGCGCGACTCCGCCGGCCCAGGTGGGCACGGCATGCTTCTGCTCTACCGATGCCTTCACATCGCCTACCTTGAGCACCTCGTCCTTCGACTTGTAGGTCATCCCGCGAAACAGAATGAAGGCGCCCAGCACAAGGAGAACGATTCCAACGAGGGCCTGGGGTCGCATGGTCGGCTCCGAGAGTTAGGGAAATGAAACGGGACTTCAGTCCTTCGCCTTCCAGGTCGAAAGCAGGTAGAGACTGGTGGCGAGGACGATCACGCCGGCGATCATCGGCCCCGGCCCGCCGTAGTTCTCGAAGTGAAAGGGCACCTGATGCGAGCCCCCGGTGCCATGAAGGATCGTGAGCACGCCGATCACGATGCCGGCGACGCCAGTCAGCGCAAGGAGGGCGAAGAGCACGCGCATGATTGCCTCGTAACGGGTGAGAGCGACTGGTTAGTGTAGCAGCCTCGGGGGCCGGCATAAAGGTACTGCCCCGGGCCGGAACCGACGACCGGCGTGCGCCGCTAGATTCAGCTCCATGCAGGCCGAGACTCAAGTGGCCGTCCCAGAGCCGAGCGCAGAGGCGCTCCAGTACTACCACAGCGGCAACCGGCTGTGGGTGGCTGGGACGGTTCTCGGCTTTCTGATCCCGGCGCTGCTTCTCTTTACCGGATTCTCGGCCCGGCTGCGCAATGGGGCGGTCCGGGTGGGACGACGATGGTTCCCCTCGCTGGTGCTCTACGGGCTCCTGTTTGTCCTGACCACAGCCGTACTCATGTTCCCGTTCGAGTATTACCAGGACTTCGTACGGGAGCACGCCTATGGGCTCTCCAACCAGAGTCTGGGGAAATGGCTGGGCGACTGGCTCAAGGGCGTCGGCGTGACCGGCGTCGGTCTCGCCCTGGTGCTGTGGATTCCCTATCTCCTGCTGCGGCGGAGCCCGAAACGCTGGTGGCTGTACGCCGGCCTGGCCACCCTCCCGATCGCCACCTTCGTGCTCATCGTCAGTCCCGTCTGGCTGGATCCGCTGTTCAACGACTTCGGACCCTTGAAAGACCGGGCCCTGGAACATCGCATACTCGGCGTGGCCCAACGGGCAGGAGTCTCGGGAAGCAGAGTCTTCGAGGTGAACAAGAGCGTCGATACCAAGACGGTGAACGCGTACGTAACCGGGGTGGGAACCACCAAGCGGATCGTGCTGTGGGATACCATTCTGGCAAAGCTGCAGCCGGATCAGATCGAGTTCGTGGTCGCCCATGAGCTGGGGCACTTCGTCCTGCACCACGTGCTGGCATGGATCCTGGTCGTGTCCATTCTGGTCACGCTATCGCTTTATGTCGTGCACCGGGTGGCCAGGGTGGTGATCGCCCGGTTTTCCCGCCGATTCGGGTTTGACCAGCTCTCCGATGTCGCGTCCCTCCCGCTGCTCATTCTGCTGGGAACCGCGGTGTCATTCCTGGCAACGCCGCTGATCCTCGCCTTCAGCCGGCATCAGGAACACGAAGCCGACCGGTTTGCCATCGAGCTGACCCGGAACAACCAGGCCGCCGCCACCACCTTCGTGCGGCTGCAACAGGAAAATCTGAGTGTCCCCCGACCGGGACTGCTCTACACCCTTTGGCGGGGAAGTCATCCTTCTCTGGGAGATCGGGTGGACTTTGCCAACCGTTACCGGCCCTGGGAACGGGGAGAGACGCTGCGCTACGGTCGCCTTATCCGCTAACGCCGACGGGAACATGCCTGTGTCGCTCATCACGGCGCGGGAACGGGTGTGTCGCCCATATAAAGGCCCCTGAAACTGGGTTCCAGTCCCCGCTCCCGAGAGGTCCTTATGAGGGCCAGTGTCGCCGTTAGCCTGATCGTTTCCGCTTCCGTGCTTGGGGCCTGCGGTGGTCGCAAGCCGGTCGAGATCAACACCGACACCCAGCCAGTTGGCACCCGCTGGAATGCGGTCCTGTCGACGCCGCCCGAACTAGGCGGAATAGTGCAGGTCCATGGCCAAGCCTGGATGGGAGCCGATCCCAAGGAGGCCGGCCAGACCCAGGCCCATATCGACGTCTCCAATGCGGTCCCGGGGGCCAAGCACCCCTGGCATGTACATCGGGGACAATGCGGATCGGATCAGGGGATCTTCGGGCCGGCGGACGCGTACAAGCCGCTGAAGGTGGAAAGCGACGGGAAGGCCAGCGCTACCGCGGTCTTGTCGGTGCCTCTGCCGAAGACCGGCGACTACTTCGTCAACGTGCACGCCTCGGCCAGTAACATGAAGACCATCGTGGCCTGCGGCAATCTGGCGCCGCCGGCGCGCTAGGCGGCACGCCCTAGTGAGTCGGAGAGTTTGCTTTATGGTGATCGCCAGCCACTCGGCTTCGCGCTTGTCGCGGACCGAGCGGCCGGCGATCACCTTTTTGCCGTTCTTGAGCGCGATCACCACATCGTAGTACGGAGTAGAGCCCGCCTGCATCCCGATCGCCGTCGAGACATCGGAGATCTCGCTGGTGGTCAAGGTGTTTTCCGATCCGGGGAGAGATAGCCGCTGGCCACAGCGACGGTGCTCGCGTTGACCGTCACCCGGGAGACGGCGAACCAGAGCTGGAGCGTGATGTAGACCAGCAGCACCCCAAACAAGCCAAAGACGATGGGGAAGAGCAGCGGAGCCTTCACGTGGATAAGGAACCACACGACCGCACTCCACAGTCCGGTAAAGAGCGTGGTTCCGGTCGCTGCGCCGGGGTTCCGCGCAGCGGCAAAGTAGATCTCCGTCCCCCGCAGGTTCTTGGTGACCGCGATGCGCGAACCGGCCGGCTGCCGGTAATCGCTGGGAACCAGCTGATCGTGGGTCTGCCGCTCCTCGTCGTCGGAGAGCGGCCGGTCGCTGGCCGCGGTGCGGAACACCGGCACGTCGAAGACCGACTCAAAATCGACGCCCGGGACACTGGCCGATATCTTGAGCCGCCAGAGAACCCGGTCGTTGAGATTGCTGCTGTCGCACTGACGGGCATCGGCCGGAAGCCGAAACGCGATCGGTATCCTGGTAGCCATGCCGTATGCATCGCGGCTCGGCTCACCCCGGATCTGCCGGTCCTCCTGCCATAGAATGCTCTCCGTGGTCGAGCCGTTCTTCCCCTGGGTAGTCACCCTTCGCACACAGGTCAGGGTAGCGCAGAATCCGTCGCCTGGCTCCAGGAGAGTGGGAATCCGAACCGAGCCGGAGATGGTGTGGCCGATCACGCCGGGCAGGGTGGCGAGCTCGAACCGGGAAGAGCCGTACTTCTTGAACCGGATGGTGCTTCGAATCGCCCACACCAGAAGACCTGAGCCGACGAGGGGAAACAGCAGGGCAATCATGCCGGCCTTGTTGCCCTCATAGAGGGCGGCGCGGACTCCGGCATATCCCGCCGGGATGCTCACCAGGTTCCAGAGGAGGGAAAAGGCCCAGGCGCCCCACATGCCCATGCGGCTGGCATCGTCCACCCGGCCGGCCGCCCAGTCCTTCTGCCAGAGCCAGGGCTCGGTCGGATGCCTGGCTTTCAGATCCTCCTGCTCCCGGAGCTTGCGCTTGCCGACCAGCAGCAGCCCGAGGCCCCCGAAGCCCACCCCGCCAAACACAACCGCGAAAAGCAGGAAGAAGAGCGCCTCGCGCGAGTTTCCCTGAGCGGCTCGTCTGCGAAGGCCTGCCAGCCGGCAAAGGAGCCGAAGCCGGCAAAGGGAAGCAGAAAGAGCGCCACACAGCCCAACCCCAATGTGGTATTGGAGGCGGTGCTAACGGCGACTCGGTTGCTCCCCAGCGGTTATGGCCACGGCGGCTCTCCGGCGATCCGGATTCGATTGGTGTATCGGGGCGCCCGCCCCATTCGGACCAGGCCCCGTCGTACAGGGCGGCACCCTCATGTCCCAAGACTGCCAGGGACAAGATCAGGGTGCAGGCGCTGGTGCCCGAGCCGCAGGTAGCAACGATAGGTTGCGAAAGGTCGACCCCGGCGGCCTCGATTCGGCGGCGGAGCTGGTCGTCTGGAAGGATCGTGCCGTCGGGCTGGACCAGCTCGGTAAAAGGAAGGTTCCGGCTCCCCGGCACGTGGCCGCGGCGAAGGCCGGGTCGCGGCTCGGGCTCAGTGGCGGCAAAGCGCCCGGCCGAACGGACGTCCACCAGCTGCTCTCTTTGATGCTGGATGTTGGCCTGAACTGCGGCGAGATCTCTCACCGCTCGCAGGTTCAGCCGGGCGGTGAACTTGCCCCGCGGGAGTGCCACCGTGCCCGGCTCGATCGGCCGGTTCTCCCGACTCCATTTTCCCATGCCGCCATCCAGCACGGCCGAGCGCTGGTGCCCGAAGGTTCGCAGCATCCACCAGACCCGCGCCGCACTGAGATTGTTCCCGGATCCGTCGTACACGATCAAATCGTCGGCGTCATTCAACCCGAGCGAGCCCATTCGGTCCGAGAAGGCCTGCTCGGAGGGAAGCATGTGAGGCAAAGTGGTATTGGGATCGCTGCTGGCGTCGAGATCGAAGAACACTGCGCCGGGAATATGGCCGGCCACGTATTCGGCGGCCGGGTTGCGACTGCTGCCGGGCAGGTACCAGGACGCGTCGATGACCCTGAGACCCGTGGAGCCCAGTCGTGCCGCCAGCCACTCGGTCGATACCACGGGCGGGAGCTCGCCGGTCACGGGAGCAGCAACACCTTGCCGGTGGTCCGCCGCCCCTCGAGCTCGCGGTGGGCCTCCGCCGCGGCGGCGAGGGGAAACTCTCGGCCGATGCGGACATCCAGCGTCCCGTCGGCAACCGACCCGAATACGGCCGAGGCGCGCTCCAGCAATTCGGCCCGGGTGACGATGTAGTGATGCAGTGTGGGCCGGGTGAGGTAGAGCGATCCCTTCTGGTTGAGCAGCTGGGGACTGATCGGTTCCACCGGCCCGCTGCTCTGGCCGAAGAGGACCATCATGCCCCGACGGGTCAGGCAATTCAGGCTCTTGTCGAAGGTGGTCTTCCCCACCGAGTCATAGACCACCTGCACCCCGGCGGCTCCGGTCAGCCGCTTCGTTTCCGCCTCGAAATCCTGCTGGGAGTAAAGGATCACTTCGTGCGCTCCTGCATTCCGGGCCAGCGCCGCCTTCTCCTCGGTCGAAACGGTTCCGATCACCCGAGCGCCGAGCTGTCGCGCCATCTGGCAGAGCAGGAGGCCCACTCCACCAGCGGCGGCATGCACCAGGCAGGTGTCTCCCCGGGACAAGCGATACGTCGAATGGATCAGGTAGTGTGCGGTCATCCCCTGGAGCATGACCGCCGCTCCCATCCGCGCGCTCACTCCATCGGGCAGGAGGACGAGCCGGTCGGCTGGAGCGACCGCATACTCGGCGTAGGCACCGGCAAAGTTGGTAGAGGCGACTCGCTGGCCGCCCGTCACCGCAGTCACCTTGGGCCCGATCTCGACGACGGTTCCCGCTGCCTCAGTTCCGGGTATGAAGGGCATTGGAACCTGGTAGAGACCGGTCCGCTGGTAGATCTCGATGAAGTTCACCCCTACCGCCTCTATCCGCACCAGGGCCTGTCCCGGCCCGGGCGATGGGCGAGGCACCTCCTCGTATTTCAGGACCTCAGGGCCGCCGGTGGTATGGACGCGGATGGCTTTCACGGTAGCTCCAAAAGGCAGGGGTCGGACGCCAGATCGAGCCGGCGTTCACGGTCCACGCCTGGTTGTCTACGCGGCGATTGCGCTTTCGACGACCTCGTCGGCCGGGGCCCTGCCCCGGCGGGTGTAGCGGTCGAAGAATGCGATCGCCTGTTCCAGATCGGAGGGGTGGAAATAATCCGAGCCGAGCCCGCGGCATCCGGCCAGCGCGAGCTCGAACAGATCGCTGGCGGTGCGGGCAATGGCCGGGTCGTGCAGACCGAGCCGCCCGGCTCGATCGAGCAGGCCTGGGTCAGGGGAACCCAACAGATCGTCGGCTGCGCGGAGTGAGCGCGAATCGTAGAGCATCCCGCAGGCAAGAGCCAGCGGAGCGGCGTACCAGCGGGGCTCGATCGAGTCCGCCGAACGAAGCTCGAGGTGTCCCCGGGGCCGAACTTCGGGGAAAAGCGTGCTCAGATGGTCGCGCCACTCTTCGATGGTGGGATCGGAGCGGTCGAGCCACTCGCCGAAAGGCCGATGCTCGCCGTCCACCGCCGGAAGCAGGATGGCCGGCGCATGGAGGGCAAAGTCGAGATAGGCTTCGACCGGCTGCTGCTCGGAGTAAGGAAGGCCGGTCCGGGCGGCGTCGACCCGGCGCCAGACCTCCGCCCGCGCGCTCTGATAACCGGTGGTCTCCCCCGCATAGATCGGAGAATTGGCGAACGTGGCGATGATGTAAGGCGTCGCCGCGTTCAGCACTCGCCAGCGCAGCCAGGGCTCGTCATCGAAATCGAGGTTCACCTGCAGGGACGCGGTTTGCCGCATCATGAGGGCGCCGGCCGGACCCCGGCTGGCGAGGTACTCCGCCATGCGTTGATAGCGCTTGGCGTTGGTCAGCAGCGGAGCGCCCGTCGATCGGGTTCAGCGGATCGATGCCCAGAGCCAGCAGCTCGATCCCTTCACCCGCTGCCGCCGCCCGGAGCGGCAGCACCACCCGGCGAAGCAGTCGGAGCAGCCCGCTTGCCGAGCGGCAAGGCGGTGAGCTGTACTCGATCTGACCCCCGGGCTCGAAGGTCAGCGTGCCACCCGATGGGAGGCTGAAGCAGGGTGTCCCCTTGGGCGTGCGGCCTTCCCGCCAGCCCTCTGCCTCGCCGAACCGGCGGAGAAACGGAAGGGTCGCCGCCACTCCGTCACCCTCGATGATGCAGCGGCGTCCGGTGAGCGACTCCACCGGGATGAACTCCACCTCCGCTCCGATCCGCCGGGGGGTCAGCGATCCGGCAATCGGACCGGCGAAAGCACCCTCGACCAGATCGTTCAACAGCAGGGGACGAGTCAACTCGCTCACGCCGTCGCTCCAACCACGAGAGCGAAGAGCGCCTCGGGATCCGTTTTCCAGGTTTCGATCCGAAGGCCCGCCGCGGCAAACAGCTCGGTTACGCTCCCCCGATCGTGCTTGCAGCTGATCTCGGTCCGAATGGATTCTCCGGCCACAAAGGGAACCAGACCGATGCCCGGTATCCTCACGTCCTGGTCGATCTTCGACACCAGGTGCATCTCGATCCGGTGGGTGACGGTCTCGTAGAACGCCACGTGGTCGAAGGTGGCAGGATCGAAGTTCGAGCCCAGCTCGTGGTTGAGCACCAGCAGCATGTTGCGGTTGAACGCCGCGGTGACGCCCTGAGAATCGTTGTAGGCGGCTTCGATGCGGCGAATATCCTTCCGCAGGTCGACGCCCATGAGGAAACGGTCACTGGGCTCCATCGCGAGACGCACCCGCCGGAGTAACCGGATGGCCGCGGGAGGATAGAAATTGCCGATGGTGCCGCCGAGAAAGGCATACAGCGCTGGATGGGGTAAGCCGTGGGGCAGCACGAAGTCATCGGTGATATCGGCGACCAGCGGCTCCACCCGGAGGCCAGGATACTCCCGCCGCAGCCGGAGGGCGGTCTGGTTCAGAAAGCTGGAGCTGACGTCGATCGGCACGTAGACGCCGCCGTTGCCCGATCCCCCCATGGCACTCAGGATGATCCGGCTCTTCTCCGCGCTTCCCGCGCCGAGCTCGATCAGCGCCCGGGTGCCCAGCTGAGGAATCAGCGTGGGCATCCACCCCTCGAGCAGTGCCCGCTCAGTCCGAGTCGGATAGTACTCCGGCAACCGGGTGATCTCCTCGAACAGCTCGGAACCCCGGTGGTCGTAGAAATACTTCGGGGGCAGCTCCTTCTGCGGCGCCGACAATCCGGCCGCCACCTCGGCCAGCATGCGGGGATTCGGCTGCTGGTAAGCCGGGGAGGAGATGCGGGCCCATTTGGTCATGGAAGAGTCAGGCATCGCGAGCGCACCGGAAGCCGCTAAAGATCTGGCGGCGGATCGGGTAATCCCAGTTGCGGAAGGTGTTGCGAACGGCGCCGGGACGGGTAGCCCAGGAACCGCCCCGTAGCACCTTGTATTCACTGCCGAAGAAGGCCTCGGAGTACTCTTTGTAGGGGAAGCTCTCGAACCCGGGATAGGGCTGGAAATCGCTGGAGGTCCACTCCCACACGTCGCCGATCATCCCGTAGCACCCGATGGGCGAGACGTTCTGGGGATAGCTGCCCACCGGCGCGGTTCCAAAGGAGAGCTGGTCTACGTTGGCCAGGTCCCTGGTGACGGCGTCCTCCCCCCAGGGAAGCTGCTCTTGATGCCGCTCTCAGGATCCCAGGACGCCGCCGCCTCCCACTCCATCTCGGTGGGGAGCCGCTTGCCGGCAAAGCGGGCAAAGGCTTCCGCTTCGTAATAGCACACGTGACACACCGGGTGGGACGGCTCGATCGGACCAACCTGGTCCATCGAGCGAGTCACCCATACGCCGTCCATCAGCTGCCAGTATTTCGGGGCGGCGGCGCCGGAGTCGTGGACCCATCTCCATCCTTCATCCGACCAGTACTCCCGCACCGAATAGCCGCCCGCGGCAATGAAGGCTTCGAAGTCGCCGTTGGTGACCGGATGCAGGTCGATCCAGAACGGGGCCAGATGTACCCGGTGCTGCTCCCGCTCGTTGTCGTATGCCACCGAGCGATCGCTGGTGCCGATCACCACCGGCCCGCCGGGAAAGCGCACCATGTTCCCTCGTCCGGTCTCGGACCAGGAGGGCGGGGCGGGCGGGATCGTAAAACGTGATGCCGGGGAGTAGGGACGACCCTGCTTCAGCTGCAAGGTCTGGAGCATGGTCTCGTTGTGCTGGTACTCGTGCTGCAGCACCATGCGGTAGACATAGCCGTCGCGCAGCAATGGATGGGCGGAGTCGAGATCGGCGGTGGCGAGTCGTTGGAGCACCCGCTCCCGAATCTCGGCCATGATTTCCTGGCAGCGGGCCATGCCCGGCAAGGGAAGCGATCCGCGCTCGCTGCGGGGGTGCTCGAACGGATTGAACAGCCCCGGCATCTCCACGAACTCGATCGGACCATCGAGGTTCTGGGTAAGCCAGAGCTCCTCGAAATGGGCGATGTGGCCGAGATCCCAGAGGATGGGACTCATCAGCGGATCGTGCTGAGCCCGGAGCTCTTCGTCGCTGAGGGGAGCCGTGAGGAGGAAAGTCCGCGCCCGGGCCTCGAGCAGCTCGCGGGCGATACGGCGGGGACTGGTCCGGCTGGGGAAGGCTATGGTAGTCATGGAATTTCGCGCCCCATCCGGCCAAGACGTTCGGTAAAGGTCCTGCCCTTATCATACGGCGGATTTTGCGGGTCCGCGAGTTTCTCGGTGCCGGAGCCCGCTGGAACATGGTAACGTCCCGCGGGGCCGCCTGGTTCCAGTGCGTAAGCCTGTGCCATGCCAGCCCTTGAGTGTTGGTAGCGTTGCCCGCGCAAAAATCTGGATCATCCGGAGTGACCGGGAACTACCCATCATTTACGAGGGCCGGGGGATTCCGTCAGTGAGCTTCGGCCAAAGCGGGCTTTTCGAGCCGGAACGGGCGATTCGGGGATAGCCGGAGGACTCAAATGGTGCCAGCTTACCTACGAGCACCTAAACCCGAGCCCCGGAATGCCAGCCCTGGACACTCTCATCCCCCGCTTCAAGGCCGCCGACCGCCAGACCCGGCTGGAGACTCTGCTGGATTATTCCAAGAAGCTGCCGCCCCTGCCCGAGAGGTATGAGGCGGAAAAGGCCCAAGGGCACAACATGGTGGAGGAGTGTCAGACGCCGGTATATCTCTGGGTCGAGGTGGCCGACGGCCGGGTGCACATTCATGCCGATGTGCCGCGCGAATCACCCACGGTACGGGGATTCGTCTCGTTGCTGGCTCGGACGCTCGACGGCGAAACGCCCGACGCGGTCTCCCGTCTCCCGCTCGACTTGCTCGACCAGCTCGGCCTCAGCGAGGCCCTCGGCATGACCCGCACTCAAGGACTCACTGCCATTCTGCACCGGGTGAAAAGCTCAGTCGCCTCCGCGACCTCCTGATGCTGGGAGTGCTCGAAGTCGCCGGACGAGGGAGTGGATTCCTGCGGCGCCGGGAAGCCAGCTATCTCCCCGCCAACGGCGACGTGCACGTGGGCGAACGGCTGATCCGCCAGTATGGGCTGCGGACTGGCGACGAGATCGCCGGGTCGGTGCGTCCCGGCTCCAAGGGCAAGGGACCCTCCCTCGAAACCGTCACCAGCGTCCAGGGCAAGTCGCTCGACCACCTGCACGAGCGTCCAGAGTTCAGCCGGCTGGGAGCCGTACACCCCAACGAGCAGCTCATGCTCGAGGCCGCGCACCAGCCGGCCGGGCCAAACCGACTTCACCAACCGGGTGATCGACCTGCTCTGCCCGTTGGGCAAGGGCCAACGAGCGCTGATCGTGGCCCCGGCCAAAGCGGGCAAGACGATGGTGCTTCAGTCCATTGCCGAAGGCGTGAGCCTCAACTATCCCCAGGCCCAGCTCTTTATTCTCCTGGTCGACGAGCGTCCGGAGGAGGTCTTCGAGATGGAGGCCGCCGGCTTTGGCGAGGTGATTGCCTCCAGCTTCGACAACCCGGCCCAACGCCACGTGGCGGTCGCGGAGCTTACCCTGGAGCGCGCCCGGAGACGGGTGGAGCTGGGAGAAGATGTCGTCCTGATCGTGGATTCGTTGACCCGGCTGGCCCGGGCCTACAACACGGTCGAAAAGGGCACCGGGCGGACCCTGTCCGGCGGGCTGGATGCGCAGTCGTTGGAGAAGCCCAAGCGATTTCTGGGGAGTGCGCGGCGAATCGATCCATCGCAGGGCGGTGGCTCCCTGACCATCATCGCCACGGCGCTGGTGGACACCGGAAGCAAGATGGACCAGGTGATCTTCGAGGAGTTCAAGGGCACCGGCAACAGCGAGCTGGTGCTGAGCCGCGAGCTGGCCGAGCGCCGGATCTATCCGGCGATCGACCTGGTGGCCAGCGCCACCCGGAGGGAGGAGCTTCTGCTATCGGGAGAGGCGCTGGCGGCCTCACAGCTCTTACGCCAGCGCATTGCCGGCATGACCCCAATCAACGCCATGTCCGACCTGCTGACCGACCTCAAGCGCAACAAGACCAACGCCGAGCTGATCAGGTCGCTGGCTGCGTAGCCCGCGCCGCGGCCGTCTTGTTGGATCGCTCGAATTCCTTCATGAAGGCCACCAGGGCCTCCACCGATTCCCGGGGGCAGGCGTTGTAGATGCTGGCCCGCATTCCCCCCACCGAACGATGCCCCTTCAGTCCGTCGAGCCCCCGCTTGGTGGCCTCACTCACGAACTTGAGCCTCCAGCTCCTCGGTGGGAGCGCGGAAACAGACGTTCATCAGGGAGCGGCTATCCGGCTGGGCGGTGGTCCGGAAGAAGTCGCTCTGCTCGAGGTAGTCGTACAACAGCCGCGCCTTGGCCTGATTGCGCTCGGCCATGGCGGCCAGTCCTCCCTGCGACTGAATCCACTTGAACACTTCGCCCATCACATAGATCCCGAAGGTAGGACAGGTGTTGTACATCGAGTTCTCCGCCACGTGAGTGCGGTACTGCAGCATTGTGGGCAGAGTCTTGGAGCCGGCCTCGACCAGGTCGTCCCGGATGATGACCAGCACCACGCCTGAAGGTCCCAGGTTTTTCTGGGCCCCGGCGTAGATCAGCCCGTACTTTCTCACGTCGATCGGCCGGCTGTACATGTCGCTCGAGGTGTCCGCTATCAGCGGCACCCCGGCGGGAACCGAGGGCTCGGCTCGCCACTGGGTTCCGAAGATGGTGTTGTTGGTGGTGAGGTGGACGTACGTGGGATTGGCCGAATAGCGAATCTCGTTGGCCTTGGGGATGCGGTCGAAGTTGGTAGCCTCGCTGGTGGCCGCGGTGTGCACCTTTCCCAGCGGCTTGGCCTCCTTCACCGCCTTTTGCGACCAGACGCCGGTGACCAGATAATCGGCGGTGCGGTCTCCGCTCAGAAAATTCATCGGGATCATGGCAAACTGGAGCGACGCTCCACCCTGAAGAAACAGCACCCGGTAGTTGTCGGGGATCCCGGCGAGATTGCGGCAAGCCTGCTCCGCCTCGTTGATGATCTTGTCGAACACCTTGCCCCGGTGGCTGTGCTCCATGATCCCGATGCCGCTGCCCGCCACATTCCAGATGGCCTCCTGCGCCTTGCGGAGGACGGGCTCGGGAAGAACGGCGGGTCCGGCACTGAAGTTGTGGATGCGGTCGGGCATAGTGGGCAGGGGTCAGGGTTTAGGAGTCGTTGGCGACAGTCAAGAATCATGGACGATACATAGTCACGGAGTCGTAGACGTCTTGTCAGGATCATGCAAAGCCAGCTAGATGCGCTAGGACTCCACCGTGTGTGGCTTCTTTGACTCTGATCCGGTTCCTCCGGCTCATCCGCGGCTCGTATTGTACCGTTCCTGCGCATCGCTTGCCGTTGCGGCGGTATCTTGCCCATCGAGTCATCGCTCAGCTCCACGCTGATGATGTCCGGATTTCCATCGCGGATCCGGGCCAGCGCAGCCGGGTCGGGGTGCCCATCGAGGTGAATCCGCGCCAGCGTGGCATGCGCCCCATGATAGATGATGTTCTCGACCTCTTCCACGTTGATCGCCGCGGCCGCCAGCACTCCGAACACATGAGCCAGCACGCCGGGACGGTTGCGATGCCGGATGGTGAGCACGTGGGTGGCCGAGCTCTTCGCCAGCCGGTTCACCACGTTGGGGACCTCGCCGGTGGCACGAAACGCCTGGACGATGCGGATCACCTCGTGCGCGATGGCAACCTGAGCCTGCTCGGTTGAGGCCCCGACATGATGGGTGCCGTAGATCCCGGCGTTTTCTTTGAGGGTACTGCCGAACTCGCCGGTGCCGCCCGGCGGTTCATTCTGGAAGACGTCCAGGCCGGCCCGGATCCCCTTGTCCCTGATGGCCTGCTGCAGGGCCGCCTCGTCCACCACGGATCCGCGGGAGGTGTTGATCAGATAGGCGCCCGGCTTCATCGCTGCCAGGAACTCGGCGTTCACCAGGTTCCTGGTCTCGTCCGTCGCCGCCACGTTGATGGTGACCGCGTCGGCATGGCGGGCCACCTCCAGCGGCGTCTGGGCATAGACGACGCCGATTCGGTCCGCCTCCTCATGGGTGAGACTGCGGGACCAGGCCACCACCCGCATTCCGAAGGCGTGGGCCCGTTGCGCCACCTCCCGTCCGATCTGCCCCAGCCCCACGATACCCAGGGTCCGGCCGTAGAGTCCCCGTGCCTTGGAGTATTCGGCCTTGTTCCACTTGCCCTGGCGCAGCTCGGCCACCTGGTCGGGGATCCGCCGGTCGCAGGCCAGCAGCAGACCGAGCACCAGCTCCGCCACAGCAATGGAGTTTTTCCCCGGACAATTGGAGACGAAGACTCCCAGATCGGACGCCGCCGCGACGTCGATCGTGTCGATGCCCGCGCCGGCCCGGATCACCAGGGTCAGCGCCGTCCCCGCCCCGAGAGCCTGGGCGTTCACCTTCTTGCCCCGGACGATGAGGATGTTGGGATCGACCTGCCGGATCAGCGCCGGAAGCGCTTCAGCCTTGACGTCAGGCTCGGATACGACGGTGCAGCCCAGCTCCTTGAGCCCGTCGACGCCCACTTTTTCGAACTTATCGGCTATCAGGACCTTCATTGGTTCTCCGGTGACGACTGGTCGCGAGTCGTGACTAATCTAACTCATGCACAAACAGGCCACTTCGCAACTTGGGCTCGAACCAGGTGCTCTTCGGCGGCATGACCGCGCCGGCATCGGAAACCGCCATCAGCTGATCCACCGTCGTCGGATACAGTGAAAAAGCGATGGCCATCTCGCCCGAGTCCACCCGGCGCTCCAGCTCAGCGGTGCCCCGAATGCCACCGACGAAATCGAGCCGCTTGTCGGTCCGGGGGTCGCCAATGCCGAGGAGGGGTGCCGAGGACCCGGTCCTGCAACAAGGAGACATCCAGCGAGCCGATCGGATCCCGCCGGTCGATGGTCTCCTCGTCCAGCTCGATCCGATGCCAGGCACCAGCGAGGTACACGCAGAACGTTCCCGGCCGGGGCGGCCTGGGGTGTTCGGTGGCCGACGCCCGGCCGACGTCGCGCAGCGCGCTGAAGCAGCTGCGCCGGCGTCTTTCCTGCCAGATCACGAACTACCCGATTGTAAGGAAGTATCGTGAGCTGGCTGGCCGGAAACAGCACCGCCAGGAACCAGTTGTACTCTTCGTCGCCCCGGTGCGCGGGGATTGGCAGCCCGGCGCTCCAGTCCCGCCCGCCAGGCACTCGCGCGAGCGGTGGTGGCCATCGGCCACGTAGGCGTGGGGGACGGCGCGGAAGGTCTCGGTCCACAGATGCCGGATCGCCCACCTGCCAGACCGTGTGCCGCACCCGGTCCGCTGCCGTGAAGTCGTAGAGCGGCGTGGTGCCCAGCACTGTTCCGCCAGGACGTCGATCTCGGTCCGCCCGCGGTACGCCAGGAATACCGGCTCGGCGTGGGCATTCAGGGTGAGCACGTGCCGGGTGCGGTCGTCCTCCTTGTCCGGGCGGGTCTTCTCGTGCTTCCGGATCAGTCGCTGCTCGTAGTCAT
The DNA here is from genome assembly GCA_963792265.1 of uncultured Gemmatimonadales bacterium. Classification (GTDB taxonomy): domain Bacteria; phylum Gemmatimonadota; class Gemmatimonadetes; order Gemmatimonadales; family GWC2-71-9; genus CAVVWJ01. The sequence continues at coordinate 648,040 of CAWBVP010000007.1, read as the reverse complement.
CGATGTGGACGCAGCCCACGATGCCGGTCTGGACCCGCCCGTCCATGATCTGGCGATAGAGATAGAGTGCCGGCTCCCGATCCTTCACCAGGATGCCCTCGGCGATGAACCGGTCCAGCGCTTCCCGCGCCTGGTCGTAAATCAGCGGATCGTGAGGGTCGGTCTCCGGAGGGAGATCGATGTCCGAGCGGCCGACGTGGAGAAAGCTGTAGGGGTTGTCTCGCGCCAGCTCGGCCGCCTCGTCCCGGCTCACCACGTCGTAGGGCACTGCGGCCACCTGGGAAGCCAGCTCGGCAGGAGGTCGAACCGCTCGGAAGGGATGGAGTCGCACTGAATTCCTGAAGCCTTAGTTGAAGATTATCGCCCGGGCGTTACCGCGCGCTCGCAGAGACCGAGCCCGGTGTCCACCAGCAACGCGAGCAGTGCCGCGGGAAGGGCTCCGGACAGGATCATCCTGGTATCCGAGAGCGCCAGCCCGGCGGCGATCGGGTCGCCCAGCCCGCCGGCCCCGATGAACGCGGCGAGAGTGGCGGTTCCCACGTTGATCACTGCCGCGGTTCTGATGCCGGCCATGATCACCGGAGCGGCCAGCGGCAACCTCACATACCGCAGCACCTGCGCCCGGGTCATCCCCAGAGCCCAGGCCGCGCCCACCGCCTCCGGCGCCGCATCTCTGACCCCGGTGTAGGTGTTGCGCAGAATCGGATACAAAGAATAAAGGAACAGCGCCACGAGTGCGGGGATTATTCCGATACCGAGCAAGGGGATCATGAAGGCCAGAAGGGCAATGCTGGGAAGCGTCTGCAGCAGACCGACTCCCGCGGATCACCGATTCGGCCACTCCCCTGCTCCGCTCCTCGAGGGCCAGTCCCAGCGGCAGGGCCAGTGCGATGGCGCCGGCCAGCGAGATCCCCACCAGCAACAGGTGCCGCAGCGTGAGCCGGAAGATTGTCTGCCGCTCAGTCCAGAGATAGTCGATCACTCCACCAGATGAGAGATCCTTCGCCGCCCCCGGCCGGGCCGGCACCGCTGCGGTGAGACCCAGTGAGAGCAGCTCGGCGGCCGCCACCCGGGCGACGGGAACCCTATCCACCTCGACTCGCTGGTTGAGCCGGCGCATGTCCGCCTCGGTGAGCAGCCCGCTCAGCTCGGTGAGCGCAGCCACCGCGGCCGGGAGCTCGCGGGCACAGCTTTGCGCCCACCAGGGCGGCGGCCTCGTAGGGAGGGAAGAAATGACGATCGTCTTGCAAGATGACCAGATCGTACCGGGCGATGAAGCCGTCGGTCGAGTAGCCGTCGATGACATCCACCTCGCCCGCCGCAAGCGCCTGGTACTTCACGGCCGGGAGCAGCGCCCGAACCGAGCGAAAGTGGACGCCGTACACTTTCTCCAGTCCGGGCAGCCCGTCAGGCCGGCCGATGAAATCGGGCGTGAGTCCGGCGCGCAGTGAGCCGGAGACCTTGGCGAGATCGCTGAGCGTCGCCAGACCGAAACGGCGGGCGGTCTCCCGGCGCACCGCGATGGCGTAGGTGTTCTGGAACCCGAGCGGAGGGAGCCAGCGCGCGCCGAACCGCCGGCGAAATTCCCGGGCGACCTGCCGATACACCTCTCGCGGGTCGGCGCTGGGACGCTCACCCAGGATGGCCAGGAGCCCGGTGCCGGTGTACTCCGGGTAGACGTCGATCCGGTTGGTGCGCAGCGCCTGAAAGGCGATCTCCGTCGCACCGAGGCCCAAGCCGGCGGTCCACCTGAAACCCGCGGGCCTCCAGCAGCTGGGAGAACATCTCGGCCAGCAGATACGATTCCCCGAACGGCTTCGACGCCACGATGATGGGCCGAGCCTGCGGCAGCGGAGCCGGGAACGCCGGGCCGAGCCCCAGCCCGCAGCAGCAGATTCACCATGCTGGCTGCGCTCAAGCCGCGCTCACCCGGGCCCGCTCCAGGAGCTGGCGGACATACTCGGTGGCCGGGGCTTGCCGCAGCTCGCTCGGGACGGGCGACTTGCTCGATCCGCCCCTGGCGCATCACCACGATCCGGGTGGCCAACAGGAAGGCCTCGTGCAGATCGTGGGTCACCAGAACGGCGGTGATGCCGAGGTCCTGCCGGACCCGGTGGAAGGTTGTCTGGAGATCGGCCCGGGTTATGGCGTCGAGCGCACCGAAGGCTCGTCCAGCAGGATGAGATCGGGGCTCGCCGCCAGCGCGCGGGCCACCGCCACCCGCTGGCGCTGGCCACCCGAGAGCTCACGCGGCCAGCGCCGGCCAAACATCTGCGGATCCAGTCCGACCAGGTCCAGCGCTCTCGTGGCCAGCTCCCCGGCGTTCCGGACCTGACGCAGCCAAGGCACCAGCTCCACGTTGCGCTGTACTCGCCAGTGAGGCAGCAGGCCGCCATCCTGGGGTACGTAGCCGATCCGGCGGCGCAGCGCGATGGGGTCGAGCTGGCGATGCGTCCACTCCTTCGATCAGGACTCGACCATCGTCGGGATCCACCAGGCGATTGAAGCAGCGCAGCAGCGTGGTCTTGCCCGAGCCGCTCTCACCGATCAGCACCACGCACTCGGCTCGGGTCACCTCCACCGACACCTCAGCGAGGGCCACCACTGAACCGTAGTGTTTGGTCAGGTTCTCGGCGCGCAGCATCTCAGCCGACGCAACGTTTGGCAGCATGGATCCTTCTCGTTCCCGGCAGGGTTCGTCGCAATCTACCAGATCGCAGAAAACCTCCGCCGACCGCGACAACATCGGCCTGCGCTGTCAACCCGGCAAGCTGCAGAAACGCGCATGCTCCAGTCGCTCGAGGCCACGGTTCAAGTGTTTGCAGAAGACAGCCGTTGGCGCTCCGCATCAGACTTTGCACTGGGATGCGGGACAACTGTTAGAAAGTTCGGCTGTCAGCGCGACATGAACGAACGTGCATCCCACCCGAGCGCGAAAGTTGCGTGGCATCTCAACCTCATCACCTCACACTCGCTCGAAAACGTCAGCCTTATGAGGGCGTGCAATGTATCGAATCGAGCTCTCGCCCGGTGAAGAGACCGTGTTCCGATCGATCGAGGAGCTGGCCGTGGCGATCAAGCGAGGAGTAGTCACTCCTCGCGCCCGCATCTATCACAACGCATCCAGTAAGTGGTTACCGATCCAGTTTCACCCACATTATAAAGTCGCTGTCTCGATGCCGCTCACCCAGGCAGCCCTCGTGGCCGGGCCGCCGGTGAAGCAGCTGGAGACCTTGAGCCTGGATCAGCCCCACGATCCTGAGCCCCCGTTACGCTTCCCACCCCCGGCCCCGCCGGCGCCGAGAGTGCAGGCGCCTCCACCGGCCGTAGAACAGCCGGTGCGGAAGAAGCGCGCTCGGGCGGAACAGCCTGCCAGCGAGAAGAAGCCGTCGCGGCGCCGGATCAAGTCCCACCGCCAGCTGCGCATTGCGCTCGTGGGAGCGCTGCTGATCGGCGGCGCGCAATGGGTGCTGTCGGCTCCGCTCTTCTCCCGCACGGATGTTCCCGTCATCGCGCGGACGCAGCGACGCCTGATCGCCGCCCAGACCGAGGCCATGAAACGGGTCAGCTCAGCCAACACCGCCGCGATGATACCGGTGCTGCCCACTCCCGCCTCTACCACACCGCCGTCGTTTGGAGGCATGGGCGGAGTGCAGCCGGCCGTCTCAGGATCGCAGCCGCAGATGACTACCGCTAGAGAGCGCCGCGACCCCGGAGATCGAACCGGCGCCCTCAGTGATCGACGTCTCGGTGCCCACCGGAAAGGCGGCCGACTCGCTCGCGGCGCAGGTAATTGATTCCACCAACAAGAAGGCGATCAAACGCATTCTCCGCGCGGTCAGCGGCACTCCGGCGAAGGAGAAGAGCCCGGCGAAGCGGTAGTCCTCGGTGTGACTCATCCCACAGCAGTCCCCTCCCGAACGGCCGATAATCGGACGTTGTAAGTCGTTTCTTATCAACAGGTTGTGTTGATAAACTGTGGATAACGTAGCGCGCCTTGTGGAAAAGCACTGGCGCTGCCGCGCTTTCTGTGGAGATCTCGCGGGGAGGGCTGTGCGTATGGCAAGAGCGATCTGGAGCGGGTCGATCAGCTTCGGAATGGTGACCATACCGGTCAAGCTGTTTGGCGCCACGTCGAGCAAGGACATCAGATTTCACCTGGTCCACGCGACCTGTGGAACCAAGCTGGAGCAGCGCCGCTGGTGCCCCAAGGACGAGGTGGAGGTGCCCTGGAACGAGACGGCGCGGGCGTACGAGTACGCCAAGGGCCGCTATGTCGTTCTCACCGACGAAGACTTCGAGCGCCTGCCCCTGCCGAGCAAGCACATCATCGAGCTGAGCGCGTTCGTGGAGGAACGGGAGATCGATCCGATCTACTACGAGCGCGCCTACTACCTCGAGCCAGCCGAAGGAGGCGAGAAGCCGTACGCGCTCCTGCTCAAGGCGCTCGGTAAGAAGGGACTCAGCGCAGTGGCGACGATTGCCATTCGAAGCAAGGAACAGCTCTGTGTGCTCCGGTCCCACGAGGGCACCATCATGCTGGAGACGCTCTACTATCCCGACGAGATCCGGCTGGAGCGGGGGGTGGAGCTGAGCGACGTGAAGGTGTCCGATCGGGAGCTCGAAATGGCCTTTACGCTCATCGACATCTTCCGCAAACCGTTCGACCCAAGCGAGTACCAGGATCACTACCGGGAGGCGTTGGCTCAAGCTCATCGAGGCCAAGCTGGAAGGCAAGGAGATGGAGGAAGAACAGCCGGCTACCCGGGAGACTCGGGTGTTCGACCTGGCTGACGCGCTCAAGCGGAGCGTGGAGGCGGCCAGGAAGGGCAAGGCCAAGCCCGCAGCCCGTGCCCCGGCGCGCCGGGCCGGTACCCGCCGGCGGACCCGGAAGGTTGGATGAGCCCAGTCAGGGCCAAGGCGGAGAGCGTGCTCGAGCAGCTGGCGAGGCCCGCGCCCCGCATGATTCTGCCGTCGAAGGTCACCAGCTCTCGGTCACCAATCTGGACAAGGTCCTCTGGCCCGGGGCGGGCCGTAGCGGCCCGCTCACCAAGCGAGATCTGCTGCGTTATCTCGCGCGAGTGTCGCCCTGGCTGCTGCCTCAGCTCAAGGGGCGGCCATTGTTCGTGACCCGCTATCCCAACGGCATCACCGGCAAGAGTTTTTACCACAAACACTGGGATAACCCACCGGAGTTTGTCCGCACCGTCTCGATCTATTCCAGTCACACCGAGGGCGATGGCGACTACGTCATCTGCGAGAACCTCCCCACCTTGCTCTGGCTGGGCCAGATGGGCGGTCTCGAGCTGCATCCGTGGTTCTCCCGGGTGGATTCGTTTCCCGATGGCCGCGGTCTGGGTCGTAAGTTCTCCGGGTCGGAAGCCAACCTGAAGAAATCGCTGCTCAACTATCCCGACTTTGTCGTCTTCGATCTCGACCCTTACCAGTATTCCGGACGCGAGGGTAAGGGCGAGGAGCCGGAGCTCCACCGGAAGGCGTTCAAGCGGACCCGCGACCTGGCCCTGCGGCTGCGCGACCTGCTCGCGGAGCTCGGCCTCAAGACCTTCGTGAAGACCTCGGGTCGCACCGGCCTGCACCTCTACTTGCCCATCCTGCGGAAGTTCGACTACGAGACGGTGCGCGGCATTGCCGAAACGATCGGCCGCTACGCCGAGCAGCGCTGGCCGGACGAGGTGACGCTGGAGTGGTCGGTCAAGCGGCGGACGGGAAAGATTTTCTTCGACTACAACCAGAATGTGCGGGGCAAGTCCCTCGCCGCGATCTTCGCTCCCCGGCGGCATCCCCTGGCCACCGTGTCCATGCCGGTCGAGTGGGAGCAGTTGGAGCGGATCTATCCCACCGATTTTACCATCCGCAACGTCCCCGACATTCTGGAGCAGCAGGGCGATCCGTGGGCCGGGATCCTCGAGGCCAAGCAGGACCTGGCGGCGCTACTGGAGCAACAGACGGCGGTATGAGCCGCTCCCTGAAGGTGCTGCCGAAGAACCAGGCGAGCCCCGCTGCGGCGACGTCCTCTGCCCACCTGGATCCCTCCCATGCTGGCCACCCTCACGGAGCAGCTCCCGACCCAGGGCAAATGGGTGTACGAGCCGAAGCTCGACGGGGTGCGCGCTCTGATCTATGTCGGTGGCGGATCGGTCCGGATCTACTCGCGCAATCGCAAACCGCTGAATGACGCGTATCCCGAGCTGGTGGAGGCGCTGGCCACCGCCGTCCGGGGCGATGCGGTGCTGGATGGAGAGGTGGTCGCCTTCGATCAGGAGCGGGGTGTGACCAGCTTTGCCCGGCTGCAGCAACGGATGCAGCTCCGCGACCCGGTGCGGGCCCGGCGGAGCCAGGTCCCGGTGCACCTCTATCTCTTCGACTGCATGTTTTACGAGGGCATCGAGATCACCGGACTCCCGCTACTCGAGCGCAAGGCCGTGCTTCGCGATGTGGTCTGGTACGACGAGCCGATCCGGTTCACCCCGTATCGCACCACCGGATCGGCGGCAATGCTCCGGGAGGCCTGCGATCGGGGCGCGGAGGGGATCATCGCCAAAGGGGCCGACTCCCGTTACGTCAGCGCGCGGTCCACCGAGTGGCTCAAGATCAAGTGCGTCCGGCAGCAGGAATTCGTCATCGGCGGATATACCGCGCCGCAAGGATCGCGCGAGCGTCTGGGGGCCTTGCTGGTGGGGTATTATGACGGCAAATCGCTGCGCTATGCGGGGAAAGTCGGCACCGGCTACGACCGCAGAACGCTCGAGCACCTCCACCGCCGCCTGGTCCCGTTGCATCGCGCCACCTCACCTTTCTCCGAAGGGCCGGCTCCCGCCAATGATGTCCAGTGGGTGAGCCCCAAGCTGGTGGGCCAGGTGGGATTCTCCGAGTGGACATCAGCCGGATTGCTCCGCCACCCCCGCTTCCTCGGGCTCCGCGATGACAAGGCCGCCGGGGAGGTTCGCCGAGAAGGTTGAGCCGGTCTGGCAGGCCGCAAGGAGCACCTCAAATCCCCGTTTCGTAGCCCCCAAGCTCATCCAGCAGCAGGACCATTAGTCGTTCCATATCAATAGGTTAGAAGGAACCACCCGGCCCCGCGGGCCGGATGCACGGTTCTTGCCCCTGAGCCCCGGCGCTCCCCTTTTTCACACCGAACTGGAGGCTCAATGCGTGGCAACTCGCGGATAGCTCGCGTCGTGTTGGTGGGCGGCGTATTGCTGGCGGCGGGATCGCATCCGCTGGTGGCGCAGAAGCTCAGCATCGCACCCAACATCGGCGTGTACGTTCCCACCACGGAACTGATCAAGGCGGCGAGTGGTCAGGAGTTCAAGCAGGAGATCAGCATCACGCTCGGCGGCCGCATGGGCCTTCAACTGGGGAGCCGCCTGGGTCTGGAGTTCACCGGCAACTACGCGCCCGGCAATCTGAAGATCACTCAGACCGGCGCGAGTCAGAGCCAGGACGCCAACATCTTCACCGGCAGCGGACGGATCAGCTACCAGCTGCTGCCGACCAGCAGCCCAATCGGATTTCAGGTGACCGGTGGTGTAGGCGTCATCAACCGCAGCGGTGCTTTCTATGCCAACGCCCAGAACAAGACCGACATCGGCGGCACCGTGGGCGCGTCGGCCCGGTTCCGGCTGGGCAGTCTGCTGCGGCTCCAGGTGAGCGCTGAGGACTACATCTACAAGCCCAAGGCGGATATTCCGGGCTTTTCTCCAAATGACCAGAAGCTGACCCAGAACGACGTGCACCTCTCCTTCGGTATCGGTCTTCCGCTCCTGGGGCTAGGACAGAGCGGGCAGAAGTAATTCGGGAGGGCTTCGCAGGTATAGGAGGCGGCTTCGTTTACGGGGCCGCCTCCAGCTTTTTGCCTGGCTCACGCTTCCCCGGTGACTCGCTTCACACTCCCCGTCCAGGCCCGGTTCACAGCGCCCAATGGACAGATTGTCCCATCTTGCGGGCACATCGGAGCTCCATTCCGGTGCCGCACCGGCGCGCACTGAACCCGGCGCCAGGCCCTGTTACCACAACAGCTTCTGTTACCAAGGGAGTGTATGTCGATGCGAAAAGTCACCACGATTATCTCGGGAATCGTTACCGCTGCGATTCGTAGCGTCCAGTACGGCCACGCCGGCCGCAGCGCAGGGCGGGGTCGAGCTGACCCCGTGGGCCGGTATCTATGTTCCGACCAGCAACTCGTTCTCGACCTTGACCGATGACTTCAAGCGCGATGTCAGCGTGATCGGCGGCGCCCGCCTCAGCTTCTGGGGAACTGGCCACCTTGGCTTCGAGGTGACCGGCGGCTACGCCCCCGCGAAGGTGGCGGGCTCAACCATCAACGAAACCAACACCAACCTGCTCGTCGCCAATGCGCGGCTGCTCCTGGCGCTCACTCCGGTGACCAGCAGCGTCGGCGTGTTCGTGGGCGGGGGCGGCGCGCTGCTGACCCGCGGCAAGAACACGTTCGATGACGATCGGAGCAGCACCGACCTCGGTGGCACGCTCGGACTCGGCTTCCGCTTTGGCGGCGGAGACAACAATCGCGTCGGGTTCCGGCTGGATATCGAGGACTATCTCTACAACGGTGACTTTGGTGGCGGGAACGATTTCCAGAACGACATCGTCACCTCACTCGGCGTTTCCATCGCGCTGGGAGGCAAAGCAGGCGACTGATAGGCATCGCTATACGCTATCCGTGTCGCTATTGCGCTATTGGCTCCATGCGCTGCGCCTGGCTCATGGAGCAAGGCCAATAGCGGATAGCCCATAGCCCGGATAGCGTTTCAAGAAAAGGTGGGTGGAACGGGCCGTGGGGCCCGTTCCCGCGAGAATTGTAGAAGAAGGGGAATTAGTGGGGAGTATCAGCGAGAGCGCTGGGTTGGACGACTCGTCCGGCCGCGGAGCAGGGGACTCAGGGCTTGTTCGGACGTCTCGCAATTCGCCGTCCAGCAACGCTCCCACTGTGGCCAAGTATAGATCCGCGGAAAAGGGCCGCTGTGCGTTAGATCACACCTGACGGCGCCCCCCGCAACACCCGGAGAGCGTCTTCCTGGAGGATCTGACGGGTAGTAATGAGTCTGACGCCACGTTCGCGCCACTCGGCCGATCAGCCGCTCCCCTTCCTCCGGATAAATCGCCCGCACCGCGTCAGTCACCAGGTACAGCGTTGCGCCCGGCAGATGCCGCAGCAGCCCCTCGACCGTGTAGCGATCGCAAAAGTCGGTGGCCACACCATAGATCACCACGGCTTCCGGCTCGAGCGCGTCGAGCAGCGCAGGCACGTTGCGGTTGGTGAACACATCCAGTGCCTGCTTGTGCAGCAGAAAATCGCCCCGGTGCGCGAGCGCCTGCCGCTTCAGCGACGCCGGATCCTGGAGCTCGGGCTCGATCACCAGCGGATCACGCAGCTGGGCCTCGGCGATCTTGAGCTGTCCCGGCGTCCCTCGCATGCAATGGGGCGGGAACGTCACCTTCCAGTCGGGCGAGTCGCTGATCTCGGCATCCGACAGCTGGTGATTGTCAGCGGAGGCGACGATCGGAATGCGGTTGGCGTGGGCAAAATCGGTCAGGTCGCGGACCGCCGGAATGATCTCTTCGCTCCCGGGCACGTAGAGCTTGCCGTCGGAGCGCATGAAGTCGTACGTGGTGTCGACGTCCCAGAAGATCAGTCGGGTCATGCTTGGAGCTTCGGCCCCTTCGCTAGCGCTCAGGGTGACAGCCCGCTCACCTCTCACCTCTCACCTCTCACCTCTCACCTCCTAATCTACCCTCTCCAACCGCGGATTCGGTCGATACTCCCTTCCCACCTTGGCGCAGGGCTTCCCCTCGAGCAGGACCACGTCAGCGGTGAAATCGAACCGCCCCTGAAAAAGAGACGACCCCACCCCGTATCCATCCACCGGCACTCCCCGCTGCTCGAAGTCGCGAATCTTGTCCACCGTGAACCCGCCCGACACATAGATCCTGACCTGAGGAAATCCGCCGGCATCGAGGGCTCGTCTGACATTCCACACCAGCTGCGGATTGACCCCGGTCGGCTTGAACGTGCCCATCTGCTCGAAGAGCGACCGATCCACCAGCATCTCACTGGTATCGAGCCGGACTCCATACAAACGCGCCCCCAGTGCCCGGGCGACTGCCAGCGAGGTTCGCACGCAGTCGTTCTCGAAGTCCACCAGGCTGATCAGCTTCACCTCGGGCCCGATGTGCTCGGCAAACTTGCGGGTGGCGAGGACGCTATCCCCACCGTACGCCGCAATCAGCGCATGGGGCACGGTGCCGACGCCTTCACTGCCCCACCAGGACGCCTGCGCGTCGGTGGAGACGCCGATAGCACCAGCGACGTGAGCGGCGTAGCCGTCGCCGGTCTGCACCAGCCAGTGATCGTGACGGGCAGGGAAGAACATGATCTCCTTGGGCGCGGCTGCCTCGACCACCCGGCGGGTATTGGTGGCCACCCTGGTGCGGCGGGAGAGTACGCCGAGGTAGAGAGTCTCCAGGTGGGCGAAGGCGTCGTAAGGCCCCTCGATGAGCATTACCGTCTCCCAGGGCTTGACCTCGTCGCCGTCGTGCAGCGCGTGCACCTGGAGCTCGGGCCACTCGATGGCGCAGAGCTTGAGAATCGCAATGGCCTCGTCCACGCCGCCGAGGAAGGCGGGCTCCTTGCCGAACACCTGCATGGTGACCCGGGGCCGATAGCCATCGGCGAGCAGGATGTCGCGGGCGCGGACGAAGTATTTGTCGGAGTAGTAGCCGGCGCGCATCTTCGCGACCGGCAGATTGAAGATCTCGGGATCCAGCCGCTGGCGCGCCGGCATTCAGGACGGCGGTTTCGTTCCGCCGAACCGCTCGGCCTTGAGCTGGCCCAGGGCAATCCGAAGGCGGCGGACGTCCCGGGCTCTGGGATAGCGGTCGATCAGCCGGCGTAGCTCGGCCATGGCCCGGCTGGAGTCGTTGAGTTGGTGCTCGTAGAGATCTACCAGAGCAAGGCCAATCCGGAAGTCATCCCGCCCCGAGAGCGGATGAGCGCGGAGGCTGTCCAGCTCCACCGCCGCCGTCTCCGGCTCCGCCAACGGCCCCGCCAGGAGCTCCGCGCGCCGGAGGGTGGCCTCCACCCGCTCTGCCGGATTGCGGGCGCGGTCGGCATACTCTTCCGCGGCGGTTTGATAGTGGCCCCGGACGGCCAGGGTTTCGATCGAGGAGTAGCCCTCGCCCACCCGGACCAGACCGACGTTGGCCATGAGCTGAGCGAAGCCGTCGATGACCGGTTCCAGCACTCCGGAGAGGAACCCGACCATCAGCCCGTAGATGGCCCAGAGCGCACCGACCAGCTCGAGCATCCGCAGATCGTGGGTGGCGAGCGCAAGCGTGACCGCCAGCACCGTGCCCAGCAGCACGATGGCGCCCACGACCAGTCGCACCATGCCGAACGGCTCGTCGCTCCAGCGCTGGAAGGTGCCGCTCCAGCGTCCCGGTAGCTGTGGCTTGGTTCCGAGAGGAGAGGTGCTCAAGCCGACAAGTTAGGAAGCACCGGAGGAGGCAGCAAGCGAGCGGCCCCGGCAGTCGGTTGACTTTCGGTTACGCCGGAGCCTAAATCCCGGCAGACTCAAAGATCCCTATACACCGCACAGGGAGTCTCGAATGACACAACCGGTCTCCCGCCGCACCTTTCTGGGCGCAACCGGACTCTATCTCTACCCGAGGCCCGCGTGATGCGCGCGCTCCCGCTGGTGCTGCTGGGTCTGCTCTGCGCCGGACGGCTCGCCGCCCAGGAAGAAGAGGAGCCCACGGGTGGACCGCCCTGGCGGACGAGCTATTTCCCCTATCTCGGCGGCATGGCCAACGACGGCCCGGTGTTCGCGTTTCGGGTTCGCTATTGGCAGCCGGCGGAGTATGAGGATCGCACGACCACCCGGGCCGCGCTGACCGGCGACGCCGGGGTGACGCTGCGAGGTGGCCGCTTTGTAAAGCTGCAGTTCAAGGCACCCCAGTTCTCGAATGGCTGGCGGCTCAACACCTTCGTGGGAGCCATCCGGGAAGTCCGCTTTGGATTCTTCGGCTTGGGGAACGACGCCCCTTACATCAAATCCCTGGTGACCAAGGCCAACCCATTCATCTACCGGGTTCGCCGCACCCGGTATCGCGGGCTGTTCGAGGTCACCAAGCATCTCCAGGGGCCGAAAGGGCCGCTGCAGGTGGCCGTCCTCGGTGATGTGGAGAAGGCGAGCTTCACTGTATTGCCGGCTCAATCACTGTTTCGATCTGCCTTTGGCAACGAGCTGGAGCAAACCGACGCGTCCGGCCGGATCGCTGTGGTCTATGACACGAGAGATAACGAGTACAACACCCACAAGGGTCTCCTGCTGGAGGCCGGCGGGCAGGTGGGGAGCGGCGGAGATGGATACAGCAGGCTCTACACGGTGCTGCGGGGTTACCTCACGATTCGAGAAGGAACCGTGGTAGCCGCCCGCCTGGCTGCATCCGGCATCATGGGAGGCTCACCCAGCCTGGATGCCCGTTATACCATACCGGCATGGGAGAACTGGATTCCGGTCCTGGGCGGTCCGTACTCCCACCGCTCGTTGGACGCCGGACGGCTCGCCGGGAAGGACGTGCTTCTGGGCAACCTCGAGGTGCGGCACGATCTCCTGGCGTTTGGCGACCTCGGAGCCATCACCTTGCTGGCCTTCACCGATGCGGGAAGGGTGTTCGAGCAGGAGAACTTCAAATTGACGACGAAGGGGGTGAAGTGGGGCGGCGGCGGAGGTGTCGCGCTACGAATCCTGCGGTCCTCGATCCTGACCTTCAACTTTGCCGGCGGCCCCGACGGGTTCAACTTCTCGTTTGGCCAGGGATGGATGTTCTGAAGCGACCTTTCACGCCACCTTCGCCACTGAAAATCCGGCCGCTTCCAACACTTCTTTCAGCGTCGTCTCCCCCCGATCGCGGGCGTACCACTTCCGCACCTGAGGATACAGCTCCGTCTTAGGCATGGTAGTCCGGTTGGCCATCACCCAGGCTTGAAGCTCGGTGGGACGCGGGCCCCAATGCCCCACCTCGTCGAAGTTCTCATCCAGCGCGATCACGATCGGGATCGAGCGAGATCCGTTGGTGAGGTACTGATCCATGACCTCGGGATAGGTGTCGCGCTGAATCACTCGGAGCTCGAGACCGGGAACGGCATCGACGAACTTTGCGACGATGGGCACCGTGTTGGAGGCGTCGCCACACCAGTCCTCCGCGATCACCAGCAGCTTGCGGTTCATCCCCGATGCCACGGCCGAGCGAGCCCATTCCGGAACCCGCGCCAGGTTGTAGATCCCCTGCCAGAGTCCGCAGTGCTCGGCCTTACACGAGGCGACGAACTTCTCGAAGGTAAGCCCCTGGTCCCACAGCTTCCTGAAATCCAGCATCTACCTCTCCGACTGAGCACAACCACATCACCCAAACACTGCGATGAGGAGAAGTTCCCTGCCTCCCCGCTGCCCCGCTGCCCCGCTTCACAGCTCCTCTATCTTAATCCCCCGCTTGCCCAGCTCGGTCACATAATCCCGGAAGGGCACCGCCTCGTCCGGGGTGTGGACCCCCTTCGCCGTCACCCGCCCGTCCACCTGCATCTGGCCGGTGATGGAAAGGGAGTACCCGGTGGTCCGCATCATGGCGCTGATCCCGTGCTTGGCGTCGTAGTAATCGATCAGCCGGAAGGTGACCCGTCCCGGCTTGCCGCCCTTCTTGCCGGTGACCTCCACTTGAAGGGCGACCAGATCGCGCCCCTCCGGCTTGTGCAGCCGGGGACTTACCGCGGCGATGAAGACATCCCGGGGCACCACCTTCTTCCCCTTCACGTCGATCGGATCGTTGGCCAGGAGACCCAGGTCGCGGATCGGCCGGACCACCGCGGCGTGGCCGGGATAGCGCAGCGTCTTGTACTCCATCACATCGATCTTGCCTTGATACGCGAACGGCAGGGTGCTGATGCCTCCGCCGGTATGAAACGCCTCGAGGGTGCCCACCGGTGCAGGAAACTCGACCGGCTCCACCTCGCTCAAGGCTTCGACCTGCACCGGCCGGCCGCCGCGAAGCACCCAGGACGGCGTAGTGTAGTAGTCCAGCGCCCCCTCCAGCGAATAGACGATCTGATAGTTGAGCGGCGGCTCGGGAGCCTGAGGCAGCCCCCCGACGAAGATCTTGACCTTCTCCGCCTGGTCCAGCCGGCGGATCCCCTCGGCTGCCAGGATGTTTACCATGCCGGGCGCGAGACCGCAGTCGGGGATTACGGATATCCCCTTGGCCTTGGCTTCCTCGTGCAGCTTCTTCTGCTCCAGGACGATCTCGGTGTTGCCGCCCAGGTCGGAGAAGTGGCAGCCGCACTCGACGGCCGCCTTGGCCATGGGGCCGTTGTAGTAGTACGGGATGGCGCTCATCACGGCGGCGTGACCCGCGAAGGTCGCGTGCACGGCGGCGGTGTCGGACACGTCGAGCCGCACGGTCTGGAGCCGTCCACCCCAATCCCGCTTCAGAAAAGGAGGCAGCTTCTCCGGCCGGAGATCGGCCAGGGTGACCTGGTTGATGGCCGGGTTCTGCAGCAGATCGTAGGCGCAGGCGCAACCCTGCAGTCCGGCGCCGAGAACGAGCAATTTCATCAATGCCCCGAAAAAGGTTAGGAAAAAGCTCCGGAAAATAGTCAGGAAGGGTGAGAAGTGAGAGGAGACGCTCTTACATTCCTCGTCCATGTCATCTCCCCCACCGACCCCGCCACCCTCCAAACGCGACGGCGCCGCCACTCGGCAGAAGCTGCTCCGCGCGGCGCTGGAGCTGTTCACCACCGTCGGCTTCCGGGCCACCACCACTCCCGAGATTGCGGCCCGGGCCGAGGTGGCCGAGGGGACGATTTACCGCCATTTCAGCAGCAAGGAGGAGCTGCTCCTTGCGGCCTACCGCGAAGCCCAGAACTGGGGGCTCGAGCTGGTGCGGGGCCAGGATGGAGACAAGACCCTACCGCCGCGCGAGCGGCTGCTCGCCGTGGGCCGCCGGCTGGTGAGTGCGGCCGAGCGGGATCCGGCCATGACCCGGATGCTGCTCCGCCGCCGGGACGAGGGATACCTCGACGACGGCAGCCGCGGCGCGGCGCGGGAGTTTCGGGACGCACTCCAATCGATTGTGGCCAGCGGAAAGTCGGATGGGCTGGTGCGGCCCGGTCCGGCGGAGCTGTGGACATCGGTGTGGCTGGCGCTGGTGGCGTTTGCGGCGGAGCGGGTGAGTGCCAAGGAATGGGCGCCGGATCACCAACAGGTGGGGCTCACGTTGGAAGCGGCGTGGGATGCGATTTCGGAAGGGCAGCGGGGCAGCGGGGCAGCGGGGCAGCGGGGCGGGGCCTGAATCGATTGTCAGCTTCTAGCCACGCGCCTTGTGTCCTACCTCCGTGGTTCGGCCCCGCTGCCCCGCCGCCCCGCTGCCCCGCCGTCAAAAAACGTGAGCTGTCTCGGACGCACCGGCACGTCGGACCAGTTGAGCGCCCGGGGACGGCCTTTGGCCAGCGGCCGGATTTGCAGGATATTCTCGCCGACCAGGAAGGCCACCGAGTCGGTGCCCCAGCGCACCGGATCGCGCGCGGCCTGGGCCAGAATGCCCGGCGCGCCTCGGCGGGTGATCAGGCAGAGGTCGCTGGTTCGCTTGCACAGCACGACGCGGGCAAACACCGGGTCGCCCAAGAGCACCGCCAGGTTCGAGTCCGCTACGGCTGAGTCAGACGGCGGCACCGGACGCGCGTCGGGTTTGGCGGGAGGCGCGTCGAATCGATAGAGTCCCTGCCCGGTGCGCACGATTATCACGGCGCCGTCCTCGCTCCAGCCGACCCGCTCGGGTGTCCCCGCCCCTTGAGGCAGCTCCAGCTCCCGCTCGCTCCCGTTCAGCAGATTCATCACCCAGACCGTGGCCGGTATGGTGTCCCGGAGCGACTGGCTCCGGAGAAAGGCCAGGTCGGCGCCGTTGGGGGAGAGCGACGGAGCCAACTCCGCGACCGGCGTGTAGGTGAGGGGGAAGACCGGCCCGCCATCGGCACGCACGGCGTAGAGGTCGCCGCTCACGCCGCTGCCGCCGACAAACACGGCGTACGCCTCGCGGCCCACGTCGATCTTGCCGCGAAGCGGGGGGAGGGTGCCGCAACCGGTGAGAGGTGAGAGGTAAGAGGTAAGAAGTAAGACGAACCCCACCCCCCCTCACTCTCACCTCACCTCTCACTCTGCATTCACCTCTCACTTTGCCTTCACCTCTCACCTCTCACTTCTCACCTCTTACCGTTGTTTTCAACAGCCACCAGCCGTTCGGGTCCACCTCGATCTTCTTCGGGTTTCTTCGATATCCCGTCGATCACCTGGTGCGTTTGCCGCCCGTTCACGATCCACCCGCACCGGCCTTCCATCGACCGCGATCTCGAGCCCCGGAATCCGATAGACTCCCCACTCCGCCGGCTGGGTCTGAGTGATATCCAGCGTGAGCTTCTTGCCGCTGTGCTTCCAGCGGACATCCAGAACCGGATAGCCCGGCTGGGTGAGCGCCTGCCGGAAGTACCAGTCCAGGTCACGGCCGGACGACTGAGACATGATCCGGGCAAAGTCGGACGAGAGCGCGGTGCTGTCGCGGTAGGTCCGGTAGTAGGTGCGAAGCCCCGAGTAGAAGGCGGAGTCTCCCAACAACCCCCGGAGCTGGTGCAGGACCCAGGCACCCTTCTGGTAATTGTTGTCGTTGAGCAGTCCGAGCAGGTCCTTGGCCGTGGTGTCCAGGATCGGCTTGCCGGTGTTGGGGGACTTGAAGTAGTCGTCGGCGTTTTTCCGCATGCCGGCCCGGAAGGCGCTGTCGCCATCGGCATGGAGCTGCCAGAGCGCGGCGAGGTAGGTCGCGAACCCCTCGGAGAGCCAGAGGTGATGCCAGTCGGCTTCGGTGACCGCGTCACCGAACCACTGGTGCGCCGTCTCATGCGCCACCACCGGCTCGCCCAGATTCCGCTGTCGGTACCGCTTTCCGTCATAGAAAATCGCGGTCGAGTTTTCCATGCCGCCGAACCGGGTGCTCGACTCGACGTGCGCCAGACTGGGAAAGGGAAAGGGTCCGATCAGGCCGACGAAGTAGTCCACGATCTGGCCCGCCCGGCGAAACGGGCCGCTCACCGCATAGGCCGAATCCTGAGGAAAAGTCCAGACCGTGAGCGGCACGCACTTGACCGCACAGCCGGCGTCAGACAAACGAGTGCGCGACAGCCGGCCGATCCCCACGACCATGGTGTACACCGGAATCGGGGTGTCCAGCCGGTAGTGCCACACTGCGTGACCATAGGCCAGGGTGTCGATCTTCTCCAGCACGCCATTGGCGATCACCTGATCCTCGAGCGGCGCCTGCACGTGAAACGCCACCGTCGCTTTATCGCTGGGATGATCTTGCGAGGCAAGCCAGAGATGAGCCCGGTCGGGCCAGTTGTCGGCGAAGATCGTCCGGTCGCCGTAGGCGTTCTTCCCGATGATGAGCCCGTCCCGCACGAAGCCGTGATAGCGCACCCGGGTGCTGAGGGTGTCACCCGCCTGCTTCTCGTGCGGCACCTCGATCTCCCCCTCGGAGCGGGCGTACATGGTACGGGAGAGCCGGGTATTGGGCTTCCCGTCCACCAGCACCCGCACCACCCGCATGGCGGAGTCGAGCTCCATCTCCACCGGCTCGGTGGAGCGGAGCCGCCAGGTGGTCTGCACCTCGGCCAGCACGTGGGTGCCGGTGTCGCTGGGGACCAGGGTGATGTCGTAGTGCAGCGCGTCGTGGACCGGGCGGATGGTATCCGCCCGGGCGGCGAGAGGAGACGGCAATGGAGCCTGGAACAGCATCAGCAGAAGAATCATCTACCTCTGTCACCCTGAGCGTAGCGAAGGGACCAGAACTCGATCGTCATCCTAATCGTAGTGAAGGGGCCGAAATGATGCTCCGGCCCCTTCGCTGTTCGAGCGTCAGGGTGACGATCACTCTTTAGACCTACTTTCCTAAGCCGCGCCCGATAGAACTGCAGGATCCGATCCCACGCCCGCTGCACCTGCGGGCCATCCGATCCCTGCCGGCCCGGCTTCAGGAAACCATGGCCGGTGCCGGGATACACCTCGTAGGTGAAGGTCTTCCCTGCCCCCTCCATCTTGGCGGCGACATCGGGCAAGGTCGCATCGATCCGCTCGTCGTTCTCGCCGTAGACGCCGAGCACCGGGGCCTTGATCCGCTTGAAGGCGGCCGAGTCGGGCGGCGGACCGTAGGCGACCACAACCGCCTTCAGGTTGGGGTTGTTGGTGGCGTAGCGAAAGCTCTGGCCTCCGCCCCAGCAGAACCCGATGGTGCCGATCTGGTCTTTGGCGACCGCCGGAAGGCCGTTGACGTAGGCGTAGGTGGCGTCGAGATCGGCGGTGATACCGTCGGGGTCCAGCTCGCCGATCAGCTTGCGCCCTTCATCCGGGTTCTTGGGCGACTGGCCGTGCCTGGACGACAAGAGATCCGGCACGATAGCGACGAAGCCTTCCTTGGCCAGCCGGTCGGCCACCGTGGGCTCCCAGTCGGTGAGCCCGTAGATCTCGTGAATCACGATCACCGCCGGCGCCTTGGTCTTCCGCTCGGGATAGGCCACGTATGCCCGGATGGTGTCCTTCCCCCGCTTGATCTTTACCCATTCGCCGTGGGTCGTGACCGCGTCCATCGGCACAGCCCGCGCCGCCTTCACCCGCCGCTCGGCATGAATCCACATCGCTGCGGCGCCGAGCACTGCCGCGAGTATGGCGATGACCGCGTACGTCGCCATACCTCGTACCGAACTGTTCGCCGTCATCATGGCAGCTCCCAGAACTGGACCTTGTTCTCCATCAGCTGAGGCACCGCCACCCGGGAGTCCTTCTCCTCGAAGTCGATGTCAGCCGGCGATGCGATTCCCGCCGCCACTTTCCTGGACCGGCCCTTTTCCAGCACGAAGAGGCTGGAGTCGGCCCAGCTGGTGATCACCAGGCGCCCGTCGGGAAGCGCGACCACACCATCCTGCTGTCCGGGGCCGGAGCCCAGCGATTCCAGCTCCGTCTGTCCCGGCTTCCATCCGTAGATCCCCTTGCCCAGAAAGGAGACGATCACGAAACGCTTTTCCCTCGGGTCCCAGGCAATCCCGTTGGGTCCCTCGAGCTTGGCGCGAGGTGAGCTCCGCAGTGGCTCCCGCCCGGGTGATTCGAAAGACCTGATCGGGGCCGGGATGGGACAGCGCGCCCTTGTTGTCGAAGAGGACGCCGGTGTCGGTCATGTAGATCGCCCCGTACGGCCCCACCGCGGCACCGTTCAGAAACCTCGCCCGGGTATTCACGTTGGCGATGACTTCGCCGGTGCGCTTGTTGAAGGCGCGAGCGACGTCGATGTCAGCCACCCAGAGGGTGTCGCCGCTGATGGCGAGCCCCTTGGGGGCATGGAGGGTGACGCCTTTCTTCCCGCCCTCGATGAACTTCAGATTGTAGATGGCGCCGTCGGGCCGGAGCCGGCTGATGAAACCGTTGTTGTCTTTCCGCGCCGGGGCGCCGTTCACGTTGGAGACAAACCAGACGTCCAGATCCCTATCGTAGCGGGCCGACTCCGGCCCCTGGAGATTCGGAGTCTCCCCCACCTTCCGGAACTGGTTGGTGATCTCCTCGTATACCGCGGCAGACTCAGCCAGCGCCCGGGACTCGGCGGCCCTGCGGCTGGAATCTCCGCCGCAGGACCCGAGCCCCACGATTACCACCGCGACCGGGCCGAGCGTCAGAAGGCCGTGCCGGCGGGGAAGGCTCATGGCAGCTCCCAGAACTGAACCTTGTTCTCCATCAGCTGGGGCACGGCCACCGTCTTGTCCTTGAGCCCGATGTCGGCCGGTGACGCGATGCCGCTGGCCACCTTGGTCGCGCGGCCGTTGTCCAGCACGAAGAGGCTGGAATCGGCCCAGCTGGTGAACAGCAGCCGTCCGTCCGGCAGCGGCTCGACTCCATCCTGCTGGCCCGGGCCGGTACCCAGCGACCGGAGATCCTTGGATCCCGGCTTCCAGGCGAAAATGCCGGGCCCCATGAACGAGACGATCACGAAATCGGTGTCCTTCGGGTCCCAGACGATCCCGTTGGGTCCCTGCAGCTGCGCCGACTCGAGCGCAACCGTTGCCTTCCGCCCTTTCACCTGATAGACCCGGTCGGGCCCCACGTGCTTGAGCCCGGTCTTGGGATCGGGGATCACGCCGGTATCGGTGATATAGAGAGTGCCGTCCGGGCCGGCCGCGGCGTCGTTGAGGAACTTGGCCCCCGGCGCTACGACCGTAGCCACCGGCATGCCGTTGCCCTTGTTGAAGCCCCGGACCGCGTCGATGTCGGCCACCCAGAGGGTATCGCCCACAACGGCGATGCCCTTGGGCGCGTTGAGGGTGACGCCGTTCTTGCCGCCCACGATGAACTTGGTGGTATCCGGAGTGCCGTCCGCCTTGAGCCGGCTGATGTAGCCGTTGTTGTCCTTCTTGCCGGGGTCACCGTTGACGTTGGAGACGAACCAGACGTTGAGATCCTTGTCGTAATGGGCGGACTCGGGGTTCTGGAGGTCGCCCACCTCGCCCACCTTCCGGGCCAGGGAGCTGGACTCGGTCGACGTCGCGGCCGCGGTATCGCTCACGGCTCCGGTGGCTTTCTCGTTGGGCTGACGGGGGTTGCAGCCGCCGAGGCTCAAGGCCGCAGGCAGCGAAAGTGCGAGGAGGGGGGTGATGTAATGCCGGAACATGGGAGCTAGCTCCACTCAGTGGGAGAGCAAGTATAGGGGGGAAGCGGGGAAGCGGTAGGCGGGGCAGCGGGGCAGCGGGGCATGCGGGTCATCAGCCTGAGCCGGGTAGCAGACGCGTGGCAGGCATCGGAGTCGTGGATCAGAGACATTTGACCGGAGCCCCTCTGCTGGAGCATCCGCGGTCGTGGCAGCAAAGAGCCCGGCCCGTAGGCCGGGTGGGCGCACGCCCAATCATCGGTGGTCACTTCGAGCGCAGCGAGGAATCGGCTGGCATCACGATTCGGGCTCACGAGCCCGCCCTATGGCGGGCCGATTCTCTCGCTGCGCTCGAAATGACGCAGCTCTAGCTCCCCTCCGCCTGACCGCCTTTCCGCCCTTCCGCCGCCTATTGTACCCTCGCCACGGCAATCCGGGGAACCAGCGTGGGATCCACCGCAGTGCCCGAGGGAGCCCCCAGCTGCACATCTACTTCCCCGCCGGACGGGGGCTGAATCACCAGCAGGTGCCGGCCCGAGCCCGGGTGCAGCAGCCCGTTGTGGCTGTAGGTCCCGCTCACCATGCTGTCGGGCTGCAGGGGATACGATCCGAAATTAGCGGTAAACAGCTGCGCGAGATCCCAGGTGAAGTAATGCAGCCGCCCGGTCGGCTCGCTGAACCCGGGGACCGCGGTGAGATAGTTGGCCAGCTGCCACTCGCCCACCAATCCGGGAAAGTCGGCCTGGGTCGCGGCGGTCACGTTGTCGCTGCCAATGAGCGAGATCCCCTGGGGAGAATCGGCGCCATCCAGCGCCCGGGTCAGGCTGGTGCCGAGCAGGGTGTCGGCCGAGAAGTGGTCGGCCAGCCAGCGGACGAAGAGCCAGTTGGCCCCGTCCTCCGGGAGGGTGCCGTCGGCGGCGCTGGCCGGCTCGATCAGGGGGCTTGCTTCCAGCGTGTCTTTCTGCAGGTACACGAAGCCGTTGTTCACGTCTCCGCTGGCATAGACGCTGGCACATTTGTCCGGACTGCAGAACTGGTCCGGGATCTCCCGGCCGCCCAGCTCCTCGGCCAGGCGGGAGAGCCCCTCGTCCAGCCAGTTGTCCTCGATGGGGCCGTTGGCCAGCAGCACGTGACGGCCAAAGCTGATCATGTGCTGGAACTCGTGCAGAAACGTCGGGCCGATCCCCAGCACCGCAAAGTCGTGGGAGATGGTGCAGGTCCGGTTGGTCGGATCGGGGACCAGTCCGTAGAAGATCTCGCCATCGTTGGATCCCGGACTGCCCGGGCAGCAGATCGCCGGGGAAGAAGAAGCCGAGGGTGACGTTGCCGCTCTTGTTGCAGTTGCCGCTGACCTGGTTCACCGCGGGAGACAGCAGAATGATGACTGCGCCGTTGTTGTCGATGTCCGACTCCCGGCCGAAGGCGGTGGTGTCGATGGGATACATGAACTGGTCGAACAGCGTACCCAGCCGGGAGATGTCCGACGAGGTGTAGCCATTGGCCGGCGAGGCATTGTCGAGGTAGAGCAGGCCGTGGGGGCCCACGTGCTGCAGGGTGGCGGTGACGGTCGAGAAGTTGGTGCAGTCGATGCTGCTGCACACCTGGAACGATCGGGTGCTGCCCACCGGCGGGGGCGCGATCAGGAAATTGGGCCGCTGCGCTACCGGGCGCCGGTAGCCGGCGGCGAGGAGCTCCCGGCCGCGGGCCCGGAGCATGTTGTGGAACCGCTGCGCCCGGTGAGAGGTGAATGCTGACGCTGGGGCTTTTCAAACGCGCGGTGGCTGCCGTCAGGGCCGCCCCGGTCCCGGAGAGCAGGAAGGGAGCTTCGAGGCCTTGATCGGTCACCTCAGCCGTCCCCGAGAAAGCCATCAACAGGTGCCTGGCACCGGATGCTCCGGCGGCGGGAAGCCGCACGCATCCCCCGCTGGCGCTGGGGTCGATCACGACGTGGGCGCCGGCCGCGAGCTGGGTGGTGCTGGCGCCGGAGCAGCCGGAGCCCGTGGGCGAGGTGAGAGCGGTGCTATTACTGCACCCCGCCACCAGGGCCATTGTCGCGGCCCCGATGACGAGCAATCCATGGTTAAAGTCCCGCATTGAGACGTACCTCCAGGGTTCTGGGCCGGCCGACGGACGCGCCACTGAAGAAGGCGCCCTTCAGCAGGTACTTATGATCAAACAAATTCTCCAGGTAGATCTCCGGGCGCAGTAGGACATTGCCAACCTGCAGCAGGTAGCCCGCGCTGGCGTTGACGATGAAGTTGGGATCCACGTGGATCGAGCGGTTGAAGTCGAAGAGTCCCCGCCCGTAAGTGGCTGCGTCCGGCTCGTTTCCGTTGGTCAGCCCGCTGCCGTACAGTCCGCTCGCCGTGGCGAAGAGATGCTGGTCGGCATAGCTCACCGAGGCCACGCCGGAGAGCCGCTGGTCGTGGTCGAGGTCGAAGTACCCCGGCGGCAGGTCGGCCGGGAAGAATCCGCCGGTGATCGGCCCCGGCCGTAGGCGTGGTTGAGGGCCAGGTTGACGTAGCCCGAGAGCGGACCGGGAGGCCGCACTTCCAGCACCGTCTCCACCCCGTTGATCCAGACCTGATTGATGTTGACCGAGGTGACGATGGTGGAGCCGGGGACGGTATTGTCGTCGATGCCGGGCGAGCTCGTCTTGTGGTAGCCGGAGAGCTTGGCCACCACCCCGGCCGGGAACCGGTGGGTCAGCCCGACCTCGAAGAAGTTGTCCCGCTCCGGCAGGGTGGGCTGCGCGGTCACCCCACCCTGGGCCACGCTGGTGATGGCCCGCAGGTCTTCCACGTTGGTGGGGATGAAGAGCCGGCCGTAGTAGGCCCAGAGACTGGTCTGCGCGTCGGGGAAGTAGCTGAGCTTGACCCGGGGACTGACCTGGTTCTGGCTCCCGGCAAAGGGCGCCTCGTGGTTGTCGAACCGCAGCCCGGTGCGGAGCTCCCAATGCTCCGTCGGCGCGATCACGGTCTGGGCATAGACCCACTCGTCGTTGCCCTGGAGATCCGAGTTCGAGGCCGGCCCCGGACTGCCTGAGGCATCGATGGTCGAGAAGTCCTCATGCCCCCGGGTGAACGACGCCAGCCCGCCCAGCTTGAACTGCAGCCGCTCGGACAGCCGGTAGGAGTAGTCGGCCTTGAGCCCGGTGGTGTTGAAGTTCCGGTCCTCGCTCAGATTGAACGGGGTGGCGGTATCGGGGAAAAACACGAACGCCGGGGTGTCGCCCACGCCCGGGGTGTAGCTCAGGCTCCCCCGGCGGTGAAACGCGGCGACGAAGAGGTCGGACCCCGACGCCGTGCCGCTGCCGGGGAACTGATGCCGCCAGCTGAGGTTGGCGAAGCTGTTGAGGTCCTGCTGGTTGTCGTCCTGGATCACGCCCCCGGTCGAATCGAAGGGCACCTCGAAGCGGGTGCGCGACCAGTTGAGGTCCAGATTGACCATGTCGGCCGGCGACGCGGCGTACTGGGCCTTGCCGAAGGCGAAGAGGTCGGTCCCGTGGTTGTGGAAGTTGAGCGGGTCGTGGGTCAGGGTATCGAACACCACCGGCTCCTGCCGCATGTCGCTCTCCCGCCGAGTGCCGGAGACGAACCAGCCGAACTTGCCGGCGTTCTGGCTGGCATCCACCGTCTGGCCGTTGCTGGAGAACGAGCCGCCGAACCCGGAGGCATCTCCCCGGAGCCCGCCCGCCGGGATCCGGGTGTTCACGTCCACGATCGCCGCGTTCTTGTTGCCGAATTCAGCGTCCCATCCCCCGGTCTGGAAGGTGATCTGGTTGACCACGTTGGGATCGAACAGCTCGTTCAGGCTGCCCGAGATCCCCGCCGGCACCGGTACCCCGTCGATGTAGTAGGTGTACTCGGCGTGTTGTCCCCGGATGTGCACCTCCCCGGTGGGGGCGCGGGCGGCACCGGCCACCGATTGTTGTACGATCTGGGAGGTGGTCTGCGTTGGGGCGCCGTGGTAGCTGTCCTGCTTGAAGACCTGGTTGCCGCTTCGGGTGTCCACCGCGATCGGCACCGGCGCGGTGATCTCCAGCTCCTGCAGGCGGACCGCAGAGGGCACCAATCCGATTGACACCTCGGTGTCACGGCCTTCCGGGCCGACGGTGATGTGCGTCCGGGTCGGGCGGAAGCCCAGCAGCCGCACCTCGACGTCGTACTCGCCATCGGGCAGGTTGTGGATCCGGTAGCGGCCGTAGGTATCGGTCTCGGTTCGGGCGACGACTTGCCCGTTCCGCATGATGACCACATCGCTTCCGGTGAGCGGTTGGCCCGAGGTGCTGTCTCGCACCACGCCGGTGATATCACCGTTGGCTCGCGGGCGGGTTGGAGGGCACGACGGGGGTATGCGACGTCAGGGCGACGGCGAGCAGGAATGCCAGCATGGTCTCTCCAGCACGAAGGGTGATCGGCCTCGTGCGGGGGGCACGAGAGCCAAGTCAGCTAGATCGTGATACTTGGGGTCGGGCGACGGGCCCGATTAGGAGAGCGTTACTGGCGGAGCTCGGCTGGGCTGGAGGAGACTGCGGTCTACCGATCGGAGGGAGAAAACCGGACGGAAGCTGTAGGGCTCTGGGCTGACGACCTCCAGACGAAGGTGCTGTTGGGTGACGGTGGCGTGCTGGCGGACCGCGACCGAGGCCGACAGGACGCAGTGCTCGGAGTGGGCGCCGCAGCCGCCGGGGGCATCGAAGTGGGCGACGCCGGCTGGGGGACGGAGTCCCGGCCGGTGTGGTAGAGCAGCTCGTCCAGGGCGGGCAGGCCGATCCCGCTCCCGGCGAACAACGACAGGAGGAGGAAGGAGTACAGCCGCTGGCGGACGGACCGGCTCATGGCAAAGAGTCTACCCTAACGGGACGGAGACTTGTCTACTCCCGGGCTACGCGAAATCGCGTCCCTGCCAAAACCGACGCTGTTCCTGTCGCACCAAATCGGGTCCCTGCAAACCGAATTGCGGAACGTGACGGAAAATCGCATCCCGGCCGACGGCGACGATGTTCCTGTCGCGACCAAATCGCGTTCCGGCAAATCGAATCGCGGAATGTGAGCGGGAAAATCGCATCCCTGCCGACGGCAACGCTGTTCCTGTCAGACCAATTGCGTTCCGGCAAATCGAATCGCTGAAGCTGCCGGACAAATCGCGTGCCGGAAAATGCCGACGCTGTCCCTGTCGCGCCAAGTTGCGCTCCTGCAGATCAAATCGCTGAAGCTGCCGGACAAATCGGGTGCCGGAAAACGCCGACGCTGTTCCTGTCGCGCCGAATTGCGTTCCTGCAGATCGAATCGCTGAAGCTGCCGGACAAATCCCGTCCCGGAAAATGCCGAGCGGTGTTCCTGTCGGAGCCAAATTGCGTCCCTGCCAAGGCTGAACGTGCCCCTGCCCAGGATTTATCCCTCTTCCGGCGCCCCGCCTGCCTTGGCGACCTGATCGGCCCTCACTCTCCCGGCATCGAACCGCCGGGCGGAGGACAGCATCGTCTCGATCGTCTCATCCACGTCCGGATTTCCCCCGCGCTTGAACCGGAGCGGATTGATCCGGGCGATGACGAACGGACGGAGATACGGGCTCTCGAAACCGCGCTCCTTCAGCTTCTTCATCGCCTCCGTCACCGCCGCATCCAGCTCCAGCACCCGGGCAGCCCGCTCCCGCCGGGTCTCCAGCGCCTTCGGCAGCGCCGATCCGGACCACTTCTCGGCCCGGCGGAGCACCGGGTGGTAGGCGCCGCCGGCAAAGCGGCCGTTCTCCTGGTAGCAAAGCCCGAGCGTCAGCAGGGCCGGCTCCTCGAACTCGATCTCGTAGTCCTTTTCGGGCCGGTCCTCGGTCGTCGGCCAGCAGCTCGGCCAGCCGGATCACCTCCAGCGACCGCTCCCGGAGGTTGTGGGCCTTTTCGGTGTTGAGCAGCAGGATCCGGTGGGCCACCTCGATGTCGGGCACCACGATGGCGACGACGGAGCGGGCGCCGAGCGCCTTGAGGGCGGCTAGCCGGTGATTCCCGTTCGGCGTCCAGTACGGGTAGCGGTGTCGCCTTCCGTCCTTCCCGCTTGCATCTCCCCGCACGACGATCATCGGGTCCAAATACCGGCCTAACCGGTCCATGGCACTGGAGAGCCGGTCGACGTGCGGCTTGGAGAGGTCGCGCTGGAAGGGGGTGGGCTCGACCAGGTCGATCGGCAGCGCGGCGAAGATCTGCCAGTTGCCACCGAGTGGATCCTTGTAGGGGGCGAGGACGCTGCCGCCGTCGGCCTCGATGGCCTCGGCCAGCCGGGTCAGGGCCGCGGGCTGGGCACCGGAGCCGATGGCGTCGGGCGCGATGCCGCGGGAGCGGGGCTCGGCGGCCGCTTTCTTTTTGCGGCGGGGCTTCCCCTCGCTCTTGCTCGGGGCGCGCTTTGCGGCTTTGGGCTCGGCCACTGAGACCTCGTGTCGGACAGGCGCTGCGTTCCAACTACACTACTTAAACCTCGTAGCAGCGTCAGGGAAGACTGGATGTCGCAAATTGGGCCCTTCTTGACGCAAAGGTGGCCTTACCGAACGGCTCACGTGGAACGAGACTGAAATAAGTTCGGAGGGGAAAGCTATCGGACATTTCAGGAGATTACACGCTGCGCTGACTTAGACTGCGTTGGCGGCAGCGTTGTACAGTGCCACGGCTGGTGCGGAGCTGAGCATAAGCCTTGATGCATCAGCTGGATAGCTAGGAGAAGGCGGGGCTGATCGCAGTAGATTTAGGCAGTCTGGTCGGCAGTGTTTGCCGGTCACTGGGCATGAGGTATACGCAGTCTACTACTAGTTAGGCGTACAGCAGAGAAGACCAATGTCACGAGAAACTTCAAGATGGAAGCCAGTCTCGGCTGAAACCTTTCAGAGCGCGCGAAGTTCCGGACAAACAGTGCGGCTTGCGCACGAGCAGTTGCCCGATTGGGCGCAGCGGGTTCCTGAAATCCAAGCACTTTGGACGCATGATTTCCTCGTTCCAGCGGTAGTGCCGTCCTCCGGAACCACCACTCCGTTAGTGGTTCCTTCGACGTCGAACGACGAGGGAAACGTGCAGGTGAGCCGCTGAAGTTTGATCGCTACTACTATATCTCCTTAGACGATGGCTCGTTTTGGCAGTCCGGGCCATACAAAGGCCACGATTATGGCCATCACTTGGCTAAGCGTCCGGCTTTCCTCGATAAGCTACCCTCAGAGTTCAAGGTACAGCTGACGCCTAACAAGCGCATGCAGCTGACGGGCGCTTCAAATCTAAGGAACGTAGGATAGTGCGCGAGCGGCCAAGTCGCCGCAGCTGATGCGCGGTCCGTTAGGCGGACATAAGCGAGACTGCAGTGGGCACACGATCCACCACGCTAATCGTAGCCCGTGCGCCCGCTGAATCGGGCTGGCTTCGTTGGGTCGCGCAGTACTGCGAGTCGTGATTCCTCAGGCGAGACCCTGATCGGGGGGCGCTACGAGCATGTCACCAACTGCGTGGCTCAGAAGTGGACTGACTCGGGCCTGTTCAACGCGAGATCAGCTCGACCCTACGGGAGATCGGCTTGATCGCTGCACCCTGGGCAAGAATCTGGGGGTTTTCACGCGATTCAGATGGCGCTCCAGAAACCTCTGGCGAGCTGATCGAACCAGGCGAGTTCGAGCGAGTGTGGTCGGAGTTCCAAAATAGAGGCGGAATACGGCCGTAATTACTGGCATCGTGGACCAGTGCCGCCTAACAAGCGCATGCAGCTGGCGGCGCTTCAGGTCTAAGGAACGTAGGATTGTGCGCAGGCTGAGGAGTCGCCGCAGCTGATGCGCGGTCCGTTAGGCGGCAGATGCCGAGGGCGTCGAATGGCCAAGATCTTGGTAGCGGCGTCTCCAGCGCCACGCGCAGCCATTGAACGGATTCTCGCGGGTCATGCTCTCTCTTGCGCGGAAACCATGGCGCAAGCTGAGCAGTTTCTACGCGAGCGGACTTTCGATCTGATCATTTGCACTATCGTCTTCGACGAGTCCAAGATGTTTGATTTGCTGCGACTCGCCAAGTCGAGGCCGGAGTGGCAGCGGATCCCATTTGTAGGTGCCCGGGTCAGAGCCCACGTTCTCCGCTCGCGGACGACCTTGGAGGCCGCGGCGCTCACCTGCCGGGAATTGGGAGCCGCAGCATTCTTGGACATCGCAGATTACCAGATGGAGCCGGAACAAGAAATGCGCAACGCGATCGACGGACTCCTCGACACAGCATCGCTAGAGGGGACACCTGCATGACGATTGAGAGCAATGCGACCCTACGGCCGGCGCTAGAAGGCCGGCCTCCGGTAGATCAGTGCCGCCTAACAAGCGCATGCAGCTGGCGGGCGCTTCAAGTCTAAGGAACGTTAGGATAGTGCGCAAGCGGCGAAGTCGCCGCAGCTGATGCGCGGTCCGTTAGGCAGCACACGAGTATCTCGCGATGACCAACCCTCCTGAATGGCAACGCGTCTTCACGAACCCGCCAGGCAAATGAGCAGCGGGAGCTCCAGCTAAAGCGAGACGAGTACATTCGGGTGTTTGCCGGGATCTACGACGGGCGGCGGCCTACACGCAGGGAATCATAGCTGTTGGCTACGTGGCAATATTTGCCACATGGGCATTCGTCAGGGACCTGATGAGTCCGCTCCAACACGCAGCTGCTGGACTGTGCCTGTAATCTCAGCAGCGACTTTCACGCTCTGGGAGGTGTGGGCCAATATCAGCTCGGCCAATCATGTATCTGAGCTCGCGCGGCGTCTCCGCCAGTCACCGGAGCAGGCCGTGCCAGCCGTTGAACAGTATGAGAAAGCCCAGCGCGAGCATGGGCTCTCCAAATTGGCAGGCTGGCGTATCGTCGTATCGGTCACACTGGGTACTGGTCTTGTTGCCCTTGGGCTGATGGTCTGGCCGCTCGTGGGGGTGCTCGTTCAGCAGTTGCGCGCCAAGCTGAAGTGCTGCCTAACAAGCGCATGCAGCTGGCGGTGTCGGACGGCTGGCCGATGGTCCTATCGAATCTCAAGTCGCTGCTTGAAACCGGGGATGTTGCGCTGGTCTATCATCGCCGGCACGGAGATTAGCCGTGGCAAGCAGAACCTGCGGAGCTGAGAAACGATCGAAGGGCTAGCGAGCACGGGCGATTTCCTGGAGCGAGATCCGGCGCGCATCGGGATACCGCGCCCGCGCTCCTTTAATGGCACGCCACAGAAGCCGGTTGAACTGGTCATCGTCGATGCGATCCGCCCGCGAGAGATCGATTCCCGCCGAGGCGGCTGCATCGGGTCCGCTGGCGAGGTTGAGCTGGCTGAGCGATTGCGCCGGGACCAGCGCGGTAAAGGGCCGAAGGTCTGGCCGATCCAGCCAGATGTCGCGGAGCGGCCGGCCGTAGAAGTCGAATGACGACATCGGCATCAGTCCCAGGATGTCTTCGATGGTCGCCAGCACGTCGGTGGTATTGACGAAGCGGTGCCAGACGCCGCCCCGATTCCAGGCCGAGATGGCGAGCATGACCGACCGGTGCGAGTCGACGTGGTCGGGGCCATCCTGGGAATCGTCTTCCACCACGAACACGACGGTGCTGCGCCAGAATCTGGAATGCGAGAGCGCGTCGATGATCCGTCCCAGGGCGAGATCGTTGTCCGCCATGTAGGCCTTGGGCGTGGGATGCCGCGGTCGAGCGCCCGCGGTGTGGTCGCTGGGGAGGTGCAGGATCTCCAGGGCGGGCAGTGACCCGCTCCGCTCGTAGGCATGAAACTCCGCCAGCCACGCGTCGGCCCGTACCTGATCCGTGACCCCGACGTCGAACGGGGGGTAGCTCGCGCTGGTGTAGGGGGCGAGCGATGCCACCACCGACCGAACCCGGCGCCGCGCGGAGTCGGCCGGCGGAGCGGGCACGAACTCGGCATACTCGCCGTAATCGCGCAAGCTGATCGCCTTGGCGAGCGCCGCATCCCAGAGGAACCCGGCCGCTGGATCGTCCGCGTCGCCCGGCTCGTCGTGCTCGGGCCGCTTGGACCGGTAGTCGTCCGGGGTGGTCTTCTCGGTAAAATCCGTCACGTAGGCCGAGGTCGACCACGGATGACCCTGGTTACTCACCTCGGCGTTGACGAAGAAGCGGTCGAAGATTCCGAACCGCTCCGCCAGCGCGTGGTGATTGGGCGACACCGGTCGCGGGAAGAACAGGAGTGCGGTATCACCATCGGCCTGGGGCAGGTCACCCAGCACCTGGTCGAAGGTCCGGTTCTCCTTGATGATGTAGATCACGTGCTCGAACGGCGGATAGTGCGCCGGTGCCTTGGTCCTTCCCTCCGACCAGCCGTTGGCTCCTGCCACCCGCGCGCTGAAACCGGGGAGCTTACCGTCCTCGGGGATAGGGAGTGCCAGCAGCGTTCCGCTGAGCTGACCCAACACGTAGGTATGGGGATCCGCCTTGGCAATGGGGACGTCCGGCTGAGGACCGGTCGGATTGGGCCCGGCTCCGCTGCCCTTCCCGTTGACCACCCAGAGCGAGTCCTTCGTCGCCAGGAGCGCCGTGGGGTACCACTCGGTGGGAATACGTCCCAGGAGACTATCGCTGCCGGCGGCGCCAGGGTCCGTCCCCGAGCTCGATCCCGAGAGCCGGAACACGGCAATTGCGTTCGCGTCGGCCTCGGCGACGTACAACCGGGCCCCGTCGGGCGAGAGCGCGAGCGCATTGGGGGTGTTGCCCTCGGAGACTCCTCCGGGCGGGGGATCCGCCAGCCAACGCAGGACCCGATGGGCTGCCGGATCCACCACCGCGATCCGGTCGGTGCTGGCGGATGCCACGAACAGCCGTCGGCCGTCGGCACTCAGCAGGAGCGCCGAGGGATGTCGTCCTGCGTCGATGGGGTGTTCGGCTACTACCCGTCCAGCGGCAGTGGAGCGGAATACGCTGACGGTGCCGGATCCCCAGTTCGACACGTAGACGTGCCCATCGGGTGCGGCGACCACTCCATAGGGGTACGGCCCGGCGCTCACCCGCTGGACGACACGCCGGGACCCGAGATCGACTACCGCGAGCGAATCGCTCAGGTTTTCGACAACGTACAGGAGGCGACCATCCCGGGAGACGGCGATCCCGGCTGGATACCGCCACCCCTGGGGGCTGGAATCGGGGCGCGCCAGCACGATGCTGTCGACCAGCACCGCCGGGTGGGGCCGGTCGGCGTGCCAGGCATAGAGGTAGATGGCATCGGCGACACCGCCGGAGGCGTACAGGGTGCGGCCATCGGTGGCCCAGGCCAATCCGAGGAAGGCCCCGGGTTGGGGAATTTCCTGCGTCACGGTCCCGGTTCGCCGATCGAGGATCTGGATGCCCTGCTGCCGCCATCCGCCGAGACTCAGGATGAGGGCGCGGCCGTCGGGTGAAGCCGTCGCGGCGAGCGGCATGTTTCCCACGGGAGTGGAGCGACCAACGGGGTCGAGGCGGGCCCCGGTAGGTAAGCGGTGCTCCGCCGAGGATTGGGCCTCAGCGGGGTTCGGACTCGGAACGGTTGCCGCCGGCCCGCATGCGCCGAGCACCAGCGTCCATCCGGTCCACGCCGGCAGGCTCCCAGACCGGGGCCTTCGATGTATACCCATAGCTGACTCGCTTTTCGTTGGCTTGCTCGGTTCGCGGCTCCGGGGCGGTGTTCCATTGCAAGCAACCGGTCCGAGCAAATTAGTGGGGGAGCTCGATCCTGGCTTTCGGGGTGCTGGCCCCCACAGCCACTAGGACGCGGGCGCCCCAGCTCTTGCTTTATGGGGGAGCAACTATGGCGGGATAGACTGACATCCGTGATGTTTATGTCAGATAGACTGCTAGGGATGACGGTCCACTTAATAGTTAGGTGGTCAGCAAACCGGAGATTGTCCGTGAGCGCAGATCAGCCGTACCCGCTCAACGCTCCAGGCCCGTTCTATGTAGCTGACGGCCAATGTATTGCGTGTGGCGCGCCGGAGGCTGAGGCACCCGACCTAATTCAATTCGATGACTCCGCGAATCACTGTTACTTCGCCCGTCAACCGGCAACGGCGGCGGAGATCGACCGAGCACTACGCGCCGTGCTCGTTGCCTGCTGCGACGCCGTCCATTACGGCGGCAATGACCCGACCGTTCTAGGACGGCTCCCCGCGGTGAAGGCGCAGCTCGAGAAGGAGAATGAGGCACGTGGCGGAGATCCTGCGGGTGGAGCTCCGGGAAGCGCTGCCACCTAACAAGCGCATGCAGCTGCCGGCGCTTCAGGTCTAAGGAACGTAGGATTGTGCGCAGGTCTGAGCAGTCGCCGCAGCTGATGCGCGGTCCGTTAGACAGCAACACAGGGCATCGATGAAGCTGAGATCCTACGAGACTTCTTTCTGGACGTTCATGGAGGGGAATCTACGAAGCTCAGCCGCCTGCAGTAATCTGCACCCCACCTGGATTGCCGGCCAGCGCGTTTGCGTACTTTAGGGTACCATTAGAGAGCAGCTCGCCTCCCCTTGCCGCGGCTCTCTCGCGGCAGAAAGAAGACTCCTTGCCCAGCCACATTGCCCTGATCGAGCGTTCCAACCACAAGCACCTCAAGAGCGTTGAAGTCGAGCTCACGGTTACCGGCAGCCCCAATCGCCAGTCCTGGAGCGGGGAATTCATGTCCCGGAGCACCGACGGCATCCTGCCCAACGAGCGGATTTCGGTCACATTTGATACCGGACTGAAGGGCCAGGCGAGGGTGAGCGAGACCCGCTTCGACAGTCGGAAGCCCGACGCGACGTTGGTCCAATTCAAAGGAACCGGTCCGCTGGTGTAGTTGCCGGAGGGAGGTCCCATGGCACTCAAAGGGAAATACGCCCTCGTCACCGGGGGCTCCCGGGGCATTGGGCGGGGCATCGCGCTGAAGCTGGGCGCCGAGGGGATGAAGGTCGGGATTCACTACTATCAGAATGAGCCAGCCGCCAAGGACACCCTGGCCAAGCTGAGAAAAGCCGGGTCCGACGGCATCCTCGTCCAGGCCGACGTGACTCAAGTGGAACAGGTGAGTCGCCTGTTCGATCGGATCCGGTCGGAGTTCGGCGCCCTGGACGTCTTCATCAGCAATGCCCGCCCCGAGGCCCCGAAATTCTTCGTACCACCCCTCACCATAACCGTGGACCAGTGGAACACGGCTCTGCACTCCCAGGCCACCGCTTTTCTGGTGGGCGCTCGCGAAGCCGCCAAGCTGATGCGTAGCGGGGGCCGCATCGTTGCGATCACCTATGCGCCAGGCGGCAAGACCGGAGGATTGCAGCCGTGGGTCGCCATGGGGGCGGCCAAGGCGGCGCTGGAGACCCTGGTGCGCTACTTCGCGGTGACGCTGGCCCCGCAGAGTGTCACCGTCAACGCCGTCAGTCCGGGCTGGACCGAGGACAGCGTGCTCAACTCGCTTCCCGACGGGGTGCAGACGGCCATCCGGGACTGGCACAACCGGGGATGGACGCCGATGAAGCGGCTGGGAACGCCGGCCGATATTGGGAATGTGGTCTCCCTGCTCTGCAGCGAAGAGGCAGGCTGGATCACCGGCCAGCTCATCGTGGCCGACGGGGGCGCGTCGTTGATGAACCCGGAGGTGCCCCCCGAGCTGCAGCTGAACTAGCTGCCGCCGCTCAGCGCTAGACCATCACCGCCCCGCCGGCTACGTCCAGAATGAGCCCCGTAATCCAGGACGATTGGTCCGACGCGAGATAGAGCGCCGCGTTGGCCACGTCGTCCGGCAGGCCCAGCCGGCGGATGGGATGCATCTCGATCAGCGTCTGCTTCTGCCGATCGGGGATCTGCTGTTGGTTACGCTCGGTGAGAATAATCTCCGGCGCTATGCAGTTGACCCGAATGCCATCAGGGCCGACCTGGGTGGCCAGATGCTGGGTGAGCATCTCGATGCCGGCCTTGGCGGCGGCGTAGGGCACCGGAGATTGAGGGTGCGGCCTGCGCCCGGCGGCCGACGACAGGGTGATGATGTTGCCGCTCTTCCGCTGCTTCATGCCGGGCAGGAAGCTCTTGAGCGTGAGAAAGGTGGCGGTGAGGTTGCCGTCGACCGACGCCCGCCAGCCTGCCTCGTCGATCTCTTCCAGCGGTCCCGGCCGAGTGAAGCTCCCGCCCGCGTTCGCCACCAGGACGTCCACCGGCCCCAGCTCGGCTTCGATTTGCCTTCTGATCGCCTCGATCTCGGCAAACCGGGTGAGGTCGGCCCGAACCTCGATTGCCCGGCCGCCCGCGCTCTCGATGTCGCTCCTGACCTGAGCGAGTGCCGCTGCATCGCGCCCGTGCACCGCCACCCGGGCACCTTCCCGGGCGAACAGTTTAGCGATGGCGGCTCCTATGCCGCGGGAGCTCCCGGTGACGAGCGCGGTCTTACCACTGAGCAGGTTCACGCCAGGAGCGCCACCGCCTCCGCCCGGGAGTCCCGATACACCGTCGGCGCCAAGGGATCCTGGAGCCGGTCCTCGACCACCAGCAGCCTGGTGATCAGCCCATTGTGAACGTCGAAGACCAAAGCGAAGTCGCTGTCCGCGCTAATACGAGTGTGCTCCATCGTGAAGCGCTCTCTCCCCACGGCTATCACCTGGTCGCTCTGGGCGAAATACTCCACCTGCCAGAAGGTGACGATCCCGCCGAGCGCGCTGAAATAATCGATCATGGCCTGCTTGCCCGAATCCCCGAAGCAGATCGGCAGCACATCGGGAGGTGCCACCTCGAACGACAAGTCATCATCGAGTAGGTGCAGCACCGGATCCAGATCGGTCGCC
The DNA here is from genome assembly GCA_963792265.1 of uncultured Gemmatimonadales bacterium. Classification (GTDB taxonomy): domain Bacteria; phylum Gemmatimonadota; class Gemmatimonadetes; order Gemmatimonadales; family GWC2-71-9; genus CAVVWJ01. Next base: position 612,526 of record CAWBVP010000007.1, on the reverse strand, counting down.
AGCAGAATACGATCAACCACTCTTTTTGCGACTGCAATGTTATCCATTGATTTGCTCCGTCTTACTGTTTGCCTTGTCCGTTTACCCATCTCGCTCCCAAGTAATCGTCGATTGTGCTTCAACCAAATCGACACTACAGTTGTTTCTATCCGGGGATAAGGGACGCGTTATCCTGGTATTGGCGCTCCCTGGCTCCCGGCATTCAGGGCCGAGACATTACGGAAACAGGGGACCCGAGGATCCAACGAAATGCTGAGCGACGAACGTAGACGCGAAATCGCCGACTTCCTGAAAACCCGACGGATGCGACGGCAGCCGGAGGAGCTGGGGCTGCCCCGGGGCCGCCGCCGGCGTACGCCTGGCCTTCGGCGGGAAGAAGTGGCGACCGCGGCCGGGGTGAGCGCCGAGTGGTATACCTGGCTGGAGCAGGCGAGGGACGTGCGTCCGTCGGCCGACGTGCTGCACCGGATTGCTGTGGCGCTCCGGCTGGAGCCGGGCGAATGCCGCCATCTCCTTACCCTGGCGGGCTATGGAGTGCAGGAGAGCGGCGGGGAGCCGCCGTGCGAAGTCTCGGTGAGCCTCCGGCTGCAGCGGCTGATGGACCAGCTGGAGTATGGCCCGGCCTGGGTCTTCGGCGAGCGGTGGGACATCCTGGGATGGAATCGGGCGGCGGCGGTGGTGCACGGCGAGCTTACCGCCATGCAGGGAATCGAGCGGAATGCCATTTATCAGCTCTTCCTCGGCAAGCAGATGCGGTCCATGCTGGTGGATTGGGATTCCCACGCCCGGCATTGCGTGGCCAAGCTCCGGGGCATGTACGCCAGCAAGGTGGACGATCCCTGGTTCAACGAGCTGATTCAGCTGTTGCGGGCACGGAGCGCTGAGTTCGAGCGGTTCTGGAACGACCACGAGGTCCACACGCCCAGCGAGGGGATCAAAGCCTACGAGCATCCCGAGGTGGGCCGGCTGGTCTTCGACTATACCGTGCTGGAGGTGGTGGATGAGCACAGGGCGTCGCTCCGGCTGATCACCTACGTCCCGGCGCCAGGCACCGGGACCCGGGAGAAGATGGAGGAGCTGCTCAACCAGGAGGTGCCGCTGCCGGTATCGCTCGAGTCGGTCTGAGGCCCCACCTAGAGATAGCGCGCCACCGCCATCGCCCCGGCGGCAACGGCCAACAGCCCTGCTGTGATCCTCGAGCCCAGTGCAATCCGGCCCTGTAGTCGTCCCATTTCCGCCTGCTGCTCGGCCGAGGGGCCGCGGTGCCGCTGGCTTGGCCGATCGCCGCCATGCGTCTTGCCGCACGGCCACTGATCGCGCCGCCGGCAATCCCGCCGAGGATGGCTGCGAGCGCCCACCCGTAGGCTATGCCGGGCGGCTCCGGCCCACTGACCGTGGGTCGAGGCCGCCAGTCGGCGTACATGGCGAACCCGGACAGCACCGTGAGCGCTCCGGCGATGCCGAGCACGACGGGAAGCCGACGCCGCTGCGCCAGGTGCTGCATGAACCGGCCGCCCTGGGGCCCAGCTCCCGTACGGTGGGGACCAGGAAGCCGGCCACGACAAGACCGCGCCGACCCAGAAGATTCCGGCCAGGATGTGAATCAGGCGTAGCAGAATGGTGGTTGTAGTACCGTCCATTGGAACCGCCTCCGAGAAGAATTTGTTAAGAATCCCCGCGTTCAACAAACATCTTCAGCTTGCCCAGCGCCACATCCCACTGCCGGGAGATCTGCTCCAGCGACCGGCGGGCCTCGTCCAGCCGGCGGCGCTCCAGCTGCCAGACGCTCTCCTTGCCCCGACGGCTCCCCCGAACCAGACCGGCCCCCGCCAGCACCCGGAGGTGTTTGGTCACCCCCTGCCGGGTGATGCCCGAGCCGGCGGTGAGCCCGGAGATGGACATCGGGCCCTGGGCCAACCGGGCCAGCAGCCGGAGCCGGATCTCGTCGCCCAGGGCGGCGAAAACCGGCGCCGGCGTCCCGCTCCTACGCCGCTGAGTCAAGGTATTTCCGAATGTTCTCCATCTGTCCGGTCCAACCGGAATCATTCTCCCGGTATGCCTTGGCCCGCCGAGCGGCCGGCAGCCGATCGAATCCCGTCTCCGTCACCGTGAGCCGGGTGCCTTCCGGCACTTCCTCCAGCTCGAACACCACTAACGTGGTGGGCTCAGCGGGGTCCTTGTCCGGGTCGCCGCCGGGCTGCCAACGATAGGAAAAGAGCCGCTCCGGCTCCATCTGCTCCACATCCACCTCAAAGCGGATATGGGTGTACCCGGGAATGGTTATGGCACCCTGGGTCCGCCGGCCGGCGACGAACTGGTTCTCCAGCCGGGCGCCAAACCATTGGCCGAACTGGGCCGAATCGGTGAGCGCGCGCCACACCTTGGCCCTCGGCGCCCGGAGCAACACCGTCTTTTGGATCCGATCGGTGCTGGAGCCTGCCGGGGTCTTGCTTGCGGTACTCATACACTCTCCTCACTGGTTTGATGGGCAACCTTCTGGTTGCGTGATAACCTAGCCGGCGGCCCGGGAACGCGCAACCCCGCGGTTGCATACTGGCCTGGTCCTCACGGCGGCTTTATAGCTGAAACCGGCCTTTGCGTCCCGGCGTCGTGGAAGCGAGAATGAAGCTATGCCCGAACCCAAACTGATCGGCCGGGAAGCCCGGAGCGAGACCCCGGTGGAGCTCCGCAGCGTCGCGGGGCGCCGCCAGGCCCTGCCTCCCGATCTCCTCCGGCAAACCTCCCGCCGGCTCCAGATCATGTCGCTGGTGGGCGCCGGGCTGTGGACGCTGGGCGTGGGGATAGGCAACCTCGCCTTCCACTCCACGGCACCGGAGGATCCTCGTTGGACCCGGCTCAACATCACCTACCTGATCGCGGCAGCCAATGTGGCACTGTCGCTCGCGCTGTACTTCTACCTGCGAAAGCGAGAGCGCGATCCGGCGTCCGTAGTCAATCTCAGCCTGGCCTACATGATCGTGACCGGCCTCGGTCTGGCCATCATGCTGCACTGGGGCATCGCTCCGCGGAATGCAATGGACGTGACCCCGATGATCACCTGGACCGGCCCGGTGATCCTCATGTTCGCGGCCATCGTCCCCGCCCCGCCCTGGAAGATGCTGCTGGCCGGGTTCCTGGCTGTCTCCATGGATCCCATCGGCATGGTGCTGGCCCAGGCCCGGGGCGTCTATCACTACGGCTCGTTCAGCAACGCGCTGTTCATGCACTACCCCAGCTATCTGCTGCTCGGCGTGGCCGTGGTGATCTCCCACGTGGTGGCCCGGCTCGGCCGCCAGGTGGCCAAGGAACGGGAGATGGGCAGCTATCGGCTGGGCGAGCAGATCGGCCGCGGCGGCATGGGCGAGGTGTACAAGGCCACCCACCGGATGCTGGCCCGGCCCGCCGCGATCAAGCTGATCCAGCCCGAGGTGCTGGCGACCCGGGACCGGGCCAGCGCGCAGGTAGCAGTGGCACGCTTCCGCCGCGAGGCCGAGGCGGCGGCCCAGCTCCGGTCTCCCCATACGGTGGAGCTGTACGATTTCGGGGTGACCGACGACGGCACGCTCTATCTCGTGATGGAGCTGCTGGAAGGGATGGAGCTGGAGACCCTGGTGCGGCGGGAGGGACCGCTGCCGCAGAAGCGGGTGATTCACATCCTGCGCCAGGTGTGCGAATCGCTGGAAGAGGCCCACGCGGCGGGATTGGTACACCGCGACATCAAGCCGGCCAACATCCACGTGGGACGGGTCGGCCTGCGCCACGACTTCGTGAAGGTGCTCGACTTCGGTCTGGTGAAATCGGTGGCCCCGGCGGCGGGAGAAGACTCGATGGCCACCGCGGCCGGACTCACGCCGGGAACGCCGGCGTACATGGCGCCGGAGATGGCGCTGGGCGAGACCGTGGATGGCCGGGCCGATCTCTACGCCCTCGGCTGTGTCGCCTACTACCTGCTCACCGGCAAGCTGGTGTTCGAGGCCGCCAGCGCCTATCAGCTGCTGGCCAAGCACATGCAGCAGCCGCCGGTGCCGCCGTCGCAGCGGACCGAGCTGGAGATCGACCCCGCACTGGAGCGGGCGGTGCTCGCCTGTCTGGCCAAGCGGCCGGAGGATCGGCCGCAGACCGCCACCGAGCTGGACCGGATGCTGGCCGAGATCGAGATCGAGCCCTGGAGCGAGGAGGAGGCGACCCGGTGGTGGAGCATCCACCAACCCGCATAGCAGCTCCCGGCATGCCGTGATCACTTGTTAGAGGAGAACATGCCCGATGCTCAATGGATTGCGGATGGCGGTGCTGGCCGGCTTCGTTGTGGTTGCCGGCGCAGAGGCGCAGGAATCCGGCAACCGCTACATCAACCCGCCCGGGTTGACCAAACCGGCGGGCTACACCCACGTGGTGCTCGCGGCCGATCGGCGCACGGTCTACATCGCGGGACAAGTGGCCTTCGACAGCACCGGCAAGCTAGTGGGCGAGGGAGACTTCAAAGCCCAGGCGGAACAGGTATACGGCAACCTGCGGAAGGCGCTGGCGAGCGTGGGCGCAACCTTTGCCGATCTGGTGAAGACACCATTCTCATTACCGATCTGAAGAACCTCCCTGCCCTGCGGGAAATCAGGGTGAAATACATGGGTCCCGAGAATCCACCGGCCAATACGCTGATCGTGGCAAATCTGGCGCGGCCCGAGCTCCTGCTGGAGATCGAGGGCGTGGCCGTGCTTCCCAAGGCGAGGTGAGCATGTTTCCACGAACGCTCGCCGTTACCTGCTCGGCCTTTGCCTGGCAGCCGGCAATGCGAGAGCGCAGGATACCGGCACCGGCCGCTTCCCGGCATCTCGCCATCCGAGCCGCGCGGCTGATCGACGGACGCGGCGGCGCCGCCGATCCAGAACGCGGTCATCCTGGTGGACAGCACCCGGATCACGGCGGTGGGAGCGAACCTGGCGATCCCCTCCGGCACCACCGTGATCGACCTGGGCAAGGCGACGGTGCTCCCCGGCCTGATCGACTGCCACACCCACATCACCGGCGGCGATCCGGGCGACTACTACGAGAGCCTGTTCCGCCGGAGCCCGATCGACTACGCGGTGGCGGCGCCGACCTTTGCCCGCCGCACCCTGGAGGCCGGGTTCACGTCGGTGCGCGACGTCGGCAGCGGCGAGTTCATCGACGTGGCGCTGCGCCGGGCGATCGATTCCGGGCTCGTCGTCGGCCCCCGGATGGAAGTGGCCACGCTCGCGATCGGCTCGACCGGCGGACACAACGACATCGTGGGGTTCTCGCCCTACATCAAGTTCGGCCAGTTCTCCGGCATCGCGGACGGCGTGGATGAGATCCGGAAGCTGGTGCGCTTCGAGGTCAAGAACGGCGCCGACGTCATCAAGGTGATGGCCAGCGCCGGGGTCCTCTCGGAGGAGCAGTCGGCCGGCGCGCCCCAGTACTCCCAGGAAGAGCTGAACGCGGTGGTGCAGGAGGCGGCGCAATATGGCCGCAAGGTGGCGGCCCACGCCCATGGCGCCGAGGCCATCAAGCGCGCGGTGCGGGCGGGGGTGGCTTCGATCGAGCACGGCAGCCTGCTGGACGACGAGGGGATCCGGCTGATGAAGGAGCGGGGCACCTATCTGGTCGCCGACATCTACAACGACGACTACATCATGACCGAGTACAAGCGGCTCAACTATCCCGAGAAGATCCTGGAGAAGGAGCGCCAGATCGGCAAGCAACAGCGGGAGAACTTCCGCCGGGCGGTTCGGGCGGGGGTAAAGGTCGCCTACGGCACCGACGCCGGCGTCTATCCCCACGGCTGGAACGGCAAGCAGTTCGCCTTCATGGTCCGCTACGGCCTGACCCCGATGCAGGCGATCCAGTCGGCCACCACCAGCGCGGCCGACCTGCTGGGCTGGTCCGACAAGGTGGGAGCGGTCACGCCCGGCCTCTACGCCGACCTCGTTGCGGTAGACGGCGACCCGCTCAGCGATATCACCGAGCTGGAGCGGGTGAAATTCGTCATGAAGGGAGGAGTGGTCTACAAAGACACGAGACAGCGGTAGCTGCTTGCGGCAAGGCTGCGCCGCAGATTGGTTTGGGCGATGCGAATGACACGATGGACCAGGCCGGCCTGGATCGCGGGCGCTATTGCCCTGGCGGCGTGCTCGGGCCGGCCGGACACCAAGCCGGTTTCCGACACGGCCAAGGCTCAGGCGGCCCCGACCTCAGCCGCCGGCACAGCAGCGGCAGCACCGGTAACCGAGTGGCAGGTTGTTCCCGGACAAGCCGGGCCGATCACCCGGGAAACCAGCGAAGCGGAGCTGCGGCAGCACTACGGGGCAAGTGCGGTCGAGTCGACCCGGATCGAGATCGGCGAGGGAGAATCGGCAGCCGGCGCGGTGCTCTTCCCCGCTGACAGCCTGCGGCGCGCCGAGGTGGTCTGGCAGGACAGCGTGAATCGGCGGCGGCCGGCCCGGCTGATCATCCGCGGAGACCGAACCCAGTGGCAGCTGCCGCGAGGGATCTCGCTGGGAACCACTTTGCAGGAGCTCGAGCGTCTCAACGGACGGCCCTTCCTGCTGGCAGGCTTCGGCTGGGACTATGCCGGGGTGATCACCGATTGGAAGGGCGGCGCTCTCGACAGCGCGCTGGCCGGCATGAAGCTGTATCTCGACCCCGGCACGGCGCAGTACCAGTCGAAGGCCTACTCCCAGGTCTCGGGCGATCAGGACTTCTCCTCATCCCTGCCTCCGATGCAGCAGCTCAATCCCCATCTCGCGACCATCTTCGTGGATTTCGGGGCCCCGTGAGCCGGGAGATCTCGGAGCTGTTTCACCGGCTCACCTACGGGGTCTATGCGATCGGTGTCGCGGCGGGCGAGCAGCGGGACGCATTCACCGCCGCGTGGGTGATGCAGGCCTCGTTTGAACCGCTGCTTCTCGCGCTCAGCATCAACCCGCATAACGCCTCCTATCGGCTGCTGCACGCCGGTGGCGGCTTTACCGTCAATGTATTGAGGCGGGAGCAGCTGGATCTGGCCCGGCGGCTCGGCACCCGGTCCGGGCGGGACGAGGACAAGCTCGCGGGCGTGCCCTGGCGTGCCGGCCGGGGTGGCGCACCTATTTTCCAGGAAGCGCTGGCCTACTTCGACTGCGAGCTGGCGGGCAGCATGCCGGCAGGAGATCATGAGCTGGTGCTGGGCCGGGTGACCGACGGCCAGCTGCTCGACCGGCGCAGTGCGCCGCTGACGTATGCCGACACCGGAGAGATGGATGGAAGCAGCGCCCTCTACCCCAGCAGGCTCTGAGCTGACGCGAGGACTGGCGATGGCGCTGGAGATGCGAGCGAAATGCGAGAAGTGCACCGGCGGGCTCGGCCCGGGAGACCCAGCGTTCATCTGTAGCTATGAATGCACCTTCTGCCCGGCCTGCGCAGCGGAGATGCGGCAGGTTTGCCCCAACTGCGGCGGCGAGCTGGTTCGCCGGCCTCGCCGCGCCGTCAACCGCTGAAGACTATGAGCTGCCCTCTCGATCCCCCGGCCATCGGCCGACGAATCGGTTCCGTACTATCACAGGTATATCGCGAAGGTCCCGAGTGAGAACCTGGGCCAGCAGCTCACCGGGCAGCTGGAGGAGCTGGAGCAACTGCTCGAGCCCGTTACCGACCGCGCCGCCCTGGCCCGCTACGCCGACGGGAAGTGGAGCGTCAAGGAGGTCATCGGCCACCTGAGTGACGCCGAGCGGATCTTCAGCTACCGGCTGTTCCGGATCGGGCGGGGCGACGAGACCCCGCTTGCCGGGTTCGACGAGAAACCCTACGTGCCGGCCGGTAAATTTGATCGGCTTCCCTTGCGGGTTCTACTGGATGAATTCCGTGCCATCCGCATGAGCACCGCCGCTCTGATGGAGCGACCTGCCGCCGGAATCCTGGACTCGGCGGGGGACGGCGGACGGGAACCCGATCAGTGTCCGGGCCCTGGCCTATATCATCATCGGCCACGCGAACCACCACATGGGGGTGCTGCGGGAGCTTTACGGGCTCTGAGGTCCTCCCGGCTCCAACACCAATACCCTGAAGGTGCCCGGCACCACGCTGGGCCGCGGATGCGGGTCCTGCTCGGTGGCCGCCGGCGCCGGCCCCAGATCCGCGGTCACGGTGTAGACCCGGTGCGAGCGCGGGTCGACCGTCATGGTTCGGGCGCCCCGGCTGGTCGGTACTGAGGCGATCGCGCGGAAGCTGGCAGGATTGTCCTCGTGGACCACGCTGAGGGTGCCATCACCGTTTGAGGCGAAGGCCAGGCCGGTGCCGGGATCGAAGCCATCACCGTCCACGCCACTGCCGATGGGCACCGTCGTGATCAGCTTCCCCGCGCTCGCATCTGAGATGGCCATGACCCCATTGTGGCAGCCGCTGAACAGCCGGTGGTTGGCTCGATCGATGGCCAGTCCGGTCGGCTCGGTGCAGGGAGCCAGCGACCAGCGCCGGGTCACCCGCTGAGTCTTGGCGTCGATCTCCGCGACCTGAGCGCTGTCTTCGATGTTCACGTACAGCTTGCCGTCGCCGGCACTCACGCCGAACTCCGGCTTTCCTCCCAGCGGGATGTTGCCGATTGCCTTCCCGCTCTTCGGATCGATCACGCTGGAGGATCCGGCATCGCCATTGAAAGTGAAGACGTGCTTGGAGGCGGGATCGTAGAGGATCGCGTCGGCATCGTCGGCGGCGCGAGCCTTCCCCAGCTCCTTGAGGGTCTTGAGGTCGAACATCACCACCTGGCCATCGCGGCCCGAGCTGGCAAAGCCGTGCCCGGTGCTGTAGTCGAGGGCGACGCCATGGGCGCCATTCAGGCCGGGAATCTCTCCCAGGAGCTTGCCGCTGACCGGGTCCACCACCATCACCCGGGTCTGCCGGGCGATGAAGAGCCGGTTGCCCACGGTGTCGAGGGTGACGTAGTCCCAGCGGCCGTCGCCGCCGAGGGGGATCTGCCGCACGACGTGGTAGCCTTGACCGCCGTTGGACTGGGCGGCAACCGGGGCCACGAGAACACCGCTTAGACAAGCCAGCAATTGGAGTTTCATATGTATGTCCCCCGGAAGGGTTGCATTTCATACTTCAACCAACACGCGAAGCCGTTTGGGCGCCACCAGCCGATAGGAGTCACGTAGCAGATCGGCCACGTCTACCCAATTCACCGGGCCGTCGAGCCAAACTCCGACCCAGCCGCTGGGACCGACGTACGGGGGCACGAAGAAGCGCTCCGGCTCGGCCCGCACCATGAGCGCCTGATTGCCCGGCCCAGCCTTGCACCACACCGCCGGGCGGCCGCCGCCGTGATGATTGCCGGCGGCCGCATACATGGCGAAGAGTTTGTTGCGCACCCGGAAGGTGGGCTCGCCCCAGGCCTCGACCTCATGAGCTTCGGGGAGCGCAAGGCAGAGTTTGCGGAGGCGGGTGAGTGGTCGGGGCGGCATGGCGATTATGTTCGAGCAATCTGCAATCTACCCGTCACAGAGGGATGCACCATGGCCGGGGTCTCGCGGCGCCGCTTTCTCCAGAGCAGTTTCGCGGCGGCCTCCTGGGCCGCGTTTCCCCGGCTCCGCCTGCCGAGGGGTCGGGCTCCCAACATCCTGTTCATCCTGGCCGACGACCTGGGCTACGGCGATCTGAGCTGCTACGGAAGGCCCGACTATCGAACACCGCAGCTCGATCGGCTCGCCCGGCAAGGACTCCGCTTTACCAGCAACTACACCGCCGCCGCGGTCTGTACCCCCACCAGGGTTGCCCTCATGACCGGGCGCTACCCCGCGCGGCTTCCGATCGGTCTGGTCGAGCCTCTGGCCTACGGAGACAATAGCGTCGGACTCCCGCCGGAGCATCCCACGCCGGCCTCGCTGCTCAAGAGCGCGGGCTACGACACGGCGCTGATCGGCAAGTGGCACCTGGGCTATCTCCCGGAGTACGGCCCCCTCCAGCACGGCTTCGATGAGTTCTATGGGATTCTGAGCGGCGGGGTCGACTACTTCAGCCATCGCGACGCCGTCCGGCGCGCTGGACCTCCATGAGGGCAACGTCACGGTGGATCAGGCCGGGTACATGACCGACCTCCTCACCGATCGCGCGGTTCAATACATCCAGCGGCGTCATGCGGCCCCCTTCTACCTCGCCCTGCACTACACCGCCCCGCACTGGCCCTGGGAAGGACCGGGCGACACCGCCGCCAGCCGGAGATACCGGTCGGTCGCCGATACCGTGAAGAATCGCTTCGTGAAGGGGTACGCCGACGGCGGCTCACTCCAGGTCTTTGCCGCCATGGTTCGGCGCCTGGATGAGAGCGTCGGCCGCGTGCTCGGCGCGCTCGAGGCTGCCGGCCAGAGTCGCGACACGTTCGTCGTGTTCACCAGCGACAACGGCGGTGAGCGCTTCTCCTATAACTGGCCCGCCAGTGACGCCAAGGTCTCCCTGCATGAGGGCGGCATCCGGGTGCCCGCCATGGTGCGCTGGCCCGGGAGAGTGCCAGCGGGAAGCTCCACCGATCAAACCGTGATCACCATGGACTGGTCCGCGACGATGCTGGCGTTAGGGGGCACCAGCGCCGACCCTCAGTATCCACTCGACGGGGTCGACTTGCTGCCGCTCTGTCAGGGACGGCCAGTCCGTTGGATCGTACGCTCTTCTGGCGCACCCGGGAGCAGGACGCAGCCCGGCAGGGAGCCTGGAAGTATCTCCGGGTCGAAAACGACCACTCGCTGTTCGACATCCCCAACGACCCGGGTGAGCGAGCCGACCTGGCCCCCTACCAACCGGACAAACTGGCTGAACTACGGGAGCAGTTCCGCGGCTGGGATGCCCGGATGTTGCCCCGCCCCGTCCCCACCGCAGGTCACTAACCGATGCCGCTGAATCGACTGCCCTTCACGCTCGCGCTCCTGGCTGCTCTGCTTCCCCGGGAGCGTCGCCGGCCAGAGCAGCTCTACCCTGCCGCCCCCGGCTCAACAGCAGCTGGCCCGCGACATCCTGAAAGAGCTGATCGAGATCAACACGGTAGGCGACTCCGGGGCCACCCCGGCCGCCCAGGCGCTGGAGCGGCGGCTCAAAGCCGCGGGCTTCCCGGCCCAGGACGTAACTCTCGTCGGGCCCGAAGCCGAGGAAGCAGAACCTGGTGGTCCGGCTGCACGGGCGAGGCAAAGGCAAGCCGATCCTCTTCATCGCCCACCTCGACGTGGTCGAGGCTCGGCGGGAGGACTGGTCGGTGGATCCGTTCAAGCTCACCGAGCGAGACGGGTACTTCTACGGGCGAGGGACGCTCGACATCAAGGACGAGGCGGCCGATCTCGTCGCCAATCTGCTCCGGCTCAAGCGGGAGGGCTACACCCCCAAGCGGGACATCATCGTGGCCCTCACCGACGACGAGGAGGGCGGCGACGACAACGGGGCCTCCTGGCTGACGGAACACCGGCCCGATCTGATCTCGGGCCGAGTACGTGATCAATACCGACGCCGGCGGAGCCCAGATGCAAAACGGCCGCCGGCTCCGCAATCCGGTGCAGACCAGTGAGAAGCTCTACGCCAGCTATCAGCTGGAGGTGACCGGTCCCGGCGGGCACAGCTCCCTTCCCACCAGGACCAACCCGATCTATACCCTCGCGCGAGGTCTCGACCGGCTTTCCCGTTACGACTTTCCGGTGCGGCTCACCCCGACGGTACGAGCCTTCTTCCAGCGCCTGGCCGCACAGGTACCCGACTCGGTGGGCCGCGATCTGACGGCGGTCACCCGCCAGCCGCCGAACCCGGAGGCCATTGAACGGCTGAGCGCGGTGCCCATGTACAACTCCTCGATGCGAAACACCTGCGTCGCCACCCTGCTGCAACGCCGGCCACGCGGAGAACGCCCTGCCCCAGCGGGCCCGGGCCACGGTGCAGTGCCGGCTCCTGCCGGGCGACACTCCGGAGCAGGTTCAGGACACCCTGGTCCGAGTGCTGGCCGACTCGTCGATTCACGTCAGCCAACTGGGCGAGCGGGAGCCGGCGCCCGAATCCCCGCTCTCGCCTGAGGTGATGGGCGCGGTGGAGCGGGTGACCCGCAGCATGTGGCCCGGCGTGATCGTGCTTCCGGTGATGGATCCCTGGTCCAGCGATGGCCGGCGGTTTCGCCTGGCCGGGTATCCGGTCTACGGCATCTCGGGCGTGTTCTACGACATCGACGACGTGCGGTCGCACGGCAAGGACGAGCGGGTGTCGGTCCAGGCGTTCTACGAAGGGGTCGAGTTCATGTACCGGCTGATGAAAGAGCTGACATGAGGTTCCCGGTTCCGCCGGGGTGCTCGTCATCGCCCTGCTTTGGCAGCAAACGCCGCTGAAGGCACAGACCATTCCGGAGCGGGCCGACTCAGGTCGCAACCTGCCGAGCCGCACCTGGCTGGGACTCCTGCCCGCCGCCGAGCGCGGTGCCGGCGACCCAGGCCGCCAAGGTGTGCGTTCCCTTGCCGCGGTCCGAAGAGGCCGACGAGATCCAAGGGCCCCACGGCGATTCGCTGATAACCAGCAGCTGCAGCGTTGCCTCCTTCGGCCCGGCCGATTCCACCGGCGCAACCCCGCTGGATGACCGCCCACTACATCTGGACCTCGATCTATACGGCCGAAGACTCCAGCCGCGGCGGCCGGGCGCGCGCGACACGGTGGCGGAAGAGGAAGTCGTGCTCTTCAAAACCTCGGGCGCCGGCCTGACTCCGGTGTGGCATCAGCGGTTCGAGACCGGCAACTACGCCATCTGGCGGTCGGTCACTCCCGAGCTGGCGCCGGCCCGCGGCGGGACCCTGCTCAGCGTCATGCAGTGTGTCAACGGCACCGGGGGTTGCGGTCAGGAATTCCTCGCTGCGGCACCCCGACGGCCGCTGGTTTCCGGTCCGGCAGGCCTGGCTCGATCAACTGCCGCGAGGCTTCCAAGGCCGGATCCGGCACGGGGTCCGCATCGATCCCAAGACCCTCCGGGGTGAGGCAGGCTTCTACGGCGACGGCGACCCCAACTGCTGTCCTTCCGCAGGATCTGATCGTCCATCTGACGGTGCGGGGAGACTCGCTGGTATTGCTGCGACAAGCGGTGCGGCCAGCCCCCGAGACCGGAAAGTCCTCCGCTCTGCAGTGAGCGGGATCACTGTTCTCCCCGGTCTTTTCAGCCACAATCACTTTCCTAACACCAACCTTCCGCCGGACCGGTACCATTGCCGGCGGCAAGCCTATAACCGGAGTGAAATCATGGGTTTCCTTTCCAAGCCGATCAAGACGCTGGACGACCTCTTCGTCCATACCCTGCAGGACATCTATTACGCCGAGCAGAAGATCACCAAGGCGCTGCCCAAGATGATCGAGAAGGTCCACGACCCCGAGCTCAAGCAGGGGTTCCAGACCCATCTCACCGAGACCAAGAACCAGGTCAAGCGGCTGGAGAAGGTCTTCCAGATGCACGGCATGCCGGCCAAGGCAGTCACCTGCCCGGCGATCGACGGCATCGTCGACGAGGCCGAGGAGATCCTGGGCGACGCGCGGGACAACGAGGTGCTGGACGCGGCGGCCGCTGGCGGCGGCACAGGCGGTGGAGCACTACGAGATCGCCCGCTACGGCACCCTGATCGCCTGGGCGCGCCAGCTGGGCCGGAACGACTGCGCGCAGGTGCTCGAGGAGACGCTCCAGGAGGAGAAAGCGACCGACCGCGAAGCTCACCGCGATCGCCGAGAGCCGGGTCAACCGGGTCGCTGTCTGATCCAGCAAGTCTGAAGCATTACCGGAAGAGCAATTGGGCGCCGGCATTTTGCCGGCGCTATCTTCCCGGACTCCGTGACCCCCAACCTTCGCATTGACCATGTAGCGCTGCTGCGGGCCGCTGCTGGCGGCCTGTCGTCAGTCGCCCGGCGCCGATCGTTCCGACCGAGGGGCAGCTCAGCCGGGCCGAATCGCTCTACGCGGTTGTGCGCACCGCGCGCGACCGGATCGACGTGTCGATTGCGGCCGGCCGAAGCGGTGCGACTCCTATGGCGGCGATGATCCGGGGCTACAACCAATCCCGGCGCCGGCTGGCCTCCCGCCTGGCCGCCGTCGACTCGGCCGCGCTCCGGCCGGACGATGGCAGAGCGCTCGGCATCATGCGCCGCACCCTCGCCCGGGACCTCGATTCCCTGGTCTATCCGCTTCGCCCGGAAGCGAGCGGCCCGCAGGCCCCGCCGGATTGCGGCTACGACGTGACCGCCGTGGCTGGCATCCGAAACGGACTGGATTCGCTGCGGCAACGGGTCTACGCCTGCTACGGCGTGGGCCCAGTCCCACGTCGTGTTCCAGGGGGACACCGTCGACCGGCTCACCATTCTCTCGGCGCTGGGCCGCTCCGACGACCCCGATCGCCGGCGGCGGCTGTTTCTTGCCCTGGACCCGGTGTGGCGGAGCGTCAACCGCAACAACGAGGCGAGCAGCCCCTATCGGCGGCTGATCGCGGAAGAGGCGCGGCAGCGGCAAGGGACCGAATCCCCTGCGGCGGAGCAGGCTCGCGCATCGGGAGTGGCGCCGGACTCGCTGGAGCATTGGCTGATCGGCCTGCTTACCACCTGGCGCTCGGTCAATCCGGATTCGATGGTCGAGCCCTGGGACTGGTACTACATCACCGGGCGAGCCAGCCGGATGCTGAGCCCCGGATCTCCCGCGAGCGGCTCGACCGAGCTCAATCGGAAGGTCTACCACTCGCTCGGTGCCGACGTGGCGGAGCTCCGGGTGCAGTACGACCTCGGCCCCGCGGGCGGGCAAGACTCCGGTCGCCTATACCACGTTCGGCGCTCGGCCGGGACGGATCAATGGCCGGTGGCAAACCGGCGAGCCGTGGGTTTTTGCGACCTATCGGACGGGCGGGCTGGATAACCTCAACGAGCTGCTGCATGAGACCGGGCACGCGGTGCACATCGCCGCCATCCGGACTCGTCCGGCCTTACGCCGACTGGCCCGACAGCGATCCTTTTACCGAGGCAGTGGCGGACTTCGTTGCCCTGGATGTGTACGAGCCGGTCTGGCAGCAACGCTGGCTGGGGGATTCGGTCCCCCTGGCCGACGGGCTCCGGGGTCGCTACGGCGGGATCGTGCTCGATGTCGCCTGGGCGCTCTTCGAGCTGCGAATGCTGCAGAACCCGGAAGCCGAATCCCAACGAGGTGTGGACCGGGCTGACCCGGGACTATCTCCGGATTCGGCCGCATCCGGAGCTGTCGTGGTGGGCCATGCGGGCCCAGCTGATCGACGCGCCTGGGTACATGATGAATTACGCGGCCGGCGCCATTCTGATTGCGGCCATCCGGGCGCGCACCCGGGAAGTGCACGGCCCCTTCATCACCGGAGATTCGACCTGGTACCGCTGGATGGCGCCTCGACTCTATCGCTTCGGCCTGGAGCGGCCGACCCGGGAAGTGATCCGGGATTTCTTAGGAGGGCCTGTCACGCCCACAGCGATTCTGGCGGACATGCGGCGGATGAAGTAGCCAGGAGCCAGGAGCTGGAGCCTGTCACCCTGAGCGAAGCGAGGGCCGGCTTCAGGTGTTCGACGAACCTTAGAAGTCCGGCTCCTTCGCTGCGCTCAGGATGACATAGCTCCCAGCTGCCATCTGTTGTCAACCCACTCCCGGCGGACCATGTTAGAAACCCTATGCATTGCCCTCGCGGTTCGCTCCTTCTCCTCCTGAGTCTTTGGGGCTGCGGCTCCGCGCCCCACGCCTCGCGCGAGCTCCGGGTCTGCTCCGATCCCAACAACCTTCCCTTCTCCAATCAGCGGCAGGAAGGTTTCGAGAACCGGTTGGCCGAGCTGATCGCCAAGGAAGAGGGAGCCACCGTTCGCTACACCTGGTGGCCCCAACGCCGGGGGTTCATCCGGAACACCCTCGCCGCCGGCAAGTGCGACGTGATAATGGGCATGACCACCGGGGCCGAGCGGGTTCTCACCACCCGGCCGTACTATCGGTCGACCTATGTCTTTGTCTCTCGCAAGGACCGCAATCTCAAGATCACTTCGTTGGACGATCCGGTGCTCCGGACGCTGAAGATCGGAGTCCAGCTGGTGGGTGACGATTACGCCAATACTCCGCCGGTGCATGCGCTGAGCCGCCGCGGTATCACCGGCAACCTGGTCGGCTACAGCGTGTTTGGCGACTACTCCCAGCAGAACCCGCCGGCCCGGGTCATCGACGCGGTGGTGGCGCGCGACGTGGACCTCGCCGTGGCCTGGGGACCGCTCGCCGGCTATTTCGCCAAGCGCTCGGCCGTCCCGCTGGTGATCACCCCGGTCTCCCCGGAGATCGATCCGCCGGGCCTCCGCTTCAGCTTCGACATCTCGCTCGCGGTCCGGCCCCACGACGTGGAACGGAAGCAGGAGCTGGAGCGCGTGCTCGACCAGCGCAAGAAAGAGGTCGATCGCATTCTGGCGGATTACGGGGTCCCGGTGGTCCGGCCCTGATCGCCTGCTTGCCAGAGTCGAGTTTGCACCATATGATCGCTCAATCCACCCGCCCTGAGGTTCTCATGATTCACCACCGCTTGGCGTTCCATCTGGCTTTCCCGGCCATGTTGCTCGCGGCCACGACGGCGTGGGCCCAGACCACTCCTCGCGCCAAGATGACGGCGGCGAAGGACGATGGTCAGTGGACCATGCCGGGCAAGGATTACGGGAGCAACCGCTTCAGCGGACTGGCCCAGATCACTGCCGCCAATGCCAAAGGATTGCGGCCGGTGTGGAGCTTCTCCACCGGAGTGCTGGGCGGTCACGAAGGGCAGCCGCTGGTGGTCGGCAACATGATGTATGTGGTGACGCCGTACCCCAACGTGGCCTATGCCTTCGACCTGAGCAAAGAAGGCTATCCCGCTGAAGTGGAAGTACCGGCCCTGGGTCAGCCCCTCGTCTATCGGCATTGCCTGCTGTGACGTGGTGAATCGGGGCGCGTTCTACTCCGACGGCAAGCTGGTGTACAATCTGCTCGATGGCCACACCGTCGCCCTCGACGCGTCCAATGGCAAAGAGCTCTGGAAGACCCAAGTCGCCGACGTGAACAAGGGCGAGTCCACCCCGATGGCTCCCATCGTGGTCAAGGACCGGGTCATTGTGGGCACCGCGGGCGGGGAGTACGGAGTCCGTGGCTGGGTCAAGGGTCTCGATCTCAACAGCGGAAAGATCGTCTGGACCGGGTACAATGTCGGGCCGGACAACGAGATCCTAGCCAGCCCCGGGACCTTCAAGTCCTTCTATGAGAAAGGGACCGACCTCTCGGTCAAGAGCTGGCCCAAGGACGGATGGAAGAATGGCGGCGCCCCGGTGTGGGGCTGGATGTCGTACGATCCCGAGCTCGATCTGGTGTACTACGGCACCGGCAACCCGGCGCCGTGGAATACCGACCAGCGCCCGGGCGACAACCGCTGGGCCACCAGTGTCCTCGCCCGCAGCCCCGGTGACGGCTCGCTCCGCTGGGCCTACCAATTCACTCCTGCCGACAACTGGGACTTCGATTCGACCCAGGAGATGATCCTCACCGATCTCAGCATCGGCGGCCGGATGCGGAAGGTGCTGGCTCACTTCGACAAGAACGGCTACGCCTTTGCCCTCGACCGGACTACCGGAGAGCTGCTCAGCCGCGCATCCCTACGTCCCGGTGAACTGGACCAAGGGATACGACATGAAGACGGGACGCCCGCAGGTCGATACCACCAAGATGACCGGCGAGTCCAAGGGCAACGTGAAGAACATCTGCCCCACGCTCGAGGGCGGAAAAAACCAGCAGCCCGCGGCGTACTCGCCGGTGACCAAGCTGTTCTACGTCCCGACCAACAACATGTGCATGGACTACGCCGGCGCGAAGGTCTCCTACATCGCCGGAGCACCGTACATCGGCGCCACCACGCCGTACTATCCCGGTGAGGGCGGCAACATGGGTGCCTTCATCGCCTACGACCTTGCCACTGGCAAGAAGGTGTGGCAGGTCAAGGAGCCATATCCGGTCTGGAGCGGCGCCCTGGTGACCGCCGGAGGCGTGGCCTTCTACGGCACGCTCGACGGCTGGTTCAAGTCGGTGGACGCCCGCACTGGAAGGGTGCTCTCCAAGTTCAAGGTGGGCTCGGGCGTGATCGGGAATCCCATCACCTTCCGCGGCCCGGATGGGAAACAGTACGTGGCCGTGTATGCCGGGTTCGGGGGAGACTGGTTCCTGCTCTCGGGCGATGTGATGTCGAGCGATCCGGCGGACATTCGGCCACCGGCGACCTTCATGCCGGATATCGCGAGGCATACCAGCCAGGGTGGCATCGTTTGGATCTTCGGCCTCTAGCGAAAAGGGAACACACCATGAGAGCGATCCTGACGCTGGCCTCGACTGCAACCCTGCTCGTTGCCCTGGCCAGCTCGGCGAATGCCCAGCGGGTTGCGCCACCCGCGATCGTTTATGGCGAGTACATTCCGGTCGGCGGGAATCTCCCGCCGGGCGACACCCTGAAGAATCCCTTGAAGGACGATAAGAAGGCGGCGGACAACGGCGGGAAACTGTTCGGCGCCTTCAACTGCGATGGTTGCCACGCGGGAGGCGCCGTGGGATTTGTGGGACCCAGCCTGGCCGACGGCCGCTGGCGCTACGGCGGGACCGACGGAGAGATCTACACCTCGATCTTCTACGGCCGTCCGAAGGGCATGCCGGCCTGGGGCGGAACCCTGCCGTCGGACGCGATCTGGCGGCTGGTGACCTACATCCAGTCGCTGCAGCCGGCCAAGGACACGCTGTCGACGACGTCGTGGTAGGAGTCACGAGTCAGAGTCAAGAGTCACGAGTCGCGAGCTCTGTCCACCCGAGATCTCGTGACTCGCGACTCGCGACTTCTCCAAACCGCTTCAATCCGAAGAATCCGATGTCGTGCCTCGTCTCACCCCGCTGCGCCAGATCCGCCATTATCTCGCCCACCACACTACAAAACTTGTAACCATGCCCGGAGAACCCGGCGGCGATCGCCACCTCGGGGTGATCCGGGTGCAGGTCCAGGATGAAGTGGCGGTCCGGGCTGTTGGTGAAGAGGCAGGACTTGAGCATCAGCGTCGCGCCGGCGCCCTCGGGGAAGTACCGCCGGGCAAAGCCTCGCAGTAGCTCCTCGTCGTCCTGATCCGGCTCCCGATTCACTCGTATCGGGATCCACCACCTCGCCCCGGTGGTGGTACTTCCCGAACTTGAAGCCGGGCACCAGAAAGCTGGGAAAGCCGTAGTAGCGCCCTTCCTCCACTTCCAGATTGAAAACCGGAAAGGCTCCCAGCTGAAAAAGCTGGGGCCGAGTCGGCTGGAGCCACGCCAGCACCTGACGCTCTGCTACGGCCAGCCGGTTCAGCTCCGGAATCAACTTGGCGGCCCAGGGCCCGGCACAGATCACCAGCCGCCCGGCCTCGTAGCGCCCCCTCGCTGTCCGCACCCAGGCCTTGCCCCCACCCGCGCCCCACTCCAGCACCGGCTCGCGGAAATGGGCTTCGGCACCGTCCGCCTGTGCCCCCGCCACGTGGGCCACGTTGCAGCGCTCCGGCAGGAGGAACCCGCCGTCGGGCTGGTACAGGCACTGCAGCTCGGCCGGCAACCGGTAGCCGGGAAAGCGCCGGTGCAGCTCAGTGCCGTTCATGACCTCGTGCGGCAGATCATGCAACCGGCTGGAGTTGAGCGCGCCCTGGAAGACCATGCCGCTCGCCGGGCCGGCGTCGATGCTGCCGGTGATGTACAGGAGCTGCTCGCCGGCCAGGCCCTCCAGCTCGCGCCACAGCTCGTACGAGCGCCGCAGCAGGGCCACGTAGGTCGGGTGCTCCCAGTATGCCAGACGGATGATGCGGGTGAGCCCGTGGGAAGAGCCGTGTTCGTGCAGCAGATCGTAACGCTCGAGACCGAGGACCCGGAGGCCTCGGCGGGCGAGATGGAACAGCGTGGCGCTGCCCATCCCGCCCAGACCGAGCACGATTACATCGTAAGCGCTCAGAACTGCACCTTGAGAATTCTTCCCTCAGTACCCACCAGCCATCCAGCGTCGGGGCCGGCAAAGGCAACGGCCCAGTAGTCCTTCACTCCCGGCAGAAGATGCCAAGACTGGCCTTCAGTCCGAGACCATGCCGCGCCACCTGGCCCGGTGATCACGACGTTGTTGGCCCGGGTGCCTCCCACGTAGCTCAGGCCGTAAGCAGCCCCAGGAAAGGGCGTTCGCCTGGCCAGCTGCCAAGTCCGCCCGCCGTCACCCGAAACCGCGACGTTGTCGGAGAATTTTGTAGGCTCGGCCAGCTCGCCTCCCGCAAGAATCCCGTGGGATGCGTCGCGGAAGGCGACGGTGATAACACCCGAGCTCGGCGTTCCTTGTATGATCGGCACCTGGTAGGCCTTCCAGGTGTCGCCGCCATCCGCAGTTCGAAGAATTCTGGCTTTGGCCGCGCCACCCGTCCCGATCCATGCCCGATTGGTGCCCTGGGTCGCTACGCAGGTCCCGCTGGCGGCGAACGCAGCCTCACCGGCCTGGGCCGCCGGCAGGTGGCTGCTGATGTTAGTCCAGTGCGAGCCGTCCGTAGTCCGGATCACCGGGAAATGTCCGTTTACCGCGTCCGCCATGGTGATACCGCGGTTAGGGGTCCAGAAGGCAAAGCAATCGTAAAAGCCATTCGGGTCCCGGTTCTTGAACTGCAGTTTCCAGGTATGTCCGGCATCCTTGGTCTTGTAGACTCGCGAGTCCGTCCCCACACCGGCCGCCAAAAGGTAGGCCTCAGTGGCGCTCACAGCCTGGACATCGCGGAATTGCAGCGCTTCAGCCCCGGGCACCACGCCGGCCCGCCAGGTACGGCCGCCATTGGTGGTGACCGCATAGCTTCCGCCCACGCCACTGGCCCAGACCACGTTGGCGTTGACCGGACTGATCGCCTGGAGCCGGTTGGTGGTGCCGCTGTGCTGCACGGTGAGCCTCGGAGAGGACGAGGCGGTCGCGGTCGCAAGGGTTTCGGGCGCGTCGGCCGACGGATCGGACGAATCAGTACAGGCCAACGTCAGGGCGGCGACCAGGCCGGTCGCCGTAGCGGCCAAGAAAAGCGGGCGAAGCATAGGGGGATCTCCGGAAGGGGTGGTCCAGAGGAGTTACCGCTCGCCGGAAGGGTCCGCAAGGCGGCCCTACCAGGCAGCGCTACCGGCTGCGATTACCCTGAGATGAAATTGGCCCCTCTCTTGCTATCATGCTTGGCCCCTCTCTTGCTATCTTGATTCGCCCCTCCCCTTCCATTCGTTGTTCGCCGAAGACCCAGTCGAGACTTTATGCAGCTGCGCTCCAAGCTCCTGCTTGCGTTTCTCGCCGTGTCCGTGTTGCCCCTGGCCATCCTCGGCTTCCAGGTCTACCGAAGCACCGTGCACCACACCGAGCGCCTGGTGGGGCACCGGCTCCAGTCCAACGTGCTGCAGGTGGCTGACGCCATCGACGAGCTGATGCGCGACTGCGTCGAGGATATGGGCCGCTTTGGCCGGATGGGACTCTTTGCCCAGTCGCGTCCCTCCGACATCAGCCGCGAACTGCGGCTGGAGGTCACCGCCCGCCCGTTCTATTCCGAGTTGCTCTATGTGGATTCAACCGGCCGGGTGCTCGCCGCCTCCGACAGCACCAACGTGGGCCGGTCGCTGCTGGACCTGCATGCCGATCTGGGGCAGGAGCTTCAGGGTGCAATCCACGGCAAGCCGGGAGAGGCCTACATCTCCGATCTGGCCGACACCACCGGCCTGGCCCTGGGCAGCCCGCTGCGCTTCGGCTGGATCCTGACTCCTCAGCTCGAGCTGGTCACCCGGGTCGCCGGACCTGCCGGATCCGAGCGCGCGCTGGTCGCAGTCGTCAACCTGCAGCGCATCCGCTCGGTGCTGGAGGACCTCGACCGCCGGACGCCGGGCAACGAGTACGCCTACCTGCTGGACTCGACCGGACGGATTCTCATGTCCAGCACCCGGGAAGTCGTCCCCCTCAGCCTGCACCCCGGGGTCGCGTCCGGACTGCTGTCCGCCTCGCTCAAGGGCCGGGACAGTGACTATCACATCTACGAGCGGGCCGGTGGCAGGGTGGTCAGCGGTCGCGCCACGATAGGACGCTACGGCGTCACCCGGGTAGGCAACTGGCGGCTGATCTCCACCGCACCCTACAGCGATGTCGTGCAGCCGGCGCAGGAGACGCTCGATGAGCTGCTGATCGTCGGGTTGATCATGCTGCTGGCCGCGGTGCTGTTGGCCGGCTACTCTGTCCAGCTCGGTCGCGACCCCGGTGCAGCTGCTCGCCAATGCTGCCGCCGAGCTGGAGCAAGGGAATCTGACGGCCCGGGTCAACCTGGGATCGAAGAAGGATGAGGTTGGCCTGCTGGCCCGGCGCTTCAACCGGATGGCCGACGCGCTGATGGAGCAGCGGGAGCTGGTGCGGGCCAAGGCTGCCGCGGCCGAGAGCGCCAACCGGATGAAGAGCGAGTTCCTGGCCAACATGAGCCACGAGATCCGGACCCCGATGAACGGCATCATCGGCATGACCGATCTGGCGCTGGAGACCGATCTCACCACCGAGCAGCGGGAGTATCTCAACACGGTCAAGAGCTCGGCCGAGTCCCTGCTCGCCATCATCAACGACATCCTCGACTTCTCCAAGATCGAGGCCCGCAAGCTGGAGCTGGAGCAGATCCCCTTCGATCTCCGCTATACCCTGAACGACACCATGAAGCTGCTGGCCCTGCGGGCCCACCGGAAAGGACTGGAGCTGGCCTGCCGCATCGCTCCCGAGATTCCCGAGTCTCTGCTGGGCGACCCCGGGCGGATCCGGCAGGTCCTCCTCAACCTGGTCGGCAACGCGATCAAGTTCACCGCGGCAGGCGAGGTCGTGGTCGATGCCAGGCTGCATGTCACGCTGAGGCGGACGCGATCACGGTGCGAAGTCGTGGTCAGCGACACCGGGCCGGGCATTCCCCGGGATCAGCAAGACCGGATCTTCGAGGCGTTCCACCAGGCGGACAGCTCGATGACCCGACGGTTCGGCGGTACCGGCCTCGGCCTCGCGATCTGCTCCCAGCTGGTCGAGCTCATGGGCGGCCGGATCTGGCTGGAGAGCGAGGTGGGCCGGGGCAGCGCCTTTCATTTCACCGCCCGGATTGGGCTGCCGCAGGAGTCGGCCGCCCCCGCGAGAGTGGATCACGCCGATCTGGTGGGCATGCGGGTGTTGATCGTAGACGACAACGCCACCGCCCGGAGTATTCTGCTGGAGATGCTGGAGAGCTGGCGGATGCAGCCGGTCGCGGTGCCCGATGGCGCGACCGCCCTGGAGCTCATCGAGCGCGCCCGGATCAGCGGGGCTCCCTTCCGCCTGCTCATCACCGACGGGCAGATGCCGGAGCTGGATGGGTTCGGCCTGGCCGAGCGGATCCGGCGAAATCCCCAGGCGGACGATCTCACCGTGATCATGCTGACGTCGGCAGGTGAGCGGGGCGACGCGGCGCGCTGCCGGGAGCTGGGAATCGCCGGCTATCTCACCAAGCCGGTGAGCCAGTCCGATCTCTGGGATGGGATCGTCGCGTCACTGGGGTCCCAGGAAAAAGCCGGGCAGCAGTCCCTGGTCACGGTTCATTCGATCCGGGAGAGCCGGCGCAAGCTCAAGATTCTGCTGGCCGAGGACAATCTGGTCAACCAGCAGCTCGCGGTGCGGATCCTGGAGAAGCGAGGCCACACGGTCGAGGTGGTGCCCGACGGTCTCAAGGCGCTGGAGGCGCTCAAGCGGGCGCAGTTCGATCTCGTGCTCATGGATATCCAGATGCCGGAGCTGGACGGCCTCAAGACCACCGCCGCCATTCGGGCGAATGAGGCGTCGAACGGCGCCCGGATCCCCATTATCGCGCTCACCGCTCACGCGATGAGCGGGGATCGGGAGCGCTGTCTGGCTGCCGGGATGGACGCGTACCTCAGCAAGCCGCTCCGGGCCCAGGAGCTGATCGACACCATCGAGTCGCTGATCCCCGACCTGCCGCCTTCGGCGCCGTCGGACGACAACCGGATGGAGAGTAAGAACAACGGGGCAAGCTTCGACCGGGCCGCGCTGCTCAACATCGTGGAGGGCGACCTCACCCTCCTGCGGGAGCTGATCAGCGTCTTTCTGGCTGACACACCGGGGCTCCTGACCCAGCTGCGCGAAGCGGTCGGGCACAGAGACGGGCCGCGCATTGGCGCAGTGTCCCATCGCCTGCGAGGCTCGGTGGCCAATTTCCAGGCTCACACCGCGGCGCTCGCGGCCCAGCAGTTGGAGGAGACGGCCGGCCGGGGGAATCTGGCGGAGGTGGACCGGATGTTTACCGAGTTCGAGCGGGCAACGACGGAGCTCATGGATGGCCTGAGGGCGCTCAAGGCCTAGGGCTCCGGCTGCCCCAGCGCCCGGCAGAGGGCGCGGTAGAGAGTGTCGGGATCGACCGGCTTGAGCAGGAAGGCGTCGGCGCCGAGTCCCTTCACCTGGTCGGGGGTGTCGTTGCTGCCGCTGCCGCTCAGGACCAGCACCGGGATCGACGAGGTCTTCGACGACGCCTTGAGCTTCTTCAGGGCTTCGATCCCGGTCCCACCCGGCATCTGGATATCGAGCACAATGGCGTCTGGAGGTGTGCGCATCGCGGTCATGAGGGCCTGCATGGCGTCGTGCGCGACCACGGTCTCCACACCTCGGGCCTTGAGGCGGGCGGAGAGCAGGGTGGTGAGCACCCGATCGTCGTCCGCGAGAAGTACTTTCAATCTGTAGCTCCCCTATTGGTCGTGCACAAAGAAGGTAATGACCATCGCAGCAGTGAGGTCCAGGGGTCACTTACCGATGCCGCTCAAGATGTGGATGAAGACTCCGCAGGCCACCAGGTTGAGGAGGAAGGTGACGATAGCGCCAATCGCGAAGACCTTCGCTGTCCGCCTCCAGCCCACCACCAGGAAGAGGATCAACAGCGGCAGGACGTACCAGAGCTGAACCACGCCGATGAAAAGGGGCTCCGCAGCGCGTTTCAAGGACGTCATGCCCTGTATCGGCCCGAGGATCAACAGCGCATGCAGCGTGAGCAGCGTGCCGAGCCCCACGAGGGTCGGATAGCGCTCGTCCGTCAGGATGGGTTGCCGCTTCTCTTGGGGGGAGTCGCGGAGCCGTTCCCAGCGCCACACCGGCCCGTCCTCCGGATCGACTACGTCCTCGGCATGATAGAACCCGCACTTTTGCAACACCCGGGTGGACGCGTTGGATGTCGGCAGGGTGTGGGCGCGAACCACCCGAACCTGATCGCTCGCGAAGGCAAATTCTACCAGAGCCCTGGCCGCTTCGGTGGCGTACCCCCGTCCTTCGTAGGCGGGTACGATGGCGTAGGCGATCTCGACCATGCCGGCTGGGTCGGCTGGGCCTTTGAAAGCGGCCATGCCGATCGCGGTGCGGGTCTCCCGGTCAACCACGAAGAACCCGTGACGCCAGGGATCGGGGCCGGAGGATTCCTGAAGCCGGCGAATCCATTCGGGTGAGACCTCTCCCGAGACGAAGAACTCTCCCAGGCCGTCCGCTGCCGGAAACCCCGTCAGCTCGGCGAACCGCTGCGGCTCCTGGATTAGGCCGAGCAGATGTTGCGGTGAGCAGGGGACCAGCGTGAGGTGGAGCGTCTCGAGTGGCATGGTCATCGATCAGGCAGCGCCTCGGGAAGGATTTACCGCGCCCGGCTCGCCAGGATCGCCGCCAGCTTGTCGTGCGCCTTCCGCTCCGCCAGCTGCCGCGTCTCCCCCGTCTCCGTGCTCGACAACCGGGTCGGGAGATGGATCACGGTCACCACCACCTCGCCATTGCCATTGAGGCTGACATCCACCTCGAGCTCCTCGTCCGGAACCCGATTGGGGCGCCGGCGCTCTTTCTCGACCCGTGGTGTGGACGGCGCTGGGGCCGGCGAAGCACCAGATACAACATCGGCAGATAGACCGCACCCAGCGACGCGGTCCAGCTGGTCGGGGTCCATCCGGCGATGCTGTGGCTCAGCCCCAGCCAGCCGGCCGCCACCGCCACGGGGATCCAGCTCGCCACGACCAAGATCCCCATCTCCGTCAGGCTGGCCGGGATCAGCACCAGGGGGACCAGCTCGTACGGCAGCGCGGTCTGGGGGACAAAGGCGATCGCGAGCAGCAGCCGGCCTTCCGCTGAACGCCACCGGATCGCCGCCAATAAGAGAAGGAAGCCCAGGGGACGCATGATCGGCGGCATCAGCTCTTTGACATCCACCGGCAACGCCATCCACCACTCCTGGGGCCAGGAAGGCCGAACCAGGAAGCTCAGCGCGACGAACCCGGTCACTCCCAGAAGAGCGGTCCACGAGGGCCGCGCAATCCAGAGGGGAATTGCGCTATTGAGCTTGACCGCCAGCAGGAAGCCGAGCGCGGGAATCAGAACCGCGGCCACCATGAGTGGCGTCGTCTGTCCGCTCAGCATTGCGGAGAGGTAGGCCCCGGATCCCAACGCGAGTAACGCGTAGGGTCCGCGGTGTCGCCATAGGGCATAAACGAAGGCCCAACCCACCAGGATGTCGAAGACTGGCCGCGCCAATCTTAGCGGAATCGCCGTGAAGGGGACCGCGAGCAGCACCGCCGGCAGAGATGGGGCAGCCCCTGTGCCCCGGGTGGGTAGGGGTTCTCGCCGCCGATCAGACGGGTAGCCCCGTCGTACAGCAGATCGAAGTCGCTGCTCCGCTCGGGCATCCAGACATACAGCAGCAGCCGGCAGCCCAGCACGAATCCGAGGGCGAGGACCAGAAAAAGCCTGGAATTCAGCCTTATCGGTGTATCGCTAATCGAGCTCTCGCTTCGGAAGGCTCCAGGTACGTCCATTGTCGCCCCTGCTTGCCACAGCCCGGCGTAAGCAGTCACCCAGCCACCGGCTCAACCCGGAGCCTTCCCCCGAACCTGGCAGTGCCAGGGAGATCGGCCTCGTAGTCGTACTCCGTGACCGTTCGGCGGGCATAGCGCTGTACCAGCGGCCTGAGCTCCGCCTCCGGCCACTCGAGCCAGGCGGAGCGCACCTCCGCGGACTGGTTTACCGCCAGGTTCAGCCGTCGCAGCGGGAGCAGATTTGTCGCCGGGGTGAAACTGAGATCCAGATCGATGCACCCAGCCACCGAGGGACAGGGCACACCGTTCAGGGTCCAGGTGCCGTCGGAGGAGCGTCGAATCCGCACAGCGACGGCTCGGGCCCCACACCAGCCCTCGACAGTGGCTTCGGTGCTCCGCCACTCCGAGTCGCAACCCACGCTATAACGAAGTGCAGTCGGCCCGCCTCATCCTGAAACACCGCCATGCCGCGAAGCTCCGCGCCGCCGGCGGTCTGCCTCAGGCCGGCAGCGTCGTGTCCCGGCAGGTCGAGCCGCCGCCACAGAATGAAAGACCGGGTCAGATGCACCACCACTTGCTCCGCAGCCGTCGCCCGAGGCAGTTTGCCCGTGATCCGGCGCTGCTCGGCCACCTCGCCTAGTCCGCCTTCCTCACGTCCTGCAGGAACGCGAGCAGCGCGGCGTTGAACTGCTGGGGCTCGTCGAAGTGCACCCCGTGCCCGCCGCCGGGGGATGAGGACCTTCCGGGCAGCAGGCATCCAGCGCACCAGCGAGTCGCTCACCAATTGCCAGCGCTCCCCCTCCCGGTCGCCGGAGATGAACAGCGTCGGCATCGGCCACCGGCGCATGGCTTCGGACTCGGGCTGGGGAACGCTCCCGATTCGGGATGGTCCTCCAACAGATCCTTGCCCGAATACCCGGCGATCATGGTGTCCAAGCGCGCGGCGATTGCGGCCGACCGATGGGGACCCGGGCGGAATTGAGGCAGAGACAGGACAAAGCGCATCACCGAGTCCACCCCGTCCCGCCGGGCGAGCTGTTTGACCATGGCGAACGAAGGTCCCTTCTGAGGAACGGGAAAGCTGTCGGGCTCGCCCCGCCGTACAGCACCAGGGCATCGACCCGTTCCGGCATCGCCGCGGCGAACCGAATCGCGACCTCGGCGCCGGCCGAATGGCCCACCAGCACCGCCGACCGGATGCGCAGGGTGTCGAGCAGTGCCCGGATGTCGCCGGGATCGGCCGACACATCGGCGGACCCGCTGGAGCGGCCGTAGCCGCGGCGGTCGAAGGCCACCACCCGATAGTGGGGCGACAGCGCCGCGATCTGGTCATCCCACTCCCGGAGGCTCAGCGCCCAGCCGTGGATCAGGACCACCGCCGGCCCATCGCCGGCGACGACATAGTGGATCTGCGCGTCCTTCGTCACCAGCGCTCCGGTCTTCGCCGCAGGCCGGGTGCAACCCAGGGACAGGCCCGCGAGGGCAAGGGCAGTGGTCAGCTTGCGCATGAGGCTCCTCCTGGTCAGCGGTTCAGGCTTCCACGAGTGATTTGGTAGACGTAGCTCTCCCGGCCGTTTCCATCCCGCCTCGATCCGGCGCGCACGGCTCCGATCTTCTCCACCGCCCGTTGCGACCGCAGGTTGTGGGGACCGATCAGAAATACCACCGATCGCACGAAGCGGAAGGCATGCTCCAGCATGAGCCGCTTCAGCTCTGCGTTATACCGGCCGCCCCAGTGGGATCGGGCCAGGAAGGTCCAGCCGATCTCCACCTCACTCTTGTTCGGATCGTAGCCGTGGAAGCGGGACGACCCTATCACTTTCCCCGTCTCGTTATCAAGGATGATCAACGCCCCACCGGACGCCAGGGCTTCTCGAAAGAACTCCCGGAAGACCCGATCCTCGTGGCGATCGTTGTTCGGATGTTGTTCCCAGATCAACGGATCGCTGGCGACCGCGTAGAGGTCGTCGTAATCCTCCGGGCGAAGCGGCCTGACCTCGAGCAGGTCACCTCCCAGAACCGGTTGAGAGTCGAAGGAGTGCATCAGTCAGTAGCGAGTATCCCGTCCGCTGCTGGCCTGGCACCCTTGATCAGCAGCCACAACATGAATGCAATCTCCCCGAAGAACGCGGGCTGGGACAGAGTGTACAGCTGGTCCTGATATTGCGGCAACAGTATGCCGGTGAAGCTGAGCATCACCCAGGCAACCCCCGCGATCCCGAGCCAGACCCCGAGAAACCGGCACAGGATCGAGACCGGTACACCAGCAGCGCGAGCGGAAAGAGCCACAGGCCCCAGAACAGCTCGGCGACCACAAACCCCTGACCGTGGAGGTTGATGAACAGCATCGCCAGCCCATCGCGCTGGGGCTTGTCGAATACGGATAGGAGGTCAGCCCCGCGTACCAGGACCAGGGCAGCGAGGGCGTTCAGCTCATTGAGAAAGGCGATCGGAACCGACAGCACAATCAATATCGCCATCAGCGAGGCCTGCCGACGATTGACCCCTTTGAGCAGCTCGTACAACGCCAGGGCCACGAAGATGAAGCCGGCCTGGCCGATCAGCTCGCCGGCGATGCCAAGTCGAAAGAGGGTCTCGTGGGCGGCGATGTTGCCGGCCGTCGCCGTGGCGTTGCCGTCCACGATGAGGTGCCTGGGCGCATAGCCCAGCGCGAAGAAGCCAACGATCGAGGTGAGGAGATACAGTACGCCTGCGACTCGGCCCCGGTTCTGGGCGAATCTCATGCGCCCTCGCTGTGAGAGTGTCGCCTGAGATACGGCCAAAGCCGGGCGGGTGTTTCGAGTGGTCACCAACGGCGTGGTTTACGCCCGACGTCATTTGAGTTTGTCGATATGATCCGCGAGCTCCCGGGCAATGAGCTGGAGCTCGAGATGCTCGGGGTGCAGTGCACCGGCCCACTCGGGAGTGAGGCCGGCGCGAACCGCCTGCAGGCCTTCGACGGCACGACGCAACTTCAATCGCTCGACCCGAACCTGGGCGAGCGTCCCGTGTCCCGCCGAGAGGATGGCCCACATGTTGGTTCGGAGGGTGTCGACTGAGCCCTTGAGGTCGTCCAGTCCCGCTGGAGCGACCGGTGCGCGGGTCAGGCGGGCGTCGACCTCATCGAGCAGACTGCGGAGGGTGAGCAGTTGTTGGACGAGCGGCTCGTCGGCCATACGGAAGTCTCATCGAAGGAAGAGGCGTCAGCTCAGTCAATCGGCAGTATCTCGGACACTCGCCAGGTTCCCGGTAACCGCAGACTCGCTCCATAGCCGTAGGCGAGGAGCGTGGAGTCCTGCCCCAAGGGCACCTCAGGGCCGCAACTCCAATCTCCGGCGTATTCGGTGGGATTGTTGAATGTGCGTCCACCTGGACCGAGACTCACGGTATACGAGCCGGCACCCAGGACAAACTGCAGACTGTCACCACCGAGCCCGGTGTAATCCAGGACGGCCTCGGCAATGCTGGTATCGGCGCTGGTCGTTTCAAAGTGGTCGCCACGAGTCTCGAAGAGCCGGCGCTCGAGGTAAACCGGGAATCGCGCGGTGCCGGACGGACTCACCGGTTGCGGAATACGGAAATAGCCGTAAATGGTGCAGTCGTAGGTGCGGGCGCGCTCGACCGTCGTGTCGCCACCCGCGGCGTTCAAGGCGAATTGATACTCGACCGGGATGCGGCTCGGATCGATCCCGCCACCGCAGCCAGCTGCTGCGAGAGCCAGGAGCAGCCTGAGTGGAAGCCAGATTCGGCAACCGGTCATAGCGGGCTCGGTCCCAGGATAGGGGTTCGCTACTTCGGAATGTTGCCGTGGATGAAGGGAAGGTACTACGCGTCAGCTCGCCTTCGCCACCTCCTCGGGAGGACGATCCTGGTGCTCGGCCACCATGGCGGCCAGCCGATTCTGCGCCTTTCGGTGGGCCGGCTCCCGCTTGGGGGCAGTTTCGGTAACCGACAGTCCGGTGGAGAGATGGGTCACGGTCACGACGACCCCGCCGTCAGCGTCCAGAGTGACGTCCACCTTGAGCTCATCATCCGGCAGCCGCCGTGGCCGCCTGCGCTCTTTCCCGATCCAGAGTACCGCCTTTCGCCCTGGCTGCAGCAACACCACCGTCAGCATGGGGACGTAGACCAGGATCAAGGTCACCGGCCAGCCGATCGAGCTCCACTCCGCCGGGCCATCGCCGAAGGGCAGCCGGCCGGTCGCCGCGGCCACCGCGATCCAGCTCCCGGCCGCATACACCGCCATCTGCAGGCTATTGGCGGGGATGAGGGCCAGCGCGACCAGCTCGTGGGGCAGAATGGTCTGGGGAATACAGGCGATCGCCAGGAGCAGCCGTCCTCCCGGGGTATACCAACGGAACGCCGCCAGCAGGAGGACGGCGCCCAGCGGACGCATCACCAGCGGCGCAAAATCCGTGGTGTCCGCCGGTACCGCCATCCACCAGTCAAACGGCCAGTTCGGCTGCAGCACCAGGCTTATGCCAACGAGAACGCTCGCGCCCACGATCGGTAACCAGGAGGGCCGGGCAGTCCAGAGGGCGACGGCGGTATTGGGTCTTACCGCCAGGAGAAAGCCGAGCGCGGGAACCAGGCCCGCGGCCACGATGAGCGGCGTCGTCTGACCCTTCGCCATCGCGAATAAGTAGGCTCCGGACCCCAGCGCGAGCAGCGCGTAGGGACCGCGATACTTCCAGAGCGCATAGACGAAGGCCCATCCAACCAGCACGTCGAAGACCGGGCGGGCGAGCCAGAGAGGAATCGCCCGGAAGGGAACGCCGAGCAGTACGGCGGGGAGCGGGTAGGGGAACCTGTCGGTGCCGAGCGGATAGATGTCCGTCCCCCGAAGCAGCCGGCCCGCCGTGTCGTAGAGGAGATCGAAGTCGCTGCTCCGGTCCGGCGCCCACAGGTATAGCAGGACCCGGCAGATCAGCACAAAGGCCAGGCCGAGGACCAGCAAAAGGGTCCCCTGACTCCACCAGGCCGATTGGGTACTCCGGGAAGACTCCACGCTGGCTCCGGGCCGCAGATCCTCTAAGTGTCTGCACGACCCGGGCTTTTCTTTAGAAGTCCTACTCGTTCTCCAGCGGCCGGACCTCACACTCGCCTTCGAATGCCGGCCAGTGGACCCGGTGGAGCTCCATGAACTGCTCCGCCACCTGGTGCGCCTCCTCGGGCGACGGCACCTCGACCAGTGCGTACCCACCCACGACTTCCTTGGCCTCGGTGAAGGGTCCATCGGTGACCTTTAGCTTGCCGCCGCTCGAGCGAACTCGAAACCCGTCGGCGCTGGCCTTGAGTCCGGCGGTGTCCTTGAGCACGCCGCTCTTGAAGCCTTGGGTGACGAACTCACCCATGGCGTTCAGTAGCGCCGGGGGAATGGGTTGAGAGCGATGGGCTTCGGAATGTTTGATGAGCATCAGGTATTTCATGATTTCTTCTCCAAATAGCGGTCAATGGTGGCTTGGGGCCTTCATCAGAACGTCGATTGAGAACCCCCGGATTCGACAATGTCACCGGCAGCCCTGGGGCCTGGGCAACCTTCTCCGCCCGGCCACTGTCTCACTTTCCGTAATCTGGAAGCCCCGGGCAGCCGGCCGAAACCATCGCTCGCAGCCGCTCGTCCTGCCCTGTAGCCCCCGAATCACCATCATTATGCCATAAGGCGAAAGGAATTAGGGTATGGTCGTCAAGAATCTCGTTTCCGCCACGGTTACCGGTCTGTTACTGAGTGCCGTGGTTGGGGCCGCGCCGGCGGCTGCCCAGGGGACCCGGGCACTCGTCTCGGACAGCATCTTTATTCAGAGGGTCAGCAGCGATGGTCTGCTGCAGGCGAGGCTCGGGCAGCTGGCGCAGAAGAAGGGGAGCAGCCCGTCCGTCGTGGAGTTCGGCAACCGCATGGTAGCCGACTACTCCAAGGCAAACGAAGAGCTCAAAGCAGCGGCGAAGCAGGCGGCGTTCCCGGCGCCGGTCCTGCTGAGAGATGACCAGCAGACCTTCGACCGGTTCAATCGGATGGGCCGGTCCTCGTTCGACAAGGCTTACATGGCCGAGGCAGTGAGGCACCATAGTGAGGTGGTGCGGCTGTTCCAGCGCGAGGCCGAAGGGGGGCGGGTGCAGTCGCTGAAGCAGTTCGCGTCAAGGATGCTACCCGAGATGCAGCAACGTCTGAGCCTGGCCACACAGACCGCCGGCTCGGTGGGGGCGGACGTCACCGCCTCGACCTCTGAAGCGAGCGCGGGAACGACGAACTAGGGAGAGTTACGCGGTCCGAGACGATTCTGCCCGTCAGCGGTAGTCATCGCGAGGCGGGTGGAACACGTCGAGGACGGTGCAGGCGGTAAGGGCGCGGGCGGAATGGCGCTCATGGGGCGCGATATACAGCATCTGGCCCGGTCGCAGCACATGAGGGACGCCGGAGACCGTAAGCTCGAAGGAGCCGCTCAGTAACAGAGTCCACTGCTCGTGCGGGTGGGAGTGGTCCGGGATGACGGCGCCCGGAGCGATGTCGACTCGGCCCTGGGTAATATGGTCCGAGTGGAGGTAGCGGCCGAGGTAGCCGGGAGCGACCTCACGGGGCGCCACCGTGGTGAAATCGAGTAGCCTCACTTACTGCACCACGATGGGCGCCGTCCACCGAAACGTTCCCCACGCCATCACCAGCGTGCCGTGCCTG
This sequence comes from uncultured Gemmatimonadales bacterium, assembly GCA_963792265.1. Classification (GTDB taxonomy): domain Bacteria; phylum Gemmatimonadota; class Gemmatimonadetes; order Gemmatimonadales; family GWC2-71-9; genus CAVVWJ01. Next base: position 578,990 of record CAWBVP010000007.1, on the reverse strand, counting down.
GCGTCGCCCGGCTCGATCGCGATGGTGAACTTCTCCACCGGCGTGGTCACGCTGTCCGACTTCATCGGCGCCGTGCCCAGATCCTGGGCCCGGCTGTATTCGGTTCCCCACTGCCCGGTTTGCCGATTCACGATGAGGTCGACGCCGCCGACGTGGGGGACGGTCCACAAAGTGTACGTCCCCGCCGGAACCGACAAGCCCGCCAGCGTGATCGGCCTCGAGCTGGTGAACTGGGTCGCGGCATTCGCGCCCGTGCGCCAGATCCGGTCATAGCTGATCACGTTGCCCAGCAGCGTGCGCCCGCGCGCCAGGGGACGGCCGTAGTCCACCGCGAAGGTGGCGGCGCCGATGGTGGCGCGGGCGGTATCCCGCACGCTGAGCTGCTGGAGGCCGGTGCGCTGTTCGGCGGCTGCCAGGCGATCCCCGATCGCTTCGACGTCGGGCAGGGTCGTTGTCCGCGCGACGGCGACCTTGTAGGTGCTCCGCATCCCCGAGTAGGTCAGCATCCGCCCGCTGCTGTCGACCGTCACGTCGCCGGTCCCCGCCAGCCAGTCGTGCCGCAGCTCCACCTTGCCCCCGGCATGCGGAATCACGAAACCCTTGTGCAGGGTGAAGCTGGGCCCCACATCCCGATCGGGATAGAACTGGCGGAACCGCACGCTGTCGCCTGCCGGCAGTCCGGTGGCCGCCGCGCGGCGGAGCGCCGCCGCGATCTCCAGTTCGATGACGCTGTACATCATCGACACGTGCGGCACGGTGATGGCTCCGCCGGTAGCGAACGCGGTGTCCCGCACGCCGCCGCTGTCGCGGACCGAAATGGTCACCGCATCTTTGGAGAAGTCAGCCGTGACCCTCCGTCCCCGTTCCCTCGGCGTCCGGCCGTTCGGCGTTCGGACGTCCATCACCATGTGCCGGATCGTGCCATCGGGGGCCAGATCGAATTCGGTATGCCGCCGTCGCACGAACGGCCAGCGATCCACGCCGTCGGTGACCAGCCGGGTGGGAGAACGCGCGACGCGCTCCACCGAGACGGTGTCGTTGCCGAGTAAGGTTACAAAACCGTAGCGCTCGGGTGGCGTGGCGCTGCTGCAGGCAAGGAAGAGGAGAGGGAGAAGCGGCGACCGTGGCATATCGGCCGTACGGATGCCGATCCCCCAGAGTTCCAACAGAGGTGAGCCTTACGACTTCGCCTTCTTCGAAGGCTTCGATTTGCCGGAGCTGTTGAGGGCGACCGCCTGGCGAACCAGCGCCTTGAAGGCGGACGCGTCAACTGTTTCTCCCTCGTGGATGTCGATCGCGCGGCGGGTCTTTCCCTCGAGGCTCGAGTTGAAGAGACCGGCCGGATCCTTCAGCGACGCGCCCTTGGCGAAGGTAAGCTTCACGACATTCTTGTAGGATTCGCCAGTGCAGATGATGCCGTCGTGCGACCAAACCGGAGTACCCATCCACTTCCACTCCTCGACCACATCCGGGTCCGCTTGCTTGATGAGCTGGCGCATTCGGCTGAGGGTTTCCCCGCGCCAGTCCCCGAGTTCGGTGATTCTTTTCGAGATGAGCTTCGCTGCCGACTGGCCTTGGCCCGCGCCCGACTTTTTCATGTTCGCATCCTAGAACCGATCCGCCGTGCGGACGGGGTTTTACGATGGGGCGCTCTCCGTGACCTGGGGTATCTAAGGATCAATTCTAGCACTGGATCGTGCCCAGCACGGTACTCCGCCCAGGTCGGAACGACGCTGTAGTCGGGCTCCACGGCATTCGGGCCGCGTTCCACGAAGTGATAATACCGGGTCGAAAAGCGCATCTTCAGGTGCGAGTTGGGCAGCAGCATCTCACGTGGTTCCTGATAACTATTGGGTTTTTCACCGATCGTCTCACCCACCAGGATCGCCTTAGTGCGAGTGCGGAACTGTGCCGCGTTCGCCATCCCCGCAGAGAAAGTATTACTGCCGATGGCGACGAACAGTCGTCCACGGCGGTTGATGTATCGTGTGCGGCTGAGCGGCTCGATGAGGTACCGCAGTCCCAACTCGAAGTCGCCGCCACCATTCTGCCGCATGTCGATCAAGAGCTTCTCAGGCCGGACACGGCCGATGAGCGCAAGAAGGCCGGTTGCGCGAGCCGGGAGGCTGTCGTAACCGCGAAAGCTACAGTAGACCATTCGTGCCTGGGCCAGGTATTGGTACCAGAATGATTTGTGTGGCTGCTGGCTAAAGAGTGGCGCTCCAGTGAACCCGTCCTTCCAGGGATGAGTGTCGGCCGAATCCCTCGGAAGACCATGCACATTGACCCGGGTCTCCTGCCCGGCGTCGTCTTCTAATGTCAAAGTCACCGCGTCGCGGGCCGGCGTGATACCAAGCCCGTGAAGGATCGTGCCGGAGCTCAGGAAGCTTTCGGCCCGCGCCTGCCGCAATGAGGGGTTCTCATCGCCAGGAGTCAGTGACCAGAGACGCTGAATCGCCATGGGAGTCGGCACCTCCTCGACTTTCATAAGGCGGGAGCCGAGCAACCGCTCGCTGCCTTTCGCGACGGCGACCACCCGGTATTCAGTGCCGAAACGGCGGACCGCAAAAGGGAAGCGGGGGGTGTCACTCGGGATTGTGATATACGTATGTGCGTCACCGATGAGATTGGCCATTCGGTCCAGCTCGACATATACCTGATCGCCGTTGAGATGGTCCAGGCGCCGGTCGAGTGCGGCGACCAGGGAGTCGAACCGGACCTTAGGGATGGCATGAAATGGGTTACCGTGCCGTGCCACGATCTCCTGCGCGAAGAAGGCGAGGTCCTCACGCCACTGCGAAGCGGGGAGATCCAAAGTTGGTTGCTCCCATCCTGGGGCGAGTGGCGCCCCGATCCGAGAAAGCGCTAAGGAGCCGCTGTCTCCCGCAGCTGTGAAGCTTCCCTGCAAGCTGTCGCTGGTGAAGATGGCATCTATTGTGCCTGCCTCCGTTCCAATCGCAAAGACAAGGTGCAAGTTACTGGAATGAGCTGAGCCGCTGGTGATGGAGAAGGTCCCGAGCGGGGTGACCAACGTCCCGTCGTATCGGTCATCGGCGCAGCGCAGGTTGAGTGATACGTCGAGCCGGCCGTTTTGCTTGCTGCTGACGACACCAGTGAAATACCCGGCTGGATCGGAAGCACCGCAGCCTGGCACAGTCTGAGCAACTGCCGGCATTCGGGCGACAGTTACCGCCAAACTCACCAGCGCTGGTCCGCGGACTTTACTCGCCAGCTGCATGCGCTTGTCAGGCAGCGCCGGCCGCAGAATAACTGAGCCGGCCGCCGACAATCCGTGCCGCTGGAGTGTAAGGGTGAATGGCCGTCGAGCCCGGTCCCATGATGTGGATCACTTCAAAGTCGAGCCAGCGAAGCACATCAGCAATCAGACCACGGTGACAGCGCCACCAGAGCGACTCGGCACACAAAACCGCCGTTCGCAGCCCGGAGGCCAGGTTTACGAGCCGCTCCAGCCCCTCGGCAAACGCCTCGGTTGCCATATAGTCGGCGTAACCCCGGAAGGCTGCGCTGCGCCATGCCGTGTTCGGTGAATCGGGGCTGGGTGTGCGCCGACCCCCCAGCTCGGGAAACCACAGATAGAGGAGCCCGCGGTTCTCGAGCGCTATCTCGAGGGGCTCCCGGGCGAAATGGGGCCAGCGCCGAGAGCCGGGGTAGCGACGAACGTCGGCCACCGCCTCGATTCTGTTCGCGGAGAGGAGCTCGAGAAACTCCTCGAGAGATCGCGTCGAATGCCCGATGGTCCACACGGTCACTGCCATCCGAGCTCAGCTCACCGCTTTCTTCACGAGCGTGCCGATCCTGGCTTCTTCGGCGGGGGTCAGCTCCTTCAGCGCAAAGGAGGTGGGCCACATGGCGCCGTCGTCAAGGTTTGCCTTGTCGCTGAAGCCGAACGTCGCGTACCTCGATTTGAATTTCTGCCCGCTTTGGAAGAAGCAGACGACCTTGCCGTCCTTGGCGTAGGCGGGCATGCCATACCAGGTTTTCGGCGAGAGCACCGGCGCGCTGGTCTTGATGATCGCATGGAGCCGCTTGGCCATGGCGCGATCCGGCTCCGGCATCTCGGCAATCTTCGCAAGCACGTCGCTCTCCCCGTCCGCCTTCTACCGCGCGCGCGCCGCGGCGCGCTTCCGCCTTCAGCTCTCGGACGCGTTCCTTCATCGCGGCTCGTTCCTCGTCGGTGAATCCCTTGACCGCCTTGCCGGTCACGGTGGCGCTCTTGGCGGACTTCCGTGCCTCCGTCTTTGGGCTCATAGAGCCTCCTCATACTGACTTTTTAGACACCTCACCCCAGGGCGAGCTCAACCCTTCAAGATCCGGACGATCGCAGTGATCGTGTTCCAGTTCCGTATCGCCGCCGGGGCACCGAACAGTTTATCGATCCGGCCCAGGTACCCGATGGTCCGCATCTGCCGGCGGTACTCCCCGAAGACAAAGCGGCCTCGCGATCCGATGAGTCGCACGAGCCACTCCCCGTCTGCAGGAATGGTGATGGGAAGGTCGGGCTGGAGCGGACTGGTCTTCGACAAAATGCCGACGAATCGAACCACGCTCGGCCGTGGCCGATCAACTTCCAAATGGGCTCTCCGCCTCCAGGCGTATAAGGTCGCGGCCGTCGCAGAGCGCAACTTCGGCTTCGAACGGCAGCTTCCGGCGCAGTGCCGCCCGAAGCTTTACTCGGGATACCGGTTTGCGCACGACAAAGGTACCGGCAGCGCCCACGTTTACGACATCGTACTTGGTCAGCTCCTTGGCAAGGATGCTGGGACGAAACCTTCGGTGGCCGCCCACATTGACGCCTCGAAGGAAGACAACAAGAGCCATAGATCTTGCCGTTGGGATCCAGATCCATTCGTAAGGCCCGGCCGATTTCTCGCTAACGCTCGAAATGACGCGGGCGGCCACGTTTCCCGCTTACTGCTCACGCCCGTCCTAGTCCCGCTCACGCTTTTCATCCCTTCACGTAGATCTCTCCGCCCCGCTCCTTGAACTCCGCCGCCTTCCGCTCCATTTCCGCCGCGTAGTCCCGCACGTCCTGGGTGATCTTCATGGAGCAGAACTTCGGCCCACACATGGAGCAGAAGTGGGCGACCTTGGCCCCCTCAGCCGGCAGGGTCTCGTCGTGATAGGCCAGCGCGGTGACCGGATCGAGCGCCAGGTTGAACTGGTCCTGCCAGCGGAAGTCGAACCGCGCCTTGCTCAGCGCGTCGTCCCAGGCCCGGGCCCGGGGATGCCCCTTGGCCAGGTCGGCCGCGTGGGCCGCGATCTTGTAGGCGATCACGCCCGCCTTCACGTCGTCCCGGTTGGGGAGGCCGAGGTGTTCTTTGGGAGTGACGTAGCAGAGCATAGCGGTGCCGTACCAGCCGATCATCGCCGCGCCGATGGCACTGGTGATGTGGTCGTACCCGGGCGCGATGTCGGTGGTGAGCGGGCCCAGGGTATAAAACGGCGCCTCGTCGCACCACTCGAGCTGCTTGTCCATGTTCTCCTTGATCAGATGCATGGGGATGTGGCCCGGCCCTTCGTTCATCACCTGGACATCGTACTCCCACGCGATCCGGGTCAGCTCGCCCTGGGTCTTGAGCTCGGCGAACTGGGCCTCGTCGTTGGCGTCGGCGATGCTGCCGGGCCGGAGCCCGTCGCCCAGCGAGAAGGAGACGTCGTACGCCGCCATGATCTCGCAGATCTCGCGGAACTTCGTATAGAGGAAGCTTTCCTTATGGTGGGAGAGGCACCACTTGGCCATGATGGAGCCGCCCCGCGACACGATGCCGGTGACCCGGTTGGCGGTGAGCGGGATGTACCGGAGCAGCACCCCGGCGTGGACGGTGAAGTAGTCCACCCCCTGCTCCGCCTGCTCGATCAGGGTGTCACGATAGATCTCCCAGGTGAGGTCCTCCGCCACCCCGCCGACCTTCTCCAGGGCCTGATAGATCGGCACTGTGCCGATGGGGACCGCGGAATTGCGGATGATCCATTCCCGGGTCTCATGGATGTTCTTGCCGGTAGAGAGGTCCATCACCGTGTCGGCGCCCCAGAGCGTGGCCCAGCGGAGCTTCTCGACTTCTTCCTCGATGGAGGAGGTCACCGCCGAGTTGCCGATGTTGGCGTTGATCTTCACCTGGAAGTTGCGCCCGATGACCATCGGCTCCAGCTCGGGGTGGTTGATGTTGGCCGGGATGATGGCGCGTCCCCGGGCGACTTCGCTGCGGACGTATTCGGGCGACATGCCTTCCCGAATGGCGATGAATTCCATCTCCTCGGAGTGATCTCCGCCCGGCCGCGCGAAGTGGAGCTGAGTGACTGGGCCCCGTGCCTCGGAGAGGCTGGGCGGCGGGGAGGCTCGCGTGGAATGCAGTGACGCGTCGCGGCTTCGGCCCCCTCGCGTCCGCTCGAGGGTGACATCTGCGCTGGCGTCCACCCACTCCGCCCGCAGCGGCGGTAAGCCCTCCCGCACATCGAATCCCTGCGGCCCGCTGGTGTCGTACACCCGAAGCGGCGGCTCGCCGCCGGAGAGCGCGATCTCCCGCACCGGGACCCGCACACCCTGAGGTCCGTCGACATACACCTTGGTCGAGTTGGGAAATGAGTCGGCAAAGGAGCCGGTGGACGGCGCCTTGGGCTTTGGTGGATTGGCAGGACGGGGGATTCTCGTGCGGGTCGCCATCGCAAGTCGCTCCGTGTGCGTGCGGGAGAACTAGCGCTGGCGCGAGGAAGTCGCGGGCGCCGCACTCCCTTCGCCGGTATCAGCCGGATCAGGTTCCAAGGGTCTTCTCAATCGTGCACCCACCACGATGCCCCTGGCGGCAAATGAACCTTAACGCGTCGAAGCCAGTCGGGTCAAATGAACTGGCTCCGCTGCTGGCCCTGCCGGCACGATCAGAGGTCGCTCGGGACGACACCATCCTCAACGCCTCGACCTCGTTCACCTCCCGCGGCGCCCGGGACAGCCACTCCACCCCCGTCGGCGTGATCAGATAGTCGTCTTCGATCCGGACCCCGATGTTGTTATACCGCTCGACCGTCTTCCTCACCTTGGCGATCATCTGCCGGTTCTTGGGCGTGTCGGGCAGCATGTCGAGCAGCTTGGTGCTGATGTAGACCCCCGGCTCGATAGTAAAGACATGACCTGGCTGGAACTCGCCCCCTCCCACCCAGGTGTGCGGTGGGTCGTGCACCTCGAGTCCGATGCCGTGTCCCAAGCCATGCGCCATATAGAGGAAGGCCTGGGTGCAGCTCGCCGGCTTGGTCTGGCAGCTCGAGGCCCAGGGCGGATCGAACGTCGCATCGGGTGACTCGATCAGGCCCAGCTTGGCCAGGCCGCGAGCCTCAACCATGCGGGCGGAGTCGCGCCAGGCTTCCCACGATGCGCCGGGCTTGGCCACCTTCTCCGCCGCGGCCTGGGCATCGCGCACCAGCTGGTAGACCGCCCGCTGCTCGGCGGTGAAGCGCCCACTCACCGGGATCGTGCGGGTGACATCGGCGGCATAGCCATGATAGGCGGCACCGACGTCCATGACGACGACGTCACCCGCGGCCATCCGGCGGTCGTTCTTCTCGTAGTGATACTGCGTGGAGTTGGGACCGGAGCCCACGATCGAGCCGAAGGAGGGCCCGTCCGCTCCCCGGCTGCGGAACCCGCTCTCGATCAGCGCCTCCAGCTGGTACTCCCACATCCCCGGCTTGGCCGAGCGCATTGCCTGCTGGAGACTCGCCACCGTGATGTCGATCGCTCGGCGCAGCTGGGCCAGCTCGGCCGGACTCTTCCGGGCCCGGAGACTGTCCACGATCGGCTGCGCGTCGCGAACCGGCAACGCCGGATGGCGAGCCACCAGATCGGTGTTGTAGCTGGATCCTCGGGTCAGCGAGTCGTCTATCGCGGCATCGGCCTGGGCGTAGTCCCGCAGGGTGTAGACCGGCAAGCCCAGTCCCACCAGCGAATCCACCAGCGGCCGGAAGGCCGGCAGCGACCGGACCGCCAGCCCGGTTTGCCGGGCCACCGTCGCGGAGTCGGGCGGGAAGCCGTCGTAGAGCGCCCGGCGGGGGTCCCGGCTGGCGGTGAACAAGAGTCCCCGTGGCCTGACCGCCCCGTTTCACCAGCAGAAACGCCGCGTTGGGCTCCTCGAAGCCGGTCAGGTAATTGAAGGCGGGGAGCTGGGTCCACTTGCCGATCCGCACCGGCTCGGGCGCGCCGAAGGCAATGACGACGCCGCTGTCGATGTGGGCCGCGAGCGAGTCCCGCCGCGCGGCATATTCGGTCGAGCTGATCTGTTGAGCCCGGAGACCGGAAGTGAGAGAAAGAACCAGAAGACCGGAAAGCAATGAAGATCGCATAGGAAAGCGCACCCAGAGAGTTGTCGGAAGATTCAATCTAACAAAAGCTTAACCACAGAGGACACAGAGGGCTCCTCGTAGGTTCAAACTGCACCTCCGTCGGGTTTCTGAAGCAAATGATCCGCTTGACAAAAGACTCAGGGCCAGGCATAAATATGCACATGATGCCGCTTCGTCCCAGCAATCTCTCCACCAACGCATGCGCCCTCGGGTGTATGTGTTGTGCTTGTATGACCCTTCCCGGGAGAGAGACCTTCTAGCGGCGAGTAGCAGCATGCGCAGTGTTCCGGCCCGCGGAAGGATCCGCGGGCCTTTCTGTTTTTATGCCCTGGAGTGCACAGCGTGGCGACTGAGCTGGACGTGCAACCGATCGATGAGCACACCCCGACCGACGAGTTCATCGCCTGGACCGCGGAGCGGTTCCGCAACCGGCGGATGGTGCTCACCACTTCCTTCGGCATGGAGGGGTGCGCCCTCATCGACATGTACGCCAAACACGGCGCGGCGCCGACGGTGGTGTATCTCGACACCATGTTCCTCTTCCCCGAGACCTACGCCCTCCGGGACCGGATGGTACGCCGCTATCCGCTGGTCACCTTCGTGAACCGCGGCACCTCGCTCACGCGCGAAGCCCAGGAGGCCCGCTACGGAGCCGGAGCTGTGGCGACGAGATCCCGATCTCTGCTGCCAGCTGAGGAAAGTGGCCCCGCTGCGCCAGGCCCTCACCGGCGCCGACGTGTGGATCACGGCGATCACCCGGAGCCAGGGCCGGAGCGGGGTCGAGCTGGTGGGCTGGGACTGGCACTACCAGGTGCTCAAGATCTGCCCCCTGGCCGCCTGGGACCGGCAGCGGGTGTGGGACTACGTGCGAGAGCACAAGGTCCCCTACAACGAGCTGCACGAGCAGGGCTACCCGACCATCGGGTGCACCCACTGCACCGCGCCGGTGCCGGGCTCGAGCCTGGGCGAGTACAGCCGGACGGGACGTTGGGCGGGGACGGAGAAGACGGAGTGCGGGTTATGCATTAAGGGTCTAGGGTCGAGAGTCAGAGTCCTAGCTCCTCAGACCTAGTATCGACCCTAGAACCCCTGACCCTAGACTCTGACCCATAGACCTATGAAACCCGAGTCCAAAGTCGAAGCTCGCAAAACGAAACGGCCGCCATCTACGCGGCAGCATCGCGGAGACGCTGGCGTCCGATGCCACGCACTTCGAGCACGACGACATCCAGCTGCTCAAGTTCCACGGGACCTACCAGCAGGATTCCCGGGACGAGCGGCGCGGGCGCGAGGTCGCCGGATCGGAGAAGGCCTACTCCTTCATGATCCGGGTCGCCATTCCGGCCGGCGTCGTGACCGCCGACCAGTACCTCGCCCTGGAGCGGATCGCCGATCAACACGCCAACGGCACTCTCCGGGTCACCACCCGGCAGGGATTCCAGTTCCACGGCGTGCTCAAGGGCGACCTCAAGGCCACTATCGCCGGGGTGAACCAGGAGCTGCTCACCACCATCGCCGCCTGCGGCGACGTGGAGCGCAATGTCATGGGCTGCTCCGCACCGCTGGCCGACGCCGATCACGCGGCGGTGCGCGAGGTGGCACGAGGCGATTGCCCGGGAGCTCCGGCCCCAATCAGGTGCCTATCACGAGATCTGGCTCGACGGGGAGAAGCAGGTCTCCACCGAGGAGGAGGAGCCGTTCTACGGCGACCGCTACCTGCCGCGGAAGTTCAAGACCGCGGTGGGGCTCTCGATCGACAACTGCGTGGACATCTACTCCCAGGACGTTGGCCTGCTGGCGATCGTGAGCGACGGCCGGATCCAGGGCTTCAACCTCCTGGTCGGCGGCGGGCTCGGCATGACCCATCACAAGGCCGACACCACCGCGCGCCTGGCCCAGCCGCTGGGGTTCGTACCGCCGGCCCATGGTGTCGAGGCCGTTCGTCTGGTTGCCGCGATCTTCCGCGACCACGGCAACCGCTCCGACCGGCGGCATGCTCGGCTCAAGTACCTGATCGCCGAGTGGGGGATCGAGCGGTTCCGGGAAGAGTTCCAGCGGCGCGCCTCGTTCCCGCTCACGCCCAGCGGTTGAGCTCCCATCGCTGCCGTTTCACGACCACCTCGGCCGCCACCGCCAGCCGGACGGGCGCGTCTTCTACGGCGTCTTCATTCAGAGCGGGCGCATCGTCGATACGCCGGGCCACGGGCTCAAGACGGCGCTGCACGAGATCATCACCCGGTTCCGCCCCGGCGTGCGGCTCACCGGACAGCAGAACCTGCTGCTCACCGATCTCGACCCGAGCGCGCGTCGAGGTGGTGGAGCTCCTCCTCCGGCAGCATGGCGTGACGCTTCCGGCACCGAGCTGTCGCCCGCGCGGCGGTTCTCGCTCGCCTGCCCCGCCCTTCCCACCTGCGGGCTCGCGGTCGCCGAATCCGAACGGGCGATCCCCGGGATCCTGGATCAGTTCGAGGCCGAGCTCGACGAGCCTCGGCCTGCGCGACGCCCCGCTCACCATTCGGATGACCGGCTGCCCCAACGGCTGCGCCCGGCCCTACACCGCCGACCTCGCGTTCGTCGGCCGCTCACTCGGCCTCTACAACGTCTACGTCGGCGGCGGACTGGCCGGCGACCGGCTGGTGGATCTCTACCGGGCCGACGTGCCGATCGAAGAGCTGCTGCCGGCCGTGCGGCCGCTGCTGGCCCGCTGGGCGGCGGAGCGTCTCGAGGGCGAGGGTCTGGGCGACTTCTACCAGCGCATTCGTCGCCCGCGCGATCGCCCCGCACCGCGGTGACCGGGCGGGAGCAGCCCACCTTCGACCTGGTTCAGCTCGCAGGTGACCCGATGACTCGAGCGCTCTGGTTCATCGCCGCCCACGGGTCGCGGCGCGATCCCGCCGCCAACGCCCTGGTGCGCCGGCTGGCGGAGGCGGTGCGGGCGCGCCGGCTGTTCGACGAGGTGGCCGTCGCGTTCCACCAGGGCGAGCCCGCGCTTCGACGCGGTGCTGGACGAGCTCGTCGTCCGACGAGGTCACCGTGGTGCCGCTCCTCACCAGCGCGGGGCACTATGCCGACGTACGTGCTGCCCCAGGCGCTCGCGCGGAACCGCCGCTTCGCCGAGGTCCGGCTCCGGCAAACGCCGCCGGTGGGCACTCATTCCGGCGATCGCTCCGCTGGTGGCGCGGCGAGTGGCCGAGCTGCTGCGGGAGCAGGGCATCGACCGGCACGCGGCCTCGCTCGCGCTGGTGGGGCACGGCACCCGCCGGCATCCGGAGAGCCGGAGCTCCGACTCTCCAGCTGGCCGAGACCCTTCGCCGGCGACGGGTGGCGGGCGAGGTACTGGCTGGCGTTCATCGACGACGATCCGCCGGTGTCGGCTCTGATGCGAGAGTGCGTACCCTGCCGCATCTGGTGGTGGTGCCGTTCCTGATCGGCGGCGGGACCCATGTCGAGGAGGACATACCGCGCCTCCTGCTCGCGACTCGCGACTCGCGACTCGCGACTGCACCATTGACCAGGCCATCGGGAATTATCCCGGCCTCGTCGAGATCATCATCGATCTTGCCCGGCGTCACCCACCGCCGCCGCCGCCCCGCTTCCGGTACCGCGGAGCTCGCGCCGAGCGGCGCCAGGCAGCCGGGTGCGGTGCATCTGGTCGGCGCCGGCCCCGGCGATCCGGGTCTCATCACCGCCCGGGGACTCGAGCTCCTCCGCCGTGCGGACGTCGTGGTGCATGACCGGCTGATCGGCGCCGAGCTGCTGGGCGAAGCCCGCGCCGACGCCCTGCTGATCGACGTCGGCAAGGGCCCCGGACACGCGGCGTACTCTCAGACCGAAATCAACGCCTTGCTGGTCGAGCACGCGGAGACGGGCAGACCGTCGTCCGGCTCAAGGGCGGCGATCCGTTCGTCTTCGGGCGGGGGAGCGAAGAGGCCGAGGCCTGCCGCGCGGCGGGCATCGAGGTGAGGTCGTGCCGGGGATCTCGAGCGCGATCGCGGGCCCGGCCGCCGCCGGCATTCCGGTGACCGCCCGGGGAGTGGCGCAATCCTTCACGGTCTCACCGGGCACACGTGCGAACGAGAGCCGAACAGCTCCCGTCCTATCCGCCGGCGTCTCCCGTCCCTCTCCGCCGACACCCTTGTCTTGCTGATGGGCCGTGCCAATCTCGCCTCGCTTGCTGCCCAGCTCATTGCCGCAGGCCGCGATCCAGCGACCCCGGCCGCCTGCATTCAGTCCGCCACCACACCGGAGCAGCGGGTCACCCGCGCAACCCTCGCCACTATCGCCGAGGCCGCGGATCGGGATGGCCTCGAGGCGCCGGTGGTCACGGTGATCGGGGCGGTGCGCGGCGATGGATGCTAGGCGGGGCAGCGGGGTGGCTGGGCAGCGGGGCCGCAAGTCGGTGATTGCAAACAGCACGTGCGAGCATAGCGGTGACTTACAATGGTACCCGCAGCACACGGCTTTTGCTGCCCCGCGGCCCCGCTGCCCCGCTGCCCCGCCCACCGAGCGACTCTCCCTCGTCGTCGTCGGCCACGTGGACCACGGGAAGAGCACCATCATCGGGCGGCTGCTGGCCGACACCGGCTCGCTCCCCGACGGAAAGCTGGAGCAGATCCGGGAGCTCTGCGCCCGGACCGCGCGGCCCTTCGAGTACGCTTTCCTGCTCGACGCCCTGAAGGACGAGCGGGCCCAGGGCATCACCATCGATTCGGCCCGGGTCTTCTTCACCTCGGCCAAGCGGACCTACGTCATCATCGACGCACCAGGCCACATCGAGTTCCTCAAGAACATGGTGAGCGGCGCGGCGCGGGCCGAGGCGGCGTTCCTGGTGATCGACGCCCGGGAAGGGATCCAGGAAAACACTCGGCGGCACGGGTACCTCATGGGGATGCTGGGCATCCGTCAGGTTGCGGTGCTGATCAACAAGATGGATCTCGTGGCTCACGACGAGCGGGTCTATCAGTCGCTGGTGCGGGAGTTCGGCCGGTTCCTCGGGCAGGTCGGCGTCACCCCCGCCGGCTTCATCCCGGTGAGCGGCGCGCAGGGCGACAACCTGACCCGGCGCTCCGCCGCGATGAGCTGGTATCGCGGCCCGACCGCACTGGAGATGCTGGACGACTTCCGTCCCGAGCCGAGCGCGGTGGAGAAGCCGTTTCGGATGCCGGTGCAGGACGTCTACAAGTTCACTGCCCAGGGCGATGACCGCCGCATTATCGCGGGGACCGTCGAAAGCGGACGGCTGGCGGTAGGCGACACCGTCGTCTTCCATCCCTCGGGCAAGCGGAGCCGAGTCAGAAGCATCGAGGCGTTCAATGGCAGCGCGCCTCGCCACACGACGGCCGGCAGCGCCACCGGGTTTACCCTGGACGAGCAGATCTACGTCTCCCGGGGCCAGATCGCGGCGCGCGAGGGAGAGCCCGCGCCCAAGGCCGCGAGCCGCATCGCGGTCAGCCTCTTCTGGCTGGGCAAGCGCCCGCTGGTCACCGGCCGGGACTACATCCTCAAGCTGGGGAGCGCCCGGGTGCGGGCTCGGCTGGAGTCGGTCGAGCGGGTGATTGACGCCTCCGACCTGGAGCTCACCGAGCAGAAGCCGAGGGTGGACCGGCACGACGTGGCCGACTGCATCCTCCGGCTGAAGACGCCGGTGGCGCTGGACCTGGTGGACGAGCTGGCCGGCACCAGCCGCTTCGTGCTGGTGGATGACTACGAGATCAGCGGCGGCGGGATCGTGCGCTCCGTAGCCGGCGAGCCTGGCGGATCAACGCATCGCCTCGCCATCGCGGTTGGTGGTAGTCCAGAAAGCCGAGCACGAGTCCGGCGGGGTTGCCGTTTCATGGCGGTCGTGGCTGGCGGCCGAGGACCGAGTGGTCTATCGCCTCGCGGGCCGGCGCGAGGTCGAGCCGCTTGTTGGCCGCCGCCGTCATGCTGCTGGATGCGGGCGCTTCCGTGCTCCTCAGTATTCCCCCGGACGCCCATGAGCAGGTGAGCCGGCTGACCCGCACGCTCGATCCCGCACGGGTCGAGACCCGGTGGGCCGCCGCGACCAGGTGAAGGGAGATCTCGTGCAGCTGGAAACCCATACCCGATCGATCTACAAGGCGGTGTCCTGGCGGATCTGGGGAACCGTCGCCACCTCGTCGCTGGTCTTTCTCTTTACTGGCCGCTATGCGCTCTCGCTCGCGGTTGGAGGACTCGAGTTCGTCTCCAAGATCGGGCTCTTCTTCGTTCATGAGCGAATCTGGAACCGGATCCGGTTTGGCCGGCGGGAGATCGAGCCGGCGGTGGTGTGGCTGACCGGACTCTCCGGGGCCGGCAAGAGCACCATCGCCGAGCGGGTCTGCGACCAACTCCGGCGTCAGGGACTGAAGGTGGAGCATCTCGATGGCGATAGCGTCCGCGACATCTTCCCTGCCACCGGCTTCACCAAGGCGGAGCGAGACGCGCACATTCGGAGGATCGCCTACCTCGCCAGCCGGCTCGAGCGGCACGGCGTGTTCGTGGTCGCCTCGTTCGTCTCGCCCTACGCTGAATCGCGCGAGTTCGCCCGGGGTCTCTGCCGCAACTTCATCGAGGTCCACGTGGCGACCCCGCTGGAGGAGTGCGAGCGGCGCGACGTAAAGGGGCTGTACGCCAGGGCGCGCCGGGGAGAGCTGACTCACTTTACCGGGATCGACGATCCCTACGAGCCCCCCAATCGTCCCGAGCTGCGGCTCGACACCCGCGGCCTCTCACCGGACGCGGCGAGCAGTGTCGTCGTGGGGCAACTGAAGCGCCGCATCAACAGGAGCCGGGATGGATCATCTCGAGCAGCTGGAGAGCCGGAGTATTCATATTCTGCGTGAGGCGTACAACGGCTTCACGCAATTGGGAATGCTGTGGTCGATCGGGAAAGACAGCACGGTGCTGCTCTGGCTCGCCCGCAAGGCGTTCTTCGGCCACGTGCCGTTCCCGCTGATCCATATCGACACGGCTTACAAGATTCCCGAGATGATCCGCTATCGCGATCAACTGGCTCGCGAGTGGCGGCTGAATCTCATTTACGGCCAGAACCGGCAGGCGCTCGAGGAAGGGCGCACCTTTCCGGCTGGAGCCGTCGACCGGATCACCTGCTGCACCCTGCTCAAGACTCAGGCGCTTCAGCACACGCTTGAGCGGCCAGTGGCCCCGCTATCGCTTCAACCACGCCACCGGAGGGTACGACCTGGACCCCAACCGGGAACCCTTCACCGGTGTCATAGCCGGGGTCCGGGCCGACGAGGAGGGAAGCCGCTCGAAGGAGCGCTATTTCTCGCCCCGGTCCACCGAAAACGTCTGGGACGTGGGTGACCAGCCTCCCGAATTCTGGAATCAGTACAAGACCGAGTTCGCGCCGGGGACCCACGTGCGCATTCATCCCCTGCTCGACTGGACCGAGCTGAACGTCTGGGAGTACATCAGTCGCGAAGCGATCCCCACGGTGTCGCTCTACTACGATCAGGGGAACGGCACCCGGTACCGCTCGCTGGGCTGCTACCCTTGCACCCGGCCGGTCGAGTCGACTGCCCGGAATCCGGAAGAGATCATCGCGGAGCTCAGGACCGGCAGGTTCGCCAGGATCGCGGAACGGGCCGGCCGGGCCCAGGATCAGGACGATGGGGGCGGGCTGGAGACGCTCCGGCGGGACGGGTACATGTAGAAGCAACGCCGAGGTGAGCTCACGGTGCGATCGTCTGGTCGAAGTCCATTCCCGCCTGTATACTGGTTGTGCTTCTCCGTTGTCATTCGGATCCCAAAATAGCTGCTTGCCCCGGCCATCAGTCCAACCATGACGCCATCCATGGAGATGAGGACGCGTATGCCACAACCCTGGTCCGCCCGCTTCCCGGTCAGCCTCATTCTGGGTCTTACCTTCGCGCTCTCCCTGGTTCCCCGGACTGGCTTTGCCCAGGGCACCGGCTACCGTAACCGGCACCGTCACCCGCTCGGGTGAGGGATCGCCGCTGCCGAGTGTCTCGGTGTCGGTGCAGAGCGGGCAGAACAATGTGACTACGGTGACCGGTCCCGATGGGCGGTACACGTTGCGGCGGGTGCCGGAAGGGCCCCAGACGGTGGTCTTCAAGTGGCTGGGTTACCGCCCGCTGGAGAAGCCGGTCACGGTGGCGGCCGAAGGGGCGACGACGGTGGACGCCGCGCTGGAGCCGGTGGTGCTGGCGCTGACCGAGCTGGTGGTCTCCGCTGCATCGCGGGCCCCGGAGCGGATCGTCGAGGCGCCGGCCGCGATCTCCGTGATCGAGCCCCAGGTGCTGCAGAACACGTCCATCACCGGACAGGCTCCGCTGGCGCTGGCAACCGCCCCGGGCGTGGACGTGGTCCAGAGCGGCGTCAACGACTTCAACATCAATGCCCGGGGATTCAACTCCTCGCTGAACCGGCGGATGCTGGTGCTCCAGGATGGCCGCGACCTCTCGATCGCCTTCCTCGGCGCCCAGGAGTGGAACGGGATGGTGCAGCCGCTGGAGGACTTGGGCCGGATGGAGGTGGTTCGGGGTCCCGGCTCTGCGCTCTACGGAGCCAACGCGTTCAGCGGGGTGGTCAACATCATCACCCCGGAGGCCCGCGAAGTTGCCGGCACCAAGCTGACCCTCGCCGGCGGCGAGCTGGAGACGTTCCGGGGCGATCTGCGGCAGGCCGGCGTCTTCGGCGGCGGCCGCTTCGGCTATCGCTTCAACGCCGGGTACAACCGGAGCGACACCTACTCCCGCTCCCGGACCCTCAACGACGGCACCTCGCTGCAGAAGGAATACGCCCCCGCCACCGACGAGCCGGTCGGGCTGACCCGGGAGCTGACCCCGCTCAACGGCCAGACGAAAGACCCCGTCACCGGTGCGCCGTTGGGCGACCGGAGCCCACTCAAGAACGCCTACGGCTCGGGCCGGCTGGATTACTACCTCAACAACGGCTCGGTCCTCTCCGCCGATGGCGGCGCGGCCCAGGTACAGAACGAGGTGTTCGTGACCGGCATCGGCCGGGTCCAGGTGCTTAAGGCGATCAAGCCGTACGCCCGGGTGGCCCTTGCCGCCGATCGCTACAACCTCTTCGCGTTCTGGAACAGCCGGACCTCGCTGGATCCGCAGGTCGCCCTCTCCTCCGGCGCTCCCCTGGAGGAGCGCTCCGACATCTTCCATGTGGAAGGGCAGCAGAACTGGAACTTCCAGCAGGAGCGCGGCCGGATCGTCTACGGAGCCTCCTATCGGAACACGAGGGTCAACACCTCGGGGACGCTGATGAGTCTGGCCGACGACAACCGGAGCGACGACTACTACTCCGGCTACGGCCAGGTCGAGTACAAGCTCCTGCCGCAGCTCCGGGTAGTCGGTGCCGCGCGGGTGGACGATGGCTCGCTGTTCAAAACCCAGTTCTCGCCCAAGGGCGCACTGGTCTTCAGCCCCAGCGAGAGCCACTCCTTCCGGTTCTCGGTCAACCGCGCGTTCCAGACGCCCAACTATTCCGAGTTCTTCCTCCGGGCTCCCGCAGCAGCGCCGACCACCGGCCCGGCGACGGTAGAAGGTGGCATCGAGACCTATTACAAGCAGGTGGCCGCAAGCCTGCCCCCCGCCGCGCTCGCCGGGCTCAACATCGACAGCTCGCTCAGCTGGAATTTCTCGGCCCAGACCCAGGCGCTCGCGCTGGGGAATCCCAACCTGGACGTGGAGAAGGTCACCGGCTGGGAGCTGGGTTATAAAGGAAGCATCACGAATTCGTTCTACTTCACCGCCGATGCCTACATCAACAAGCTGACCGACTTCGTGACCGACCTCCTGCCCGGCGTGAACCCGCTGTTTCCAACCTTCCAGCTCACCGATAACGGGATCAACGTTCCGGCAGACCTCGCGGCACTGAATACGCGGATCAACCAGCTCGAGGCCGGGGGCCAGATCAGCCCGGCCCAGGCTGCGGCGCTGCGGGCGCCGATCCCGGTGCTTCAGGCGGGATATGCCCAGGTGGTGGCAGGAACCACGATCTCGGGCGCTCCCGCACTGGCCACGTTGCCGGACGGCAGCCGCGCGGTGGTGCTGTCCTACACCAACGCCGGGCCGGGTGACCGAGCGGGGCATCGAGCTGGGCGCTCGGCTACCAGCTCACTCCGGAGCTCCGGGCCGATGTGTCGTTCACCGGGTTCGACTTTACGGTGAAGTCGCAGCGGGCCGGGGACCAGCTGTTGCCCAATACGCCGAGCAAGAAGGCGAACATCGGGCTGTCGTACGTCGGAGGTCAGGGCTTCGACGCCGATGTGACCCTGCGGCTGATCGATGGCTACCAGTGGGCAGCCGGGGTGTTCCAGGGATATGTCCCGTCGAGCGAGCTGCTGAATGTGAGCGCGGGATATCGGGTGAACAACAACCTGCGGATTCACGGCACCGCCACCAATGTGCTGGATCAGCAGCGGTTCCAGCTGTACGGGGGATCGGTGATCGGGCGGCGGGTGCTGGGAGGGATCACGGCGAATTTCTATCGGAGAGCTGTGCTTGAATGACAACGCCCGGCCGATGGCCGGGCTTGTTATTCATGGCGATAACCGTTCGATCCGCCAACCGCCGCCGTCCCGCACGTACCGGATCCGATCGTGCAGCCGGCTCTCCCGCCCCTGCCAGAACTCGATTGCATCCGGCGTCAGCCGAAACCCGCCCCAATAGGGAGGCAGCGGAACCTCGTCTCCGGGATACTTCCTCTCCGCCTCAGCCACCTGCTTTTCCAGCAGCTTACGATCGGGAATCACCCGACTCTGATGCGACGCCCAGGCACCGATCCGGCTGCCCCGGGGCCGGGTGCGGAAGTAGGCCTCGGAATCCTCCCGGGAGATCGTCTCGGTGCGTCCAGTGATGCGCACCTGCCGCTCCAGCTCGGGCCAGTAGAACACCAGCGCAGCCTGCGGATTGTGCTTCAGTTCCTCGCCTTTCCGGCTCCGGTAATCGGTAAAGAAGACGAAGCCGCGCTCATCGATCCCCTTGAGCAGGACGATGCGAGCCGACGGGGCGCCATCCTGGCCGACCGTGGCCAGGGTCATCGCATTCGCCTCCAGCACCTTGGCCTTGAGCGCCTCGTCAAACCAGCGGCCGAACTCCGCCACCGGATTGGGGTCAACCGTGGCCTCATCCAGCCGGGCGCGGGCGTACTCGCGACGGAGATCGGCAATAGACATCGTTCCTCGTTCCTAGTGGGAGCGCTCGGCCATCAGCTCGGTATAGACCGCAAGATGCCGGTCGATCGCTGACTCCAGCTCGAACGTATCCCGGATGTAGGCCCGCGCCCGTTCCCCTCGGGCGCGCCACTCGCCACCATTGAGCAGGTGGGCCAGGCCGCCGGCGAAATCGTCATTCGGCACATGGGCGCCGAAGCGGGAGGCAAACCCATCCGGATCGACCGCGCTCAGAATCGCGCAGCCGTGGGCGCCGGCTTCGATAAAGGCGTTGGGCAGTCCCTCGCGCTGGGCGGTGTTCACCATGATCCAGCTCTCTGAAAGCAGGTTGGTGAGCCCGTCCGAGCCGAACTGGTCCAGATGGCCCGGCATCTCGAGGTTGGGAATGCCGGCATAGCGCTCCCTCAGCCGCCGGTCGTACTCCGGATCGCGGGAGCGGCCCAGCGCCACGAAGCGCACCTGGGGGAACCTGGGTGCCAGATCCAGGAACAGCTCGGGCCGCTTGCGCCGGTCCCAGCGGGCGAGATAGCACACCGTCGGGCGGTCCGACTTCCGTATCTCTGCCGGCACTGCAACCGGCGTGGGGAGCAGCACCGGCTCCGTCTTCAGGCGATACTTGCGGGCCCCCTTGGCCCGAAGAAACTCGGCGGCGCAGAAGACCCGGTCGGCCTGGCGCACGGCCCGGCGCACCAGAGTGTTGTCCTCGTAGAGGAAATTGCTGAGGACCTGCAGCCGGTTGAGGGAGGGGTAGCGCAGCTCGGTCAGCCAGTCGCCCAGCTCCCGGGTGTCTCGCAGGGTCACGATGTGCTTGCGGTCGGGCATCGCCCGCCGGGCAAGGTACGTGGTGAACGAGGGCTCCTCCGAGTGGTAGATATCGGCATCGCAGCTCCGCAGCAGCGGTACCGCCTGCCAGGGCCTGGCCGGCTCGAAGCCCAGCACGGTGATCCGGTCCAGCAGCTCGACCGGGCGCTGATCTCCGCGGCGGGGCACGACGGCGAACACCTGCACCCCGCGCCGGGCCAGCTCGCGTCCGATGATTCGAGTCGCCCGCCCGAAGCCGCCGTGCTTTCCCCAGGCGAAGATCTCCATGCTGATCAGGCAGACTCTCACCGCCGGCTGCTCACCTATCTTACCTCCAACCGTGAACCCGCTCCTGGATCTGTCGGCCCGGCCGGTCATAGCTCATCGCGGCGCGTCCGGTTCCGCACCCGAGAATACCATGCCCGCCTTTCAGCTGGCGGTGGAGCAAGGCGCCGACGCCTTCGAGCTCGACGTTCGGCTCACCGCCGATGGCGTCCCGGTCGTGCTGCACGATCCCACGCTGGATCGCACCACCGATCGCAGCGGCCCGCTGGCTGCGCTTACGCTCGCGGGCCTTGCAGCGGTCGATGCCGGCGCCCGCTTCACTCCCGACGGCGGACGGAGCTATCCCTTTCGCGGCGGAGCCGCACGAGTGCCGACCCTCGACCGAGGTGCTGAGCGGGTTTCCCGGGATCCCGGTTATGGTGGAGGTAAAGGAGCCGGCGGCGCAAGAGGCGGTGCGCCGGGTCATCCTCCAGGAAGGGCGCAGTAGAGCGCTGCGTGCTGGCATCGGAGCAGCAGGCGGCGCTGCAGCTGTTTCGCCAGCCGCCCTTTGCCACCGCCGCGTCGGGTCAGGAGATCGGCGCGCTCTACCGGGCAATGCTGCTCCGCCGGCGCCCGGCCGCGGTGCCCTATCGCACCCTGTCCGTGCCGGAGCGCCACCGGGGACTGCGGGTTCCCACCCGCAGCTTCGTGGCCGCCGCCCGGGCGCTGGGTTGCCCGGTTCACGTCTGGACCGTCAACGATCCGGCGGCGGCCCAGCGCCTCTGGGGCGTAGGCGTGTGCGGGATCGTGACGAACGTGCCCGAGCAGATCGGCGGGAGCTCCGACTCGTGAGCTCCCAGCTCCTAGCTCCCAGCTCCTTTCTCCACCGGCAGCCGCACCGCGTTGCCCCACTCGGTCCACGACCCATCATAGTTCCGCACGTTGTCGAAGCCGAGCAGATAGGTGAGCGCAAACCAGGTATGGGACGAGCGCTCGCCGATCCGGCAGTAGGCGATGGTCTCGGCGTCAGGCCGCAGATTGTTGTCCTGCTGGTAGAGCTTCTTGAGCTCGCTGGCAGGACGGAAGGTGTGGGTCTCGGGGTCGATCGCCTTGGCCCACGGAATGCTCTTCGCCCCGGGGATGTGGCCACCCCGGAGGCATCCTTCCTGGGGATACTCGGGCATGTGCGTCTTCTCGCCCCGGAACTCCTCCGGGCTGCGCACGTCCACCAGCTGGCCCTTCTTCTTCAGGTGATTCAGCACGTCGTCTCGGAAGGCGCGAATCCGGACGTCGTCCCGCTCGCCGACGGTGATGTTGCCTTCCTTATACTTGGGCTGATCGGTGGTCAGGGGCCGGCCTTCGTCCACCCAGCGGAGCCGCCCGCCGTCCATCACCTTCACGTTCTTCAGGCCGAACAGCTGCAGCACCCAGAGTGCGTAGGTGGCCCACCAGTTGTTCTTGTCGCCGTAGAACACGATGGTGGTGTCCTTATCGATCCCCTTGGATCGGAGCAGCCGCTGCAGCCGATCGCGATCGATGTAGTCCCTCACTACCTGATCGTTGAGGTCGTTGGTCCAATCCACCTTCACCGCGCCAGGGATGTGGCCGGTATCGTAGAGCAGGAGGTCTTCGTTCGATTCCACCAGGCGGACCTTGGGGTCGTCGAGATGCTGGGCCACCCAGTCGGTGGAGACCAGCACCTCCGGGTGCGCGTACCCGCGCTCCTCGATCGGGGTTACTGCGGGAATTGATTGCACTGGGCTCATGGCTCTCTCCTTAGGGTAGACTGCACAACGGTCCAAAACGCGACCGGCCGCGGACCTCGAAGAGGTGCGGCCGGTGAAATTCCTGAAGCGCCCTTGTCTCTAGCGCACCGCGGCTGCCGCCTCTCCCTGATGAGGTGGGTTGGTACAGCAGCACCGCATGGGCGCGGTCGAGGCAGCGGCGAGAAGGCTCATAGGTGTGGATTCAAATTACGACTTCCGGAGTCGGGATGTCAATGTGGGGGGGCGCTATGCGCTATGCGCTATCCGCTATCGCGCTTCGCGGAGTAAACGGGTACTGATGCGAGCATAAAGGATTCTCCTACAGGACCCGCCTCGGCCCATCTCTGCTTGTCCTGACGAGGATAGAGCCGAGCCCGTGGGCGATTTTAAGAAACTAGAAGTCTGGCAAGTGGCGCACAGGGTAATCTGCCAGGTCTATCAAGCCACAACGACCTTTCCCAAGACAGAGACTTATGGGCTGACCGCTCAGCTTCGTAGGTCAGCCAGTTCGATTCCGGCAAATATCGCGGAGGGGTCCGGCCGCAACGGGGATCTTAGAATTCAGTCGTTTCGTACGGATTAGCCTCGGGTCCGCCGCAGAACTCGAATACCATCTCCTGCTGTCCCGCGACATCGGCCTATTGATCGGCGTCTAAATACGAAGAACTATCTGGTGAGGTCCTCAGGGTGCGGTGTATGCTTGCCAGGCTCAATAGAGTTCTGCGCGGAGCGGCCTACAAGTAGCGGGTAACGGAATAGCGGATAGCGGATAGCGAATAGCCTTCCAATCACATCTGAAACAGGTAGCTCAGCTTCAAAAAGAACCCGTCCTCGCATCCGGCGAAGGCTCGACCGCCCCAGCTCGCTCGGATCGCGAAGGGTGCTCCCATAGCCGGCGAAAAGGACGGTCCCGGGCGTGGGCTGGTAGGCAAACAGGAAATCTCCCCGGAACGAGCGGCGGCCGAAGGGGGTCGTGCGCACATAGGTGTTGGAGCCGGGATCGAAGATGAGAATTGGCGCATTGGTGCGGGTGTCGTCTCGCAAGGCGTCACGCCGCTCGCTGGTGTACTCGCCCACCAGCCTGAGGAAGATCGGCCGGGAGAGCTGGTACTCCATTTTGAGACGCGGGCTGCGCCAGATATCAACCGTGCTGCCATCGTTGCGCCGGCCGACGTAGTTAAGGGGATAAAAGCCGCTGAATCTGAGCTTATCGGTGGGCCGCCAGTCCAGGGTCAGCTCCAGCCAGGTGATCTTGCCGCTGGTCCACTCGTAGAAGTTCTCGTCGTGACCCCAGAGGAAAAACAGATTCCCCGAGAAGTGGGAGAACTCGGGAGTGCCGAGGGTGAGAACGTAGTCCCGGTTGGGGATCGTGGGTCTGCCGGTGAACGGCACTGTGTCGGTCCCGATCCCTCCCGGCCCGGGCACCTCGAGGGCATAATCCGCGTATACCCCGGCCGGATAGCCGAAGGACTCGTTGAGCACGGAGGCGCCCAGCATCCAGCCGCCCTTCAGCCGGGTGTTGGTGTTGAAGTGCAGCTTCTGATCCTGGATTCCCTGACCGTTTACAAACTTCTGGTACTCCCAGGTGCCGTCCAGCACCATGTCGCCGGTGAAGCTCTCGATCAGCCCTCCCTGCTTTCCGTAAATAGTCACGCTATGGTCGAGCGTGGCGTGGACCAGCCCTGGTCTCGGAACGAAGCCGCTGCTGGCCCGGAAGTCCTCGTGGATTCCGTTCACTGTGTACCGCATTCCGAAGGTCCGTCCGGTGCGGATGAACTGGCCGGACCAGAGCGGCGCGGTCTGGGTGATCCCGTTGCGGCGGGTACGGCTTCCGGCCAGCTGCAGCTTCGCGCTGTAGACTCCGCCGAACACGAGCCGGGCATCGGCGCCGGCCACCCGGTTGTAATTGGAACCCTCGATCCGGTCGGTGTACACCATGCCCAGCCGGGACTGGGAGCCGATATCGCGCTGGACCCGGAGCAGGTTATAGATCGGATGATCGTCGCCGGTCGCCGACCCGGCCTGATCGTCCACCGCGCTCAGCAGGGCGAGATCGGTACCCAACGCTCTTGCCGGTGAGCTTGACCGCCGCAACCGGCTGAATGATGCGCCGGGTGTAGATCAGGTTGTTCGGGGTGGAGAACTGCTCGATGCCGTCGAGAAAGAAGGGCCGCTTCTCGTTGAAGAAGAGCTCGTCTCGAGGATCGAAGTGAAACTGGTGGCGTCCGACTCCACCTGGGAAAAGTCGGGCTTGGCAGTGCCGTTCAAGGTGAGATTGCTGGTGACCCCCCAGCGCACGGTGCCGCCGAACTCGGGGCCGCCACCGTCGTAATTCCAGCCGCTCGCGCCGCTGGTTCCCGTGGTCTTCGACGTGACCGACGGGGTGACGTCGAGCACCACTCCCCGACGCATGTCGGTGAGTCCCACCAGACGGCCGGACTGGCCCAGGAACGAGGCGCTGGCCCGGCGAGCCGGAGTCCAGGAATCCTCCCGTCCCGAGTGTTGCACCAGGCGGACGATATTGATGCCCCAGCTCTGCTCCTTCTTCGATTGGAAGCGGATGCTCTTGAACGGAATCCGGATTTCGACCTCGTAGCCATACTCCGTCACTCGGCCCTTGGACTCGAACACGTAGTCCGGGCTCAGGTCCGGAGCTCTCCCGCTTGACCACCGCGTTGTTGAACCCGTTTCCACTGGTCGACCCGGTCTCCACCAGCGCTCCGTCCGACTGCACCCCGAATGGATTCACCGCGAAACACGGTCGCCTGGCGCCCATCGTTGAAGGTGCTGAGCAGGATCTGGATTTGATCGTCGGCCGGATCCGGTCGCGGTCGGCCAGCGTGGCGTGGACCGCCCCGTGCGCCTCGAAGGCCCGGATGCCGAAATGAATGGCGGTGGAGGAGTACCAGACGAGGACCTGGGTAGAATCGGCCGCGGGCACGCCATCGGTGGGCGAGAACTGGGAGAATCCGGTCAGCATTGCGGCCCCGGCCCAGGCCGGCTCGTCCAGCTTCCCGTCCACCGAGACCTCGGCCTCCTGCCGGGGCACCCGCACGTCGAGCTGCCCGGCCCGGCCGTTATAGGTGCCAGGTGGGTCAGTGGGATCAGAATGGAAGATGAGGAGAAGCGCTAGCAGCATGGGCCCTCGTACCCGGTACGGAACAACTTACCCCTCGGTTTCGCCGGCGGGGACTGCCGCCTCGCCGAAACGTCCGATCCCCTCTCCCCCATTCGGCCGATGACGGCCGCTCCGGTTTTCTCCCATCATGCATCCGACACAGCAATGGAGGAACGATGAGCACCACCGCACCGGCCACCGGCACCCTGGCTGGACTCTCCAACGATCTCGCCACCGCCGTTAGCAGCGTCAGCCGCTCGGTGGTCGCGATTCACGGCCGTCGCCGCATACCCTCTTCCGGCGTAGTCTGGGGCCCGGGAGTCGTGGTGACCGCCAATCATACCCTCACCCGCGACGAGGACATCTCGCTCACTTTGCCCGACGGAGGCACCGCCGCCGCCAGCTCTGGCCGGTCGGGATCCCACGACCGACATCGCGGTTCTCCGCACCGACTCCAGCCTTCCCCCGGCCGAACGGGCGCCGGATGCCAGTCTCCAGGTAGGCCGCCTCGTACTCGCGGTTGGCCGCCCCGGTCCCGAAGTGACGGCAAGCCTCGGCATCGTGAGCGCTGTGGGTGGCGAATGGCGCACCTGGCAGGGCGGACGGGTGGACCGCTTCGTCCGGCTCGACCTCTCGATCTACGATGGGTTTTCCGGCGGCCCCTTGGTCGAAGCCGGGGGGCGAGTGCTGGGAATCAATACCTCGGGATTGACCCGCGCCATGGCGGTCGCCCTGCCGGTAACGACCGTGGACCGGGTTGCCGGCGAGCTGGTGAAGAAGGGCCATGTCAGCCGAGGGTACCTCGGATTGGCGGTGCAGCCAGTGCGCCTGCCCGAGGCCATGCGCCAGGAGCTTGGCCTCCGGGGAAAAGTGGGACTGGTCATCATCAATCTCGAGGCGGGCGGACCGGCCAACCGGGCCGGCCTGTTGCTGGGCGACATCATCACCGGCATCGAGGGCGAGGACGTCGGCGACCCTTCCGATATTCTGAGCTTCCTCGGCCCCGAGCGGGTAGGGAAGGAGGCTAAGCTTCGGATTGTGCGGGCCGGAAAATCCCAGCCGGTGGCGATCACCGTAGGCGAGCGCCCGCGTAAGGGACACTAGGATGGAGACCACCGCAGTACTCGAGGGCCTGGGGGGATTTGAGGCCGAGCTCAAGTCCGCAGCCGAACGGCTGCGCCGGATCACGGTCCAGGCGCGGGCCCACCGGATGGGCGAAGGCTCCGGGGTGATCTGGAGCCGGAACGGCCTGATCGTCAGCAACGCTCACGTCGCCCGGGCCGGCTCACTCGAGATCGAGCTCTGGGACGGACGAGTGTTCGAAGGCCGAGTCCGCTGGCGCGATCCGCGCCGCGACCTGGCCCTGATCACCATTCCTGCCACCGGCCTGCCTGAAGCGGTTCCGGGGGAGGTCGGCGCGTTGCGGGCGGGAGAGATCGTGCTGGCCTTGGGCCATCCGTTCGGCCTCGCCAACGCACTGGCTCTGGGTGTGGTTCACGGGCTGGCCAGAGGCCCCGGGCGGACTCGCTGGATTCGCGCCGATATCCGGCTAGCGCCGGGAAACTCCGGTGGCCCGCTCGCCAACGTCGCTGGAGAGGTGATCGGTTTGAATACCCTCGTAGCAGGCGGCCTGGCGCACGCTATCCCGGTCTCGGTGGTGCAACGCTTTCTGGCCGAGACCGGTGAACGGGCGGCGTGACCCGGGTACTCGTCGTCGCCACGTCTCCCGCAGTGCGAGCCGGGCTGACCGCTCTGCTCTCCGGGCAACCCAACATCACGGTGCTGGAGAGCGGAGCTACGCCGGCCCGGGTGAGCAGCTCGCTGGAGCTGGTGGAAGCCGATGTGATGGTGCTGGCACTGGAACCGGGTGAGAGTCCGCCCCTCCCGCTTCGAGCGCAGCCGGACACAGTAGCGCGGCTACCTGGTGTGGTGCTGCTGGGAGATGAGCCTGCGTCCGCGTGGGCTAGCCGCGCGCTGCGCAATGGAGCCCAGGGGGCGTTGCCCCGCACCGCAACTGCCGATCAGATCGTTGCCGCCGTTCTGGCGGTGGCGGCAGGCCTGACCGTCCGGGAGCCGGCCGGCGCTGGAGCGGCGGTTCAAACAGCCGGAAGCCCGATGCTCATCGGGGCTCCCATCGCGCTCACCGGACGGGAGGTCGAGATCCTGGGGCTACTGGCCGAGGGACTCGGGAACAAGGCGATTGCGGGCCGGCTCGGCATTTCGGAGCACACCGTCAAGACCCACGTGACCTCGGTGTTCGCCAAGCTGGCGGTCTCCACCCGGGCGGAGGCGGTGGCCAATGCCATCCGCCTGGGCCTGATCATGCTTTGAGGTTATCGCGCCGCGGTGCGAGCCAGCGGATCCGGTAGATCAGCGACCACATAGGCCATCACCGCCATGGCCGCAACGCAGCGTGCCAGCTCGGCGGGGTCGAGCTTGTCGAGCGTGTCACCGTCGCTGTGATGGAACCAGAAGTAGCGGGTCCGATCCACATCCAGACCGACTCCAGGAACCCCCCGTTCGACCAGCGGAGCGATGTCCGCCTCCGGCGAGTCCTTTTCCCGGGACACGCTGGTCGCCCCGATCGGCTGCAGCAGGGCCGCGACTTGCTGCACTCGAGCGAGCGCCGCGTCGGAGCCGGTGAAGCGAAAGCCGTGAGGGGTGAATGCGCCGTTGTCCGACTCCATCGCGAGCACATGCTGGTCTCAGCTGGCCGGCATGGGCATCCCGATAGGCCAGGGCACCCTTGCCCCCGTTTTCCTCGTTGGTCCAAAGCACCACCCGGATGGTCCGCCGGGGATGCAGTCCCAGCCGGTGGATGAGCCTGACCGCCTGCCACGCGGCCACCGCGCCTCCACCGTCGTCCATCGCTCCCTGCCCTACATCCCAGGAATCGATGTGGCCGCCGAGCACGACGACCTCATCGGGCCGCTCACGGCCGGTGACCTCCGCCACCACGTTCCTCGAGGGGACGTCCGGCAGGGTGCGAGCTGCCATCCGAAGCCGGACCACCACCGGTTGGCCCCGGTCCTGGAAGCGATGCAGCATCTCGGCGTCTTCCACGCTGAGCGCCGCCGTGGGGATCCGGGCCACGGTCGAGTCGTAGTGCATGACTCCGGTGTGAGGGCTGCGAATCGAGAAGGAGGCCACCGAGCGGATCAGGCAGGCCACTGCGCCGACCCGAGCGGCCGCGGAGGCGCCCTCGACTCGATAGTGCACCGTCTCCCGATAGCTGGTGAACGGCGCGTCGAACAGCACGATCTTGCCTTTGGCCTCCGAGGCCCGGGAACGAAGGTCGTCGAAGCTGTTGACCACGAGTACCGGGGCCGTGATCCCGTTCTTGGGCGTCGCGATGCTGCCGCCCAGCCCCAGCATCCGCAGTGGGGCCGCTCGGGGCTTGATCAGATCGGCCGATTCGGCGCCGCGCACCCAGTGGGGCACCATCGCTCGCTCGCCTCGCACGTTCTGGAGGCCGTCGGCTTTCATCTCAGAGAGGATCCAGTCGATAGCCGCCTCCAGGCTGGCCGAGCCGCTGAGCCGATGCCCGAAGGTGTCCACCAGCAATCCGAGCCGAGTGTAGGCGGCGCTGTCACCGGTGGCGGCGGCGATGAGACTGTCGGCGACGCCGCGATAGGTGGCAGCGATTGAGTTGTCGGCGGCGGTGGACTGAGGGGCTCTGCGCTGCGGCCGGCGAAGGCAATGCAGTGGCGCTGAGTAGGAAGCCGGTGGCGAGAACTCGAAGAAGGCTCATGTCACGATCCACGAATCGAGGCGTACAACGCATCATATAGGAACGCGCTCCGCTGCAGGGTTTCGTCGTCATTGGCTGCTACCAGGGGAAAACCGCGCGAAATGGCGCGGAGCCCAACTGCTTCCAGCGGCAGAGCCGGCCTGGGGCACAGGCTACGGACGCCCGCGACCAGCGAGATGGTGTCCCAGGTTCCCATACGTCCAGGCGAAGGCTCGGTTTCCGCCGACCATCTCGTTCGGAAAGTCAGCACAGTGAACGATGCCGGCCAGCTTCCGAAGAGCGTCATCCTCCGGCCGATATTCCTCGACCAGTATCTCGAACGAGCAGCGCCCGCGGCCGTCCTTATGAGGATAAGTGGCGCCCGGTGCGTCGAACCCGATGGCGCCGTGCTCAGCCTGAAACCGCGCCACGTCCGTGGGCTCGACGAACCGAAAGCTAGCGCCCGGGTCGATGAAGCGCCGGACCAGCCATCCAGTGGCTGCGCGGTTGACCCGGATCTTCGAGCGGGTAACCCAGAGCATGGATTCTCCTTGCTGTGCCTCATTGGTTGGTGATACAATTGGTATATGAATGATTCAACTGAGACTGTCAAGTCTCGCTGGCTGCTCCTGATCCACCAGATCCCGCCCAAGCCGGACTATTTCCGGGTCAAGGTGCGGCGCCGGCTGCAACGCATGGGGGCGGTGGCGCTGAAGAACTCGGTCTACGTCCTCCCCTACCGGGATGAAGCGGTGGAGGACTTCCGCTGGCTCCTGCGGGAGATCGTCGCCGACGGGGGAGAAGCCACGTTGTGTGAGGCTCGCTTCGTGGAGGGAATCAGTCAGGCGGAGCTGGAGGCCATGTTCGCGGCCGAGCGGGATGTCGAGTACGCCGAAATCGTCGTGGCAGCCCAGCGACTCGGAAGTCGCAGCCAACCCCCATCCGAGGACTCCGGGCAGCCCTCCGAGCTGGAAGTAGAGCTCGGCAAGCTACGCCGGCGGCTGGAGGAGATTCAGGCGCTCGACTTCTTTGGCGCCCCCGGCCGCCGAGCAGCGGAGCGATCCCTGGCTGTGGTTGAGGCCCGGCTGGGGCGGCCAGGGCCAGGTAAGGGCACGAAAGGAGGCGAGGACATGAAAGGACACACCTGGGTTACCCGGCGAGACGTCTTCGTGGATCGCATTGCCAGCGCCTGGTTGATCCGGCGATTCATCGATCCCAAGGCCAAGTTCAAGTTCACCGACTCCAAATCCTACCAGCCCAAGCCCGGCGAGGTGCGCTTCGACATGTTCGAGGCCGAGTACACCCATGAGGGCGATCGCTGCACCTTCGAGACCCTGCTGCAGCGCGCCGGGCTGCGCGATCGAGCACTGCGCACCATCGGCGAAATCGTCCACGATATTGACTGCAAGGACTCGAAATTCGGCCGCGAAGAAGCGCCCGGTGTGGCCGCCTTACTGCGGGGATTGGTGCGGGCGTACCCCGATGACACCACCCGCCTGGAGCGGGGAGGCCAGGCTTTCGACGACCTCTACGCCTCGCTCGGTTCCCCGGCGGCGATTCGGGGGAAGTGAGGGGCTTATATTCCGAGGAGATGCCGCTGGTAGGCGGAGTAGTCCATCAACGCAGGGGAGATCATGCTGAAACGAGTACTGGGGACCTCGGGAATCGCCGCGATCGTGTTCGCCTCCGGGGCCCTGGCTCAGGCAAAGCCGGTGAAGGCCAAGGAGCCGGTCTCCAACGGCCGCACCCTGAGCCAGTGGGTCGCCGATCTCAAGGCCCTGTCGCCGCAGACTCGGAACGCTGCCGCCTACGAGATCGCCGGCCTGGGGCCGGCCGCGGCCGCCGCGGTACCCGCGCTGATCGTCGCGCTCGACGACCCCGCTGCTTCGGTCCGCTTTCCCGTCACCGTAGCCTTGCTGGAAATCGGTCCGGCCGCCAAAGCCGCCGTCCCCCGCCTGCAGCAGATGGTGGATGAAGAGATCAACGATGAGATTGCGGCTTCAGCCCGGCGAGCGTTGAAGCACATTGAGCCCGCCGCGACTCCCAGCGAGTGATCCTCTAGCGCGGAACCTCGGCCTCGGCCATCGAGTGCAGCAGCGCTCGGGCCGCGGGCACCCCCTCTAATCGGAAGCGCGCCTTCGTAGCGCCCGGCCCCACCTTGACGGTGATCGCCTCGGGTGGGAGAGCGGCGAAGAGGTCTTCGTCGGTTCGATCGTCCCCCAGAGCCAGAACTGTGGTCGTGGCGAGCCGCTCGGGTGTGAGCGGTGGAACGATCCGGCCCTTGTGTACCCCGTAAGGCCGGATCTCGACCACCTTGTGCCCCGCCAGAATCTCCACCGGCTGGTTGCTGAGCAGCTGGGCCAGATGAAGCCGGAGCTCGTTGGCCCGGCGAGCGCCGGACTCCTGGTCCGCCAGCCGGTAGTGCCAGGCCAATGCCACGTCCTTGATCTCGATCAGCGCTCCCGGGGTGCGGGCAGTGAAGTCGCGAAGGATCTCGATCGCCGGCTCCCGCCAGGCACCGCCCACCTCCGCGATCGGGGTCCAGCCGGATCCATCGGGCCGGCGGGACCAGAAGCCGTGCTCTGCATGAAGCGTCACCGGAAGGGCGCCGAGCCAGCGCTCCAGCGTCTCCCGGCTCCGGCCACTCACCACGTGCACTTCGCTATGGGGGCGGGCGGCCAGCGCGGCCAGCAGCTCGAGCAGGGCGGGATCGGGCCGGGCCAGCTCGGGCGTGGCGGTGAACGGCACCAGGGTGCCATCGTAGTCGAGCAACGCCAGGAGCTCTTCGGCATCGCGAAGCCGGCTCACCAGAGCCTGGTGAGCGGCATGGGCTCCGCCGGGTGCGCGCTGGGCAGCCGGCGGGCGGTGAGTTATGGTCTCCAGCTGCTCGAGAAAGCTGGCGGCCCACCGATGCACGTCGTAGGTCTCCACCCGGGCGCGGAGGGGCCCCAGCCGAGTTCGCCGCTCTTCGGGGCTCATCGTGAGAGCGCGATAGTAGCTCTCGGCCGCCCCTTCGACGTCGTACGGGTTCACCTGGATGGCCTCGGACAGCTCCCACGACGCCCCGGCGAACTCGCTCAGCACCAGCACGCCATCGCCGTCGACCCGGGACGCGACGAATTCCTTGGCCACCAGGTTCATCCCATCGCGCAGCGGGGTCACCAGCATGACCTCGGCCGCCCGATACAGCGCAACCAATTCCGGCTCGGCCAGTCCCCGGTAGATGTAGTTCACCGGCACCCAGTGCGGGGTACCGAAGGCACCGTTGATGCGGCCGACCAGGCCCTCGACCAGGGCACGGAACTCCTGATACGCTTCGACGCCGGTGCGGGACGGAACCGCGACCTGCACCAGGCGAACCCGCTCCCGTAGCTCCGGATGGGTCTCGAGCAGTCTCTCGTAGGCGAGCAGACGCTGGGGGATGCCCTTGGTGTAATCCAGCCGGTCCACCCCTACCAGCAGCTTGACGCTCCCGTCTCCCCGGAGCGTCCGAGTCTCGGCGTCGACTCCCGGATCCTTAGCCAGCCGGGTGAAGGTCTCGGTATCCACACCCATGGGGAACACCCCGAGCCGGACTTCTCGATCAGTCACCTGCACCCGGTCTATTTCTACCGTGAGCCCCAGAATCTGGGTGAGCGAGGTAGCAAAGTGCCGGAGATACGACGGGGTGTGGAAGCCAACGAGGTCGGCGCCGAGCAGTCCCTGGAGCAGCCGATCCCGCTCAGGGAGGGCCCGGAACAGCTCCTCGGAAGGAAACGGTATATGAAGGAAGAAGCCGATCCGGGCGTCGGGCAGCCGGCGGCGGAGGAGCTCGGGAAGCAACAGCAGCTGGTAGTCGTGGACCCAGATGAGGTCGCCCGGCTGGTAATGTTCGGCGACCACGTTGGCGAATCGTTCGTTGACCTCTACGTAGGGCTCCCAGTCACGCACATGAAGCGGGACCTGGTCGATCAGATAATGGAAGAGGGGCCAGAGCACCCCGTTGGAAAACCCTTCGTAGTACCGGGCCACCTGGTCTTCAGTGAGGGGCACGGCCACCAGGCGCATGTCCCTCAGCTTCTTTTCCAGCTCAGCCTGTTGCTTTGATGTCAGCTTGTCGGAGGTACCCGGCCACCCGATCCAGAGCCCGCCCGATTGCTCGTGCGGCCGGAGGAGACCGGTCGCCAGGCCGCCCGAGCTCTCGCTGGACCTCGACCCCGGAGTCGGTGGCGTTGACGGTCACCGGCAGCCGGTTGGCGACGATCAGGACGCGGGACATGACCTAAAGCTAGTCGTCTACCGGGGCCACACCTGATTGCTTCGGTCGATATCGGGAAAATCCTTGTCCGGGTCGATCTCGATCGTTTTTACGACCGGCTGGCGGAGAACCCGCACCGACCGGCGGCGGACACCGCCGTACCAGGTCTCCACCGGCAGGGTGATCCGTTCGACCTGGCCGTTGGCTCGGGTCACTGCCAGTTGCACCGGCATCACCGCCCGCCCCTTGTTCTCCACCACGATATCGAGCGAGTCGCCCACGGTAGTGACGGTATCGATGGCCTGATCCAGCTTCCAGGTCTCGAAGAACCAGGTCGCGCCAGAACCAGGAGAGGTCCTTGCCGGAGACATCCTCGAAGGTGTGAAAGAAGTCGTACGGCGACGGGTGCTTGTAGGCCCACCGGCGGATGTACTCAGTGTATGCCTTGTGGAAGACATCCGGCCCCAGCACGCCGCGCAATGCCACCATGACGCTGGCCGGCTTGTAGTAGCTCGCCACTCCGTAGGACGGGTAATTGGGGTAGCGGTCTCCGTGATGCATCAGCTCGACCTCGCCGCCGGTCTCCGCAAAGTCGAGGTAATTCTTCCGGTTCCGCGCCTCATCGTCGAAGCCCTTGAAGAAACTGTCCATCGACTGGGACTGATCGAACTGGGTCAGACCCTCGTCCATCCAGGCGTATCGCTTCTCGTCCGAGCCCACGACCATGGGAAACCACATGTGCCCGATCTCGTGAGTGGTGACCTCGTAGAGGCCGAGCGTGTCCCACTGGCCCCCGATGCAGGTCATCATCGGGTATTCCATCCCCCCGCAGGAGGTGGGGCCGTCCACGGCGGTCATGTGGGGATAGGGGTACGGGGCGAGGTAGCGGGAGAAGAACTCGATCGAGTACTTGCTGTATTTCGCGCTCTGGTCCCAGTGGCTGATCCGCTGCTCCGGCCTATAGAAAGAATAGATGGCGCTGGTGTCGGGCCGGCCGTCGCCATTCACATCGCCGACCACCGCATTGGCGGCATCCCAGAGATACTTGGCCGAGGTGGCCCAGGCGACGTCGCGCACGTTCTCCGCCCGGTAGCGCCAGGTCAGCTTGCCGTTCGTCCCCGCCGTGGTGGACAGCCCCGGGCGTGCGGTCATTCTCCGTCACCACATGCACGATGCCGCTGGAATGCGCTGGCGGAGTCCAGCCGGGCTCTCGTCTGCGCGGAGAGAACATCCGCCGGGTTCTGCAGCCGTCCGGTCGCGTCCACCAGCCAGCCCGCCGGCACGGTCAGGGCCACGTCATAGTTCCCGTAGCCCATGTAAAACTCGGCGTTCCCCAGGTACTGGTCGGTCTGCCAACCGTTCACGTCGTCATACACCGCCATCTGGGGATACCAGTAATTGATGTAGAACGTTTCCCCATCTTGCCCGCCGCGGGGCGCGCCGTCCGGCGGTATCCGAAGCCGCCAGGCAAAGTCGAAGGCCGCAGACCCGCCGGGCGGGAGCGGGTGAGGCAGCCGGATGCGCATGATGGTTCCGTCCACCTGGTACGCCTGGTCTTTCCCGGTCGTCGCTGGGCTTGAGCTCCTGTCCCTGGGCCGCCACCCGGCTGAGCTCGACACCTTCCACCGCCCAGGGCACGTCGGTGTTATGCCGCGAGCCGGGAGCAAAGATGTTGTGGAGCAGCTGGACGTAGACCTCTCGCAGGGTGTCGGGCGAGCGGTTGTAGTAGGCGATCGAGCCCTTGCCCAGTCAGCCGCTTGGAGACCGGATTGAGCTCGGCCTCCAGCTTGTAGTCCGCCCATTGCTGCCAGTAGCGAGGGCCGGGAGCTCCGGTCCGAGTGCGGGTACCCAGGGCCACCGCCCGATCGTAGGCCTCGGACGCCGGAACCTCGAGCCCTGCGGCGCGGACCGTCGTGCCGGTGGTGCCGTGGGCAGGCGTGACCGGCGGTGGGGCGGTTCGGCCACTGCTGCAGGCGGCGAGCGAGATGGCAACCAGCCCGGCAAACAGGTCGGGACGATAACGGGTAGTCCGATACATCAGTGCTCCGGCGATAGGAGAGCCCGGGCGATGGTCCGCCCGGGCGCGGATGATGAATGGTAACGTACGGGAACGCGGTTACCCCCGTACGGCAGCCCAGCCTACCCCGTTTCAGGCGCCGCAGCGCGACGAAATCCGCCGCACGGACATCTCAACACTTAATCGGAGCATCCGGCTCCGAACCCTGATGGATTCCATGCGGGAGTTGCTATGTCGCACGGTTGGCTTCGCCGGCTGCGGTCCAGCGGCGTCGGATTCGCGTTTGCCCTTGGCCTGCTGCACGCTGGCCTCCTTCATTTACCCTATCAGTCGGCGGCCCAGCAGCAGCAGGCGCAGGCCACCAGCGTAGCCGCGACCGGCCCCGGCCTGCCCCGCGCCGTGGGGTCGCTCCAGGATCTGAGCGAAGCCTTTGCCTCGGTGGCGGAGCACGTCAAGCCCAGCGTCGTGTACATCAAGTCCGGCCATAAGCCTACTCGGCAGGGAGATGGGCAACGGCAACGGGCCCAGGATGCATGGTACCGCCCGGGTTCGAGCAGTTCTTCCGCAATTTCCCGCCGATGCAGCAGGAGCCCCAGTTCCAGGAAAGCTCGGGCTCGGGCTTCATCGTCTCCAAGGATGGCTACATCCTCACCAACAATCACGTGGTCGATGGCTCGGATCAGGTGACGGTTCGCCTGCTCGACCGCCGTGAGTTCAAGGCCAAGGTGGTCGGCACCGACCCCAACACCGATCTGGCGGTGCTGAAGATCGACGCCAAGAACCTGGTTCCCGCGCCGTTGGGCAGCAGCAGCACGGCACGGGTCGGCGAGTGGGTCCTGGCGGTAGGCAACCCGCTGGGTGACAACCTCACCTTCACGGTGACCTCGGGCATCATCAGCGCCAAGGGGCGGACCTGGCCCTGCCGGGTCAGTCCGACCGCAGCATCCAGGACTTCATCCAGACCGATGCGGCCATCAACCCGGGCAACTCCGGCGGCCCGCTGGTCAGCGTCCGGGGTGAGGTCATCGGGGTCAACTCGGCGATCGCCAGCCAGACCGGGTTCTACTCCGGCTACGGCTTTGCCATCCCGATCGATCTCGCTCACCAGGTGATGGATCAGATCATCAGCGGCGGCAAGGTTCACCGTTCCGCCATGGGCGTGACGGTACAGAACGCCACCGCCAACGACGCCGAGTACGTCGGGCTGCCCGACATCCGCGGCGTGCTGGTACAGGATTTCACCCCCAACTCTCCGGCCAAGAAGGCGGGCATGCAGCCCGGCGACATCATCATCGCAGTTGATGGCAAGCCGGTGGAGTACGTCGGCCAGCTGCAGCAGCAGGTTGCCTTCCGCAAGGCCGGCGACGAAGGTGAAGGTCGAGGTGGCGCGTAAGGGTGGAGTGCGGAAGACGCTCGAGGTCCGCCTGCAGGAAGTCGCGGCCCCCCGCGACGTCGCCTCGCGCGAGTCGGAGCACTCGAACGATGCGGCCGATTCGAGCGACGAGGCAGCGGCCTCGGTCGATCTGCTCGGCCTCACGGTGCAACCGGTCGATCAGGATGCGGTCCAGCCAGTTTGACCTCTCGTCGGAGCAGCGGGGCCTTCTGGTCACCGGTGTCACCCCCGGCGGCCCCTCGTACGGCGAGGTCGCGGATCCGGACAACGGGGGTCCCGACATCATCCTCGAGCTGGAGGGCAAGCCGGTGAAGACCACGGCGGACCTCAAGCAGGCGCTCAAGAGCTCCAAGGCGGGAGACATCGTGAGCCTCCAGCTCTACAACACCCAGGCCAAGACCCACCGGATCGAACGGATTCGACTGGGCGACTAGCCTCATCTCGAGTCGCAGTCATGAGCGCGCACCCATTTGACCGGGTGCGCGCTCTGTTCATATTCAGGCTGACCCTCACGGCGCCGGCGAATATGAGCGATCCCACCAATCCGTTTGCCGCGCTATCGCTCATCGTCGCACCTGCGGTACTCACCAACGCCTCGTCGATCCTGGTGCTGAGCACCAGCAACCGGCTGGCCCGGGCCGTGGACCGAGCTCGTGCGCTGGCCACCCACCTCGAGTCGCCCACCCGAACCGACGATGGCCTGCGCGCGCTCCGATTCAAGGAAATGGATAGCGCCGAACGGCGGGCTCTCCTGCTGCTCAGCGCATTGCGCTTCTTCTACGCCTCGATCGGCGCCTTTGCCACGGCGGCGCTCACCTCCCTGGTCGGGGCGGCGCTCCTGAGCACGCCGGTCCGAGCCTTGCCGGCAACGCTGGAAACGGTCGCGGTTGCGGCCGGCTTCATCGGCGTCCTGGGACTGGTCTTGGGCTGCGTCCTGCTGCTCCGGGAGACCCGGATTGCGGTCCGGGTGGTGTCCGAGGAAGCCACCCACCTGCGCAACACCCTCGCTCAGCGAACCAAATCTTCCTGACTGCGCTCGTTCCCCAACGTTTAGTCGATACTGAACGTATTAACATTCGTTACGAGACCGCGTCTTTCGGGCGCTTCTTCAAGGACTGCAATGGACGTTCGAACCGCGCACTTCATCGAGCGAATGGGGCTGGCACTCGAGGCCGACGGGCTGCCTCGAATAGCCGGCCGGATCTTCGGGTTGCTGCTGGTCAGCGAAGACGCCCGTTCGCTGGATGATCTGGCCCATGAGCTCAGGGTAAGCAAAGCCAGCGTAAGCACTAACGCCCGCATGCTGGAGCAGCGCGCTGTGCTGGAGCGGATCAGCCGGCCGGGCGACCGGCGGGACTATTACCGGGTTCCCACCGACCTCTTCAGCCACACCATGGATCAGCGAGTGGCGCGGTGGCAGCGGTTTCATGAAGCCATCGGCGCCGCTCGGACCAGCCTGCCGATTCGAAGTGCCGAGGTCATGGAGCGGCTGGAGGAATATCAGCAGGCCTACGCGTACATGTCTCAAGTCATCACCGAGGCGCTGGCCCAATGGCGAGCGACTCGGGGCGACCGGCTGGCCAAGGTCGGAGCCCTCGGGTGAGGGCGCTGTTTGCGGTGCTTCTGGCAAGCACAGGCGTTGCCTTGGCCGCCTGTGTGGGCACCCCCTCGGTCGGTGGTGTCGCCGGCGTACCGCCGTCGCCCAGCGCCGCCTGGACCCCTCCCCCCAGGAGGAGCGGCGGGAGACGACCGCCGTCGTCCCAGCGGTTCCTCCCGACCTGGAAGCGCGGATCAAGCGGCTGACCCTGGCCGAAGTGGTGGATCTGGGCCTGCGAAACAATCCCCAGACCCGGGTCACCTGGGCCAACGCGCGGGCGGCCGCGGCGGCGTACGGCTCGGAGCGCGGCGCCTACTTCCCCACCATCGACGGCGATGTCACCGGCACCCGGCTCAAGACCGTCGCCTCTCAGGGGCGGAGCGCAGTCACCCAATCGGTGTTGAGCCCGAGCCTGAGTCTCACCTACCTCCTGTTCGATTTCGGCGGCCGTTCCGGCAAGGTGGGAGCGGCACGCAACTCGCTGGTCGCCGCCAACTTTACCCACAATGCGACCCTGCAGAATGTGGTGCTGCAGATCCAGACGGCCTATTTCCAATACGTCGCGAACCGGGCCCTGCTCGACGCTCAGCGAACCACGCTGCGGGAAGCCGAGGCCAATCTGGCCGCGGCGAACGAGCGGCACCGGGTTGGGGTCGCGACCATTGCGGACGTGCTCCAGGCTCGCACCGCAGCTTCTCAGGCCGAGCTTGCGGCCCAGACCACCGAGGGCAACCTGCAGACCTCGCGTGGCGCGCTGGCCCTGTCACTGGGACTTCCGGCGAATATTCCGTATGACATTGACTCGACCGCGGCCCAGGCGCCGCCCGCGGTGCTGGCCGACAGCGTCGACACCTTGATCGCGCGAGCGGTGAAAGCGCGGCCCGACCTGGCCGCGGCCCGCGGCGGAATACGAGGCGTCGCGGGATCAGATCTCGGTTGCTCGAGCCAACCGGCTGCCCGTCGCTGGAACTGAATGGGACCGGGGGACGGACCTATACCACCACCCTGCCCCAGGGCGGCAACAACTACACCCTGTCGCTGGGCCTACGTATTCCAATCTTTGCCGGCTTTTCCCGGATCTATGACCAGCGGCAGGCCGCAGCCCTCGCCGACGCGGCGGCGCGCCCGAACCGACATCCTGGGACAGCAGGTGGTCTTCGAGGTATTCAGCTCGTATTACGCCTTGCGGACCGCCGACCGCCGGGTGCGAACCAGTGAGGATCTCGTGGCCAGCGCCCGGCTCTCGAACGATGTAGCCCTGGGCCGCTACAAGGCCGGGGTCGGCTCCGTACTCGATCTGCTCACGGCCCAATCCGCGCTGGCCGATGCCCGGGCCCAGCAGGTCATGGCCCGGCTGGAATGGAACACCTCGCTGGCCCAGCTCGCCCACGACGCGGGAGTCCTCGATGAGCGGGGCGGTAGCTCCCTCCGGCTCCAGCCTGACTCCGCCTCCCAGACGCCTTCACGATGAAAACCAACCCGTCGGCTTTTGGCTGCCCCTGCTGCTGGTTGCCGCCTGCTCGAAGGCGAAGCCCCCGGCGACTCCGCCGGTGCCGGTAAAAGTCGCCGTCGCCGAGCGCCGGCCGATGCCGTTCGAGCTTGCGGCGACCGGCATGGTCGAGCCGTTGCAGACCGTGGAGGTCCAGGCCCAGGTGGGCGGCATCCTGCAGCGAGTCGCCTTCAAGGAGGGCGACGAAGTAAAGCAGGGCCAGGTGCTCTTTCAGCTGGATCCGCGGCCCTACCGTGCCGCGCTGGATCAGGCGCTGGCAATGCTGGCGCGCGACCGGGCCCAGGCCGCCAATGCGGCGCAGGATGAGAAGCGCTACCAGGAGCTGGTGGACAAGCAGTACGTCACCGCGCAGCAATACGACCAGGCCCGAACCGCAGCCGAGGCGGCCCAAGCCACGCTGGCCGCGACTCAGGCATCAGTAGAGCAGGCAAGGCTGAACCTGCAGTACTGCACCATTCGCGCGCCGATAATCGGGCGCACCGGGAGCCTGCTGGTGCGGGAGGGGAACCTGGTGCGGGCCAACGCGCAACAGCCGCTGGTGGTCATCAATCGGATCCGGCCGATCCTGACTCGCTTTGCGGTGCCCGCGGTGAATCTCCCGCTGATTCAGGCCCATCTGGGCAAGGGCAAAGACATCGTCGTGCGGGCGGAGCCTTCCAGCGGCGGCGACCCCAGTGAGGGTGGCCTCAGCTTCGTGGACAATGCGGTGGATACTACCACCGGCACCATCCTGCTCAAGGGACGCTTTCCCAATGACGACGGCTCGCTGTGGCCCGGAGCATTTGCCAACGTGCGGCTGCAGCTCTACGTGGAGCCGAACGCGCTGGTGATTCCCTCGGCGGCGATAGTCAGCGGGCAGCAGGGGAGCTTCGTCTTCGTGATTCAGCCGGACAGTTCGGCCGCAACCCGGCCGGTGACCGTGAGCTGGACGGTGGGTGACGACGCCGTGGTGAACGGGGAGGTAGAGGCGGGTGACCGGGTGGTGATCGACGGCCAGCTGCGGCTGCGCCAGGGCTCCAAAGTACAAATCAAGGCCACGCCGGACACGACCCGGCTGGGGGCGTTATGAACTTCACCGCACTCTTCATTCGACGCCCCGTCATGACCACGCTGGTGATGGCGGGGATCCTGATCTTCGGCCTGGTGGCGTATCGGCAGCTCCCGGTGAGCGATCTGCCCGCCGTCGATTACCCCACCATCTCGGTAAGCGCCAGCCTGCCCGGGGCCAGCCCCGAGACTATGGCCTCATCGGTGGCAACCCCGCTGGAGAAGCAGTTCTCCACCATCCCCGGGGTGGCGACGATGACCTCGACCAGCAACCAGGGGGGCACTTCGATCACCCTGCAGTTCGCGCTGAGCCGGAACATCGACGCCGCCGCCCAGGACGTGCAGGCCGCGATCTCCCAGGCGGTACGGCAGCTCCCCCAGAACATGCTGCCGCCGAGCTTCCGGAAAGTAGACCCATCTTCATCGCCGATTTTGTACTACGCACTCCGGTCCAGCATGATGCCGCTGTCCCAGCTCGACGAGTACGCCGAGACTTTTCTGGGCCAACGGCTCTCGACGGTCGATGGAGTGGCCCAGGTCCAGGTCTACGGGTCCCAGACCTACGCGGTCCGGATCCAGCTCGACCCTCAGCAGCTGGCGGCCCGGAGCATCGGCATCGATGTCGTCGCCGACGCTGTCGATAACGGGAACGTGAACCTTCCGACCGGAACCCTGTGGGGAACCGACAAGGCCTACGCGGTGGTAAGCCAGGGGCAGCTCACCAACGCGGCGCAGTTCGGCGGCCTGATCGTGGCCTATCGCAACGGGGCACCGGTGCGCCTCCGCGACCTCGGCCGGGTGATCGACAGCGTCCAGGACACCAAGCAGGCCAGCTGGTACAACGGCGAGCGGGCCATCGTTCTCGCCATCCAGCGTCAGCCCGGCACCAACACGGTGGCGGTGGCCGATCGGGTCAAGGCCGCGGTGGATCAACTCCGCCCGCAGCTGCCGGCGTCAGTCGACATCTCGACCCTGTATGACCGCTCCCAGACGGTGAAGGCGTCGGTGCAGGACGTGAAGTTCACCCTGTTCCTGGCCCTCTGTCTGGTCATCATGGTGATCTTCCTGTTCCTCCGGAACCTGCGGGCCACACTGATACCGAGTCTGGCGCTACCCATGTCCCTGGTAGGGACGTTCTCGGTGATGTACCTGCTCGGCTTCAGCCTCGACAATCTCTCCTTGATGGCGCTGACGCTCGCGGTCGGCTTCGTAGTGGACGACGCCATCGTGGTGCTGGAAAACGTCGTCCGGCATGTCGAGCAGGGCGAGACCGTGCTCGATGCCGCTCTGAACGGCAGCCGGGAGATCAGCTTCACCGTGATCTCGATGACCCTGTCTCTGGTGGCCGTCTTTATCCCGGTGCTCTTTCTCGGAGGACTGATCGGCCGGCTGTTTCACGAGTTTGCCGTGACCATCGGGGTCGCGATTCTGGTCTCCGGCTTCGTCTCCCTCACCCTCACCCCCATGCTCTGCAGCCGGTGGCTGAAGCCGCACCCAGAGAACGAGCAGCATGGACGTCTGTATCGCATCATCGAGCGGGCCTGGGAGAAGTCCCTCGGTGGGTACGAGCGCTCGTTAGCCTGGATCATGGACCGCCGGCCGCTGGCGATGATCTTCATGGCCCTGATCCTGATCGGCACCGTGTTGCTGGGCCGGGTGGTACCCAAGGGATTCATTCCCAGCGAGGATCAGGGACAGCTCTCCGGCACCACCGAGATCTCCGAAGGAAGCAGCTACGACGCAATGGTACGGCACCAGCTGGCCGCCATGGCGATCGTCCAGGAGGATCCCAACATCGAGGGCTATATGTCCGCGGTGGGCGGCGG
This sequence comes from uncultured Gemmatimonadales bacterium, assembly GCA_963792265.1. Lineage (GTDB taxonomy): Bacteria > Gemmatimonadota > Gemmatimonadetes > Gemmatimonadales > GWC2-71-9 > CAVVWJ01. Next base: position 536,159 of record CAWBVP010000007.1, on the reverse strand, counting down.
CGGCCGCAACACCACGGTAAACCAGGGCCGCCTCCTCATTCGCCTCAAGCCCCTGAACCAGCGGAAGATGACCGCCGACCAGGTGGCGCAATCGCTCACCCGGAAGCTGGCCGCCGTACCCGGCCTCCGGGTTTATATGCAGAATCCTCCGGTCATCAACATCGGCGGCCGCTCGTCGAAGAGTCAGTACCAGTTCACGCTCCAGAGCTCCGACGTCGAGGCTTTATATCAGGGCGCCGCGACATTGGAGCAACGACTGCACGATGTCCCGGGCCTGACCGACGTTACCAGCGACCTGCAGATCAAGAACCCTCAAGTACAGGTTTCTATCGCGCGGGACCAGGCCGCGGCGATGGGGATCGATGTCAATCAGGTGGAAAACGCGCTCTACAACGCGTACGGCGCCCGGCAAGTGAGTACCATCTACACCCCCAACAATCAGTACTGGGTGGTCATGGAGCTGCTGCCCCAGTACCAGGGCGACCTGTCCGCCATGAATCTGCTCCACCTCACCGGGCGTAATGGCGCTCCGGTCCCCCTGGCGAGCCTGGCCCAGATCAAGCCGACGGTCGGGCCGCTGACGGTGAACCACTCGGGACAGCTTCCCTCGGTCACCCTTTCATTCAATCTGCAGCCGGGAATTTCGATCGGCACCGCCGTGGATCGGGTGCAGGCAGCCGCGCGGCAGGCTCTGCCCTCCACGATCAGCACCAGCTTTGCCGGTACGGCACAGGCGTTTCAGGACGCGCAGCAAGGCTTGCTGGTGCTGCTCATCCTTGCGATTCTGGTGATCTACCTGGTGCTCGGCGTTCTGTACGAGAGTTTTGTCCATCCGCTCACCATTCTTTCAGGCCTTCCCTTCGCGGGATTTGGGGCCTTGCTGGCGCTGGCGATCTTCCGGCTGGACCTGAGCATCTACGCCTTTGTCGGTATCATCATGCTGATTGGTATCGTGAAAAAGAACGCGATCATGATGATCGACTTTGCCATCGACCGGGAGCGCCGGGAACACACCACGGCGCGGAACGCCATCCTCGAGGCGGCTAGCGTCCGCTTCCGGCCAATCATGATGACCACCATGGCCGCCCTGATGGGCACCCTCCCCATTGCACTGGGCCATGGAGCAGGCGCCGAGTCCCGCCGTCCTCTCGGCGTTGTGGTGGTAGGAGGATTGCTCTTCTCCCAGCTCATTACGCTCTACATTACGCCAGTGGTCTATACCTATCTCGACGCCCTCCAGCAGCGGCTTGCCCGAAAGAGAGCGGAGCAGCCACGGACGTACCCGGAGCCCACGACCGGCGGGGCGGCTGAAGCCGCCCGATGAGTCCCCGATTCACTCTCGTACGGGCCCTGAGGCACCGGAACTACCGGATCTTCATGGCCGGGCAGCTCATATCGCTGATCGGCACCTGGATGCAGACCGTGGCGGAGAGCTGGCTGGTGTACCGTCTCACCGGCTCGGCGCTGCTGCTCGGGCTGGCCGGGTTTGCTAATCGGATACCGATCTTCCTGCTCGCACCGATCGGCGGAGCCGTAGCCGATCGGTATAATCGCCACCGCATCGTGATCGCGACGCAGGTGGCGTCCATGGTCCTTGCCGCCGCGCTCGCCGTCCTCACCCTCACCCACCTGGTCCGGATCTGGCACCTGATGACCATCGCCGCTCTTCTGGGAGTCGTGAACGCCTTCGACATACCGGCGCGTCAGGCGTTCGTGGTCGAGCTGGTAGACCGGGAGGATCTGCAGAACGCGATCGCCCTGAATTCGTCGATGTTCAACGGGGCCCGGGTGGTCGGGCCGGCTGTAGCGGGAGTGCTGGTGGCGGCCGTGGGGGAAGGCTGGTGCTTTCTCGCCAACTCCGCGAGCTACATCGCCGTGATTGTGGGCCTGCTGATCATGCGAGTGCCCCGGGCTCCTGCCGCCCGCCCGGCATCGGTGTTGGAGCACGTGATGGAAGGCTTCCGCTTCGTCTCCCGGTCCCGACCCATTGTGGCGCTGCTCCTGCTGCTGGGCCTGATCAGCCTGATGGGTATGCCCTACTCCGTGCTCATGCCGATCATTGCCGATCAAACGTTCCACTCGGGAGCCCGGGGTCTGGGAATTCTGATGGGGTCCGCCGGCGTGGGCGCACTGCTCGGCGCCTTGAGCCTCGCCAGCCGGGTGGGCCTCCAGGGATACGGGCGTACCATCGCGTTGGCAGCGATCGGGTTCGGCCTCAGCCTCATGGCATTTTCCCTGGCCCGGACCCTGTGGCTCGGGGTGGCGCTGCTCCTTCCGGTTGGGTTCGCCATGATGACTCAAATGGCCGCGTCCAACACGCTCATCCAATCGATGATCCCCAATCATTTGCGCGGCCGGGTGATGGCGGTGTATTCCATGATGTTCATGGGCATGGCGCCGATCGGAGCCCTTCTGGCCGGCTTGCTGGCGGGCTGGCTCGGCGCCACGACAACCGTGGCCGCCGGCGGCGCATTCTGCCTGCTCGGGGGGTTAGTCTTCCTTCAGCGTCTCCCCCGCCTCCGGGGTGAGGCTCGGCAGCTCATTCTGGCACAGCAAGTGGTGCCCGCACCAGAACCTCCATCCTGATGCCGCTTCCATCCGGTCACACCATGGTTGACGTTCACACCGGCACTGCTTCGCCGCCGGACCCGCGCCTGCTGGAGGAGAGCCGGATGCTGGCCCAGGTCACCCAGGAAATCGGGCGGGTGATCGTGGGCCAGCGCCCGATGCTGGAGCGGCTGCTCATTGGCCTGCTCGCCGATGGTCATGTGCTGCTCGAGGGTGTGCCTGGCCTGGCGAAGACCCTGGCGGTCCGAACCCTGGCAGCGACGATCGCCGGCGGCTTCCATCGGATTCAGTTCACTCCGGACCTGCTTCCCTCTGACCTGATCGGCACCATGGTGTACAATCAGCGGAGCGGTGATTTCACGGTGCAGAAGGGGCCGATCTTCACCAACATCCTGCTGGCCGACGAGATCAATCGGGCACCTGCCAAGGTGCAGAGTGCTTTGCTGGAGGCGATGCAGGAGAAGCAGGTGACCATCGGCGGGCAGACGTACCCGCTGCCGGACCTGTTTCTGGTCCTCGCCACGCAGAACCCGATCGAGCACGAAGGCACCTATCCGCTGCCCGAGGCCCAGGTCGATCGCTTCATGTTCAAGCTGATCGTGACCTATCCCGACCGGCGAGAGGAACGTGAAGTGCTCGACCGGATGACCGCGGGGCCGGAGCCGAGCGCGCGACCGGTGCTGGATCAGGAGCGGGTAGCACTGGCCCGGAAGCTGGTGCATGAGGTGTACGTTGACGGACGGATCAAGGAGTACGTGCTCGATCTCATCGCTGCTACCCGGCATCCGGAGGCCGCGGGACTGGGCGAGCTCGCGCCGCTGATCGAGTACGGCGCCTCGCCCAGGGCAGCGATCTATCTCATCCGGGCGGCCAAGGCCCATGCGTTCCTGGCCGGCCGGGCCCATGTGATTCCGGAGGACATCAAGGCTCTCGGACTGGACGTCCTGCGCCACCGGATCCTGCTGACCTATCGGGCGGACGCGGAGGGTACCGGCGCCGATGCACTTCTGGGAAGGATCTTCGAGCGCATTCCAGTGCCATGAGCCCGGACGAGGTCATGCGTGAGGTTCGGCGGATCGAGATCACGACCCGCCACCTGGTTCGAGACATCGTAGCCGGAGAGTATTCCAGCGCCTTTCGGGGGCGCGGGGTGGAGTTCTCCGAGGTGCGAGAGTACCAACCGGGCGACGACGTGCGCGCCATCGATTGGAACGTCACTGCCCGGCTCGGCTCGGCCTATGTGAAGCGATACCTCGAGGAGCGCGAGCTGACCGTGCTCTTCCTGGTCGACGTGAGCGCGTCGGGCCGGTTTGGCACCCGGGTCCGCACCAAGCAGGCACTCGCGGTCGAGGTCTGTGCCGTGCTTGCGCTGGCGGCGGCCCGAAATCATGACCGGGTCGGTGGGGTATGGGTCACCGACCGGGTAGAGCGGTTCGTGCCGCCTCGGCGGGGCCGCCGGCACGTACTCCGGATCATCAACGATCTGCTCGCCTTCGAGGCCGAGGGGACGGCTACTGACCTCGCGGCCGCGCTCCAGTTCGCCGACTCGATCCTGCGCCGGCGAGCCGTCCTGTTTGTGGTTTCCGATTTCCTCACCTCCGGATACCAGCCCGCTCTGGAACGACTCGCTCGTCGGCACGATGTCATCGCGCTTCAGCTCTACGATGCTCGCGAGCGCGAGCTGCCCGACGTGGGACTGGTCTCCCTGCAGGAGCCGGAGAGCGGCTCCTGGCGTCTGGTCGACACCAGCCGTCCTGAGATCCGGGAGCGCTTCCGGCGTCGAGCCGAGGAATTCGACCACAGCCTGCAGCAGAACATCCGGCAGCACGGAGGAGACCTGGTCCGGCTGGAGACCGGCCGGCCCTACGCGGAGCCACTGATTGCGTTCTTCCGGCGGCGGGAGCGGGTGGGGCGGCGGTGAGAGGATTCCTCGCTGTAGTCGGGATCACTCTGCTGCTGGGCTCGCCGGTCGGTTCCGGCCGCAGCCTCTGCCCAAGTGGTGTCGGGCCAGTCCTTCGAGGTCACTCCCGAGGTCACCCGCGCCACCGTCGGCGACTCCGTCACCCTGCGCTTTCGAGTGCGCCTGGATGAACGGGACCTCCTCTTCGACACCGTCCCCCAACCGATCAACGCGTTAATCGGTGTCCGTCTTCTCTCGGTAGAGAAGCTGCAGCGCACGCCCGACCGCCTCTTCCACGGCCGGGCCCGAGTCGCCTTTTATCGCACCGGACGAATGGCGGTCCCGCAGTTCGGGCTTCCCTTCATGCGGGCGGTCAAGGGACTGGGACGAGCAACCCTGACCAGTGACTCCGCCTCCGTGGAAATCGTCCCCCTGCTTCCCGCGGGCAATCCTCCACTCAAGGACATCCGTGAGCTGGAACCGAGCTCTCGGCCGTCGCTGCTGCCGGTAATTGCCGGGGCCTTGGCTGCAGCTGCGCTGTTGGGCCAGTATCTCCTCCAGCGAAGGAGACGCCCCTCACCGGCTCCGACCCGCGGAGCCTGCTCCGTTTGTTCCTGTTATTGCACCCAGCGCACTGGACGGTGCGCTCGAGCTGCTCGCCCGGATTGAGCGTGAGCGGTGGCCCGCGCAGGGACAGGTTGCTCGCCACTATGAGGCCGTGGTTGATGCCCTCCGGGGATATCTCGAGGCGGCAGAGGACTTGCCCGCCCGGGAGCGGACCACCGAAGAGGTGCTCTGGTCCTTGCCGCCGCACCTCTCGGAGGACGGGCTGCGCGAGCGGGCCGACGCCCTGTTGGGACAAGCCGATCTCGTGAAGTTCGCCCGGCTCCGCCCGACACCGGCTCGGGCGGCCGAGTTCCTGCTGCAGTGCCGTTCGTTGTTGGAAGACTGGCACGCTGCGCGCTCGAGCGGAGAGGTTGCCGATGCGCTTCGCTGATCCAGTCTTCTTGATCCTGCTGGCGGTCCCCATCGCGTACGCGTTCCAGCGCTGGCGCTCCCGCCGGCGGGCTCCGGCCGAGCGAATCGCACTGCCCGCATTGGACTTCATCGCGGATCTGCCTCTGGCGGGGAGAGCAAGATGGCGCCCAATCCTCCCGGTACTGCATACCCTGGGGCTGGCGTCGTTGGCGCTCGCGCTGGCCCGACCCCAAATGCCCAGGGATGTGCGGGAGATCCGGCTTCGCTCTCGCAACATCATGCTGGCCCTCGATATCTCGAGCAGCATGAAGGCGGGAGACTTCCATCCAGGCAATCGTCTTACGGTGGCGCGACGGGTGGTAAGCGATTTCGTTCAGCGGCGCGATGGAGATCTCGTCGGGCTGGTGCTGTTCGCGGGGCGGGCCTTTCTCCAGGCGCCCCTTACTCCCGATCTCCCGCTGCTGCGGAAGACGCTCGGGCGAGTGGACATCGGCATGCTGCCGGACGGGACCGCGATCGGCACCGCCCTGGCGTTGAGTCTCAATCAACTGAAGGACCTGCCGGTGAAGGCGAGCACCATCGTCCTCATTACCGATGGAGCCAACAACACCGGCCGGCCCTCGCCACTGGTTGCGGCGGAAGCGGCGAGAACACTGGGAATCCGGATCCAGGCCATCGGCCTCAGCACCGCCGATACCGCCAGCGTGCCGTTAAATGGCGTCTGGCGAGTGGGCAACACGGCACCCCGGCTCACCAACCGCGATGAAATAGCATTGCAGCGGGTAGCCGAGCGCACCGGTGGCCGCTACTACCGGGCGAACGATCCGGAAGCGCTGAACCGGGTGATGGATCAGATCGATCAAGCCGAGCGGATCGACGTGCGCGTGGGAGAGACCCGAGAGTATCGCGAGCTCTATCCCTACTTCCTGGCTCCGGCCCTCCTGCTTCTGGCACTGGAGCTGGGCCTCGGCTCAACCTGGCTTCGAACCCTGCCATGAGCCCACTGAGCTTCGGATCGCCGGCGGCCTTGATCCTACTGCTGCTGTTCCCACTTGCCTGGTGGGTGCTTCGGCGGGAGCGGCTCACGCGTAGATCGCATCTGGATGCCTTTGGCGACGAGTCTCTGCTGGCTGGATCGTCGGCCTTGCCAGTTGCCCGTCGCCGAGTGGGCGCCCAAGTCATCTATCTGGGAGCGCTCGCCCTGGGAGTGGTGGCTCTGGCGCGCCCCCAGCTGGGCGACCGCCCCGCCTCGCTGGCCCAGACCGGACGTGACCTGCTGGTGCTGCTCGATCTCTCCCGCTCGATGAACGCAGCCCAGGATGAGGCGGGGGCTCCGGCCGAGACCAGGTTGGCGGTGGCCAAGCGCGCGGTTGCCGCTGTGCTCGCGGCTTCTCCCGGCGATCGGGTCGGGCTGATCGTGTTTGGCGGCAGCGCCTTTCTCCAGCTTCCGCTGACCTCGAGCCACGCCGCATTCCAGCGTTACCTCGACGCCGCCAGCACCGAAAACCTGGGCGACCCGTCCACCAGTCTCGCCGGCGCCCTGACTGCCGCCGCTGCCACGTTCGAGCACGACGGGGAGCGCGGCTACCAATCGGTGTTACTGGTCTCGGACGGAGAGAGCAGCGACGACGACCTGGCGCCGGCACTCACCCGGCTGCGCCTAGCCGGCATTCCCGTGTTTGCGATCGGCGTCGGATCTCCCGGCGGAGCGCCGGTGCCCGCCGACAGCGCCGAGGCCCCCGAGAAGTGGCACCGCGACCATATCGGGCGGATTGTAGTATCACGGCTGGAGGAAGCCGAGCTTCGCCAGGCCGCGCGGGAGACGGGTGGCACGTACATCCGCTGGTCTGCCGCGGCCAGCCAAGGCTTAGGGGCCGAGCTGAGCCGGATGGAGAAGAGGACCATCACTTCGCGGGAAGGCACCGAACGCGTGGACCGTTTTCAATGGCCGCTCGGCCTGGCGCTCGCGGCGCTCGTGTTCGAGCCAGTCCTTGCGGTTACCTCTCGGAGGCGGCGGCGGTGAGCCGGCTCCTGGCTGGACTCGTGCTCATGCTGGTTGGGTGCAGCTCGGTGACCCGGGAGACCCGGCGGGGGCAGCAGCTCTACGATGCTGGGCAATATCAGGAGTCCAACCAGGCGTTCCAACGCGCACTCGCAGCGAGCGGAGACCCTGCCCTGCAATACGCGGTTGGGGTCACCCTGTATCGCATGCACCACTACGAGGAGGCGGCGCGGAGTTTTCGGGAGGCTACCAGCGTCCCTCGGCTCCAGCAGCGCAGCTGGTACAATCTCGGAAACGCCTACGTTCGGGCTGCTGAAGAAGCGGCTGACAAGGAGGCGACCCTTGGTCAGGCCATTGGCGCCTTTGAGGAGGCCCTTCGGCTCAATCCTTCTGACTCTGCGGCCAAATGGAATCTGGAGTTAGCCCTCAAGCGGAGGGGTGACGACCGCGAATCGGGTGGCTCACCCGGGCGAGGTCGCTCGGCGGACTATGGCCGGGGGAGTCAAGGTAGTCCGGGCTACGAGGGCAATCCCGAAGCCGCCGTCGGCGCGATGGCGGGCGGCGGCTTCGGCTCGGGCGAGGGTGAGTCGGCCGAAGAGCTGAGCGAAACCCAGGCCCGGCAGCTGCTGGAGACGGTGGAGCGTGAGGAGCTCAGCAGCCACCAGGGCAAGGCCGGGATGGGTGCTGGAGGCGGCGAAAAGGACTGGTAAGCGAGGCTACGAGACCCGAGTAGCACGCAGGCGGGCGGGGAGCCAGGCGATGGAGGACCATTCCAGGTTGACGAGGGCCACCCCCAGCAGGATGACCAGCGTGGCAAGGACCGTTCTCGTGGTGATCGGCTCGTGCAGGATTGCCCAGCCGAGCAGCACCGCGACGATCGGATTCACGTACGCGTAGGTACCCGCCTTGGCAATCGAGGTCTTTCCCAGCAGCCAGATGTAGGCCGTGAACCCCACCAGCGAACCAAAGACCACCAGGAACAACCAGGCCGCCGCGGCTTTCCCGGAAACGGCGCTGAGGCTGAATCCATGGAGCTGTCCCGCAAGCACGGCGACGATGAGAATGATCATGCCGCCGCTGATCATCTCCATGCTGGTAGCCAGAAATGGCGAGGGAGGGAGGGGAGCGGACTTCGACGTCACCGAGCCCCAGGCCCAGGAAGCCGAAGCAAGCACCAGCACCGCCGCGCCAAGTAGGTCCACCTCGCTGGGGGCTCCGGGCTGGGGCGAGACCAGAAGGGCTACTCCGAGGATGCCCAGGATCAGCCCTCCGATAACTCGCTTGGCAGGGCGCGAGCCGCCCCGCGCCCACTCGATTCCAACCATCCAGATCGGAACCACGCCGATGAGGACTGCGGCCAGGCCGGAGGGAACTCGCTGTTCGGCCCACGCCACGCTGGCGTTGCCACCGAGCAGGAGAAAGGCGCCGATCATCGCGGCTGCCCGCCACTGCTTGGAGGTGGGGCGGGCAGCGCCGCGGTACCGGGCCCAGGCGTACAAGACCAGGCCGGCAATCAGGAAACGGCCACCGGCCATCAGATGAGGTGGAATGTCCACCACGGCCACCCGCATGGCCAGGTAAGTCATTCCCCAGAAGACGTACACGCAAAGGAATGCGATTACGATCTTCCACTTCACGCCAATCCCCACGAGAATTCCTCGCTGAGTACTGCTACCTTTCCGCCTGAGCTTAGTAGAAACGAAGAATGTAATGGGGCGGTTTCAAGCCATGGATCCTTCCTCCCTTGCTTTCAAATCCGGGGCCGCTTCGCGCCTGCCTGTAGACGCCCGCATTGGCCGGGTGCGGCTTCGGGTGGGGGACATCGGCCGGTCCCTCGCGCTTTATCGCGACGTGCTGGGATTGGAGGTCACCAGGGACGAGGGAGCCCGAGTAGCGCTGGCTCCCCAGGGGTCGGCAGGAAACCGGGAGCTGATTGTTCTGGAAGAGCAGCCGGGTATTACCCGCCGTCCGGCTCGTCCGGTATCGACCGGGCTCTATCATGTGGCGCTTCTGCTTCCCGGCCGGAGAGATCTGGGACGGGCCCTCCTTCAGCTGCACCAATCCGGCTACCCGCTGCGGGGTATGTCCGATCACGCCGTCAGCGAATCGCTGTATCTCGACGATCCCTACGGCAACGGCCTGGAGATCTACGCCGATCGCCCCCGATCGGCATGGCCGATCCAGAATGGGGTGGTTCAGATGACGGTCGATCCGATGGACGTCGAGGGAGTGGTTGCCGCCGGCCGCGAACGCCCGGAGCCTTGGAGTGGACTGCCGGCGGACACCGTCGTCGGTCACGTCCATCTCACCGTCTCCCGGATGGAACCGGCGGTCGCGTTCTATCGCGACGTGATCGGCTTTGATGTGATGATGAGAATTCCGTCGCTCACTGCGGTTTCAGCGGGGGGATACCACCATCATCTCAACCTGAACACGTGGGCGGGGGAAGGCGCGCCGCCGGATTCAGATCGGGTTGCCGGCCTCCTTGGCTGGGAGCTGGTGGTTCCCGATCACCAGGCGCGTCGGGCGCTGGTAGACCGGCTCGGGGCGGCCGGCGCCCTCACCGGCTCAACCGGCGGAGCCACTGCAACCGATCCCGACCGGATTTCCCTCGAGCTGGAAGCGGTTCCCTAGCGCCGAGCTGGCGCGAAGAAGAGCTCGACCCAGAAGCGCGCCCCTCCGGTCTCCGCGTTCTCCATCCCGATTTTCCCCCGGTGTGCCTCGACCGCAAGCTTGCAGAAGGTGAGGCCGAGCCCGGTCGAGCGAACCGCGGCCGCCTGCCCCAGCGGTGCTTGCCCGAACTTCTCGAAGATCTTCCCCCGGAACTCCGCCGGAATGCCAGGCCCGCTATCGGTAACCGTGAAGCGCACTCGATCGTTCTCGGCGGTGAGACCCACGCGCACCTGGCTACCGGATGGGGTGAACTTGAACGCGTTGCCCACCAGGTTGACCACCACCCGGCTGATGAGGTCGGGATCGCAGGAGATCGCTACCGGCGATGCCGGCATTTCATACCCGACGGTGATCCCCGCCGGAGGTGGCCCGAGCGAAGCAACCGCCGCCGGTAGCAGAGTCACCAGGTCCGTTTCCTTCAGCGATAACGGCATCTGGCCCGACTCCAGCCGGCTCATGTCCAGCACCTGACTGATCATTTCAGTTAGTCGGCCCGCGATAACATCGGCCTCTGATGCGTACTCGACCACCTCCGAGTTCCCGTTGGCCACCGCCCGGAGGAGCTCCAGATAACCGCGCAGGCCGGTGAGGGGGGAGCGGAGATCGTGCACCACCATGTGGGTCAAGGTGTCGCGCGCTGCCTCCAGCTCCTGCAACCGCTGCAGCTGCTGGGCTACCCGGTCGTGGAGCCGCTTGGTGGCGACCGCGTTGCGGACCCGGAGCAGGAGATCACCAGAGTCGATTGGCTTGGTAATGAAGTCGTTGGCTCCAGCCCCGATCCCCGCCAGCCGGTCCTGCCGCGCATCCAGAGAGGTGACCAGAAGAACCGGGATTATAGCCGTCTTTTGCTCGGCTTTGAGCGTACGGCAGACGTCGAACCCGTTTAGGCGTGGCATCATCACGTCGAGGAGCACTACGTCGGGCATCCGCTCCCGCGCGAGAGCCAGCCCCTTCTCGCCGTCGGCGGCACTCAACACGGTGTAGCCGCGCGCCTCCAGGAGATCCTGGAGCAACATGACGTTTCGGGGCTCGTCATCGACGACGAGCACCGTTCCTCCCACGGGGGCCGGCTCCTGGCTCACCCGGACCCGACCTTCCGATCGGGCACCGAGCCGGATTCGGGCCCCACCTGCGGCGATAACCCCAGCCGCTCGAGCGCTTCCAGAATCGCCTCGCCTCCGCTCTTGGGCACGATGGTCTGGACGTGTCGCAGCAGCTCCTGTCGCTCTGCCGCTGAAAGGTCCAAGGCGGTAGACACCAGGATCGGGGTGTGCCGGGTGCGGGGATTGGCGCGGAGCTGTTGGGCCACGGTGAATCCGGAAACACCGGGCATGCTGAGATCGAGGATGATAAGTGACGGCACGTGCTCCAGAGCCAGGTTCAGGCCTTCACTCCCTCCGAATGCCTGGAGCACCTCGAATCCCCGCTGGCGCAGTATATCGGTGGCCAGTTCCACGGCCTCGGCGTCGTCGTCCACCACCAGCGCAACTCGCTTGCCGTCGCTCGTTCCATCGGGCATGACCCGGTCGAGTGCTTCGATGAATTGGCTGCGCTGGACCGGCTTGACCAGCCACGCGGCGGCCCCGGCGCTCAGGCCGAGCTCCCGGTCATCGGTAATGGAGACGACAACGACGGGGATGTCTCTGGTCTCGGGATCCGCCCGCAGCTTGCTCAGAACCTGGAGGCCGTGCCCATCAGGCAGGAGAATGTCGAGTGAGATGGCGGCAGGCTTGAGCCGGTGGGCCAACTCGAGGGCCTCTGCTCCGGTGCTTGCGCGGGCCACCGCGTAGCCGTTCTCCACCAGGTAGTGGTTGAGCAGCTCCCAGCCGGTGTTATCGTCTTCCACCACCAAAACCAGGGGCCGCTGCCGGGCCTGCCCCACGATGCGGACCGGAGCGATGCTGGTGCCCTCGCTTGCAGATACAGGAGGGGAAGCCGGAAGCACGAAGGTGAAGGTGCTTCCCTTCCCTACCTTGCTCTCCACCCAGATCCGGCCACCGTGAGCCTCCACCAGACGCTGGCTGAGGGCCAGTCCCAGCCCGGTTCCCTCCTGCTGCCGCACGTAGGAGCTGTCCAGCTGCTCGAATTCGAGAAACACCCGCTTGAGGTCTTCGGGCGCGATCCCTATTCCGGTGTCCCAGACGGCGATCTCGATCTGCGGCTGACTGTGCTCGGCCCGGGAGTACTTCCCCCGCACGCCGACGCGCCCACCCTCCTTGGTAAACTTGATCGCGTTGCTGAGCAGGTTGTACAAGATCTGCTTTACCTTGGCTCGATCGGCTATGATCGGCGGCAGCTCTTCCGGAATCTCCAGCACGAAGGCCTGGCGCTTGGCTACCGCGAGAGGCTCCAGGCCACGTTGCATGTCATGCAACAGCGTGTTGAGATTGATGGATTCGGGCTCCAGCAGCAGCCGTCCGGCTTCGACCTTGGCCAGGTCGAGAATATCGTTCACCAGCTGGAGCAGGTGCCGTCCGCTGCTATGCACGTTGGCCACGTAGCGCTTCTGGCGCTCAGTCAGCGGGCCAAACGAGTCGTCCTCCAGCAGCTCGGAGAAGCCGATGATCGCGTTCAGCGGGGTCCGCAGCTCGTGGCTCATATTCGCCAGGAAGTTGCTCTTGGCGCGGTTTGCCGCCTCTGCCGCTTCCCGCGCGTGCCGCTGCTCGAATGCCAACCGCCGTTCGGTGATGTCCTGATAGACGCCGATGATTCCGACCGGCCGGCCGGCGCGGTCATGCAGAGAAGCGGTGGAGATGCTTACATCGATCAGGGTGCCGTCCTTCCGGATCCGCTGCGACTCGAGTCCGGTGAACGTGTGGCCCGCCAGTATCCGGGCCAGCAGACTACGGAATTCTTCCTGCTTCTCGGGCGGGACGTTCAACAGCGGCCGGCCGACCGCTTCTTTCGCCGTCCAGCCAAACATCTTCTCGGCACCGCCGTACCAGCTCGTGACTTTGCCTTCCGGGTCAATGCCGACGATGGCGACTGGGGCGGCCTGGACCAGAGCTTCCAGCTCGCCCGCGGTTTGGCGGAGCTGCTCCTCGGCCCGCCGGCGGGCGGTCACGTCGGTGGAGACCCCGAGCACCTGTCCCAGCCTGCCGTCAGAAGCGGCGAGCGGCACCTTGATGGTCTCGAACCACCGGATGGCTCCGGTGCTGTCGGTGACCGGCTCCTCCGCGATGATCAGGGACCGCCCCGACTGGATCACATCCCGATCCATCCGCAGAAAGCTCTCGACCTCGGCCGTGTTGGGGTTGAAATCGGCGTCGCTCTTGCCTTCCAGCTTGCTGACCGTGGTTCCGTAAACCTCGGCAAGGGCCCGATTCGCCAGGACGAATCGCCCATCCCAGTCCTTGATGAAGACCAGTTGCGGAGTGGTATCCACGACCTTACGGAGAAAGTCCTTCTGGCTCTGAAGCTCCTGGGTCCGCTCGGCGACGCGCTCTTCCAGCCCCTCGTTGGCATGCCGGAGCCCCGCTTCCGCGGTCAGGCGGCCACCAATTTCGAGATTGGCCAGGACAGCGCTCGTCGCCAGAAGCAGGAGGCCCAGGCCGCTAGCCAGGAGAATGGTGAGCTCCATGCGCCGGGCAAGGGCTTCGGACTCCACCGATCGCGATCGCAGGAGATCCCGCTCGATGGCCTGCATGTCCGAGACGGCGCTACCGGCCGAATCCATCAGCGCCGCGCCCCGTCCGCTCAGTACTATGGCGATCGCGGAGTCCCGTCCGTGGGCCCGGCGTACCGAGATTCCCTGATCGAGCAGGCCAAGCCGGCGGGCCGTGATTCCGGCCACGATCTGGAGCTGCTTCTCTTGAATGGCGTTATCGGCGGTGAGGCTGCGCAGCTGACCGAGCTGTCCGGCGATCCTCGTGGCGGAGTGGTAGTAAGGGGTGAGGTAATCGTCGTTACCGCTGATGATGTACGCCCGCTGCCCCGTCTCGGCCTGGTGTAGCGATACCAGCAGCGCGTCCAGTCCCTCCAAGACCTCGTATCCATGGGTGACTTCTTGCTCTGAGTTCCGAGCGCTGAGGCTGTCCCGCCGTACGTGCCAACCCACCCAGGACAAGAGCAGGATGGCAAGGGCAAAGCCCAGGTTGGTAGCGAGACGGTGACGGCTCCAGCTCATGACCTCTTGCCGCCGGCTTGTCGGCGAGGCCCTCCGGGACCCAGCAGGGCCCGAATTTGAGCGGCCAGGGTTCGGGTGTCGATCGGCTTGGGGATGTACTCGCTGAAGCCCGCGGCCAAGGCCTGCTCCCGATCTCCTACCATGGCCTGGGCGGTTAGCGCGACGACAGGGATGGAGGCCGTCGCGGGATTGGTTTTCAGTCGCTCGAGCATGGCGTAGCCGTCCATGCCGGGAAGCCGGATGTCGAGCAGAATGAGGTCAGGTTTGATCTCCGCGGCTGCCGTGAGACCTTCCTGGGCCGTGCGGGCCTCCACCACTTTCATCTGGGCAGACGTGAGCACGTCTCGCACCAGCTCGAGATTCATGGCGATTGTCTTCGACCACGAGGATGGTAGGGATCATGGGACCGAATATCGTCACGGCCAGAGCACGATTGCAATGTTCCAGGGTCAGTGCACGCCGTTGAGCGCCCGCCCCACCATCGTCATCATTTCCGTTAGCGTGAAGGGCTTCTCGATGGTCAGCACGGTGCCCAGGAGCGCCATGTTTCCTAGCAGGTCCAACCGTTTGGTCTGGCCGCCGCCTGACATGGCGATGATGCGGATGCCAGGGGTGTGGGAGAGCAGCTCAATGATGGTCTCGATGCCGTCCTTCTCCGGCATGTGCAGGTCGGTGATGACGAGGTCGCCGCCGCGGTCGCGCCAGAGCCGCACTGCCTCCAACCCATCCCGGGCCTGCATGACCTCGTAGCCTGCCTTGCTCAGCAGAATCTGGAGGGTCCGTCGGATGCTGGCATCGTCATCGACGACCATGATCCGCTGAGCCTGACCTGCGGTCATCTTTCCTCCGATACTTTGGGACCGATATCGCTGAGTCGACTCCAACCGAGCAGGTCCCGGGCCAGCGCCGATGTGTAAGCAGTGCAAGCGGGTAGCTTGCTATCGAGAGGAACAGCAACGGTGGGCTGCCAATGTCTTGCGGATTCCAGTGGGCCCGGACTTTCCCGTCTCCCCGACCGTAGAGTTCTTAGTCGGTTGCCGGTGCCCAGTTGTTGGACGAAGAATTTCCACACCGTGTGGAGATGTGGTTGGTCGGACTAAGCTGTCTCATCACAGCCAGATGCCGATCAACATACGGTCCACATCCCCCACACCGAGCCCGAAGAGAAATGGGCGCTTGCAGCGGTGGACCGAATATACAGATTGGTGGCACCCTTCCCCTCCACTTTCCGTAGCTGATTCCCGAGGCATTTGCGATGCGACGCGAAGCGCGACTGCGTCCCGAGTACGCCCATCTGTATCCCATGCTCGAGCCGGGGGAATGGGACTCGGCCGCCACGACGGCGGATAAAGTGGCGGCGACCCGTCTGCTCCAACTCGAGGATGCCTACGTCTTGCATGACCGCGTGCTGCCGGACGCCCACTTCGAGTTCCGGGGAGGCTCCTCCCGCCGGCAGCGCGACTCGTCCCAGGGGGCAGCCTGACCGGAGTCAGGGCTGCCGGCTTCAGTGGCAGCTACCGCTGCCGGCGTCGGTGAAGCTGGTGCCTGCTATGGGCAGGAACTCCCAGGTGTAGCTCCCTGCCTTGAGCGTGAACTTCATTACCCCGAAACCCTTGTAGCGGGCCTGGCTATTCGGTTTCGCCGTAGTGAAGTCATAGAGCTCGGCACCGCCGCTCCCGACCACGAACTCTCTGATTCCCCTGGCATCATCCCTCGTTCCATCGGCCTTCTGCGGCGCGAACCGCTCATACTGATGGTTGTGCCCGCTGAGCACGATCTCCGCCCCGGCGTCGTACAGAATGGTGAAGAGGGGAGCCATGGCCGTCGCGCCGGCATGCATCGAGCTGCTGGTAAAGAGCGGCTGGTGCCAATACGCCAGCGTGCAGGTGGTGGGATGGGCAGCCAGGTCCTGTTTGAGCCACGTCGCCTGAGCGCCCGTGGCGCCCACGTCGACCTCGCTGTTCAGCGAGATGATGTGCCAACTACCCAGGTCGTAGCTGTAGTAGCCTCTTCCCGCCGGACCCGCGCTGGCCCCGAAATAATTGAAGTACGGAGTGGCCCCGGCCTGGTGATACTCGTGGTTCCCGGGCGCCGGCCGGGTGCGGCCTTTGAACTGCCCCCAGCTGGACGCGTAGCACTGGCTGTAATCGGCCGCGGCCCCGTCGGGATACGCATTATCTCCGACGGTGTAGACGGTGGCGGTCGGGTACTGGGCAATGAGCGCCGCGGTAGCCTCGTCCTTGTAGTTCGAGTTGCAGCCCGCGATATCGCCGGCGCCGATGAAGATGGCCTCTCCGGTCGCGACGGTGACATTGTGCGAAACGGAACCGCTCGCTCCACCATTGTCGACCACCGTCAGGCTTACGGCGAAGGTGCCCCCGGCAGCGTAGGCATGCACCGGGCTCGTGGCAGTGGAGCTGGACCCGTCCCCGAAGCTCCAAGCGTGGCTGGAGATCGTGCCGTCGGCGTCGCTGCTTGCGTCCGTGAAGGTGCAGGTGCGCTCGGTGCAGCTCGAGGTAAATGCCGCCGTGGGTGGAGTGTTCGCGGGCGGAGGGGTGGTGGTGGTGGAGGTGGAGGTGGAGGTGGAGGTGGAGCGGCGGAGCTGAGGGTAACCTCGTTGCTAGCCGCGGCGTGAGCCCCCGCATCATCGGTGACCGTCAAGGTTATGCTGTAGGTGCCCTCCGCCGTATAGGTGTGGGCGGCAACGTCGCTGTGAGCGCTTCCGTCGCCGTAGTCCCACATCCGGCTGACGATGGTACCGTCAGGATCGGTGCTGCCGTCGGTGAAGCTGCAGCTGAGCTCGGTGCAGCTGGCGGTGAACATCGCGTTGGGTGGAGTATCGCTTGCCGGGGGATTCTGACTCGAGGGATCGGCGCAATACATCAGGCCGAGGGCAAGTCCGGCAAAGGCCACACGTCTCCGTGGCCGAATTTGGGTTCGGGTCGAGTGGTCCATCGAATGTTCCGGGACTGGAGGACAGCGGGGGATTCGATGGGAGGGGCAAGGAGGGTGCCAGCCAGGGCGCCACTCGCCGGTGCTGGATCAGTATGCCGATGCTCGGCTTGAGCTTAGCGAAAAGGTGGGAGCCGATTTCTCGGGGATCGGCCGCTGGAATCTCAGCTTGAATCGACGCAGATCACCGGATCACTTCCAGCTGCTCTGCGCCTTTGCCGCCGCGCTCTTGGTTTGCGACATGCGGCCCACGATGCGAGGGCCGATCAGCGCGGCGAGGAGGCTGAGCAGGGTGATCAGGATCAGGATGTCGATCAGAGTCAGTCCCCAGCGGCCGTTACGGCGACGCGCGAGCATGAGCGGATCCAGAGGGGACAGGGTTGAGGTGGCACTACAATGATACTGGCTTCGAGTCAGCACGCAACCGGGTCACGCTTCACGTCGTCGGCCTCACGCTGCACCTCGTCAGGCCTCCACTTCACTCGGTCAGGTCAGCACTTCACCTCGTCAGCTTCGCACGTCACCGCTCCTGCTTCGCACTTCACCGCGTCGGCTCCGCACTCCACAGCGTCAGTCCCGCACTCCACGGCTTTAGACTCGCACTCCACAGCTTCAGACTCGCGAAGAGTAAAGGCCAAATGGCCCACCCCGAGAGGTAAGCCATTGGTCGGGAAATCGGTTAGGAATCGCGCGTGAGGAGTGGCCAGGGAGGGAATTGAACCCCCGACACGCGGATTTTCAGTCCGCTGCTCTACCAACTGAGCTACCTGGCCGTTGGGGCGGGAAATATAGGAAGAGACTGAGGTAGGCCAAGTGACCCGGGAGCTAGAATCCTCGGCCTTGTCGCGTTGATAGGGTAACTGTCCTCCGGAGCCTCGATGCCCCGACCTGACCCTCTTGCTTCGTACTCTCGCATCGGCGCCACCGCAGCCGGCGGGCTGGCGCTCGAATCGGCCAGCCGGGCGCAGGCGCAGGCCGACTGGCTTCCAGCGCCCTCTGCCCCGACCCGGCGACCCGCGCCCCAATGGAGGAACCGAGAGCTGGCTCAACGCCGACCACGCCCCTCTCCCTGGCTGAGCTCAAGGGCCAAGTGGTACTGCTCAACTTCTGGGTCTTTACCTGCTACAACTGCACCAACACGGTACCCTCACTGGTGGACTTCGATCACCGAGTACCGCTCGAAGGGGCTCGTGCTCATTGGCATCCATACGCCCGAGTTTCCACCCTATGCGGGCGAGCATGACCGAGGTAACGTCGCCCGGGCGCTCAGAGCAAGTACCAGATCGAGTACCCCAACGCCCAGGACAACGATATCCAGGACCTGGAACCTCTACGGCATTCGATTCTGGCCCAGCTTCGTGCTGATCGACAAGCGGGGCGCCATCCGTTACGAGGGGGCCGGCGAGTTTCACCTGAATGATCGGACCTACGAGGTCTGGGACCGCCGCATTCGGGAGCTGTTGGCGGAATGAGGCGCTTGGCCTGGCTGCTGGGATGCTATACGCTCCTGCGAGTCGGTCTGGTGACCGCCTGCGGCCCGGCCCAACCGGCGGGGCCGTTGCGCCTCAAGGCCAGTGACGCCGGGACCCGCACCCGACTCGAGCTATCCGCCACTCCCGGTCTTAAGATCAACGCCCGCCTCAAGCCTGCCCTGGAGTTGAGGGACGGGACCGTCCTCCGATTCGATTCGCCCAACCTCACGCCCGACTCGTCCTACTTTGCCGGCCCACCGGCCGCCCTGATGGCTGGGCATCCCTCGCAAGTGCATGGGACGCTTCGCGCCAGCGTCTGCGCCGCCGACGAGACGGTCTGCCGGCCTCATTACTCAAGCGCTGTGAGGCCTGGCTCAGGGTGACAGCGGTGGCGCTCCCCCCTCATATTTCCCCCCCATGCCGCCGCCATCTTTCCCCAATCTTACCGTTCTGTCTCACCCTCTCATTCAACACAAGCTCTCCATCCTGCGCGACAAGCACACCAGCACCCGCGACTTCAAGCAGCTGGTGAGTGAGATCGCGACCCTGATGGCGTACGAAGTCACCAAGGACCTGCCCACCGCTCCGGTCGAAATCGAGACTCCGCTGGAGCGGACCACCGGGCGGCAGGTCGCCGGGAAGAAGCTCACCCTGGTGCCGATCCTTCGTGCCGGCCTCGGCATGGTGGACGGCATTACCCAGCTGATCCCGTCCGCGCGGGTCGGGCACATCGGGCTCTACCGGGACCACGACACACTGCAACCGGTGGATTACTACTTCAAGATTCCCTCCGACGAAGTGGAGCGGGATTTCTTCGTGCTCGATCCGATGCTGGCCACCGGCGGATCCGGGGTTGCCGCCGTGGGCGCGCTCAAGAAGGCAGGTGCGCGCCGGATCCGCTTCCTGTCCCTGGTGGCTGCCCCCGAGGGAGTCCGGCGAATGCTGGAGGCCCATCCCGACGTCCCGATCTACGCCGCTGCGCTCGACCGGGAGCTCAACCAGTCGGGGTATATCCTTCCCGGCCTGGGTGACGCGGGCGATCGGTTGTTTGGGACAAGGTGAAAAACGCCGATAGGGAAGATTATCCATGAGCTGCCACCCGCATCACCTTCTGGGGAGCCGCCGGGCAGGTCACCGGCTCGATGCATCTGCTCGAGGCAGCCGGAGCCAGGATATTGCTCGACGCCGGCCTCTTTCAGGGTCATCGCGCCGACACCCATACCTTGAACGCACAGCTTCCCTTCGATGCCCGGCGGATCGATGGAGTGGTGTTGAGCCATGCCCACATCGACCACAGCGGCCGGCTTCCCCTCCTGGTGCGGGAAGGCTTCCACGGTCCGGTCTACAGCACCCCTGCCACCCGCGATCTCAGCGCTGTCATGCTGGCGGACGCGGCCAACATCCAGGAAAAGGACTACGAGTTCCTCCGCCGGAAGGGACCGGTCCGTCCCGAAAGCGAGCCACTCTACGCCTTGCGCGATGCCATTGCGGTCCAGGATCTCATGGTGGGCGTGCCCTACCGCCGGATCCTCCATCTCCGGAAGCACCTCGCGCTCGAGTTTCTCGAGGCCGGGCCATATCCTCGGCTCGGCCACGGTTGACCTCCGGGTAACCGAGGGCGGCCCTCAGCGGCTGGTCTTTTCCGGTGACATCGGCCGGAGCGGCCTTCCCATCGTCAGAAACCCGGAGCCTCCTTCGGGACCGATCGACACTCTGGTGGTCGAATCGACCTATGCCGACCGGGACCACGAGTCGTTCGACGACGCCGAGTCTCGGCTGGGCGCCGCGGTGCGCCGGGTGGCGGATCGGGGAGGGAAGCTGCTGATTCCCGCCTTTGCCGTGGGTCGGGCGCAGGAGCTGATCTACAGCCTGCACCGGCTCCACCGCGACGGCCAGATCCCTGATATCCCGATCTATGTCGACAGCCCCCTCGCCATCGACATCACCACCGTATTCCGGATGCACCCCGAGGTCTTCGACCGGCGGGAGCGATTGATCGAGACCACCAACGAGCTCTTCGACTTCCCGCTCATCCGCTATGTGCGCGATGTCGCCGACTCGAAAGGCGCTCAATACCAGTCCGGGACCGGCGGTGATCATCGCGGCGTCCGGCATGGCCGAGTCGGGCCGCATTCTCCACCACCTGGCCCACGGCATCGGCGACCACCGCAACCTGGTGCTCTTCGTCGGCTTCCAGGCGGATCACACCCTCGGCCGACGGATCCAGGCTGGCCAGGAGACGGTGCGGATCCTGGGACAGGAGTACGAGCGGCGGGCCGAGGTCGAGTCGATCACCGGCTATTCGGCCCACGCGGACCGCAACGAGCTGCGATCCTGGGTTCGCCGGCTGGGCGGTCCGGTCCGGCGAGCCTTCGTGGTGCACGGCGAGCCTCCCGCCCTCGAGGCGATGTCCACCATTCTTCGGGAGGAAGGTGTGCGCGATGTGCGGATCCCGAAACACGGGGAGAGCTTCGACTTGTGAGGGTGCGCCGCGTCATCGGCATCCTCTTCCTGGTCGCAGCCATCATTTATACCGTGGCGCTCGTCATGGTTCTCGTGGTGAGCCAGCAGGATCAGCGCCGTGCGGTCGATGCCATCGTCGTCCTCGGTGCCGCACAGTACAACGGACGTCCATCACCGGTGCTCCGGGCCCGGCTCGATCATGCCCTGCAGTTGTATGACGAGGGGCTCGCCCCCCGAATCGTGGTCACCGGTGGCGTGGGCCGGGGCGACACCACCAGCGAGGCCAACGTGGGCCGCCACTATCTCCTGAGCCATAACGTCCCGCCCTCTGCCGTGGTGGTCCAGCCTCAGGGCCGGTCGACCCAGGCCTCGATGACCGCGGTGGCGCAATGGCTCGAGGCCGAGCACCTCAGCCGGGTGATCCTGGTGAGCGACCCTTTTCACATGTTCCGGCTTCGCCTGGAGGCCCGCCGCACCGATCTCGAGGCATACACGTCGCCGACCGAGAGCAGTCCAATCTCGGACCATCCGGCCCTGGAGCTGCGCTATCTGGCGACCGAGGCGCTGAAGATCCCGGTCGCCTGGGCCAGAGCAGTCTTCCCCTCTCCCCTCTCACCCAACCCTGCCATGACGCTGGTCTCTTCGCAGCGGGTCTATGCCGGCCGGGTCATCAATCTCGATCTCGATACGGTCCGTTTCCCCGACGGGTCTACCGGTCAGCTGGAGATGATCCGCCATCCCGGCGCTTCTGCCGTGGTCCCTTTCCTCGATGAGCCCCGGGCGGCCGATCCTCGAATCATTCTGATCCGTCAGTTCCGTCATGCGGCCGACAGCTTCATCTGGGAAATTCCAGCCGGGCGGCTCGATCCGGGGGAGACCCCCGCCACCTGCGCTCATCGGGAGCTGGAGGAGGAGATCGGGATGACGGCCGACATCCTGGCCCGGCTGACCACCATCTACACGACGCCCGGTTTCACTGACGAGAAGATTCATATCTTCATCGCCCATGAGCTGAAGAAGGGCACCCATCGCCGGGAAAAGGACGAGTTTATGGAAGTCGAGACCCGGAAGTGGTCCGACGTGATGAACCTGGTGCGGGGAGGCCAGATCGTCGACGCCAAGACGTTGGTAGCCTTAATGTTCATTCAGTGCTTCCGGCGCTGAGCCGGCTCGAACCCCGCTGCCTTACCGGACTTCGCTGGTAGCGATACGTTTCTTTCATGTCCGCACATTCGATGGACTCGCTGTTCCGCTCCCTCAACAAGGGAAGCCTTGCGCCGGTCTACTACTTCCATGGGCCGGAGGATGTCCTCAAGGATGAGGCGCTTCATGCCATTCTGGACCGGGCACTCGATCCCTCGCTGCGGGACTTCAATTTCGACCAGCGGTCCGCCGGCCAGCTCGATGCGGAGACCGTCCATGCGCTGTGTAATACTCTGCCCATGCTGGCCGAGCGGCGAGTAGTCGTGCTCCGCGACATCGAAGCCTGGAAGCGAAAGGCCGCGGCGCGCTCGGAGTTCCTCCGCTATTTGGAGCATCCGTCGCCCGACACTGTAGTGATCCTGATTCAGGGATCCGCCGAGGAGGGTGAAGACAAGGAGCTGGCAAAGAGCGCCTACACCGTACGGTTCGATGCGCTGCCGCCGGAACGCGCCTCTCGCTGGGTTCTGCACCACGCGGGGAAGCTCGGCCTGGCCCTGGAGCCCGACGCCGTCGAGCATCTGATCCGCTCCGTGGGCACCGATCTCGGTCCGCTCGCCTCTGAGCTGGCCAAGCTCGCCTCGCTGCCCGCGGAGCATCCGCTGACGGTGGAGCAGGTGGGTGAGCTGGTGGGCGTGCGGTCGGGCGAGACCCAGTGGGACTGGCGCGCCGCGGTCCTGGACGATCAGTCCGGCCGGGCAGTAACCTTGCTGCCGGCGCTGCTGGCCCAACCCGGCGTCTCCGGCGTAAAGCTGGTGAGCCTCCTGGGAACCGCGCTGGTGGGAGTCGGAATTGCTCGCGGTTTCTACGACAAGGGCATGCGGGGGAGCACGCTGGACGAAGCGGTCTTGAAGACCCTGTTCAAGAACCGGCCGGCCGGTCTGCTCGGCTACAAGGAGGAGGCGGCCCGCTGGAGTCGCTGGGCGCCCAAGTGGCCGCTTCCCCGTTTGCGGGCGGCCCTGCGCGCAGCGCTGGAAACCGACCAGGCGTTGAAGAACACCACAGTATCCGACGAACGGGGATTGCTCATGGAGCTGGTGCTGCGCATGGGCGTACGTGAAGTCGGAGAGAGCCTGCCCCGAGCGGAGCGAGGGGGCGGAAAAGGCGGAATAGGCGGAGCGCGTCTCTTGGCTGGAAAGGTGTCAGCAATTTTTCTCGCTCTTTCCGCCCTCTCCGCTTTTCCGCCCTTCCGCCTCAGCCCAGACCGATCCTCGCCTCATCGACGTCATCCGCAGCGCCCAGGAGGGCCAGGGCGACTCGGCTCGTGCCAGGGTGCAGCGGCTCCTGGCCGCCACCTCACCCGGCGACACGCTGTATCCTCAAATCATCTACACCCAGGCGATGGTTGCGAACGATGCAGCGGACATGCGGCGTCTGCTCCAGCGAGTAGCGGTGGAGTACTCCTCCTCCAACTGGGCCGATGATGCGCTGCTTCGACTGGTGCAGCTGGACTATGCCAGCGGGAACCTGGACGGCGCGGCCCGGAACCTCGAGCGGATCCGGCGGGACTACCCGGGCAGCGCGCTGCTTCCTCAGGCAGCCTACTGGGCAGCGCGGACCTACTTCGATCAAAAGAAGTCCGACCTGGCCTGCCGGTGGATTGCCGACGGGCTGGCCGCGTCCCAGGGCAATGTGGAGCTCCAGAATCAGCTGGGTTATTTGAATCAACGGTGCAGCTCGGTCGTGGCCGCAGGCCCCACTCCTGACACGACCTCGTCTTCGACCGCGCCGGCCGATACCACCCGACCGCCTGCGTCAGCCACGGCCAACCAGCTCCCGCGCCCGCGCCGTCTCCGACGCCACCCTCTCCCCCTGCTCCGACGGCGGCTCGCCCCGATACCGCGCGGCCGGACTCCGCTCCGTCCGGCGTACGCGCCCGCCGTTCAGGGCCGCGCTTTCGCATCCAGATCACTGCCGTTCGAACCGCGGCTGCCGCGCAGTCCATCGCCGCCAAGCTCAAGGCCCGGGGACTTCGGGCGTTGACGGTAGAGGAAGGTGGGCTCTACAAGGTGCGGGTCGGTGACTATGCGACTAAAGCCGAGGCCTTGGCAGCCGTGCCTGAGATCAAGGCCAAGGTGGGGGGCAGCCCATTCGTG
The DNA here is from genome assembly GCA_963792265.1 of uncultured Gemmatimonadales bacterium. Classification (GTDB taxonomy): domain Bacteria; phylum Gemmatimonadota; class Gemmatimonadetes; order Gemmatimonadales; family GWC2-71-9; genus CAVVWJ01. The sequence goes on along the minus strand of CAWBVP010000007.1, from coordinate 511,729 downwards.
GTCACAGAGTCATAAGGGTCGCCGCAGCCAGCGGCGCGCTCCTGCTTCTCGCGGTCGGCTGCAGCTCGAGGCCGGTCTCTCCTCCCCCAGTCGCGCCCCAAAACCGTGACGAATGTCGGCTGTCCGAGGACTCCGCCGAGCATTCCGACACGCTGACCGTGGTGCTCACCGAGCCGGTTGACCTCTCCCACGCCTTGAACCCGACCAATGACAGCGAGCGCCTGGTCTCCCGGCAAATGCTGGAGACTCTGGTGCGAGTCGATTGCATGGGGAACGTCCAGCCGGGCCTGGCCCAGTCATGGCAGAAGGACGGGGATGGGAAAGGCTGGACCTTTACCTTACGCGAGGGAGCCAGCTCGGGCGGGAACCTTCGCTGGCCCCGGATGGTCGCGGGCACTCGGTGTAGACTCCGCCACTACCCTCAGTGATCGGCGGGTGCACGTACGGGTCCGGAACGCCGGAGACACACTACCGCGCCTCTTCGCTGAACCTGCGTTGGCGGTGTTCAGCGGTTTGGCGGCTGACAGCGGATCCAACCCCCGCTTCGTCGTTCCAGGACGGGATGGCCAGCCCTCGATGGACTTCCAGTTAGTTGAGAACGGGGACCCGCGAGATGCCATCGACCGCGGCGTCGACCTCGCCGTCACCCGTGATCCATCCATCGTCGAGTATGTCGCTGGCCGGCCCGGGCTGAAGACCTATCCCTTGCCGTGGAGCCGAACCTATCTCCTGTTGCAGCCCTCCGGTGCACCGGTGCTTCCTACGGTGACCGACTCAGTCCGCAGCTCTCTCGCCCAGGACGCGGTGCGGGCCGAGGCTCGCCCGGCTGAGCCACCCTTCTGGTGGGACGGCCGGTCTGCCTGCCCGGCGGGAGTGACTCGGTGGAGCAACACCTCACCGCATCCCGCATCGTGTACTCTCGGGGTGACGCGGTGGCCCGCGGACTGGCGGAGCGACTGGTGGCTGTGGCCGGGACCGGGTCATCGTTGAGGGCGGCAGCGCTGGAGCCGGCGGAGTTTGCCGCCGCGTTGCGCGATCGAACGGAGCGGGCGTATGTGCTGGCGGCGCCGCGAGCGTCCCTGGCTCCTTGCCACGATGCGTCCGCCTGGCCGGCGGGCACCTCGGTGCAGCCACTGATCGACACCCGGGCGAGTGCCATCGTCCGCCGCGGCTCTCCGGCTCTGACCGTGGATTGGGACGGCACCGTGCGAGTCGCTGCCATGAGTTTCCGCACCCGTCTCTTCCTCGCCATCGTCGTCGCGGTCCTGCTGCCGCTGGGGGCGCTGGCCCTTGGCGTCCGCCGGGAAATGGAGCGGCGCTTGACCGCGGAGTACGAAGGCAGAGTGGCAGCGATGGCATCGGTCCTCGAAGCCAACCTGGCCCGGGAAAGTGCCATGGTCGCCGCGCGGCTGGGGGCGCTGCGAAAAGATCTGTCCCAGGACAACCGCTTTCGACTGGCGGCCTTGCAGAATCAGCCGGGCGCTCGGGCCTATCTGCTCGACTACGCCGGTGACGCCATGCGGCTTTCCGGCCTTTCCCTGCTTCAGCTGCAGGACGGCGCCGGACGGATTCTGAGCTCGGGGCATTTCCGCAATGAATTCGATCAGCTGCAGCCGGAGCTGCCTCGCCTGCTCGCCACTGCGCCGGGCACTCTGACACTGGTCCGAACCCGGACCGCCGAGGCGCCGTTGCTGGCGCTCGCCCGGATCGATTCGCTTCGAGTGGGTGGCCGTCGATTCACCCTGGTCGGTGGGGTCGAAGCCGAGGACCGGCTGCTGGGCCTCCCGGCGCTGGACCGGGATCTCGGGATCGCGCTGGCCTACCCCGGCGCCGAGCCGGTTGGGCCATCCCGTGCCCGGGTGGTGCGCGAGTTACCACTCCCCTACATCGATCTTCTTCGCGGACCGGGTACTGCACTCGACACCGCACGCTTCGTCGTGACTCAGTCTCTCGCCACGCTCGATGCCCTGCGACGAAGTGTGGACCGGTGGTTCCTCCTGGCCCTCGGCCTGACACTGGGTCTGGCGGTGATCGTCGCGGCCTGGCTTTCCACCCGAGTCAGCCGCCCTATCCGCGAGCTGGCCCGGAAGACCGAAGCCATCGATCTGGACCGGCTGGACCAGAGCTTTGAAAGCAACCGGGGCGACGAGATCGGAGCGCTCTCCCGCCTGCTCGGCGCTATGACCGAGCGGCTTCGGACCAGCTCTGTCCGACTGCGCGAGGCGGAGCGACGGGCCGCCGTCGGCGATCTGGCGCGCCAGGTCAACCACGACATCAAGAACGGCCTCGCGCCCATTCGAAACGTGCTGCGCCATCTATCACAGGTTGTCGGGCAAGACCCGGCCACTCTTCCCCGGGTATTCGAGGATCGAAGGAGCACACTGGAATCGAGTGTCGAGTACCTGGAGACCCTGGCCCGAAACTACGCCCGGCTCTCCCCCGCGGTGGAGCGCCAGCCGTGTGACGTGAATGCCATCGTGAGCGAGGTCCTGCGCAACACCGCCAGCGACGGCACCGGGTTACGTCTCAACCTCGGAGAGCAACTCCCCACGCGTCATGGCTGACGGTCTGATGCTTCGCCGCATCCTGGAGAACCTGGTGGGCAACGCGGTGGACAGTGTCACCGGCAGAGCCGGCGGGCTGGTCACGGTCTCCACCGAGGCAACCGGGGACCGGTACCAGGCCACCGGGGTGCGGATAACGGTGGCGGACACCGGTCCCGGGATGACCCGATCGGAGCTGGACCGCGCTTTCGATGACTTCTATACCACGAAGTCGGGCGGCACCGGGCTGGGCCTTTCCATCGTCCGCCGGCTGGTTCTCGACCTGAGCGGCACTCTGCGAGTAGAAACCGAGCCGGGTGCGGGAACCCGAGTGGTTTTCGAGCTCCCCACTGCGCCGGGCCGGAGACGCCCCGCGATGACTCTCGTGCTCGTGGTGGACGATGTCCGGGCTCTCGCCGAGCAGTACGCCTACGATCTGAAACGGGTGGGCGGCTATGACGTCATCACGGCGGCGGATGGCCGGCAGGCGCTGGACCTGCTCAAAGGGAGCCGCGGTCGACTGCATGATCCTCGACCTGGAGATGCCGGGCATGGATGGCTTCGAGGTGCTTGCGGGCGCTGGAGCAGCAGGGCAGCGAGGTGCCGGTGCTCGTCTATACCGGAACCGGAAATTATGAGCGTTGCATCCAGGCTGTCCGGCTCGGCGCCTTCGGCTTCATTGACAAGGCCGAGCCGATGGAGCGAGTGGTCCAGGAAGTGAGAACGGCCCTCGAACGAAAGCGGCTACGCGCCGAGGTGGCCAACGCTTCGGCGACAGCTGGGGGCGGACAGCTCGTTGGTCGGCGCCAGCCCCGCGCTTGCGCCGGCTGCAGGAAGCCATGGCCCGCGTGGCGCCGATCAAGAGTCCGGTCCTCATCCTGGGCGAGAGCGGGTCGGGCAAGGAGCTCGTCGCCCGCGATCTGCACCGGATCGGCCCGGCGCCCGAGCGGGCCCTTCGTCGCCATCAACAGCGCGGCTCTCCCGGAGAATCTCGTGGAGAGCGAGCTGTTCGGGCACGAGCGGGGAGCCTTTACCGGCGCGGCGACCACTCGCAAGGGCGCCTTCGAAGCGGCCGAGCGCGGCACGCTCTTTCTCGACGAGATCGGCGATCTGCCGCTCCCGGCCCAGGCCAAGCTCCTGCGGGTACTGGAGGAGCGCCGGGTCACCCGGATTGGCGGAAATCGATCCGTTCCCGTCGAAGCGCGGGTCGTGGCCGCCACCAACCGGAATCTCGAGGCGGAGGTGAAAGCAGGGCGTTTCCGGCCGGATCTCTACTACCGGCTCAACGTGCATGTCCTCCAGGTCCCTCCGTTGCGGGAGCGGCTCTCGGATGTCCCTGAGCTGGCCGGGCGTTTCATCAGCGCCATCTGCCAGCGATTCGGCATCCGGGAGAAGAAGCTTTCCGACGACGCGCTGGTGGTGCTCATGGGATACGACTGGAGCCGCAACAATGTCCGCGAGCTGCGCAACGTGATCGAACGGATGATCATCGCCGCCGACGGAGAGGTGTTACGGCCGGAGCACATTCCGCTGGAGATCCAGGAGGAGAGCGCGGCGCCGGCTCCGCCACCCGGAGGACGCAGCTTTCAGGCGCTCCGGACCGAGGCGGAGCGTCAAATTGTGGCCGCGGCGCTGGAGCGGAATGGCTGGCACATCACCCGCACCGCCGAGGAGCTGGGTCTGGCCGATCACGCCAGCCTGCTCAAGATCATGCGCCGGCTCGATCTCCGGCGAGAGTAGAGCTCCTGTCCGCCGTGTCCGCCCGGACACGGCGACCCTCCTACGTTCGTGTCCGCCGGAACACATCCCGCCTGTCCTCGGATTGCCCTCGTTCGACTAACTCCTTGCAGATCAACTGGTCTCGCGCGTCTCCGCCGGATTGGAAGCGCTGGCAGCCTGCTTGCCCTTGAGTCCGGCCGTTCGCTGGCCACTCACGGCGCCTGGGCGCCGCACCCAAGGAGGATTACCATGTTCCGCACCCGCTCCATTCCCTGGTACATGTTCTCGGCGCTGATGCCCCTCGCGGCGGCATGCCACCCGGATCGGTCCGAGAGCACCTCCCAATCGTCCGCGGCTTCGACGCCAATCGTCTCGGCGGCTACCACGACCGGCTCCGGTGAGACCACCGGCAGCGTATCACCGGCGATGCCGGTGTCCTACGAGACCGCCGAGTCCGCCTTTGGCGCCGGGAAATACCCCGAAGCCACTCAGCTCTTTACGTCGTACACCGACAGCAACCCGGAGAATCCCTGGGGGTACTACATGCTGGGCCTGTCGGCCTGGAGAAGTGGTGACCGCGAGGCAGCCGCAGGGGCCTTCGATCGGGCACTCCAGCTCGATCCGAGTCATCGGAAGAGTCTGTTCAACTCCAGCCGGGTGCTGCTCGAGCTGGGACAGTCCCAGGAAGCCCTCGATAGAATCGAGAAGGCGCTCACCCTGGAGCCGATGTCGAGCGAAGGGCTCCGCCTGTTGGGTCGGGCCCGGTACCAGCTGGGTCAGGTGGACGCGGCGATCGCAGCCTACCAGCGAGCCCTCGGCTTGGATGACCGGGATGTCTGGTCGATGAACAATCTGGGTCTGATCTACATCGAGCAGGACCGGAGCAGCGAAGCTCTACCACCGCTCGCGCTGGCCGTCGAGCTCCGGAGCAACGCGCCGGTGTTCCAGAACAACCTGGGGATGGCATTGGAGCGCTCCGGCCATCCGGCGGCAGCGGCCAAGGCCTATGAGGCAGCCATCGCACTGGACAGTACCTACAAGAAAGCGTCGGTCAGTTTGGCCCGGATTGCCGCTACCACGCCGGAGCCCGATTCAGCGTCGGTGGATCTGACTGCACTCGCTCAGCAGTTCCAGAGTCAGATCGAGGGCTGGCGGGGGTCCAAGGTGGGCATCGTGGGGCTGAGTGATTCGTCGGTCGCTTCGGTTGAAGCAGTGAGCGATACGTCGGAGGATTGCGAGCAGGAGTAGTGTGATGGGCTAGTCTTCGGGAGGTGCGGCCTCGTCCAGTACCCGGCGCACCTCCTGTTCCTCTTCTTCGGTGAGGGGTGCTGCACCGGGAGCTTGCGACTGGAGCAGGGCGCCGAGAAAAACGCCATAGTCCAGCTTGGCACAAGCGGCGCACAAGTCTCGAGCATAGGTCTTCCCGCCGACATGCTGGGTCTGAAAGATCTCCGCCTCCTGTTCACCGCATCGTTGACACAGCATGCCGCTTCCCTTCCTCCGCTCAAGGCGTACGGGGCCGTCCAAAGATAAAGGTTCCGTAGCCGACCAGGAGGAATCCGTAGATGGCCACGGTGGACCAGCCCAGCCGGTTCACCACATCCCAGAACTGCCCGGTCAGGGCGACCACAAAGCCGGCCAGCGAGCCGATGAACGAGCCCAGTACCACCCCGCGCTGAGTTCGCGGATCGCCTACGTCCCGGATCAAAAACAGCACCAGTCCGATCTGCAGCAGAGCGGCACCGAAGAACCGCGACATCAGCACGATGGCGGGATCGGGGGCTATGCCATAAAGTCGGAGCGTGGCCTGGGGAAAGAGCACAAACGCAAGCCCGAATACGAGACCGAGCAAACCGCCGATGAGAAGGAGAGTGCGAAGCCGCATGAGGGGTCTCCTTGCCGGTGAGGGCCGACCGAAGCGTCCTGCCGAGCGGGCGTAATGTCCTATAGTATAAGCCATCCGGGAACCCTCGTCCTGCCCCGATCCTTCCATAATATCTGCGCAGGTGAATGCCACGATAGCAAACGGAGAATTTCTCTGATGACCACCTCCAAGACGATGTACATCCCCGCCGCGGCCGCCGGCACCATTACGCTCGGCGGCGATCTGACAGTAAATCGCATGGGTTTTGGAGCCATGCGGCTCACCGGCCCCGGCATCTGGGGACCACCCAGAGATCGGGCCCAGGCCGTCCGGGTGCTGCAACGCGCCGTGGAGCTGGGCGTGAACTTCTTCGATACGGCGGACTCCTACGGCCCCCATGTCGCGGAGGAGCTCATCGCCGAGGCGCTTTACCCCTATCCCGGGCTCGTCATTGCAACCAAAGGCGGCCTGGAGCGGCCGGGCCCCGATAAATGGGTGGAGAACGGCCGCCCCGAGTACCTCCGACGGTCGCTGGAGGCGAGTCTTCGCCGGCTCAAGCTGGAGCGGATCGATCTCTGGCAGCTGCACCGGATCGACCCCAAGGTGCCGGCTCAGGAGCAGTTCGAGGCGGTCCGCGAATTCCAGCGCGAGGGCCTCATACGACATGTCGGGCTGTCTGAAGTTTCGGTCGATGACATCGAGCGCGCCCGCGGGGTGCTGCCGATCGTGTCGGTGCAGAACCTCTATAACGTGACCAATCGCGAGATGGGATCACGAGGTCGACTATTGCGCGCGCGAGGGACTGGCCTTCATTCCCTGGTTCCCCTTGTCGGCCGGAACCTTGACCGCAGCCCCGCTGCACCAGGTGGCGGAGCGCCATGGTGCTACCGTATTCCAGATCGCGCTGGCCTGGCTCCAGGCCCGCTCACCGGCCATGCTGGTCATCCCCGGAACCTCCTCCGTGGACCACCTGGAGGAGAACGTGGCGGCGGCTGAGATCAGGCTTACCGTGCGCGACGTAGAGGAGCTCGAGAGCCTGGCCAACTGACGTGGGGGCGACTGTATATTGCCTCCATGTCCCTGGTCAGCCATGACAGCTCCACGCCGACCCCGCCGATGCTCAAGCATTGGCGGGAAGTAAAGGCCCAGCATCGGGACGCGATTCTCTTCTACCGGGTGGGCGACTTCTACGAGATGTTCCACGAGGACGCCCACCTCGCCGCCAAGATCCTCGACATTGCGCTCACCTCCCGTGGAGACGGCGTCCCCCTCGCGGGAGTGCCGGTAAAGGCCGCCGCCGAGTACCTCCGTCAGCTGGTCGGAGCAGGGCATCGCGTGGCCATCTGCGAGCAAGTGGAAGATCCCAAGGCCGCCCGTGGGTTGGTGCGCCGCGAAGTGGTCGAGACGCTGACTCCTGGAGCCTTGCTTCAGGACGGTTGGGTCGCCGGCAGCAGGAACAATTGGATGGTGGCATTGAGGCGGGGCAGCGGGGCAGCGGGGCAGCGGGGCAGGCGACTGACTGGGATCTAGCAGCGGCACTCGATCTCAGTACGGGCGAGTTTGTCTTGGAGACTGTCGAGGAAGACGGCTTGGAGGAGGCTATCTCCCGTCTCAGCCCCGCAGAGGTTGTGATCTCCAACGGAGATACTGCCCCGCCGCCCATCCACCCGCAAGCGGGTACCCGCCCCGCCGCCCCGCTCTTGACGGTACGTGAAGCATGGGAATTCGACCCCGATCTCGCCCGAGAGGAGCTGGCCCGCCGGTTCGGTCTCTCCTCCCTCGACGGGCTTGGCGTAGGTCCCGGCGATGACGGCGCCATCGGCGCCGCAGGGGCGTTGCTCCGCTATCTGACCGAGCTTCAGCCCGGTGGACTCCCTCACCTTGCCCGTCCCCTGGTCCGGCGGAGCGACGCCTTCCTCTGGCTCGACGACATGACCCGGCGCAACCTCGAGCTGGTCGAACCACTGCGCTCAGGCGCCCAGGGTTGCACTCTGCTCGAAACCATCGACGCCACGGTGACCCCGATGGGAGCACGCCTGCTCCGGCAATGGCTGCTCTCCCCGCTCCGCGATCCTGCCGCCGTCGATGAGCGGCTCGACGCGGTGGAAGTCGCCGTACGCGACGGCCGGGGCCGCACCCGGCTGCGCGAGGCGCTGGATGGCGTACGTGACATCGAGCGGCTGGCCGGGCGGGCGGCGGCCGGGCGAGCCATTCCCCGAGAGCTGGCAGCGCTGCGCGACTCCTTTCAGCGGCTACCCGACGTTGCCGGAGCGCTGACGGCGCTCGCTGCTTCGACGCTTCCGCATGGCGGGGGTAGCCGGGCCCTGGCGGAGGCGGCCGATCAGCTGGACTTGCTTTCCGATCTCTCTGCGGAGCTGGCCGCCGGCCTGGCCGAGCGACCTCCGGCCACGCTGAGTGATGGCGAGGTGATCCGGCCGGGTTACGACTCGGAGCTGGACGAGCTCCGGTCGCTCCGCGACGGAGGCCGTAAATACATCGCGGCGCTGCAGCAACGGGAGCGGGAGCGGACCGGCATCGCCTCCCTCAAGGTCGGCTTCAATAAGGTGTTCGGCTATTACCTGGAGGTCACCCGCACCCACAGCACTCGGGTCCCTGCCGATTACGAGCGACGGCAGACCCTGGCCACCGCGGAGCGGTACGTCACCCCCGAGCTCAAGGATTACGAGGCCCGGGTGCTCGGCGCCGAGGAGCGCATCGGGGTTCGGGAGGCCGAGCTGTTTGGGGCGCTGCGCGGAGTCGTTGGCCAGGCGATCGCTCGGATTCAGGGCACGGCGAGGATACTGGCCCGCCTGGATGTATGGACCGGCCTGGCCGACACCGCAGTAGCAGGACGCTATGTGCGCCCCCAGGTGAGCGCTGGCTTCGACCTGGTACTGCGAGACAGCCGGCACCCGGTGATCGAGCGGATGATGCCGCGCGAGTCGTTCATCCCCAACGACGCGCGGTTCACCGACGCCGAGCGGGTGGCGCTGGTCACCGGGCCCAACATGGCGGGCAAGTCAACCATTCTTCGCCAGATCGGGCTGTGCGTCGTCCTGGGCCAGATGGGCTCGTTCGTGCCCGCAGCCGAGGCGTCGATCGGTGCGGTCGACCGGCTGTTCACCCGGGTCGGCGCCAGCGACAATCTCGCCGGCGGCCAGTCCACCTTCATGGTGGAGATGAGCGAAACGAGCGCCATCCTGCACAATGCTACCCCGCGGAGCCTGGTACTCCTGGATGAGATCGGCCGGGGGACGTCGACCTACGATGGCGTGGCCATCGCCTGGGCGGTCACCGAGCACCTGCACGATCGAGTGGGATGCAAGACGATGTTCGCCACTCATTATCACGAGCTGATGCAGCTGCCCGAGCGACTCCAGCATGCCCGGAACTACAACGTGGCGGTGCGGGAAGCCGGGGACACGGTCGTCTTTTTGCATCGGCTCGAACCGGGAGGCACCGATCGATCCTACGGCATCCACGTGGCCCAGCTGGCCGGATTGCCGGGACAGGTGGTCGCCCGAGCCCGGGAGATCCTGGACACTTTGGAGGGCGAGCACCGCATGGTGCCGGGCCCACCACCTGCCGCATCCCGCGATCCCGGCCAGTTGGCGCTCTTCGGCGAGCCCCAGCCGCCCGATCCGATGATGGAGGAGTTGAAGCTGCTCGACGTGAACACGCTGACGCCCTTGGAGGCGCTGAACCGGCTGGCCGACTTCCAGCGTCGGGCGGGGGAGCGGAAGTGACCCGTCCGTCCCCACTCGTAGTTATGGCACTGCTCGCCTGCTCCCGAAAGGACGACGGGACGGTGCGACTGGCCGATCACACGACAGCGGCGCCGGCGCCGCCGGCAGAGGAGCCACCCGTCGCCATCAACCCGGTTTCCCCGGTGCGCTACCCACCCGCGCTCCTGGCCCAGGGTATTGAGGGCCGAGTGCTCCTGCGGCTCTACGTGGACTCGGCGGGCAACGTGATCCCGGACTCCACTCGGATTGCCGAGTCGAGCGGCTACCCCGCGCTCGACTCGGCGGCGCTGGTGGGATCGCCCGAGCTGCGATTCTCCCCCGCCCTGCACCAGGGCCGGCCGATTGCGGCTCCATTCCTGCAGCCGGTGCAGTTTCGCAGTCCTCGCTCCGGGACCGGAACCCCATGAGATCGCCCCAGCATCTGCAGCCCTATGACTCGGTGCTCGACACGATCGGGTGGACCCCGCTCATTCGCCTGGGCCGGGTCGGGGCCGGCATCCGAACCCCGATCTACGGCAAGGCCGAGTACGTAAATCCCGGTGGCTCGGTAAAGGACCGGATCGGGCTGGCCATCATTGAAGGCGCGGAGCGGCGAGGCGAGCTGCGGCCCGGCGGGACCATTGTAGAGGGGACCAGCGGAAATACCGGGGTCGGGCTCGCGATCGCGGCCGCGCTCAAGGGCTATCGCTGCGTGTTCACGATGCCGGACAAGATGTCCCAGGAGAAGGTTCGGCTGCTGAAGGCCTTCGGCGCGGAAGTGGTGATCACTCCCACCGCGGTTCCCCCCGACCATCCGGACAACTACGTGATGAAGGCCAAGCAGATCGCCAAGGAAACCCCCGGAGCCATCCTGGCCAATCAGTTCTATAACGAGATCAATCCCGATGCCCATTACGCCACGACGGGTCCGGAGATCTGGGAGCAGACCAAGGGGAAGGTGACCCATCTGATCGCGGGAGCCGGCACCGGCGGAACCGTGAGCGGAGCCGGCAAGTACTTGAAGGAGAAGAATCCCAAGATCAGGATCGTGGCCGGTGACCCCATCGGCTCACTGTACACCCACTATCACCGCCACCGAGCCATGGGCGAAGGGCACCCCTACAAGGTGGAAGGGATTGGTGGCGACAAGATCCCCAGCACGATCTGGTTCGACTGGATTGATGAGTTCCGCCAGGTCTCCGATCGCACGTCGCTGACGATGGCCCGGCGACTGGCGCGGGAGGAAGGGATCCTCGCCGGCGGCTCGACCGGATTGAACGTGGCTCTGGCGATCGAGGTGGCCCGGGAGCTCGACGATCCGGCGGCGCTGGTGGTCACCATTCTCTGTGATACCGGCGAGCGCTACCTCTCCAAAGTCTTCAACGACGAATGGATGCAGGAGAATCAGATGCTGGAGGCGCCCCGGACCACCGTCGCCGAACTGCTGGAGCGGCGGCATCCCACGGCGCCTCCGCTGGTCAGTGTTGCTCCGGCGGCCGCGGTGCGTCAGGCGCTCAACCTGATGAGCACCTGGGGAGTGAGCCAGATTCCGGTAGTCGAAGAGGGGCGATCGGTGGGCGGGCTGGTCGAGGGGACCCTGATGACCAAGGCGCTCGCCCAGCCCTCGCTGCTCGACCGCCCGGTCCGCGAGATCATGGAGTCTCCCTTCCCCGAAGTCGACTCCACCTGCTCCACCGACCGCCTGGGGGCCATGCTCACCCGCGAGAGTCCGGCCGCTCTGGTTCGCAAGGACGGCAAGCTGATCGGGATCGTGAGCCGGTACGACGTCCTCCAGCAACTCATCGGCACTCGGTGACCGCTCCTCAGCTCGTGCCCGAGCTCCCGCAGGGATTTCTCGATGCGGGTAACGGTATTGACCGGCGGCACTTCGGCGGAGCGCGACGTGGCCCTCGCCTCCGCAGTGCAGGTCATCGGAGCCCTGCGGTCGCGGGGGCACCAAGTGGCGGTGGTGGACACGGCCCGAGGCTTCATCCCGGAGTCCGATGAATCGGCCCTGCTTTCCAGCGGGGTCGGCACCGAACCGCCCTCGATCGCCCGGCTCCACCAGCTCGAGCAGGGTCTCCTGCTTTCCGGTCTGGCCAATCTCGCGGTCGTCCGGGACGCCGACGTGCTGTTCCTTGCACTGCACGGCGGCCGGGGCGAGGACGGCACCATCCAAACACTGCTGGAAATGGTGGGCGTCCCCTACACCGGCAGTGGTCGCCTGGGTAGCGCCATGGCCATGGACAAGGACATTTCGAAGCGGCTCTTCCGCGCCGCCGGGGTGCCAACCGCCGATTGGGTGATGGCCCCCGCAGCCAAGCGGCAAGTGGAACGCGATTTTGGGTGGCCGGTGGTGGTAAAGCCCTCGAAACAGGGCTCCACGGTCGGGCTCTCGGTCGTAAAAGGCCCTCGGGAGTACGAGCCGGCCGTGAACCTAGCCCGGCAATACGACGACGAGGTCATGATCGAGCGGTTCGTGCCGGGACGGGAGCTGACGGTTGGGGTCCTGGAAGGGAAGGCGCTGGCAGTGGGAGAGATCATTCCCCGGCACGAAATTTTCGATTACGAATGCAAATATACGCCAGGGATGTCGCAGGAGATCTTCCCGGCAGACCTTCCGGCGCCTGTGGCAGCCGAATGTGCCCGCCTGAGCCTGCTCGCCCACGAGGCGCTCAAGCTGGGGGGGTATTCCCGGGTGGATTTTCGCTTGACACCGGCGGGGGAACTCTTCTGTTTAGAGGTAAACACGTTGCCCGGCATGACCGCCACCAGCCTGCTGCCCCAGGCTGCCCGGGCAGTGGGGATCGAATTCCCCGAGCTCTGCGAACGTATCTGTCGAGTTGCCCGGCGCGGCCGAGTCGAAGACGCCCCGTAAGCGGGATCTCAGAGTCAAAGGCATTTGTCTGATGAAATCCTCTCCTTCGTATCGCATAACCCCCTGGGTGGGCCGCCTCATCATCGCCAACGCGGTGGTGCTGTTGCTGCTCATGACCTTGTTCCCTTCGCGCGACGTCTTCCAGGCACTGCAGTTCTCGCCCCGCACGGCGCTGATCCGGCCCTGGACCTTCGTGACTTACATGTTCGTCCATGCCAATCTGCTGCACTTGCTGGGCAACATGCTGATGTTGTTCGTCTTCGGCACCGCGGTGGAGAGCCGGATGGGCAGCCGCAACTTTCTGATGTACTACTTCTTCTGTGGCGTCGGGGCCGCGGTCTTTGCTCTGCTGCTGGCCGGCCTCATGCCGGTGGGCGCGTTTGTCGGTGCGTCAGGGGCCGTCCTCGGCGTGGCCGTGGCATTTGCCTCCTTCTGGCCTGATGCCGAGCTCATCATTTTCCCGTTTCCTATCCCCATCAAGGCCCGGACCCTGGTCATCGGTCTGGTAGCGCTCGATTTCATCGGTTCCCGGCTCTGGCCGAACGATGGCATCGCGCACATTGCCCACATCGGCGGGGCGCTGTTCGGCTACCTCTTCTTCCGGGTGCAGTCACTCTCCCGCCGGAGCCCGGCCCAACCGCCTCGCGCCGTCGAGCGCGTGGTGATGGTGCAGTCCGGCTCTTCCGAACCGGAGCGGCGCACTCCGGTGACGCCGATGCGGCCGCGGCGGCGGGTCGACTCCGACCCGGTAGCCGTCGAAGTGGACCGGGTGCTCGACAAAATCAGCGAAAAGGGGCTCTCCAGCCTCACCGCCGCCGAGCGGCGATTCCTGGATGAGGTGGCCAAGAAGAAGAAGACGATCATTAGATGTCAGAAGACTCGACGTGCGGAGCCCTCCTTCTCACCTTGCTTCGCCTCCGCGCACGGCGGCTTTCGTATCGTCTCGCGTGCTGATAAACCTCCTGCCGGACTTCTTCGCGGTGCTCGAGGCCGCTGATCGGGAAGCCGCCTATCATCAGTACCGCGAAAGCCATCGTCCCATCCTCGACGCCTACTGGCGTAACTACGTCCTCGATCCCGACACCCCCCACGCCGACAGCATAGTCTCTACCACCCTCAAAGCCGATCGCAGCGACCTCTATGGGCTGGCCGCCACTACCGACGTGGTGCAGCTCGCCGAGGAGGCGATCGCGCGGGCCGAAGAGCTGCTTGGCATCGACCGGCCCACGGACACCTACCTCATGGTGGGGCTGGGTGGAGCGAATGCGGGAGAGCTGGTCATTGGCGGAAGGGGCGTCGCGTTCATCTGCCTGGAGCATTTTACCGGCCGGGTCAATCCGGAAACCTATGGGATGGGGTTGCCACCCGATCTCATCCCCGTATGGATCGCTCACGAGCTGGCCCACACCGTTCGCTACACCTCGCCAACCAGTGCCAGCGACCTGCGCCGCCTGGTCGCCGACAGTGGTGGCTACTACGACTACTGGGCCACGGGTAGTCGCGCCACGTTGCGGGAGCTGCTGGTGAACGAGGGACTTGCCGTGCACGCCGCGCAGGGCGTGGCTCCCGGGTTCGACCCCGCCGATTACTTTGGCTACCCCCGCCGCCAGTATCACCGGCTGCGGGAGATGGAATCGTTCCTCAGGCGGGCGATCGAGCCCGATCTGGAACGGAGCGGCCTGGGTCTGCGGCTCCGCTATCTCTCCGGAGGCATGAGCCCCTCAGCCCGCCTGGTAGCCGGACGGGTAATTCCTGAGCGGGCCGGCTACTACCTGGGGCACCGCATGACCGAGGCGTTGGTGAGTGAACGGGGACTGGCCGAGGCGCTTCGCGCTGCGGCGCCGGATTTTCAGGCGGCCGAAGACCTGGCGAGAGGGATACAGACGGCGTAATAGCTTTACTTGCCCACGCAGAAGCTTCCAAACACCCGATCCAAGACTTCTTCGACATCCACAGTTCCCAGAAGCTCGTCCAGTGAGCTGGTAGCCTCACGAACGTGATGGGCGGCCAGCACCGCGTCTCCGTTCTTTTCCAAATGGGGGACGGCCCCAGCCAACGCCTCTTGAGCACGGGCGAGTGCCGTGCGGTGGCGTTCCCGGGTGAGCCCCGGCTCCAGGTCAGCCAGGTTGATCCGATCCGCGAACACCTGCTCGGCGGCAGCCCGGCGGAGTCCGCCGAGTCCTTGGCCGGTGACCGCTGAGACGGGGAACCCCTCACCGGCCTGGGGGGTCAGGTCCGACTTCGTGCGGACCAGCAGCGATGGACGCGCCGCGGCAATGGCGCTCTCGTCGTCGCCCATCTCTCGTCCCGCCTCCACGCAGAGCAGCACCAGATCCGCGGCCGCCAGGTACCGTCGGCTGACCTCGACGCCGAGGCGGTCGATCTTCCCGGGCGCGTTCCAGAGTCCCGCCGTGTCCGCCAGGCGCACCGGCCAGCCGAGAAAATCGGTATGCGCCTCGATGGTATCTCGGGTGGTCCCGGGGATCTCGGTAACCAGGGCCCGCTCGCTGCCGAGGAGCGCGTTGAAGAGCGAGGACTTCCCCGCGTTGGGGCGCCCGGCGAAGACCAGGAGCGCACCCTCCCGTAGGCGCTCGCCGGAGGGAGCGGTCGCAACCAGATGTCTGATCTGGCTCGACACCGACTGGACCCGGCTCGCGATCCGGGACGGAGACACCGGCCCCTCGTCCTCCTCGGGGAAGTCGATGTTGTAGCTGAGCAGGGCCTGCACCTCGATCAGCGATTCTCGCAGGCTGCCCAGCCGCCGGGAGAGTCCCCCTTCCAATTGGCGCAACGCTGCCGCGGCCTGCGCCGGAGCCGCCGCATCGATCAGATCGCCGATCGCCTCAGCCTGTACCAGGTCGAGCTTGCCGTTCAGCACCGCGCGACGGGTGAACTCGCCCGGAGCCGCCGGCCGAGCGCCGGCCGCGTGGAGGGCCGTCAGGAGCCGGCTGGGGATCAGGAGTCCTCCATGGCAGGAGAGCTCGACCAGATCCTCCCCGGTATAGCTGTGCGGTCCCGGGTACGCGGTGTACACGCCCCGATCAATCGGCTGGCCGTCACTGTCGCGGAACGTGGCCAGGGTCGCTCGCCGGGGAGGTGCGCTCCGGAACCCGGCAATGACCCGCTGAGCGATGGAGAAAGCGCCGTCGCCGCTGAGGCGAATAACGGCCAGAGCCGCCCGGCCTGGTGCGGTGGCGATGGCGGCGATCGGATCGGAGAGCATACCGGAACTAATGCGTTCGGGTGCCCTTGGCCGCTAGGCCTTCTTGGCTCGCTTGGCCTTGGCCTCGGGGGGACCCTTGGTCTTTACCTCGACGATGGCCCTCGCGGTACGCTTCTGCCGCTCCCGAGCCAGGATCCATTGCTGGGGAATGCTGGCGATGTTGCTCACCGCGTAGTAGAGGTTGAGCCCCGACGCGAAGTTGAGGAAGAGAAAGGTCATCATCACCGGCATGATGTACAGCATCATTTTGGCCTGCGGATTGGGCGGCATGCCCATCTGCCCGACCTTGCTCAGCCCGAACATCGACAGTCCCATGATCACCGGGATGATGTAGAGCGGGTCCGGCCGGGAGAGGTCAGGCAGCCACGCAAAGGATGCGCCCCTGAGCTCGATCGTATTCTGGAACACGAAGAAGAGCGCAAAGAGCACCGGCATGGGCAGCAGCATGGGCCAGCAGCCACCCAGCGGATTCACCCCGTGCTCCTTATAGAGCTTGAACATCTCCTGCTGGACCTTCGCCGGATCGTTTTTGTACTTCTCCTGGATCTCCTTCATCAGCGGCTGCACCGCCTGCAGCTGCATATTGGCTCGCATCGCCTTTTGATTGAGCGGCCACAGCAGCAGGCGGACCAGGATGCCGAAGCAGATCAGCACCAGACCGTATGCCAGGTGCAGGTGCTGGTGCATCCAGACCAGCAGCCAACGAACGCCGGCCGCGAGCGGCCGAATCACCGTCCGGAAGCCGGGCCAGCCATACGGGTTTACATCGTCGAACCCGTGCCCGATGCGCCTCAGGCGGTCGGATTCCATCGGCCCGGCGTAGGCCGAATACTCGAACTTCCCGCCCGGTGAGAGCGGAAGGCTGAGCTGTACGTCGGCTTGAGAAGGGTCGCTTGCCGGTTGGAGGACGGGCAGTCGCCGTCGCTCCACTGATTCCTCCGCTGGTGCTGTCGAAGGCGAGTAGGGCGGTCACGAAGTACTTCGACTTGACCGCCGCCCACTCGAGCGGACCGCTGACGGTCTTGGGCTCGCCCGGCTTGAGCCCGGCAAAGTCCATCCGCTCGGTATCGTTGTGCTTGGTGACCAGCGCGAGCGCCCGGTGGTTCTCGTTGGAATCGGCCTCGGTGTTGGCGATGGTCGGCCCCATCCCCACCAGCAGGAGTCCGCCATTGGGACCGACCCCGGTCACGTTCCCGGAGACTCCCACCCGGTAATCGTCGGGCTGGAAGGTGTACGCCAGGTCCACCTTGACGTTGTTCCGGGTGGCGGTGAGGCGGAGGGGAGTGGGCTCCTTGACCGCGAGGCTCTCCGCCGAGACGGTGAAGGGCCAGTCCGAGAGCGGAATGGTGTCTCGCCCCAGCACCAGCGTCAGGCCCAGCAGCTTGCTGTCCGGAGGAACGATCTGGGCCGGGCTGCCGCGGTCGGCGGGGGCCATCGACCGATAGCGGGGCAGCGTCGCCTCGACCAGCCGGCCGCCGCGGGTGCTGATGCCGTAGGTGTACAGCGGCGAAGTGACGTGGACGGTGTGCTCAGGCGGAGCGGCGGGGCCGCGGGGCCGCGGGGCAGTGACGCCTTCTGAGCACTATCCTGAGGCTGAGGCGCCCGGATGCTGTCTCTAGCAATTGTCATGCTGTCCGCAGGGACGGCTCGGGAAGACAGGGCGGAGGTATCTGCCCCGCTGCCCCGCTGCCCCGCTGCCCCGCTTGCGGGCGGCTTCTTCAGAAAAATCGCAGGGACGATCGCGATGGTCATCATCAGCAAAATCGCCCAGATGGTACGGCGGTCCATGGACTCAGTTCACGAGGTCAAGGGACAGGGTCGAATCCGCCCGGGTGAAACGGATGGCAGCGAACCAGACGTCGGGCCGCGAGCCAGCTCCCCCGGAGTGCGCCGTGCCGATTCACGGCCTCCAGCGCGTACTGGGAGCAGGACGGGGTAAACCGGCAGCTCGGCGGGAGCAGCGGAGATATCAGGAGCTGATAGCCTCGAATCAGGCTGGCGGCAAAGCGACGAGGCAGAAGCAGGACTCGAGACATGGCTCACCCGGCTGCCAGCACAGCGTCGCGCCAGGCGAGGAGCTGTGAGCGAAGGGCATCGAAGCTAGCGGTATACGCTTCACGCCGGATTTTGATCACCAGATCCCACGCCGGTTGCCGAGCCTGGATCTCTTGCCGCCAGATCTCCCGCAGCCGGCGGCGCAAACGATTGCGGGCCACCGCGGACGAGTGAAACTTGGGGACGACGAGTCCCATCCGTGGTTGGCCCGATTGGTTGTCGATCCAGATCATGTCCAAATGCTCGAAACGGCGGCGCCGGCCATGAGTGAGAGCGCGGCGAAGGTCGGACGCGCTCGCGAGCCGGTGAGCCCGCGGGAGGCGCGCCGATGCCGTCAGGAGCCTCCGTGCTTCGACGGCAGCGAGACGGTCAGCCGCTTCCGGCCTTTCTTCCGCCGACGGGAAAGCACCGCGCGTCCCCAGCGGGTGGCCATCCGCGCCCGAAACCCGTGCTTGGTAATCCGGCGCTTATTCCGTGGCCGATACGACGGCTTCATTCGAGGAACCCTCCCAAGTGAGCCGGGGAAGTTAGTCGGAGAAGCGGGATGGGGTCAAGTAGGACGGGAAGGCGGAGAGGACGGAGAGGGCGGAGGAAGCGGAAATGGCGGACAGATTTTTTGATCTGCTCTTACTCGGCCAGGATTTTTTTCTCTTTCCGCTCCTTCCCGACCTTCCCGCCTTTTTCCTCCTGTCAAGCCCCGATTGACTTTTCCACACCCGACCCCTAACATCTCTCGCCCTTGAAAAAATCCCTTCCGTTTTCGAGTACCGATGCAGCTGTCAGCCAAAGACGCTTGGAAGCGCATTCTCGACGAGGCGCATCGCGAACTCCCCGACCACACGATTCGAACGTGGCTCGAGCCGACCGAGGCGATCGCTCTCGATGAGGGTCGCCTCATCATCGGTGCTCCCGATCAGTTCGCGGTGGAGTGGAACGAGAGCAAGCATGCCCCGCTGCTCTCCCGTTTAGCCGAGCCGGTCCTGGGTCAGCCGACTTCGATCGTCTTCCGGGTCAACGAAGATCGGCAGAAACGGCCCCAGATGGATTTCTTCGTCGCACCGTCCAATGCCGCCACCGCCGAACGCGCAGATCAATCCCAGCGCTCAGCCGCTCAACGAGCGGTACACCTTCGATACCTTCGTTATCGGCAAGTCCAACGAGCTGGCCGCCGCCGCCGCCCATGCCGCCGCCGAGTCCCCCGGCAAGACCTACAACCCGCTCTTCATCTATGGGGCCACCGGACTGGGCAAGACCCACTTGATGCAGGCGATTGCCCACATCGTGTGCGAGCGCCATCCGGAAACCCGGGTGCTCTACGTCGGGGCCGAGCAGTTCATCAACGAGGTGATCGAGAGCATCCACAGCCGCACCATGCCGGAGTTTCGCCGCCGGTATCGGATGGACGTGGACCTTTTCCTGGTGGACGACGTGCATTTCCTCGAAGGCAAGGAGATGACCCAGGAGGAGTTCTTCCACACCTTTAATGCGCTGTATGAGGGCAACAAGCAGATCGTGCTGACCTCTGACCGTCCCCCCAAGGAGCTGCCCGGCCTGGAAGCCCGCCTGGTCAGCCGCTTCGAGTGGGGGATGGTGGCCGACATCGGCCAGCCAGATCTGGAGCACCGGATCGCGATCCTGCGGAAGAAGCAGGAGCAGGACCACCTCGAGCTCACCATCCCCGACGACGTGCTCCGGTTCATCGCCGAGCACGTCCGATCGAACGTGCGGGAGCTCGAGGGCTGTATCATTAAGTTGCTGCTATTCGCGTCGTTGAAGCACAAAGAGGTGTCGATCGAGCTGGCCCGCGAGGCGCTCTCGGACAAGATCCGTCCCGGCGAGGACGGGCTCGCTGCACCCAAGGCGTTGCCATCGATCAATAAGGTGCAGGAGGTGGTGGCCCGGCGCTGGGGGGTCACTCCCGAGGGACTTCGCTCCAAGGCTCGCATCAAGACCCTCACCGTACCGCGCCAGATCGCGATGTATCTCGCGCGGGAGCTCCTGGAAATGCAGCTGGTCGAGATCGGACAGGCCTTCGGGGGCAGAGATCACTCCACCGTGATTCACAGCGTAGACAAGGTGAGCCGCCAGATGTCGCGCGACCGTGGCTTCCGCGAGCGGGTGGAACACGCACGTCAGGAGTTGTGCGCAGAATAATCCCCGCGAGCCTGCGATGGCTGTGGGAACTCTGGATAGCAGTGGACAGTGGAGCGATCATATGGGGCTCAGTCCCCATGGCACACATAGAGTCGACAGCATCACGAGGGCGTAAGTTGCGAGTGAGCGCGACTGCTTGTCGCGCCACTCAACATTTCCAGACCCTCTACTACGGCTACTATATCTTTTAAATGGAAGAGCAGTAGATGATCATAGCCATCCGGGGAGAGGGATGAAGCTCACGATCACGCGGGAGCAGTTGCAGGAAGGACTCATCGCGGTAGCCGCGAGCGTCCCAGCAAAGACTACGCTGCCGATTCTGTCGAATATCCTGCTCGAGGCCACGAAAGAGGGCATTCGTCTCTCGGGCACCGATCTCGATATCGCGGTCAGCACCACCGTCTCGGCATCGGTCGATCAGGAAGGCGCCATCACGCTTCCTGCTCGTAAGCTGGTCGAGATCGTACGGGAGCTGCCCAGCGCCGCCATCCGCCTCACTGCCTCCGGCGAGCAGCGAGTCACCATCGAGTGCGGACGCTCGCGCTTTCGCCTGCTGGGACTCCCCCGGGAAGAGTTCCCCGCTTTTCCCAGCGTAAAGTTCGAGGGCGGCTGGCGCACCTCGTCCAAGGAGCTGCAGAAGCTCATTGGCCACGTTGCCTT
The DNA here is from genome assembly GCA_963792265.1 of uncultured Gemmatimonadales bacterium. Classification (GTDB taxonomy): domain Bacteria; phylum Gemmatimonadota; class Gemmatimonadetes; order Gemmatimonadales; family GWC2-71-9; genus CAVVWJ01. The sequence continues at coordinate 490,908 of CAWBVP010000007.1, read as the reverse complement.
TGCGGCCAGCACCGAAGAGAGCCGGCCGATTCTCAACGGGGTGTTGTGGGAGCTGCGCCCCGAGCGGATGCGCATGGTGGCCACCAACGGCCACCGGCTGGCCCGCATGGATGTGCCGACCGCAGAGACTCAGGGCGCCTCGCAAGCCGATCTGATTGTGCCGCCCAAGGCGCTGGATCAGATCCGCCGGCTCTTCAGCACCGATGAGACCGTCGAGATCGCCCGGAGCGAGAATCACCTGGGCTTCCGTACCAGCTCGACCCAGATCTTCACTCGGCTGATCGAGGGCCCCTATCCCAATTACGAGCAGGTCATTCCCCGGGAGAACGACAAGGTCGCCACCGCCGACAAGGGGGCGCTCACGGCCGCGCTCCGCCGGATGAGCATCGTCGCCAGCGATCAGACTCACCGGATCCGAATGGCCTTCGCCAATGGCTCATGCAAGCTGTCGGTGCAGACCCCGACCTCGGTGAGGCCCAGGAAGAGCTGAACGTGAGCTATGAGGGCGATCCCCTGGAAATCGGCTTCAACGCGGCTTACTTGCTCGAGATACTGAAGTACATTCCGACCGACGAGGTCCGGATGACGTTCAAGGCTCCCGAGCGCGCGGCCACCTGCGAGCCCGTGGGGTGGGACGATCCGGCAAGCTATCTGGCACTGGTGATGCCGCTTCGCCTGGTGGATTAGCGGCCTTTGAACTGAGAATCAGGGTTGGGAGAGGCTGGGGAAAGGAGAAAAGCATGGCAGACGATCATACTCATCTCGAGCTCGAAACCGCCAATGGAGCCGCTCAGGGTGATCGGGGCGGATTCGGCACCCTCGTCGTGCTCGCGGCCGCCCTCGGCGCCGGCGCGGCCATCCTGTTCGCTCCCGAGGAAGGAGCTCGCACTCGGGAGCGGGTCGGCCGGGGGCTCCGGAGTCTTCGGGGCGAGGCCTCCGACAGCATCGCGCAGCTGCAGCGGGAAATCGGCCGCAGGAAACGGCAGACTCGGCGGGACAAGCAACTCATCGGCTTGACCGGATTTCTCATCGGGGCGGGTCTGGCGACACTGCTCACTCCCGAAAGTGGAGGCGCTACTCGCAAGCGGCTCGGGATCACCCTCAGCCGGATCAAGGTTGGCGCAGTAGAGAAAATCGAGCGTCTCCGCCAGCGGCAAGCCGATGCCCCTGCTCCGGCGGAGGAGGAAACTCCGGTTCGGAGCGTTCAGGAGTTAGGCCGCGACCCTAATAACGTCTTTTGAGTTCGGAAGAACCCGCAGGTCAGCGCTTGCCGGGGCGGAGGGAGGTAATCGAGTAGCTTCCCGATTGCTTCACCGGAACCGTCTGTCCCACCGCCGGTACCGTGATGGTCATGTCGCCCGAGTCACTTCCCCGTGCCGAGGCGAGGGTACCATCCGGATTCAGATAGTAGACTGAGGTCCGCATCCCTGAAGCCGTCATCTCCAGCTTCTGGTCGTACTGGGTGCCCTTTCCCGGTTCGCTGAAAGGTCCCGCTGCTCTCCAGCTTGATAGCCTTCTTGGCATTGGGGTCGTCACTGTCCATCGATCGATAGTGCGTCATCGAGTGCTCAATCGCATCGAATGCATCAGCCCGGATCGGGACTTCACTGCTGTCGGTCCATTCCATGCCGGCGCGGACGCCACCGGGCGGAAGAGCGGGGAAGAGCGCTCGAAGATTACTGCCCACCTGGTCCCCAATAGTGCTGGATCGGTCGGCCTGGAGCGCGGACAGCTTGCCGTCCGGAGTGAGGGTGGCCGTCCAGCGGGTTCCCCGCGCGGGAAGAATTGAGTCGGGAACCGCCGGCACCCCGCCGACTGTCGATTGAAGCGAATCAAGTACTATGGTCGCGAAGTAGCCCGCCGGGTCTCGAACCAGCGTCACTCTCAGATATGCCGTCCGATCGATGAGCTGTTGCTGACTGGCGCCCCCCGGGAGCTGCAGCGTGAGACTGTCATGCCGATTCAGCGCGTAGCCTGCATCGCGCACCGGTACGTAGGTGACGCCGCTCGGCGCCGGCGTACCCGGCGGGGGTGGGCTCGGCTGGGGGGTGGGTCCGCCGGGAGTGCCGGTTCCCGAAGTAGCGGAGCTGCAGCCCAGCGCTGCTAGACACGCCAGCGTTGCGAGACCGGATCTCAGGTCCATTCCCGACTCACTTGAGAGTACTGACCTTGATCTTCTGAACGATGGTGATCGGAAGCGGTTGAGGCGCGAACGACCCGGAGATCTTGAGCGCGGACTGTTGCTCCCAGGATCCGCCGAGGTATCGGCCGTCGTTTCCGACATAGTATGCCCCGCTGCCGGTACCGGTTCCCTCGATCCGGGCGGGCCCGTTCGGAGTGGGCTGGGTGCCGGCGACGGACGAGGTGAAGTCTTCGGTGACCCGCACCGCCTTGCGACTGTCGTGGGTCTCGTTCGCGGCCGCCTTGTAGGCACTGACCCGCCGCACCGTCACACTATCGCTGCCGCTGCCGTTGGTCTTCGCGGTTGTATCGGCCCAGCTCTCGCCGATCTTGAGTCCCGGCCTGGTCCAGGGAAAGAAGTCGCTCAACAGACCCTGGATCTGAGCTCCGGGTCCGGCGTTGCCGACCGGTTCCAGGCCTGCCGGCTTGCCTGATTTTTCGACGAAGCCCGCGAAATTCGGCACCCCGGGCGCTGTCCAGCACGGCGGACGGTATGGGCGAAGCGCTGTCTCCGCGGATCGAGTCTACCACCACCCGCATGACCTTCCCACCCGCGCTATCGGCCAGGCTCACGGTTACAAAGCTGCTGGTGCTGAACGCAACCCGCTGCTTCGCTCCGCCTGCGGCCGTTGCATCGATCTCCTGAGTGAGGCTCTGATCGATGCGGTACTTTGTGGTCGAGGGTGCTCCGGTGGAGCCCGGTAAAGCCATTCCTGTGGCGGCCAGGGCGGTCAGGCCGGCAGTGCGCAACAGCATGTCTTTCCCCAAGGAAGTTCGAGCCAGATAAGGTAACCGGCTGGTCCACCAAAACCAACAGCCCCCCGGAAGGTCTCCGGGGGGCTGCCGCTGGTCCAGCCGTAAGCCGAGTTCTGTTTCCCGGGATTCCCGGGAGATGGTCATCTGTCTGGGATGGCCGTCGCCGGCCACCTCTAGCAGCCTACCCGCGGCTTACCGAAATCGGTCGGTGTGGGTCACACCTCGCCGCCTATTTGGCCTTGCTCCGACTGGGGGTTACCGTGCCGCCACTGTTGCCAGTGGCGCGGTGGGCTCTTACCCCACCGTTTCACCCTTACCCGTCTTTCCAGCCTTTCGACCGGATCTCCGGGCGGTCTATTCTCTGTGGCCCTGTCCGTCGCCTTGCGGCGCCCAGGAGTTACCTGGCAGTCTACCCGATGGAGCTCGGACTTTCCTCGAGTACCTTGCGGCACCCGCGACCATCGTGCTTGACCAGTGCTAGAGGAAATATAGCGGGGGAAGCCGGGAAGATGGGAAGTAACTGCTTACGCGGCTCGCGATTTTGCCTTACCCAGCGTGCCCCACCCGAGCCAAGCCGCGCTGCGCCTGCTGAATAAAAGGCAGCAGGGCGGGGTCGGCGCCCTTCCACTGGGCCAGAACCTGGCGGTATTCCTCTCTCGCCTCGGCTCGCCGGCCCAATCGCTCGTACGCGGCGCCCCGCAGCAGCCGGACTCGCCCGAGCATACCCCAGCGGGAATCAAAGCCACCGGTCTGGAATGCCGAAGGCTGAAACCCTTCCAGCATCCGCAGGGTGGTCTCATAATCGCCCAGCAGATAGTACGCCTGGGCGGCGAAAGGTCGGGTGTACACCATGTACATGTATTTGCCAAACTCGGACGAGTCGGGCTCCGCCAAGGTCCGCCGGGCTTCGGCAGAGTCTCCCCGGCTCACCGCGAGAAGCGCCCGAACGGATTTCGCCGTGGGTTCTCCTGAAATAGCCTGCAGCTCGTTCAGTGCAGTCGGGTCTGCGGCGAGCCCGGTGAAGAGGCCGATGGCCGCGGTGGCGCCGCTATGCGCTATGTGCTTGCGGTCGTCTGGCGAGGCCATGCGCGCGGCCTCGGCGGTGCCTTGCCAGATCTCGCGCAGTGCCGATGCAGGACCACCTGCCGCAGCATACAACTCGCCGAGTACGATGCGGCGCCACGACTCGCCCTTAGGCCCAGCCGAGTTGGGATGATGAATCACTTCCCGCCGCACCTGATCGGCGAGGTCGAGCGCCTTTGCTGCGTGGGTGAGGTCGCCCTGGTACGCAAAGACGTTGGCGGCCGAGGCAATGTCGCTCACCACGTTGGGTGTCCCCTGGTACGGCCGGAAGTCCTGCGGGGCCATGGTGTCCAGTGCGCTGCGGAGCTGAGCCGCGGCCCGGTCGATGTCGCCGGAGGCAAATCGTACCCGAGCCTCGACGAATGGGAGTTCGGGATGCACTGGCGTGGCTACGCGGAACCGCTCCACCTCCGACAGCGCGCCGGTGTAATTGCGGGCGGAGACGTACGCGTCCACCATCGCTCCGTGCGCCCGTAGCGTGGTGGGCTGACTCGCCACCCAGTTCCGGGCGGAAAGCAACGCCTCGCTACGAGCCCGTTGCACCGCGGATCGCACGGTCGCGCTGTCCAGCAGCGGCCGCCCGGCCGGCGTGCGGGTGACGGCGAACGAATCGGCCGGCGAGCAGTGCATAGAGCGGTGGATCGACCGCGGCCATGCTCAGCATGCCCTGCACGTGCTCGTAGGCCAGGGAGTAGTTCGGGTCGAGCGCGAGCGTCCGTTTGAATGCCCGGATGGCCTGGGTCCAGGCCGGAGCCTCGTTGGGGCCGGCGGTGTCGTGGAACCAGGCCTCTCCCAGTCCGTACCACGCGTCGGCATCCCCGGCATCCCGGGCAATGAGCTGCTGGTACAGCGCGCGCGCCTCGGGAAACTCCCGCCCGATGAAAGCACGATAGGCATTGATCACGGTGCGTTCGTGCACCGGCAGGTTGCCCGAATAGGTGGTGGCCCGAAGGATGGCCCGGTCGGAAATGGAGTCATCCATGCCGACGATCCATCCGCGGGTGAGCGCGAGCTTGTAATAGGCGAGGCCAAAGGTGCTATCCACGGCGATGGCCCGCTCCAAATCCCGTTCCGCACCGGCCAGGTCCCAGTGATTGAGCTGCTCCACGCCACTGAGATAGGAGCGGAATGCCTCCAGTGATCCGGTGGTCGCCCAGGCCAGACCGATCTTGATCTCGTTGGGCGCGCCCGAGAGATCCAGCAGTCGAGCCGCCAGCTGGTCGAACATCGGCCGGACGTCGGTTCCGGGGCGGCCATCCGAGCGGGCGACGTCTACCCGCTTGCCGCTGGCCACGTCGAACACCCTCGCCACCAGATGGAGCGAGTCGCCGGCCGGCGCGAAGTCGCCCAGCACTACGGTCCACACGCCGGCCTCCCGGGCCAGCCGGCGGGCCATGTCGAGCCCGATGTCGTCGCCCACCTTGAGACCGTGCTTGGACAGCAGGTCATGCAGCCGCTCGTGGTCCACCACGGTGAGATCATTCCACTGCGACAGGTTGAGTCCCAGCATGCTGACGCTGCCGTCGCGGAGCCAATCGACCGAGCGGTCATCGCGCAGGTTGTCGAACGGCAAGACCAGAATCGAGTGGCGGGGGTTCACTCCCCGGGGCGGGCCGGGACTCCGTCGCGCCAAACCCACTGTCGCCGTCAGAACCGCCAGTGCCGCCGCCCCCAGGGCGAGCAGCTGCCGGCGTACCCGGCGATTGCCCGGGGTAAGCCCCGCTCACCCGATACTGCCTGACGAAACTCCTCGCCGGTTTGCCACCGCTCGTCCGGCTGCTTCTCCAGCGACCGCATGATGGCGCTGGCCAGTGCTCTCGGAGTTTCGGGCCGGATCCGCTCGATCGGCGTGGGCCTTTCGGCAATGTGCTTGGACACGACCACCCGGTGGGGACCCTGGAACGGTGGCTGCCCGGAAAGCATCTCGTAGGCTACGATGCCCAGGGCGTACAGATCGCTCCGGGTATCGATCTCTTCCCCGGCGGCCTGCTCCGGGCTCATGTACACCGGAGTGCCTACCGCTACGCCTTGTCCGGTGCTCGAGCCGCTCGGATCCGCCGCAACGGCCCGGGCAATTCCGAAATCCGCCAGCAGGGCTCGTCCACTTCCCTCGTCGAGCAGGACATTCTCGGGCTTTACGTCGCGGTGCACTACCCCGGCCCGGCCGGCCACGTCCAGGGCGGCCGCGAGATCAGAGAGAATGCGGGCGGTCTCGGCCGGGGAGAGCCGGCCTTCCCGCAGCAGCCGCTGCCGAAGGCTCTCTCCCGCGACCTCGTCCATCACGTAATACAGCAACCCGTCCGCGCTACCGGCCGAGTGAACCGCCACGATGTTGGGATGACGCAGCCGGGCGATGGTGCGTGCCTCGGCCAGAAACCGGCGAGTGATGGATTCGTGGGATGCGAGCTCGGGATGAACCACCTTGACCGCGACTCGGCGGTCCAGGGTCGTGTCGGTGGCGAGAAAGACCACTCCCATCCCCCCGCGACCAAGCTCCCGCTCGAGCCTGTACTGCGGCCCCAGCGCCGTCTGAAGCGCGGTGAACAGGTCAAGGCTTAGATCGCTCACATCCGAGACCGGTAAGGGTGAGTTGGAAAATACCACAGAAAGCCTTGATTCGACGGGCCCACGGGCTGAAACGTTGCCCCCCGCCGGTAGGCCCAATCGCGTGCTTTTGAACCCGACGAAACCAGGCTTCGCCCCGTTTCAGATTTAATCTTCTTTGACGTCGCGGACGTACCCTCCTGCACGACCTACCAAGAGGACATAGTGCGTTTCAGCTCAACCGAAGGGTCGCCAACGGTAGCCACGGTCCTGCTACCGGTCGAACGGCCCCGGGTGGACGCGGCAGGCAGCGGTTGTTTCGCGGTCTTGCATCGGGATTCGATCCCCGAGGCTGTCCGGATGGTCCGGGAGCGCCCGGTCGATGCCGTTCTTGTCTCGGTACATCGTTGTGGGCCGGAGCAGGTCGAGGTGCTAGGTCATCTGGTGCGGGAGTTTCCCGGGATCCCCACGGTGGCGCTGGTCTCGCAGCACGACCCGTCCGCTACGGAAATGCTCCTGCGGCTCGGGAGCCTCGGGAGTCCGCCAGGTGGTCGATGTCACCTCGCCGACCGGTTGGAGCCGGCTCCGCCAGGTGGTCGGCCAACCGGCCACCCGGGCCGTGGCCCGAATTCAGGGTCCCATCCTGGAGGTACTGGCCAGCGCGCCGGCCGATGCCCGGCTATTTGTCGAGGCGCTGATCCGGTTGGCCCCGGACACTCCCACTGTGACCACTCTGGCCCAGCGGCTCTACGTACGGCCCAGCACCCTCATGTCCCGGTTTGCCCGGGCCGGGCTTCCTTCACCCAAGAACTATCTCGCCGCAATCCGCTTGGTTCATGCTGCCTATCTGTTCGAGACCGCCGGTCTCTCCGTTGCCGACGTATCCTACCGGCTGGAATACTCGTCACCCCAGAGCTTCGGCCGCCATCTGCGGGCCATGCTGGGTCTCACCGCGTTGGAGTTCAGACACCGCTTTCCCTTCCCCGTGGCCCTGAAGCGGTTCATCGAGCTGATGGTGGCCCCCTACCAGGCCACCTGGGCAGCATTCCATCCGGTTGCTGCCGGCAGCTGGGATGGGGGCGGCTCCTAGCAGTTTTAGTGAGGGAGACGGCCGTACTTCCGGAGCACGGCCCGGAGCTGATCGTGCGGCAGGGCGGGGACCCGAAGATCATCGGCCCCGGTCATCGTCCTAGCGGCCAGAAGCGCGTTGATAATGGCTTCCTCGGTAGCCTGTACTGTCGCTTCGTAGATCGGATCGATGTGGTCATCCTGCAGCATGGACACCGAGCTCACTCCCACCTTGTCGCTGGTTCCCGTGCTGGTGGTGGAGAACGCAAGGAACAAGTCCCCCGACCCGGAGCCCGCTATCCCCCCCATCCGGCCGATGCCGAGAGCGGCCCGGCGCGCTACCCGGCGGAGTTGATGGGGAAGCAGCGGTGCGTCGGTGCCAATGATCACGATGATCGAGCCGTGCTCCCGCTTGCCTTGCACCCCGGCGGGACAGCGCATGGCCGCCTGGTCTGCCGGCAGCGGGCGGGTCGTGTCGTAGCAAGGCTTCGGCTCGGTCACTTCCTGCCCCACCGGGACCCCGGCAATCCGCAGCTGTCTCCGAAGGCCGAAGTTGCACTGCACCAGCACCCCGACCGTAAAACCCCCCTCTTCGGCCTCGATGCGTCGGCTCGCGGTGCCGATTCCTCCCTTGAAGCCGAGGCACTGCATTCCGGTTCCCCCGCCAACGTTTCCCTCTGCCACGGGACCAGGCTTCGCCGATTCCAGCGCGGCGAGCACGTGCTCTTTCTTGACGTGGAAGCCATAGATGTCGTTCAGGTCGCCATCCCAGGTCTCGGCCACCGTCGGTAAGCAGCAATTGAAGACCCCGGGCACCCGGGTCCGTCCCCATTCGATGATGGCATCGCGCACGGTGCCGACGCTGTTCGTATTGGTGATGGCGACAGGGTAGAGCAGCAGGCCATAGTCATCCAGCCACGGAGTGCCCGTCATCTCCCCATTCCCGTTCAGGCTGAACCAGCCCGCGAATACCTGCTCCAAGTTCCCCGTGCCTCGGGGAAACACCGCCGTCACCCCAGTCCGCACCGGGCCGATGCCGACTCGAAGCGGTCCCGCTCCGCTCACGATTGTTGCATGACCTACCGCCACGCCGGGCACATCCGTAATGGCGTCGAGCGGACCTGGTGTGCCGTCGAGCGGGATGCCCAGGTCCCGCGCCCGCTCCGGCTGAACTTGCGCACTCAGGGGAAGGCCTGCCAACCATCCGGCCATCACCACCACCGGTATAAACCGTTTGATCAAGAGGTTGCCGGCGAGCGAAACACGAAGTACACCGCTCCCACCAGGCAGAGCGCAGCCCAGAGGTAATCCAGCTTGATCGGTTGGCGCATGTATAGGACGGCAAAGGGAGCGAACACGATCAGCGCAATCACCTCTTGCAGAATCTTCAGCTGCGAGAGTGACAACGCGCTGTAGCCGATGCGGTTGGCCGGAACTTGAAGCAGATACTCGAACAGCGCGATTCCCCAGCTCACCACCGCGGCGATGTACCAGGGCCGATCGCTCAGATTCCGCAAGTGGGCGTACCAGGCGAACGTCATGAAGATGTTGGAGAGGGCCAGAAGGCCGGCGGTGCGGAGCAGGATCGGACTGAAAATGAGTGCCTCCGGGTCGGTTGTCAGAGTGGCTGCCGACGCCAGGAGGTCAGTTCCAGCCCATTCGCCGGCGTAAGGATGTGATGTGCGCAACGTGATGGCGCCCGTGCCAGGCATACAGCGCCAGCACCTCGTCGAGTGCCATGGTTCGGCCGTGCTCCGGGTGGCGGAACCGCCGATTGAGATCGGCCGGAGTCAGCTCGCGGAGGAGCAGTACCCAGCGGCGGTGCAGGCTTTCCAGCAAGGCGAGTGAGATCTCAACCGGTCCCCGCGTATCCGGCAGCTCGGCCCAGCGGGCCTCTTCGTATGGCTTGATGGTAGGCTCGTCCTCGGTGAGGGCGAGCTTGATCCGGGTATATGCGTTCAGATGGCTATCGGGGACGTGGTGCACTACCTGGCGGACGGTCCAGCCCTTTTCTCGATAAGGCGTGTCCAGCTGTGCCGGCGTGAGGCCCGCGATCGCAGCGCGCAGGTGGTCCGGGGCGGCGGCGATCTCATCAATCCGCTGGCTTCGGCGGGCGGGATCCACCTGCCCGTCAAACTGAAAGGGGCCGATCGGGTATCTCGGGTCTTCCATATCACTCATCACTACGGTCCGCGACGCGAGAGGTTCCGGGGGTCCTGGGCGCCCCATCGGGTGTTTCTCCCCGAAACTCGAAATGTTCCTCGTTCAGGATCCGCTCTTGAATCGGGGCCTCCGAGATCTCCAGGAGAAGGAGGCGCGCCAGAACAACCTCCGCTATCCGCGCCGCCGGCTCCCACTGTCCCGGGGTCAGCGTAGGATAGAGATCTGCGAACTCCGGGCGCAACCGCGCTTCCCGCATGTGAGAGCCGTTCCTCCTGTTCCTCGATCCTATCCTTCCCCCGCACGGTGCGCCATACCTTGGCGCCGGGCTCAGCGCGCCAGTTCCGGCGCTTTCGGAGCAAATCTGGCCAGAGGTCCCTGGGTCTTGCGGAGCAGGATCTCGGAATATCCTTCGACAATGTAGTTGCTGAGCTCGCCCACCACGTGATAGCCGAGGCGTTCGTAGAGTCTTCGGGCAGCATGATTAAAGGAGGATACGCACATGAACACGTTGGGCGATTCCGCCAGGATCCGATCCTCCGCAAACTGAACCAGGCGCGATCCGAGGCCCTGACCCCGGCGGTCGGGCTGAATGCAGATCGTCTGGATGTAGCCCACGAACGCACCAGTCATACATAGGATGAGAAATCCCGCGAGGCCGGCATCGTCCCGCGCCAGATAGACCTCCCGGGTCGGATCCTGCACCATTTTGAGCGAGGCTTCGTAGCTCCGACCCAGAGTGATCCACGGCTCCGAGCTCGCCATCAGACGCGCGCAGGCCTGCGCTTCGGTCTCGCTCCCAGTCGCTCGATTACGAGCGAGGACGCCCAGGTCATCGCCACTCGATTCGCTCTTTCAGGATCCATACTTTGGTGGCAAAGAAGAGCCGGATCATGGCGACGTGGTCGCGGGCCTGGACCAGGACCACAAGGACTTCGCCGTCGGTTCCGCGGGTACTCCGGACGTTCTGTTTTTTCCGCATCCGGCCCTTGAGCGCGTCAAACCACGCCGGCAATTCGCTCCGTTGATCGGCCCGGACGATGGCTCGACTCCTGGCACCGGTGGGGTCAGCCAGGGCGACCTGGCAGTACCACTTCCCTTTGGCGTCGCCCTTGGTTGCCCGGGAAAACGTAAGCGAGCGATCCGGCAGTTCGGCCCACGCCTTCACATTCGGTGTGCTCCGGGGGCGAACCTCCACCCGCTGGTCTCGGCCATTGGGTATGCGAACTACGAATTCCCACTCATTGCGAGAGGGGAAGTTTTCGTCCCGGACGGCGTAGCTCTGCTCGACCCCGGCCATCGTCTCGCCGCCGAAGGTCCACGTGGAGGCTCGCTGTTCCCCGGGCCACACAATCACCCGGTCCAGCGCATAACGGGTGCGACGTGTCATGACGGCCTCCCTGGAGGATGGCGGGCATAACTAGTGGCAGGATAGACGTACGATGAGGGTAACGCGAGGCGGATGCAACAGCCGGCCAGTCGCCGGGTGCCGCCGAAGGCGGCACCGCGACGCTGGTCGTTGGGGGGTTGATCAGGCTGCCGCGTTGAGCGTGAGCTGGCTCCGAGCCGGGATGGCTACCCCGGCTTTCAGCAAGGCTGCCACCCGCTTGGGCAGATTCGGATGCGATGAAATGATTTCGGCCCGCCGGACCCAGAAGCCCTTGTCCGTCTCCGCCTGAGCCGCGAACTCGCGTACATCCACGTGGGCATGAAGTTGCTTCCCCGCCGCGAGCGCAAGAAGTCCGGAGATGGCGCCATCCGGCTGGCAAAACGCTCCGACCCGGTCACAGGTGTACTCGCACGCCCGCGAGTAAGCCAGTCCAAGGTATGGGAAGATCCGACCGGGAGCGGTCAGCCACCGATACTTGAGATGTCCCCGCCAGATGTGGCCCAGCTCGTGGCCGACGATGAAGCCGACCGCGGCCTCACCCTGAGCCAGGGCCAGCTCGAGCACATCGGAATAGATGATGACGAAATCCCGGCCCAGGAAGCGGGTCGCGAAGGCGTTGAGGAGGCCGCCCGACTGCATCAGGTAGATGGCCGGTACCTTTTCCATTCCCAGCTTGCGGGCGTGGGCCGCGGCCAGGCGATGTAGCTGGGGGAACTGCCGCTCCGAAACCCGGACGCTGTTGCCGCGTACCCGGCCCAGGGCCAGCCCGTGGACGAAGAGGCCCGCCATGGCGAACACCAGCCCGTAAAAGATGATCATGGAGGCAACCTTCGGGTCGCCGAGGCCCGCCAGAACCAGCGAGGCGTACACGACCAGACTGACGACCAGCATGAGACCGTACAGCCAGCGCTCGCGAGGGTTGGTGAGCTGGCCCGGCGAGGTGCCAAGGGAACCCTGCGGCGTACGCATGGCGCGACTCCCTGGGTTGTAGGATGGCTGGGGGTCGCGGAAGATGGACAAATGTACGCTGCTGCGTCAATGGTGTGCAAAAACTGGCACTAGTCACTTCTCTACTACTTACCATTCGACTAAGCTGATCTCCCCGTCGATCCGAAGCTCCGGAAGCACGCCAGGGATCTCGAGCGTGGCATGGACGGGGACAACTTCGGTTCCTTTGAGCGTTCCGCTCTTGAGGGAGGCATCGATGGACCTTTCGATCTCACGCTGAGCCGTCACCCCGAATCGCTTGAGAAACTTGCGGACCTCGAGATTGAAAACTTCCTCGTCCACGATCACCTCCGGTGTCGAATAATCCTTTGCGCGGTTGGTCGCTCATCGGTCGGCGGCCAGGGCGGCCCGGGCGCTCTGAAGCCGCTGGTCCTCGACTCGCTGGTGCTGCTGCAGCGCGCGTTGTTTCAGACGGGCGAAGTCCATGCCCTGGAATTGGGGTATCCGGTCAGCCGCTGCCTCCAGGGCTCGCCAGAGCGTGAGCTTACCCTGAATCCCCAGTGCCAGGGTCTCCAGGGCCTCGAACACCCGGAGCTCTCCGTCTCCCGAGTCTTCCAGTTTCAGCTTTGCCCGACCGAGTTTCTCGGTGAGCCAGGCAGCAGCTTTTCGCACCGGGCTTTCCTCGCCGCCCGCCTGATCCAGCAGGCGCTGAAGAACCTTCTGGTCCTCTTCTATCTCGGCGCGAAGCCCAACGAAAAACTGCTTGCGAGCGGGGTCGGAGTGGAGATCGGTGAGATGGTCCAACAGTTCCAGCGCAGCCACGGATCCGGCGAGGTGATCGTTCAGGTATATCCGCAAGACCTTGGTGCTCATTCTTGTCTTCTTTCGATGCCATGCTTGCGTACCGCAAACCACAGACACAGGAATCCGATCACCAGTGGTGGACCTACCACGTCCGCCCCACCCAGTACCCAGGCGCCTCGCAGCCGTGCCAGTAGTGGCATGTGGAGCTTCAGTGCGGAGAGGGCCAGTGGCACCAGGCTCCCGATCACGGAGGCGATCGCGATTGCCACCAGGGAGAGTTCACGAGGCCACCGCCAGACGACGGCCGCCGTGAGGATCACCGCGACTGCCGCCCCCAGTATCATCCAGTACCCGTCGTAGACGCGCCACTCCGGCACCGCCGACGCCCGGGCTCCCCGGAAAGCCAGCCCAAGGGCGACTAGTGCTCCGAGCGCCGCCCCGACCTGCCCCGTGGTGCGCCGGCTCAGGACAGATCTCCCAAGCCGAGCTCGCCGGCCGTAGTCAGGCTCACCACCCGTCGCCCGTCCGCCTCAAGCGCGGCGCGTCCACCCTGTTCCCGGTCGACCACGGCGAGTACGCCGAGCACGTGGCCACCCGCCTGTTCGACGGCGGCGATGGCCCGGGCCGCGGAATCTCCGGAGGTGATCACATCTTCCACCACCACGACCCGATCTCCGGTCTTGAAGTTACCCTCGATCAGCCGCCCCTTGCCGTGATCCTTGGCCTCCTTCCGCACACTGAAGGCGTTCACCGGTCGGGCGTCGCCGAAGCTGGCGGCGGCAATCGCGTACGCTACCGGGTCCGCCCCCATGGTGAGGCCTCCTACGCCAGCGGCTCGCCAGCCGGCCTGGCGGATGGCGGCCCAGCCCATGCGGCCGATCAGCACCATTCCCTCTGCGGACATGGTGGCAAGGCGGCAATCGATGTAATAGGAAGAGTGGCGACCCGAGGCCAGCACGAAGTCCCCCCGCTGCACCGAGCGCTCCAGCAAGAGCCGCCGGAGCGACTCCTGGTCGGTCACTCCCCGCTCTTTCGGAAGAGTCCCGTGAGGAAACCGGTCCGCTTAGGCGTCTCCTCTACCGCGGTGCAGAAGGCGCGGGCGAACTCGTCCACCGTCTTACACCGCTTGGACAGGTCTCGTTCCAGGCCCCGCATCACGGTGGCCTCGACGGCGGGGGCAAAGCGAAGGCCGCGCTTCGGCTTCATTAAGCGGAACAGGAGCTTGCGTTAGTAGTTGCTGAAACAACTCTCTGGGGCTTTTCCCGGTGAACGGAAGGCAGCCGGTAAGCAGGTAATAGGTGATCGTCGCCAGGCTGTAGACGTCCGCCTGTTCCTTCACCAGCTCGCCGCTCAGGGTCTCGGGCGCCACATATTGGAGAGTCCCGACGAAGAACCCCGCCCGGGTGAGCCGCTCCTCCGGGTTGAGCTCCGCATCCCGGGCAATGCCGAAGTCCAGCAGCTTGGCCGTCTGCCGGGCCGGGTCATACATGATGTTGGCGGGCTTGAGATCGCGGTGGATGATGCCTGCCTTGTGGGCCGCGGTGAGAGCCGCGCCGATCTGCTCGACGATCTTTGCCACCAGCGGCGGGGCGAGATGCCCCGACCGGCTGACGAATTCCGCCAGCGGCTCGCCATCGGCCCACTCCAGCGCCAGGAAGTGGAGTCCGTCCGCCTGACCGTAGTCGAAGGTGCGAACGATATTGGGATGAATGATGCGGGCGCCGTACTCGGCCTCGCGCAGGAAACGCTTGATGGCGACTGGATCCTGAGCTAGCCTGGACCGTAGAATCTTCACCGCGGCCAGACCGCGCTCCGGATGTTCGGCGCGATAGACGGTGGCCGTTCCCCCTTCGCCCACATACTTCGTGAGGTGGTAGCCGGCGATGGTTCGACCGGCCAAGGCGTCTGTGTTCATGGCGTGGCCAAGCTAGTTAATCTCGCAAGAGGCAGCAAGTTGTGCTTGACGCCTCTCGTCCGCCGTCACTAACCTTCCGCGGCCTGCAATGGCGCAGGTCCGCGGCTCATCGGGGGAATGTCATGCGTCGGCTCGCCATGGTTGTGCTACTCAGCGCCGCCACTCTTCATTGCGGCAGCTGGAAGCGGGTCGGCACTCGTGACGCCCCGGCTCCCGCCGACCAGCTCAGCCAGCTGGTCAACGTCACCTCCTTCTATCAGAAAATGGGCCGCCTGGCGGCGGGAGACCCGTTGCCCTTCGTGGGTGCGGTGGCGTTTGCGGCGGGACCGGGGGACTCGGTCATCACGCTCATCGGTCTGTCGCTGGAAAACCGGGCCCTCGCCTTTCAGCGGGAGGGCAATCTCTTCATTGCCCGCTATCGGGTGAGCATCTCCTTCCAGCGGGAAGGCACCCGTCCGGTCGAGTTGACCCGGAATGAGATCGTCCGAGTCCCCACCTTTCAGGAGACTCTGAGGGCCGACGAAAGCGTGCTCTTTCAGCAGATTCTTCGGCTCACCTCCGGCCCGTACAATGTGAGTGTGACGGTGCGGGACGCGAGCTCTACCGCCGAGAGCCGCGCCCAGGGGAAATACACTGCCCCGTCATTCCCCCAGGGGACCACCTCCGCCCCGATTCTCACCTACCAGGCTACCGGCCGGGGCAGTCGATCCGATCCGCTTTCCGTGGTCCTCAACCCCCGCGGTGCCGTGGGCTATGGCGCCGACACGCTCCTCGCTTACATCGAAGGATATGATTTCCCCGGTCCGGCAACGGTCCCGTTTCACGTGCTGGACGAGCAGCAGGAAGTCATCTACAACGACTCGCTGCGGTTCCGCGGCGGCCGCCCGGTCGAGAGCCAGGTTATCCGGCTGGCGCCGGACAGCATCTCGCTGGGCGAGCTGAAGCTCGTGGTCGGCAAGGGGCCCACCGAGCGCACCAACTCGGCCCTGGTCTCGTTCTCTCAGGCCTGGGTGATTACCAACTTCGATGAGATGTTGGACTTGCTGCGCTACTTCGGCCAGGACGCCCGGGTCAATGCGATGCGGAAGGCTCCGCCGTCCGAGCGCTCTCGGCTGTGGCGGGAGTTTTATGCCGAGACCGATCCCAACAAGATCACCCCCGAGAATGAGGCGCTGAATCAGTATTTTGCCCGCATCAGCGCCGCGAACGGCAAGTTCACTGACGAAGGAGTTCCCGGCTGGCGTACTGACCGGGGCGAGGTCTTCATCGCACTGGGCGCCCCGGACGAGAGCATCGAATCCACTCCCGGGCACCGCGGGCCGGGTGGTTCGCTGGTCCTATCTCAACTACCGGCTGAACCTCTTCTTTCAGGACGAAACCGGCTTTGGCCGGCTCCGGCTCACGCCGGGCTCCCGGGCGGAATTCGAGCGCACGGTCAACCGGGTGCGGAGGCAAGGGTAACGTTATTTTCCCCGGATGCCCCCCAACCACAAACCCCCACAAATCTTCCTCATCGACGGCTATGCCCTGATCTATCGCGCCTTTTACGCGATGATCGCGCGGCCGTTACGCACCGCCAAAGGCGAGAACACCTCGGCTGCGTTGGGGGTGGTGAACTTCCTGCTGCGGCTCCGGGAGAAATACCGGCCGGACTATGTGGCCTGGATCAACGATGCCGGCACGTCCTTCCGGGAGCAGCGTTATGCCGATTACAAGTCGACCCGGGAGAAGCTCGATCAGGAGCTGCAGGCGGACTTCGACCGATCGGTGGCAGCGCATCCGCCAGCTGCTGGAGGCCTTCGGGATCCCTCTGATTGCCATCCCGGGCTACGAGGCGGACGATGTGATCGGAACTTTGGCGGCCACGGCCGCGCCCGTGGCTTGCAGGCGGTGATCGTCTCGGGTGACAAGGACTTCTATCAGCTGGTGAGCCCCGGAATCGCGCTGCTGAATCCGGGTCGGGGCGGTCCTGCGGCGGTGGATGAGGTCTGGGTAGATGAATCCAACGCAACTGACCGGCTGGGAGTGCCACCTCGGCAGGTGGTCGATTTCCTGGCTCTGGTGGGCGATTCCTCCGACAACATCCCGGGAGTAAAGGGCATCGGCGACAAGGGAGCTCAGAAGCTGCTGGCGGAGTACGGCGACCTCGAAACCATGCTGGCCCGCGCCGGCGAGATTTCTGCGAAGCGGCCCCGGGAGGCGCTGCTCAGTCAGGCGGATAACGCCCGGCTCTCCCGCGAGCTGGTGACCATCAAGCGGGACGTGCCGGTCCAGATCGATATCGACGAGCTGGTGCTGCACGAGCCCGACCGCGAGGCGGTCATCCGGATTCTGACCGAGCTCGAGTTCTACTCCCTCGTCCGGCGGCTCACGGATGCCGCCGCGCCGGTGGAGGTGCCATCCTCGCCGCCACTGGTTTCCGGCGATGGAGAGTCCCCCGAGCTCGACTTGTCGGCCGACTCCTGGCTCAGCCTCTCCGATCTCTCGGGTCCCTCCGCCACCGAGGTCACGGTAATCGATGACCCGAACGACTTGCCGGCGCTGGTGGAACGCCTGAGGGCGGCACCGCTGGTTGGAATAGATGTGGAGAGCTCCGGCCACGAGCCACACGATGCGGAGTTGGTGGGACTGTCGCTGGCGGCCAGCCCGGAGGAGGTGTGGTACCTGCCGTTCGGCCATCGCCCCAGCGGCGGGGAGCTCGCTGCCCCCGAGCCGGTCAGGAACCTGCCTGCGCTCACCGATTTCGCGACTGCATCGTTATCTGCCCTGCTCACCGATCCCGAGGTGCCCAAAGCAGGGCACGACATCAAGTACGACTGGCAGGTGTTGCGGAGAAACGGGATCGAGCTGGCCGGGGTAACCTACGACTCGATGCTCGCCAGCTTCGTCCTCGATCCGGGTCGGCGGTCGCATGCCATCGATACCCTCTGCCTCGAGCACCTTGGCCGCACCCTGCAGACCTATCGCGACCTGGCAGGGAAGGGAAAATCGGAGGTCCCCTTCGCCGAGGTCGCCATCCCCCTCGCGGCGAATTACTGCGGAACCGACAGCGCCACCGTCCTGGCCCTGCACCAGTTCTTCGCGCCGATGTTGAGCGGAATGGCGCTGGAGCCGTTGCTGCGGGACATCGAGATGCCGCTGTTGGAGGTGCTGGTCGACATGGAATGGGAGGGCATCACCATCGATCGGGCGCTGTTCCGCAGATTGAGCGACGAGCTGGGTGGTGACCTGCGCCGGCTGGAGGAGGAGATTGCCCGGGCGGCCGGCACCGAGCTCAACCTCAATTCACCGCGGCAGCTGGCCAGCGTGCTGTTCGAGAAGCATCAGCTCCCGGTGCTGAAGAAGACCAAGACCGGTCCCTCGACCGACGCCGATGTGCTGGAGCAGCTGGCGGCCATGGGACACGAGCTGCCCCGGCTGATCCTCGAGTATCGCGAGCTCCAGAAGCTCAAGAGCACGTACGTCGATACCCTTCCCGAACGGATCAATCGCACCACCGGCCGGATTCACACCAGCTTCAATCAGGCCGGCGCCGCCACCGGCCGGCTCAGCTCGGCCGAGCCTAATCTGCAGAACATCCCGGTCCGTACCCCGCGAGGAGAGGCCATCCGGGCCGGCTTCGTGCCTCGGGCGGGCTGGGTGTTCCTGGTGGCCGACTACTCCCAGATCGAGCTCCGGATCATGGCCCATCTGTCGGGCGATCCGGCTTTCATCGAGGCTTTTCATCAGGGCGGAGACATTCACCGGCAGACGGCGGCACTCATCTTCAACGTGCCAGCCGGCTGAGGTCACTGGCCGACATGCGGGCTCGGGCCAAGACCATCAACTTCGCCACCATCTATGGCCAGGGGCCGTTCGCCCTCAGCCGCCAGCTGGGCATCTCCCAGGACGACGCCCGGGGCTTCATCGCCCGCTACTTCGAGCGCTTCGCCGGGGTCCGCGCTTTCCTCGACCGCCAGATCGAGCTGGCCCGGCAGCAGGGCTATGTCGAAACCCTCTTCAAGCGCCGCCGCTACATCCCGGAGATCAAGGAGCGCAACTTCAGCCTCCGCGCCTATGGCGAGCGCAACGCCCAGAACTCTCCCCTCCAGGGTTCGGCTGCCGACCTGATCAAGCTCGCCATGGTACGGATCCACCGGGCCATTCGGGAGCGAGGTCTGTGCCGGCCGAATGCTGCTCCAGGTGCACGACGAACTGGTCTTTGAGGTCCCGCCGGAGGAAGTCGAAGCCATGACCCAGCTGGTTCGGGAGCACATGGAGAACGTCGTCCAGCTGCAGGTTCCCCTGGTGGTGGATATCGGGGTCGGGCCCAACTGGCTCGAGGCCAAGCAGCTGAGCGGCTGCGCTCAGAACTTGCGTTGACGCAACTAGGCGCCAGGTGCGACAGTTGCTAGGGCGTTAGCGGCGCCGCCAGTCTCCGAAGTTGATGCACGGATACGGTGCTGGCAGACTTCGATCAGCCGGCCCGTGTAGCTGGAGACCTATGAAGCGCGAGGTTCTGCCCCTGGTCACAATCGGGCTGTTTGCGATGGTCGTGGCGGACCGACTATCGCATGCCTTTGCATCGCCTCGCCCAGCCCGCCATCCAGGGTCCGAGCGACACCCGTTCAGCCACGGTTGACCTCCCAGCAGCCGGACGCCCTGAAGTGGCCACGCCGGCCCGGCCGGCCGCTCCGGTCGCACCACCCAGTCCATCCGGCACCCCGACGATAGAACGGCTGGCCCGGCTGGCCGCTCGGCAGCAGCTCAGCCGTGAATCCAGGCTCACCTATCTCGACTCTCTGATCATCAGCACCGACTCGGTAGTGCGCCGCTGGCCGGACCGCAGCGGGGTCCCCCTGCGCGTCGCCCTCATCGAGGGCGGTCCGGCCGGCTATCAGCCTCGCATGGCCGGCTTCGTGCGGGAGGCCCTCGGACCGCTGGGAGAACGCCGGCATCGGCGTCCGGTTCGCCACCGTTACCGACACTACCGACGCCGATATCCTGGTCCGCTGGATCGATCACTTCGACTTCGATCGCGCCGGCCAGACCGATCTTACCTGGGATCAGGCGGGCCGGGTGCGCAAGGCCGCCATCCTGCTCGCGCTCCGCACCAACACTGGATTCGTGCTCCCGGACGCGGCGCTTCTCACCGTGGCCGTGCATGAGGCCGGCCACGCGCTGGGGCTGCCCCACTCGCCCGATTCAAACGACGTGATGTTCCCCGCTACCCAGACCGGTGTCCTTTCGGACCGCGACCGCCGCACCGCCCAGGTCCTCTACCAGCTACCTACGGGACCGGTGCGGGACAGCGGGGACACGCCCTGACCATGGCTGTCTTGTCTTTCCGACTTCTGGCCCTCACCGCCCTTCTGCTCTTGGTCGCCTCACCGGCCTGGCCGCAGTCCCTGGCTGAAGTCGACGATTTGGCAGAGCAGGGGGTCCAGCGGGGCCTTTATCCTGGCGCCGTGGTCGTGATCGGCCGCAGAGACTCGTTGCTGTATGCTCGAGGCTACGGCCACTTCACCTGGCAGCCGGGTTCACCGGTTCCCAGCCCCGACTCGACCTTCTGGGACATTGCCTCGATCACCAAGGTCCTGGGGACCACCAGTGCGATCATGCGGCTGGTGGATACGGGCCGGCTGGATCTGGACGCGCCGGTTCGGCGCTACCTCCCTCGATTTGCTGGCGGACTCAAGGATCAGGTGACCGTGCGAATGCTGCTCGATCACACCAGCGGTCTCCGCAGCTACGCGCCGCTCTTCAAGCAGTCCCGCACTCGTGAGGGTGCCATTGAGCTGCTGTACGCCGAAAGGCCTAATCGCCGGCCCGGCGATCTGGCGGTCTACAGCGACCTCAACGCCATCTTCCTCGGATTGATCGTGGAAAGCATATCCGGGCTGCCGCTGGACCGGTTCGTCACTCGGGAGGTCTTCCAGCCGCTGGGCCTGGAGCACACGACCTATCGTCCGGGTCCTGTCGTTCGCCGGCAAACCATGCCGAGCGCACTCTGGCGCGGCCATCCGATTCAAGGACAGGTAAACGACCCTAATGCAGCCATTCTCGGCGGGGCCGCGGGCCATGCCGGGATCTTCGCAACTGGAATGGATCTCGCCCGCTACGCCCAGGTCTGGCTCCGGGATGGCGCGGGGCCCAACGGTCAATGGGTCCGCCCCTCCACGGTCAAGCGATTCCTGACCCGGGGTGCGAATAGCGGCCCCCGTCTGCTGGGCTGGGATACACCGGAGCTCAATAACGACGAGCCGAGCCTCTACGGCACCCTGATAAGCGACGCGGCCTACGGCCACACCGGATTCACCGGCACCGAGATCTGGATCGATCCTACCCGCGATCTCTTCATGGTGTTCCTCACCAACCGGACCTTCGACCCGCGGGCCCGGAATGCTCACAGCGGGCTTCGAGCGATAAGGACCGAGCTCTCCGACGCCGCCATCCGCCTCGTTCCCCATACCTGCCAGCAGGAGCTGGTGGCCCACTGCTGAGAGCCGACGCGTTATCTTTCCGGGGTGTCGATAGCCTATAGCCAACAGCCGAGCCACTCCCATGCCCACAGCCGACGCAATTCGGAAAGCCATCCGCGCAGTCAAGGATCCTGAGCTCAACCTCAACATCATCGACATCGGCCTGGTATACGACGTCGAGGTGGGCGATGCCGGAGAGGTGAAGGTACAGATGACGCTCACCTCGCCCGGTTGCCCGGCCGGCGCCGAGATCATTGCGGATGTCAAGCGGGTGGTCGGCGATATGGATGGGGTGAGCGCCGTCGAAGTCGAGCTGGTGTGGGAGCCTTACTGGACCCCGGAGAAGATGGACCCTCGGGTTCGAACCTTCTTGGGTTTTTAGGCCGCGGGCTGCTGGACCGCCGCGAGCAACCTGCCGCCGATCTCACGCAACTGCCAGCGACGCAACTCCTGTATATCCGCCATCTGCTCGAGGGTCGCAGGGTTGACCCGGGCAATGGCTTCCAGAACGCCGTTGGGGCAGAGCACCCCTGACGCCAGGTCGTACTCGGTGGCCAGGGCATTGCGCGCTGCCTTGAGCCGCTCCAGTCGACCCTCGTAAGCCGCGATCGGGCTGGTGCCGGA
Source organism: uncultured Gemmatimonadales bacterium (assembly GCA_963792265.1). GTDB lineage: Bacteria > Gemmatimonadota > Gemmatimonadetes > Gemmatimonadales > GWC2-71-9 > CAVVWJ01. The sequence continues at coordinate 468,974 of CAWBVP010000007.1, read as the reverse complement.
GTGGGCGCTCCACTCGAGGAAGGTCTCGATCGGGAACATCCAGGCCTCGCTGAACTGCAGACAGGATCTCCTTGCCCCGCCGATCCGCCTGCTCATTCCCGACGCCCTTCACTCCTTTGAGGGCCGCGAGGTCCCTCGGCGGAGTCTTGGCCATGAGGAGCATCGGCTCATTGTTGAGGATCCGGAAGGCGGCCTTGTCGCTCCGCCGGGCCACCTCCTCGCGCCACTGAAACAGCTCCCGCAGGACGGCCTGCGCGCGTCCGTTCAACGCCCTGGCTCCCTTGATTCGGAGATAACCGGCTTCATTCGGTTCCGGCGCGGTTCGCCGCACAGCCGTCAGCAGCTGAAACTCTTCTTCAGCCCAGTCGAGGCGCCCCAGCTCACGGAGCCGATCTCGCAGAATATCTCTGAGAATGGGAAGGTGGCGGGTATCGGCCGCGGCATACGCCAACATCTCTGATGTCAGCGGCCGGGCCGACCAATCCGCGCGCTGATAGCGCTTGTCCAACCGCACATCGAGGTATTTCTCCAGTAGCGCGGCCAGCCCGACCCCGGGCTCGTTCAGCAGCTGCGCGGCAATCCGGGTGTCGAAAAGGTTGCTGCCGCGAAACCCGTATTCCTGCCCCAGCAGCCTGAGATCGTAGTCGGCATCGTGGAACACGATCTCGATCTTTGGGTCGGCGAGCGCTGCGCCTAGGGGTGCCAGGCTGGTTACGGCGAGGGGATCCACTACCGCGGTTTCCAGCCTCGACGAGAGCTGAAGGAGGTAGACCCGGTCACGATAGCGATGGAAGCTTGCCGCCTCGGTGTCCACCGCCAGCAGCGGCTCGCCTCTCAGTCGCTCGAACAAGCCTTCCAGTTCGGCCTGACTCTGAATCAGGCGAACGTTATCGGACCGGTTGTCGGACTCCGTTGCCACGTTCACGCCGAAAAGTGGCTGCAGGCCGCGGCACGGACGCAACGGCATTCAATCCGGCTTGGCGATCAGCTCGAGCCCGGCCGCGATCTCGTCAAATGCCTTCGATAACGCCTTGTAGAACTCCGCGTCCGGCTGCGGGGTTCCACCCATGGCTCCATCCATTTGAAGCTTGCGAGCGAGTCGGGCAGCGTGGCGGATGTAATCAGTAGGTGGTTTCATGTCGAGAGGGCGGAGAGGACGGGAAAGACGGGAGAGGCCGACTCGGCCGGGATCGCTTGAATTTACGAACCAAGAGGCTAACGTGCCGATCCATCTCCTGGCCTTCCCGTCCCTCCCGTCCTTCCCGTCTATCTTTGACCCCATGTCGCTTCCTGAAATTGACCTCGTCGTCTATCCCGACGAATGTGACGCATTTGGGCATCTGAATCAGGCGTCGTTCCTGAGTCTGTTCGAGCGGGCCCGCTGGGAAATGCTTCTGCGCGGCCCCGGCATGGACGTGTTTACCCGAGCGGGAGCCTGGCCGGCGCTACGGAAGACGGTGATCGACTACCGGGCCGCGGCATTTCCCGGCGACGTCCTGCGGTTTCAGCAGGCGCTCACCCACCATGGACGCACCAGCTTCACCATGCGTCAGGCCGCCCGCAGGGTGCGGGATGACACCCTGATAGCCAGCGCGGAGTTCGTGTTCGTTTGCATTGATCGCGAGGGCCGGCCCGTACCGGTCCCGCCGCAATTCAGCGAGTACATGAACGCTCCGGGGGAGGCGGCCGGCAATGCGCAGCGCTTAATGGTGCACGGCGTCAACCTCGCCGTGGAGGTGCAAGGCGAAGGCCCCGCCATCCTTTTCATCCATGGGTATCCGCTGAACCGCAGCATGTGGCGCGATCAGGCCAATGCACTCGAAGGCTTCCGTCGAATCGCTCCCGATCTGAGAGGAATGGGCCAGTCGGATGCCCCGGATCTCGGCTATGGCATGGCGATCTACGCTGCCGACCTCGCGGCTCTGCTGGATGCGCTCGGGGTCGATGACGTCATCCTCTGCGGGCACTCAATGGGTGGCTACATCGCCTTCGAGTTTTTGCGAACCTGGCGCTCTCGAGTGCGAGGCTTGATCCTGATCGACAGCCGGGCGGAGGCGGATAGCCCGGACGGAAGGCGGGCGCGCGATGCGGCGGCAGCATCGGCTCGAGATGGAGGGGCCGCCGCCATTGCTGAGACCATGCTGCCCAAGATGCTGGCTCCAGCTACCATGCTCCACCAGCCCGAGACCGTCGCGCGCGTTCGCGGCGTCATGGCCAGCACGCCGGTGCCGGGTATCGTAGGCGCTCTTGCGGCAATGCGAGACCGAGTCGGAAGCGAGCCCCTGCTCCCGACACTGTCCGATGTTCCGACACTGGTTCTCGTGGGGGAGGAAGACAGCCTCACCCCTCCGGATCAAGCCAGGGCAATGGCCCAAGCCATCCCTGGAGCCCGGTTTGCGACCATACCGGACGCCGGCCACCTACCTCCGGTCGAACAACCCTCGGCCACCACAAAGATCCTGCGCGAATTTCTGGGCTCGCTTTGATGAAACCTTTTGCCTGGTTCGGGCGTCCTACTCAATAGCGGCACGAGCCCGTCCACGACGGATCACCGCTGCAAAGCAGTAGATGTATCTCCCACAATTCGGCTCCGGGATCGCGGCCAAGCAGTTCGATCCCGGGGCTCCTTTCTTTTCGGGAGGCGACGGGCAGTCGGCTCAGTTGGCCATTGGCTGCTCCGTTAAAGCAAGCGGGACCCTCCTATATCACAGGAGGTCCCCCGCGTTCTGAACCAGCCGACCGCCATGCCGACCGCTCTACCTCTTCGGCCTCCCCGGCGGACTATCGCCGTTGAACACTTCCTTGTTCTTCTCGATGAAGGCGACGGACTGAGGCGGGACGTCCTCCTCGGGAAAGATTGCCGTCACCGGGCATTCCGGCTCGCAGGCGCCGCAGTCAATGCATTCGTCGGGGTGGATGTACAGCTGGTCCTCACCCTCGTAAATGCAGTCCACCGGACACACATCTACGCAGGCACGGTCCTTTACCCCTATGCACGTCTCGACGATCACATAAGTCATCCTGCGGCTCCTTGGGCCGAGGGGGCCGTGGATACGGCGTTCTCGCAAAGTTATACGAAGGGTAATCTAGCGGCGCAAGGGGCGTGGGTGCCCTTATTTTGCTGTCCGATGCTCCCCTTCATCCTCCTCTTTGCGGCGCTCCTGGCGGCCGTGCCGGCGCATGCCCAAAGCTGCCGCCCGCTGCGTACTGCTCTGGTTCTCTCGGGTGGCGGCGCCAAGGGCCTCGCGCACATCGGCGTCCTCCGGGTGCTCGACAGCCTCGGCATTCGTCCCGATCTGGTAGTTGGAAGCAGTATGGGAGCCATCGTCGGAGGCATGTACGCCAGTGGCTACAGTGGGCGCGAGATCGACTCCCTGGCCCGCGCTTTGCCCATCGCCGATCTCTTCCGTACCTACCAGCCCCAGGCCCCCCGTTCCCTCGGCGTGTTGCAGCCGCTGGTTGTCTGGGAGCAGGGAGAGCGCAGGTTCAACCTGCAGAGCGCCGGCGTCGAGGAAACCGAGGTCAATGCGCTGGTCAATGCGGCCATGTTGCGAGGGAATCTGCTGGCCCGGGGTAACTTCGACTCGTTGCCGATTCCCTTCCGTGCCGTGGCTGCCGATCTCGCCGATCGCTCGGCCGTGGTGCTCGCCTCGGGCGATCTGGCCCGGGCGGTTCGCGCCAGCTTTGCCATCCCTCTCGTATTTGCTCCCGAGTCCTTGAACGGTCGGATCCTGGCGGACGGCGGCCTGGTAGCCAATATCCCAATCGCAGCGGCCCGGGCAGCCGGCGCCGAGCGAGTGATCGTGTCCGATGCGACTGAGCGCTTGGAGGACTCGACCGATCTCTACTCACCCATCGTCCTTGCCGACCGATTGCTGGGATTTCTCTTCCAGCAGCCGGCAGATACGCTCTTCCCGGGCGATGTCCTGGTGCGTCCCGCGGTCGAGGGCTTCACCGGACTCAATTTCTCTCCGACCAACGTCGATGCCCTGATCCGGCGAGGCACCGCCGCCGCCGATACCGTCCTTCCCCGGGCACACTGTCTTCCCCTCGGCCCTCCTCCGGCAGCCCCGGCGCTGCCAACCCGCATAACCGCGGTCACCATCGCCACCCGAAACCCATCCGAGCGGCTGGCACTCGAACGGCTGCTGGGGCTAGGCCCGAAGGACGACACCCTCGATGTCAGGCTGCTTCGGAGTCGGGTGCGGCAGCTCGCCCGGGTGGAGGCCTATCGGGCTGTCTGGCTGGCCCCCAGCGGCTCTGAGGACTCGGTGGGCTTTCATGTCTCGGTTCGACGAGGTGCCCGGCGAGTCGCGGGGCTCGGCCTGGCCTACGATAACGAGTTGGGGGGCAGAATGTGGGTGGGTGCGGTGGATCGCCGGTTCCTGGATCTCGCGCTGGAAGCAAGCACCGCTCTTTATCTGGGCGAGTTTCGCAAGGAGCTCTACCTCGGTTTTCGCCGAAATTTCCAGTTCGGTCGTCAGCTGATGAATCCGACATTGAGCGCCCGATTGGCCACCGAGTCGGTGCGTCGGTTCAACATCGACGGAGACGAGCTTGATCCCCTCGAGACCCGGGAAGGCCTGGGTTTTCTGGGAATCGAGCGAGCCTTCGACCCCGATTGGTTGATCGCTCTAGGAGGTGTGGGACATGCCTGGCACGAGCCCGGCAGGGACCGCTCGACTCTCGGTGCCACCGTAAAGGTGGAGAAGACCAGCCGCTCCCGAGGACGGCTCCTCCAGGCCGATATAGCCTGGACCGCTCTTTACGCGCGGGCGCACTTCGATGGGGAAGCTTCAGGGCGAGTCGGCCCCATAAGGGCCCGAGCTGGATTGCGGTTGGGTTGGGGCGACCGGCTGCCTCCCCAAGCCACATTCCCTCTTGGAGGGGAGGACGGATTTCCCGGGCTTCATATAGGTGAACGCCGGGGTGATCGCGAGGCTCTCTTACGGCTCTTGCTCACTTACGTCCTCAAGGGGCCCTTCGTCGGCAGGGTCGAAGTCGCTACCGGCCGCACCGCATTGGGGGGACCGGTCCTGGGCTCCAACAGCTGGATTGTGGGTGCGCGGGCAGGTGTCGGGGCGGAAACGCCGGTAGGGCCGGTTCGATTCGAGTACGGGGTTGCCAGCTGGTGGCCGTGGTGCGGTGTTTGTCCGCCTCGGGCGTTGGTTTTAGTTCGAGCAGACCTCTAAAGCTGGGTGGCGTATGAGGCGGTTCTCGGCTCCGGGGGCCCGTAGCGTCCACCCGGACCATGCTGCCGGTGCCACTCCTGCCGAAGGCAGAAGGGATCCAGACCCTGGGGTCGGTCCACCGCAAGCACCCCATCCAGATGATCGATCTCGTGCTGAAGTAACTCCGCTCTGATCCCCCTCCACTTCTATTTCCGTCCACTCTCCTTTGAGGTCCTGATAGCGAACCCTGATCCGGTATGCCCGCGAGACGCGCACCAACAGATCGGGGAAGGAGAAACAGTCGTCCCAAACCTCGAAGTCCTCGTTTCCGATATCGATGATTTCGGGATTGATCAGCGGCCAGGGTTGACCCATCTCGACGTAGACCATACGTACCGGTGCCCCGATCTGGGGGGCCGCGATGGCACGTCCGCTGCCGAACCGTGACTGCCAGTCGCGCAGCGTTTCCCGCATGTCATCCATGATCACCCGTACGGCGGTGGAGCGCGGTCGGGTAATGGCCTCGCAGCGAGCGCGAAGGATCGGGTCGCCCAGCAGCCGAATACGATGGATGGTCATCTGGTACGGCACCTCAACTAAGGGCGCAGGTGATTCTCGGAACCCAATATGCGAAATGAAGTTCACGGGTGCCAGCACAATTCCGTAGTAGTAGTCGATACCCCTTTCGTCGCTGTTTCTCCACTGGAATCGAATGGCCCTTCAGTCGCCGGACCGGAAAGCACATAAACTCATTATTAGATTTGAGGTTGTGAGTTCACACCAAAATCTGAAATAAATTGACAATTCCGACTATTTTACTTAAGATTAGCCCAATGACAGCACCATCTTCCCGGCCCACCCCTATGAATCCTCCTGCCATCCTCGGACATAAAGGCGTCCGCGGTGCGGTTCTGGTTGAGTTGAAGAAGGCGCGCCGACTGACCGCAAAGGACCTCGCGGCCCGGCTGGACATCTCGCTCAATGCGGTTCGCCATCATTTAAAGGAGTTGGAGGCAGAGGCACTCGTTGAGTACGAGCGCCAGCACCGGGGAGTGGGAGCACCGGCATTTGCCTACCGGCTCACTTCGGCGGGAGAAGAGCTATTCCCGCGCCGCTATGAGGCAACTCTATCGGATCTGCTCGATCATATGGTCGAGCGGGAGGGTCGGGCCGGAGCGGTGGCAGCGCTCGAGGCCCGTTACGCGGCCCTCACCCGGCGGCTTCAGCAGGAGCTCGCCGGGGCCTCACCCGCGGAGCGGATGGCCGCCGTGGCCCGCCTGCTGACCGACGATGGATACATGGCGGAGGCGGATGCCTCCTCTGGCAATGGCAGGCTGATCGAGCATAACTGCGCGGTTCAGGCGGTGGCCGAACGTTTTCCGGAGATATGCGCCGCAGAGGCCAGGTTCCTCTCCGCCGTGCTCGGCGCCGAGGTCAAGCGACAGGAACACATTCTCAGCGGGTGCAGTGCCTGCGAATACCGGGTGCACTTCAGCTCAGCCGGCCCGCAGTCGCCGCCACCCGCTTCATCACAGGGGCAAGCATGAGCTCGTCCGTCGAAACACTGGTCAACAAAGAGTACAAATACGGGTTCGTCACCGACATCGACTCCGATGTTGCTCCGAAGGGCCTGAACGAAGACACCATCCGGATGATTTCCGCCAAGAAGGGGGAGCCGGCGTGGCTGCTCGATTGGCGTCTCAAGGCGTATAAGGGCTGGCTCAAGATGACCGAGCCCCACTGGTCCAACGTCAAGTACGAGCCGATCGACTACCAGGGCATCCGCTACTACTCGGCCCCCAGGACCGCCAAGCCGCTGGGCAGCCTCGACGAGGTGGACCCCAAGCTTCGGGAGACTTATGAGAAGCTGGGTATTCCACTCTCGGAGCAGAAGCTCCTGGCCGGGGTAGCGGTCGACGCCATTTTCGATTCCGTCTCCGTGGGTACCACTTACAAAGCCAAGCTCGCGGAGCAGGGTATCATTTTCTGTTCCTTTGGCGAGGCGGTACGGGAACACCCGGAGCTGGTACAGAAGTATCTGGGGTCAGTCGTGCCGCTGAGCGACAATTTTTTCGCGGCACTGAACTCCGCGGTTTTCAGTGACGGCTCCTTCGTGTACGTCCCCAAAGGGGTCAAGTGCCCCCTGGAGCTCTCGACCTACTTCCGCATCAACTCGGCCGAAACCGGGCAGTTCGAGCGAACTCTGATCATTGCAGACGAGGGCGCCTCGGTGAGCTATCTGGAAGGCTGCACCGCGCCCAAGCGGGACGAGAACCAGCTGCATGCCGCCGTCGTGGAACTGGTGGCCCTCGAGGGCGCCACCATCAAGTACTCGACGGTGCAGAACTGGTATGCCGGTGACGAGCGGGGGGTCGGAGGTGTCTTCAACTTCGTAACCAAGCGCGGCAAGTGCGTCGGGGCCAACTCCAAGATCTCCTGGACGCAAGTGGAAACCGGCTCCGCCATCACCTGGAAGTACCCCAGTGTCATCCTCCAGGGCGACAACTCAGTGGGCGAGTTCTATTCGGTGGCCGTGGTCAACGGAAAGCAGCAGGCGGACACCGGCACCAAGATGATTCACATCGGCAAGAACACCCGCTCGACCATCGTATCGAAGGGGATCAGTGCGGGCGAGGGCCAGGGCAGCTATCGGGGGCTGGTCAAGATCATGCCCAAGGCCGATCGGGCTCGAAATTACACCCAGTGTGACTCCATGCTGGTAGGTAACCGGTGTGGCGCACACACATTTCCTTATATCGACGTGCGGAATTCCACCGCGGCGCTGGAGCACGAGGCCTCGACTTCGAAGATCGGCGAGGATCAGCTCTTCTATCTCAAGCAACGCGGCCTCAACACCGAGAACGCCATCTCGATGATTGTGAATGGGTTCTGCAAGGAAGTCTTCCAGGAGCTCCCCATGGAGTTCGCCGTGGAAGCTCAGAAGCTGCTCAGCGTCAGCCTGGAGGGCAGCGTCGGATGACCCCAACAAAATCTCAGAAACCATCAGGAGAATCGCCCTTGCTGGAAGTCAAGGACCTTCACGCGAGTGCTGGGAACAAGGAAATCCTCAAGGGCATTTCGCTGAAGGTGAACCCGGGAGAGATCCACGCTATCATGGGCCCCAACGGTTCCGGGAAGAGCACGCTCGCGCAGGTACTGGCCGGCCATCCGGCATTTCAAGTCACCAGCGGGCAGGTGCTGTTCGAAGGTCGAGACCTGTTGGACCTCCAGCCTGAGGAGCGCGCCCAGGCAGGACTCTTCCTCGCGTTTCAATATCCGGTCGAGATCCCCGGCGTGAGCAACGCCTACTTCCTTCGCGCAGCCTACAACGAAATGCGCAAGGCCCGGGGTGAGGACGAAGTTGACCCCATGGACTTTCTGGACCTGTTGGAGCAAAAGCTTAAGGTGGTAGACTGGGGCCCTGAAATCATGCAGCGCGCAGTCAACTCCGGTTTCTCAGGCGGAGAGAAGAAGCGGAACGAGATCCTGCAGCTTGCCGTGCTTGAGCCCAAGCTCGCCATTCTAGATGAGACCGACTCGGGCCTCGACATCGACGCGCTCCGAACGGTGGCCACCGGGGTCAACCAGCTTCGCAAGTCGGACAACGCGTTTATCGTCATTACCCACTACCAGCGGCTCCTCAACTACATCGTGCCCGACTTCGTGCACGTGCTCTCCAATGGGAAGGTAGTCATGTCGGGCGGCAAGGATCTGGCGCTCGAGCTCGAGGCCAGAGGCTACGAATGGGTCGACGCTCAGGCCGAGGCGCTGGCCCAGTGAGTGGAGCCTACCTCAAGGAGCTCGAGAGCTTCGCAGGGGCCGCCACGGTGGAAGGCCCGGAGTGGCTTGAGCCCATCCGGCGCTCCGCCATGGATCGCTTTGCTCGCAGCGGATTTCCCAGCGCCCGAGAGGAGGAGTGGCGGTTTACTCCGGTCACTCCAATCGCCCAGACAGCCTGGCGTCCTGCCCCAGGTATAACCGATGAGGTTGCTCGGGAGCAGCTCACGCCCTTCATTTTCGGTCACGAGGAATGGTGTACCCTCGTCTTCATCAACGGGGAGTACGCTCCCAGCCTCTCCTCTTCGGCAACCTGCCGCCGGGTGTGGTCGCCACCAGTCTGGCCGAGGCGCTCCGCAACGGAGGCGATGTTCTCCAGCGGCACCTCACCCAATACGCCCGGAGTGAAGAGAGCCCCTTTACCGCCTTGAATACCGCGTTGTTTCGGGACGGCGGATTCATCCATATCGCTGCTGGCGTCGATCTGCCCGTGGCAATCAACCTGGTATTCGTCACCACTTCGGCTGCCGCAGATACCGTCACCCATCCCCGCAACCTGATCGTGGTCGAGCGCAACGCCCGGGCGTCGGTGGTCGAGAGCTATGTGACCCTCGCCCCCGGGATCCGGTACTGGACCAACCCGGTCACCGAGGTATGGACCGGGCCTAACAGCTGGGCGGAGCACACCCGGATTCAGCGGGAGAGCGAGGCCGCTTACCACGTGGCCACGACCGAAGCTCACGTCTCCCGGGACAGCCACTACCGCTCCTTCTCCCTGGCCATGGGAGCGGCTCTCGCCCGTCACAATCTGAATGCCCGGCTGGCGGATGAGCATGCCGAGGCCTTGCTGTACGGGCTGTATCTCACTCACGGCGAGCAGTTGGTAGACAACCACACGGTCCTGTACCACGACCATCCCCATGGCCATAGCTGGGAGGTCTATAAGGGCATACTGGACGGCCGCTCGCGCGCGGTGTTCAATGGCAAGGTCATGGTCAAGCCGGAAGCCCAAAAGACCGACGCCAAGCAGACCAACCGGAACCTGGTACTCTCTGACTTCGCCAAGGTCGATACCAAGCCCCAGCTGGAGATCTTCGCCGACGATGTGAAGTGCACTCACGGGGCGACGGTCGGGCAGCTGGACGAGGTCGCGTTGTTCTATGCCCAGAGCAGGGGCCTGCCGCTGGCCGAAGCGCGACGGCTGCTCACTTATGCTTTCGCCGCCGAGGTCACCGAAGAAGTGGCCCTGGAGCCGGTCCGGGCGGAGCTGAACCGGCTTCTCCTAGAGCGGTTAAACGAGGGAAGATGAGCAGCGGGGCGGCGGGGCAGCGGGGCAGCAGGGCAGCCAAAGCACACCGGGACACCTTTCCGGTCGTGACTGCCCCGCTGCCCCGCCGCCCCGCTGCCTCGCTAGACGTCGACCGGATCCGGGAGGACTTCCCCATCCTCCGCCGCCGGATCCGCGGCAAAAAGCTCGTCTACCTTGATAATGCCGCAACCAGCCAAAAGCCCCAGGTGGTCATTGACGCGGTAAAGCATTTTTATACCGCCGAGAACGCCAACATCCATCGCGGCGTCCACTACCTGAGCGAACTGGCCACCGCCGCGTATGACCAGGCCCGGGATAAGGTCGCCCGCTTCCTGAATGCCCGCTCCTCGGCCGAGATCATCTTCACCCGGGGTACCACTGAAGGCATCAACCTGGTCGCCCAGAGCTATGCCCGACCCCTGCTCAAGGCCGGCGACGAGATTCTCATCACCGGGATGGAGCACCACTCCAACATTGTCCCCTGGCAGTTGGTCTGCGAGCAGACGGGAGCAGTGCTGCGCGCCGCTCCCATCTCCGACGCAGGCGAGCTGGAGGTTGCTGCGTTCGAGCGGCTACTGACCGATCGGACCCGCCTCGTCTCGGTGGTGCACCTGTCCAACGCGCTCGGCACCATCAACCCGATCAAGCACCTGATCGAGCTCGCCCATGCCCGCGGAATTCCCGTGCTGGTGGATGGGGCCCAATCGGCTCCCCATCTCCAGGTAGATCTGCAGGAGCTCGGCTGCGACTTCTTCGCCTTCTCCGGCCACAAGCTGTATGGACCAACTGGGGTGGGCGTCCTCTATGGCAGAGAGGCACTCCTCGATCGCATGCCGCCCTACCAGGGCGGTGGTGACATGATTGCGACTGTAACTCTACAGCGATCTACCTGGGCTCCCTTACCGGCAAAGTTTGAGGCCGGGACTCCAATGATCGCCCAGGTAATTGGCCTCGGCGCTGCCATCGATTACGTGACCCAGCTCGGTCTCGAAGCCATTGCCGCAGAGGAGAAGGATCTTCTGGGGTATGCGACTGAACTGGTCAGCCAAATAAAGGGAATCCGGCTGATTGGGACCGCGCGGGAGAAGGCGAGCGTGCTGGGATTCGTGCTCGAAGGTGTCCACCCCCACGATATCGGTACTGTGCTGGACGACGTGGGCGTGGCTATCCGGGCGGGACATCACTGCGCCCAGCCGGTCATGGAACGCTTCGGGGTTCCGGCCACGGCCCGGGCGTCGTTTGCTTTCTACAATACCCGTGCTGAGGTCGACGTCCTGGTTGACGGTCTGATGACTGTCAAGAAGATGTTCTCTTGATGGCCAGACTCGATTCGCTCTACCAGGAGCTAATCCTCGAGCACAACCGAGCCCCCCAGAACTATCGCCCGATGGAAAGCGCCAACCGGAGAGTGGAAGGGAACAATCCGCTCTGCGGCGATCGTTTCGTAGTTTGGCTCAGGATGGAAGGCGATGTTATCGCGGACGTGACTTTCCAGGGATTGGGGTGCGCCATCTCGATGGCCTCCGCCTCCCTGATGACCAGCGCCGTCAAAGGCAAGAGCCGGGCAGAGGCAGAAGGTATCTTCGACCGCTTTCGGCGAATGATCACCGGCTCGGCCGACCCGGACGAGGCAAAGTCGCTCGGCAAGCTGGCGGCCTTCTCCGGGGTGGCCGAGTTTCCGATCAAAGTAAAGTGTGCCAGCCTCTCCTGGCACGCCATGAAGGCGGCGCTGGACCAGCCGAATGCGGTGGTCTCGACGGAGTAACTTTTCAACCGTTAAACGAAACCAATCGAGGAAAATCACAGATGCCGTACAATCCCACGCTGGTCGCCCCGATGCGAGCTGAAGTCACCCGACTGGGCGCCAAAGAGCTCACCACGGCTGCCGAGGTCGATGCAGCCCTGGGGGACCAGAGAGGGTCAATGCTGGTGTTCGTCAACTCGGTTTGCGGCTGCGCGGCTGGAAACGCTCGGCCGGCTCTCGCCCTGGCGCTCGGACATTCGGTGGTGCCGCAGCAGGTTGTCACCGTGTTTGCCGGGCAGGACCTGGAGGCCGCCGCGCGAGCGCGCCAGTTCTTCGGGGAGTACCAGCCGAGTAGCCCTTCCATGGCGTTGCTCAGGGACGGAGAGGTAGTCCACTTCGTTCACCGGCACCAGATCGAGGGACGCACGCCTCAATCGATCGCCGCTGACCTGACCGCGGCCTTCGAGAAGTTCTGCGGCGCGGCAGTCTAGCGACAATGTCGGGACACGTATTTCATCCAGGGCATGCCGAGCTTCACGGGATCACGGTGGTAGTCGAGACCAGGGGATCCCGGACCTACGTGGGGCGGTATGACAGCGAGGACGCCCGAGGCGTGCATCTGCTGGACGTGGGAGTTCACGAGGAGGGCGCCGCCGTATCCCGAGAAGACTATATAAGGAAGAGCGCCAAATTCGGGGTCCGCAGCGAGCACAAGCACCTGGTGGTTCCTGCGGCCGAGGTGGCCCGCATCACCCGGCTAGGCGAGGTCGGTACTTAAGTAGCTCTTTTGTGCGCTGTGGGCACCCAGTGCGTATAGAATGACGTCATAGTGCTGCCATGGTGGCAGCACTCCATTCTTAGGGCCTTCGCTTAGATTCGCTCGCATGCAACGCTTCGACGTCATCGTTATTGGTGGGGGGCACGCTGGGGCAGAAGCTGCCGCCCTATCAGCCCGCCGCGGTGCACGCAACCCTCCTGTTGACCCAGAATCTCGAGACGATCGGACAGATGTCGTGCAATCCCGCGGTAGGCGGGATTGCCAAGGGAACCGTGGTTCGCGAGGTCGACGCACTCGGCGGCATAATGGGCCAGGCCACCGATCTCGCCTGCATCCAGTTCCGAATGTTGAATCGGTCGAAGGGACCCGCGGTATGGTCCCCCCGAGCTCAGTGCGATCGAGGTCTCTACCGCCGAGCTGTAAGAACCCTTCTAGAGCGGCACTCCAGGATCGAGTTTGCCCAGGGAACCGTTGCAAACCTGCTGGTGTCGGCTGGAAAGGTGGATGGTGTCAGGACACTGGATGGAAGGAGCTTCGCTGCGCGGGCTATTGTGCTGACTGCGGGCACCTTCCTTAGAGGCCTGATTCACCAAGGCCTGGAAACCAAGATCCCGGCCGGCAGAGCTGGCGACGCACCGGCGCTGGATATTGCTCGTCAACTCGAAGAGCTCGGCCTGCAGGTACAACGCTTCAAGACCGGAACTCCTCCCAGAATAGATGGCCGTAGCGTCAACCTCACCAACCTCCAGCGCCAAGACGGCGATGCCGAGCCGTTCTGGTTTTCCTATTACAAAAAGGTTCAGAGGCCGGAACAGAGACCATGCTTTCTGACCTACACCGGTGAGGCTCTACGCCAGATCGTCTGTCGCCACCTGCAGGAATCTGCGTTGTACGGTGGGGCGATCAGCGGCCGCGGCCCCCGCTACTGCCCCTCGATCGAAGACAAGATCATCAAGTTCTCCGAGGCTGAGCGGCATCAGGTGTTTCTCGAGCCCGAGGGTCTGGACACGTCAGAGATGTACGTGAACGGCCTCTCCACGTCGCTACCTCCTCGGGTCCAACTGGAATTCCTCCGGACCGTGCCGGGACTCGAAGCGGTGCGGATGACTCGGGCAGGATACGCCATCGAGTACGACTATTACCCGCCAACCCAGCTTCAGCCGACCCTGGAGTCGAAGATCGTGGCGGGACTCTTCCTAGCCGGGCAGGTAAACGGGACCACGGGCTATGAAGAGGCAGCGGGTCAGGGTTCCCTCGCTGGACTCAACGCGGCGGCCCACGCCACAGGAAAGGACCCGGTGCTATTGGGCCGGGACCAGGCCTTCATCGGAGTACTGATCGACGATCTTGTCAGCCGAGGTGTGGACGAACCGTACCGGCTGTTTACCTCGAGGTCCGAATACCGGCTCCTCGTGCGCCAGGACAACGCTCTGCGTCGTTTGTATCCCCTCGCTCAACGGCTTGGCCTGCTCAGCGTCGAGGAGGAGCGGACAGCCGACCGGAGACTGCGGGCGGAAGAGGAGGTCCGTTCCGTCGCGGAGGCCGTGACGATTGCGCCCGCGCTTGCGAACCCCATCCTTGGGCGGCTGGGCTCCGCTCCTTTGACGGGTGCGGTTCGCGTCGCGGAGCTGGCTCGACGGCCAGAGGTGCCGCTGTCGGAGTTGCTCGTGGGTATTGGGCACGACGTGGTAGATGAGACCGGGAACTGGGCGGACATCGAATTCAAGTATGCAGGGTACCTCGCACGGGAGCAGGCGGCAGCAGCACGGTTGGCCAGGATGAATGATTTTCTGATCCCGGAGCAGGTCGACTACCTGGCTCTCTCCACTCTCTCATTTGAAGCGCGGGAAAAGCTTCAAGCAATTCAGCCTCGTTCCCTGGGTCAGGCCGGCCGAATACCCGGGGTCTCGCCTAGCGACATCCAATCTCTTGTCTTCGAGCTTCTGAAGCTCAGCAAATCAGTGAGCGCTGTTTCACGTGAAACCGTGAAACCCTAGTTCGCGAGTTTCACGCGAAACAGTTCTCCCTCCTTTCGAATCAATCCCAGCGCAGTGTGTCGCCAGGTTGGTGACACTTAGCCCTCACCCAGTCCGCCTGTCGGTCTCGCTTATAGACCTCGCTCGCTGATTCGGGGCAATTTGATGATTTGATGCCGCAGGAGATTGCACGTGGCAAGCAAGAACCTATATTCGGGTGGCCGCTGAACGGCTCTCGTCTCCCCCCTACGCGAGTTTGGTGGCAAAACTCATCCAAGTTCCTGCCGCCTAATATCTTGAGGCAAACTACGCCTATGGCTCATGTCATAGCGATTGCAAATCAGAAGGGCGGCGTGGGCAAGACCACCACTGCCGTCAACCTTGCGGCGTCCCTGGCGATCGCCGAACGGCGAACGCTACTCCTCGACGCCGATCCCCAAGGGAATGCAACGAGCGGAGTAGGAATCGCCAAGGAAACTGTCGAGCTCTCACTCTACGAGTCGTTGGTCGAAGGCCGTCCGCCAGCGGATTCCATTCTCGGTATCGCCGCTTTGCCTTTCCTCTCAGTGCTTCCAGCTACGCAGGACCTGGTGGGTGCGGAGCTCCAGTTAGTAGATCGAACCAATCGAGAGGCGCAACTTCGCGGGGTGCTCGCGGCGCTGCAGGATTCCTATGACTACATCGTGGTGGACTGCCCGCCGTCCCTGGGACTCCTGACGCTCAATGTGCTCGCCGCGGCGAACGCGGTATTGATTCCGATTCAATGCGAGTACTACGGACTGGAAGGAATCTCGCAGCTTCTTAACACTGTCAGGCTAGTTCAGCAGAACTTCAATCCCGGCCTCGCCATCAATCGGCGTCTTGCTGACCATGTACGACTCTCGCCTAAACCTCTGCCGTCAGGTGGCAGAGGATGCCAAGGAGTATTTCGGGGCCAAGGTCTTTCTCACTCCCATCCCGAGGAACGTGCGGCTGGCAGAAGCGCCCAGCTTCGGCAAACCAATTCTTCTCTATGACGTGCAGTCGGTGGGGGCAAAGAGCTACCTGGCGGTTGCCCAGGAGTTGATGCGCCGGGTCGAGAATCCTAGTGCCGCCATTGAGGAGCCGTCGCCAATGTTAGTGCCCCTGCCGGGCCGCATATCCTTGGCCGAGTCAGACTCTTCCCCTGACCACAATTCGGGCGATCACAATCCCGACCCCGATCCCCTTCCCGAGGTAACCGCCAATGAGTGAGACCAAGCGACTGGGACGAGGCCTCGAGGCTCTACTTGGCTCCGTGTCCCGGGAGCAGGCCCAGGCCTCGGGAGCGCTTCGTGAGTTACCGGTCGGCAATGTACTCCCTAACCCCTATCAGCCTCGCACCCACATCGATGCGGCCGAACTAGCCGAGCTGAGCGCTTCGATCGAAGCGTCCGGTCTGCTGCAGCCAGTCATCGTGCGCCCGCGGAATGGGAAATACGAGCTGATCGCCGGAGAGCGCCGCTGGCGCGCGGTTCAGGGTCTTGGCTGGCCCAAGATCCCCGCCGTGGTCAGGGACGTCGACGATCAGACGCTGCTAACCCTGGCCCTGATCGAAAACCTCCAGCGAGACAACCTCACCGCTATGGACGAGGCAGCTGGCTACCAGCGTCTTGGCGAGGAGTTCAAGCTGCCGCAAGCCGAGATCGCGCGGCTGGTCGGCCGCAACCGATCCACCGTCGCGAACCTGGTTCGACTCCTCAAGCTGCCGGACGAGGTTAAGAGTCTGATCCACGAGAGGAAGCTTTCGGAGGGTCACGCGCGCGCGCTGCTCTCGATCTCCGATGAGGCAGAGTTGGTTCGGCTCGCCAAGGAAGCGGTCGAGAAGAACTGGTCGGTACGGGAGATCGAGGCCCGTGCCAAGGGCGAGACGGCCCCGCAAGGAGAGGTCACTCCATAGCGACAGCGTAACGCCAGCACCGGCACAGCAAGCGCGCCCTCAGCCTAAAATGGCGAGCGCGGAGGTTCGCAGAGTAGAGGATGCGCTCCGCAAGCGGTTGGGGACGGATGTCCGGGTTACGTCCCGCCGGCGGGGGCGCGGGTTTCATCAGCGTCAGTTATTACTCCAACGACGATCTCGCTCGGCGTTCTCGAGCTGATCCTGGGTGAGCCGTACGCGGGATGAAGAAGCGGAAGCGGGGCCGTGCGGTCACCGTCGTCATCCAACGTGATGGAACAACCAGGACCAGGAGTTTTCGCATCCCGATCTGGGCGCTACGGCTGGGCACCTGGACGGGGGCGATAGCCGCGGTACTGGTTCTCCTTGTGATCGCTCTTTACGGGCCACTGCTTCGGGCAGCGGCCCGCGTCCCCGGCATGGAGCGCGAGTTGGCTCGCCTTCGGGCGGAGAACACCAAGGTCCGAGAACTCTCGGCGGCCCTGGACAGTGCCGAATCGCGCTATGCCCAAGTAAGGCAGATGATGGGTGGTGAGATCGTTCGGGATCCGGTGGCGATGTCGTCCTCCCTTCCTGTCGCTCCTCCCATCAGGGCCCGTCTGGCCTCCGCAGCCGATCAGACCACTGGCGTGAGCCTGCCGAGACACTGGCCGCTGGACGAGCCGGGGTACATCACCCGGGGACAGGTGAAGGCGGGCGGAAGAGACGAGGCCCACCCTGGGATCGACATCGCAGTCCCTGTGGGAAACCTCGTCCGGGCATCAGGAGGAGCCACGGTCAAACAAGCGGGTGAGGATCCCGAGTACGGCTTCTTCGTACTGCTTGATCACTCCGATGAATACCAGACCATGTACGGTCACTTATCGCGCATCTTGGTGACACCGGAAATGACAGTCGCTGCTGGCGAAGTAATCGGGCTTAGCGGGAACAGCGGAAGGTCGACGGCTCCCCATCTCCACTTTGAGATCCGCCAGCGGGGGCTGTCTCTCGATCCTTTGACTATGGTGAAGGAGGGGCGTTAATGGGCATCTTCTCCAGCCCGGCGCGGGACGAGCAAGGAAACGAGCTGAAGCGGCGGCGTACCGACCAGATCCCCTTTTCCATTATTGCCAGCGATATGACAGTGACTGGCGACTTGGAGACAGAGGGCGTGGTCCGGGTTGAGGGGCGAGTCAAGGGTACGGTGCGGGTGGGATCCCAGGTTCTCGTGGCGGAGGGGGCGGTGATTGAGGGAGACCTCCATACCCAGGAGGCGGTCGTGGCCGGCCAGGTGAGCGGCGCCATTCACGCCCGGGAACGGGTGGAGCTCCAGGCGACCGCTCTGGTTACCGGAGACATTTTGACGCCGCGAATATCGATCGTGGAGGGAGCAAGAGTGACGGGAGAGGTAAAGATGGACCAATCCACCAAGGGAGATCCAGTAGGGACTTCCCACAATCGTTGATAATCTGCTTAAGTCTGTGGAAAATAAAACTTTGACGCGCACCATTTGGCTCTGACCGGTGCAAATTCCCGCAGTCGTCTCAAGTAGAAACCAGTGCCATCACTGCGCCGCCATGCTGTCCTCACACTGGCGCTTGTCTCATGCTCCCCTTCTCTGCCAACAGGTATGCGGGTCGGTCTCGTCACGCCGGGGTCGGTGGCCGATGCCGCCTGGAACTCCGGGGCCTACCAGGGGCTGCTACGGATCCACGACTCCCTGGGCATGCAGATCAGCCATGTGGAGGCGCGAACCCCCGCCGAGCAGAGCGAGGCACTCCGGACCTACGCGGCCCAGGGGTACCAGCTGGTCTTTGCTCACGGCTTCGAGTTCCAGGATGCCGCAGAGGCGGTGTCGGCCGACTACCCGAAGACTGTCTTCATTGTGACATCAGGGCGGCGATCACAGGCAAAACGTCTCGCCCATCATCTTCCGACTCGAGGAAGCCAGTTATCTGGCCGGCATGGTCGCCGGCCATTTGACCAGGACCAATGTCCTCGGCTTCGTCGGGGGTATCGAGCTTCCCCCGATCAAGGCGGCGTATCAGGGATGGGTCAACGGGGCGAAGGCAGTCAACCCGAGGATTCGGAGCCGCGAGATCTACCTGAACAGCTTTGATGATGCCGCCGCCGGCCGGGAGGCCGCGTTGGCCTTGATCGGAGCCGGCGCCGACGTGTTCCACCACAATGCGGATGCCGCCGCGCTCGGCGTCTTCCAGGCGGCCAAGCAGCATCCAGGTATCTATGTATTCGGTGCCAATGCCGACCAGTCCGGCCTGGCTCCGGGACATGTTCCAGGGAGCGCGGTCATTGACCTGCCCCACGCCTTCCTCCTGGTGGCTTCGGCGGTGAAGGCGGGCACCTTCGTGCCTCATGTCCAAAGCTTCGGGTTGGAGAGCGGGGTGGTGAAATACGTCCCCAATCCAAGCCTCGATAGCCTGGTCCCTCCATCATTAAAAGCCCGGATGAGCGCGGCGGCCGACTCCATGGCCAAGGGCACCCTGATGGCAGCTCCCCGTCCCAGGACCATGGAGGCCAGTGCGCTGCGGGTCTCGACCGTGACCTCCGAAGTTCCCCTGGCGGAGGTGGTGGGCTATCTCGATGAGTTCCTCCGGATCCGGGAGGTCCCCGACGAGCCCAATGCGGTCAACGGCCTCCAGGTCGAGAACAGCGGCGGGGTCGGTAGCATCGTCGCCGCGGTCGACGCCTCCCAGGCTACCATCGACGGCGTCATCGCCGCCCTGGAGCCGGGACAGGCTCCCCCGCTGCTGCTGGTCCATCACGGCCTTCTCTGGGATGGGAATGTGCCCTTTACCGGCAGGAGGTACCGCCGGGTGGAGGCGCTGCTCAGCCGCGACATCCCCCTTTACTCCGCCCATATCCCGCTCGACGTGCATCCCGAGGTCGGCAACAACGCCGTCCTGGCGGAACGGCTGGGGATCCAGGTCGAAGGATGGTTCGGCAACTACCGGGGGATCCCGATGGGGGTCTGGGGCCATGCCCCGCACAGCCTCCCCACCCGGGAGGCCCTCGCGCTCGAGCTCGATCGGGTGCTTCACACGCTGAAAGGGAGTGCGGCCCTGATCCCCGGGGGACCGGAAAAACCCCAGCGGATTGGGATCATCACCGGTGGGGCCGGCGGCATGATCGCGGCGGCTCGCGACGCCGGTCTGGATACCTACATCACCGGAGAGGGCCCCCACCATACGTACTTCGATGCTATGGAGTGGGGTCTCAACGTTGTCTATGCCGGCCACTACGCCACCGAGACGCTGGGAGTGCAGGCCATGGCGTCACACCTGGCGGAGCGATTCGAGCTGGAGTGGGATTTTCACGACCATCCCACCGGACTCTGAGCAGGGTGACCCCGGTCCTCGAGCTGGCCGGCATTTACAAGCGATTCGGCTCCGTGCAAGCGCTGCGCGGAGCCGATTTTGTGCTTTCCGAGGGTGAGCTCCAGGCCCTGCTGGGGGAAAATGGCGCCGGTAAGTCCACCCTGATGCACGTGGCCTATGGTCTGGTTCGGCGGGACGCAGGAGACGTTCGCGTCAACGGTCAGTCCCGCACGATCGGATCTCCCAGGGAGGCGCGCCGGGCCGGCATCGGGATGGTGCATCAGCACTTTACGGTCATCCCCGCGCTCACAGTGGCGGAGAACGTCGCCCTGGTGGCTGGCTGGAGCGTCCGCCCCCGAGAGCTTCGCTCTCGTACCCTGGCACTGAGCGAGCGGGTCGGCCTTCCGCTCGATCCCGACCAGCGAGCCGGACGGCTGTCGGTGGCGCTCAAGCAACGGCTCGAGATCCTCAAAGCGCTTGCCAGCGATGCCCGTATCCTGCTCCTGGACGAACCTACCGCGGTCCTCGCCCCTGCCGAAGCCGAGGAGCTGCTCCGAGTGATCCGGACCTTCACCAGTTCGGGCCGGTCGGCAGTGCTGATCACTCACAAGCTCGACGAGGCCCTGAAGACGGCAGACCGGGTCACCGTGCTGCGGCAAGGACAGGTCACCTATGCCGGAGCAGTCACCGGACAAACGGTCGAGTCTCTGGCGCAGGCCATGATCGGACCGAGCCCCGATCTCGCATTCCTGTCCGAGCCCGCTTCCGGCCGTCGCGCACGGCCTCCCACCGGGCGGGAGCTGATCCGACTGGAGGCACTGGAGGTCTCGCGCGAAAGCGGCTACGGCATCGCCGTTCGACACGGGTCCCTCGCCGTTCGGGAGGGCGAGATCGTCGGGATCGCGGCGGTGGAGGGGAACGGCCAGCGCGAGCTGCTCCGGGCCGTGGCGGGCCGCATCATGCCACTCAGAGGAAGGCTGGAGGTGACCCGCCCGATCGGGTTCATTCCCGGAGGATCGCACTTCCGAGGGGCTGATCCCTGAGCTCAGTCTCACCGAGAACGTCGTCCTCGGGCTGGGCCGCGAGGCGCCCTGGGTCCGGGGCGGGAGAATCGGCTGGCGGCAGGCGCGAGAGCGCACCGCCGAGCTCTTGAGTGAATTCGGAATCTCGGCCACCGGACCGGAGGCGCGGGCCGGCTCCTTGAGCGGGGGAAATCAGCAGAAGCTGATTGTCGCCCGGGAGCTCGCCCGGGGGCCGGCGGTGATCGTGGCCGAAAACCCTACCCGGGGGCTCGATGTCGCCGCAGCCGCTGCCGTGCACGCCCGGCTCCGCTCCGCCGCGGCGGGGGGAGCGGCGGTCCTCTTTCACTCCAGCGATCTCGATGAAGTTCTCCACCTGGCCGAGCGGGTAGTTGTAGTGGCGCGGGGAATCATCAGCGAGGTGCCGTTCACCGCATCCAGAGCGGAAATCGGGAACCTGATGTTGGGCAACGAGGGGCAGAGATGATCCGGCTGGCTTGGGCAGCCGCGGCTGTGGTTCTGGGACTGATCCTCCTCGTCGCTGGGCCTGGAAGCGGCTGGATACGACGCTCAGCCGGCGCTGACGGCGCTCTGGTCCGGCGCCTTCGGCTCCTGGTACGCCTTCACCTCGGCCACGCTGGTGCGCTCGGTGCCCCTGATCCTGATCGGATTGGGAATCGCCGTCGCCTTTCGGGCAGGGGTGTTCAACATCGGAGCGGAGGGACAGTTCTACGCCGGCGCGATTGCCGCTACCTGGGTCGGTCTCCACCTGGGCAGCAGCTCGGGCCTGCTTACCGTCACCCTGCTGCTGATCGGCGTCCGCGCTGGCCGGCGCCGCCTGGGTGGCCATACCGGTCTGGCTCAAGCTTCGGTTCGGCGTCATCGAGGTGATCAGTACCCTGCTGCTCAATTTTGTGGCCGACTCGCTGGTGAGTCTCATGGTCCAGGGACCGCTCCAGGAGCGAAGCCACATCTATCCCCAGAGCGATCAGATCGCGGCTGCGGCCCGACTTCCCCTGCTGTTCGGCACCCGCCTGCACGCGGGTTTCCTGATCGCGCTCCTCGGGGCGCTGATTCTCTGGTTTCTTTTCGCCCGAACCCTCTGGGGCTTCCGCCTCCGCGCGGTGGGAATCGGACCCCGGGCAGCCGAGGTCAGTGGCGGAGTCGATAGCCAGAAAATGGGCGCCGTGGCGCTCTTTCTTTCAGCGGCGATGGCGGGACTGGCCGGCGGGGTCGAGGTCAGCGGAGTATCCGGCGCACTATTCCAGAACCTGTCGCCGGGCTACGGCTTCACCGGGATCGCGGTCGCTCTGCTCGGTGGGCTTCATCCAATCGGCGTTGTCCTGGCGGGAATCCTGTTTGGAGCGCTGGAAGCGGGAGCCGGAGCGATGCAGCGCGACGCCGGCGTGCCCGCCGTGGCGGTGTACGTGGTCGAGGCAGTGATCATCATCGTGGCCCTGCTCGCCACCGCGCCGAAGGGCGGCTGGAGCGGGGTTCGCATCATCCGAAGGACTCGACCCGCCGCCAATCGGACCGCCGGATGACCGAGGTGCTTACGCTCGCCGCCGCATTCCTTGCGGCAGCCGTGCGAGTGGCAACGCCGCTGCTGTTTGCCGCGACCGGGGAAACGGTGGCCGAGCGTTCCGGCGTGATCAATCTGGGCATCGAGGGTACCATGCTGGCGGGGGCTCTCGCCGCGGCCATCGGGTCCGTAGCAGGAGGCCCGTGGACTGGAATGGTCTGCGCGGCTCTGGCGGGGATGGCTCTGGCCGCCGTGTTCGCGCTGTTGGCCATCGGTGCCCGGGCCGACCAGATCATTACCGGCACGGCCATCACCCTCGCCGCTATCGGACTGACCGGAACGATCTACCGCCAGGCATTCGGCGCCGGCGGTGCAGGTCTCACCATCCCGACGTTTGGAACGGTTGCCATCCCGGGTCTTTCCCGGATCCCGGTGCTGGGGCCGGCGTTCTTCGAGCAACCCGCGCCCACGTACCTCGCCTTCGCCGTGCTGCCGCTGGTCTGGTGGCTGTTGTTTCGGACCCGCCTCGGCCTTGCTCTCAGGGCAACCGGCGAAGCGGCGGCGATGGCGCGTGCAGCAGGTGTCAGAACCAGGCTGCTCCGCGCGGGAGCAACCATTGTGGGAGGAGCCTTCGCCGGATTAGGGGGCGCGACGCTGGTACTGGCTCAGGTGGGCACCTTCGCTGAGCGAATGACGGCGGGACGCGGCTTCCTGGCCATCGCGATCGTGGTACTCGGCCGCTGGCACCCGGCCGGGGTGGCGCTCGCTGCCCTGCTGTTCGGGCTGGCCACCGCTCTGCAGTTTCTGCTGCAGGCGCTGGGAGTAAATGCGCCCTACCAGCTCTTCCTCATGCTGCCCTATCTGCTGACCCTGCTGGCGCTGGCCGGCGCAGTGGGACGGGTCCGCGCGCCCGGCGATCTGGGCCGGTGAGGGGACGTCACTTTCGCGTGGCCGCCATCGCGTCACGGGTGCTGACGATCAGATCGCGAACCTGCTTCTTGAGCGCGGGCACATCGTCCAAGGTCAGCCCGTTAATCTCCACCGGCTCGAGGACCCGCACTTCCGCCGCCGAGCGGCCGAATCGCCAGCCGTGCTTGGGCAACGCCGTCCCGGTGCCGGAGACAGCGAGCGGAAGGATGGGGACACCCGCCTCGATGGCCAGGCGGAAGGCGCCGTCCTTGAACGGCAGCAGCTCGGCGGTCTTGGACCGGGTGCCCTCGGGGAAAATCATTACCGAGACCCGGTTGCGAAGGACCTGACGACAGCGATCCATGGCCTCGACCGCGCTGGGGCCGAAGCCACGCTTCACCGGGACGTCGCCCGCCAACCACATCATCCAGCCCATGACCGGGATCCGGAACAGCTCGGCCTTGGACAGCCATTTCATCTCCCAGGGCAGATGGCTGATGAGCAGGATGTCGGCAAAGGATTCGTGATTGGAGACCACCACGAACGGCCTGCGGGGATCGTCGGGCATCTTTCCGGAGTAGCGGAAGCGCCAGAGCGGGTTCAGGGTGGCCATGGCCGGGCCGATGCGGCGGAAGAGAAATCCCGTGATGTAGTTGCCACGATCGAATGGCCAGGTGAGCAAGCGCACGACTATGAGCAGCGGAAACCAGAGCAGGATGCAGAGGACAAGGACCAACCAGGCCCACAGCGACAGGATTGATTGCCAGAGGCGCGACATAGCGGCTAACCTTACTGCCGCCCCGGACGAAGGGACAGGGGCCCCTAGCCTGGGAGGATTAGCGTGTCGATAGGTGCCGACTCGAGCGCGGGTGAGCCGGTCGAACACCCGGACCTTGGCAAGACTGAGGAAGCGCTCTTCGAACGGATCGAGTTCCGATCGCTCGCCATCACGGGCCTGTTCATCCTGGCCCTGTTTTACACGCTGTACTTTGCCCAGGCGTTCTTCCTGCCGATCGTCCTGGCCATTCTGCTCAATCTCCTGCTCAGCCCGCTTATCCGGGCGCTCAAACGGGCCGGCATCCCCGAGCCGCTCGGCGCGGCACTGGTCATCGTGGCCCTCCTCGGCGCTGCGGGCGGATCGGTCTACGGGCTCTCCGGACCGGCCAAGGAGTGGGTCGCCAAACTGCCGGGGAGCGTGCGGGAGGCGCAAAGCCGGTTGGCCAAGCTGCGCAAACCGGTGGAGCAGGTGAGTAAGACGGCGGAACAGGTGGAGCAAGCCACCACGGTGACCGACTCGAAGGCTCAGGAGGTGGTGGTGAAAGGGCCGACCCTGACTCAGCGGGTCTTCGGCACGACCCAAACCATTATCACCGGGCTGCTCGAGGTCATCATCCTGCTCTACTTCCTGCTGGCGGCCGGAGATCTGTTCCTCCAGAAGCTGATCAAGGTGTTGCCCCAGCTGGGCGACAAGAAGAAGGCGGTGGCGATCGCCCGGGAGACCGAGGCGTCGATCTCGACCTATCTCGCCACCGTCACGCTGGTGAATCTCGGACTGGGGCTAGCGGTGGCGGGGGTGATGTTCCTCCTGAAAATGCCCAACCCGTTGCTCTGGGGTGCGCTCGCGGCATTGGCGGAGTTCGTCCCCTACCTGGGGGCAACGGCATTGGTGGGGGTGCTGGCCCTGGCCGGATTGGTCACCTTCGAGCAGGTGGGCCACGCCATGCTGGTCCCCGCCAGCTATCTGGCGGTCAACCTGGTCCAATCGCAGCTGATCACTCCGATGGTGTTGGGGCACCGGCTCACCCTCAATCCGGTCGCCATCTTCATCAGCCTGGTTTTCTGGTGGTGGATCTGGGGAGTGCCCGGCGCGTTCATCGCGGTGCCGCTGATCGCGACGTTCAAGATTTTCTGCGATCACATCGAAGCGCTGGCGCCGATAGGCGAGTTTCTCGGGACAGATAACAATCACGAAACACGAAAACTCACGAAAACACCAAAATGCTGATTCAGCTCGCAGATTCGTTTGACCGTGCTTTCGAATGTTCGCTATTGAAATGCTAGGAACGCCTGCCTCCGAGAACATGCCGCGTGGAAACTTGTGAGCGCGGTGATTGCGGGCTCTGTATCGCGCAGGCCTCCGAGGTGGCACCGGGCTGCTTCGCAAGACGGTGTTGTGGCTCAGCGGCAATCGAGCCGTCGCGCTCGGCAACCATGTGTTTCTTCCCCGACGCTGCGACCGGGACCTGCCGGTGCTGGCTCATGAGCTGACTCACTGCGCCCAGTATCAGGCGTGGGGACCGGTGACCTACTTCGCCAAAGGCGTTGCCGCGCAGGCGCGGGAGCTGCTTCACCGGAAGGCCGGGATCGGGCGCAGCCCGTATCGCTACTCCGCCGATCCGGGCAAGCCGTTCACCGCCTATGGAATGGAACAGCAGGGGCAGATCGTAGAGGATTGCTTTCGGGGCCACCCACCGGCGCGAGCCATCTCACCGTTTCAACCGGGCCATAGGTCGGCGGATCAGGCAGTTCCGTCGGCCTGATCCATGGGATGATGCTCTGCCGCCTCGGGGATCTTGTCCTCCCAGAGCGCGAGCATGTTTCCATCCGGGTCGGCCACCATCGCCATGATGCCCCACGATTGCTGAGTCGGCTCGGTGATAAAGCGAACGCCACGGTCGTGGAGCACTCCGCAGACGTGTAGCAGATCGGGCACAAACAGGGTGATGCCGGTGTGCCGGCCGACGAGGGACTTGGCCTCGGGATGGATGGCGGGATGCACCCCGATGTGGGTCTCTCCCTCCAGCAGCTCGGCGCCGAACGAGCCCTGCTTGGTCAGCGGAAGACCGAGGGTATCCCGGTAAAACTCGATTGCCCGTCCGATGTCGTTGACGAAGATCGCCACGCTGTACAGCGACGGGCTCATGACCCCGGCTTTCATTTCACTGACTCCAGTAGGAAGTGCCCCAGAACCACGCCGAGCGCGATGACGCCGGCAAATAGTATCAGTAAGCCGAGCCCCAGGAGTACCAGCACCCGGCGGCTCGCTACCTTGGCAGCCACCGGCCGCTCCAGATGCTGCTCCAGCAGCGCGATGTTCCGGGTGTTGGATTTCCACCCGAAATCGAACAGATCGCCGAGCAGCGGAATCTCACCTACCAGCGTATCGATGCCCACGTTGGCCAGCATGCGGACTAGAGTGGATCGGGGAGCGCCCAGCCGGGCCGCTTGAAAGATGATGATCGTGGAGAAGATGGCGCCGATCACGTCCCCGATCCCTGGTATCAGTCCGATGATGGGATCCAACCCGATCCGGTATTGAGTTCCCGGGAGCTGGACGGCGTTGTCGAGCAGCCGGGCCAGGCGCCGGAGCCGCTCCAATTGGCGGGTTCCGTGAGTGCCCACGCTGGGGCCTGATGTACGGCTCAGAGCCTGATCGGTCATCGTTGAATGGCGCCTAGAACAGTCGATTGATGAGATACATGATGAGGCTCAACACCACCGAGACCAGGAACATCGAGGCCAGCGGGATGTAGACCCGCACCGTGTCCCGCTCGATCCGGATGTCCCCGGGCAGCCGGCCGAACCAGGCGAGCCCGCCGGACCAGACCAGGACCCCAATCAGAGCGATGCCGAGTCCGACTACGATCAGCAAGGGGCCGGCGGAGGGCAGAGTCATTCGAGCAGACCCTGCCGCACCGCATGGATGTAATCGGTGTACGCCGGAGTGTGGCCCGCGGCCCTGACGTCGGAGGCGATCTGTCCCCGGTGATAGGCCGAGTGAATCACCACGTGGGTCAGAATCTCCTCGACCGTGCTGGTCCAGGGCTCTCCCTTGGAGTTGGTGTAGGATATCGGTTGGCTGAGTCGTTTGGGGCCGGACTTGGCTACATCTTCCAGAAGCTGGGACACCTTTTCCAGGCGCTTGCCACACTCCTTGAGTGACAGATCGGGCCACACCGGAAGCTCGCTCGTCTGACTCTCCATCCGGGCCAGCCACAAAAAGTCGGCGCCGATGATGTGGCCCATCCACTTCAGGCTCCGTGGCGGCGGAATGGCCTGGCCCAGGGATTTCAGCGTCTCCCGATTGGCCCAGCGGTCGTAGTGGAGCAGGCGCTCCAGCTGCGAGATCATCGGGCGCTGGTGACCGGAGAGGATGCGAACGCAGCCCGAAAATTTCTCCGCATGCCTTCCAGCCCCGGCCGCTCCAGCGGGGTTTCAGCGAAACCGGCGGCGAACTCCTCCTCCGTCATGTTCTCGAAGTAATCGGGATCCGCGGTGCCGGGCCAGCGTCGCGACCCAAACTCGGGGATCGTAGTGGGCCGGGCAAAGCGCTGGTTCCAGGGGCACACGTCGTTGCAGATGTCGCAGCCGAAGGCGTAGCCCTCGAACCGCGCCGCCAGCTCATCGGGAATGGGGCCCTTCTGCTCGATGGTGAGGTAGGAGATGCACCGGGTAGCGTCCAGCTCCCGCGGCTCCACCAACGCCTGGGTGGGACAGGCGTCCAGGCAGCGAGTGCAGCTGCCGCAGCGGTCGAGATCGAAGGGCGGGTCGCTTTCCAGCTCGAGATCGGTGAAGACCGAGCCGATGAAGAAGAAGGACCCGGCCTCCGGGCTGATCAGCATGGTGTTCTTGCCGATCCACCCCAGCCCGGCCCGCTGGGCCAGCTCGCGCTCGGGCACCGGGCCGGCATCGGCATAGGTCCGGGCCAGCTGGGCTCCCTGGCTCCGGAGAAAATCCGCCAGCTCGCCCAGGCGCCGCTGTGTCACCCTATGGTAGTCCTCTCCCCGGGCATACTTCGCGATGCGCGGCGGCTGCAGGTCGGACGCTCGATCGGGGGTGTAATAGTTGTCCAGTACGACGACGACCGCGCGAGCCTCGGGAGCGATCAGCGCTGGATGCTTCCGTCTCCTGGCCTGCCGGTGGAGATAGCGCATGGTGCCGGCATATCCCCGGGCCAGCCAGCGATCGAGCCGATCGGCGTGAGCCGTCGGGCCGGGGTGAGTGACGCCGCAGGCGATGAAGCCCAGCTCGCCGGCCCGGGCCTTGATCGCGGCGGTGAGACTCATGGCGACGCCGCCGGAACCGTGGCCGGCGGAATGGGGGGCATGCACGGGGTCTCGCTGGTGATGAGCCGGGCTCCCCGCCCGTAGGTCACGTACGACCAGGCCCATTGGAGCATGACCATGATCCGGTTGCGGAATCCGATGAGAAAGAAGATGTGGACGAAGGTCCAGACCAGCCACGCCAGCAGCCCACCGAAATGCAGCTTCCAGATGTCGGCGACCGCTCGTCCCCGCCCGATCACGGCGAGCTGTCCCTTATCCCAATAGCGAAACGCCCGCCGCGGCTCGCCCGCGAGATCTCCCTTGATGGTGCGCGCGGTATACTCACCCATCTGGATGGCTACCGGGCTGACGCCGGGCAGCGGGCCGCCCTCCTGGTGAGTAAATAGCGCCGCGTCGCCCAGCACGAATACCTCGGGATGATGCGGAATGGTGCAGTCCGGCTCGACGATGGCCCGGCCCATATGATCGAGCGGGGTGTCGAGCGAGCGTAACAAGCGGGCTGGCGACGTTGCCGGCCGCCCAGATCACCGTCTGGGTGGGAATGGTCCATCCGGCGGCGATCACGAGACCGGGGCGAATGTCGGTGACCATCGTCTCGGTGCGGACTTCCACCCCCAGCCGGCGCAGGTCGAGCTTGGCCTTGTCGCCGAGGCTCGGCGGATAGGAAGGGAGCAGCCGGGGACCGCCCTCCAGCAGCATGACGGTGGCCTCACGCGAATCGATGTGGCGGAAGTCCCGCCGGAGCGCAAAGCGCCGGAGCTCGGCCACCGCGCCCGCCATCTCGACTCCGGTGGGGCCGCCTCCCACCACCACGAAGGTCAGATAGGCGTGCCGGCGCACCGGGTCCGGCTCCCGCTCCGCCAGCTCGAAGGCCAGCAGCACCCGTTGCCGGATCTCGACCGCGTCCTCCAGACTCTTGAGGCCGGGTGCCAGCGGCTCCCAGTCGTCATGGCCGAAGTAGGAGTGTCGCGCGCCGGTGGCGACCACGAGGTAGTCGTAGGCGATGTGCGACCCGTCGGTAAACGCCACCCGGCGGTTCTTCGTGTCGATGCTGGAGACTTCAGCCAGCAGCACCTCGGTGTTCGATTGCTTCCGAAGCACTGAGCGGAGCGGTGCGGCGATGTCGCTGGGATTGAGCGCCGCGGTGGCGACCTGATACAGCATGGGCTGGAAGAGATGGTGGTTCCGCCGGTCCACCAGGGTGACTCGCACCGGTGCGCGCCGGAGTCCCAGCGCGGCGTAGAGTCCCCCGAAACCACCGCCAACTATCACAACGCGGGGCGACGTCTCACCTCTCACCTCTCACCTCTCACCCTTACAGGCCCATGGTCTGACGGCGCCAGCGGGCAAAGCGGACTACGTCCTCGACCGGAGGCACGGCATTCTCGTCCGCATAGGCGGTATACATCCGCCAGCGGAGGTATGGCCGGTCCGGCAGCGGCAGAAACGGGGCCTGAGCCCACCACCGTCTCCGCCGAAAGGCCCACGCAGTCCGCAACAGATCGAGCCCCAGCCGTGGGTTGAGCAGCCCCCGCCATGCAAGCTTGCCGGTCAGCGCCACCCAGGAGCGGGACATGGGCGAATTATAATTGGTATATTCCGCTCCCTATGACCAACAGTCCCTACCGCACGATGGACGACAACAAGCGTCCCACCGAGGACGAGACCCTCCTCGAAGGTCCCCAGCCGCGCGAGCGGCACGACAAGGAGCAGATCCTCGTCTCGGATCCCTGGCGGGTGCTCCGCATCATGGGGGAGTTCGTCTGGGGGTTCGACAATCTGTCGGATGTTCGAGACGGGGTCTCGATCTTCGGCTCGGCCCGGACGCCGCCGACCGATCCCCACTACCTCGCGGCGGTGGAGACGGCCCGGCTGCTGGCCCGGGCCGGCATTCCGGTCATCACCGGCGGCGGGCCCGGGATCATGGAGGCGGCCAACAAGGGGTGCCTGGAGGGAAAGGGGCTCTCGATCGGGTGCAATATCGAGCTGCCGTTCGAGCAGGGTGCTAATCGATTTCTCAGCCGGAGCCTCAACTTCAAGTTCTTCTTCGTCCGCAAGACGATGTTCGTGAAATACGCCACCGCGTTCATCGTCTTCCCCGGCGGCTACGGCACCATGGACGAGCTGTTCGAGGCGCTCACCCTGATTCAGACCGGCAAGGTGAAAGACTTCCCGGTGATTCTGTTCGGCAAGGAGTACTGGTCCGGCCTGGTGGACTGGCTCACGAAGACGGTTGCCGCCGAGCGAAAGGTGGACGCCAAGGATCTCAAGCTGTTCCAGGTCACCGACGACCCCGCCGAGGCCACCCGGCTCGTCATCGAAGCGCGGAACAAGAGACTCTGGCACAGATGACCCGACCCTCAGCACCATACCTGCGCGGCCAGCGCATCGATCCCAAGGCTACCACCGGCAAAGAGTCGGTGGCCGAGCTGATCGACAACGCGTTCCTGGCCTACAACGCGGGCCGGCTTGCGCGAGGGATGCCAGCTGTTCACCCAACGGATGCTGGAGCCCGACGTCACCGTGGGCATGACCCTGACCGGGGCGATGACGCCGGCGGGCCTGGGCATGAGCTGTCTCATCCCGCTGATGGAGGCCGGGTTTGTCGACTGGATCATCTCCACCGGAGCCAACCTGTATCACGACGCCCACTTCGCCCTGGGCCTGGCGATGCACCGGGGCACCCCCAACGCCGATGACGTCGAGCTGCGCGACAAAGGCGTGGTCCGGATCTACGACATCTTCTTCGATTACAACGTGCTGCTCTCGACCGACGCCTTCATCCGCGAGGTCTCGGCTCGGCCGGAGTTCCAGCGGCCCATGAGCACCGCGGAGTACCACTACCTGCTGGGCGGCTACGTCGCCGAACGGGAGAAGGCTTTGGGTCTGTCTCGCCGCTCGGTGCTGGCGGCCGCGCATCAGCTGGAGGTGCCGATCTACACCAGCTCGCCCGGAGACAGCTCGATCGGCATGAATGTCGCCGAGCAGGCGCTCGCGGGGAGCCAGCTGCGGTTCGACGTGAGTCTCGGACGTCAACGAGACGGCCAGCATCGTGCTCGAGGCCAAGCGCGCTGGAGGCAAGAGCGGGGTGCTGATCGTCGGCGGGGGCAGCCCCAAGAACTTCATGCTGCAGACCGAGCCCCAGATCCAGGAAGTGCTGGGCATCGACGAGCGGGGCCACGACTACTTCCTCCAGATCACCGATGCCCGTCCCGACACCGGAGGGCTCTCCGGCGCCACGCCGGCCGAGGCGGTGAGCTGGGGCAAGATCGATCCTGACCAGCTTCCCGGAACGGTGGTCGTGTATACCGACAGCTCGATCGGACTGCCGCTGCTCACCGCGTATGCCCGGGAACGCCGCCAGTCCCGGCCGCTCAAGCGGCTGTACTCCCGCCGCGCAGCCATGATGGACCGCCTGGTGTCGGAGTACCGGGCCGCGCTCGAATCCCGCGACCAGCGGGCCGAAGAGTCCCTGTCCCATAGCTGACATCTCGCAAGGCGCATTCCCTTCGTAACTACAGCCTCTACGCGCTGGGGCTGCTCGCGGTCACCAACCTGCTCAGCTTCGTCAACCGCAACGTCATCTTCGGGCTGTTCGAGCCGATCAAGCGCGACCTCGCCCTTAGCGACGCGCAGCTCGGCTGGCTGGCCTCGGCCTACGTGCTGGTGTTCTCGCTCGCCGCCCTTCCCTTCGGCATTCTGAGCGACCTGAGGTCGCGCCGGGCGGTGATCACCACCGGCGTGGTGCTTTGGAGCGCGTTCACCCTGGCGAGCGGATTCGCCACCGGCTTCAGCCAGATGCTGCTCTGCCGGGCGCTGGTGGGGATGGGGGCCGCGGCATTCAGCGGCGCGGCGCAGTCGCTTACGGCGGACTACTTCCCTCTGCGAGGACGCGCGGTGGCGTTGGGCATTCTCGCGGCGGGCATCACCCTCGGCGGCGTGATCGGCATCTGGCTGGGCGGACGGCTGGAAGCGGTGTACGACTGGCGCACCGCATTCATCGCGGTGAGCCTGCCCGGGTTCGTGCTCGCGGTGTTTACCGCCCGGCTGCAGGATCCCCAGCGCAGCGGCGGCTCGCTTTCCCTGTTGGCGGGGCTCCGCGAGCTCGGGCTCGGCATCAATGCGCTGGCCAAGCAGTTTCTTCCGCTGCTCGTCAGCATCGCGATAGGCAGCCTGCTGGCCTTGTATCTGGACTGGGCCTACGGGGTCGATTCCAAGATTGACGTGGCTGCCTTCGCCGCGACGGTGGCGGTGGGGCTGAGCCTCAATATTCGCACCTGGGTCAGAGAGGTCGCGCACGCGCCGGCCAGCGGATTCGGCGCCCTGGTACGGGTCTTCGGGGAACGGGCGGTCTCGCTGGCGGTGGTGCTCCGCACACCGACCCTGGTCTACATCTTCCTCGGGGGAGCGTTGATCTCGTTCGGGATGAACGGTCTGGTGGGCTGGGCCCCGACCTTCGTCTCCCGGGAGCTGAATCTCACCGTAGCTCACGCGGCCGCTCTGCTGGGCAGCTGGGGACTGATCGCGGGAATCTCGGGGTCACTGTTCGGTGGGATCGTGGCCGACTGGCTCCGGCGCTACACCATCACCGGGCGGGTGCTGACCATCTGTCTCGGTCTCTTGATCGGTGGGCCCCTGGCGATCTGGCTGCTCACCCTGCGAGACCTGAGATGGTTCGTGCCGGTGTTCTCCGCGGCCTTCTTCTTTCTCTCCTGGTTCAACGGCCCCATCGCGGCCGTGATCTTCGACGTGATCCCCGCCAAAATCAGCGCGACGGTGGCCGGAGCCTATCTGCTCTTCATCCACCTGGTGGGCGACGCGGTGGCGTTCCCGCTGATCGGCGCGCTCTCCGATCGGTTCGGGCTGCATCGGGCGGTGCTGGTGCTGCCTTCGGTCGCCATCCTCGGCGGCCTGGTGATCCTGGGCGCGACGCGCACGGTGGGACGTGATATGGAGAGAGCGAGCGAGGTGAAGTGGCACCCTGAGCGACGCTCACCGGCCTCACCTCGCGTTCTTGTACATCAGCTCCATCAGCTCGTCATACATCGCGTCCGCCCGCTCCGGATCCTCAGTGCGGATCGCCTCGGCCACGCAGTACTTCAGGTGGTTGTGCAACAGGCCCCGTCCCACGCCGCGGAGCGCCTCCTGTACCGAGGAGAGCTGCATCAGCACGTCGGCACAGTAGCGTTCCTCCTCCACCATCTTTTGCAGGCCGCGCACCTGGCCCTCGATCCGCCGGAGGCGAGTGCTGATCGAGTGCTTGACCTCGGGGTCGACCGCGGCCGAGTGGGCCCCGTCGGCCGAGTGCGCGCCGCACGCGCAGGGAAGGCTACTTTCGGTTGCCATGTGCTGCTCCATTTGGACTTTTGAACTTGCCGTAGACCGCAGACTATTCGACACCACGCTGACCGAGCTCGCCGCCATTGCCGCGGCCGCCATGGCCGGCGTAAGCAGGATGCCGAGTCCGGGATACAGCACTCCGGCCGCTATGGGAATGCCGATCACGTTGTAGACGAAGGCCCAGAACAGATTCTGCTTGATGACCCGCATGCTCCGGCGGGACAGACCGATCCCGTCTACCACGCCGAGGAGATCGCTGCGCAGCAGGGTGATGGTGCCGGCCTCCAGGGCCACGTCGGTGCCGGTGCCCATCGCGATGCCCACGTCGGCCTGAGCCAGGGCCGGCGCGTCGTTCAAGCCGTCGCCCACCATGGCAACGATCTTCCTCTCGCCCTGTATGCGCCGGATCTCTTCCAGCTTCTTCCCCGGCGCCAGCTCGGCCAGCACCCGGTCGATTCCCACCGCTCGGGCCACCGATTCGGCGGTCCGGCGATCGTCGCCGGTGAGCATCGCCAGCTCCAATCCCAGCGCCCGTAGCCGCGCCACCGCTTCAGCACTGGTGGGCTTGATCGGGTCGGCGATGGCCAGCAGCGCCACCACCCTGCCGTCCAGCGCCACATACACCGGCGTCTTCCCCTCAGCCCCGGCCTGATCGGCCGCCGCGCGGAGCGGCGAAGGGTCGAGTCCCAGCTCGCGCATCAGGGAAAGATTGCCCACCGCGACCGGATGGCCCTCCACCTTCGCCGGCCACGCCTTTACCGGTGCGCGACTCGAACTCCTTCGCCGGCAGCACCGGCAGCGCCCGCGCGTTCCGCCGCCAGCACGATCGCCTCGGCGAGAGGATGCTCGCTCAGCCGCTCCACCGATGCCGCCATCTGGAGCAGCCGCCGCTGATCGAGATCGTCCGCCGCGAGCCGGACCGATTCAACCGCGGGCCGCCCCTCAGTCACCGTGCCGGTCTTGTCGAACACCACGACGTCGGTCTGGCCGGCCCGCTCCAGCGCGTCGCCACCCTTGATGAGCACGCCGAGCTCGGCGCCTCTGCCGGTCGCCACCATGACCGCGGTGGGCACCGCCAGTCCCATGGCGCAGGGACAGGCAATGATCAGCACGGTGACCGCCGCAACCAGGCCGTGGAGATACGCCGGCTGAGGCCCGAGAACGAGCCACAGCACAAAGGTCGCGACCGCGATCAAGAGCACCACCGGCACGAACACCGCGGCAATCCGGTCGGCCAGTCGCTGGATGGTTGGCTTGGAGCCCTGAGCCTGCTGCACCAGCCGGATGATGTGGGAGAGCACCGTATCCGGTCCCACCCGCGTCACCCGAATCCGCAGATTTCCATTCCGGTTGAGGGTCGCGCCGGTGACCGGCTTGCCCGGTCCCTTGAAGACCGGCACCGGCTCGCCGGTGAGCATGGACTCGTCCACGTGACTGGTACCGTCCATGACCACGCCATCCGCCGCGATGGTCTCGCCGGGCCGAGCCACGACTTCGTCGCCCACCCGTAGCTGGTCGAGCGGGATCTCTTCCTCCAGCCCCCGTCGCACCACTCGGGCGGTGGCGGGCCGCAACCCAATCAGCCGGCGGAGCGCTTCCCAGGTGCGCGCCTTGGCTCGAGCCTCCAGCAGGTTGCCCAGCAGAATCAGGGCGATGATCCAGACCACCGCCTCGTAGTACACCTGGGGGACAATGCCGTGGAATTGGAACCAGCCGGCGAAGAGGGTGACCGCCAGGCTGTAGAGGAAGGCCGCGCCGGTGCCCACCGCGATCAGCGTGTTCATGTCGGTGGTGCGATGGCGGAACCCGGTCCAGGCCCGGGTGTAGAAATGCCGTCCGGCCCAGCCTACCACCGGCAGCGTCAGGCCGAGCAGGAGGTAACGCCAGCTGAACAGCGTCACCAGGACCGATGCCGCCAGGCTGACCCAGACCTTGCGCCGCAGATCGGCGATGTCGGCCGAGTACGCCTGATCCCGCGTGTCCAGCATCTGTTCGGCCGACTCGGTCAAGCGGGGCAGCTCGGCGCCGTAGCCGGTCTCCCGAATGGTCTCGACCAGCAGCTCCGGCGTCGTAGTCGTGGGGTCGTACTCCACGGTGGCCGAGCTGGTCATGAGGTTCACGTTCGCGGCGGCAACACCGGGCGCGTGCTCCAGGGTGCTCTGCACCCGGGCGCTGCAGCCGGCGCAGTGCATCCCCGAAACGGGAATGGTCAGGGTTTCGATCGTCGAGCTGGTGCTCACGTGCTGCTCCGCGGGAGGGCGTTCTTCCGGTTCAATCTAATGGGGGTGGGGGGTATGTCAAACTACCGAGTCTCTTAGGCATAGGAGGCAGCGACCTGCAAGAGACGCGGCAGGACGCCATCCATATAAGGAAGGGGCGCCCGCCGCGATCTCGGACCGTCGTGCGCCAAGCCGCACTGTCACAGCCACTTGCGACAGCTTCCCCAGGGGCATACGTCCTGCCTGTCAGCAGGGCATGAGCTCCGAGCTGCACGACGAGCTGGCGGACGATCCACTCTCCTCCACCGGGAGTGAGCCGCTCGTTCCCATCCTCCGGGCGGAGGACGGGCAGGTGGATCCGGTGGCGCTCGCCACCTGGCACGAGGCGCTGTCGAACACCCTGGCCGTCGAAGTTCCTCACGATCTCATGGGACTCTGGCTTTACCCCGCGCAGGGCGGTGTGGTCCTGCTGGGTCCGGCCGAGCTGGCCGAAGACGAGCTGGTGGTCCCCCTTCCCTCACCTTACCTGAAGCCGGAGCAGCTCTCGCTGGTCGAGGAGATCGTGCTCGATGCCGGGTACGGCTCGGTCACCTGTCTCCCCATTCGGTTCGGCAAGCGCGACGTCGCCCTGCTCCTGGTGGCGAATCTCGAGCCCAACCGCTACGGCGCGGTCGAGCGAGTGGTGCTGCAGTGCGTGGCGCAGCGGGTGGGGCCGATGCTGGGGCGAATCGCCCGGCAGTGGAAACCGGCGGAGGGAACCGCCTCTCGGCAGCACGAGCGGATCGCCGGATTGCTGGAGACGGTATCGCGAGCCAACGGCGATGCGGCGGGGCCGCAGCGTTTCGTGTCCGCCATCGCCCGCGGCCTGGCGCCGCTGCTGCCGCACGACCACGTCGAGCTGCTGGTTCCTGATGCATCGGGCAAGGAATACTTCCGGCTGGGCGACCACCCCGGCGGCCCGCTCTGGAGCGATCCGTCGCTGGTGATCAGCGGGGAGCATCTCGACATCGGCGGCATCTTCGGCTCCCGCAGCCAGCTGGTGGTGGCCGACACCTATGAGGATGAGCGCTGGCCCCGAGGCTTCTTCACCGCCGGCGAGTCGGGCGGAGCCGACCTTCGGTCCGTGGTCGGCGCCCGGATCAGCCTGCGGGGGAATGCAACGGCGTATCTGCTGGTGGGGAGTATCGGGCCGGAGCTCTACAGCGACGAAGACGTCGAGCTTCTGGGGCTGCTGGCGGGACTGATCACGCCGCAGATCGGCGGGTTTCTCCGCTCCGACGAGTCACCCGCAGCTCCGCCGCCGGCGCCAGCACCCGCACCGGTGCTCCGGCCGGCGGAGCGGGATCCCAACGCCGAGCTGCTGTTCCGCATCGCCGGCTTGCTGGCAACGACATCCGACCCGGCGGTGGCCACTCAGCTCATTGCCACCGAGGCGAGGACGGTGCTCCCGTTCGACAAGATGGCGTTTGCCTTGCGGGTGACCCAGAACGACCGGGTAGTTCTGCTGGAGCCAGGCGAGCGCCGGCCGCTACCCAGTCTGCCGCTGGTCTCAGTGGCGGGCACTGCCCTGGCGCGGGTGCTGCACGGCGAGCTGCCCTGCGCCATGGGCCAGAGCAACGGCCAGTTCAAGCTGGTGGTGCCGCTCCGGGTAGCGGGCCGGGTGCATGGCGCTCTGCTGTTCAGTGCCGCGCCGCCTTCCGAGCTCAGCGACCGCCACGTGTTGCAGGCCCAGCATCTGGCGGATATCGTGGCCGCGCACCTGGAGCTGCTGCGCCGGGTGGCGATGCAGGCACATCCGTCGGTGCCAGGCGGTAAGGCGGTAGGGCGGTAAGGCGGTAGGACTGTGGCGGTAGTTAGTCATTGCGAGCGGTAGCGCCCGTAGCACCCGTTCTCGCGATCGGACCGCTTACCGCCCTACCGCCGCTCTCACCTACCGCCGCTTCCGACGCTACCAGCCAGCAGTCCTCACCCCCATCAATCGCCGCAGCACATACGCTCCCAGCAGCACCAGCCCGAACATGCAGACCACCACCGGCCCGGTGGGCAGGTCGTAATGGAATGAGACCCAGAGCCCGGCCGCCGAGGCCAGCACTCCGGAGAGCCAGGAGATGAGCGCCAGCGCGCCCTGCCGGCGGGTGAATTGAAAGGCGACTGCCGCCGGGACCACCAGGAAGGAGAACACCAGCAGCACGCCCGCGATCGGAACCGAGAAGGTGATCACGATTCCGAAGGAGAGATAGAACAGGAAATCCCACCAGCGGATGCGCCACCCGCGGGCCACCGCGGTCGACGGATCGAACGAGATGGTGAGAAACCGCCGCCGCAGGATCCAGTGGAACAGTCCAATCAGCGCATAAACCCCGGCGAGCCGGAGGATCGTGGGCCAGGTGACCCACAGCAGGCTTCCCACCAGGATGTCCTTGATCGCCTCACCACCGCGCGGCGTGCGGTCGGCCACCAGGATCGCGGCCGCGGACGCCATCACGTACACGATGCCGATGATGGCCTCCTGCGGCACCGGTCCCTTTTCCGTGGTGCGGGTGAGCGCAAAGACCGCGGCGCCCAGGGTGGTGAAGCCCAGCGCGTAGAGAAAAGCGCTGGCAGAATCCGGCTGGCTACCGGCGAGAATGGCGACTGCCGAGCCGAGCGCCGCCATCTGGGCCAGGGAGAGATCCACGAAGATCACCTCCCGGGCAATGACGTGCAGTCCCAGATACGAATGGATGGCCACGATGACCAGGCAGGCCACCAGCGGCGGAAGAAAGAGGCTCAGGTCCATCACTTGGCTCCAGTATTGAGCGCAACGTCATGAAAGGCATTCACCAGACCACCCACCCAGGTGTTGACCAGATCGAAGTAGGTGTTCACGCCCGGCGCGCCCTGGGTGTTCTCCGGCACGATCACCGCCTTGGCTCCGGTCCGCTCGGCCACCTGCTGAATCTGCTTGCGATCGAAATAGTTGGAGGCGAAGAGCACCGGAATCTTCCGCTGCTTCATCAGCTGGATGACTTCCTGCACGTGTCCCGGAGTCGGCGGGATGCCCGGCTTGGCCTCGATGAAGGTGACGCAATCGATGTTGAACCGGCGGCTGAAGTAGGCCCATTCCTTGTGATAGCAGGCCATCTCCTTGCCCCGCAGCACCTCACCCTGCTTGAGCCAGCCGCCCAGCTGATCCAGCAGCGGCTTGCCCTGATACTTCTGCTGGCCCAGGAAGTCGTTGAGCTTGTTGGTCCGCAGGAGGTCGTATGCGGTGCCCGGAGTAAGAACCGTCACCAGCTTGGGCCCCATGGTGGCCTCGAGCACCCGGTTCTCGAAGTCCTGCTCCTTGCCGGTGAAGTAGGCCGCATTCTCCGGCGACACCTGCTTGAGCCCGGCCAGGATGTTTCGGGCGATGATGATCCCGTTCAGCGGGTCGGTGTGGATGTGCGGGTTCCCGTCCACGTGGATGTCGCCTCCCGCCCGGCTGAGCGAGGTGGGCACCTCCATGAGATCGATGCCGCGAAAGGCGGGAACGTAGCCCGGAGCGCCTTCCATGATTCTCCGGTTGCCGGCCCGGTCGAGCAGCGCCGGCACCCAGAGCTCCAGGTCCATGCCGGTGGTGACGAAGAGATCGGCATCGCGGAGGACGGCGACGAAGCTGGGCTTCGGCTGCACGAAGTGAGGATCCTCGTCGCCCTGCGCGATCGAGGTGACCGTCCCCTTGTCGCCCACGATCTCCTTGGCGATGGAGCCGTAGGTCGTGAGGGAGGTGACGACGCGAAGCGGCGGGGCAGCGGGGAAGCGGGGCAGCGGGGAAGTTGGTTGCCCAACCAGGCCCGCAAGGATGAACAGTGATGAAAACGTCATAGTGTTTATTTCCTTCATTGGTTCGTTGAATGTTGTTGTTGCTGCCCCGCCGCCCCGCCGCTGCCCGCTGCCCCTCCCGCTTCTTCAATACGTCTCATGCTTATGCGGGCCCATTGCCCATACGGCCTGGAAGGTGAGCATGTTGCGGCTGCCCTCCAGATCGGTGTGCCGGTGCTCCCCTTCCAGCCGGAGGAACACGAACTCGCTCTCGGTCCAGGTGATGTTGGGAGTGATGCGCCACTCGGTATCGGCGAGGCCCCTCGGCGCCTCGACCCAATCATATCGGGCGCCGAAGGCCCAGCGTTGGCTGGTCTTCGCCACGAGGTCCAGGAACGTGCCGTACCGATTGGTCGTCGTGCCCAGCTCGGTCGCGTGCATCCGGTATCCCTCGGCCCGGAAGGTGATGTCCCGCCGGGTTCCCGCCGAAGGCGGCCGATAGGTCAGCCGGAAATCCAGCCCGACCACCCGGCTCCGGAGTCCCACGCTGTCGTTGTTGCCGCCCAGTCCGGTGATGCCGGCCTGCGCGTAGGTGCTCCGGCTGAGCTGCCAGAAGTTCTGCAGCCGCCCCAGCAGCACCGGTTGGTGGCCGGACGCGAGCAGCGGATCGCTCTCGGCGGTGGTTCCCTGGAGCCAGACCTCGTGGGTGGCGCCGCCCAGCGAGAATGGAAGCGCGGTATAGAGTGAGAAGCCGATGCCGTCCAGCCCCTCTTCCCCGAAGTACTTCTGGTACACCAGCGGGTACTCGGTCTCCGGCAGCGCGTGCAGGTGCCAGCGATTGAGGTCGCCGACCTGCTGGCGGAACTTGCCCACGTCGAGCCGGAGCCGGCCCGGCAGCCCGGTCCAGTAGATGTAGCCCTCCTCGATGCCCACGGCGTCCTGCTCGAAGGTCATGAAGATCTTGGTATTGGAGTACGGATCGAGGGCCGACTGGAAGGCGAACTCGAACTCGCGGGCCACCGCGTTGTCCGACTGTCTCCCGTCTCGCGCTACGAGGCGGATGTCGCCGGTGGCGCTGATCTCCGGGTTGAGCAGGTTGGCTCCGCGAGGACCGCCGGCCTGTTGCGGCGGCGGCTGGCCTCGGGAGGTATCAGCCGCTGAGGGCGATGGCGCCTGGCCGGTCGCCGCGGCTGCGGCTCGGCGAAGCGCGGCCAGATCGCCGCTGGTATCTGCCGCCGCCGCAGGGGCCGGAGCCCCCGGGGCGCAGCGGGACTTCTGCAGCGCCGCAAGCCGGCGGTCCAGCCGCTGCACGGTCGCAGCCAGGCTGTCGGTGCGGCGGTCGCCGGTGGGACGCGGCACCGCCAGCGGCGTGGAGGACGGGCACAGACCGGACTCGAGCGAATCGATCCGGGCAGACAGGGCTGTGAGATCGCGGGACAGGGAATCCAGCCGGGCTGGATTCTGTCCCCAGGCTTGCGACGCGCTTCCCAGCCAGCAGATGGTCACCCAAGTGACCGTGCGAGCACGGAAGTGCATGTGATCCTCCGATCGTAAGAGGTTCGCGCCGTGGGTGGCGCGGTAACTCAGACGTTCGGAAGGACCGGAGGAGCTCTAGACCGGGGTGGGCGCGCCGTGATGGCGCAGGTGACCTGATGATCCTGGGAGAGAATTTCCCGCCGCTCGGGTCCGACTGCCAGGACCGGAGCCGCGGCGTTGCCGGGATTGTGGGGCGCAAAGGCGGCCGCCTGGCAGAAGGCGCAGGTGGCCTCGTCGT
The DNA here is from genome assembly GCA_963792265.1 of uncultured Gemmatimonadales bacterium. Classification (GTDB taxonomy): domain Bacteria; phylum Gemmatimonadota; class Gemmatimonadetes; order Gemmatimonadales; family GWC2-71-9; genus CAVVWJ01. The sequence goes on along the minus strand of CAWBVP010000007.1, from coordinate 427,358 downwards.
GCACCGGGAGCGGGAGCGATTGGCGCGGACCGCTGATGAAGGACTGCTGATCGGCGGAAGAACGGGCGGGCGCTGGCTCCGGCGCACCCATGAGCGGGTGCATCCCGATCAGGGTAACCCAGAGCAGGAGGAAGATCGATCGAGCCAGCCGGCGCGCGTCCATCACCTACAAGGCTAGCAGCGCGGCCTCGCGATGCCAAGCGGCGGGAGGCGGTAAGGCGGTAAGGCGGTAAGGCGGTAAGGCGGTAAGGCGGGCAGTGAGAGCGATTAGAAGAGAGGTCAGCGTTCTAACTAGCTTCTGAGATCGTTCCTTACGAGCGCTTCGAAGCGCGGCAGAGGTCTCACCAGCTCGCACTGGAGGTGTATAGGATCACCGACGATGGCCCGCAAAGATATGGCTACTACAGATTGTGCGCGTCTGCAAGCTCGCGAGGGATCGGCCAAGCGCGGTCCCCGCGAGTTCGACGGTATCTGGACATGCGCCGGGTCGTCGGAGGTCTCCTATCGTGAGGTTTACCAGGGACCGGGGAATACTTGCTGATGCGGATTTCAACGCTTGACGCTCTCAGGATCAAGCCGGAAGCTGACCTGGAGTTTTGACTCCTCGCTCAACAAGTCCCAGGCCCTCGACTTACCGCCTTACCGCCTTACCGCCTTACCGCCCTAAAGCACCCGGCGCAGCGGCCCCTCGGCGGGAAGCAGGAACCAGAACGCGGCCCCCTTCCCGTACACCGAGTCGGCGCCGATGGTCCCGCCGTGCATCTCCACGAACTTCTTGCAGAGCGCCAGCCCGAGGCCGGTGCCCTGGGCCCGCCGGCTGGCGGAGCTGTCCACCTGGCTGAACTCCTGGAACAGCTTGGGCATGTCCTCCCGCTTGATGCCGACCCCCTCATCCGTCACCGAGATCCAGACCACTTCCTGCGGCGCCAGCCGGGCCTGGTCTCCCGCCCGGTCGGCCGGCTGCCGGAGCGGAGCCCGGGTCCGGACCGCGGCCAGCCGGATCTTGCCTTTTTCCGGGGTGAACTTCGACGCGTTGGAGAGGAGGTTGTAGAGAATCTGCCGGATCCGGACGCCATCGGCGACGATGGTGAGCGACGCCTCGTCCAGCTCCACCGCGCATTCCTGCTGCTTGGCGGTGCGCAGGCTGGCGGTATCGGTCACCGCGCCGAGGATCGCCTCCCGGATATCGGTCAGCGCCAGGGCCAGCGTCATCCGGCCCGCTTCGACCTTGGAGAGATCGAGCACGCTGTTGATCAGCGAGAGCAGGTGCTTGCCGTTGCGGAGCACCGACTCGATGAACTCGCGCTGCTGCGGGGTGACCTCGCCCACGCCGCCTTCCAGCAGGAGATCGGAGAAGCCGATGATGGCGTTGAGCGGGGTGCGCAGCTCGTGCGACATGTTGGTGAGGAACTCGCTCTTGAGCTGGGTGACCCGCTGCAGCTCCACGTTCTTGGCTCGCAGCGCGACCTCGTTGCGCTTGCTGTCCGCCAGCACCGAGGCGCGGTCCAGGCCGACCACCACCTGATCGCCCAGGATCTGCAGCAGCCGCAGATCGTTCTCGCTGAAGGGCTGGCCATCCCGACGGTTGTACACGCTGACCGTGCCGACCACGAACCCGGCCGAGCGGAGCGGGATGATGGCCGCAGGTCTTGAGCGCCATGGATATCTCCGGCGCCTTGTAGTTGCGCGGATCGGCGTCCATGTCGTCCGAGACCAGCGAGCTGTCCTGCATGATGACCCAGCCCAGGAGGGACTTGTCCACCGGGACCAGCATTCCGGTGGCGGACGCGAGCGGTCCGGTCGCCGCTTTCACTCTGCAGGAAGCGCCCCTCCTCCACCATCAGGGTTACGGCACCGCTCTCGGCCTCGAGCAGGTCGGCCGCCGCCTGGGCCACCTCCTTGACCAGGCCGTCAATATCGGCGCCGGCCAGCAGCGTGCCCGCCAGGTGGCGGAGGCGCTCCAGCTCGCGATTGCGGCGATCGGCCCGGGACAGGGCGGTGCGGAGCGACTCCTTCTGCGCCTCGGACAGCTCGCCCATATGGCGAAAGGTCACCAGGGTCAGGAGCGTAGCCACTGAGGCGAGCAGCAGCCCGACTGAATCGTCCCGGCGGATGAGCCAGAGCCCGAGCCAGGAGATGATGACCGCCACGCCGGTGATGGAGCCGGTGTAGGACAGGCGGCGCCAGTGGCGCTCCAGCCGGGCGGTCCACCGGCGGATCCAGAATCCCTGTCCCTGCTCCCGGGCGCTCAGAAGCCACTCTCCGCCGGCAGCAGCTCGAAGAACTCGGTCTCTCCGGTGGCCAGCATCCGTCGCAGGTAAGGGCGACAGAGGCCGCACTGACCGCCGCAGCCGGTTTCCCGGATCAGGTCGTCCAGGCTCCAGCTCCGCCGCTCTCGCCCGAGGCAGCAGCTCGGCGAACGGCACCCCGCGGCAGATGCAGCGGGACACGAGCACCGGCGCCGCACGCGTCCGCCTGTCCGCCCGTCCGCCCGTCCGCCCGTCATCATGGATTCGTCGGCCGGATGTCGAGCTCGCTCACCATCGCCCGGGTGGGAAGACTGAGCGCATGGAGGATGCTCTCGGCCACGTCTTCGGGTTGCAGGACCTTGTTGGGGTCGGCCTTCAGCATGGTCTGGTCCCGCATCATCCCGGTGGCCACCGAGCCGGGGCAGATGGCGATCACCCGCACGTTGTCCTTCCGCACCTCCAGCATGAGCGAGCGGCTGAAGCCGAGGACGGCGTGCTTGGAGGCGGTGTAGGCGGTGCCGCCGGCAAAGCCGTTCTTGCCGGCCAGGCTGGCGACGTTGACGACGGCCCCTTCCCGGCGCCGGCGCATGGCGGGAAGCACCTCGCGGGTCATCAGATAGAGGCTCCGGACATTGGTCCCCATGGTGCTATCCCAGTCCTCCAGGGTCAGCTCCTCGAACGGCTTGGCGATCAGGATCCCGGCGTTGTTGATCAGCACGCCGATCTCGCCTATTGCGCTGACGATTTTTTGGACGGCAGGGGGGACTGCATCCGGTTGGCCCACATCGGCTTTCGCGCCTGCAGCTTCTATGCCCCCGGCTTTGAGCTCCTCCACCAGGCGGCGGACGTCGGCTTCGTGTGCGGGCGCAGACGCCCGACCGCGGTAGCCGGCCCGGCCGAGGGCGAAGGCGGTGGCGCGGCCGATTCCCTGGGTGGCGCCGGTGACGAGGGCGGTGGTGGAGGGAGCGAGCATGGGGGAAAGTAAGCGGTAGGGCGGTAAGGCGGTAAGCGGTAACAACTTGATTCTCACTTGATGCTTCGGCTGCAGCTTCATCGTGCAAGCCAGGTATAGGAGGCACCTGGGCTTAGCCGCCCTGACCCGGGGAGCCGTGAGGCTCCTCACGGTTCGAGAGCTCCTGGGGAGTTTAGGGTGTAGGGGTATAAAGACTTAAACAAGTGTGGCCGGCTGAGAGTCACTGGGACTCTCGCGGCCGTGGAGGCTTAGATGCGCGCATCGAGCTGCCCGCTGGTCGGGGCGTATCCTGGTTTTGCTGTTCGCCGGCGCCGCCGGCTGTAGCGGCGACAATCTTACCATCCCTCCCGGCAGCAGCACGCTGGAAATCACCACCACGACGACCGGCACCGAGACCGACCCCGACGGCTATACCGTGCAGGTGGACGGAGACAACGGCCAGGCGATCGGCACCGCGGCTACGATCTCTCGAACCGGCATCAGCGCCGGCGATCACACCGTCCAGCTGGGCGGGTTAGCCGCCAACTGCACGGTCACTGGTGAGAACCCCCGAACGGTCAGCGTCCCGGACGGGCAGAGCATGACGGTCACCTTCGCGGTGACCTGCGGTCCCACCAGCGGCGGCCTCCAGGTCACCGCGAGCACCACGGGTCCCGCTCCCGATGCCGACGGCTACTCGGTGACGGTGGATGGGACCGAGGCGGGGACGGTCGGCCGCGAGTGGCACTGTGAGCCTGGCTGGAGTCACCGGCGGACAGCACGAGATCGGCCTGAGCGGGGTGGCGGCCAACTGCACGGTGAGCGGTGACAATCCTCAGACGGTGACGGTCGTGCCCGGCGCGAGTGCCACTGTGAGCTTCACGGTCACCTGCTCCGCACCCCCGGCCAATGTCGGCTCAGTGCGGATTACCACGGCCACTACCGGAACCAATCCCGATCCCAATGGCTACCAGGTGGCGGTGGATGGTGGGGCGACCCAGCCCATCGGGGTGAATGCGTCCACCACTGTTTCCGGCGTGGCGGCAGGCGCGCATCAGGTGGCGCTCAGCGGTTTGGCGTCCAACTGCACGGTCCAGGGCGGCAATACGAAGCAGGTGACTGTCGCCGTGGGTGCCTCCGCGACGGTGGCGTTCGCCGTCACCTGTAGCGGCGCGGCCGGCTCGTCCTGGGCCCCGATGACCAGCGGGACCACCACGTTCCTCGAGTACGCCTCGGGCAGCTCCGCCACCAATGTCTTCGCCGCGGGCCAGAACCTGGGATGCAACACCTCGGGCTGCGGGATGCTGACCATCCTGCACTACGACGGGACCCGCTGGGTCACCCAGTTGACCCATGCCGGCGGGGTAGCGCGGTGTGTGGGCCGCCCCGAATGGCGAGGCCTTCGCGCTGGCAGACGGACCCCACTCCGACCGATCCTGCACTACGACGGTCAGCAGTGGTCGTCACCAGCGGCACAGCCGCCCGCTCCGCCGCGCCGGAGGAGATCAGTCTCAATGCCATTTGGGGGACAGTTCGGCTACCGATGTATTCGCGGTGGGGACCAGTTAACCGGCATCGGCAGTTGCGGAGGGCTACATCGTCCACTACGATGGAGCCCAGTGGTCGCCGATGAAGGTGCCCGGTGGCAGACTATCTCCGGCTGCGCCGACGTTTGGGGCAGCTCACCGACCGACGTGTATGTCGTCGCGCAATATGTGCCGTATGATAGCGAGCCGACGGACAGTCGCGGCGTCATCCTGCATTACGACGGACAGACCTGGTCGGAGGTACTCCGCGAGCCCAACGGCCTTCGGCAATGTCTGGGGAACCTCCTCCACCGACGTGTATGCCACGGCCACACCCCGGGACATATCAAATCCAACGGGGCGATCTGGCACTACGACGGGCACGGCTGGTCGCCCGATGGCGATCCCGGCCACACCACTCTGGTCGATCTGGGCCAGCTCGTCGCGGGACATGTACGTGCTGGCGGACGATCAGGAGTCATTCAACCGGTCGGGGAACATCTGGCACTTCGATGGAGCCGAGTGGACAGAGATCAAGACCAGCGCGACCGAGCTCATGGATATCTGGGGCAGCTCGGCGTCCGACATCTTTGCGGTAGGAGCGGACGGAACGATCCTGCACGGGCCGTAAAAGCGGTAGGGCGGTAAGCGGTGAGCGGTAGCGCAAGCCGTTCGCGAGTCATTCCGAACGCAGTGAGAAATCGAGTGGGTTCACGTCGGCACGAGGAGCTCCAATGATCCGACGTTCACCCACCCGATTTCTCGCTACGCTCGAAATGACCCCGGCGGCGTACCGCCTTACGCCCTCCCGACACTTCCACGGGTGCCGGCTCGTAGATTAACGGGACGGAAATCGCTTTCCTGCGCCCTCTCCACTGGTCCCATCCTATGCCATACCAACGCTCTCTACTGCTCTGCGTTGCCGCTCTTCTCGCCGCCTGCGGCGGCACCCCGAAAGAGGCCGCCGCGCCGGCAGCCGTCTCTCCCCGGAACGCGTCGCCCCCGCCGCCACCGAGGCCGGCCGGCGGGTCAACGCCGTGGCCGACGATTACTGGGCCCACTGGGTCCAGACCTTTCCCCTCGCCGCCATGTTCTCCGGCGTCCCCGAGGCGCCCAACGACCGGCTGGGCGACAACTCGCTCGCCGCGGTCCGGGCCTGGGAAAAGCGGGAGGACCGCTGGCTGGATCAGATGCACGGGATCAAGGCCGCTGTCCTTGACCGGCCAACCGGAAGACGCGACCTACGGCGTCCTGCTCGAGACCCTCGAGGCCTCTCGCCAGGGTCGAGTGTGCCACGGCGAGCTCTGGCCGCTGAGCCAGCAGGCCGGATGGCAGCTGGCCCTGCCGGTGATCGCCCAGCTGCAGCCGCTGGGCACCGCGGAGCTCCGGGCTGCGGCGCTCAAGCGCTGGCATGAGGTCCCCCGCTATCTCGACACCGAGATCGGCGAGCTCCGGGAGGGGCTCCGCCAGGGCTACACCCAGACCCGGGGGAATGCCCAGGCGGTGGTCGAACAGCTCAACGACGTGCTCAAGATTCCCGCGGCGCAATCGCCGTTCGCCGGGCTGGCCGACCGGGATTCGGCGCCGGGCTTCCGCGACTCGGTGATTGCGATCGTGTAGTCGAGAGATCCTTCCCGCGGCCACCCGCTACCGCGACTTCCTGGTCTCCGAGTACATCCCCAAGGCCCGGGTCGCCACCGCGCTCTCGGTGCTGCCCCACGGCGCCGACTGCTATCGCGCCCGGGTGCGGGGGTATACCACGGTGGACATGGCGGCACCGGCGATTCACCAGCTGGGCCTTCAGCAGATGGCCGCGATCGAGGCGGAGGCGCGGCCGATCGCCCAGCGGAGCTTCGGGACCACCGACCTCCAGTGTTGTATGAGCGGCTCCGGACCGACACCGCGCCCACCTTCCGCAGCGGGAGGAGATCTATTCAGACCGCGGAGGCGGCGTTGGGCCGGGCCAAGGCGGCGATGCCCAAGTGGTTCGGCCGGCTGCCCAAGGGACCGTCATCGTGGATCCCTGTCTTCCCTTCGAGGAGAAGAGCGGCTGCCCCAACTCCTACGTCCCCGGCACGCCCGACGGCAAGCGGCCGGGGCGCTGGCGGATCAACGCCAGCGTCACCCCACCGCAGCCGAAGGCGCCGCTGGAGGGCACCGCCTTCCACGAGACCATTCCGGGCCACCATCTCCAGCTCGCGATCGCGGCGGAGCGGGAGAAGGCGCATCCGATCACCCGCTACCTGTTCTTCTCCGGCTTCGGCGAGGGCTGGGCGCTCTACTCCGAGCGGCTGGCTAAGGAGATGGGGTTGTACTCCACCGATCTCTACCAGTTCGGCGACCTGGGCGAGCAGGCGCTCCGCGCGGCGCGGCTGGTGGTGGATCCGGGGATGGCGGTGCTGGGCTGGTCGCGGCAGCAGGCGCTGGATTATATGATCGCGCATGTGCCGGAGTCGCGGGTGGCGCTGGAGTCGGAGGTGGATCGCTACATCGCCGACCCGGGCCAGGCGACGGCCTACATGATCGGGCGGCTGGAGATCGAGCGGCTGAGGCACGAGGCCGAGACGAGGCTGGGGAAGAATTTCGACATTCGGGAGTTCCACGACCGGGTGCTGGAGAGCGGGAGCGTGCCGCTGTCGTTTCTCCGGGCGCATATCGAAGCTTGGCTCGACGGGAAGACAGGCGGTAAGGCGGTAGGGCGGTAAGTAGAAGCAGTCATCGCGAGCGGGCGCAGCCCGCGTGGCGATCCGTGGTCCGACGCAGCGGCGGGATTGCCACGGGCTTCGCACCCTCACAATGACTCACCTTACCGCCTTACCGCCTCACCGCTTACCTTTAAGCATGGCTCTTCCTCTTCAACACCCGGTGATCCGCGGCAACGGGCGCGGCCGTGGCCCGGTTCCCCCCACCGTCTCCTGGCGCGAGCGGCTCCAGGCCCTGCGCCACCTGCCCAAGCTGCTCCGGATGGTGTGGGAGACCGAGCCGCGCTACGTCGTCGGGATCCTGCTGCTCCGGGTGGCCCGCTCGGCGGTGCCGCTGGGCGTGCTCTGGATCGGCAAGCTCATCGTGGACGAGGTGGTCCACGCCGTCACCCTGCACGGCAGCGGCGGGCCGGTGGCCTGGCAGCGGCTGGCCATGCTGGTCGGGATCGAGCTGGCGATCGCGGTGGTGGGCGAGGGGCTGAGCCGGATCTCCGCCCTGCTGGAGAGTCTCCTGGGCGACCTCTTCGCCAACCGGACCAGCGTCCAGCTGATGCAGCACGCCGCGACGCTCGACCTGGAGCAGTTCGAGGACGCGGAGATCTACGACAAGCTGGAGCGGGCCCGGCGGCAGACGGTGGGGCGGATCGGGCTCTTCACCATGCTGCTGGCGACGCTGCAGGACCTGATCACCCTGGCGTCGCTCAGCGTCGCGATCGCGGTCTACGTCCCCTGGCTGCTGGTGCTCCTCGTGGTCGCGGTGCTCCCCTCGCTGCTGGGCGAGACCCACTTCGCGTCGCTGGGATATTCCCTGCTCTACTCCTGGACCCCGGAGCGGCGGCAGCTGGACTATCTCCGCTACATCGGCGCCAGCGACATCTCGGCCAAGGAGCTCAAGCTGTTCGGCCTGTCCGATTTTCTGGTGGGCCGCTACGACCGGCTGTCCCAGGATTTCTACGAGGCCAACAAGGCGCTGTCGGTGCGGCGCAGCATCGTCTCGTCGCTGCTGTCGGTGGTGGGGACCCTGGGCTACTACGGGGCCTATGCCGTCATCATCTATCTCACGGTCGTCGGTCACCGGTCGCCGGCCGGGCTGTTCACCATCGGGGTGCTGACCTTCCTGGCCGGGCTCGTTCCGGCAGAGCCGGGACCTGATCCAGCGGGTGCTGCTGTCGCTGGCCCAGATCTTCGAGCAGAGCCTCTACCTGGACGACCTGTTCACCTTCCTCGAGCTGGAGCCCAGCATCCGGCCCAAGCCCGGGCGCCCATCCGGTGCCGGTGCCGATCAAGACCGGCTTTGCCTTCGAGGGCGTGGGGTTCAAGTATCCCGGCTCGGAGCAGTGGGCGGTGCGCGCGCTCGACTTCTCGCTGGCGCCGGGCGAGCGGCTGGCGCTGGTGGGCGAGAACGGCGCCGGGAAGACCACCCTGGTCAAGCTGCTGGCCCGGCTCTACGACCCGACCGAGGGGCGGATCCTGCTCGACGGGGTGGATCTCCGGGAGTACGACATCGACAGCCTCCGGCGGAACGTGGGGGTCATCTTCCAGGACTTCGTGCGCTACGATTTTGCGCTGAAGGAGAACATCGCGGTGGGCAACATCGGCCGGATCGAGGACGAGCCGGCGATCAAGACCGCGGCGGAGCGGAGCCTGGCCGACTCGGTGGCCCAGCGGTTACAGGGGCGGTACGACCAGATGCTGGGGAAGCGGTTCGAGGGCGGGGTGGATCTCTCCGGCGGCGAGTGGCAGAAGGTGGCGCTGGCCCGGGCGTATATGCGGGACGCGCAGCTGCTGATTCTGGACGAGCCGACGGCGGCGCTGGATGCCCGGGCGGAGTACGAGGTGTTTCTCCGGTTTTCAGCGAGCTTACTAAAGGAAGGATGGCGGTGCTGATCTCGCACCGGTTCTCGACGGTGCGGATGGCGGACCGGATCCTGGTGCTCAAGAACGGGCAGCTGGTGGAACAGGGGACGCACGAGGCATTGGTGGCGCTGGGTGGTCTGTACGCGGAGCTATTCCAGCTGCAGGCGGCGGGGTACCGGTAGAAGAGCGAACTCCGATTGCTAGGTCTGCAGGATCCTAAGTCCAGCGCGTCTGCCAATTCCGCCACGTTGCGAAGTGGTGCTAGCACCGGAGGATCTAACCACTTAGCCGCACTTCGTTTGTTATCGCACAGGCTCTGGCGCGCTGCATCAGGTGAGGGGCAAATCTGGAGAATCCCCGTGGAGCGCCTGGCTCACGATGTGGAGCAAGGTCTCGCCGGTGAAGGGTTTTCCCAGAACCGTCGCCCGACCGTCCGTTTGGCACATCGACGTTATCGTGCTAGTAGTCTTTCCCGTCACAAAGACGATCGGGACGGCCGGATGTAGGGCGCGGAAAGCTTTTGCGAACTCAAGCCCGTCCATCACGGGCATGTTGATGTCGGTCACCACGAGCTTGAGCCCACCATCCATTAGGTCGGCCACCTGCAAGGCTGCCGCACCGTTTTCTGCTTGTAACACTCTCCAGCCGGCGCCCTCTAAGATGCGGGCCATGAGCTGGCGCACCGGCTCTTCGTCGTCGGCTAAGAGCACCGTTGGTCTTGGAAGCGGGACCATAGGTCCCCCGATCGTTGCGCGGGTGCGCACTCGGATCGGGAGTCCCGGAGGTGGAACAAAGCGATGGGAGTGGAGTCGATGGAGGCAGGGGGCCTCCCCCGTGCCCGTTGAGAGCACTGACTCAATATAGCCCCCGGGCCCTCTCAGCGCATCCGATAGATCAGCGAGGCGAAGGTTGGCTCAGCGCAGAATTCCGATGGCCCAAACCGGCAGGTGGTCGCTGGCACCGCGAACATCGAGTACCGTGCCCGCAGCGGCGCTGTCGGGACTCCTGAGCCCCTTGAGAAGGATGTGATCCAGCCTTCCAATCTCCGTGGTAGCGGGGCCGCGCTGGGTCGGCCACGTGTAGCCCCTGTCCCGTGCGATCCCTGCGATCCCTGGGTCGTTCAGGTCGCCCCCGATCACGACCCGCGGGTATCGCTCGGCATCCGCCAGGACCGCCTGCAGCTGGTCGCGCCGCGCCGCCGGCGCCAGGCCCGCCATGGTGCCCAGGTGGAGTGAATACACTCGCACCAGCGCTTCACCCACCCGAATCGTCGCCGCGGTCGCCGCTCGCTGGCTGTGGACGATGCGGGCGAGATGAGGCAAGATGATTTTTCGGTCTTCGACGATGGGCCAGCGGCTCAGTATCGCATTGCCGAGGTCACGGTGGGTGTTGAAGCGGAAGACGGACGGGTAGTACACGTACCCCATGCCGAGGGTGTCGGCTACCCGCCGGGTACCTTCGTCATCCATCTCCTGCAGCAGGAGCACATCGGCGCTTCGCAGAGCTGGATCGCCTGCCAGCACCGCGATGGCGCTGTCCACCCGCAGCCCATACTCGATGTTGAAGGAGACTACCCGCAGCGCGGTAGGGTTCTTGTATCTGGTGCCGGTGGCAACCGCCGTGCCGCCCGCGTAACGCGGACCTTCCGGATCGGGGTAGTTCCGTCCAGTTGCGCACCCCAGAAGCCCAGCCACGAGCAGAAGCTGGATTGAGCTGGTAACGAAGCTTTTTCGCGGGATACCTTGCCTCCCAGATTGCCGCACGGCTCGACGCCATTCATCTGTCAGTATAACCGGCGGCTCTTCCTGGCGGAGGCATCAGAACGCGAGCCCCCCTTGCGCTCGAGTCGCCACGGTTATATGATGATCATCATATGAGCCCTGCTACTTCGAGACGACCCGCCCCCAGCCGCAAGGAAGCCACCCACGAGCGCATCGTGGAGACCGCCGCCCGCGCTATCCGCCGCAGCGGCTACGGCGGCACCGGCGTGGCCGACATCATGAAGGAGGCCGGCCTCACCCACGGCGGCTTCTACGCCCACTTCGATTCGCGCGAGGGGATGCTGGCCGAGGCCGCCGACCGGGCCGGCGCCGACACAGTGGCCGTCCTGGCGCGGGTCGCCGCGGAGGCGCCGCCCAAGAAGGCGCTCGAGGCCATGCTCCGCACCTACCTCTCGAAGGAGCATGTGGAAGCCGCCGAGACGGGGTGCGCCGTCGCCGCGCTGGGCTCGGAGATGCCGCGCCAGTCGGCCAAGGTGCGCCGGGCCGCCACCCGCCGGATCAAGGAGATGATCGATCTGGTGGCCCGCCAGTCGCCCGACTGGGGGCAGCCGGACGCGCACGAGCGGGCCCTCGTCACCGTGGCGACGGCGCTCGGCGCGCTGGTCCTGGCTCGCGCCGTGGACGACCCCAAGCTCTCCGACGCGGTGCGCGACGCCGCGCTGAGCCACCTCACCCCCAAGAGCTGATATCTCATGCACCGGTGTCTGGTTTGCGGTTGCCTAGAAATATGATGAACATCATATGAATGCGCAGTCGACCTCAACCGAAAGCGAGCACGCTATGTCAAGCGACCAGAAGCAGCAGACTCGGCCCGTAGCGATCGTCACTGGCGCATCGGGAGGGATCGGAGAGGCGACCGCGCGGGCGCTCCACTCGGCCGGCTATCGGGTGTTCGGCACCTCACGCCGGGCTCCGGCGACGAGATCGCCGGGTATCGAGTACCTGGTCTGCGACGTCACCGGTGAGGACTCGGTACAGGCCGCGGTCGGTGAAGTGCTGTCCCAGGCCGGCCGCATCGATCTCCTGGTCAACAACGCCGGGGTGGGATTGGTCGCCGGGGCGGAGGAGTCATCGGTGGAGCAGGCGAAGTCCCTCTTCGACGTCAACCTGTTCGGCGTGTTTCGCATGACCAAGGCCGTCCTTCCCACCATGCGCCGGCAGGGGTCGGGCCGGATCGTCAATATCAGCTCGGTCCTGGGCCTGATCCCGGCGCCGTTCATGGCTCTGTACGCTGCCAGCAAGCATGCGCTGGAGGGGTATTCCGAGTCGCTGGACCATGAGATCAGAGGCTCGGGGGTCAGAGTGGTGCTGGTCGAACCCTACTACACGCGGACTTCTTTCGACGGCAATGTCTACCAGGCAGACCAGCAGCTCGACGTCTATAAGTCGGCGCGAACGAATGCGGAGGGAGTTGTGCGGGACGAGATGAAGGCAGCCGACACGCCGGAGCTGGTCGCGAGGGCCGTCGTGAAGGCTTCCACCGACACCAACCCGCACCCACGCTACGCCGCAGGCCGGAGGGCTCGCCAGGTCAGTCTGCTTCGGCGCTTCGTGCCCGGGTCGGCGTTCGACAAGAGTCTGCGGAAACAAATGCGCTTGCCGGCATAAGTCGGATCGACTGAGGAGAACGGGTCAGTTGAGGGAACGTTGAGGATGGGTGTCCCGCACCGTAGGTTGGGGAGTCGGGAGGTTCTGTATTCACGATGGCTCCTGAGGAGGCCACCAATGTTCACCAGAGTCCAGAGTCGTGTGTTTGTGGTGCTGAGCCTGGGGCTTGTATCCATCGGAAACTCGCTGAACGGTCAGAGTGTGACTCCGGCCGATACGGCAAGTCAGGGTAATAAGATCGAGCTGTCCTATCACGTGAAGGCCATCAAGCGGGACAGCTCGGGACAGTACACCATGTCGGGTACGGTGAGTGGCGAGCGGCAGGGGAAGGCGACCCTCGTGTTCGGCTTCGACGAGGGGTCGTCCGGGGAAGCCGGCAAGGCACTGATTCATTCGTCCTGGGTAGTCACAGCGGTCCCGGCTTCAGAATCCTTCAAAGCAAAGTTGCGTGGAACCGTCGAGGTGGTCTCGGGTCAGACCCACCTGGTCGGCAAGATCACCGAAGGCGCCAACAAGGGGCGTCGGGTCGAGACCACCAGCCGGGTGCTCGACTTCGGACCCTACGGCTCGCTCAGTGACATCGACGGCAACATGACTATTGACGGGAAGTGAGGGCGGCCGGTGATGCGTTGGCGCTATTGACGAGGTCAGGACCGCGGGCTAAGCTAGCCTCCGCCGCAACCACATAGCCAAAACGCACAACCGGCGAAAGCCGGCGCCGCAAAGCTACGGGTCCTCGCCTCCTCCGCGCTGTCGTGGCGTCACGAAGGACCCAAGACCGCCGAGCCGCCTACCAGGCGCTGGCGGTTTTTTTGTGGTTGATCGATGTGTGCGCCTGGTCTCACACCATCAGTCCACGATGAAGGAGACCTACATGACTGTTGCAACCGCAAAGCCAGCTGCTGCCCCCAGCAATCACGGCCGTTCACGATCGAAACACCCGAGGCGGATCTCGAGGAGCTGCGCGCGCGCATCGGGCGACCCGCTGGCCCGAGAAGGAGACCGTCGCAGATCAGTCGCAGGGCGCGCGGCTCGAGACGATGCAGAAGCTCGCGCGCTACTGGCTGAACGACTACGACTGGCGCAAGTGCGAGGCGAGGCTGAACGCCCTACCGAATTTCATCACCCGGATCGATGGGCTGGACATCCACTTCATCCACGTTCGCTCGAAGCATGAGGATGCGCTGCCGCTCATCGTCAGCCACGGATGGCCCGGCTCGGTCATCGAGCAGCTGAAGATCATCGATCCGCTGACCAATCCCACGGCCCATGGCGCGAGCGCATCGGACGCGTTCCATCTGGTGATCCCGTCGATGCCGGGCTACGGATATTCCGGCAAGCCGACGCGCGACCGGCTGGGGCCCCGAGAGGATCGCGCGTGCCTGGGTGGAGCTGATGAAGCGCCTGGGATACGACCGCTACGTCGCCTCAGGGTGGCGATTGGGGCGGGCAAATCGTTGATCTGATGGCTGCACAGGCGCCTCCGGGGTTGCTCGGCATCCACACCAACTTCCCCGGTGCTGTGCGAGACGACGTGACCGCCGCGGTCGTGTCGGGCAGCCCGCCGCCGGCCGGTCTCGATGCGGAGGAAACCCGCTCTACGAGAAGCTGAAGGAATTCTGGGCGACAGACGTGGCCTATGCACTCGAGATGGGGACCCACCCGCAGACGCTGTACGGAATTGCAGATTCACCCGTCGGCCTGGCCGCCTGGATGCTCGACCACGACGCGACCAGCATGGCGCTGATCTCACGTGTCTTCGACGGCCAGACCGAGGGCCTCACCCGAGACGACGTCCTCGACAACATCACGCACTACTGGTTGACGAACACGGGGATTTCTTCGGGTCGTCTCTATGCGGAAAACAAGCTGTCCTTCTTCGGTCCGAAGGGCGTGACCATCCCGGTGGCCGTGAGCGTCTATCCTGACGAGCTCTATCAGGTGCCGCGGAGCTGGGCAGAGAAGGCGTATCCCAAGCTCATCCACTACAACAAGCTCGACAAAGGCGGCCACTTCGCGGCCTGGGAGCAGCCGCAGTCCTTCACCGAAGAGGTCCGCACCGGGCTGCGGTCCTTGCGCTAACGGAACACAAAACCGCCGCCGAGGTGCACCCCGGCGGCGGCTCAGTGTTCGGGCTGACGACGTGACCGATCCATAGGTCACGCCGCCGGCTTCTCGGCACCCACAGACGGCGGTGCCCCCGAACCCTCCGGCTTGGCCGCCGGACGCGCGGGCCCGATGACGTTGCTGGCGCTCTTCCAGGCCGCCATCAGAGTCCGGGTCCCCCGCGAAGCGGACGCGATTGTAGTCCGTCGATCACCTTCATAATCCCGACGGCCTCACCGGCGTTCCACATCGAGCTCGACTGCCGCCCCGATGTGGATCCGGCGGCCTTCCGCCGCTGCGCTGCATGGCCTGGTCAAACTGGGCCATTCCGTCGTTCAGGCTCACCAACACCTGATCCACCAGGCCGTGCCTGACCAGGACCTCCTTCCGCGCCTCGGCCTCCGCGGCTACCGTCCGCGCGAGACTCCGGAACGCAAGGTACGGGATCGGCTCCCGCGCCAGCGCAAGCTTCTGCGCCAGCTCGGGGACCTCCCGCGCCGCGCGCTGCGCCGCCTGGCCCACATGCTTCATCTGGGCCTGACGGATCGAGCGGCGAAGCTTCCGCTTCTGCGCAGTCGCGGCACGAACCTCCGCGATGCCCTTGCCGCTGCAGGTCGGCCAGCTGCTGCGAACGAGCCAGCAACTCCGCCAACTCCGCGACGGCCGCGGTGTAGCCGGTACTGGGATTCGGATGCGCCTGGCAGAACTCCAACGCCCGCGCAGCCATCTCCAACCGGCTACGAGTCCTCTTGTCCATCTTACTCACCTCCTTTCGGTTGTTTAGCCGGCAGCGATCGGAGCACCAACCAGCGGGTGAACAGATTACAGCTCGAGCAGAAACTCCGATTCTCTCTCGCCTGAAAGAGTTGATCGGATATTCCGTGCCAACTTTTGGAGTCGCACCCGAAAAACTGAACCGGTTCAGTATTTCACGGAAAAGTGGACCAACTGCAGCGGGCGACTGACGGAGTGCAGCGGACAACCGACGAGTGCTAGCGGGCAAGTCGCAGATGCTAGCAGGCGACTACGCGCGTGCTAGCGTGCGGGTGACAGGTGCTAGCGGAGGACTCACCGATGCTAGCATGCGGGCAGCAGGTGCTAGCGGACGACTCACGCCTGCTAGTAAGCGGGTCGCAGCTGCTAGCGGTCGCCACACTTGATGCTAGCGGGGGACTGACTCATGCTAGTGTGCGGGCAGCAGATGCTAGCAGGTGAACCACCGCATGCTAGCATGCGGGTCGCGAATGCTAGCGGACGCCTCACCTATGCTAGCGTGAGCGGCTGACAGGTGCTAGCGTGAGCGGTGACCGGTGCTAGCGTGAGGGTGACCGGTGCTAGCGTGAGGGTAACGGCTGCTAGTATGTGGTCAGCAGATGCAAGCGGGAGGGTGACACATGCTAGCGTGATCCTCGCAGGGGTCAGCGTGTCCCCTAGAGGTGACAGTTGAGGGTTACAACGTACACGGATGTTCGAGTCAGGCCAGGGGAGTCCCGGGATCCGGTACCGCGAGCGGTGGGGAGCGACACGAGCAGGATCAGCGGCACCGTCGCGAGCGCGGCCAGCAGCGTCAGCGTCGAGTAGCTCCAGGCCGCGACCACCACGCCCGATACGGCGCCCGCCATCGCTCCCGCCAGCCCCATGATCAGATCCGACAGGCCCTGTGCCGAGGGTCGCAGCTCCAGCGGAATGGATTCGCTGAACAGGGTGGACCCGGCCACCATGCTCGCCGACCAGCCGAGGCCCAGGGTCATGAGCCCGGCGGCAAGCCGCGCGGTGTCGTGTCCCGCGGTTCCCGCCACGGCACATGCGAGCAGCAGCAGCGCGATCCCCAGGAAGATCACCGGCCGCCGGCCCAGCCGGTCGGTCAGCCAGCCGAACACCGGGGCAAAGGCGTACATCCCGGCGATGTGAAAGCTGAGCACCAGGCCCACGATGCCGAGGGTGTGCCGGGCGTCGTGGCCGGCGCTCTTGATGTGCACCGGGGTCATCGCCATGACGCCGACCATGATGAGGTTGCCGACGGCCATGGCGGTCACGCCCAGCCGCGCCGTCGGGCGCGACAGCACGACGCTGAGCGCGGCGCGCATCCCGGGTCTCGGCCCCGATCCGGCGCCCGGATGTCCGGATGGTCTCGCGCGCGACCACCGCCGGGTCCGGCCTCAGGAACAACAGCAGGAGCAGGCTGGCCAGGCCGAGCAGCACGGCGGAGAAGACGTACGGGCCCGCCAGCGCGGGCACCCCGAACCGGCCCACCGTTTCGCCGGCCACCGGCGCCAGGCTGGGCCCCAGCACCGCGCCCAGGGTGGTCGCCCAGACAATTAATGAAAGGTGCCGGCCCCGGAGCGCCGCCGGCGCCAGATCCACCGCGGCGTAGCGGGCCTGGTAGTTCGCGGCCGTGGACCCGCCGAAGAGAAAGAATCCCAGAAAGAGCAGCGGGATCGATCCCTTCATCGCCGCGGTCACCACCAGCAGCGCCCCGGCCGCCGCAACCAGGTAGAGCGCGGCGAGGCTGGGCCGCCGGCCCATACCGGGCGACGATGCGCCGTCGCCGGGATCGCGAACAGCGCGGCACCGACCACGACCGCGCTCTGCGCCAGCCCCGACACGCTCACCCCGGCCAGCTCCGCCGCCAGCAGCGCCCCCACCGACGCGCCGACCGCGACGCCGATGCCGCTGATGATCTGAGTGACGAAGAGGAGTCTGAGGGTCCGGCGCTGGACCGCGGCGGCTTCCATGGCCCAAGAGTAGCCCTGCCGCCTTCAGTGACGCCACTCACCGCCCGGCGCGACTCGGCCCATTACCGGTGAACGGTGGCCCAGACCTCTCGCCCAGCCAAACGCCTCTCGCGCACGTATCCTCCGCGCGGCCGTGGGCCTCCTGCTCCTCGCCGGCGCCGTGTTCGTGCTGCGATCCGAGCTGCAG
Source organism: uncultured Gemmatimonadales bacterium (assembly GCA_963792265.1). Lineage (GTDB taxonomy): Bacteria > Gemmatimonadota > Gemmatimonadetes > Gemmatimonadales > GWC2-71-9 > CAVVWJ01. The sequence continues at coordinate 409,655 of CAWBVP010000007.1, read as the reverse complement.
CAGCATTCGCTTCCCGAAATCATGGACCAGCTGCGAGCCTTTCCCCGGTCTCGCCTGCTCCTGGCTCTGGCGGCCACTGTGCTCGGCTACCTGGCGCTGGTGGGCTACGATTTCGTCTCGCTCGCGGCTCTGGGCCACCGGCTGCCGCTCCGCGCTATCGCCTACGCGGCATTCGTCGGCTACGCCTTTGCCAACAGCCTCCCGCTGTCGGTGGTAACCGGCGCCAGTGTCCGCTATCGGCTCTACTCCCACTGGGGAATCGAGGAGCAAGAGGCAGCGCGAGTCGTCACCCTGAACACCATCACCTATGTCGTGGGACTGCTGGCTACGGCGGGATTGGCCTTCGCTCTGCAGCCGGTCCTGTTGCCCGGATTCCTCCGCTTACCGCTTCGCACCGCTCGCCCGCTCGGCTTCCTTTGCCTGGCCCTGGTCGCGGCGTACTTGCTCTGGAGCAGCCGGCGGGGCGGCGATCTCCGGATCTGGCGCTGGAAGTTGCCCCATCCGACGCTCCCTCGAGCCCTGGCCCAGATCGGGGTCTCGGCCGCGGACTGGGTCTTCTCCGGTGCCGCGCTCTACGTCCTGCTACCGCACCGGGTGCCGTTTCACGTCTTCTTCGCGGTGTTCCTCCTGGGACAAATCGCGGCCCTGGTGGCGCAGGTGCCGGCTGGTCTGGGTGTGTTCGAGGCCGTCATGCTCTGGTCGCTTCGGCCGGCCATCCCGGTGCCGGCACTGCTGGTTGGCTTGATCGGTTATCGGCTCGTCTATTTCCTGCTTCCGCTTCTGCTCGCGACGGGTCTCTGGATCGCGCACGAGGTTCACCGCTGGTATCGCAAGAGTCGCCCAGTGCCTCGGCGCCGAGCAGCGGCTTCTCACTAGGGCCGCCGGCTGCGCTAGCGGCCTACACTGCAAAAGCTCACCACGGAGACACGGAGAACACGGAGGTTGCACGGACCGCGTGATTCGGGATCTCGATTCATGCCCGCCGTATCCGAGATCGGGAACGCAGTTTTTGGTCAAAAGCACACCAGCAGAGTTCGAAGTCTTGGACGTGTTCGTGTCCGTATTACGGACTCGATCGGTGTGCTGTTGACCCAAAATGACTTTGAGATGTCCGATACGGCGGGCACGGACTGGAATGCCGAATCACGCGATCCGTGCAACCTCCGTAGTTTTCCGTGTCTCCGTGGTGAGCTTTTGCAGTTGCGAGACTATCCTTCGGACCCTGGTTCGTGGCAGGCTCAGCGCAGTAATCTCTTTAAGCCATGTAATAGGGTTTGAACGTTGAAATTGATCAAGAGACCAGCAGATGCTCTCTTGAGGTGCAGGTAGGTCATCAACTGGGAGTTATGAATTGGCAGGAGTTTTTCGACTTACTTTATCTCGACGATGAGAACGTCTTCGACCAGTAAGTCAATAACATAGCCCTTCCCGATGTGTACTCCTTTGTATTCTAGAGGTAAGACGACTTCCCTGGTATGAGGAATCCCTCGAAGTTCGAGCTCACGACACAAACAGCCCTGATAACTGGATTCCAGAAGCCCCGGGCCGAGTTGGCGATGTACCTCGACCGCTGCCCCGATGACCTTTTCGCTGATCGGATTTGTCTGATGATCGATGAGTCCCACGATCCCTCCATCAAACAACATAGGAATCAGCCCGCAAGGCATCATCATTATTTCAGTCGCTGAAGTACCCTTTTTTGACCTACAAGGAGACTGGTGGACCAGTACGTGCGGCCTCCGTCGTTCTCGCGTTCTCCGTGGTGCGCTTTTGCAGTTGCAAAGCCAGTCAGGCCTGCTAGTTTCGACAGTCAATGGAGACCCACTCCCGCCCGCTCGCCCGGCTCGCCGCCACCGCCACCCTGGCCGCCTTCCTCCTGGCCCAGTCGTGGATCGTGTGCGCCCCGCTCTGCCTTCTGGAGGGGCACGCCGCGATCGCCATGGCCGCGGCGCCGGGACACCAGCACAGCGAGCACTGCCACTCCGACAACGTGATGTCCAAGGAGCTTCCGGCCCAACCCCTCGGCAGCATGCTTCCGGTGCAGCTGGCCCAGCTCTTTCCAGTGTCCCAGGTCGTCACCATTCGCTTTGCCCCGCCCGCCTCCGTCCACTTCCAACAGATCCCAGCCGCCGAGCCGCCTCCGCCCCGATCGGTCTGAACCCAAAACTGCCTTAACGCTGAGTACATGACGGTTCGCCGGCACCGCCGGCCGCCGTCGGCATTCGGCCCTTTGCGGTTCAGACTCGACTCTTGGGAGGAGGCTCATGACACGTACCATGCTGCTCTTGCTCGGAGGGCTGCTCGGGGGAATCCCCGCGGCCGCACAGCAGCCGTCCGGGGATCAACCCATCGACCTGAGCAATGGGTCGTCCGACCTGCGCGAGGGCGATCGCTTTCCGCTCCAGATCACCGGCTTCGGCGTCGGTAATTACAGCTACGCCGGCCGCACCGGCGACAACTCGTTCGAGGCCAGCAAGGTGGCGGTCGCCCTGTTCCGGGAGATCACCAGCCGGGCCTACGTCTTCGGCCAGCTGACCACGGCGCTGGGAGCACCGGACACGCCCGGTGGCGAGCCAACCACCGAGACCGAGATCGACAACCTGCTCATTTCGCTGGTGCCCTCGGGCGCATCCAGCGTCTCGCTCAACTTCGGCAAGATCGATCTCCCCATCGGCTTCGAGCGGGACGACGAGCCGCTCAACTTCCTGGTGAGCCCCAGCTTCAACTTCGAGCTGGCCCGGCCGGTGAAGATGGTGGGGCTGGAGAGCACCTGGCGGCCGAGCCCGAAGACCGGGGTGGATGCGTTCGTGTTCAACGGCTGGGACACCGACCTCGACCCCAATCACGGCAAGAGCGCCGGCGCCCGGGTGGAGTTCCTCCCCCGGTCCGGGGTGACCCTCGGCTTGAGCGGGCTCTACGGCCAAGAGGGCGATCCCGGCGCGACCAACAACCGCTACCTGCTGAACTTCGACTACGCGGTGCAGCCGGCCTGGGACTGGGTTGTGGCCGGCGAGGCCAACTACGGCGGCGACAAGGGCGTGCTGCCCACCGGCGGCGATGCGACCTGGGGCGGCGGCATGATCACCGTTCTCCATCGCTTCACCCGGCACTGGGGCCTGGCGGGGCGGGCCGAGTTGTTCCGCGACGGCGACGGCGCCCGCACCGGGACTACCCAGACCCTCGAGTCCTACACCATCGCTCCGCTCTACTCGCTCGGCGTCGGGCGGGAAGGAATCTTCGCCAACGTGCAGAACACCACGGTGCGGATCCCCCGGCTCCAGCTGCGGGGCGAGGTCCGGTTCAATCACTCGGACGCACCGTTCTTCGATACCAGCAGCGGACCGGATACCTGGAACGTCGAGTACCGGCTCCAGCTCGTCACCGTCTTCTGAGCCGCCCATGGACCTCTACCGCTTACGCGACGCGCCCCGCCCGGTCAAGCTGGCGGCGGTGCTGTTCCTCCTGGTTCTGGGCTACTCCTATCTCTTCGCCTTCCTCATGGTGAAGACCTGGAGCGGCCTCACCCCGGCATCGGTGCAGGCGACCTACGTCCCCGGACCCAAGATGGACATGTCGGCCATGCCCGAGCACTCCACCAGCAGCGAGAAGCCGCTGGATCTGGCGGAGGTCCCGGCGATGAAGCACACCGTGGACACCAACCTGCTGATCCAGGACAGTCACATCCACATCATGATCTACGCCATCGTCGCCGCACTCGAGTCGGTGATCATCTTCGGCCTCGGCTGGCCCAGCGGGTTCCGCGACTCGATGATCGTGCTGGCCTTCGGGTTCGGCGCGCTCGACTTTGCCGGGCAGTGGCTGATGAACTTCGGAATCCCCGGCTTCGCCTGGCTCACCATCGCCTCCGGTTGGGGGATGGCGCTGGTCTACCTCATTGTCCTGGGCGGAACGCTTCGCGCGGTCACCGCTCGCCGAACGATATGAAGGAGAATCTCATGCACTCTCGTTATGCCTGGCCGCTGCTCCTGGCGCTGCTGGTCGGGGCGGCCCGCCATCCCACACCGACCGTGGTGCTGATCAAGCAGACCGACCTGATCCGCTCCGCGCTGGGCGGCGGCGGCGCCAACCAGTTTTTCGTACGCAAGGTCACCATCGGCAAGGACGATCTCGCCAAGATTCAGCGGGACGTGGATTTCTCGCCGGAGGATCCCGACGTCACCTTCTATCTGGGCAAGGACGCAGCGGGAAAGCTGGTGGGCGCGACCTTATTCCCTCAGGTGAACACGATGCACGGGCCGGTCGAGGTCGGACTGACCCTGAAACCCGATGGGAGCATCGCGAGTGTAGCGGTCACCCAGGCGACGGTCGAGACCAAGCCGTGGGTGGAGGAAGCGGTGGCCAGTGGCTTCCTCAAGCGGTTTCAGGGGATGCGCTACGGCGACGACCTGAAGCGGGCCCTGCAACCGGCATCCGGCAAGCTGGGCCAGATGCCGTATTGGGAGGCGGAGGTGATCACGGCCGCGGTGCACCAGGGGCTGGTGCTGCATCACATGCTGTTCCACGAGGCCGCAACCTAGGTGCGTCTTACGGCTGCCAATCCGGCTCGGTAGCATCCAGCGCGATACGGCGGCGGTGGAGACCGCTCCGGTCGGCGACCCACAAGTCAAAGCGGTCGGGGTCGGACTCGTGGGTGACGTAGGTGAGCCATTCGCCGTCAGGCGACCACGCCACTTGGTCGCCCGACGAAAACAGAGCCAGCTGCACGCCATTCGGATCCACAATCTCGATGAGGTCGTTCCCCCGGATGCGGGCGGCTCTGCTACCATCGTCCGCCCATACCGGAACCGGGCCTCCGATGGCCTCGATGGTCGAGTCGCTCAGCCGGGTAGTGAAAGTCCCAGCCCGTAGGTCACCAGCCGTGCCCGGGGTGGAGACATAGTATGCCAGGCGGTCGCTGTCGGGATACCACTCGAAGGCCCCGATGCGGGAGCATTCGCGCAAGCAGAGCTGGTCGTCCTGGGTGGGCAGACGCTGGGGCCCGGACCCGTCCGGCTGCGTGATCCAGGCTGCCACGTGAAGCCCGCCGCTGGGATCGGTGTAGTCGCCGAGGAAGGCCAAGTGCCGGCCATCCGGGGCCCAGCGGAGTTTATATCCGACGAGATCGGATCCGAAGGGCCGCAGATTTCCGCCATTCGGGTCGATCAAGGAGAGCTTTCCAAACTGGGAGAACAGCACTGCCCCGCCATCAGGGGTCCAGACCGGCGACAGATCCAGGCTCGTAGTGGGGTGGAGCGGCGCCAGCGCAGTGCCATCGGCATTGATGAGGTAGACCTCGGATGCCAGCTGCGAATGGCGGACAAACACGATCCTCCCCGAAGGTGCCGACGGCCAGACGGCTGGATCCTCGATTACGATCTGAGCGGTGCCGACCGGCGGCCGGCTTCCCTCGAGAGCAAAGACTGCGGTAATCGGGACGCTCACTTCAACCGCGTCGACGCCCGATTCCTCCCGGGCTCGAAGATGAGCCGGGATGTTGGCGAGGGTGCCCGGGTCGGTGCCGTCCTGCAGGTCCGCTTCCATCCGGAAGTGCCCCTGGGCATCGGTCCGCGCCGGACCTTCGAGAAACACGTCGCCCGAATCCCGGAACAGCCGGACGGTCGCTCCGGCGAGCGGGTGCCCCTCGGAATTGCGCACGGTCCCGGCCACGACGGCGCACCGGCTGGGCGCCTGCGAGCCATTGATAGAAGTACAGAGGCCGGCGGGCGGCTCCGAGGGTCCTTGCCCGTCGGTACACGCAAGGAGGACGAGGGGAAACAGAAGCGCGATGGATCTCATGTGCGCTGCGGAACCGTCATGAGATCCACCTTACGCCCGGGCACCATCTTCGTCAATGAAACCATCGCCGTGGCGTCGGCTTACGGCGTATAGAGCTCGTTGGCGGTGTAAGCCCCGGCCGAGCCCCGTCCGCCGACCGCCAGGATCTTGGGGTTACCGAATGGAGTCACGAACGAGGCCGCTGCGGGGTTGAGGCGGCCGGTGGGCAGGGCGTTTTTCTCCTTCCAGGTGTTGGTCACCGGATTGTAGGCCAGGACGCTCCGGCCACTGTGGCCGCTGCCTATCAAGTAGAGCTGGTCCTGGAGCACGGCCCCCGCGGCATCGGTCAGCTCGAAGGGAAGCGGAGCGAGCGTCTTCCACGTGTTGGTGACCGGATCGTACCCGTCGAGATTGGTGGTGGGAAACCCGTTCACGTCGAAGCCTCCGGCGACATAGAACTTGCCCTTGATCACCCCGCCGGCGCCGAGCACATGGGGGTGGGGCGACCAGGCCAGGGATGTGTTCCAGGTATTGGTGGCCGGATCGTAGCGATAGAGCCGCCGATCGATGAAGTGAGTACAATCGCTGCAGAAGCCGAGCACCACGTACAGCTTGCCGCCGATGACCCCGGTCACCCCGTCGTAGGCGTGCCGGGGCATGTTCGCCAGCAGGGTGAACGCATCGCGCACCGGATCGTAGGACAACAGGGTGTTGTCCGCCTCGAGCCCCTCGCCATGGTCGGTGAGGCCGCCCGACATGTACAGCTTCCCTCCGATCACCCCGACGCCGTTGGATTCGACCGGCCCGCCGGTCGCCTTCCGGGTCCGCCAGGAATTGGTCACGTAGTTGAACGCCTCGACGGCGGCGACCGGCTGGTCCTTCTGGTCCCTGCCCCCGATCGCGTAGAGGACCGGCTGACCGGCGGAATTGTTGACCACCGCGGCGACGTGAAACACCCGCCCGGTGGGGATCGGGGGCTTTGCCGTCCATCTATTACTGGCCAGCGCCAGCTCAGGGGCCGGGCTGGATTGGTCGGTATTCTCGGTAGGCGGCTGGGTAGGAGTGCTGTCGTTACAGGATGCCAGGACAACCACGCCGGCTGCCAGCGCCGGCGTCAGAGGAATACGTCTGAACATGATCCTTTTCTCCTATGGGTGCACGCCGCGATAGCAGCGAGGGAGCAATCAGGGGGGTCGAGAGCCGTGCCGATCCCCAATGACAGGAATCGGCACGGCGCTGCGATCTACTATTAAAAGAATTGCCGCTATTGGGGTGAGCTGGTGCTATCTCCGCGTTTGAGGCTATCCCCCGTCGCGGCGGCCGCCTTACCCGGGCCCGAGGTGGTCTTGGTGTGGCTCGCCTTGGCCTTGGTCGAGCTCGCGGTGTGGGTCACCATCCCGCCATGATGGGAGCAGGCCCCTTGGCCCTTCTTCGACATGGTCCCATCCTTACAGCTGACCATGCGGACCATACCGCCGTGGTGGGAACAGGCACCCTGGCCCTTGGGGGACGTGGTGCCGTCCTTACAGGTCACGGTTTGCGACGTGGCCACCGCCTTGGAGGTGTCCGTGGCCTGGGCAGACAGCCGGCCGGGAATCGCCAGGGCGAGGGAGAGTGCCGCGACAACTGGTGAGAAGTACAGATAACGCATATGGATGCTCCTAGGGTGATTGGCCCCCGAGGTTCTAAGCTGCTTAGGGAGGTTCTCATGGTCAACCGGCGGGTAGTCCTCGCGGCTCTCCTGGCCACGGCCTGCGGCAAGGGCACCAAGCCGGTGGAGACGGGGCCCGGCACCGCCAAGTCGGCGGACGGGGTGCCCATCGCGTACGAGGTCCACGGACAGGGACCGGTCACCCTGGTCTTCGTGCACGGCTGGGCCTGCGATCGCAGCTTCTGGCGCAATCAGATCGCTGCCTTCAGTCGGGACTATCGGGTCGTGAGCCTGGATCTCGCCGGGCACGGCGAGTCGGGGAAAAACCGCACCAACTGGAGCATGGCCAGCTTTGCCAATGATGTGGCGGCGGTGGTCCGGGCGGTGGACGCGAAGAACGTGGTGCTCATCGGGCATTCCCTGGGCGGACCGGTTGCCCTGGAAGCGGGGCTGCAGCTGCCCGATCGGGTGAAAGTCGTGATCGGGGTGGAAGCCTTCTACGATGCCTGGGGCGACCCCGCATTCACCAAGGTGGTCGATGGGCTCCGCAACAACTTTGTGGAGGGGACCCGCGGCTTCGTCCGCAAGGCGCTCTTCCGGCCCACCAGCCCGGCCCCTCTGGCCGATAGCGTTGCCGCCAAGATGGCGACCGCGCCACCCGAGATCGCCCTGCCGGCGCTGGACAGCATGTTGGCGTGGGCCCGCGACCGGCAGGACCAGGCGGCGAAGAGTCTCCGGGCCCCCACCGGCCTGATCATGGCGAGCGGCGGACGCGCCGGCACCGCTCGCTTTCAGCACTCGAGGGTCGGCCTGGCCTCCCTCGGCGTGGATGAGATACCTGGGTCGGGACACTTTGTGATGTTGGAGGTGCCGGAAGCTTTCAACGCGGAGCTACGCACCATGCTGGAGCGGATTGACTCGGAGTAGGGGCACCGACCGGTTCAGTGCGGCGTCAGCTTGGCCATTCGAGCCGAGTGCAATGCCGGGTCCCGCAGTCTGGCGCAGTCGGGACAGCGCTTGCGGCAGCGGTGCCCCAAGCTGCGGTATTTCGGATCGATTTCTTTTCCTGAGGGACATTGATCGTCATCGTGGTAGACATTCGCGTCGCGGGTGCGAATGGAATGCCAGGGTGGAATCCGTGCCATCAACGCGCCTTCAGGAGATTGAGGGGGCACCACAACGTGCTACAAGGTATCGCTTTCCCTCTGAGCGCGATGTGATCCAGGTCCACGCACCTCGGCCGGCCGGGCGCCCGGCGCTCGAGTCGTGGTGATCACCACCACGCTGATCAGCACGAACAGCGCGCCGAGCACCGTCCTCAGACCCAGCTCTTCCCCGCCCAGCCAGTATCCCAGCAGCACTGCCACCACCGGATTCACATACGCGTAGGTCCCCACCTTGGTCGGCGATTCCCGGTGGATCAGCCACACGTAGGCGGTGAACCCGATGATGGAGCCGGGGACGATCAGATAGAGCAGCGCGAGCCAGGCGCCGCCGGACACCTGTGCCGGATGAAAGTCGCGCAGCTCGCCGAACGCCGCGCCCACCAGCAGCAGGAAGACGCCGCCGGCCAGCATCTGCGCGCCCGAGCTCATGACCTTGGACGGCGGCAGCGGCAGCTTACGGCTCAGCGCCGACGCGACCGCCCCAGCTCATCGCCGCCACGATCAGGGCGGCGGCACCGACCCGGTCGATCGGCTGGCCGCCGAGGTTGAGGCTGCGGCTGGTGAGCACGGCGACGCCGGCCAGGCCGATGACCAATGCCAGGGCCAGGCGCAGCGTGAGCCGCTGGGTGCGCAGGATGATGATCTCCGACAGCGCCATGAACGCCGGGATCGTCGCCAGCATGACCGCCGCCACTCCGGACGGGACCCGCTGCTCGGCCCAGAAGAGGAGTCCGTAGTCGCAGACGAAGATCAGGGTCGCGAGGACCGTGATCGAGATCCATTGGCGCCCGCCGGGTGAGCGCTCGCCCTTGAGGATCATCCAGCCGTACAGCACCAGGCCGGCGGCCATGAACCGCATCGACGCGAACAGCAGCGGCGGCACCTCGTGCACGCCGATCCGGATGGCGAGGAAGGTGGAGCCCCACACGAAATAAATGATCGCGAAGGCCAGCAGCGTGAGAGGTTTTTCGCTCATCGGGGTTAGAATACTGCACCCATGGGGGGATGGCCAATGCACCAGCTGCATCGCCGAGCTCGAGTTCGTCCGGAACATTACCGGGCCTATCCCGCGACCTATCACGGGCAGTGGTTCCCGGTGGTCCAGCGCCACGACCCGGATGTCCCGGAGATGCCGGGCTACATCTGGCTCGACATGGCGGGCGGGCCGCTCCGAGTGGAGGCAGCGCACTTCGAGCTGTTGGAGCGGACCAGGCCATTGGTCCTGGTGGTGGATGACGACTCCAGCATCCGGCAGGCGCTGCAGATCGCGCTGAGTAAAGCGGGGTATGATGTGCTGCAGGCCCGGGACGGGGAGGAGGCCACCCGACACTGGCACGAGTCGGGTCCCGATCTCATCATCACCGACATTCATATGCCGAGGAAGAGCGGGCTGCTGTTTCTGCAGGATCTGCAGGAGAACGGCTCGACGACACCGGTCATCGCCATGACCGACGGGGGTCCCGCGAAGAATCTCACCCTGCTCGGTGTGGCGAAGATGCTGGGCTCCTTCACGACGGTGGAGAAGCCGTTCACGCTGGAGGAGATGGTGAAGACGGTGGAGAAGGCGGTAGGGCGAGTAAGGCGGTAGTGCATCGCCCTGGTACATCGGCGTATCGAAACGATGAAATCATTCCAGCTCGCCCAAATTTCCTGGCTCGACGCTAAACCCCTATTACACAGGCGACTAAGCCGCAGTAGACGACCTCCTGGCATGGCGGCGCGAAGCCTGCTCTTCAGTCCCCCGAGCAGGCAACGTTCTTACATACTTTGGAGGTTCTATCATGTCCCGTCGCACTATCGCAATCGCTGTCTTTTCGACGCTGGCTCTTTCCGCGGCCGCATGCAGCTCGCCGCTCGAATCTTCGCCCGGTCAGGTCTCCGCTACTCAGAGTGCCGGCATTCCGGCCGCCGATGACAAGGGTGGCCAGCGCCCGGCCGGCGTCTCCGATGACTCGCTGCCGGGTTTCTCGGGCGGCGTGGATGATCCCGCCACCCACGATATCGGGGATGACAATGGGGTTGATAACCCCGCTACCCATGACGTGGGCGATGACAATGGGGTCGATAATCCCGCCACTCACGACGTGGGCGACGACAATGGGGTCGATAATCCCGCCACTCACGACGTGGGCGACGACCATGGCGGCGACCGGGGAGATAATGGGCCCGGCCGCGGCGGCGCGGACGACCCGGCCAACCATCAGTAAGAGCTCCAGCCGCAGCAGCGTGGTCCCGTCACCTTGTGGCGGGGCCAGGGTTGTCCTTGCTTTGGGGATGATCCAGCTCAAGCTCGATCTGCTGCAGACCCTCACCCTGGCCGCGCTGGTCTACTTCGCCGGCATCCAGCTGCGGAAGCGGGTTCGCTGGCTCGATGCCCTCAACATCCCGGCCGCCGTCCTCGGCGGCCTTCTCTTTACCTTCCTGGTCCTGCTGCTGCACGACCGGGTCCTCAACCTTCAACTGGACACCGCGCTTCAGCCCACCCTCAGCGTCGCCTTCTTCACTTCTATAGGAATGGGCGCCAGCCTGGCCCTGCTCCGGGCCGGCGGGCTCCAGGTGCTGGTGTTCCTCGTCTTCTCGGCCGCCTTCTGCCTGGTGCAGAACTTCACCGGCATGGCGATCGCCGCCGGCTTCCAGGAGAACCCGCTGCTCGGCGTGATGGCCGGCTCGGTGACCCTGGTCGGCGGGCCCGCCACCGGGCTCGCCTTTGCCCCGATCTTCGAGCAGGCCGGCCTCCGGGGCGCGGGCGTCCTCGCGCTCACCGCCGCGACGGTGGGGATCGTGTTCGGGGGACTGGTGGGCGGGCCGGCCGGCACCTGGCTGATCCGGCGCTACGGCCTCAAGCCGAGGGCCCGGTCGGCCGCGGAGCTGAAGGCGGAGCTCGACGCTGCCCCGGAAACCCTGGTGGTGGAAGTGGACCGGGAGGATTCCGGACCTGATCCGCAATCTCGTCGTCCTGGCCCTCGCCATGGGACTCGGCAGCATCGTGAGCGGCTACATCCAGTCGCTCGGGATCACCCTGCCGGCCTACATCGGCGCCATGCTGGTGGCCTCGGTCCTCAGAAATCTGGACGACGCCACCGGGTGGCTCCGGATCGACCAGCGCGCCATGGAGTTCGTGGGCAACCTGGCGCTCAACATCTTCCTGGTGGTCGCGCTGATGAACCTCAGGCTCTGGGAGCTGGCCGGGCTGGCGCTTCCTCTATCGGTGATTCTGCTGGTGCAGGTGCTCGTGGTCCTCGCCTTCGCCGTGACCGCCTCGTTCCGGCTCATGGGACGAGACTACGACTCGGCGGTGATGGCGAGCGGATTCGTGGGGTTCGTGCTGGGGACCACGGCCAATGCGGTGGCGAACATGCGGGCGCTGGTGGCCCGGTTCGGTCCGGCGCCCCGCGCGTTCCTGGTGGTGCCGCTGGTGGGGGCGTTCTTCATCGACTTTGCCAACGCGCTGATCATCACCGCGTTCGTGAACTGGCTCAAATAGGACGGGAAGGACGGAAAGGACGGGAGGGTCGGGAAGGAGGGTAAACCAACTCCTCATCCCGAGCAGAGTGAGGGATCTACCTAACCACTCGGCATCTCATCACGAGGTTCGGAGTAAAGCGAGGAAGATCCCTCCTCTCACTATTGTTCGGGTCGGGATGAGGAGTTTGCTGGCCCTTCCCATCCTTCCCGACCTTCCCGTCCTTCCCCGCCTTCCCGCCTTCCCGCGGCGTGGATACTGCATAGACCTGGATCCAGGGTCACAAAGCAACGGCCCTAAACGTTTACTGGAGAGCCCCCATTCCGCCCCGTCCGGCCGTCCGGACGACAAATTGACCCAGACTCTGAGACAATCTGACCTTGAGTATCGCGATCACCTTATTGGCGATGGCCTCCCTCAGTGCCACTCCGCCCTCAACCGGGTGCAACGGTCCCGATGCACCGGTTCATACCGTCGTCCAGAAGCGCGCCGTCATCATCACCCTGGGCCCCTGCGTCGTGCCTGCGCTGGGCTCGATGGACATGGCCGGCATGGACATGTCGAACATGGCGATGATGGGGTCCGGCCCGGGACATGAGGACGTGCGGGTGCACTTCCGCTGGCCGGCCAGCGTCTGGATGCGGTCGTTCGATCTCAAGCTCTTCGACGCCAATCACCATCGGCTGAACCAGCCCACCACCATGCACCACATGGAGCTGCTCAACTTCGACCGGCGCCAGGTGATCTATCACATGGTAGAGCGAACCTTCGGCCTGGGCGAAGAGACCAGCAGTGCCAAGGTTCCCAAGTCGGTCGGTCTGCCGCTCGAGGCCGGGATGGACATGGGGCTGTACGTGATGTGGAACAATCACACCGACCGGCCGCCTCGATGGCGTCACCCTCCAGCTCACGATCGATACGTCGCCCCGCAATCTCTCGCCCCGTCCGACGATCGTGCTGCCCTTCAAGGCCGACGTGAACATTCACCCCGGCTCTGGCGACGCGTTCGACCTGCCGCCCGGCGGCGGGTCCAAGTCGTCCGTGTTCACCATGGAGGTCAGCGGACGGCTGCTCGCCGTGGGCGGGCACCTGCACGACTATGGCAAGGAGCTCCGGCTGGAAGACGTGGCCACCGGCAAGGTGCTGGCCCAGGTGAATGCGGAGCGGAGGCCCGACGGCACCGTTAGCGGCGTCTCCCACGGACTGTATGGCATTGCCGGGCGGGGACCCCACCTGATCGCGGGCCGGCAGTACCGGCTGGTGGCGGTGTACCAGGGCAGTCCCAAGGACTCGATCATCGGCGCCATGGGACTGATGGGCGGGATCATCGCGCCGGACCACTATTCCGAGTGGCCCAAGCTCGACCGGACCAACCCGGATTATGTCATCGACCTGAACCCGCCCCGGCAGACGGTGGCAGACGGGGAAGACGGGAATGGTGGGAATGGCGGGAAGAGACGATGAAGTGATGGTGGGGGTTCGCCACTCCTTCCCGTCCTTCCCGTCATTCCCGTCCCGGCAGTATGTCCCGGAACGGCGCGGTGAGCGCCACGAATGCGGCCGAGCGGGCGGGTGTAGGGGAATTCTCCAGGAAGTCTCGCACCAGCACCGCTCGCGCGGCCGGCAGAATCGCCTCCACCACTTCCTCGACCAGCAACGCGCTGGGGCCGGACTCAGCCACCCCGGTCGCCTCGGCCATCCGGGCGGCGATGGTGAGGTAATCCCGGAGCGGGCCCATCTGGGCCCGGAGCTCGTTGTTGCTCTGCACCAACTCGCTCAAGACCCTCCGGTCGGTCTGCAGCCGGTCCCACTGGCGATCGATCTGGCGAAGGCGGCTGTGCGGCAGGCGGATGGCGGCTTGAACGAACGCTTCCAGGTCGGGTGGGAATGGCATCTCAGTCCTGAGCTCGGCGGGAGACGTTCTCGATCCGGGCCTCCACCTTGTCGGCCAGGGCCGGACAACAGGATTCGATGCTGACGGCCAGCTCGCGCAACGAGCCTCCACTCACCTTGAGCCAGGGGGCTTCTCGATGGATGGGGCAGGTGATCCCTGAAAGCGCCTGCTGGTGAAAGCGCAGGACCCTCTCGACCGCTTGAGCGGCCGTCTTCTCATCGATCGTTCCATCCAGCTCATACCTGACATTTACCATTGCTTCTCCCTCGACGGTCGGAGTCCATCCCGAATGGCCGGACGGGTTGGATACCTGCCTCTGGTTCGAATGTTTCCGGCTTGCCGCGCGATAACCTACGGGACGGCAATCACTTTGGCGGGATCATAACTCGCAGAAAGGGTGTGACGGCGGCCACGGCGAAGTGGTGCGGCGCAGTCATCGCAGCGGCTAGGCCGCCGGCATCATCGCTGACGGTGCATAGCGGATAGCGATGGCGATAGCTCCGCCCCCAATTTGACAACCGCCCTCCTTCCCCCACCTTCAAAATTCAACCTATCCGAGGAGGTGGAGGCCATGAAGGTCTATGGCTCCAACGCCATAAGAAACGTGGCGTTCGTCGGGCACGGGGCCAGCGGTAAGACATCGCTCGTCGACGCGCTCGCCTTCGTATCCGGCGCCAGCCGGCGCCACGGCAGCATCAAAGACGGCACCACGCTCACCGACTACTCTCCCGACGAAATCGAACGCAAGCACTCCATCAACCTGGGCCTCGGCTACGCCGAATGGCTCGACACCAAGATCAATCTCATCGACACCCCGGGCTATCTCGACTATTTCGGCGAGGTCGTCAGCGGCCTGCACGCGGCCGATGCCGCCGTCGTCGTCCTCAGCGGTACGGGAGGGGTGGAGGTGGGCACCGAAAAGGTCTGGGAAGTCTGCGACCAGCTCCATCTGCCCCGGCTCCTGTTCGTCTCCCTGATGGACAAGGAGCACGCCGACTTCGAGCGGGTCTTCAACGACGTGAAGGCCCATCTGACACCCAAGGTCGTCCCGGTCGAGATCCCCATCGGCGACGGCCACGACTTCCACGGGATCATCAACCTGTTCTCCGGCCACTGCCACTTCTATAAGAAGGGGACCAAGACCGGGGAGTACGAGGTGGTGCCGATCCCGCCGGAATACGAGGCGCTCTTCAAGCAGTACAGCGAGCAGCTGACCGAGGCGGTGGCCTCTACCGACGACGAGCTGATCGAGCGGTACCTGGGCGGCCAGGAGATCTCCCGGGACGCCTTCATCCGGGCGATCAAGCGGGCGGTGATCGAGGGAGCCATCGTGCCGCAGTTCTGCGGCAGCGGCGAGCTGACCTACGGTACCCGCACCCTGCTCAAGAAGATGGTCGAGCTGTTTCCTTCGCCCGCCGAGGTAAAGCCGCCGGCGGATGCGCCGCTGGTGGGACGGGTCTTCAAGACCGTCTCCGAGTCGCACGTGGGCGACGTGAGCCTGTTCCGGCTCTACACCGGCGAGATCAAGAACGGCGGCGAGGTGTTCAACGCCGAGCACGAGACGGTGGAGAAGCTGAACCACCTGTCGGTGCAGCAGGGCAAGGAGCGGATGGAGGTGGAGCGGCTGTCGGCGGGCGACATCGGGTCGGTGGCCAAGCTCAAGGACACCCACACCGGCGACACCTTCTGCTGGCGGGAAGCCCCGGTGCGGCTGCCGCCGATCCCGTTCCCCGATCCGGTGGCCACCTCGGCCGTGGTGGTCAAGCAGCGGGGCGAGGAGGACAAGCTCGCCGCCGGGCTGCACAAGCTGCACGAGGAGGACCCGACCTTCCACTTCGAGTACAACTCGGAGCTGGGCCAGACCCTGATCCATGGCATGGGTGAGCGGCACTTCGAAACCATCCTCAACCGGCTGGAGCGGAAGTTCGGGGTGCATGCGGAGCTGGCCCGTCCCAAGGTCGCCTATCGCGAGACGATCAAGGGAAAGGCGGAGGGGCAGGGCAAGCACAAGAAGCAATCCGGCGGGCGGGGCCAGTACGGCGACTGCTGGATCCGGGTGGCGCCGTTACCCCGCGGAGCCGGCTACGAGTTCGTGGACGAGATCGTGGGCGGTGTGATCCCGAACAAGTACATCCCGGCGGTGGATCGGGGGATCCAGGAGGCCGCGGTGCGGGGTGTCATTGCCGGGTATCCGCTGGTGGACTTCAAGGTCGAGTGCTACGACGGCTCGTACCATGATGTCGACTCCAACGAGATGTCGTTCAAGATGGCCGGCATCATGGCGTTCAGAAACGTCACGCCCGAAGGCCCGGCCGGTGTTGCTGGAGCCGCTGCTGGAGGTGGACGTGTGGGCCCCGGACGACGTGCTGGGCGACGTGATGGGCGATCTCAGTGCCCGCCGGGGTCAGATCCTGGGCACCGAGAGCGACGGCCGGCTGACCCGGGTTCGGGCGATCGTGCCCGAGGCGGAGATGTACAAGTACTCCACCAACCTGCACTCGATCACCCACGGCCGAGGAACCCATCGGCAGAAGTTCCACAAGTATGCTGAGGCGCCTCCGGAGGTCTCGGCCAAGGTGGCGGCGGAGAATCAGAAGGGACGAGAGCTGCAGACGGCGTGAAGGCGGCTGACCTCGTCGTCGTTCTTCACTTCGCCTTCGTGCTGTTCGTGGTATTCGGCGGACTGCTCGTTTTGTGGTGGCCCCGGGTCGCGTACCTGCATGTCCCCGCTGCGATCTGGGGCGCCTTGATCGAGTTCACCGGCTGGATCTGCCCGCTCACGCCGCTGGAGAATGCGCTCAGAGCCAGGGCAGGACAGGCCGGCTACCAGGGTGGCTTCGTCGAGCACTACATCCTGCCCGCGCTGTATCCCACCGCGCTCACCCGCAACATCCAGCTGCTGCTCGGCGCCATCGTGCTGCTGCTGAACCTCGCCATCTATGCCTATGTCCTGCGCCGGAGCGCAGGGAATCGCACTGCTTCCACCGGGGTACGTAGCAGAGTTTCTGGCGAATAACGTGGGATCTGCGCCCGCACCACATGGCTGCAGGATTTGCATTTCGTAGCGAATGCTGACAGACCGTCCACCCTGCTCCATACCAAGCTGTGTTGTTCCCATCTCCTGCGAGCTGACGCATAACTGCACATCAATTTTTTGACACCCCCCTCTTTGGGGGGCACACTCCTTGCTTCCTAACCGCATGTCACAAACAGTCTTCCGCGAACCGAACAGACTCTAGGCATCTCACCACGGCAGCTTCACAGCCGACTGGGGCGCCTCGGTCGGTTCGGCGACCGTCGTCAGCGGTCGCGGTATCGTCGCACGTCGCTCACCTCTGCTCCGGAGTGGCTCCACATGAAATGGACTCGCGGGTTCTTGAGCTTCGGCCTTGTCCTGGCCCTTCTTGCCGGGGTGAGCTGTACCACAGCTGATAATCCGATGGAGCCGGTGGCTCAGCCGGTTCAGCAGCAATCCCAACCGCTCTTGCTCGACGGACTGGGTGGTCTGCTCGGTGGCACGGGTGGTTTGCTCGGTACGGTAGGCAACGTCGTCGGCGGGGTCGTCAATCTGGCTGGAGGGCTGGTCAACCAGCTGCTGAACGTCACCGGACTGCTCACCTGCCAGCAACAGCGGTATGACGTCGAGTACGAGACTATCGGGCCCTGGGGTGGCACGATCAGAGTGGGCAACAACGCCCTGGTGATCCCCCGGGGTGCGCTTCGCTCCTTTGTGCGAATCAAGGCCGAGCAGGTCCCCGGCTCCACCAACTCGGTGCGGTTCAGCCCCGAAGGTCTCCAGTTCGCCACGCCGGCCACCCTGGTCCTGAACTACCAGAACTGCCAAAACGTCGACGTTCCGAAGTCGATCGTTTACACGAGCGAGCAGCTCGAGGTCCTCGAAATTCTGAAGTCGCTGGATGTGCTCAAGGCGCGCACTATCGCCGCGCCGATCGATCATTTCTCCCGTTACGCGGTGGCCTACTGAGTTCATGAGCTCAGGCCGACACTCGTTCCCCCTCGCGCGATGGACCCAGGAGACCGGGTCCGCTCGCGCGGGGGATTTTTTGCGGGAAGGACTGGCCCAGGAGCGGAGCGGTTGCATGGTGGAGGCGGCGCAGTGGTATAACGCCGCCATCGATGCCGCCGAGCGAGACTCCCAGCCCGCTATCCTGGCCGAGTCCCTGCGCCGGCTGGGCGATTGTCCATCACCACCGGCACGAGCCGGCGCTGGCCCAGGAGTTGTGCCAGCGTAGCCACGAAATTGCAAGTAACCTCGGCGACACCATTCTGGCTGCGGAAGCGCTGAATGCGCTCGCAGGTTTCGAGTTCGAGGGCGGCCAGATCGAGTCGGCGCGGCAGAAATTTCGGGGGGCGCTGGAACTGGGAAGAGGCAGTGCCGAGCTGCGCGGCCGCGCCGAGCAGAACCTGGGCATCCTCGCCAACGTCCAGGGTTCCATGACTGAGGCACAGACTCACTACCAGCAGTCGCTCCTGGCCTTCGCGAGCATCGGCGACCGGCGCGGTTGTGCCATTGCCTACCACAACCTGGGGATGGTGAGCGCGGATCTCGAGCGGTGGGATGAGGCCGACGAGTACTACCAATTGAGCTTCGACATTGCCCAGGAGATCGGCGATCTCCACCTGGAGGGACTGAACCTCCTGAACACCGCTGAGGTCCACCTGGGTCGCCGGCAATACGAGCAGGCGCGGCAGAATGCCGAGAACGCGCTCGGCATCTTCGAGCAACTGGGATCCATGCTCGATAAGGCCGACGCGTACAAGGTGATCGGGCAGAGCTACCGGGAGCTGGAACAGTATCCCCTCGCCGAGTCCCGGCTGCGCTCGGCGGTCGAGTTGGCGGTACAGACGGGATCGGTGCTGAGCGAGGCGGAGGCCTCCCGCGAGCTGGGGCTGTTGTATGCCGCAATAGGCTGTAACCAGGAAGCTCTCGGACTGCTGAGCACCGCCTCCCAACTGTTTCAGCGCCTGGGTGCGCGGGTCGACCTGGCGGATGTGTCTACCCGCATCAATCAATTGGAGGAGAGCCTTGCGTAACCTTCGGATCCTCGGCCTGGCCCTGGGTCTATTGCTTGGGGTCAGCTGTTCCGCAGGGGATTTGCCTCTGGCCAACTCAGGCGGTGGCGACACCCCGGCGGTTGGAGCACCGGGTACACCGCCGACGGGCGGCGGCTCGGGGACGCCGTCCGACAGCAGCGTGACCCCGCCTGATAGCGGGAGCGGAACTCCTCCGGATAGCGCTGGAACCCCGCCGGACAGCGGCGGCATAGCGGAGAAGAGCAATCTTCTGTTCTGCCAGCTGCAGGAGTATGCCGTAGCCACCGCAGTGATCGGCCCCGCGGGTGGCCAGATAAATGTGGGCAATCAGAGGTCTGATCATACCCCAAAACGCCCTCTCGGCAGACGTAAGCATCACCGCCGAGCAGGTCGAGGGAACGGTAAGCTCGGTCCGCTTCAGCCCCGATGGACTGCGATTCGCGGTGCCCGCGGAGCTTTACCTGAGCTACAACCATTGTGCCAACGTCCAGACTTTGAAGCGAGTCGTCTACACCGACGAGACGCTGAACATCCTCGAGCTGCCCCCCTCGTTGGACATTACCGGCAGTAGGCAAGTCCGAGGACTGATTAACCACTTCTCCCGTTACGCGGTGGCGTATTAACATGACCAGCGAGCTGCAGCAGTCGGCGGATCTGCTCCGGGAGGCACGAGCCCACGAGCGGACGGGAAGCATGCCGGAGGCGGTGAAGTCGTACGAGGCCGCGATTGAGGCGGCCGAGCGCGACGCTCAGTATGGGGTCCTCGCCGAAGCGCTCCGCCGGCTTGGCGTGGTGCACCATCACCGGGACCAGCCGGACCTGGCCCGGAAGCTGTGCCAGCGCAGCCAGCAGACCGCCGCCGAGATCGGCGACAAGGTGCTCGCGGCCGAGGCCCTCAATGCCCTTGCCGGATTCGACTTCGAGGCCGGGTCCATCGATGCGGCCCGGGAGAAGTTCTACCGGGCGCTGGAGCTGGGCGGAGCCAGCGCCGAGCTGCGCGGGCGCACCGAACAGAACCTGGGGATCCTGGCGAACATCCAGGGCGCCCTGGCCCAGGCTCTGATGCACTATCAGCGCTCGCTGGTCGCGTTCGAGAGCATCGGCGACGACCGGGGCTGCGCCATCGTCTACCACAACCTGGGCATGGTGAGCGCCGATCGCGAGCTGTGGGACGACGCCGACCGCTACTTCCGCCGCAGCCTCCAGATCGCCGAAGCCATCGGGGACGTCCACCTCCAGGGCCTCGGACTCCTCAACCACGCCGAAGTCCATCTGGCCCGGCAGCGCTACGATCAGGCCCGGCAGAATGCGGAAGCCGCACTGGGCATCTTCGACCGGCTGGGATCCCGGCTGGACAAGGCCGACGCCTATAAGGTGATCGGGCGAGTGTACCGGGAGACCGGCCGCCACGCGCTGGCCGAATCGCGGCTGCGCTCCGCGGTGGAGCTGGCGGTGAGCACCGGCTCGATCCTGAGCGAAGCGGAGGCCTCCCGGGAGCTGGCCCTGCTCTATCAGGCGATGGGGCGGAATCAGGAGGCCCTCCGGCTGCTCAACGCGGCCCACCGGCTCTTTGGCCGGCTGGATGCCCGGGTGGACCTGGTCGACGTCTCGACCAAGGTGCGTCCGGCTGGAGGAGACCTACTTCGCGGTGGTGCGCGACTGGGGCCAGTCGATCGAATCGTCCGACAGCTACACCTTCGGCCATTGCGAGCGGGTGGCGGGATATGCGCTCGCCCTGGCTCGCGAGCTGGGGCTGGACGAGGAGCAACAGACCACCATCCGGATCGGGGCCTACCTCCACGACCTGGGAAAGGTCCGGGTTCCGCACGAGATCCTCAGCAAGCCCAGCCGCGCTTACGCCCGAGGAGTTCCGGATCATTCAGATGCACCCGGCCTGGGGCCTGGAGCTGCTGGCCACGGTCGAGTTTCCCTGGGACATCAAGCCGATCATCCGCTGGCACCACGAGAAGTACGACGGCACGGGCTATCCCGACCGGCTCCGGGGCGATGAGATTCCGATCAACGCGCAGATCATCTGCATCGTGGACGTGTACGACGCGCTCACCACGACCCGGAGCTATCGGGCTGCGATGTCTCCGGCCGAGGCGCTGGCCAACATGAAGGAGCATCGCTCCTGGTGGCGTCCCGACGTGTACAATGCCTTTGTGCGGTCGGTAGCCGGGCTCTCCCAGGCCGCCTAGCTCTTCTAGTCGCCTGACTCCTGCCGGAGCCGCTCCAGCAGGGTAAACGCGCCCAGCATCTGAAATCCCGCTTCCGCTTCGCTCCGCCGCTGCGCGGCCTCTTCCAACCGTCCGAGCCCCCGCAAGGCGCGGGACGGCGATCCAGCTACACTCGGCGTTGAGCTGCACGCTGTCGTGCTGCAGGGCCACTTCCCTGGCCGCCTCGGCGTGGTCCAGTGCGAGCTCCCAGTGCTTCCTCCGCAGGGCCGCCAGCCCCCGTACCCGGTGAACCTCGGCTCCTACGATTTCATCGGCCGCCTCCCCGGTCAGCTTCTGGGCTCGATCCAGCTCCCGTTCGGCCAGGGCGACGTCGCCGCGCTCGACCCGGATTTCTGCCCGTCCGGCAATGGCGAGCGCCAGGAGGCTTCGGTCGCCCACCATCTCGGCATGGCGCACCGCGTCGTCCGCGGCATCCACACCCTCGCTCCAATCGCCGGCCTGCCAGTAGGCCAGCCCGAGATTGTGATAGGTCTCGGCGGTGCCCCGGCGATCGCCCAGGCGCTGGTAAGCCAGCAACGCGCCTCGATAGAGCGCGGCAGCCTCGTCGAAGCGACCCTGCAGATGAGCCACCGACGCCAGATTGTTGCAGGCCCGAGCGAGCATGAGGCTGTCCTTCAGCTCCTGGGCCAGCCGCAGCGCCTCGGCGAAGAAGGTCCCGGCCTGCGTGGTCTGTCCCCGCTCCCAGTGGATGGCACCCAGCAGGTTGAGCGAGCGCATGCTGCCGTCCCAATCGCCGCGGCGGCGGAACTGCCCCAGCGCCTCATCGGCAAGCGACGTCCCCATCCCCAGATCGCCCAGCCGGGTGGCGGCAGTTGCCACCAGCAGCTGGACTTCGGGACGACGGCCCTCGGGCTCGGTACCGAGCTCTCGATACCGGTCCAGGGTCTCCTTGAACCGCCCCTCCCTCAGGAGATCGCGGAGCGACGGGGAGCCGGCCACTAGAACACTCGCTCAGTAGGCGATGGCATACCGGGTGAAGCCGAGGATGTCGGCATTGATCTCCTCGCTCTCCTCGACGTTTACCGAGCCGAGCCGAACGAACGGATCGGTGGGAAGCTCCTGCCGCCAGATGGCCAATTGGCTCTTGAGCCGGGCATCGAATACGTCGATGGTCCCGTCATCGTTGAAGTCGTGGTCGGCATGGTCGTAGTGGATCTTCAGCTCGGCCGGCTCGGCAGGGTCGAAGGTGAGTCCGGATGGCTCCATCTCGAACAGGATCTGGGTCGGATCCACCACCCGGACGGTGATCAGCACCGAGTCACCGGTGGCGAACGGGCTCCCGTCGGGCCGGCTGAGGAGTGATCCAGGCCGCACTCGCAGCCGGAGAAATTCCTCCCCGTCCCCTCCAGTGGCAGGATCCTGGAAGTCGATGCGCAGCTCCCGGTCCTCTCCCTTCACCGCGTAGAAGCTGTCCGGCGAGTTGAACAGGGGAGCGCTGCTGGGTGCCAGGCGCACCACGGTGAGCTGAGCCGGCGGCTTGTTCGTGTCGCCCGGGTTGGTGGAGTCGCTGCACGCTCCCAGCCCGGCAAGCAGCGCGAGAAAAATCAGACTGAAAGACGGTGAGCGGCGCATCAGCTTCTCCTTATCGATTCGCATGGTGTCAGTTCGCGTCGTCATCGGTTCCATCGAGTAAGCGCTGCAGCCGAGGCCGGGAAATTCCCAGCCGGCGGGCCGCCTCGCTCTTGTTCCCTTGAGTTAGCCCGAGCATAGCCTGAGCAGCGGCTCGGTTGAGCGCGGCCAGGGTGACTGGAAAGGGAAGCGCTCCCTCGCTGGCCGGCATGCTCTGGCGGGTCCCCAGCTCCTCAGACCGCAGGGTGCCCTGGGGCGAGAGCACCAGGGAGCGCTCGAGTGCGTTGCGCAGCTCGCGGACGTTGCCGGGCCAGGGATGCTGTCGCAGCGAGCTCCGCAGCTCGGGAGTGAGCGGTGGCACCGGCAGCCCATAGCTGGTGGCAATCCGGCTGACAAAGGTCTCTGCCAGAAGCTCCACGTCGCCTTCCCGGTCCCGGAGCGGCGGCAAGGAGAGGGCGACGACGTTGAGCCGGTAGTACAGGTCTTCCCGGAATTCTCCCCGCGCCACCGCCATGCGCAAATCCACGTGAGTGGCCGCGATCAGCCGGATATCCACCTGCCGTCCCTGGTTGCCACCGACCCGCCGGATGCTGCGGCTCTCGAGTGCCCGGAGCAGCTTGGGCTGCAGCTCGAGCGGCAGGGTGGCAATCTCATCGAGAAACAGGGTGCCGCCGTGAGCCGACTCGAAGAGGCCTGGCTTGGACGTCACCGCTCCGGTGAAGGCTCCCTTCTCGTGCCCGAAGAGCTCGCTCTCCAGCAGGTTGGCCGGGATCGCCGCGCAATTCACCTCGACGAACGGCTCCGCCGCCCGGGGACTCTCATAATGAATGGCCCGGGCCAGCAGCTCTTTTCCGGTTCCGGTTTCCCCGCCGATCAGCACGGTGACGTCCCGGTGCGCCGCGACCCGCGCCGCCTGCTCCAGGCTTTGCCGCAGCGCCGCGCTGCGACCGAGAATGGTCTCGAACCCGTTGGAGCGGCGCTCCACCTCGGCGAATTTCCCGGCTTCGACCCGGCCGGAGACCTCACGCCCTTCCCGCTCGAATGACCGGCGGAGGACGTCGAGATCATCGGGCAGGGCGAAGTAGTCCCGGGCGCCACGTTGGACCGCGGCAGCCGCGATGCGGTGATCGGTCGCGGCGCCGACGACGTAGCGGGGCACTGGATCGGGCGGCAGCTCCGACAGGAGATCCAGCGCCGCGCTCTCGGCACCGCCGGCCAGCACCACCAGGACCGCCGTGCCCGGAGGAACGGCTTGCCCCGCTTCCGGCACCCACTCGACGACGCTGGCCCGGAGTTCCCGAGCCAGGTCACTGATCGTGATACGAAAGCTCTCGGAGAGCTGTACCACGGCAATCGACCACTGCTGTTCGTTCACCGCTGCCTCATGTCATCGACCTTACAGGTTTGCGCGCCTCATTGGCAATCGACATGCCCTCCCAGTGCCATCTTACAACATGTTGCCACAGCGCGCCTTAGCGAACTGAGCACCGACATTGGCCGCGACGCTATCGTAACGGGGTAATACATGCTGGAACGTTATGATGCAACAGGGATCCCGATCGCAGGGCCCGGACCGGAAACTTCGGCCTTCGCGCAGGCTACCCCAACCGGCCCCTCTCTAAGCAGATTTACCGCCGCCTGGGTCCACCCCCTTTCTATATAGAGAGAATCGAATGGCTCGCTGGTCTGACCGCCGGATTAGGCTTGCCGTGATGCTGTTGCCACTCCTGCTCGGCTGCGGCGAACGGAAGGTGGGATGCGCGAATGCGGAACCGTCGTCGTTGCGGCGGTGAGCGAACCGACCAGCCTGGTCCCTCCGCTGGTGTCCGAAACCGTGGGCCGGGATATCTCGGACCAGGTCTTCGAACGGCTGGCGAACCTGACGCCCGGCGCCGCCCCGATCGATGCCTCGGCGTACCGGCCCGGCCTGGCCGATCGTTGGGAACGGCTGGACTCGCTTACCTGGAGATTTCACCTCCGGCCCGGTGCCCGCTGGCATGATGGGAAGCCGGTAACCGCGGAGGATGTGGTCTTCTCCTTCGACGCCTTCAGCGACTCCACCCTGGACGCCGCCGCACGATCGTACCTCGCGGGCCGAGTGCGGGCGAGCGCCGAAGACTCCGCCACGGTTCGCATCGCCTTCACCAGCCCTTCGCCGGACCAGCTGTACGACGCGACCTATCACGTGCGGATTCTCCCCCGGCACGTCTGGGACTCGATTCCCCGGCTCCCGCTGGGCGGCGGATACCACGCTGAGCCACCTGGTTGGCAGCGGTCCCTATCGAGTACAGGAATGGCGACGGGGCCAGTTCGTGAGACTGGTGGCGGAGAGTTTGGAGGCGGGGCGCGACCGGCTCCCGGCCATCCGGCGGGCGATCTGGCGGTTCGCGGCCGATCCCGATGCCGCGCTCAACCTCATCCTGAGCCGGGAAGCCGATCTGATGGAGACGGTGGGAACTCCGGAGCGAAGACAGCGGGTGCTGGGCGACAGCAGCTACCGTGTGGTCTCGTATCCGGCCGCGGTCTACGGATTCCTCGCGTTCCGGGTGGCCGACGCCGCGGGCCATCCGCATCCGGTGCTGGGAAACCGCGAGGTACGCCGGGCGTTGGTGGAGGCGGTGGATCGTCCCCGGGTGGCTCGCGCTCTATTCGGTGAGGGCACCAAGGCGCCGCCGGGACCGATGTCGCAGCTCCTGTGGATCTGGGATGACAAGACGCGGGTGGTGCCGTTCGATTCGGCGGGAGCGAAGGAGGCGCTGGCCCGAATCAAGAGTCAGCGCCCGCTGGGACGGATCGATATTCTGGTCCCCTCGACCAGCTCGGCGCGCCGGCAGCTGGCTCAGGTCATTCAGGAGGCGTGGCGGAAGGCGGGAGTGGACGCGACGGTGACGACGGTGGACTTTCCGGTCTTCCAGGAGCGGCTGGCCAAGGGACGTTTCGATACCTACATCGGCGCCTATCTGGACGAGCCGAGCCCCCGGTCATTGGCCGATCAGTGGTCGCGGAGCGGGTGGGGAGCGCTGAACCACGGGCACTACGCCAATCCGGTGTTCGATTCGCTGCTCGCGGCGGCGTCTCGGGAAGGCGACGTGGCGGTGGCCCGGCGGCGGTGGCGGGAGGCGATGGACACCCTCAACGCCGATGCGCCCGCGATCTTTCTCTACGCGCTGGCCAATGACGCGGTGGTTCAGCGCCGGCTGGAGAACGTGAAGCTGGACCCGTACTCCTGGGCGAGCGGGCTGGCGGAGTGGAAGATCGATCCGGCTCGGGCGCTGGCGAGGGATTCGGTAAAGTAGCTCTTACGCTGACCGACGCCTCGGGTCCCCCTCCTCGCGGCTTCTTCAGCTCGATCACGCCCGCCTCTTCCCGCGGCTGCCGGTAGACGTAGCGCTCGCCCCGGAAATTCTTCAGCACCACTTCCTCTTCGTTCATGCTCTCGACGTACTCCGGCAGGATCGGGATCTTGCCGCCGCCACCGGGGGCGTCGATCACGAAGTACGGGATGGCGAGACCGCTGGTCCAGCCCCGCAGCGCGCGCATGATCTCGATGCCGGTCTGCACCGTGGTGCGGAAGTGCTCCGCGCCGGCCACCTGATCGGCCATATAGATGTAGTAGGGCCGGACCCGGGCCATGAGCAGCCGGTGCATCAGCTCCATCATCACCGCCGGCGTGTCGTTCACCCCCTTGAGGAGCACGGTCTGGCAGCCGAGCGGGATGCCGGCGTCCGCCAGCATGCCGAGGGCGGCGACGGCGGCGGGGGTGAGCTCGTCGGGGTGGTTGAAGTGGGTGTTGATGAAGAGCGGGTGGAACCGCTTCAGCATCGCGCACAGCTCCGGCGTGATCCGCTCCGGCAAATGGCAGGGGATCCGGCTGCCGATGCGGATGATCTGGAGGTGAGGGATGGCGCGGAGCCGGGTCAGGATGGCCTCCAGCCGCCGGTCGTTGAGCAGCAGGGGGTCTCCTCCGGACATGATCACGTCCCGGATCTCGGTGTGCTCCTCCAGATACTGGAAGGCACTCTCGAACTGGGACATGGGGATCTTCTCCGGGTCGCCCACCTTCCGGCGCCGGGTGCAGAAGCGGCAGTACGTGGCGCAGACCGGCGACACCAGGAACAAGGCGCGGTCGGGGTAGCGGTGGGTGATGTTGGGGACCGGGCTGTCGGCGTCCTCGTTGAGCGAATCGACCATCCCGTCCACCACCTGCAGCTCTTCGACCGAGGGCACGTACTGGCGCCAGATCGGATCGTCGGGCGACTTGATCAGCTCGACCATGGCCGGGGAGATGCGGAACTCGAAGTTCTCGGCGGCCTGCCGGAGCCGGTCGAGCTCGGGGAAGTTCTCCGGCCCGAACTTGAGCGCTAAAGCGTCGAGCGACGCTATCGAGTTTTTCTTGAGGACTTCCTGCCAGGTCTCCGCCATGGAACCTCCAGTTAGAGGTGAGAGGTGAGAGGTAAGAGGTAAGAGGGGAAAATCGTCCCTCTCACCTCTCACTTCTCACCTCTCACCGCTCACGCCTTCACAAACACCACCTGGTCATCCCCCGGAGCGTAGAAGTCCGCGATGGTCGCGACTGGGGAATACCCGCGGGCCTGATAGAAGGCGCGGGTGGCCGCGTAGTCGGCCGGCCCGTGGTCTCTATGATGATCAGCCGGGCGAGCCCCTGGAGCCGGCGCTCCATCTCCAGCAGCAGCGCGGTTCCGATTCCGGTCCCCTGGAGCTGGGGATCCACCGCCATCCAATAGAGGTCGTAGGTGCCGAGGGTGCAGGGGGTGGGACCCCAGCAGATCCAGCCGGCCAGGAGGCCGTCGACCTCGGCGCCGAGCGTGGAGTAGGTATTGCCGGGCCCTCCCCGGACTGCCTCGTCGAAGACCTCGAGCGCAACCACGACCTCATCGTCGCGGAAAAGTCCCACCGCACGAGTGATTTCCTCGATGCGGTCCCGGTCGGCTGCGGTGAGGTTGCGGAGACGGTGCGAGACGACGGTACCGCTCAAGCGGCAGACACCCCGCTGACGAGAGCCGCGGCAGCCCGATGGCTCTGCGAACGCATGAGAGCCTCGTCGACGATGTGCATGACCAGGTCGTCGTAGCTCCAGCCGAACGCCCGGCCCATCCGGGCCAGGCCGGCGTTGCTGGAGAGATCGGGAGTGGGATTGACCTCGAGCACGTAGGGCTGTCCGTCCTCGCTCAGCCGCATGTCGATCCGGCCGTAGCCCTCAGCCTCTGACATATGCTCCCACGCTTTGCGGGCCACCTGGCTGATCCGCTGCTGCAGCTCGGTATCCAGCTCGGCGGGACACACGGGGACGGTTCCCTCGTCTTCCGGGCTGCCGGGAATCCATTTGGCCGCGTAGCTCACGATGGGCCAGGTGCCCTCAGGCAGGGTATCGAAGCGGATCTCGGCGATGGGCAGCATCCGCTTGCCCACGAAGCCGACGTTGAACTCCCGGCCGGGGACGTATTCCTGGACCACGACCTCGTCGAACTGCTCCAGCATCTGACCCACCCGCCGCTTGAGCGCCCGCTTGCTGGTGCAGACGGCGCTGTTGTCGATCCCGACGCTGGCGTCTTCCGAGGCCGGCTTGACGATGGCCGGGAGCGGAAAGTCCACCGGGGTCTTGTTGTCCTGGGCCAGGGTAAAGGTGGGGACCGGAAGCCCGGCGGCCGCGAGCAGGGTATTGGCCACGTGCTTCCGATGACAGATGGAGGTGGGCCAGGTCCGGCATCCGGTAAAGGGAATCCCGGTGAGCTCGAGGGTGCCGACTACCAGATCCTCGAAGCGGGCGTGGCCGTTGATCCCTTCGCAGAGGTTGAAGACCAGGTCGGCCCGGCGAACCCGCGAGATCCAGCGAAAGTCTCCCTGCCGGACCGGGAGCAGCTCGACTTCGTGCCCCCGACGGCGGAGCACGTCCCGGACCTCGTGGACGTTGCCCACGACCGCGGCGACGTCCTGGGGACTCCACTCTTCGCTACCCGCATCGAAGAGGATTGCGACTTTCATCAGGCCACCTCCGCCAGGAGTGAACGGCCGCTGATCCGCCGCCAGGCGACGTCGGCGACGGCGCGGATGAGATCGTCGTAGCTCATCCCGGCCGCTGCCGCGGCCTTGGGGAAGCAGGAATGATCCCGCGGGTCAGGCAAAACGCCCGGCAGGGGATTGAGCTCGACGACCATCGGGCGACCGGCGGCGTCACAGCGCACATCGACGCGGCACCAGTCGCGGCATTCCAAGGCGTGATAGGCTCCGAGAGCCACTTCCCGGATTTCCTCCGCGAGACGCTCGGAGATGTGGGCCGGACACTGGTAAATCTCCAACGGATTCTTGGGAGTGTCCCAGATCCACTTGGCCTCGTAGCCGTAGATGGGTGGCGCACCCTTCGGCAGCATATCAAATCGCATGCCGATAATCGGCAGGCAGCGGGCCTCAGCACCATTTCCCAGAATGGCCACGGTGAACTCGGCGCCGGGCAGATAGGTCTCGATGATCACCGGCTCCGAGTAGGTGGCGAGCAGGTGGGAGACCTGACGCACCAGCTGCGAGCGATTCTTACAGAGACTCCGGGTGGTGACGCCCTTGCCCGATCCCTCGAACGCGGGCTTCACGAAGAGCGGGAAGGGCAGCGCGACGTCCCGGGCATCGGCCGGCGAGTGGGCCACCACGAAAGGCGCCGTGGGCACTCCGCGATAGGAGAGGATCTCCTTGGCCCGGCCCTTATGCAGCGCGAGACCGCAGGTCAGCGGGTCGGAGGCGTGATAGGGCACGCCGAGGAACTCGCAGATGGCCGGCACATGGGCCTCGCGGCTCGCGCCGTAGAGTCCCTCGGCGATGTTGAAGACGAAGTCGGGACGGAGCAGCGCGAGCCGAGCGGGAAAGCTGCTGTCGGCCTCGAGCCGGTAGACCTGCCCCACGGTGCTGAGCGCCCGAGCCACCGCATCGATGGTGGCGGGCTCATCCCACTCGGCATACAGGTCGGGTTGCGGAAGGTCGGGTCGGTAGCCCCGACTGGGAGGCTCGTCGGATGGAGGGGAGTCGGAGTTCGCCCCGGCTGGCTTAGCCGGCGCCTCGGGTTTGAGATTGAAGGCGAGTCCGATCCGAACTGCCAAAGGCTTCCTCTACAAAAAAGGCCGTCCGCGAGAGACGAGCCAGGACGAGTTCATATGTCGACGCCACTAAGGTAAGAAAAAGTTTTTCGGACCACAATAGTTTTTGGGGGAAAAGTCGGAATGAGTTTTTGGGGGAGTCGCGAGTCGCGAGTCGCGAGTCGGGTGGGTTATGGCGTGGAATCACCGTCTTGTCTCGAGACTCCTGACTCCTGCGACCCGTGACTCGTGACTAGACCTTATGAAACCCGACTCGTCCCGCCTCTCCTCCCTCGGGCGATTGATAAATCTCGAAGTCGGCGAAAAGGGCAGGAGCCTCCTGCAGGAGCACCCGAAGGCAGGCGACCGCCATCCGGCGAATCTCCAGCTCGGCCCCCTCGCCCAGGCGGAGCTCCAGCATGGTGCGCCACGCGCGGACGTTGGCGCTCACCACGATCTTCACCTCGGTGGCGTTGGGCAGGACGCTGCGGGCTGCCTCGCGAGCCATCTTCCGGCGGTGGACCTTGTCTTCGACCCAGTCATAGCGGGCCATGAGTCCCTCGACCGCTTTGACGTACGCGTCCTGGGCGACCTCGACCTGCCGGGTCCACTCCGCCTCGAGAGCGGGATCGCCCATGATCGCCGGCGGCATCACGAAGGCGGCGTGGGATTCGTCCACATAGCGCTGGGACAGCTGGGAGAATCCCCATCCTGCCCGGTGCCGCACCAGCTCGTGGCTGCAGGAGCGAGAGATTCCCTCGATCAGCATGACGTAGGAGGAGTGCTCGAAGACCGACCCGTGCCCCTGCCGCAAGATGTTGCGGAGGTAGTCCGCCGTCGTGCGGCCGGCCGGGTTGTGCTGGCTCATGTAGCAGAGCCGCCCGGCGAACTCCGCGATCCGCTCGCCATCGCTGGCCTCGCCCTTCCATTGGACCGGCAGATGGGCCGGCTCGATGAACTGGGGTCGAGCGATAAGGGTGACGCGGGGCTGGCGGATGATTTCCATTTGAGCTGGGAGCTGGGTGTCGGGAGCTAGGAGTCGGGGCGCCATGAGCCGGAAGTTTGAGGTATCAGTAAGGGACGGGCAGAAAGGTAACTCTGATGAGCTGGGAGCTGGGAGCTAGCTCGCAGCTCCTAGCTCTCCGGCCAACTCCAACCGGCTCCTCCCGTAGCCACCACCTCGCTCGATGTCGCGGAGGCCCTGTTCGACGTCGGAGGGAATCGCTGCGGCCTTCGCGCCGACCTTGAGCCGGCTGATGGGCGACTCGCCGGACGGAAGAATAATCCCCGGATTGAGAATCCCGAGCGGGTCGAAGCTGTGCTTGACCAGACGGAAGAGCTCGACGATCTCCGGCCCGTACACCTCGGAGAGAGCACCGGCCCGGAGCCGGCCGTCGCCATGCTCACCGGAAGGAGTTCCTCCCAGCCGGACGACGGCGTCGGTCACTTCCTGGAGGATGGCGGCAAGAGCCTCCTCCCAGCCGGCTCTTCCGATATCAGGAAGCAGGTTCACGTGAATATGCCCGTCGCCGGCATGGCCGAACATCACCACAGGAAGATCTCGGAGCGGCCGCAGCCCGGCGAACAATCCGGATGTACTCGCCCATGCGTTCGATCGGGACGCAGGCATCCTCGATCACCTGGAGCGAGCGCCGATCCTCCGGCAGGCCGGCCAAAATGGGACTCGCGGCATGCCGGATGGCCCACAACCGCTCCGCCTGGGGCGGCGAGTACGCCGTTTCAATCGAGGTGGCCCAAGGCTGAATGGTCTCCGTGACGGCGGCTAGCACCTCCCGCAGCGCTTCAGGGTCACTCCGCTCCAGCTCGACCAGCAGGATCGCTTCGGGAACGAAGCCGTCGCTCACGCCTCCCCAGGCCCCCGCCCCAACGAGATCGAGGAACGTCCGGTCCAGCAGCTCCAGCGCGGAAGGCTCCCAACGATTCAAGGCGATGACGAGATCGCTGAGGCGATCCAGCGATGCCAGGTGGACGCGGAGCCCGGCACGAAAAGGCGGAATATGGTCCAGCCGCCATTCGATCTCGGCAACGATTCCGAGGGTACCCTCGGCCCCGATGATCAGGTCCAGCACATCACCGGAGGCAAGGTAGGCGTCGAGCGCGTAGCCTGAGGAGTTCTTTCGAGTACGGGGAAACCGGGCAGCGATGAGGGGAGCGGCGGCGCGTATCGTGGGAGCCGCTTCGCGCTCGAACCGAGCCAGGGCTGCCGTGGCCGCGGTTGCTGAGGGGGATTCCTGGCGGCGAAGGGTCACCGTGTCCCCATCGACCGTGACCAGGGTGACAGCCTCGACCCAGCGCCGAACGCTGCCGTAGCGGACCGACCGGGCCCCGGCCGCGTTGGTGGAAACCATTCCACCCAGTGTGGCCCACCTTCCGCTCGACGGATCGGGAGGAAGGCGAAGCCCTTGCCGCCCCGCAGCGGTGTTGAGCTCGGCGAGGGTCACGCCCGCGCCCGTGACCGCGCGTTGCCTCGGGGCGTCGAGCTCGAGTCGCCGCCCCGCCATTCGGGTGAGGTCAACGATGACACCGTCGCCCACATTTCCTCCCCCCATGGCGCTGCCGGCACCGCGGGGGACCAGCGGCACCTGCTGCTCCGCGGCCCAGCGGATTGTCGCCCTCAGATCCTCGACATCAGCCGGCAGGCAGACCGCTCGAGGCAGAATACGGTAGATGCCGGCACCCTCGGAATAGGCGGCCCGTACCCGCTCGTCGGTTCGATAAGTGCCGCGGATGGCTGGAGCAGGCAGCATCGCGAAAAGCTAACTATCTTCTCCCCCTATGGCTGAGGTCCCCCGCGCTCAACTGATCCACATCGATGTCGATCGCCGACTGGGCCACGAGTGGGACGAGTGGGATGGCCGGCAGCTTCCCAATCAGGGCAACTTCGACTCGCCGCCCGCGCTCTTCTTTGCCTGGTCCGCTCTCACCCTCGTCATCGCGCTCGGCATCATAGCTCTCGCGCTCTTCCTGCTCGCTCCCCGTTTGGGCGGCATCCACCCCGCGGCGCCGAGGATCCTCTGGAGCGCGCTGCTGCTGGCCGGCGCCCTGGGGTGGGCCTGGTGGGGGATACTCTTCCTTTCATATACCTCAGGCCGGGCTCTCCTGCCCGAGCGCCTCGCCGAGCGGGGGCCATTTCTCCGGCTCATGCGGCTGACCTCAGCTGTAGCAGACCGGTTGGGACAACGCGACTGGGTAGAGAATGCGGCGGTGAAGGTCTACAACGGACTGGCCGTGATGCGGGGCCGGAAGGTGGGCCAGGGGGAGCTGCTGCTCCTCATCCCGCGCTGCCTCTCCAAGATGACGCTCGACGGTGTGCTGGGCATCGCGGGGAAATACGGGGTTCCGGTGTTCGTGGCCACCAGAGGACAGCTGGCGCGGCGGGTGATTCGAGAGCGGCGGCCGAGGGCGGTGGTGGCGGTGGCCTGCGAGCGGGACATGGTGAGCGGCCTGCACGATGTGGCCGGCAAGATTCCGGTGCTGGGCCTCACCATGACCCTGCCGTCCGGACCGTGCAAGGATGCGTCGCTCGACCTGGATCAGCTGGAGCGCTGGGTTCGAGCCTACGTGGTGTGAGAGGGCCCGCTACTCGCTGGGAGAGCTCTTCGGTTTCATCGGGTGGCGCGGCTGCGGGCTGCTCCTGCTCCGGCGGCGGTCCGCCGTACTCTTTGAACCATCCCCTGCAGGACCGCTACCACTTTGAGAGCGACCGGATGATCCGGCCGCACTTCCCGCTCCAACTCCCGATCAGGTAAGGAAGGATCCCGGAGAGGCCGATAGATGGTCTCGACGGTGAGCTGGCTGCTTCCGGGCCGCGCCGGGTCGGCCCAGCCCCGGACCCGCACGATGCCGGGTCCGATAGCCTGACGGCCGGCGGCCGGACGATGGGTAGTGGTGGCGAACCAGCCGGTTTCCAGGTAGCCGTCCCGAATCCGCACGATACGGACTGGGATCGAGTCCGCCTTCAATGCCTCGGCCAGGCGCTGGGTGGCCTGGGGTACCGGCAGCCGCACCTCGGTGCCGGCGGCCTCGGGAACCGGCAGGAATGACGGGCGCGTGGTATTGGGTTGGCACGCCGCCCCGATTGCCAAGAGACCGGGGATCAAGAGCGAGTACCGCACCATCAGTCCTTATGGGGCGGGGTGCCCGGCGCGTGAGTGTGGGGAGGAGTGCCGGGCGGGTCCACATGCCCCGGAGCCTCCTGGGTGGCGGCCGAGTCATGCGGCGCTGAGGTTTCCGCTTCGCCATCGTGATGGTGATGGCCCTCGCTCCGTTCGTGCAGCTCCGCCTGCAGGACCGGGCTGGGGATTCCCGCGGCATGCTCGAACACCAGCTTACCCCCGTACACGCCGGTAGCGACCACGAAGCCGAGGCCGACCACGGAGAGGGCCAACACGAGCGCGCGCTCGGTGGAAGCCATCCGCTTTTCCCGAAAGATCCGCCACAGCGCCAGCACCGCGAACACACCGAGGGTAATGAGCGCCAGATCCTCATGGGTGCCCATCAGCTGGTGTACCGCCTCACCATGGTCGATGTGCTCTTCCGCCTGAAGCCCGGAGATTACCGCGGCAGCCCCGCCGACCACGCCAACCATCAGGATCCAGAAGCCCACCTGGCGAAAGATTGTGCGGCGGGTGATGGCCGACAGTAGATCGAAGAGCACCGCCGTGACCAGCAGGGCGGTAGGAAGATCGTTCAGGGCTGCGTGGAGGCGGGGCCAGTCGTAGCCGAACATGGATTCTCCGGAGGCGTAGAGTTTACAGACCCAGATCGAGCGGCACCGGCGGATCGACGGAGTAATCATAAAACCCTCGCCCGTTCTTTCGGCCATGGAACCCCGCCACCACCATCCGCTGCAGCAGTGGTGGGGCGGCGTAGCGGGGCTCGCGATAGGCGTCGAACATGATCTCGGCAATCCGCACCACCGTGTCCAGGCCAATGTAGTCCAGCAAGGTGAGCGGCCCCATCGGGTGGCCACAACCCAGCTGCATGGCCCGATCCAGGTCGGCGGTCGAGGCCACTCCCCGCTCCAGCGCCCGCGCGGCGTCGAGCAGATACGGTACCAGCAGCAGGTTGACGATGAAGCCCGGGCTGTCCGTTGCCGCTACCGGCTCCTTCCCCAGCTGGCGGGCAAATTCGTAGGCCCGGTCGAACGTCTCCCGGCTGGTGGTGACGGTCCGCACCACCTCGACCAGCGGCATCAGCGGCACCGGATTGAAGAAGTGCAGCCCGACGAAGCGATCGGGCCGGCCGGTGGCTGCGGCCATGGCCGCGATGGTGAGGCTGGAAGTGTTGGAGGCGAAGATCGTGCGGGGAGGACACAGACCGTCCAGCTCGGCCCAGAGCCGGTTCTTGAGCTCCAGATCCTCGGTGACCGCCTCGATAACGATGTCGCAGTCCCTGAGCGCGGCGACATCGGTGACAAAGGACAGCCGGGCCGAGGCTTGGTCCCGGGCCGTGCCGGGCAGCTTCCCCTTTTCGACCAGCTTGCCCAGTGATTTCTGGATTCCGGCGCGCCCCTTCTCGAGCAATGGGTCGGCAACATCGCGCACGATGGTGGTGAATCCCGCCGTCGCCGCGGTCTGGGCGATGCCGCTGCCCATGAGGCCGCAGCCGAGCACACCCACCTTTTTGATGTCAGTCATGAATCACGATTTGAGTGCCTTGCGCACTTCGTCCGCCAGCAGTCCCATCAGTCCGCGATCGGTCGGGCAGCTGGCGGGGAGTCCTGATGATGCCGTGCTCCAGGGAGTCGAGAGCGCGCTCCAGGCCCGAGCTGAAGCCGGCTCACCGCGGGACCGTACCGGTGCAGGAGGACGTAGCCCACGCCCAGGGCGAAGGGCAATGGAAGCAAGGCGACGGGCAGCAGGGCTCCGAGCGCGATCATGGTAGCCGTGCCGGCCGCGCCGACACTGGCCAGCGCGGCTCCGCTCCCGAGATACTCGCCCCGGATCTTCCGGGCGTCGGCGGCGAGGGCAACGTGGGAGTAGCCGGATTCGAGCGGAAGTATCGTGGCCGACACTGTGGTGGCCCGGGACAGCATGAAGGGCCGCGTGCCGGCGCCGAGCGCCGCGGTGGACCGGCGAAAGGCGGCTTGGAACCCTCGGAGGGGCTCCCAGACGATCCGGCCGGGCTGCTGCCGCTGAATGCAGAGCAGCTCGTTGGCCTCCATCCAGCTGATGAGAGCCTGCTTCCACCGCTTCGGGCTCGATCTGAACCACCCGCTGAGCGGCGACCTCCGCGGGGCCGGCCACCCGGTCGAGGAGGCCGTCGGCGCTTGGACTGAGCCAACCGGGTCCGCTCCTCCAGCATTGCCTGTTGGAGATAACGGACCGGGATCCCCACCTCACGGCCGAGGGAGATCAGCTCGTCTGAGGTTACCGTCTCCCCGATCTCACGCTCGGCGGTCTGGAGCTCGGCGGCACGGCGGATGATCCTCTCGAGTGCGGCGCGGTCGATCCGCGCCGGTGAACCTTCCGCCATGCTATTCCTTGGCCGGCGTCTTGGCGGCTTGGATCCGGAGCTGAGACATGAGGGAAGAGATCTCGGCCGCCGGCAATGCGGGCCCGGCCGGCTCCCCCGGTGCGATGGGCTTGGCAGCTGCGGCGGCAGCCTGGTTGAGGAATGGGCGGAAGAGCTCGATTGGAATCGGGAAAATCGTGGTCGAGTTGTTCTCCGCGGCGATCTCGGTGACCGTCTGGAGATAGCGTAGCTGGATAGCGCTGGGCTCGGCCGCAAGGTTGCGGGCGGCCTGGGCCAGGGTCTCCGAAGCCTGGAGCTCACCTTGGGCGGCGATAACCTTGGCCCGGCGCTCGCGCTCGGCCTCAGCCTGGCGCGCCATCGCTCGCTTCATCTGATCCGGGAGGTCGACGTCCTTCACCTCGACCGCGGAGACCTCGATCCCCCACGCCTCGGTGCGCTCGTCGATGATCTTCTTCAGCACCGCGTTGATCTTCTCCCGGTCGGACAAGAGCTCGTCGAGCTCCACCTCGCCCAACACCGAGCGCAAGGTAGTCTGGGCCAGCTGGCTGGTGGCGTAGTGGTAGTCCTCGATCTCCAGCACCGCTTTGGAAGGCTCACTCACCCGCATGTAGAGCACCGCATTCACCTTGACCGAGACGTTGTCCCGAGTGATCACGTCCTGGGGCGGGATGTCGAGCGCCACGATTCGCAGGGAGACCCGCTTCTGGCTGGCAAAGCCGGCGGGAAGGAAGATGAGGCCCGGCCCCTTGGTGCCCCAGAAACGTCCCAGGAAGAACGACACGCCCCGCTCGTACTGACGCAGAACCCGCAGGCTCATGAAGGAGTAGACGACCGCGACCGCGAGGGCAGGAACTAGAAAGTCCATGGCGACACTCTCAAGCTGGAGAAGGCTTCGACGATTACCGCGGCACCCTGGCCGCCCCCGATGCAGGCGCTGCCCAGGCCGTACCGTCCACCGCGGCGGCGAAGCGCGTGGAGCAGATGCAAGGTGATCCGGGCGCCGCTGGCGCCGAGCGGATGCCCGATGGCGATGGCGCCACCGTCCACGTTGGTGCGCTCCTGGTCCAGGCCCAGCTCCTGCTCGACCGCCAGGTACTGGGCGGCGAACGCTTCGTTCACTTCGACGAGATCCATCTCGTCGAGTTTCAGCCCCGCGCGCGCCAGCGCCTTGCGGGCGGCCGGAGCAGGTCCGATGCCCATAATGCTGGGCTCGACGCCGGCGCTGGCCCAGGCGAGGAGGCGGCCCAACGGGCGAAGTCCGCGCTCGGAGGCAAAGCGCCCGCTCGCGAGCACGAGAGCCGCGGCGCCGTCGCAGATGCCGGAGGCGTTCCCGGCGGTCACCACGCCATCCTTCTTGAAGTAGGGCGGCAGCTTGGCCAGTGCCTCCGGGGTGGTGCCGGGCCGCAGGTGCTCGTCGGCGGCCCAATCCTCGTTCTGCTTGGTCTTTCTGTTCGGGATCGAGACCGGGACGATCTCCTCGGCAAAGGCGCCGTCCTTCCAGCCCTGAGCCGCGGCCGACTGGCTGCGCGCGGCGTAGCAGTCCACCGCTTGCCGGCTGATCCGGTACTTGGTGGCGAGGTTCTCCGCGGTCTCTGCCATCGAGAGGCCGCAGCTGGGGTCGCGCAGCGCTTCCCACAGCGAGTCCTCGAACGGAGCCGGGCCCAGCCGGAGGCCCCAGCGGGCCCCGCGCACCACGTGGGGCGCCTGGCTCATGGACTCGGTGCCGCCGGCCAACACCACCTCCGATTCACCGAGCACGATCTGCTGGGCCGCCTGGGCCACGGCCTCGAAGCCGGAGCCGCAGAGGCGGTTCACGGTGACCGCCGGAGTCTCGATGGGAAGACCGGAGCGGAGTCCGATATGGCGGGCGAGGTAGATGGCGTCGGCGGAGGTCTGGAGCACGTTGCCGAAGACCACGTGGTTGACCGCGCCTGGCTCCACGCCGCTGCGGGCGAGGGCGCCCTTGGCGGCGATGGCGCCGAGGTCGGTGGCGGAGAAGTCCTTCAGCGCCCCGCCGAAGGTGCCGAAGCCGGTGCGCGCCCCGGACAGGAATACGATCTCACGATCGGAGGGCTGGGATTTAGAGGGCATGGTCGGAAATATCACCCTGGCGGACCTTCAAGGAAACGTCCGCCTGGTCTACTTGTACCAGCCGACGCCAAAGGACAGCCGGTGATTCCTGGGCGAGATGTCCTCAGGAGGGGGAAAGGTTCCGAATCCCCCTTTGGCGAAGCCTTGATAGAACGCACGAGTGTAGGCGAGCTGAAGGCTTAGGCCGCCGCCACCGGAGCTGCTCCGAATGTACCGGGCTACATAAACGCCGGGCCCAAGCATCCTGGGAGACTGAGACGAAGCCGAGATCATGCCCACCCCGAAGCGGAGCAAGGCACCGAGCTCCCAGGAGGAGACGTGCGCTCGACTATGCCCCAGAATCCGGACTCGGGGCTCGGTGAAAATCCAGAGGATAGTCGGATCCTGGTGCTGGGTCTGGTAACCCAGTCCCAGCACACACCAGCCGAACCCCTGCTTACCGGGCGGCGTGCGGGCCGAGAAACAGAGGTCTACATCGGTCCCGGCCTGGGGGTCGGCGCTACCCGCTGGAAGCGCGGTCTGGCTCTGGGGATAGGCGCTGTGCCACCCACTCGCCATCTCCACGCCGACCTCCCACCCTGGATTGTTCTTCACATACTGCCGCCGGCGAGAGGCGCGTACGTCTCGATAGAGCCGCAACCGGGTACCAACCCCGCCAATGGCCAGGCCGGTGGGCCGAATTTCGTATTCGGTGTCGACTTCGGGATAGATCTCGACAATCGAGAAGCCGCTCGGCGTATCGGCAGGGAGGTAGGTATAAGCCCGGGGGAGCTGGATTGCTCGACCCGGGGTCCTGATCTCCAGCCCCACATCGATGGAGCTGAGCTCGGCCCGGTAGACCTGACCCGCCTGCAGGAAGACCTTCACAAATTCGAACCCGCCGGTGAAGTCATGGTCCACCACCAGCGCATCAACGCTGTCGGCGGACCGCGCAACGGTGTCAGTTTGGGCGCGAAGAGTCGAGGCCAAACCCACCAGAAGGCAGGCCAGGGTCATGACAGAGCGGATCATTTGCATTTTCCCGGGGTAATTCGATGAAACGGGGGTTGTTGCAGGAAGGAGCAAATTGCGGGCCCTGTAGGGCTCTAACCCTCCCCTAATGGGGTGCCGCACCCGACGCAGTGCCGCCAGCCCCGCTCCAGCTCGGCCTTGCATTTGGGGCAGCGGAGCTGGCTCTGGCCGCACTTGGGGCAGTAGTTCACCACCCTGCCACCGGGTAACTTGGCACCGCAGTGAGTGCATTGGGGCGGCTTTTCTTTGACCGGCGCTTTCTCCGCGGCATCGGCCTCGGCCTTCTTGGTCTGCTCCGCGTGGGAGACCTGCTGCTCCCACGGGGCGTAGGCCAGGTCGGGCTTGGGATCCAGAGCCCTTGCTACCGAGCGAGGATCGAGGGCAACCACCGCTTTCCTATGCCGCTCGACGATGGTCAGGTCCGGATTGGGACCGTTCAGCTCGTTCACGAAATCGACCTGAGCCTCTTCGGGCTCGGTGATCGCGAATCCTCCCTCCCCGGCGCAGAGCCGCATGACGACCAGCTCGTAGTCCTCACTGCTTTCGATTTGCAGCGCGCGGCGGTTGGCCCGGTAAGGAATGACGGATTCGCGGAGCTCGGCCAGCGTCATCGGTTGGCGCAGCCGAGCGGGATTGATGGCGGCGAGGTTATGGACCAGCTGGGCGAAGAATCGCTGGAGGTCGGAGTCGGGTTGAGTGGTCATTCAGCTAACGGGAAGGCTTCCTCGGACGCCAGCCGCCGCTCCAGCCGTTCGAACTCCTGATCCGGATCGTAGCCGGAGTACTGTCCCTTGGCCTGCTTGGCGGCCAACCATTCCAGGAAACCCGACTCGACTACCCCATCGGAGCTCTTCTGCTCTCGGGCCGCGCTTACGGCGAGGTGATCGGCATACTCGTTCTTGGCATGTTTGGCGTGACCCCGCACCCAGGTCCACTGCACCTCGTGCAGCCGTACCGCCGCCGCGAGCGCCTGCCAGAGTGCCAGATTCTCGATCGGGCCGCCCCGGCGGGTCCAACCCCGGGCGATCCAGCCGGGCACCCACTGGCGGATGCCCTTCACCAGGTACTCCGAATCCGACACCAGCAGAACCCTCATCCGGTTGCCCTTGGTAGCCAGCAGCTCGAGCACCTTGGCGGCACCGACGAGCGCCATCCGGTTATTGGTGGTGTGGGGAGAATAAAGATAGAAATCCCGTCGCTGCACCTGGCGCCGCACGCGGACCTCGATGAGACCGCCTGCCCCACCTGGGTTCTCTCCTTCCCGGCCGTTGCCCAGACAACTCTCGTCCAGGTGCACGACCGCTATGCGGCTCACTCGATCACCTGAAAGCTCTCGATGTCCTCCAGCCGGAAGGTGAGCTCCTCGCCGGTCATCGGCAGCCAGCCGACCAGCGCGTCGTGCTGTTCCACCGTGGTCACCCGCTGAGCAACCACGATGTACTCGGTGCCTCGCCGGGAGAGCGCCACCCGGAGCCCTCGCCGGGCGGCATTCTCCAGCTGATCCATGCGTTGGGCGGTCCAGCGAATGGGACATTGAGATCCGAGCACGCTTAAAGGATGACACTTGCGGTCCGGTCGGCTGGCGTCACCTGATCTGTCCCGGCCGGCCCGGCAACCACTCGGCCGATAACCGACGGCAGCGGGAGTGCGCTCTTCCTTCAGTGCCGCCAGCAACGCCGCCTCGTTCTCCGCCGGCACCGCCAACAGCAGGCCGCCCGAGGTCTGGGCATCCACACAGATGTAGCGGTCGGCGGGGCTGAGCTCGGGTGCCCAGTCTACATTCGTCGCCGCCTCGAGATTCCGCTGGGTACCGCCGGGCACCACGCCGCGCGAGGCCAGGTTCTTGGCATGCGGCAGGATGGGAAGCGCCTCGAACGCAATTTCGGCGGCCACCTTGCTGGCCTCGAGCATGCCGGTGAGATGGCCGATCAACCCGAAGCCGGTGACATCGGTCGCAGCACTTACCCCCACCTTCAAGGCGGCCCGCGAGGCCCCGTCGTTCAGCGTTGTCATCGACCGCACCGCGTCGGCCATGCCGGTCTCCAGCAACGCGTCTCGTTTGAGGGCCGTGGCCAGGATTCCGGTGCCGAGGGGTTTGGTGAGCACCAGCAGATCTCCGGCGCAGGCGCCCGCGTTGGTCAGCATCCGGTCGGGGTGCACCTCGCCGATCACCGCCATGCCGAAGGTGGGCTCCGCGGAGTCGATCGAATGTCCGCCCAGAATCAGACAGCCGGCCCGCTTCGCCACCTCGGCTGCGCCGCGAAGGACCTCTCCCAAGACATCTCGAAGGGCAGCCTCCCGGGGCCAGCCCACCAGGTTGAGCCCGAACAACGGCGTCGCTCCCATGGCGTAGATGTCGCTCAGCGCGTTGGCTACGGCGATCGCTCCCCACGCTGCCGGATTGTCCACGATCGGGGTGAAGAAGTCCACCGTGGCCACCAGGGCGCGATCCGGTCCCAGCGAGAACACCGCGGCGTCGTCGCGGGTGGCGGCGTCGATGAGGACTCGTGGATCAGCAACGGCGGGCAGGTGGCGCAGGACCTGCGCCAGGTCGGCGGAGCCGAGCTTGCAGGCTCAACCGGCGCCGTGAGAGAGCGCGGTGAGTCGGATCCGGGGCTTCTGGTCCATGGGAGCGTCGGGCATACAGCCTCCTCAGTCCGGCAGTCTAAGCGGCCTGCTCCGCCCAGATCAACGCCCGGAGAGCGATGAGCGCGCGCTCCTGCTGTGCGGTGGATCCGAAGCTGCCGTCGACCCGCTGGCGGGCCAGCAGTGCCGGGACCGCTCGCCGCACGGCGGTCGCGGGCTTCTACGGTGCCAATCGCCAGCAAGGCCTCGAGGGTGTGAAAGAGATCCGCGTTGGGCCAGCTCCCATCCTCCGCCTGGCGGCCCGCTACCAATGCCGGGAGCCGCGGCAGAATCCCGCGATGCGGCGGCGGCACGAAGGCGAGAGCGTGCACTCCGGCCACGATGGCATCGGCCCCGAAGTAGCCGTCCAGCTCGGCCCACCGCTCGTGCAGCTGGATCAGGCTCAGGACATGCTTTTCGATCGTGCTGACGTTAAACCGGGCCCGGAGCACCGCTCGTAACGCCAGGCAGCTGATCGCAAAGCGGGCGGCGGGCTCGGCCCGGAACACCTTCCCATTGGGCAGCATGACCGGCGCGAGCCGCTGGTCCGGCGGAGCCGGCGAGAAGAACCCCGAGATGAAGTGCTCGCAGACCTTGTGGGCGTGACGGGTCGGGTTGCAACCCTCGTTGAATGCCCCGGGCTTGCCCTGGAGCTCCAGGATCCAGCTCATGATGCGCGCGCAGGAGGTCTCATCCCCGCGGTATCCCAGATCCATGAATTCGTGGGCCCGCCAGATAGTGGGGACGACGGCACCGGTGACGCTGCCATCGAGGCGGGTCTCCTTCCGCATGGTCTCGAGCAGGCGCCGGCTCAGCGCCTCGTCCCCCGGCGCCGGTCGGGCCAGGGCCCGCCGGGCCAGCACACCCTTGCCGGGTAGGCAGGTCGGCGAAGTACATCGCGAGCCGCTCGATCGCTTCAGCTGCGACGGGCGACGCGCTCAGATGCTCCTCCTCGAGGAGAACGAAAGGCTACGGCTCAGGGACATGGGTTACCAGGTTGCGCGAAGCGAGTCGGGCTTGAGCATTCGGCCGTGGGTCATCACCGATTCGATGGCGCGGGTGTTCCGAATATCTCTCAGCGGGTCCTTCTTGAGGACGATCAGGTCGGCCACCTTGCCCGGTGCAATCAAGCCCAGCGAGTCGACTCCCAGAAGGACCGCACCGTTCCGGGTGGCAGCCCGCAGTGCCTCCCTCGGGCTCAGTCCGGCCGCCACCAGCAGCTCCATCTCCCGGTGCTCACTGTATCCCGGGACCAGAAGCTGGTTGACCGCGTCAGTTCCCGTCGCGATGCGGCCTCCGGCCGCCACAAAGGCCCGAACGAAAAGATCCTGGTTGGGACGCGATCTCCGGAAGGCCGCGAAGTCGGCGTCGGTCCAGCCGGCGCGGTTGATCAGCCCGGGCACGTCCCACTCGGTCCGGGGACCCGGAGGCACATCCGCCAGCGCCG
Organism: uncultured Gemmatimonadales bacterium; assembly: GCA_963792265.1. Classification (GTDB taxonomy): domain Bacteria; phylum Gemmatimonadota; class Gemmatimonadetes; order Gemmatimonadales; family GWC2-71-9; genus CAVVWJ01. Next base: position 366,088 of record CAWBVP010000007.1, on the reverse strand, counting down.
GGTCGTTCAAGGTAGCGGGATCGTTCAGCCGACTTAGAGTCTCGTGCAGAACCAGCGTAGGGATGAGCGTGATCTTCGCTTCGGCCAACCGGGTGGCCACCTGGGCGAGGCTGGCGGAGTCGAGATCGGCCCAACTCCGCTCCGATGCAGTCCAGCCGGGGAAGAATCCCCGATAGTGGGCGGCCAGGAGTGAGGATCGTTGAGCAGAGGCTGCCTCGGGCACCCCGGTCATGTGCTCGATGGCGGAGATGCCGGCCTTGGCCGCCGTCACCGCGTCAACCATGCCGAGATGACCGGTGACGCTGACGTTGAAGGTGCGAGCCTCATCCAGGATTGCTCGCAGGAGCGCGAGGTCGATGTGGGTGTAGATCTTGATGAAGTCCACCCCCGCGCTCACCAGCCGGTCCACCGCCTTCCGGGCATCCTTCTCGCTGTTGACGCCGATGGCATCGGGATAGGTGGTGGGCAGCCCATCGATCATGGCGCCGGCGATGTACATCCGGGGACTGTCGCCGGTTCCCAGGTTGGCGTGCTTCCGCAGCACGATGACGGCGTTCAGACCTCCGTGCACATCGCGAATGGTAGTGACGCCCCACGCGATGAAACGGCTCCGGGCCCAGGCGGCTGCTGGTGCCACGTGAGTGTGAGCATCGATCAGGCCCGGGATGATCCAGCGGCCGCTGACGTCCATCTCGGTGGTGCGCTGGGGAAGCTGGAAGGCGGCGCGCGAGCCGACTGATTCGATCTTGCCACCCCGAATCACGACCGCCGCGTCGGGGAGGGGAGGCCCTCCGGTGCCGTCGATGAGCGTTGCGCCCACCAGCGCCAGGCCGTCGGGCTCGGGCTTGCATCCCGGCAGCAGCACGCCCGCCAGGATCAGGAGACCGAGCCGGTGGCTAATGCGAAGCTCGCGAGGCCATCAGTAACCGGGCCGGGAGGAGCAAGGAGAAGCGCATGTTCGAATGGTGAGAGGGTGCTGCAAGGTGGACACCTGCGCCGGACGATGCAAGATGCTGGTCGCTCGGCTTATACTTGGGCGATGACCGACGTCCAGCCTCAGTCGCCAGCCGATGCCCCCGGCCGGCGCGCCGGCGCGGTTCGCCACCAACCGATCTCCGACTACGGTCTGATCGGTGACCTGCGAACTGCGGCGCTGGTTGGCTTGGACGGCGCCATCGATTGGTGTTGCCTTCCCCGCTTCGACAGCGGCAGTGTCTTCGCCGCGCTGCTCGACACCGAGCGGGGCGGCACCTGGGCCATCCAGCCCGAAGGCAGGTGGACCTCGACCCAGCGCTACCTGCCGCGGACCAACATCCTCGAAACCACCTTCCGCACCGCCGACGATGGCATCGTCAGCCTGATCGATTTCATGCCGGTGGCGGAAGACGGCCGGCCTTCCGGCCCGCATCCCGAGATCCATCGCCGGCTGCGCTGCACCCGGGGCCGGGTGCCGCTGAACATGACCTTCATGCCCCGGTTCGAGTACGGGGCTCGCACTACCCGGCTGGAGCTGCTGCGCGCCGGCCTCTTCGCCACCGATCGCACCGACCAGGTGCTCACCCTCTCCAGTGGCAAGCCGTTCGACTGGGTGGTGGAGCAGTCCACCGCCACCGCCCGCTTCCAGATGGAAAAGGGCGAGGAGCGCTGGCTGGTGCTTCGCTACGACGACGACGATATCCATCCGGTCGATCGCTACGAGAGCGCCCGCAAGCTGGATAACACGGCGGCGTTCTGGCAGCAGTGGTCGTCCAAGGTCCGTTACCGGGGGCCCTACCGGGGCATGGTCAAGCGTTCCGCCCTGGCGCTCAAGCTGCTCACCCATGCGGAGACCGGGGCGATGATCGCCGCGCCCACCACGTCGCTCCCGGAGACGATCGGCGGCATGCGAAACTGGGACTACCGCTTCGTCTGGCTTCGCGATGCCGCGTTCACCCTCGCCGCGCTGGATGCCGTGGGTCACTATCGCGAGGCCGATCAGTTCATGCGGTTCCTGAAGAAGGTGTGCCGCCACGAGGGGGGCGGTCATCTCCAGATCATGTACGGGATCGACGGCCGCCGCGATCTGATCGAGCGGCAACTCGATCACTTGAGCGGCTACCGGAACTCGCGTCCGGTGCGGGTCGGCAATGGCGCGGTGGGCCAGCTCCAGCTCGACGTCTACGGGGAGGTCATGGAGACGGCCGACATCTGGCGCCGGAACCACGAGATGACCGAGGGGACCTGGCGAGTGCTGCGGGGACTGGTGGATTGGGTCAGCAAGAACTGGCACCTGCCCGACTCCAGCATCTGGGAGGTGCGGGGCGAGGTCCGCCACTACGTCTTCAGCAAGGTGATGAGCTGGGTGGCGCTGGACCGAGGCATCCGGATGGCCGAAGAGCTGAGCCTCGAATCGGACACCGCGACCTGGCGGGAAGCGCGAGACGCGCTGCACGCGGAGATCATGGAGCGGGGATGGAGCGAGAAGCGGCAGGCCTTCGTGCAGTCCTATGGCGACGACGCGCTCGATGCCGCGGCTCTGGCCATCCCGATGTTCCGCTTTCTACCCTGGAACCATCCCCGGGTGCATGGGACGGTCCTGGCGATCGCCCGCGAGCTCACCACCCAAGACGGCGAGCTGGTCTACCGCTACCGGCATCCGGATGGCCTGGAAGGCGAGGAAGGCGCCTTCTCGATCTGCACCTTCTGGCTGGCCCAGGCTCTGGCGATGATAGGAGAGCGGGAGCGCGCCGACCGGGTGTTCCGCCGGATGCTCCGACATGCCAATCATGTCGGACTCTATTCCGAGGAGATCGACCCGGCCACCGGTGAGTTTCTGGGCAACTTCCCCCAGGCCTTCACCCACATCGCACTGATCAATTGCGCCGCGGCCCTGGCCCGGCTGGAGAGCCGGGGCTAAGCCTACCTCCGCCGCCGGCCACCCTTCTTGGCCCGCTTCCGGGAGGAAGAACGGCGAGCACTCTTCCGCGCGGTTGATTTGCGGGACGACTTCCGGGCGCTCTTCCGGGCCCCTTTCCGGGCGGATTTGGCTCTCTTGGCGGATTTGCGAGCGCTCTTCCGGGCCCCTTTCCGGGCTGACTTCTTACTGGCACGCTTGGCTGAGCGCTTGGCTGTCTTTTTGCGGGAGCCGGACCTTTTGCGGGGGGCAGCCCGGGTGGGCGACGGCTCGGCATAATCGCTGAATGACGAAGGCGTGGAGGCGGGAGTTGGAGAAGGGGTACTCTCCATGGGCAGCGGATCCATCCATCCAGACCCGGACCAGCCCATCTCCATGAAATGAAGCTCGGCCATCTTCGCTCCCTCCCGAACGCATGTGCGGCGCCACCCGCCGCCGGTCTCGAGGCGCGTGGGCGCCTACGGGTGAATGAGACATATAACTTGCACATCCTCAGTGCTTGTGCAAGCCATGCGCACCATGGCTTCCCCCACAAAAACGTGCGATGCCCCAGGAGCTGAGCTATTATTTACGCCACCATACTCTATTCCTGGAACAACCGACCGGTGACTCCAGCCCCGATCGAGCGGCCCCGCACCGGCGTCGGGCTGCCCTCGTGATGCGCCGCTATCTCCTCACGTGCCTCGCACTTGCGGCGCTGGCCCCAGCCGAACATGCGCTCGGCCCAAACGGTAGCGGAAGTCCAGGTAACCCCCGAGACGATGACCCTCGGCGTGGGTCAGAAACAGACGCTTTTCGCGACCGCTTTCGACCCGCGGGGCAATCTCATCCAGGCCGCCAAGTTCACCTTCTGGAGCTCCGATACCCTGGTGGCCCAGGTGCGGAAGGACGGCACCGTCGTCGGGGTGAAACCGGGTCTCGCCAAGATTGAAGCCCGCTCGCAGGGGAGGCGGGCCTCGATGGCCATCCTGATAACCGGCAGTGCCTCGAGCAGTGGCACTCCGGCCGCACGCACCCAGACAGCGGCGGTGCTTACCCTGGATCCCCCCTCACTCAGCCTGTTTCCCGGCGAGACTCTCCGGATCATCGCTCGTGGTCTGAGAGAAGACGGTGCCCCAGCGGCGCTCGGCACCGTGACGGTAAAGTCGCTCAAGCCGGAGATTGCCCGGGTAGACACCGGCGGCATGGTTACCGGTGTGGCGGTCGGGCGAACGACGCTGCAGGCCACCTCGGGCCGACTCATGGCCAGCCTGCCGGTCGACGTCTCCCAGGCAGACTTCGTGGTCTCGCCCAGCAAGGTGATGCTGGGCGCGGACGAGGCCGACACGCTCCGCGCGCTCGTACCCAGCCAGGGGAATCGGGAAATCCGGGGGATGCTGCAATGGCGCTCGACCGACTCGGCGGTTGCGTCCGTCACCCCAGCCGGGATCGTTCGGGCCCGCGCCGCCGGACAGGCGGAGATCATCGCCGCCGGATTCGGCCAGGAACGGAAGGCGACGGTGCTGGTCCATCGGGTGCCCGATGCACTGGTCGTCTCACCGCCTCAAAGCAGTCCCATTCAGGTGCCCCTGCGGTCCACCCGCCAATTCACCGCTGAGGCCCAATCCGCGGATTCGACCGCAATCCCTGAGGCCCGGGTGAGCTGGGAGCTGAGCGACTCCGGCGTTGCCGGATTCGATCCTGCCACCGGCGTACTCACGCCCAAGGCGTTGGGTACCACCACGCTTACCGCCCGTATTCCGGGGATTACGCCCGCGGTCTGGACCATCCAGGTCGTGGCCGGAGAGATCGGCGTGGAACCGTCGCGGGTCGGCCTGCTGGTGGGGCAACGAACCACCCTCGCCGCACTGCTCCTGGATCAGGCCGGTACTGGTGGGCGGACCCCGGCGGTCCGCTGGAGCTCGGATCGGCCGGATGTGGCTACCGTCCGCGATAACGGCGGGGTGGTGGATGCGATGAGCCCGGGGCACGCCGCGGTGAGCGCCACCACGCCCTGGGGAAAGAAGGCCAGCGCCGATGTCTTCGTGGTGGGCGACCTGCTGTTGAGCTCCAACCGGGGAGGAGCTTACGGCATTTATCAGATGCGCGCTCCCGGCCCCACCAATCTGTTTCCCGTGCTGGTGGATAGCATCACCAATATTCAAGCCGCGCTCTCTCCCGACCGCACCAGGGTCGCGTTCAGCTCGAGCCGCAACGGCAGCTTCGACATCTACGTCATGGACGCGGACGGCAAGAACCTGCGCCGTCTGACGTCCAGTTCAGGTAACGAGGGCGAGCCGGCCTGGACCCCTGACGGCAATCGTATCGTGTACACCTCGACTACCGGGACCACCTCTCAGATCGCCATCATGTCCGCCGACGGCGGTGAAAACCGGGTGCTGACCATCGCATCGGGTGGCAACCACTCCCCGTCGGTCTCGAGCGATGGGCGCAGCATCGCGTTCGTGTCGGCGCGGGATGGCAACCACGCCATCTACACCATGAACCTGGATGGGAGCAATCAGCGGCGGCTGGTGAAGAGCTCGGCCCGGCAAACCAACCCCCGGTTCTTTCGCAACGGTGACCTGGCGTACGTGGTGGAGCGCGGCGGCGGCTCGAAGGGGTCCAGGGTGATGCGGCTGACCCCCAGTGGCAGCGACTCCCAACTGCTGGAGACCGAGGACCCGATCGCCGGTCTGACCGTTTCCCGGGATGGGGACCGCCTGGTCTACCTCCTCGGCCGCACCCGGGACGCCGCCAAGGGACGGGTCGATTACAGCTTGTTCTTGCAATCTACGGCGCCAGGGAGCCGGCCCATCGCCATCCCGCTCCAGCCGGGCGAGCAGATCGTAAGCCCCTCGTTCTGACGCAACGAGGCGAATGAAAGCCCTCGTATTAACCGGACCCGGCGGACTCCAGCAGGTGCAGGTACAGGAGTTGCCGGAGCCCACCATTCAGTCACCCGACCAGGTGCTCCTCCGGGTTCAGGCCATCGCCCTCAATCGATTGGATCTGTTCGTTGCCCAGGGCTTACCGGGGATCACTTACCGGTTCCCTCATGTGGTTGGCTGCGATGCGGCAGGAACGGTTCAAGCGGTGGGGTCCGCAGTGCACCAGGTCCGTCCCGGCGACCGGGTCATGGTCAACCCGACGCTTTCCTGCGGCCAGTGTCCCGCCTGCCTGGAAGGCGAAGAGTCGCTGTGCGCGACGGTACGAGTGCTGGGGGAGCATGTCCCCGGAACTGCTGCCGAGTACCTCGTCCTGCCGGCCGAGAACCTGGCCCGGGTTCCTCCGGAGATGCCCTGGGCCCAGGCTGCGGCCTTTTCACTCGCTACTCTGACCGCGTGGCGCATGCTGACCACCCGGGCAGGTACCCGGGCCGGGGAGACGGTCCTGATTTGGGGTATTGGCGGCGGTGTGGCTCTGGCCGCGCTTCAGGTCGCCCGGCTGCTGGGAGCCCGGACCATCGTGACCAGCGGAACCGACGCCAAGCTCGAAGTGGCCCGGAAGCTCGGCGCCGATGCCGCGCTCAATCACCGGGCAACGGACGTTCCCGCTGAAGTCCGGAAGCTTACCGGTGGCCGAGGGGCCGACGTCATCGTCGACAGCTCCGGTGAGCAGAGCTGGCAAGGCTCTCTTCGCGCGCTCAGGCGGGGCGGGCGCCTGGTGATCTGCGGTGCCACCACGGGGCCTATGGTGTCACTGGATCTCCGCCGGCTCTTCTGGCACCAGTGGAGCATTCTCGGGTCCACGCTGGGCAATCGGCGAGAATACGCCGAGATCGTGCGGTTGGCAGGCGAAGGGAAGCTCTGGCCGGTGATAGATCAGGTGGTGCCACTCGACCAGGCGGTCGGTGCTCTCGAGCGGTTGAGCCAGGGCGCCCAGGTTGGCAAACTTGTCATCGAGGTCGCGCAGTGAACGAGCTCTGGCAGCGCATCGTCGTGGGTGCCAAACAGATCGGCAGTGTGGTTCCGGCGCTGCTCGGCGCGGCGGTCATTCTGCTCACCGGCTACTTTCTGGCTCGCCAGGTTCAGCGCTGGGCGGATGAGACGCTCAAGCGACTCAACTTCAACCGCATGGCCAGCGCGGGAGGCCTCGACGAAGTAGTCGGCCGGACCGGCTCCCGGCTGGATCCGGTGCGGGCCCTCGCCAAGCTGATCTTCTGGCTGGTCATGCTGGTGGTGATCCTGCTCGCGAGCACCGCGCTGGGCCTGGAGAGCATCAACGAGATGTTCGGGGTGATGCTGGCGTTCATTCCCACCCTGATCGCCGGGATCGTCATCGTCATACTGGGAATCATCGTCGGCGAGTTCGTGCGCGGCCTCATCCTGGCATCGGCCGGCAGCGTCTCCGGCGTGCCCACGGTGGCGAAGATGGCCAAGGGCGCGGTCATCGTCATCGCGCTCTTCATGGCGCTACAGCAGGTCGGAGTGGCGGAGGAGATCGTCACCGCGGCGTTCACCCTGATTCTGGGCGCGGCAGCATTGGCGGTGGGACTTGCCTTCGGGCTGGGGAACCGGGAGCTCGCCGGCGAGATCACCCGCCGGTGGTACGAGGAGGGTGCCCGGCGCGACCGGCGGCGGACCGACACCGCGGGACCGAATACTCCTCCGGGCGAGGAGCCGCCGATTTTGGATTGAGCTGGAGCTCCCGACTATTTCAACCTGAACTTCGCCACCGTCCTCGACCCATCTCCGTTCTTGATTGACGCGTACACCGCGCCCCCCGGACCGAAGCCGGCCAGCGTCGCGTCCTGAGGGAAAGCCACCTCCCGCCGCCAGACCCCCTTCCGATCGAAGACATCGTACACCAGGCTGGCGCCTTCCTGCTTGCGAGGGCGCTGAAGCCAGACCTCTCCATTGGGGCGACCCACCGCGAGGTCGAAAGGTGGCTTCGTATCGGCGAAGGGGTACTCCACCCGCAGATCCTGGGGCATCCCGAATTGCTTTCCGTGCTCGCGGACCTGGGCGAGCACCCGGTCTTTATCGGTCTGGGTGACGGGAGTCTTGGTGTACGGGTGGGACTGGCCCTGAGTCCAGGTTCCGTCGGGCGAGCGCCAGTCCACCCGGTTTTCCCGGCCGCGCGCGATCCAGGCGGTTCCGTCCGGCAGCACTCCGAAGAAATCCTGGGGCGCGAACACCTTGGCTGCCTGCTGGACCTGCTCCCCGAAGACGGCGTCGCCGTACTCGGGTGAGGCCAGCAGTGCGATGGTATCGACCGCGCCGCCGGGCAGGACAATTCGGAGCACCGGAATGCTATCCGGCCGAAGGGTCCGTCCGGGCTCGCCGCCACCGAGCACCGCCTGATAATCGACTTTATAGCCTCGACCCAGGGTGTCGTACATAAGCACGGGCGCAGTGCCCGCGACCGGTTTGATCGGGAGGACGCCCAGCGGGCGGCCGGCCTCATTCCAGAGCGTGGTCCGAAGGGCGCTGAAATCGATCAAGCGCGAGAGTGTCGCCCTTGAGGTGGGCCACCCAGCCGGGGAAGCGGTAGCTGCTCACCGGCCCGTTCGGCGCGAGCGAATCAACCCGCGTGCCCAGGGTGTCTACCTTGCCGTTCTTGAGGTCGGCCCGGAGGAAGAGCTTGTTCCGGGTATCGGTAAACGCGAGACGGCCATCCTTCAACTCGACCACGTTGCTCAGCGTGGCAAAGCTGGCGGGCAGCTTGGACTCGAGCATCAGGGCGCTCTGACTCTCGGCAGCGCGGCACCCAACGATTGCGATCAGGGCGAAGGTGGAGACAGCTGGCGCCAACTTCATTCGATGGATCCTCCGGGAACAGGCTTGAAGACTGAAACGCGAGGTCACTGGCCCGACGTGGAGGGCAGCTTGACCTGAATCAGACGGACGCCGTCGCGAGTAGGCTCGGCCACCAGGGCAACATCGGGCCCGAGGGCCAGAATATGTCCCTGGCCCCTGACCCGGACCTCCTCCGCCAGCTTTCCCTGGCGATCGACGACATGATATCGCCGGGTAGAATCCGCCGGCGCCCGGCTCTTCTCCAGCCACACCGTTCCCGCCGGACTGGTCAGTCCGGCCTCGAACGGAGGCTTCAACGCCGCGAAGGGCAGCTCCTGCGCGGTGGTTCTGAGCTCCGGCGGAAACTTGCGAAGAAACAGCTCCCGGTCGTAGCGGGTCACCTCCAGAACCCGATCTGGCAACGGACGACCCCGTACCGGCGCCGCACCCGGTTTGCTCCAGTCGACCCGGTTGTCATAGACTCGCGCGACCCACAATGATCCGTCGGGCAGCACGCCCCAGCGATCCACCCCGCTGAAGACTCGCCGCTCAAATCGCCGGCCGGCGTCACCCACCACCTCGGCGATATCGAGGGGAGCCAGCCGTGCGATGGTGTCCGCCCGGGTGAATTCGGGGTCGACTCTCACCACGGCCGCGGAGTCGCGATTGCCGCTGCCATCGGGGCCGGGTCGAGGAGCAAGCTCGAAATAGAACCGGCCGGCCGCGTCGCGGGCGCGAGGGAGGCTGCCCCGCACGATGGCGGAGGCTGGAATAGAACGGACCGGGCGGGCTTCGGGGGTCCAGAGCGTCAGCCGCCGCAGCCCCCAATCGCCCACATACAGGGTGTCGTTGGCGGTGAACAGGCTGGAAGGATTGCGAAACTCCCTGGACTTGGCGCCGCCGAGGGGTGTGGTTGTCCGGCGGGTAAAATCGACCACTGCCGCGGCGTCGTTGGATGGCGCTACCAGCGCCCAGCGATTGCCGGCGAGCCAGGCCGCCTCGGTCACCTCGGCATAGGAGGTGAGTACCGTATCGCCATGCGCAGCCAGCTCGATGACCGGTGCGGCCGGCTTCGACGCGCCGCATGCGGCAAGGAGTCCGGCGAAGAAGGTGCTGATAAGGAACGTTCGGCTGGCGAGCACGGGCGAAATCTATCAGGATCGCCCCTAGTTCCGGCGGCCCCAGCGCACCAGACCTCCGATTCCCAGGGAGGCGAGGGCAACGATCAGAGTGAGCAACACGATGCGGCGCCCATAGGAGGCCAGTTGCTCGCGAGGCACGATGTCCAGCACGACCAGGGCGGCCAGCGCCGCAAGTGCCAGGATGGCCAGGCCGGCGGTGAGTCGCAGAACGCCGGGCAACCCGGCCGAGCCGGTTCCGGGCTCAATGGGATCGCTCTTCATTCGCACCTTCTTGGTAGCGGGGACGTCGCAGCCGACCCAGCAGCCGGCAGGGCTACAAAGTAGTGCGATGTAACGGGCAGAATGGCAATGGGGGCGGGACTACGGGTTCCACCAGTAAGACACTTTCACCATGAAGATGTTGTCGGCCGTGGCGTTGAAGAGGCGGTCAAGCGCGGGGCCGGTCCGGAAGGTGCCGATGCTCTCAGTATCGGAGCGATTCTGGGTCCATACCAGAAAGAGGGTAGAGCCCGCGCGAATACTCCCAGCGGAGCACCGCGTTTCCCCGCAACGAGGCCAGCGAAAAATTCGGATCATCGATCTCCTGTCCTGCCGCAGGCCCGGAGGGGCCGTCCGGATCCACGATGATTCGGTCAGGGTCGGCGGTGGGCGTCGGATCCGGATAGCCGGTGAAGGCGTAGCTGCGAGGGCGCGCCAGCTCCTTGAATCCGGTATAGCGACCGGACGAGAGCAGCGGCTGGGTATAGACCTCGAGGCTCAGCCGGGGAGTGAAAATCCAATTGAGCCGGAGGCTGGCCGACACTGTGGTCTGGTCCAGATCGGCGAACACGTAACGATGGCCGTAGGTACCGGTCGCCGTGGCGTCATCGAAGGTGTCCACGTACTGGGCCGAGGTCCGGCTGCGCTCGAGCTGAGGCTCGACCCGGAGGGTGACCCGCGCTCCCGCTTTCCACTCGAGGGCGCCCTTGACGCTCCAGGTCTTGTCCGAGTCCAGCCGGTAGTTGGTGCCGTGGAACCCGAATCCGTAGTTCCACCGCTTATTGGGGTCCGAGTCCATCTGAAAATCCCACTCCACACCGGACGGATTGAGGGTCAACGGTCCGCCCCGGGTTCGCCGGTCGCTCCAGCTTTCGGGGTTATAGGCCAGGTACCATTTGCCGGTCGAGAAATTGTTGAGCTCGAACAATCCGGTGAGGAAGTAGCCGTTCCAGGTCAGATCTCCACCAAAGTCATAGGTCCGGAAGGTCGCCAGGTTGAGCCGCCAGCTCCTGACGAGACGGCCGGGTTGGGTCCACTTGTGGCCGACCATTACGTGGGAGTTGATCTGATCGGCCGCGGGACTGGAATCCGAGATCATTCACCTCGAAGCCGGGGCTGACGAGTCCCACCGCCGAGTTGAACATCCAGTTGCCCTTCTGCTTGTTGAGGGAGATCCGGCCGGCGTAACCTGACAGGGCAGTGCGGGTGGAATCCACGCCGAGGTAGTCGGCATCCGGCCGCTGGAAGTAGTGCACCGAACTCTCCTGCAGCGACTGCAGACGTACCGGGTTGCCGCTTACCCGGCTCAGGCCGGCCCAGCCACTCACCACCCATTTCCGATCGTGATCTATTGTGGTCCAGCCGTCTATTCCGAAGCCTTGCGCGCTGGAGCTGAGCTCGTCCTTCAGGCGCGGCTCATCAAAGGAGCGAGCCGTGAGGGTGCTGATGAAACCGATGCCGTGCCGGCCACCGGCCAACTCCCGCTGTGCCCGATAGACTCCGTAATACGTCAGCGGCTCCACCTCCTGGCTCCATTGACGGGGACCCAGCGAGAAGTTGCCATGTTCCCTGCTGGTCACGGCGTTGAGGGCACCGATGTTCCAACCTCGCAGCTTGCCGGACAGCTTGGCCGCACCGATGATGTTCGTCCCGCTGGGCACGCTGGAATAATCCACGGAGTCGGGAAGCTCCGCCTGCGGGGTACGCCCGATCCGCCGGCTGTACAGGAAATCGGGACCAGCCCAGTTGAAGCCCCAGAAATCGTTGGCTCCGCCGTAGCCGTATTCGAAGATGTTGGCGCCTTCCACGAAAAACGGGCGCCGCTCCTCGAAGAAGGTCTCCACATCGCTGAGGTTCACGACCGCGGGGTCCACCTCGACCTGGCCGAAATCCGGATTCACCGTGCCATCCAGCGTCAGGTTGCTGCCGATCCCGACCTTGAAGTCGCCCCCAATCTCGGCTCCCAGGTGGGATCCGTCATTGAATGGGTCCGCCGCTTCGTGGCCCATGTATTCAGCTTTGCTGGTGGCGTAGGGCAGGACCTCGAGCCGGCGAGGAGGTGACACGGCATCAATGCCGACGAGCTCCGCAAACCGGGAGACGAACCCACTGCCGTTGCTGGGGGTGCGGACCAGATAGTCTTGCTCGTTCCGGCGGGCGATCTCGCGCTTGAAGTTGATGCCCCAGCGATGTTCCCGCTGCCTTTGGAAGCGAAGTTGAGAGTACGGTATCCTGAGCTCTGCACTCCAGCCCAAGGAGTCTCTGGCCGCCTTCCCCTCCCATACTCCGTCCCAGGTATCGCTGTCCCAGTCATCGTTGTAGAGGGTGCCATCGTAGAGCGTCCCTGCGGCATTGATTCCGAAGTAGAACCCGGTGCGATGGTCGTGGTAGCAGTCCAAAAAGAGGAGAAATCGGTCAGAGCTGGTGATCCGGTCCCGCCGGGCCAATTGGGCGAGCACCGAATCGGGGCTGGCATCATACATTCGGGCGCCGACATACAGCGCGTTGTCGTCGTAGAGTATCCGGACTTCGGTACGCTCGGTGGCAGGAGCGCCCTCGTGAGGGTCCCGCTGAGAAAACCCGCTCACCGGCATAGCACTGGCCCAGGCTGCCTCGGAAAGATGTCCATCCAGCTCGATCGTACCGCTCATGCGCGCCGCCCGAACCATCGCGCGGTTTCCGGTCGGGGGGATCGAGTCGGTTTGAGGGGGAACCACGACCCCGCTCAACGCCAAATAGAGCGCAATTGCCGCGGTAGGATCGCCCACGCAGGACCTCCGGTACTGTTGGGCCGGACCGATGGCAGCGGAGACGGATGGATGCTGGGCCTCGCGCCAGGTTATCGAGTGCGAGGCTTAGATGGCGGAAGCGGAAAAAGGGTTGCCTAGCGGAGAATTTCTTCGAACAGGTCGGTCTTCCTCAGCTGGGGGTCGGAATTGCTCCGGGCAATGCGGATGAGGGCGGGCACGCCCTCGTGGTCTGGCCGCTGGGAGAGCGCGAAGACCGCCTGCTTTCGAACCTCCCGATCACCCTTGTCATCGAATGCGAGCGAATCGAGCGCACTTGCCGCGGCCTTTCCCGCGGCCTGGGACAGCCAGAAGATCGCCGATCGCCGAGTCTCGCTCGGCAGATCGCTGGCACGAGCCAGCCGGACCAACGACGGCCAGACCGTGACACTGTCGGCCAGCGTTGCCGGCAGCACCGGATCGCCGGCAAGCTCAGCCGAGCTTTGGGCCAGCGCCAGGAAGTATGCCGCCGCCTCCTGGGGGCGCACCGTTCCCAAGTCGGTGGCGGCAGATCCTGGGCGCCAGCGTCCCCCTACGTAGGTCCTGATCCCGACTACCCTTCTGTCTTCGAGCTTGAGCGCGACACGTACCGGCTGGGATTCACAGTTGTCCTCCCATTCCTCATTACGCCCGTCGGTACTGATGCGGTTGGGTCCCTCGCCGCAAACCCCGGGACGCGCAGGGTAGCTCAGATGCACCGTCCCGTTTCCCACGGCCGTGACGCGCGGCTGCAAGGACTGCGCGCGCAGGGCGACAGGAACTGCCCCAAGAAGGATGCCGAGGTATATCAGGGATCCGCGCATGGCGCTCCCTAGGGCTGCTCGATGATATCCTGTAGGGCCTGCACCGCCCGGCTGTCCTCCGATTGTCCCAGCCAGAAGAGAGCCCGCTTCTTGAGATCCGGGTTGGGGTCGCTCTTGGCGATCTCGATCAGCTTATCGAGCGCGGCCGGCTCCTCCCGCTGCGAGTACACGAAGATGAGCTGCTCCCGCATCTCCTTATCTGCGACGTTGGCGTAGAGCTTGGTCAGCTCATCGATCGACACCCCACTCTGTCCGGCCCAGAAGAGCGCCTGCTTCCGCATCTCCAGACCCTGGGAGCTATCGCCCGCCACCCGGAGCAGCCAGCGACCGTTTTCCTCCCCGCCCATCTGGGAAAGGGAGAAAAGCACCTTCTTCTTTAGATCCTGGCTCTTGAGCTTGCCGTACAGTGCCCGCAGGTAGCTCGCATTCTCGGCGGTCTGCTTCTGGCCCAGCCAGAAGATGGCTTTCTCCCGGGTGGCTTCGGGAATTCCTTCCCGCTCGGCGTAGCTCCTCAAGGCCTGCTGAGCCCGCGGATTGTCCTGCTGCGAAAGCGCGAAGACCGCCTTGTCCTGGATCTCGGGATCCTTGGAGAAACGCAGGATGGAGTCCAGCGCTCCCACGGCTTTGTCGGTGCCGACCTGCGACAGCCAAAACACCGCCTGTCCCCGCACATCCGTGTCCGGATCAGTCCTCACCGACTCGAGCAGCAGATCCTCGGTGCCCGGCTCTTTCTGTTGGGCCACCAGGAAGATCGCTTTCCGCCGAAGGCACACCGACCCGGTGTCCCGCCGGGCCAGGACCTTGCGCAGCACCGGCCGAGCCTTGGCTTCGTCCATCTGCTGCAAGGCGTTGAGTGCCGCGACCTTCATGTCGTCGTCATTGTCGGAGCAGCCGTCGTGTTCATGCACGTGGCGTCCCCGAGGCTCCGGTGGGATTGGCGGAACCGGGGGAACGGGCGGCACCGGGGGAACGGGCCCAACCGGCCCTGCGGCGGTCTCCGCGGCCCGGGCAATGTCCGCCGCCGCTTCGGGATCTCCCCGCCGGGCAAGCTCCCCTTGTATCCGGCGCTCGAGCGAGGCCGCATCGCCCTTGGTCGCGGCCTGGGGAAAACGATCCCGCTGGCGGCCCAAGGCCTCGAGACCCTGACGCAGCTCGCGATCTCCTCCGATGCGGTACAGCGCGAAGGCCTGCCAGTAGAATGCGTCGGGAGCGTAGCCCGAGCGGGGGTACCGCTCGGGGATCTGCCCAAACAGGCTCGCCGCCGTCCGGTAGTCCCGCCGGTTGAGCAGCTCCCGCGCGCGGCGATATAACGAATCAGCCGCATCGCCCTGGAGCCAGGGAGCCGGCAGCCTCGGGACCAAACTGTCGGCCGGTAGCTCCACCGCGGGGATCCGGTCGATAGCGGACCTGACCGGATGAATCCACGATTCCCCCAGTCCGGCGAGAGTCGCCAGCGCGAGCCCGAACTGCAGGTACTGCATTAGAGCGCTCCTTGGGTTGAGCTCGCGCCGGAGGGCACGGCTGTTCTCAATCGCGAAAGCACACCGCCCTGTTCCAACCCTTCTGTGATCAGGTCGAGATCACGAGTCTTCGGCTGGGGCGAGAGTTGGGCGATCTCCGCCAGAACCAGCTCCAGGTCCTGGAGCAGAAGCCGAGTCTTTGCATCGCTTGCGGCGGGAGAATCGAGCAGCAGCCGGTTAGTCGCCAGCAATTGACCGGCGGTGGCCGAAGCCAGCCGTTCGTTGCCGCCGCCCCGCAACGACGCCCGGAAAAGGGTGAGGAAGGCCTCTGACTGGCTCAGATGCTCGGTGGTAGCGATCTGATACGCGGCGTTCCCGGTGGCCTTGGGAGTCGCGGTCGCCACAGTCAAAGGTGCAGGAACCGGTTCCGGTCTCCGTACAGTCAGCCGACCGAGTCCGATGCCGAGAGCAAGGACGGCAGCGATGCCGGCGGCCCAACGGAGAGGACGAAGATGACGGAGAGGGCGGAAAGGTAGGACCGAATCGTCCGCCTTCTCGGTCCGCTTTGCCTGTATACCCGCCCACATCTCCTCGCGCGGGGTCTCCGGGGGATCGTTGTAGTCGCTGGCGGATTCCCGCAGCAGATCATCGAATCGATCGTCCAGCATCTCCTCAGTCCTTCACGAAGTCGGCGAGGGCCTCTCGCAGCCGGGCGCGGGCCCGGAACAGTTGCGCTTTCGAGGTTCCCGGATGGACCCCCAGCGAGGTGGCAATCTCCTCGTGGGTATAGCCCTCCACGTCATGCATCACGAACACGGCCCGGTACCCGTCGGGCAGCCCGTCGATCGCCTGACTCAGGCGAGCCTTGAGGTCCGGCTCCGCTTCCCGGTCGGCTCGGCCGAGCGGCACTGCATCGTCCAGGGCGACCTCCCGGTCGCGCAACCGGCGCACCTTCCGTAAGCCATTGAGGGTGACCGAAATGGCGATCGAGCCCAGCCACGTCGATAACGCCGATTCTCCCCGGAAGTCTCCCAGGCGACTGAACGCTCGGATAAAGGTCTCCTGAGTGTAGTCCTGAGCCCGGTCGAGATCCCCGACCATCCGGTATACCAGCCGGAAGACCCGATCCACGTGCCCGTCGTACAGCGCACGCTCGGCGTTCGAGTCTCCCGCCAGCACTCGGCCAATCAGCTCGCGTTCGTCCACCCGGCTCCGGAGCGTAGGGTCGTGACCTTGAACCGCCTCTCTGACACGGCAGGGAGCAGAATCGTTGCTCCCGACTCCGAAGCAACCCTACGCCCCGTGAGGGCATCTCAACGATACGACCGATTAGCCAATTCGGAATCCATACTTGGGGGGTCACCATGGTCGAGATACTGCGCCGGACGCCGTATGCTGTGTTTCAGGTGCTGGATCGGGAGGGACGGCCCATCGGCGAGGTCGTGCAGCCGAAGTCTGGGCCGGTGGTGGGACGGGGTGAAGGAACGGTGCTGCTGGTTCGATCGGAGAAACGGGAACTGCGGGATCGCTAATCTGGGCTACTTGCCCACCAGAACCTTTTGCTGGGCGTCCAGGAGCTCCAAACGCCGGTCGATCACCACGATTTCCCGATCCGCCACATCGATGCTCGACGCAGCCTGGGCCCGCTGAGCCTCCAGGGTCTGCTTTTCGAGCTCCCCGATGACCCGATCCAGGCTCGCCCCGGTGGCACCGCCGCCCGGCTTCCGCAGTCTGCCAGCCCGCCGAGTGGCGAGCTGTAGCTCCACCTCCAAAGCCTTCTGAGTAAACGAGGAGAGCTCGGCGCGCTTGATTTCGAGGTCGATCTCCGACCGCCGCAACTCCTCCCGCCGTTCCATCAGGCGGATTTCCAGCTCCGCAGCCTTCCGCTCCGCATCGAGTCCCAGCCGGTCGGCCTCGCGATTGTCTTTCCGGGCCGCATTGATCCGCTCCTTGATCCGGTCGATCTCCACCTTCTTGGCCTCGATTCGCCCCCGTGCTCCCAGTCGCATGGTCTCAGCCTGCTGTCTCCGGGTCTCGGCTGTGCCTCCCGCCTCGATGGACGCGCGCAGCAGCTTCTTGATGGCGTTGGTATCGCGCGGGGGCACCAGCATGATAAAGCTGTCGAACCCGCCGTTATTGCTCGCAGTCTGAGCTACAAGCGCGCGGGGCTCCGCCAGCAGGCCCGCGAGGACGAGAAAGGAGCTTGTGATGAACAGATATCTCGAGAGCATATGATCTCTTGGTTGGTCGTATCCGGGCCTACAGGGAGTATCGGCAGCGACTTAGGGCGTCTTTAGGGTCCGGCACGCCGGCCCTGCCAGGCTCCGGTTCTGGGCCAGTAACTGCTTGTCACTCCTTGATTTCCGACACTAGGTGGGAGTTGCTAGCGTCTGGTGACGTCAACTATATTTGAGTGTTGGCCTGCCCAGGCTGTTACTGCTTAGAACAGGAACCTCATGACTGCACCGAACGCGCGCGAACGGATTCTGCCCCGGCTCATCGAAGATGAGATGCAGCAGTCGTTCATCAACTACTCGATGAGCGTCATTGTCTCCCGAGCCCTCCCTGACGTCCGCGATGGACTCAAGCCGGTCCACCGCCGGATCCTTTACGCGATGAACGAGCTGGGCCTGGTGCCCGGACGCGCCTATAAGAAGTCGGCTACGGTTGTAGGCGATGTGCTCGGCAAGTACCACCCGCACGGTGACGGCTCGGTCTACGACGCCCTGGTGCGCATGGTGCAGGACTTCTCCCTGCGCTATCCCCTGGTGGACGGGCAAGGCAACTTCGGGTCGGTCGATGGAGATCCCGCAGCAGCCTACCGCTACACCGAGGCCCGGCTGACCCGGATTGCCATGGCCATGTTGGAGGACATCGACCGTAACACGGTCGATTTCCAGGCCAACTTCGACGACCGGCTGCAAGAGCCCACCGTCCTTCCCGCCAAGATCCCCAACCTGCTGGTCAACGGCTCGAGCGGTATTGCCGTCGGTATGGCGACGAACATCCCGCCGCACAATCTGCGGGAAGTCGTCAAAGCGGTGCAGCTCCTGGTGGACAATCCGGAAGCGACTATCGCCGAGCTCCGCAAAGTCATCAAGGGGCCAGACTTTCCGACCGGGGCGTACATCTACGGACGGGAAGGGATCAAGGAGGCCTACGAAACCGGGCGCGGACGAGTGGTCATGCGGGCCCGAGCCCAGATCGAAGAGCGGGAGACCGGCAACCGCTCGCAGATCGTGGTGACCGAGATTCCCTATCAGGTCAACAAGGAGAATCTGGTCAAGGCGATCGCCGAGCTGGCGGGGGAGAGGAAGATCGAGGGTATCGTCGGGATCAACGACGAGTCCGACAAGGACGGGATGCGCATCGTCATCGAGCTGAAGCGCGACAGCATCCCCAACGTGGTGCTGAATCAGTTGTACAAGCATACCCAGATGCAGACCACCTTCGGGGTGATCATGCTCGCGCTCACCAACGGCGCGCCCAAGATCATGAATCTGAAGGAGCTGCTGCAGCACTACATCGATCACCGGCACAGCGTCATCACCCGCCGCACCCAGTTCGACCTGGACGCGGCGCAGGCCCGGGAGCACATCCTCGACGGCTTGAAGATCGCGGTCGATAACATCGACGAGGTCATCAAGATCATTCGCGGTTCCGCGGACGCGGCAGAGGCTGACGGACGGCTGCGGAAACGCTTCGGCTTCAGCGAGAAGCAGAGCGACGCCATCCTCAACATGCGGCTGGCCAAGCTCACCGGGCTCGAGATCGAGAAGCTGGATGCCGAGCTGAAGGAGGTGCGCGCCACCATCAAGGAGCTGAAGGGGATTCTGGCCTCCAAGCCCAAGCGGATGGCAATTCTGAAGGAAGAGATGGAGGAGATCAGCAGCACCTTTGGCGACGAGCGCCGGACCGAGATTGTGGCTGACCAGGGCGAGTTCACGGTCGAGGACCTGATCGCCGAAGAGGACATGGTCATCACCATCTCCCACAGCGGCTACATCAAGCGGATCCCGATCACCACTTACAAGCGGCAGCGCCGGGGGGGCCGGGGCCTCAATGGGGCCGATCTCAAGGCCGACGACTGGGTCGAGCATCTCTTCATCGCCAGCACCCACGACTACCTCATGTTCTTCAGCAACAAGGGGCAGGTGTACTGGCTCAAGGTGCACGAGATTCCCCAGGCCGGCCGCGCGGCGCGGGGGAAGCCGGTGATCAACTGCATCGCCATCAAGCCGGACGAGCAGATCGCATCCCTGGTGCCGGTGCGAGAGTTTACCGATGACAAGTGTCTGATCTTTGCCACCCGCCAGGGGACGGTGAAGAAGACGGTGCTGTCGGCCTACGGGAACGTGCGGACCACCGGCATCTGCGGGATCAACATTGAAAAGGGCGACGAGCTGATCGACGTCCAGATCTGCGACCAGAACAGCGACATCGTGCTGGCCACGAAGGACGGCATGAGCATCCGGTTCCATCAGGGCGACGTGCGGGACATGGGCCGGGCTACAACCGGGGTGAAGGGTATCGAGCTGGAGAAGGACGACGAGGTGATCGGCATGGTGGTGGTCCGGCGCGATGCGACCCTCCTGGTGGTCAGCGAAAAGGGCTTTGGCAAGCGGTCCGAGCTGTCCGACTACCGGGTGCAGAAGCGGGGTGGGAAGGGCATCATCACCCTCAAGAAGACCGATAAGACCGGTCCGATCGTCGCGCTCAAAGAGGTGATTCCGGATGATGAGCTCATGATGATCACCCGGCACGGAGTGATCATCCGCCTCCCGGTGGATGGAATCCGGGTCATCGGCCGGAACACCCAGGGCGTCAAGGTGATGAATCTCGACTCCGGCGACGCCGTGGTAGATGTCGCCCGAGTGGTGAAGGAAGACGAAGGAGGAGCCGAAGAAGCTGCCGGTGGTGAGGAAGTCACCCCGACGGCCGCTCTGGAGTAAGGTTATTCTTGACCATGGCTTACACAGCCGAATCCCGGGCCGGATCTTCCTCCCGCGGTGTCCCGGAGCAGGGTTCCTCGGTGCCGCTCGAGGCGCTCCGGGACGCCGCCCGGGGCCTCGACGGTATCGCCGTACGAACCCCATTAGTCGAGGTCGCAGCGCTCACTAGCCGGCTAGCCGTTCCTGTCGCGCTCAAACTCGAACATCTCCAGCCGGTCGGGGCTTTCAAGATCCGGGGCGCCTTCACGGCGGTGTCCCGGATTCCTCCCGCCGACCGAGCCCGCGGGGTGATCACTTACTCCAGCGGCAATCACGGGCAGGCGGTCGCCTATGCCGCCCGGCAGCTGGGCATTCGTGCCGTGGTGGTCATGCCTCAGCGAGCTCCCGCAGTAAAGGTTGATGGAGTCAAACGGCTGGGCGGTGAGGTAGTCATCGCCGGCAACACCACGCCCGAGCGATATGAGATGGCAAAAGCCATCGCGCTCGCCGATGGGCTCGCCATGGTCCCGCCGTACGAGAGCGTCGATGTTATCGCGGGACAGGGGACCTGCGGCCTCGAGATCCTCGATGAGCTGCCCACCGTCGAGACCATCGTTGTACCGGTCGGGGGTGGAGGGCTGATTGCCGGTATCAGTGCAGCTGTCGCCGCGATCAAGCCATCGGTCAGAGTCGTCGGGGTCGAGCCGGTAGGTGCTCCCAAGCTTGCCCGCGCGTTGGAGGCGGGCCGCCCGGTGAAGCTGGACCACACCGAGAGCATGGCAGATGGACTGCTGCCCTTATCGATCGGAGAGCTTCCCTTCGCGGTGCTGGCGCCGGTAGTGCGGGAAGCGATTCAGGTCCCCGAGGAAGAGATCGCTGCTGCGGTGCGTTTCTTGTATTGTGAGGCGGGACTCTCGGTCGAGCCATCGGGTGCCATCACCACCGCTGCGCTGCTGGGTGGGCGGTTGCGGCCGACCGGGCCGACCGTTGCTATCGTGAGCGGCGGAAATGTCGATCCCGCCCTGTTCCAGCGCCTGGTGCAGTGATGACCGTCGCGCCGAAGATCCTGGTGGCAGACGACGATCAGGCGCTGTCGCGGACGTTGTCCTGGATTCTCAAGGAAAACGGCTACGACGTCTTCACCGCTCCCGGGGGCGAGCACCTCTTCGAGCATCTCACCGCCGAACAGTTCGACCTGCTCCTGCTCGATATCATGATGCCCAAGGTCGATGGGCTGCAGCTGCTCCAGCGAGTAAAGGCCGATCCTCGGTTCAAGGACCTGCCGGTCTTGATGATCTCCTCCATGCCGCCGGAAGAGGCCACGGTTCGCTCCCTCGGCCTCGGCGCCGCGGATTTCATCCCCAAGCCATTTCGAGTCCGGGAGCTGCTGGCCCGGGTGAAGGCCCATCTCCGGGTGGGACGGGAGCTCAACCAGGCCCGGGCCGAGGCGCGCTCCCGCTCCGAGATGATGGACATCATGCAAGAGGTCACTGCGTCGCTCAAGCCGCAGGAAATCTTCAGCATTCTGGTCCGGCGAGTGGCCCAGGCCCTCAGCATCGCCCGCTGTTCCATCATCATGGCCGGTCCCGACGAGGAGACCGGCACCGTGGTGGCGGCGTTCGAGAATCCGATGCTGCACAACCTCCAGGTGGACCTCCGGCGCTACCCGGAGATCCGCCATGCCCTCGCCACCGGCGAGGTGGTGCTGGTGCGGGACGTGCAAACCGACGCGCTGTACCGGGGCATTCGCGATGAGTGGGAGGCGGAAGGACGCCCGGTGGAAACCCGGTCAGCGGTGGCGCTGCGGTTTTCTCTCCGGCAGCAGCCGGTGGGCGTCTTCTTCCTCCGGACCACCAGCGAGGATCCGCCGCTGAATGAGCATGACGTGCACTTCGCGGAGGAAGTGACCAACGCCGCGGTGGCCGCGCTGGAGCGGGCGTACGACCTGGAGAACGCGGTGCTGGGTCAGGAGCAGATGCGCCATCTGGCGGAGACCGACCCGCTCACCAACTGCTTCAACCGCCGCGCGCTCATGGAAAAGCTGGAGCAGGAGATGGATCGGGCAGCCCGATACGCCACCATGCTGACCGGCATGATGGTGGATATCGACAACTTCAAGCAGATCAACGATACCTATGGCCACCTGGTGGGCGACCGGGTGTTGAAGCAGCTGGCCAACCTGCTCAAGCGGGAACAGCGGTCGGTGGATATCGTGGCCCGGTACGGAGGCGAGGAGTTTGTGGTCCTGCTGCCGGAAACCACCAGCGCAGAGTCGCGCAACTTCGCCGAGCGCATCCTGCGCCGGGTGGCCACCCACGATTTCGGCGAGCCGGGCCGGCCGGTACGGGTCACCATCAGCATCGGCATCGCGTCCTACCCCGACGAGCGCGTGAGTGACGGGGAATCCCTGCTTCGGCTGGCCGACACCCACCTCTACCGGGCCAAGAGTGATGGCCGGAACCGGTTCCGCGATTGAGTAATCGGCGTTGCCCGCGCTGTCAGGCCACCTACGCTGCACCCGCACGGTTCTGCGTCAAGGATGGCTCGCTTCTGGTCGAGAGCGACAAGCCACCCGCCACCAATGAGAAATCTCCGCTTCCCGGCTCGAGGGCCTCCTCCCGCCCTTCGGGAGATCCCTCGGCGCTCGCTCCTGGACCCAAGGAGCAGGTGCCGTCCAGCCTGGCATCGCTCACCGGGCAGGTGCTGGACCAGCGCTACCATATCACCCGCAAGCTGGGTGAGGGCGGCATGTCCTACGTCTATCAGGCGCAGGAGATCGAGACCGGCCGCGCGGTGGCGGTCAAGATCCTCATCCCCCGGTTATCGCGCGACCCAGCCTCGGTCGAGCGACTCCGCCGCGAAGCCACCATCGCCACCCGGCTCAATCATCCCAACGTCTGTCCCATTCTCCGCATGGGCGAGACGGCGGATCACCTGATCTACCTGGTGATGCCGTTTCTCGAGGGGGAGCCGCTCAGCGAGCACGAGACCCGGCGGGGGCCCTTTCCGCTGGCCGAGGGGATTCCACTGCTGGTGCAGATGTGTGAGGGGCTGGGGCACGCGCACGACCTCCAGATCATTCATCGCGATCTCAAGCCCGAGAACGTGATGCTGGTGCCCGATCCCTCGATTCCGACCGGCTTTCGCGCGGTGGTGATGGACTTCGGCCTGGCCAAGGAGAGGCGCGCCGGCCCCGACGTCGTGAAGCTGACGGCCACCGGCATCGTGCTGGGCACCCCGGAGTTCATGAGCCCGGAGCAGATCCGGGGCAAGCCGCTGGACGGCAGGAGCGACGTGTACGCGCTGGGCATTCTCGCGTTCGAGATGTTCACCGGGCAGCTGCCGTTTACCGGGAAGAGCGCGCAGGAAACCATGATCGCACGTCTCCGGGGAGCGCCGCTGCCACTGCGCGAGGTCAAGGCCGACCTTCCAGCCAAGCTCGAGTCGGTGATCAGCAAGGCGCTCTCGGTAAACCCCGCCGATCGCTACGGCTCCATGGCGGAGCTGGCTCACGCGTTTGAATCCTCGGCGAGCACCGGGGTGCTGGGACGGCTGTTTAGAAGGTGAGGCGAAAGACGGGAAGGACGGGAAGGGAGGGCCGGCCCTCAACCGCGATGTCAGGAGCGCATATGAGACAAACGTTATTCCTGCTGGCGATGGCGCTCTGCGCCGCCTGCACCCGCGAAAAGGCCGGGAACGCCTCGGCCTCAGCCTATACTTCCGATTCCGACAGCAGTGCCCGAGAAGTTGGCATTGCCGGGACCAACAGCGGGGCCGAGCTCCAGGCTCCCCGGCTGCTGCCGGCGATTCAGAACCAGCTGAACCTGATGGGCAAGGGAGCTCAACCGGTCAACCGGGACAATCTGACCGCCTACAAGAACATGGCGGGCGATCTGATCAACTCGATGATCGCCGATGTATACCGCGCCGGCTACGCGGACTCCGGGCGCTTCCGGGCCCTGAGCGATTCAGTTCTCAACGAGCTCGGCGGGGGAGCCGGGACAGATGCCACTTTGGATCGCTCCCAGCTTCCTCAGCACATCCAGCGGATGCGGCGCCTGATAGCGCTCTACCAGCAAGCCATAGAGAACGTTCCCGCCAAGCAACAATAGTCCCGAAGTCTGCCAGCGGCGGAATTCATGTGTCATTTTGGCCGCGGATGAGACCTTACGGCTGGCACGCCAGGTGCTCGGGCACGCCTACGTGGCCCGCGGACCAGGCTGGCCCGGGCTGGAACGCAGCACTTCATCCATAATCCCCACTCCGTGCCGGAGTGTGCTACAGGAGGACTCTATGGCCATCACTCGCTATCGCGATCCGGCGAATCTGTTCGGATTGCAGCGGCTCAACCGGATCCTGGACGAGGCTTTTGCCGGCCTGCCATTCCCGGAGAGCAGCGTAGTAACCTCGACCTTGTTCGCCCCTACCGATGTTTCTGAAGACGAGAACGCCGCTCCAGATCACCATGGAGCTGCCGGGTGTAGATCCGGAGAATGTCCGGCTATCGCTGGAGAACAACGTCCTCACCATTCGGGGCGAGAAGCGGCAGGAGATCGATGAGAACAACGAGCGGATCCATCGCTCCGAGCGGGTCTATGGAATCTTCGAGCGCACCTTCGTTTTGCCCAACACCGTGGATCCCGACCGGATCGAGGCGCGGGTCGAGAATGGCGTTCTAGTCGTGAGAATTCCGAAGGCTGAGCGGGCTCGTCCGCGGGAGATTCCGCTTTCTTCGTCAGGCACCGGATCGCGGAAGGTGGGGACCGGCACTCAGTCGCAGCGGGCCGGCAGCGGGCAGGGCTCCCAGAGAGCCGGCAACGGCCAGGAGTCCGGCAGCGAAGGGTCCTCGGGCAGCAGGGGCTCGCGGTAAGCTTCGCAGTAGCGCGTGAGGCCGTCCCTTCCGGTGGAGGGGCGGCCTCTCCGTATTCCTACGGAGCATGGTCTCCGGATGAACGCGGATTGTGAGCCTTTCCGGCCCGGCCTACCGTTGTGCGTGCCCCAGATCCCGCCTTTCCATGTCGTTGGCGTCAGCCACCATACAGCCACCGTCGAAGAGCGCGAGCGGTTTGCCTTCAGCCGCGCCGACACCCTCGCATTGCTGGAAAGCCAACGCCAGGCCGGCAGGTCGGCGCTGCTGCTCTCGACCTGCAATCGCTGTGAGCTCTACTGGAGTGGCGATGGCGACGGCGAGGAATGGTTCCGAGTCCTGGCACAATCACGCGGTGTTGCACCCCCCGCCTCCCTCATCCGGTACGACGGCCTCGAGGCAATCCGGCATCTCTTTACTGTCGCAGCAGGGCTAGACTCTCAGATTCTGGGAGAGACCGAGATTCTGGGCCAAGTGCGCCGAGCGTACGATGCCGCCCGGGCAGCCGGTACGACGACCCGCGAGATGGACTCGATCCTCTCCGCCGCGCTCTCGGCTGGGCGGCGCGTCCGGCGGGAGACTCTGCTGGGCCGCCATCCAGCCTCGGTCAGCTCCGCTGCGGTGGACTTGGTAGCGGAACGCTGGAACGACATCGGTGCCAGGGCAGTGGTCGTGCTCGGCGCGGGTGAAGCCGCGGAAGGAGTGCTCCGCGCCCTGCAGGAGCGAGGCGCTTCAAATGTGAGGCTGCTGAGCCGGCATCCCGAGCGGGCTCGGGTTCTGGCCGAGGCCTGGGGCGCCGAGGTCGGCGGTTGGGATGAGCTGCAGCCGCGACTGGAGCACGCCGATCTTCTGCTGGTGGCAACTGCCTCCTCCCGTCCGGTGATAACGGCCGCCCAGTTGGCAGCCCGTCAGCGGGAGCTTTTCGTGATCGATCTGGCGGTCCCCCGAAACGTGGAACCGGGGGCACGTCACCTTCCCCGGGTTCAATTACTTGATCTTGACGATCTGCAGCGGCTCTGCTGCCCGGCTGCCGGTACCGCCTCCGCTGCGTTGGCCGAAGCAGAGCGAGTGATCGAAGAGGAGATCGATAGGCTGCAGTCGACCCTGCGCGCCCGAGTGGCCGCTCCGCATCTCGCAGAGCTGCATCGGGTGGGTCTGGAGATGGCGGAGCAGGAATCGGCGTGGGCGCTGGCCCAGCTGGAGACGCTCTCCGATGGGGAGCAGGAGATCGTCAGGGAGATGGCGGATCGCCTGGTGCGGCGGGTGCTGTATCCGGTGAGCCGGTCGATGCGAGCAGAATAGCTAGGAGCTAGGAGTCAGGAGCTCCCGACTCCTAGCTCCCGACTTCATCCCCACCGGATTCAGAATATTCCGACACTGCGGGTTCGTACACCCAGCGCATCGCGTCCGATACTGGGTGCTGTGAGCCGCCCCTGATTCGAGGTGGTCGCGGACAATCTCCGCCAGAGCGTCGAGAAAGTCCGGGCGGTCATTGAGCGCGGGCGCCCGTTTGTAGTGAGTGATCCCCGCCTGATGGGCCACCTCGCCATATTCGCGGTCCAGCTCGGAAAGCGTCTCGATGTGATCGCTGGTAAATGCGATCGGCACGACCAGGACATGCTTCTGGCCCCGAGCGCCGAGCCGCCGAATCACCGCTCCGTCCGAGGTCCGAGCCAACGCACCGGGCCCACGTCGGACTGGTATGCCAGGAGGTAAGGATTGGAGACCGCCGAGGCGCTCCACCACCCGCTGAACGCTGGCGCCCACCTCCTGGGGGTATGAATCCCCCCGATCGATCACATCCAGCGGCAGGGAGTGGGCGCTGAACAGGATCAGCACCTTGCCTCGATCGGCCGGCTCGAACTGCTCCAGGCCGTCGCGCACCGTCCCGGTCATCGCCTCGATAAACCCGGGGTGCACCGGCCACCGGTCGATCAGACTCCACTGAAACGCATCCCGCAGACCGGTCCGGCCGGCGGCCCGCCAGAGCTCGTTCAGGCTGGAGCCGGTGGTGCTGCAGGAGAACTGGGGGTACTGGGTAAAAGCGATGGCCCGTTCGACCCCGTCCGCGTGCATCTGCCGCAGGGCGTCTTCGCTTTTGGGACGGGCATACCGAAATGCCACGTAGAATTTGTGCGGGGCGGTCGCGGGAGACAGCCGGTCGAGCCGAGCCACCATCCCGCGACCCTGAGCCTGGGTGTAGCGCAAAATCGGCGATCCTCCGCCGATGCTGGCGTACAGTCCTTTCACTTTGGGAGTCCGCCGTCGGGCGATATAAGGACCCAGCCAGCGCTGGAACGGCAGCTGAATGATCTCCCGATCGGCAAACAGCTCGAGCAGGAAGGGCTGGACATCATCCAGAGTTTCCGGCCCGCCCAGGTTGAGCATGACGATGCCGGTCCGGGGACGAGTGTCGGTCATGCCCTCAAGATACCTGCGCCCAGGGCGAAGCGGGTGAGCTCCGCGACGGTTCGAATCTGCAGCTTTCGCATGAGACTTTCCCGGTGGGTCTCAACCGTGCGGTGACTGATGTGCAGCTCGGTCGCGATCTCCTTGTTGGTCCGTCCTTGAGCGATGCCGAGGAGGACCTCGCGCTCGCGGGCGGTGAGCTGCTCCAGGCCCGCCGGACCGTGCTCGCGCTCCCCGCGGACGGCAGCGCTCAGCCGGCTGGCCACCGGCGGGCTGAAGTACGACTCCCCCTGGCAGACCGCACGAATGGCGGTCCGTAGCTCAGTGGCTGCGGTGTCCTTCAGCAGATAGCCGTGGGCCCCGGCGCGGACGCTTTCCAGAACGTATTCAGTGTTGTTGTGCATGCTGAGGATCAGCACCCGGCTGTCCCCGGTGTCTCGGAGCCTCGCGGCCAGCTCCAGCCCCGACACGTCGGGCATGGAAATATCGAGAACGACCACGTCGGGGAGCAGCTCCGCCGCCAGGGAAAGTGCCTCCGCGCCGTTGCCGGCCTCGCCCACCACCTCGAAGCCGGGCTCGCTCTCCAGCACGTGTCTGATCCCAGTGCGGACGATCATATGGTCATCGGCCACCAGGACTCGTATTGGCTTAGTCATGAGCCGGCAGCTCCGGCGTGGGGACCAGCACCTCCAACTGCGCCCCGGCCCCGTTCCGGCCCCGGAGACGTACGGTGCCGCCAAGCGCCGTGATCCGCTCCCGCATACCGGCCAGGCCCATATGCCCGCCCAGCTCGAGCCGGTCGGCGGAAGCTCCGGCGGGAAGGCCCCGTCCGTCGTCGCTTACCTGCAGCAGCACTCCATTGGGGTTCACCGAGATGCCGATGTCTACTGACCGGGCGTCGGCATGGCGCAGGACGTTCGACAAGGCTTCCTGCAGTGCGCGAAACAGGGCCAGCTCGGCTTCGCGGGAGAGGGGTGGCAGGGCCGAAGGTACCGCGAGACCGGCGGGTATTCCACTGCGTTCGCTGAAATCAGCCACCAGCGATCGGAGCGCAGGGAGCAAGCCGAGATCATCCAGCAGCGACGGCCGAAGATCGTTGGTGACGTTGCGAATGCTGCGAATCCCGGTGTCGATCAGCCCGAGCACCTGATCCAGCCGGCCGGCTTCCAGCGGGCCGACTTTGTCGCGCAGCACCCCCAGCTCCATCTTCACTGCGGAGAACACCTGCGCGGTCTCGTCGTGCAGCTCCCGGGACAGGCGGCGGCGCTCCTCTTCATGCTGCTCGACCATGCGGGCAGAGAGGCGGGCCAGCTCGACCGTCCGGGTCTCCAGCCGGCTGTACAGATCGGCGTTTTCCAGCGCGGCACCCACCTGGTGACCGAGCGCGAGCAGGAACTTGTCGTCCAGCGCGGTAAACGGATCCCGGGCGTGCCCCACCAGCACCAGGGTTCCGATGACGGCCCCGGCACGAAAGATCGGCAGCACGGCTGCGTAGGCGTACGGCGGATCGCCGGAGGAGCCGGTGGTGGACCACTCGCCGGTGAACTGAGGACGGCCGCTCTCCAGTGCTCGAGCCAGCACACCGGCCGCGGAGGGTGCCAGCGCCTCGCCGGCCCAGGAGGCACACGCGCCGGCCCCGCGCACGAAGCGGATTCCGCTTCCATCGACGCTATACAAGGCGGTCCCGCTCACGGCCGGAAGGGTGAGCGGCCGGGCCAGCAGGGCGTCGAGGACATCCTGCTCCCGGCCGGCTCGCTGCAGGTCTCCGGACAGCGCCGACAACGCGCCGAGGCCTCGGCGGAGATCGTCCAGTACCAGCAGGAGAATCCCGGCACCGACGGCGAGGGCCAGGAGGATGTCCAGATAGTAGCCCCAAGGGGCCCAGGTACCCCGCGCCCGCAGGAATGGGTAGTCGAGGTGGTGCAGTCCCCAGAGGCCGAACGCGACCGCCAGCAGCGTTGCGCCACTGGAGGCCACTCTCCGGCGATAGCGAAAGAACACCCATCCGGTCCACAGGGTGGCGAAGCTCAGAAACAGGACCATCGGCCCTGCGGCCCAGAGGAAGTGCTTGAGCTGGTAGATGGCGACGTACGACCAGACCGGAGGAAAGAGGACCAAGGCCAGGTACCACCGGCGCCAGCGGACTTGCTGGGAGAACACCAGCGCCGCATAAAGAAGGGCCAGGGCGGTCCATCCGGTGACGACCTGATGCCAGTAGAGCCAGAACCGTTGGGAGCTGAGCAGGAAACTGGTGATTGCGACGATGCGTAAGAAGTACAGTCCCCACGCTCCGGCCCACCAGGCAAAGTACGGCTTTCGGTAGCGAGAGAAGAGAAAGACGCAGAGCGCCGCAAGCGAGGCGGTAATGGCCGCCTGCAGCAGGGCCGCATCCAGCTCGATGGCGCTGGTGGGTAGGGGGCTACCTTGCATGATTCGAAACAAACGGGAAGAATCCGGGCTGCGCAACAGCCCCTAACACACCTCGGAGGTTCGCATGCTTCGTTGGCCCGGTCTGCCTCTCGTGCTCGCCCTGACCGGACTCGTCGGCGCCTGTCAAAGCCGCACCACCCGGCAGGATGGAGACTGGAACCGCTTCGTGGCCGGCTTTCTGGAGACCTACTTCCAGGCCAATCCGCTGTTCGCGGTGTATCAGGGGAGGCATGAGTTTGACGGCAAGTTTCCCGACTGGAGCGAGGCCGGTCTGCAGCAGTGGAACCGTCGCCTGCACCAGCTGCGGGACAGCGCCGCAGCCTTTCCCATCGCGCCGTCCGATAGCGCAGCCCGGTTTGAGCGCGACTACCTGATCTCGGAAATCGATCGCGATCTCTTCTGGTCGGAGCGGGCGGACTGGCCTCACCGAAACCCGGAGTTCTACACCGGTCTCATCGATCCCAATGTCTACATCGCCCGGGAATACGCGCCGCTGCCGGAACGCATGCGATCGTTTACCCGGTACGCCGCGAACCTTCCCGCGGCGCTGGCCAACATGCGGGCCAACATCCATACCCCCATGGCCAAGCCGTTTGCTCAGATCGGCCAGGGGCGGTTCGCCGGCCTCGCCAGCTATCTCAAGGGCGATGTGCCTCAGGTGTTTGCTTCGGTGAGCGACAGCGGGCTGCACCGGGAATTCGACCAGGCGAATGCCGGAGCGGTCAAAGCTCTGGAGGAGGCCGCGGCCTGGTTCGCAGAGCAGGAGAAAAAGGGCAACAACTCCTTCGCGCTGGGCCCCGAGCGCTTTGCCGATATGCTGCGGATGACCGAAGGTGTCACCGTGCCGGTCGACTCATTGGAGCGGCGTGGGCGGGAAGACATGGATCGAAACCTGGCGGCGCTCAGGGAAGCCTGTGAAAAGTACGCGCCGGGTCGGCCGATCAGGGAATGCGTCCAGCGGATGAACGACCACAAAGCTGCCGGAAGTCCGGTGGAGGCTGCCCGGCACCAGCTCGACACCCTCGAGGCCTTCGTCAAGGCAAAGAACATCGTCTCGGTTCCGGGGACGGAGCGGGCGCTGGTGCATGAGTCTCCTCCCTACCAGCGCTTCAACTTCGCCTATATCGACATCCCCGGCCCGTACGAGAAAGGTCTGCCGTCGATCTACTACATCTCTCCGCCGGATCCGAGCTGGCCCAAGGCCGAGCAGTCTGAGCTACGTCCCAGGAGAGGCCGACCTGCTCTTCACCAGCGTCCATGAGGTATGGCCCGGCCACTTCCTCAACTTCCTCCACTCCAACCGGGTGCCTTCCATCTTTGGCCGGGTCTTCGTCGGCTATGCCTTTGCCGAGGGGTGGGCGCACTACACCGAGGAGATGATGTGGGAGGCCGGTCTGGGGAACGGAGACCCGGAGACGCATATCGGGCAGTTGATGAATGCGCTGCTCCGAAACGCCCGCTATCTCTCCGCCATTGGCCTGCACACCAAGGGAATGACCGTCGCGCAGTCGGAGCGGCTCTTCCGGGAGGCTTACCAGGATGCCGGCACCGCCCGGCAGCAGGCTGCGCGGGGGACCTACGATCCGGCGTATCTCAACTACACACTGGGCAAGCTGATGATCCGCAAGCTACGGGAAGACTGGACCAAGGACCGGGGGGGCAAGACCGCATGGCATGACTTCCATGACCGGTTCCTGTCCTATGGCGGCCCACCGATCCCGCTGGTCCGCCAGGCGATGGTGGGCGGAGGGCCGGCTCTCTAGCTCGCTTCCCTAGTCCACGATGGCCGGATAGTCGTAGGCGTAGTAGCTCTGGTCGAAGCGGCCTACCAGGCCGTCGGGGTCGTTAAGCACCGCACCGAAGATCCGGCCACCAGCGGAGCTCACCCGCTGGCGGGCCAGTTCGGCGGCCCCCCGATCGGTCTGGCCCGCGCGCACCACCAGGATCACTCCATCGGCCGATGCTGCCAGCGTCGCTGCGTCCGCGCTTACCAACACCGGTGGGGTGTCGAGCACGATGACGTCGTACTCTGCCCTCAGCTGGATCAGCAGCCCTCTCAGGTTGGACGGCTCCAGCAATTCGGGAGTGTTCTGGGCATCGGCCCCACAGGGCAGGAATGACAGCCGGTCAATGGATGTCTTCCGCACCGCGGCCATTCTTTGGTTCTGGGCAGCCCGGCGGGCCGTCTCGAAGTGCAGACCGCCGTAATTCACCCGCAGCAGATCCATCAATCCGGGAGCCCGGGACACCTCGAACATTCGGTGCAGTCTCGGGCGATGGATATCGCAGTCAACCAGGAGGACGTCGGCACCCGCCCGGGCAAAGGTAGCGGCCAGGTTGGCGGCGATCAGCGTCTTGCCTTCCTGCGGCGCGGCGCTGGTTACGACCAGGGTGCAGGGACGGTCGCCCCAGGAGAACGCCAGGCTGATGCGCAAGAGCCGGAACGCCTCCGCTTCGGCTGAGAGTCCACCCGCAGGAGTGAACACCACTTCGGTTGGGGCTGAACGTCCGTTGCCGTTCTGTCCCCCGTTCAATGCGATCTGTTTCGGCGCACCGCTCTCGATCCCCGTGGTAATCCGAGGAATGATGCCCAGCTCGGCTGCTCCGATCATGCCGTGCAGCTCCTCCGGGTGGCGCACCGACCGGTTGGTCGCCTCGGCCAACAGCGACACTCCCATTCCCAGGGCCAGACTGAGCAGGAGGGCGAATCCAGCCTGAATTGGACGGGGCACTCCGCTCTTCCGGTAAGGCAGGGGCGCCAGGTCGAGGATCTCGATGTCCGCCGCACCCAGAGCCTCGGCGATGCGAGCCTTTTGATACTCCTGCCGCAGCGCATCGGCAGTGGATCGCAACGTGCCAACCCGCCGGTCCAGGCCGGCCTCCTCGGCCTGCTGGGCCGGCAGCCGTTGGATGACCTGATCGCCTGCAGCCTTCTGATTCGACAGAACCACGAGACGGGCGTCGATCGACGCTACCCGGGCGTTGACCGCGCGGATCAGCTCTTCCCGAGTGCCCTGCAGCAGGGTGGTGAGCTGAACCACGTCGGGGTGGCTTGCCAGACTCCGCCAGGGGCCGGTGGTAAGCGAGTCGAGCCGGGTGCGATAATCCAGCAGGCGCTGCTGCAGGTGAGCCAGAATCGGGTCGGCGGCCACCTCGGGTGAGTAAGCCAGTGCCCGGAACCCGGACTCCTGGGCCGCGGCATCGGTGCTTCGGACCCGCTCCAGCAGCGCGGCGAACACCCGGCGATCAGCCCGGAGCTGCGCCTGTTGCGCCTCGAGCGCCGAGGCGCTTGCCTGCTCGGCCGAAAGGTTATCGCGGGAGCTGCCCATCTGCTGCTTGCTGCGGAACTGGCTGAGGCCTGCTTCTGCGATAACCAGGAGCGAGTCAGTCACTCGGAGTTGCTCTCCCAGGAACTCGCGCCGGCGGCCCGCCAGCCCCTGCGCCGAGTGGCCATTGGCAGCCTGAAACAGCTGCACCAGCTGATTGGCGAACCTCTGGGCGACTGCGGGATCAGAATCGACGAACTTGACGTCGATCACGTCGGTTCCCGGGCGAGGAACCACCTTCAAGCTCCGGAGAGCATCGTCGATCGCGACGTCCCTGGGCTCTATGGCCAGCACCGCATAGCCGACCGGGGGCTGGTCGGGGACAGTCAGCCGGACCGGGCCGATGCGCAGTGGCTCGCCCCAACGCGCGATCCCATGGGCGGTCCGAGACCTGCCGGTGACCCCTCGCTCGGTGAACCGCAGGACCAGGGTATCGGGCGCAGCGCTGGAGTCCACCGCCGCTGCCTGGAGCGCGCCGGCGGGAAGCCTGCGCCCGAAGAGCGGAGCGCTCAGAGTGATTCGGCTGACCGGCTGCAATCTCAAGCCCAGAGAATCAACGACTGACCCGACGAGGGAGCGGCTGGTAAGAACCTGAACCGAAGAAAGGATGGGATCTACCGGCCGGTCCAGCTCTTGGGGAGCATCCTCCACTCCGCTGGTGAGCGTGCGCCGTTCGCCGGCCATGCGGATGGCGGCGCGGGCGCTATAATCGGAGGAAGAACCGAGCAGGACCAATGCGGCAAGCGCCAGCGTCAGCCCCGCTGAAATCATGAACAGCGGAAGATTGCGCTGGATGGCTCGCAGCACCTGCAGGGGCGCGATTCCGTCATCGGCCGGCAGCGGCTCCGAGGCACCGGTAGGCTCGGTCGCCGCCTTCCCGGAGAAGGGAGTCAGGCTGTGCTGGGAGTCCCGGGGACGGTCAGTCATGGGGCAGCCGGTGGGGTGCTAGGGTCGTTGTCGGTCCGATCCCACAACAGCAGGGTCGGGCGTGAGGGGACGCGGCCACATTGGAAAGCGCAAATCGTTGCACTCAGGAGTGCTCCTCTCTCGCCTGAAGCATTCTTGGCCCCGAGGACTCGTCCGGATTCGGGGGCTGCTCTCCAGGGAGGTTGTAGCCGGTATGGTCATCACACAGTGGGTCGCCGTAGTTGCATCGGTTGTGCCGCTGACCGGCTGTTCCGACCCCAAGCCTGCGGGCCCAGTGAGCCGGCCAGCGAGCCAGGTCAGTTACCCCGCAGCTCCCGCCAGCCCAGCCCGCATCGCTCCGGCAAGGCGGTACTACGTGGATCCCAGGGGCAGGGACTCCAATCCCGGTACCGCCACTGCACCATTCAAGACCATCCAGCGTGCTGCTGACCAGGCCGCACCGGGGGACACCGTTGTCGTCCGTGCCGGCCGGTACACCGGGCCGGACCGGATTGTATCGCTCAGCCGGGGTGGCGCACCCGGGCAGTGGCTGACGTTCCGGTCAGAGCCACCCGGAGGAGCGGTGCTCGACGGCCGCAACGGCGAGAGTCAGGAGGCGTGGTACTTCGGACCCCAAGTCGCGTACGTGCGGGTGGAAGGCTTCGAGATCACCGGGCTGCAGGAACATGGGTTCGACACCTACGGCGGAGGTGTTCACGACCTGCTGATCGCCCGGAACCACGTGCACCACATTGGGCGGAACTGCACCGACACCAGCAATGGACGCACCGGCGCCTCGCTGGGCGAGGGAACCCGGCGGGTCACCTTCGATGGCAACGTGTGGCACGATATCGGGCGGCTTGCCCCGGGCGAGAGCGGTTGCACGCCGGGCAACCAGAATTACCAGAATCACGACCACGCGATCTATGTCGCCGACGCCGACGAGATCACCGTCACCAACAATGTCTTCTACCATCTCGAGCGGGGGTGGGCGATCCACCGCTACTTCTCCCGCGGCGCGCCGTCCCACGGCCTGACCATCCTGAATAACACTTTTGCCGGCCAAAACCCCTACCGGCCAGGGCAGATCATTCTGGCTACGCCGACCTCAGGACTCCGGATCGAGAACAACATCTTCTATGCCCCACAGGAAGCGGCGCTTTACTTCGAAGATCTCGATTTTCCCGGTGCGGTCGTACGCAACAACATGATCTACCAGGGAGTGACGAAGGTGGGCCGGCCCAAGGGCGTGAGCTTCGCGAAGAACTGGGAGAAGACCGATCCGCGCATTGTCGGCGGCACTGATTTCCATCTCCGGCCGGATAGCCCGGCCATCGACGCGGGCTTTCCAGAGCCTGAAGTCACCCACGACGCGGATGGCGCGCCTCGTCCCCAAGGAGCCGGCTACGACCTCGGCGCCTACGAGCGCTAACTCACGTTGAACGCCCGCATCCACATCTCCAGCGATAGAACCCGGAACAGGCTGCCGTAAGCCTCCTGGCCGGCGGTTCTCGACTCGGCCGAGCGGTACCACTTACGCAGTGGGGCCGGGTCGATGAAGCGATCGCAGCGGAGGTTGCCTTCGATCAGCTCGGTCACCTGGGGGCGGAGCTCCCCGTTCAGCCAGCGACGGTCGGCGCCCGCAAAGCCCAGCTTGGTCCGGCGCATCCGAACGTTTTCCGGGATCAACCCCTGGGTGGCTTGTCGCACCGCAAACTTGCTGAACCCTCCCTGGATCTTCTGATGGTCCGGCAGCGAGAGACCGTATTCCACCAGCTTGTGATCGAGCAGCGGCACCCGTGCTTCAATGGAGAACGCCATCGAGGAGCGATCTTCCATCCGAAGAATGAGTGGCAGAGTGTCGACCTGGATGTCCTCGATCTGCACCGCCTGTACCGAGAGAGAGGACTCCCGGGACCCGGTGGCATGGCGCCACCAGCGGGTGGCCGGGGTGCTCTCGTCACCCACGCGCGCGTCCGGTCGGCCCGGAGCACCCGCTGAAGCAGGGAGTCCACGCCGAGCAGACTGCGAAGCGGGCCGGGCAGGTAGCGGTAACCCCGCCGGATGTCGAGCAGGTAGAGGTCGCGTTGAAGCACACTGGCCAGGGCTTCCCGGCCCATGGTTCCCAGGCGGCCACTGCGGAGGAGGGAGGCCAGATAGGCGTAGCGGAACTTGGCGTACCCGCCGAAGACTTCGTCTCCGCCCTGACCGTCGAGCAGCACTTTGACTCCGGCTTCCTTGGCCGCACGCATCACCCGCCACTGGGCGTAGAAGCTCAGCCCGGAGAACGGCATGTCCTGATGCCAGGCCATGCGGCCGAACGATTCCCAGAAGTCCGCCGCAGCGGGAAACACCAGGTTCGACGTCGCGCCGATGGCGTTGGCCATCTCCAGCGCGTAGCCGCGCTCGTCCAGCTCGGGGTACTCGTAGCAGGAGGTGAAGGTGTGGAACTGGTCGCCCACGGCCGAGGCGGCCTCAGGCTGTTCCCGCCAGATCTTGCCGATGAGCGCCACGACCGCGGAGGAGTCGAGGCCGCCGCTGAGGCAGCTTCCGGCCCTCACATCGCTGATGAGATGCGAACGGGTGGTGCTCAGGAGCAGGCTCCGCAGGAGCTCGACCCGCCCGGCGTCGCCCAGGCCACTCCAGTCCTGCTTGGGAGCCGGGTCCCAGTAGGACCAGCGTTTTACCTGGCGGGTGGCCAGGTCCAGCGTGAGCGCGTGCGCCGCGGGGAGGGCTTTGACCTGCCGCAGAATGGTGCGCTCCCGATAGTCGCAGTTGCCGTGCACCAGGAAACCGAGCACGGCCTCATCGTCCGGCGCCGGATCGAGGCCGGGAAACGGCAACAATCCCTTGATCTCGGACGCGAAGATGAAGTGGTCCGCCGGAGTGGCGTAGTAGAACGGCTTGATCCCCAGCCGGTCGCGGGCGCAGAAGAGCCGTCCCCGCGCCCCATCCCAGATGGCGAAAGCGAACATGCCTTCCAGATACTGCGAGGCAGTCCTCTCCCCACTCGAGATAGCTCTGCAGCAAGACCTCAGTGTCGGTGCGGGTATTGAAGAAGCGTCCCCGCGCTTCCAGCTCGGCCCGCAGCTCGAGGTGATTGTAGATCTCGCCGTTGAACACGATCCAGGCGCCGCTTGCGCCGGCCGACATCGGCTGCAACCCGCGATCGGATAGGTCGAGGATGGCCAGACGGCGGTGCCCCAGCGCCACTCGAGCCGGCGGAGCCGAGGCGCCCCGCTCGGTGTGCGGCAGAAAGGCGGAGCAGAAGCCCTGCGACTCGGCCCAGCTCACGGCGAACCCCTGGCCGTCGGGCCCCCGGTGGGCCTGAGCATCGTTCATCCGCTGCAGAACCCGCAGGTCCACTGGACGCCCATTCAGGGCCGCGATCCCGGTTATGCCACACATGAGCGGTGTTCTCCGGTCAGCTGATCAAGAGGCCCGCGCCGGCCGGGGCGGGCAAGGCTTCGGTGGCCGGCAGAATGGAGCGATATACATCGACCAGCTGCTGGGTCAGCAACCGTTCATCCAGGTCCTTGACCGCGGACCGGCCATCGATCCGCTCGCCTCGCTGAAGCACCCGGCTCAAAGCGGCTGCCAGCGTCTCGGCCCGGTCGTCGGAGCAGAGCTCACAGCCGGCCACGCCGCTGAGACGCAGGGGAACGTCGCCCACCGGCACCGACACCACCGGCAGGTTGCACGCCAACGCTTCCTTCACCGCATTGGGGGAGCCTTCCTGCATCGAGGTGCACAGCAAGGCATCGCAGGCATTCATGTGCGCCGCGATCCGGTCGTGGGGCATTTCCCAGCCCACGATCAGGCGAGTCGGGATGGTGCGATTCACCAGGGCCACCACTTCCTGCGCCAGGCCATATCGCTTGCGGGCCAGCTCCGGGTTTCCCACGAAGAGGACGAGACGCTCGTTACCCGAAAGGTTCAGCCGGCGCCGGGCGGCTTCCTGGGGCTCAGGACGGAACAGCTCGAGGTCGATGCCTGAGGGCATCACATGCGCGGTGACCGAGCGGGGGAGATACCGCTTCATGTGCTCCGACACCACGATGGCCGCATCGGCGCGGCGGGCCACGGTGCGGGAGATGAACCGAAGCAGCCAGCCGGCGGGGATGTAGCGCCCGTTCTCGCCGATGATCCCTTCGAGGTCGTCACCCCGAAACGTCACCACGAGCGGCACCCGCTTGGGCAGGGCGGTGAGACCGCTCTGGCCGAACTGGGCGTGCACCAGATCGTAGGCACCCGACCTTACTCGGCGACGCACTTCCTTCCACGCGGCCAGGTAGTTCGCCGGGTGGCGGGAGCCGCGGAATGGAAAGAGATCCACCTCCATCCCTTCCCGCCGCAGAAACTCGGCCTGCCGGGCGATGAAGACCGCCGGACCACCCCAGCTGTTCCACAGCCAGTCGCTGGTGACCATGAGCACGCGGAGCCTGGGAGCCATGCAGTTCTCCTAACGGGACAGCCCGAGCGCGCTGGTCCGAGGCGCGCTACGGGTCAGAAGGTGATCACGAATGCCCAAGAGAAATCCCGCCCCGTAGCTGAAGTGCAGGGTCGGGAATACGGCCAGAAGCGCGACGGCGCAGCGGAAGCCATGGGCTCGAGCGGCGCCGACCGAGCAGAGCAGAACCAGGGCGAGATAGCTGCCGGCCACCAATGCAAAGGCCGCCCGGGCCGCGGGAAGCCAGGTTGCGAGCGCGGCCGAGCCCGCGAGCGCGGCCACCAGGAGACCCGGCACCAGCTGCCGGACCGTCATCACCCGTCCCACCTTCCGCGCCACCAGCGGCTTGAAGTACCCGTACTGGTAATACATGCGGGCCAGCTGACTGAACGACCGGCGGGCAAAGTAGCGGCAGAACACGTCGGGCAGCAGCAGGACCCGGCCTCCCCGAGTGATGATGCGAAAGTTGAACTCGTCGTCCTGGTTGCGGATCAGCTCCTCGTCGAACAGGCCGATGCGGTCGAAGACCTCCCGCCGGAAGCAGCCGAACGGGACGGTGTCGACCTCGCGCCGCTCGCTGGTGCCGACGCGGAAGTGGGAGTTGCCCACTCCGAAGCGATGGGAAATCCCCAACGCGATGGCCTGGGCGACCGGGGTGTCCTCCCCGGGTACCGTTTCCAGCACGCCGCCCACGTTGTCGGCCCCGCTGTCCTCCAGTCCGGCTACCAGTCGCCGGATGTAATCCGGCGGATAAAGGACGTGCGCATCCATGCGGACGATGACCCGGCCCGATGCGGCCCGGATCCCGATGTTGAGCGCGGCCGGGGTGGTCCCCCGCGGATTCTCCAGGGCCACGACGCCCCGATGCGCAGCGGCATAGTCGGCCACGATCTCGGCGGTGCGGTCGCTGCTGCCCCCGTTCACCACCAGGATCTCCAGCAGGGACCGGGGGTAGTCGCCGTCGAGAATCGAATCGAGACAGCGAGCGATATAGCCCTCTTCGTTCCGGCAGGGGACCACGACCGACACGAACGGCACAGTCCCCGGCAAGTCGTTGTTCACCATGTCAGCCCCTGCTCTCGCATCCAGAGCTCCAACGCCAGGAGCATGAACACCCGGAGATACAGTCCTTCCCGGCTGATGGCGCCGCCGGCGCCGCCACCGGTAGCCGCCCGGAACTGGCGCAGCCAGCTCGCCACCAGATCGCGCTGGAGAAAGGCTCCAGTGCGGGAGGTGTCGCTCGCGAGGAGATCGTCGAGTGCGTCATGAAACGCCGGGCAGAGCATGACGTCGAGCGGAATGGTGAAGCCGTGCTTGGGATGGCTCGCCACCTCCGGTGGCAGCCAGCTTGCGGCCACGTCGCGCAGGACCAGCTTGCCGGTGCGACCGTCGGTCTTCATCCGATGCGGCAGCGAGAGCGCCAGGCCGACCAGGTCCTCGTCCAGCATGGGCACCCGGACCTCGATCCCGGCGCGCATGCTCATCATGTCCACCTTGCGCAGCATGTCCGACGGCAGGCTGACGTCGAAGTGATTCAGCGTCATCTGCCGGGACAGCGATTCCAGGTCGGAGAAGGTGTCGTAGGGATCACCGAAGTGGCGATACGCGGTCTGCAAATCCTGCCGCGCGCCGGGCTGCACCAGCTCTTCCTTCTCCAGCTCGTTCAGGTAGTTGCTCAGCCCGGCGAGCAGAGCAGCCGGGTTGTTGCGTCCGGTCCGCGCGAGAAACGCCGCCTTCAATGCCTGCCGGCCGCGATTCCGGGTCCAGCCCGCCAGAGGACGCGCGAAGCTCCCCGCAGCGGCCAGCACCCACGGCGGCGTCGCCATCAGCTGGACCAGGCGCTCGGCCCGCCAGAATTCGGGATACCCTCCGAACGCCTCGTCCCCACCGTCGCCGGTGAGGGTGCAGATGATGCCTTGCCGCCGGACCGCTTTGGCGACCGCGTAGGTGGGGACCAGGCTCGGGTCGGCGAACGGCTGATCGAAGTGACCCAGCGCGGAGAAGACCGCATCAGGGGTGACATCGTCCGCGTCGAGCCTGATGGTGTGATGGTCGGTGCCGTAGCGCCGGGAGGTGGCGAGCGCCATGGCGGTCTCGTCATGCTCCCGATCGGGGAAGCCGACGTTGAACGTCTGAATCGGATGGGTGGTGGATCTGGCGTGGGCAGCGACTACGAGCGAAGAGTCGATCCCACCGCTCAGCAATGCGGCGACCGGCACGTCGGCAACGGATTGCCGGCGCACCGATTCGGCGAGCAGACCGGCAGCTCGTTCGGCCAGCGCCCCACGGGGCGAGCTGGAGGCGGAGGGCACGGTGACTTCGGCAAACGTCGTGGAACGAGCGCCCCGCTCGTCCAGCACCAGTGTCGTCCCCTTCTCCAACGCAGCAATGTTCGCGAATCCGGTGGCGGGCTCGGGGATGTAACTCAGGCCGAGGAAGTCGTAGCACGCCTGCCGGTCGAGCTCCGGCTGGAAGCCCTGGAGGGCGAGGATCGCCTTCATCTCGCTGGCAAAGATCCACTGGCCCCGGTGGCTGGCCCAGAAGAGCGGCTTGATGCCGAAGCGGTCCCGCCCCAGCACCACTCGATTGCGAGGACGGTCCAGCAGCGCAAAGGCGAACATCCCCTTCAGCCGGGAGGCCATCCGCTCGCCCTGTTCCTCGTAGAGATGGACCAGCACCTCGGTGTCAGAGCTGCCGCGGAACCGGTGTCCCCGGCTCTGCAGCTCCGACCTCAGCTCCCGGTGATTGTAGATCTCTCCATTGAACACCACCTGAACACTGCCGTCCTCATTCGAGAGCGGCTGTGCCCCCGTGGGTGAGAGATCGATGAGCGCCAGGCGGCGATGCACCAGCTCGCAACGCTCATCCCGATAGTGGCCTCTCCCGTCGGGTCCCCGGTGGGCCAGCAGCGCGTCCGCCCGGCCGGCCCACAGGGGGTCGGGTGGCAGCGCGAGCGGATGAAAGCGACCGGCCAGTCCGCACATCTCAGTACCTCCGGCCGCTGCGGCTGGCAGCGAGAACGCGGGCGGGCGCCAAAGCAGGTTGCGCGGATGCCGGGACTCGAAGCCTCAGGCCGGCGGACTGCCATCGTTCACTGGCCAGGGCATAGGCGAGGACCACCCAGATCAGCTTTGCGGCAATCCAGTCGCCACTCATGTTGGAGATCAGCACCGAACAGAACAGCGCCAGCGGCAGCACGCCGTGGGGACCCCGGCGCGATCGCCAGGCGGCGCGAATGCCGAGCCACCCTCCCAGCAGGAAGGGAATGGCGCCAATGATGCCGGTGGCGGTGAGCAGCTCCAGCACGATGTTATGAGCCGCTCGGAGGGGACGCTCGCGCTCGCCGATCCTGGCGGCCAGCTCATAGGTGTTGGCCACCGGTCCCCAGCCCAGGGTGGGCTTCTCCAGGAACATGGTCCAGAGAGCCGGATAGAGCTGCTCCCGTCCGGCCATGTTGCCGGTCTTCATGCTGTCCTCCAGCCGGTTCTTGATGACTGGGAGATGGAGGATGCCCACGATCAGCAGGGCGATGGCAAAGGCCGCGATAACCGCGTTGCGCAGCCGGGCGCGAAGCGTGTCGGCCGCCAGCGCAAAGACCAAAACCCCTCCCACCAGCGATGCCAGCCCTCCGCGGGAGCCGGTCTCCAGCACCGCGAAGCCAAGCAGCGCTCCCAATAGCCCGACCAGCAGCAACCCCCAACGACTTCCCCGCCGCCCATAGGTCAGCCCGATCAACGCGATCAGCCCCGCCGCGAGGATCATGGCCGCGCTGTTGGCGTTCTGGCCCAACGCCGAGACTCGCTCACCACCGGTCCACACCGGACTGGAGGTCCGGGCAAACCCGATGAAGGGAAGCGCCCCCCGGATGGCGCATGCACCCACCAGCGTGGTCATGACTCGAGTGGCGACCCGCTCGTCCTGCATGAGGTTCCCCGCCGCCAGGAGCACCAGCACACCTTGGAGCACGACGATGAACTCCGAGATCGCGGGCGCGGCATAGTCACCCCCGCTCGCGATCATCGAAAGCAGGAACCCGAGCAGGTAGAGTGCGAACCACACCACCATAGGCGGCACTCGGCCGTAGCAGCGGCGGGGATAGAACAGGGTGCCGAGCAGGAAGATCGCGCCGGTGAGAGTGGGGATCTCCAACGGAATGCTCCGTTCCGGATACTCGAACGGGATCGATGCGACGAGTAGGTACAGTCCGCCCTGGAGGAGCAGCGGGGTTTGTCCGGCTCGAGAAGCCGCCCGGCTCATAGAGCGCCAGACCGGAAGTCGCGGTGACCCAGCCGCTCGAAGAGCCCGGTCAGCCGGGTCCGTACCGACGCACGGAGATCGTCCGGCAGACCCCATTGGAAAGCGACCGCAAAGCTCGTGACCGCGGTGAACAGCACCGCAAGAGCCCAGAGTGACCAATGCTGCAGGACGACCTGCTCTCCCAGATACGCTGAACCGGCGAACAGCCCGGCCGTGACCGCCAGGGTACGGACCAGCCACCGGCTGGAGAGCTGAGGAGTCCGTTCCAGGCAATCGCTCACCACCAGCGGATACCAGATCGTCTGGGTGGCGCGGCCCGCCAGAATGCCGATACAGAGGCCGACCAGTCCGGCATACCAGGTGAGGGCGACCGACAGCGCGAGCGCAATCACTGCTGCCACGGCGCTCACCCGTACCCGGCGTCCGGGCTGGAGGGCGGCATCGATGATGTAGGCATCGCAGCGGATGAACGCGGTCTGCACCGCGATGACAACCAGCAGCAGGTTGGTCCAGGGTCCGGCGTAGTTCTCCCCCCCGACCCAGAGATGAACGAACGAACGATTCCAGAGCAGGATGGCCGAGCCCACCGCGGTGATGAACAGCGCGGTGATGGCGAGCAGCTCACGGCGCAGCTGCGCGGCGCGGGCGTAGTCTTTATGTCCGATGATGCCGGCCAGTCCAGGCATGACGGCATCGGCGGCCAGGGCGTAGAGATTGACTGCTAGCAGCGCGGCGTAACCGGTCAGCACGTAAGTCGTGACATTGGATGCCGACATGACGGTGCCGATCACCAGGACGTCGCTGGCCAGGAGCAGCTTGGCGACCACATCGCCACCCGCAATCCAGAGGCTCATGCGGAGCAGGCTGACCACCTCGGTCCGTCGGGGCCGCTCCGCCCCGAACCATGGGTACCTGGTGTCGCACCACCATCAGGAAGCAGAGACCGGTGACCAACGCCAGCACGACCCCCGCGCCCGCGACCCCGATCAGCCCCAAACCCAGGTACACAGCCCCGGCCATGAGCAGGCCCCCCATTACGCTCAGTCCGGCCTGAAGTCCCATGCGCTTGTAGCCGAGGTTCATGCCCCGGAGTACGGACTCGGGCAACGATGCCAGTGCCGCCACCAGTACCCCGGTCATGGCCAGGGCGCAGGTAACACGCACGGTCGACGTCAGTGCGGGAGGAACCTTCGTGATCGTGGGCGCGAGCCAGATCAGAATGGCACCGGTCACGGTCCAGAGCGGCAGGAAGCAGAGCCAGACCACCAGAGCGCTGCCGACCCAGCGCCGCTTCGCCGCGAGCTCGTTCTGCGACTGTTGATGGGAGATGACCAGCCGGAGGGCCTGAGTCGGCCGGCCATCGGTGGACTCCATGTATCCCATCAGCCGGCCCAGCATCTCCCAGACGCCGAACAGGCTGCGCCCCAGCCCGGTTACCAGAATGGGGATGACGATGAGCCCGACCGCGAGCTTGGCGCCGTAGTCGAGAACCGACTGAGCCAGGTTGAGTGAGGCACGCCAGGTGAGGCTGCCCTCCCGGGCTCGGCGCAGCTCCAGAGTCTCAGTCGTCATAGGGAATCCGGTCCAGTGCCGCGGCAACCTGTTCGGCCAGCAGCTCGGGCGGCTCCCGCTCGGTGGTTACCCGCAGCACGGCGGGGCCACCTTCCCGGGCGAGGCCCTCGAGGACCCAGCCCAGTGCCGACCGGAACCGGGCCATCCAGGTGACGATCTCCGGGTCGGAGAATTCCTTGACCTCGTGGGCTGTGGGGCCGGGTGCGGATGCGCCGGGCCAGCAATGCGTCGTTCGCCTCGACCACGACCACTACGTCCATGACCGGAGCCCAGTCCCGGAGGGTCGCCTGCCACCAGGCGTCCGAGGCTTCGCTCCGCATGATCTCGTGACCGAATCCTCGGAGCCAGGCGAGCGCGAACACAGGCCCCTCGTCGAACACCACCGTACGGATCGGGGACGACCGGGTGCCGGTCAGCTGCCGATGCAGGGTGGAGAGCCGGACCATGTGCCGGGATTCATCCCACAGCAGCGACCCCGTCCGGCGGCAGTTTTCGAGCAGGGTCGGCAGC
This sequence comes from uncultured Gemmatimonadales bacterium, assembly GCA_963792265.1. GTDB lineage: Bacteria > Gemmatimonadota > Gemmatimonadetes > Gemmatimonadales > GWC2-71-9 > CAVVWJ01. The sequence goes on along the minus strand of CAWBVP010000007.1, from coordinate 321,368 downwards.
AGCCGCACCCCATTGGCGAGGAGCGCAGACCCGGGGAGACCCCAGATCGTGCCGGTGACCATGCCCCCTCTCCCAACCAACGCTCGGGAGAGGGTGCTCTTGCCCACGCCGGCGGGGCCGGCGAGCTCGACCAGGAGTGGGGCTCGGCCGTGCGAAGTGCCGGTGATCATCAGAGCGCCGACCACAGGCGAGATTTGAGCTCGCTCAGCACCTCAGGGAATGAGCGGCTGGCGTCGACCACCTGAGCGCCAGTCCTGCTCCAGTCGGTGTCCCAGACGACCTGGCCGCGCGCCCGCACGTAGTCGGCCGGCTCATCCGGTTTGCGTTGAACCGCAAGGTCGGGTGGCAGGCGCAGGACAAAGAGCACGTCAGGCGGCAGGATGCTCTGGTAATACCCGGATTCGATGTTCCGGAGCGAGCGGGCAGTGCCGGATGGCGTCGACCCAACCAGGCCGGGAATGCAGGGCCCCACGAGGATCCGGTCCTGCAGGGATGGGATAGCGCTCACATACCGCAATGCCACCGGCCGCGGCGAAGCGGCAGACTCGCTCGTAGAGCCGGAACCGATCTCGTGCGGTGCATACATGGCGCAGTAATTCGATCGTGCTGCCGACCGGCTCGGGCCAGCGCAGCCAGCGGTAGACCGCCCGCTCGAGCTTCAGAGCGCCGCCCACCACGAGCGTCAGCAGTGAACGGGGTGGCCGACCCAGATGCGCGTGCAGCGTGGGAAATTCGTTCCCCAGCCAGGTGCCGAGTGCCCGCGCGCTGGTAGACTTGCCCGCGCCGTCCCCTCCCGCCAGCGCCACCACCGTTCCACCGCTCTTGAGGCACATCCCGCTCTGGATCAGCAGGCTGCGAGCCGGGCCGGGTAGCAGCTCTTCGCCCGCTGCCACCAGGAGCGCGGGCAGCGATGGGCGCCGCGAGTGGGCGCGAAGGCGACGATGCAGTGCTCGGCGCGCCGCGGCTCGCTCTACCGGATCGGCTTCGACTCGGAGTGAGTCCCGGCAGCGATCGAAGAGGTCCAGGTCGACCGACGGCAGATGCTGCTCGAGGATGGACCCTACGGCTTCACGGGAGCTGCGGCCATCGAGAAAATCCAACTGGCCCTGAATCCCTCGCAGCCAGCGGGTGCGCGGCGGGAAGAGCGTCCGGCCCCGCTGCCGCAGGACCATGCGAAGCACAAACACGAGGTACTGGTATGCCGGGGTGGGAACCTTGAAGGGGAAACCCGGCGTCGCCGCGTCGAGCATCGCCCGTTCGATAGGCAGGCGGTAGATGGTCCGCCAGTAGTCGCCCAGCACCAGCCGAAAGTGCAGGTGCAGGTGGAGCAGTCGGGATACCGTCGGATCGTGTCCGAAGTAACTCTCGACTCCAGGGATCTGCCGCTCACCAGTAGGCAGGGCCGGCTTGAAGCCCGAGCTCCTCCAACACGCTTCTGAGCCGAACCATGGACTCGCGATCTACCAGCAGATCGACGTCCCCCCTGCCGGCAGCCCAGCGGTGCCCACTCCAGTGTCCCTTCCATTGGCAGTAGACCACACCCTGCTCGTCCAGTGCGGTGGCCAGCCGCTGCAGCAGGCACCCGGCGGTCAGCTCGACCGGGGTGGGACCCTCGGGCTGGAAACCGACACCCTCCGGGAGCCAGTAGGAGCTCAGCGGCACCAACGAGTGCTTTCGGGTGCCGGTATCCTGCTGCGGAAGAATCTTCCGGAGGGTGGGTGAGCCGGCGGGGCTCAGTGGCATTTCCCGGCCCCGGTATCGCTGAACTGGCCGGGAACCGCGGGTACGAACTCCCAACTGTAGCCACCGGCGTCCAGCGTGAGCTTCAGAATGCCGAACGCGTCCGACCGGGCCTCGCTGTACTGGGCGATGGCGACCATCGTCTCGGTGCTCTCGCCCCCGGTGCCCACATTGAACTCTCGAATTCCCTTGGCCGCGTCGGGCGAACCGGTCGGGGTCAGGGGCGGAAAGCGCTCGTAGTCATGCTGCTGAGCGTTGAGTACGACGTCCACCTTGGCGTCATACAACCGCTGCCACAGACCAGTGACATACGCGTTGCTGTTCCATCCCACCGTATCCGAGGAGAAGAACCGGGGGTTATGCCACAAGGCGAGGGTGCACGCCTTCGAATTGGCTGCGAGGTCGGCTGTGAGCCACTTCTCCTGGGCCGAACCCTCGAAAGGCTTGTTCTGGCCAACCGTCGAATCGTTGACGTCGAGTACGATGATGTGCCAGTTCCCCAGATCCAGGCTGTAGTAGCCGAGCCCCGCGGGGCCCCGCCCGGCTGCCGAAATAGTCGAACGAGGGATTGGCACTCCCGGTGTTGTACTCATGGTTGCCCAGCGTGGCGTAGGTTCTCGCCTTGTGCCGGCCCCAGCTGGGGTCGTAGCAGTTCGTCGTATGCGGCTTGGGAGCCGTCCGGGAACACATTGTCGCCCAGGGTGAAGATCGTCCCCGGTAGAGTATCCAACACCGCGGCGGTGGCCTCATCGTTGGTCGTCCCGCAGGTGGCAATGTTTCCTGCCACCAGGATCACTTCTGGGGGCAACGGGGGCGGGGGTTCGGTGGGAGTGTCGCTTCCGCCGCAGGCGACGACGGAGAAACCCGCCGCCACAGCAAGGCAGAAGGATGTCCAGTTCAGCCGATGAATGCTTGACATCACGTCACCTTCCTCGGGTACTGTTGCTTGGGAGCAACGAAGCGAGTGGCGCGCCACAGCCGCTTCCACAGTTTGGCGAGCGGGCGCTACGTACCGCTGCCATCATTTGCATTTGACCCTGCTGAGAGGCCCGGCTGGCGCGGTCATGGCTCACCGGCCTTCGGGCTGGGTCCCGGAAGGGCAAGCCGCATGCCCTCGGAAGGATTGCTATGGCTCTGGGAACGGAGCGGAAATCACCGAAGCGAGGGCTCTTCGCTCCAGGCTGGCAGGGCAAACCGGTCTCCCTCACGAAGCACGTCGGCAGCCGGGAAGGAGGAGCTGCCGGCTTGGATCCGGCGAACCCGCACCCACTCATCCTGAGCCGCTACCAGTACGTCACTTCCCACCTGGCGCCCGATCAGGCCCGGGGGCACGTCAGTCGGCTCTCCGGTGCGGGCTGCTTTCAGCACCCACGACTTCCCGGCCCCCCAGATACGCCCGGGGATTACCCCAGGGAGATGAGAATGGCGCGTAGTCGCAGGCCCGGACGAAGTTCACGATCCTGGCCGCCGAGTCGGTCCAGAGGAGGCGTCCCTCGTGGGGCACTTCCCGGCCGTAATACCGGCGAATCAGATTGGGCTGCTCCCGCCGGGGGACTGCATCCCTTGAGGCCGCCTGGAGCAGGTCGTGCAACAGCGGGAGGCCGGCGCGGACGCACTTGGCGCTGAGGGTGAGCCCGGTATCGTCGTCCTCCATCGGCACCGGGGTCTCATAGGCTATGGCACCGGTGCCGATTCCACCGTCCATCCAATGCACGGTTACGGCGTGAGCCGGCTCGCCGTGATAGATCGCCCAGTTGGGGGCATTGAGTCCCGCGTATCGGGGCAGTGGTCCGGGATGGAGATTGAAGCTGCCGATGCGGGGAGCGGTGACTACCTCTGTGGGCCACACGTACAAGGTGTGTACGTTGAGCAGGAGATCCACCTTTTCCCGCCGGATGGTCTCGGCAAAGGCCTTGTCCCGGGCCTGGTGGGCCGGCCAGAGCCGATAACCCAGCCGTGAGGCCACTCCGGCGACGGTCGCTCCCAATGAAGCGCCGCCGGCTCCTCGAGTCATGACCGCGACAACCTGATGGGGAGAGCCGGCCAGCATGCGCAGGGTCTGCACCCCTGCCGCCTCCTCCGCAATCAGGAGGACTCTCAATGAGGGGGCCATGTCCGTTATCTGCGTCCGAATTCGAGTGGCTCAGTCTGTGAGCCCCACCGCGCTACCCTGCCACGCATTGCCTGCTGCCACTGGAGTCCCTTCGCGGCAAGATCCCGCATTCCGGTGAGCCAGCGGTAGCGGCTGCGGACCCAGCGGTATTTCCGGTTGTCGAGCTCGGCCCCGAATTTGGTCTTGAAGTCGCCCAGACCCATCAGATCGAAGCTCTCGCAGCCGGCCTGCATGGCTCGCTGCATCACGGTCCAGGTCATCAGCTCGGTGGGCCGGTGCCAGCGATACTTCAGCCGGTGGGCCCAGGTCCAGAGCAACAGCTCCTTCCCCTCGACCGTAAACATCCCGGTGGCGATGTTGGTGCCATCCGGCAGATAGACCGACACCGCCAGCAGGTTTCCCGCTTTGCGCATCGCCCGGAAGCATTCCAGCACCCGCTGCCGTCCGAAGTTCACCGCATGCCCGCCCCGCACGTACACCTCATCGATCTGCTCGAAGTGCTCGTCCACGAAGCTGTCATCGCTCTCGAAGCGGACCTCGAGGCCCTGCTTTATCCCCCGGGTGATGTTGCGCCGGGCGCTGTCCTTGAGCCTTTTGAGCGCGCGAGCTTCATGGCCAGGAAAGAGCGGCGCCCGGTAGGTGGGCCACGGCTCACCCCGGAACCCGAGCCCCAGCATGGTGCCCGGGTCCAGGTCGGGACTCATGATCTCCATGTGATGGACCCCGAGGGTGCCGTCCAGAAACGGGACCAGCACCTCCATCAGCTCCGCCGTATTGACCCGGCTTTCATCGAAGGCGGGTCCCATGCTGGCCGATTGACTGGCCGGAGGGGGCGAGCCGAAGAGCCGGAACGGACCGACGCTGCTCAACAATCCCGGGAGGCAACCGACGATCTCGCCGTCCTTTTCCAGGATCAGAAAGCGGGCCCGGCCGAAGCCGGACGCTTCCAGCGACCGGACCCAGGCCAGCGTATGTACTACCCGATGATTGGCAAATCGACGAACGATGTCGTCCCAGGCCAGAAGCTCGGCCGGGGTAACCTCCCGAACTCTGAGCGCGGTCGTTGCGCGGGCAATCATGGATTCGACTCCTGCCACGCTCGGGCCGAGCGGCTCACGTAGAGCCGGTACAATGGGGGAACGCTCCTGCTGGCCATGCCCTTGAGCCGGCGGACCAGGAGTTTGCTGGTCCAGCCCCGGAAATCGGCCAGCTCGGCAATCTCCTCGGAGCTGGTCGAAGCCTTGGGGCAGAAGCGTCCCAGCACCCAGCAGCCACCGACTATGCGCGGCTTGAGCCAGGGCTCGGAGGTGAACAGGTAGCGCAGCCCGGCGCTGGCGGCGCTCCGAAGCACCGCGCTGGAGATCTCGCCTCCGGGCACTGCAGCGGTGACGCAGGGCTCTCCCAGCAGCTGCGCCAGCACGTCACAGCTCCGCCGCCACTCGACCACCATCTGTTCCCAGTCGAGCTCGCGATAGATGTCGGGATGAGTGTGGGAATGGCTGCCGACCACGTGGCCGCAGCTGCGGAGATGGCGGATCTCATCGGCGTCGAGAAAGGTGCGCTGACCGATCAGACCGGTGGTGATGAAGAAGTGACCCCGCCAGCCCCGGCGGCAGAGCTCTTCGCTCACCCGCAAAGCGCTCTTCCCGCCGTCGTCGAAGGTCAGTAGCAGATGCCGCCCCTGGCGGATCAGGTCGATATCGGTGACCAGCGCCGGTGCGGCGAGCCCGGCAATCCGATCCAGGTGCCGGGCGAACTGGTCGGCGCGGAGCTTGTAGGGGACCGCACCGTTCCGCTGGAACCCCGAATCAGCCGGAAGGTCGGTGACATCGTGGTAGCCGAGGCTGGCCACCAGCGTCTGATGCCGCTTCGAGGGATCGATCTTGCTGCTCATACGCCCGCCGTCTGGCGCGCGTCGCCATTCAGCACCCGGGCCAGATCCATCGGCCAGGGGCACTCGGGACTCCCAGCCCAGGTCCCGCTTGGCTGCGGTGCAGTCGAAACGCATCGGCGCCAGGGTTCGCTTCAGCCGATACCGCGCGGTGCCCAGCTTTCCATTCCGCACCAGGGAGAGCAAGATCGACCCCCAGCATCGCGGTCCAGACCAGCGGATAAGGCGCAAACCTGGGCTGGATTCGTCCGCCGCTCACCTCGCGCAGCGTGCGGGCCAGCTCGCCCTGATCGAGATCCGCCGAATCGATGAGGTTGTACACGCTGCCGCCAGGGACCTCGGTGCGTGCGGCCGCCAACATGGCGTCCACGACGTCGTCCACGTACACCAGCCCGGCCGGAATCCGGGGGCTTCCCGCGATCAGGGGACGCTGACTGGAAGAGGGCAGCTGGAAGCGGCCCACCGGCAGCTTGGCGCCGGGCCCGTAGATGGTGCCCGGCCGGAGCACCACCACCCGGGGCCAACGATGCCGGCGGGCATAGTCCACCACCGCCCGGTCGGCGGCCAGCTTGCTCTGGGTGTACGCGCCTCGCTCGTCGGCCCGCTCGTCGAACGGCGCGGTCTCGTCCAGCACGGCTGCTCGAATCCGGGGGCACGGCATACACCGACATGGACGAGACGTAAATGAAGTTCTTCACGCCCGCCCGGCCGGCGAGCCGCAGCAGGCGCAGGGTCCCCTCGACGTTCGCCTCTTCAAATTCCCGCAGCGAGCCGGGCGCGCCGCACAGAGCGGCACAGTGGAAGACCGTCTCCACGTCGCAGAGGGCGCGCCGCAGCTGGTCTTCCCGGGCCAGGTCGCACTGGGCCCACTCGACGCCGGGCAGCGGCCGGGCGCGAGAAACCAGCCGAGTTGCGGCCCGGGCGGAGATCCCCTGCTCCGAGAGGATCTCCACCAGACGGCCGCCCAGAAATCCGGTGGCGCCGGTAACCAGGATCCGCGGCCGGCCGCTGTCCGCATTGGCCGACGCCAGCGACCGCTGCTTCTGGACCCCGCGGCAGGCGTCCTTGATCTGATCCATGAGCCGGATGTTCAGCAGCCCCTGCTCCAGCGCTACCGGCGAAGCGGTTCCCTCCCGGATCGACTCGATAGAACCGCTCGACGAGGGTCCGGAGGCCCTGATAGCGTTTGACCTTGCCGCTGGCGATACCGAACAACGTGCGCAGCCCCGCCCGGCTCAGATCGAACGCGGTGGCAAAGTTGCCGGTGAAGCGGGCCAGTGCCGAGGGAAGGCCACTCTTCCCTGGGTAAGCACGGTCATGGTCTGCCAGTCGGCGGTGATCCGTCCCCTGGTTCCCACGATCTCCATCCGGTTCACTTCGGGCGAGCTGCAGAGCGAAAGCGACACCTCTCCGATCCCGGCTCGAGGAAGGGAGCAGGACCCGGATCTCTTCCACTCCGGCCTCGCGCACCATTCCCGGGTTGTAACCCACCACCTGCGGCTCGCCCGGGATCGGTAAGGAAGTGGCAGGCCAGATAGAGCGGATGACAGATCAGATTGTCGAAGGTGCCCCAATCGTAGGAGTAGCTCCACGGAATGACGGTCGACCGCGCCGCGGCTTCGTAGGTAAAGCCCTGCTCGGCCCGAATCGAGATCACCCGGCCGATCTCGCCGGAACGAATCCGGCGGCAGGCCTCGACGAAGACCGGATCGAACAGCCGGCTGTGCCCGGGACAGACCTGAACCCCGGCTTCCCGCGCGAGCTCGGAATCGCTTCGGCCTCGGCCCCGTTTGAAGCCAGCGGCTTCTCGATGTACAGGTGGGCCCGGTACTTGGTGCCCATGCCGGGCCAGCCCGAGGTGGCTCTTCGGGGGAGTCAGCAGATGGACCACGTCGGGCTGCAGCTCCCGCAGCATGCTCTCCACGTCGGTGTAGCAGCCTCGGATGCCGTGCCGGGTCGCGGTCTCCCGCGCCACCAGCTCATCCAGATCGCAGACGGCGACGATCTCCGCACCAGGCACCGCCTTGATGGCGGCGATGTGATAGGTGCTGATCCGCCCGCAGCCGACCAGGGCCACGCGGAGGCCCTCGCCGGCCCTACGGGTTGTGCTCACTGCTGGCGTGTTCCTTACCTTTTTGGCACTTTCTCCTCCTCAACTCGGCTCAGGGATACTCACCTGTGGCGGCACCGGCCCCGCCCAATCGTTCGCCTATCTCGGCGGTGTGCTCGAAGGCCAGGACATCCTTCAAGCCCTGCTGCAAAACCAGGCCTGGCAACCGGGCCTCATCCTCGCGCTCACTGACGACGCCTTAGCCGGAGCGGCCGGTGGTCGGCCCTGGCCCGCCAGCATCGCGGGCCTTCCCGTCGTGAAGGTGCCGTCGTTCCAATCGCCACGCGGCCTGGCAGGCTCTCGGCGCCGCCCGGGTCCAGGGGGTACTCTGCGGCGGTATCTCCGAGATCCTGCGCCAGTCCTTCCTCGACGCCTTTCCGCTCGGGCGTCTACGGCTTTCACGGCAGCCTGCTTCCCACGCTGGCGGGTCCCGCTCCGGTCAACTGGGCCATCATTCAGGGCCTGCGAGAGACCGGAACCACGCTCCTCCGCTATACCCCGGATCTCGACGGCGGAACCGTCGTGGCGCAGGCAGCCTGCCGGATCGATTCCCGGGAAACGCCCGCCACTCTGTACCGCAAGCTCTCCAACTCGTCGGCCGCGCTCTGGCTGGAGCACTGGCCCAAGATCTCCAGCCGCGAGGTGCCGGAACGCCCTCTCGGCCGGCTGCCGTTAAACCCTCGCCGCCGGCCGGAAGACGGGCTGGTCCGCTGGGCCGACCATTCGGCCGCCAGCCTCGACCGTTGGGTCCGGGCTCTCTCCCGGCCTTATCCCGGCGCCTACTTCTGGTTCAACGGACGCCGTGTCTGGGCTCACTCGGCGGAACCAGCCGCAGGTCTCCGGTTCTGTGGTCGAACCCACGCTCCAGGCCGCGAGCTCCGACGGCCTGGTGGTGGCGTTTCCCGACCGGCGGCGTTCGGCTTTCCGATCTCCGGCTCGATCGTGACGCCGAGGTGCCGGGGCACCTCATCGCCGCGCTCGCCGGCCGAGCCGGTCAACCGATGCGCTCGCTGCATCGCGGGCGCCGGGTCCTGGCGGTCGCCGCGCATCCGGACGACGAGGTCCTGGGAGTCGGCGGCACCCTGATCCGCCACTTCAAGAGCGGCGACGAGGTGCGCGTGCTGATCGTCTGCTCCGCCCAGTCGATCCGCTACCGGGAGGGCGAGCACGATCAACCCGGTGATTCCCTGCGGGCCGGCTACTACCTCGGCGCCCGGGTCAGCGGGCTCGGCTTTCCCGATCAACGGCTCGATGCCGGCAGCAATCTCGAGCTGATCCAGGCGCTGGAGCGCGAAGTCCGCGAGTTCGAGCCCGACGTCGTCTACACCCACCACTGGGGCGACGTGAACGCCGACCACGTCCGCATTGCCGAGGCGATGGATGTCGCCACCCGGCCCTTTGCCGCTCCCTGGATCCAGCGGCTCTATGCGTTCCACACCCCGTCCAGCAGCGAGTGGACCGCAAGCGCGCGGGACCGCCCCTTCACGCCCAACGTCTTCATCGACATCAGCGAGGAGCTGGACCGGAAGCTCGACGCGATGCGCTGCTACGGCAGCGAGCTCCGGCCCTATCCCCATCCTCGGTCGCTCCGCTCCCTGCGGGAGCGAGCCGGACTCTGGGGCAGTGTCGGCCAACCTGAAGGCGGCCGAACCCCTGGTGCTGCTGCGGGCGCGCGAGTGAACCCTTCGGTCAGCCGGGCGCTCATTCGCACCGTGGACCTGGGTTTCGCCTTGCTGCTCGCGCCGGTCTGGGCCCCGTTACTGCTGCTTGGCCTTGCCGCCGCCGCGACCCAGGGCTTGCCGATCTTCTATCGGGCCGCGCGCATCGGCCGGGACGGCAAGACCTTCCGAATGCTCAAGCTGCGCACCATGGTCCGAAACGCTGAGCAGCTCGGTCCCGCCGTGTCGTCCAGCGACGACCCTCGGATCACCGCCATCGGCAGATTGCTCCGCCGCACCAAGCTGGACGAGCTGCCCCAGTTCCTGCACGTGCTCTCGGGCCGCATGTCCATCGGCGGTCCCCGCCCCGAGGCTCCCGGCTACCTCCGCTACTACACGCCGGCAGGACTTCGCTCGCTCGAGGCCAAGCCGGGTATCACCGGCTATGGAGCCCTGTACTTCTTTTCCGCCGAGCGGGACTTCTCCAGCGCCGAGTTCGAGGAGCGCTACATTCGCGAGCTCCTGGCCACCAAGCTGCTGCTGGACGAGCGCTGCTGGCTCGATCTCCAGGCCCGGCCCTTCCGCACCACACTACGGCTGCTGTTGCTGACCATCGGCGCGGTGGCCTTCCGCGGATCGACCCGGCTCTCGCCGGCGCAGATGGAGGCTCGCTTCCTCCGCTAAGCCGGTGGCCGAGGAGGCCGGTCGGCAGCAGTGCCGCCACGTCGGTCCGGCGGCGGCCGCCGAATCGCGGAGTCTTGCGGCGGCAAGCAACCCCGTCTCTCCGATCGATCAGCCGCAGCTCCGGCTTCAGCGAGGGTCGGGGCGCTCCCCGTCTCCGCTCCCGCCACATGAGCGACTCCGGCCCGGTCATCGCCTCCCAGGCTGATACGGCGTGGCCGTTGGAGTGCGCCAGCGCGGGAGCCGTCGGCTGAAAGCCCTGCAGCGGCGGCACACACTCGGGCACCAGCTCGCACAGCGTCGCCAGCAATCCGTCCCGCTCTCCTGCGTCGAGAAACGCCAGCAGCCGGCTCAGCTTCTGCACCAGCTCGGGGCCCGCATTCTCCGCCCTCTGGCTGATCCGGATCTTCTCGGTCGAGGTCGGAACCGTGGCCTCGAGAGTGGAGATCTGCTCCTCGGTGAGCTTCTCGCCCGGCCGAAGACCGGTGAAGACGATCTGCACATCCTTGCCCGGCACCCGGCCGGAGAAGCGGATCAGCTTCTCGGCCAGGTCGAGGATCCGCACCGGCTCACCCATCTCCAGCATGGCGATGGCGCCCGCGGTCTCCGGCAGCGACCCCGCCTGAAGCACCAGCTGAGCCGCCTCGGGGATGGTCATGAAGTAGCGCTGCACCTGCGGGTGGGTGACGGTGATGGGGCCGCCCGCGGCGAGCTGCCGCTCGAACAGCGGGATGACGCTCCCCTTCGAGGCCAGCACATTGCCGAAGCGCACGGCCCGGAAGTCGGTGCCGGCTCGGTGCAGGTTCGGCAGGCCGAAGATGATCCGCTCGGCGATCCGCTTGGTCGCGCCCATCACGCTCGACGGCTTGATCGCCTTGTCGGTGGAGACCAACAGCACCTTGGCCGCCGCCGTAGCGAACCGCGGTCGTGGCCACGAGCAGGGTGCCGAGCACGTTGTTGCGCACCGCCTCGAGCACGTTGGTCTCCATCAGCGGCACATGCTTGTAGGCGGCGGCGTGGATGACGTAGTCGGGACGATGCTGGGCGAACACCTGGGAGAGCCGGCCCTGATTGGTGATGTCGCAGATCACCGGCACCAGGTCCAGGGTGGGGTGGGCCTCGCTTCAACTCCAGGTGCACGAAGTAGAGATCGCTCTCCGCCTGGTCCAGCAGCACCAGACGCGCGGGGCCGAAGGGTGCGATCTGCCGGGCGAGCTCGGAGCCGATGGAGCCTGCCGCTCCGGTCAGCAGGATCACCCGCTGCTGGAGATCGGCCTTGACCGGTGAGAGGTCGAGATTGACCGGCGGCCGCCCCAGCAGATCCTCGATCCGAACATTGCGGAGCTGGTTGACCCCGCCGGTGCCGTCGAGCAGCTCGTGCAGCGAAGGCAGGGTCTTGAACTCCAGCCCGGCGGCAATGCACTGGTCCACCACCCGCCGCATCTCCGACGCTCGCCCGGGTCGAGGGCTATGATGGCGAACTCGGCCCGAAGCCGCTGGGTCAGCGCCGGCAGGTCGTCCACCGTGCCGAGCACCCGCACCCCACGGATGGTCCGCCCCTGCCGGGCGCTGTCGACGTCCGACCAGAGCCACGACGTTGAGCGCCCGCGCCTCGGCTCGCCGGATCTCCCGCAGCAGCTGCTCCGCCCGCTCACCGGCATCCGACCACCAGAGTCCGGCGGCCCAGAGGGAGTGACGAACGGTACCGGCCCCTCCCGGATGGAGCGGGCGATGAACGGGATCCCGCCGGCAAAGAAGATGGCGCTGGCCCATTCCACCAGCAGCACCGATCGGGACACGCCGGGAAAGAGGTGGGCCAGGTAGAGCGCCGACGCACGAAGCAGACCGAGCTGATGGTGACGGCCTTGGCCAGAGTCAGCAGGTCCTGGAGCCCGAAATGCAGCCAGTAGGCCCGGAACACTCCGGCCTGGGCGTAGGCCGTGAGCCGGATGAGGACCAGCAGCGGCAGGGAGATCCAGAAGATCTCCGCTTCGTCGCGGGGAGTGGCGAAGTCGAATCGGAGCTCGTACGCCAGCCGGTAGCCGACGACGATGAGCAGCAGGTGGAGGGCCGGGTCGCGCCAGTAGGCGGCAGCCGGGTCAGAGGCCACTCGTCCGGCAGCAGCCGCGCGGTCCGCCGGAGCGCGGCAGCGGCGATTTCGGCGCGGCCGCGCGCTCACCGGCGCGAATCTCCTGACCACGTCCAGCACGGCGCTGATCACGTCACCCACGTCCTATCGGCTGAGCATGGGATGGAGCGGCAGGCTCAGCATCCGCTGGTAGTTGCCGTAGGCGACCGGGAACTGCGTCGGGATGGTAGCCGTACTTCCGCCGGTAGTACGGGTGCAGGTGGATCGGGATGAAGTGGACCGAGGTTCCGATGTTCCGTCGCGGTCAGCTCGTCGATGAACTGGTCGCGGCCGATGCTCAGGGCTCCGAGGCGCAGGCGGAGCACGTAAGATGCCAGGCGTGCTCCACCTCCGGCCGCTCCACCGGGATCTCCAGCGCATCGATACCGCCGAAAGCGGCGTTGTAGGCCGCGACGATCTCGCGCCGGCGCTGCCTGGAAGCGGTCGAGCTTCCGGAGCTGGGCCAGAGCCCATGCGCCGCCTGGATGTCGGTCATGTTGTACTTGAAGCCCGGCGCGCCGACGTCGTAGTACCAGCTCCCGCCCTGCCGCATAGCGCTTCCAGGCGTCCCGGCTCATGCCGTGCAGGCTGAGCATCCGGGCCCGGGCCAGGAGCTCGGGATCGCCGGTGAGCATGCCGCCCTCGCCGGTCGTGAGGTTCTTGGTGGCGTAGAAGCTGAAGGCGACCGGATTCGTGCCCGAGCCGATCAGCCGTCCCTTGTAGCGGGCCGGCAGGGCGTGGGCCGCATCCTCGATCGACCGCGCAGCCCGTGCCGGCGGGCGAGTTCCTGCGATCGGATCGAGGTCCACCGGATGGCCGGCGTAGTGGACCGCGATGATCGCGCGCGTGCGGGGGGTGACCGCCGCGGCGACGGCTCGCGGGTCCAGGTTCAGCGTGTCCGGCTCCACATCCACGAGGACGGGCCGTGGCGCCCACGTGCTCGATGACGTTGGCCGAGGCCGCAGAAGGTCAGCGGCGTGGTGATGACCTCGTCCCCGGGCCGATCCCCAGCGCGTGAGCAGCGCCAGATGCAGGCCGGCGGTACAGGAGTTCAGGCCCAGCGCCTCGGGTGCGTCGACCCGGGTCCGGAAGGCGCGCCTCGAACCGCCGGGTCTTGGGCCCGGTGGTGATCCAGCCGGACCGGAGGGTGTCGGCCACCTCCTCGATCTCCTCCTGGCCGATGGCAGGCTTGGAGAAGAGGAGGAATTCCGAGCGTCCGCAGCTCGCTGCGGGAGGTGTCCGACCCTCGCTGAGATGCGCTCGCTCACCTGAGCGTGATCACGGACCCCGTTCAAGGCGGACTCAGCTCGCATATTCGTTAGTCACGATCGCCGATTTAGAAATGCTGAGAAGGAGGCTAGCGACTGCGGCGGCTGGGGAACGCGAGCTTCGTGCCCGAAGCGGGCACGCCGAACACGTTGTGGAGTAAGAGGCTGGAAGGGCTGTGCCAGAATTTGCAGAAAGGGTAGTGGCGACTCGTCGTTGCGTGAGTGCAACTGCTTTAACAAAAAACGTAAGCGGTAAACAGTAAGCGGTAAGCGGGTTGATCCGATGTACCCCGCTCACCGCTTACCGCTCACGCCTTTGCTTTCCCTCCTAGTACCACCCAATCGGCTTCTCGTCCAGATTGATGAACACCTGCTTTGTCTCCAGGTATTCCTCCACTCCCCAGTGTCCGAGCTCCCGGCCGAAACCCGAGGCCTTGTAGCCGCCCCAGGGTGCCTCGACGAAGGTCGGCTGCATGTGGTTGACCCAGACGATGCCGGCTTCGAGCGCCTTTACCACTCGGAAGGCCTTGAAGATGTCCCGGGTCCAGACCGCGGCCGCCAGGCCGTAGGGCGTGGCATTGGCGATCCGAATGGCGTCGGCCTCATCGGTAAAGGGGATGACGCTCATGACCGGGCCGAAGATCTCCTCCTGGGCGATCCTGGCCGAGTTGTCCACGTCGTAGAAGATGGTGGGCTCGATGTACCATCCCTTGTCGAACTGCTTGGGCCGGTCTCCGCCCACCGCGACCTTGGCTTCCTTCCGCCCGACGTCGAGATATCCGGCCACGCGGTCGCGCTGCTCGGCGCTGACCAGCGGGCCCATCTTGTTCTCCCGGTCCATGCCGGGACCCAGCTTGATGGTTTTCGCCTTCGCGGCGGCGGCATCCACGAACTTCTTGTAGATGTCCCGCTGGACCAGCACCCGGCTGCCGGCGGAGCACACCTCGCCCTGATTGATGAAGGTACCGAAGAGGGCGCCGTCGACCGCGTTCTCGAAGTCCGCGTCGCTGAAGAAGATGTTGGGTGACTTGCCGCCCAGCTCGAGCGAGACCCGCTTCAGCTGATCGGCCGCGCTGCGCATGATGGTCTTGCCCACCTCGGCGCTGCCGGTGAAGGCGATCTTCCGGACGCGCTGGATGGGCGACGAGCGGCGCTCCGGCGCCGGGACCGTCGCCGGTGACGATGTTGACCACGCCCGGCGGCAGCCCCACCGCCTCGAAGTCCTTGGCCAGCTCGAGGATCGAAAGCGGGGTCTGCTCGGCCGGCTTGAGGACGACGGTGCACCCGGCCGCGAGCGCCGGCGCGATCTTCCAGGCCGCCATCATGATCGGGTAGTTCCAGGGGATGATCTGGCCCGGCCACGCCCGATCGGCTCCCGCATGGCAAAGGCGACCGCATCGGCCGGTACCGGCAGCACCTCGCCGTTGATCTTGGTGGCCAGGCCGCCGTAGTACTCGAAACAGGTGGCGGTGTCGTCCATGTCGTACTCGGACTCCGCGATCGGCTTGCCCGAGTTCCGGGTCTCCAGCTCGGCCAGCTCGGCCCGGCGAGCCCGGATCCGGTCCGCCAGACGGAAGAGGATGCGGCCCCGCTCCTGAGCTGTGACCGCCTTCCATCCTTCGTAGAAGGCCTTGGTGGCCGCCCGGACCGCCCGGTCGACGTCCTTGGCATCGCCGGCGGGGCAGGTGGCGATGACCTCCTCGGTGGCGGGATCGTAGACATTGAAGGTCTTGCCGCTCTGGGCGTCGACGAACTTGCCGTCGATGTACATCTGGTAGTGGGTGACCTGGGCCTTCGGGTCTTTCCCGACACCCTGGCCGTGCTCGTCATCGGCTTGCTCCACCGTCGTCAGAGTCGCATCTATCGATGGGATGTCCGGAAAGTTAGCACCAAAATCACGAAGGTACTGGAATGTAGCGCCCCGTCCGTGCTGCGGTGCCGTCAGGAACTGAGGAACGACGCTACGCCGCTACCGTCTCCCGGGAGGACGCGGATCGCCCGCGGAGTGCCCACTCGCACCGTATCATCCCGCACCTGCCAGGGCATTCCCGCCCGGGCCAGCGCCTCCAGGAACGGATCCGGATCGAACTGCTCGGGCGACATCACCCCTGTTCCCTTGCCAGACCCCCGCCGCGATAAGCCTCGCGGCGATGACCGGAGGAATCCCGGTCTGGTACGCCGTGGCCTGAACCCCCAACGAGCGGTAGACGGCCTCGTGATCGCTAACATTATAGATGTAGTACGCCCGGGGCTCGCCGTTCTTGAACCCCTTCGCCAGGGTCCCGACGCAGGTCTTACCCCGCATCCTGCCCGCCAAGTCCTTGGGCTGGGGCAGCAGGGAAACGACCAGATCGCGAGGAACCACCGAGAGATCACCCACCCGGACCCGGTTCTTGCTGGAGAGGCCCAGGCGCTTCATGACCCGCAGGGTCTCTACCGTCACGTCGTCCATGCAGAGCTTGAAATCGATCGTCCGCGCCGACGGGAAGAACCGCGGCAGGGTCTTCGACTCCTCATGGTCCACGTAATAGCAGTTGAGCACGCCCAGCTCCGGGAAATCGAACTGCTCCAGCCCGGTCAGCGGCTCCTCCAGGTGGAACCGGCCTCCCCGATAGGAGACCGCCTTGCAGAGGCACTCGTCGATCATGACCCAGGGGCTGAACGCCGCGATAAAGCCGTCGTATCCCTGGCAGACCGAGTTGTCGCCGTCGCGCACCCGCAGTTCGGTCACGACGTCGAGCAGGTGTTTGGCCGCGTACGCGGCGTAGACATTCGTAGTGCCGGGGTCTGCGCCCATCCCCAGGATGGCCAGACGGCCGGCGGCCTTGAACTCGGCATCCAGGGCGAACTGGTCATCCATTTTAGGGATGCCATCCGCGTCGGTACCCGCGCTAGCAAGGTCGATGTAGTCGCAACCCGCGTCGAGGCAGGCGCGCATGACATCGAGGTTGGTCGCGGGAAGGGCCGCGTTCAGGACGAGGGTAGTACCGGTCTGACGGATTGCTTGGGCAACCGCGGCCCGATCTCCGGCATCGAGACTGATTGCCGAGACCCTGGGATCATTGAGCCGGTCCGCTAGATGGGAAGCACGGGCGGACACCGTGTCGGCGATGACGAGTTTCTCGAGCACCGCTTCCTTCGCGAATTTTAGGGCGGACACGGTCCCCACCGCGCCGGCGCCCAGCACCAGGACTTTCACAAACTCCTCTTTTCATTGTTGGCGCGGCACTCGGTCTGGCCACGTCGGCGGACCCTGCCGCCTGCGCGACCTCGCCCCCGCCGCTGATGGGGGCTCGCAGCTCAAGGAGATGGTCAGCTGCGAGAGTGGACCCTCCGCTTTGTCGGAGGATGCAAACGTACCCGCCTCCTAGAGAGGGCGGCACTCAGCCATAGTAGCTCCGCCCCCCCACCCCTTGTCCAGCCCCCCACCCCTCCTGCCACTGGCAGGCGGATTTGGCCCGCATCTGCATACACTACATCAACTTATTGGCCCGCAACTGGTTCAGCTGGTGGCACGGGGAAGAAGTGCATGTTTATGCACGATTTTAGAGGGACTTCGGGGCCTGCGAGGCTCGGCGGACCGGAGAACTAGGCCTGGGCCTCCTCCCGCATGAGTCTGGCCCAGATTACGATGACCGCCACCGAAATCGCGAAGATCACGGTGGCGGCGGCGTTGACCTCCGGGGTGATTCCTCGGCGAAGCAGCCCCCAGATCTGGAGCGGCAAGGTGTTCTGCCGCCCGATGAGGAAAAACGTCACCGCGATCTCGTCCAGGCTGAGGGTAAAGACCAGGAGAGCCGCGCCGAGCACGGCGGTGCGGATGCTGGGGAAGGTCACCTGCCAGAAGGTCTGCCACTCGTTGGCGTAGAGATCCTGGCTGGCCTCCTCCTGCGCCCGGTCGAGCCGCTGCAGCCGGGCAAAGACCTGGGTGATGACCACCGAGGCTGAGCGCGGCCGCATGTCCCAGGACTACCGGCCAGCCGGGCACCAGAGGGAAGCCGCTCGAGAGACTGAGCCCCACGAAGCTGAAGAAGGTGAGCAGGGCGACGCCGGTGATGATCCCGGGCAGGATGAGCGGGAGGAGCACCAGCCGGCGGAACGCCGCCTTGCCGGGGAAATCGAAGCGGTCGAGCACGAAGGCCCCGGGTACGCCGACCAGTAGCGACAGCGTGACCGTGAGCAGCGCCAGCTTCAGGCTGGCAAGCGCCGCGTCGATCATCCCCCGGTCGTGCGCCAGGGCCACAAACCACCGGGTGGTCCCCAGCCGGAGCGGCCAGGCGATGATGGGGGAATCGTGGAAGGCGTACACGATCACGACGACGAGCGGCAGGTAGATGAAGGCGAACACGCCGAGCCCGGCCGCCCACAGGAGGGCGGTACAGTCGGTCGGGCGGACGGGCGGCTGGGACCGGGTAGCCGCGGTCACTTTGCCGCCCTCGGCGAGTCCTACCACTCGGCCGCCGGCCCGGCCGACCGCCTGACCGCCGTAGCTCATCCGCCGTCTCAACCAGGTTCGCCAGCCAGAGAAGGAAGATCGTGAGCGCGAGCATCACCACCGACACCGCCGCGCCCAAGCGGCCAGTTGTACGCCACCCCGAACAGGCTCCAGACCAGGTTCGATACCATGAGCGCGCTGTCGTTGCCCCCCAGCAGCTGAGGGGCGAGGAAGTCGCCCATACTCAGGACGAACGCGAAGGTCGAGCCGGCCATGACGCCGGGAAGCGAGAGCGGCAGGATCACCCGAAGAAAGGTCTGCCAGCGATTGGCATACAGATCGTGACTCGCCTCCTTGAGTGCGGGAGGAATGGCATCGAGCACGGCATAGATCGGCATCAGGGTGAACGGGGTGTAGATGTGAATCAGGGCCACGGTGACCGCCCAGCGGCTGTAGAGCAGAAAGGTGAGCGGCTCGTGGATCAGCCCGGCGGCCTGCAGCACCCCATTCAGGATTCCCTCCTGGCCCAGAATGATCTTCCAGGCGTAAGCCCGCACCAGGTAGCTGACCCAGAGCGGAATGATCACCGCCATGTACATCAGGGTCCGGTGCCGCTTCACCTTGAAGGCCAGCAGGTAGGCCAGCGGATAGGCCAGCAGCAGGGAGACCAGGGTTACCCGAAGCGCGATCCCGGCTGAGAAGAGGATCGTGTTGGGGTAGAGCGGGGTGCCGAAGAGCCGGCGATAGTTGTCGAGGGTGAATTCGTGGGTGATGGCTCCGCCGGAGAGCCGCCAGAACGAGTGCACCAGCAGTAGCGCATAGGGGACGAAGAGGAGAATGGTGACAAAGCCGACCGGGACCGCCGCCGCCAACAGCGGTACGCAGCCGGCGGCTGCCCCGGACCCGGTCCAGCGGCGTGGCCCGCAGCTCAGTCGGTGACACAGCGAGCTCGTTCGGGGGCCCAGCTGACCCGAACTCGTCCACCGGCCGGGATCGCGGTGCCCGCGGGGACCTGGGCGATGATCCGCCGCTCTCCGGGCAAGCTGACATGTAGCCGGATCGAGGCGCCGCTGTACACCGCGTCGGTCACCGTGCCCTCGATGGCGTTGTCGTCAGCGGAGCCGGTCCCTCCCAGTTCGACTCGCACGGCCTCAGGCCGAACGCTGAGCCAGGCCTGACTGCCGACCGGCAGCGCGACGTCGCTTCGACCCCGGACCAGGTCGTTTCCCACCCGTAAGGTGACTGGGCCGGGGCCTCCGTCCACCACCGTCCCGGCCATGAGGTTGGTCTCGCCGATGAAATCGGCCACATAGCGGGAGGCGGGACGGTCGTAGAGATCTCGAGCGCCGCCGACCTGTGCGATCCGGCCCTGGCGGAGCAGCACGATCCGGTCGCTCATGGTGAGCGCCTCCTCCTGATCGTGCGTTACATAAATGAAGGTGATCCCGAGGTGGGTCTGGAGGTGCTTGAGCTCCAGCTGCATCTCCTTCCGGAGCTTGAGGTCGAGCGCTCCCAGGGGCTCGTCGAGCAGCAGCACCCGGGGCCGGTTGACCAGTGCTCGCGCCAGCGCCACCCGCTGCTGTTGCCCACCGGAGAGCTGGCGCGGGGCGCGGGCGCCCAGCTCCCCCAGCTTGACCATCTCCAGTGCCAGGCGGACCCGCTCCTCCCGCTCAGGCTTGCGGCACCGACCGCATGCGGAGACCGTACCCGATGTTCTCCCGCACGCTCATGTGGGGGAATAGCGCGTAATGCTGGAAGACGGTGTTGATGTCCCGCTTGAAGGCGGGCAGCCCGGAGATCGAAGAGCCACCCATCCGGATCTCTCCGGCGGATGGCTGCTCGAACCCCGCGATCATGCGGAGGGTAGTGGTCTTTCCCGATCCCGAAGCGCCCAGCAGCGTGAGAAATTCCCCGGCGGCGATCTCCAGCGAGAGATCGTCCACCGCCACGAAGTCGCCGAAACGCTTGGTAAGGCGGTCCAGCTCGAGAATCGGAGTCAGATCATTTCCCGGCTTTGACCTCGTTCCAGATCTCCTGGTATTTCTCCCGCCGGGGGCTCCACTGCCAGAAGTTGACCTTGGTCCCGTAATCGGCGATGTCGCGCTGGCTGGCCGCCTGCTCCGGCGTCATGTACTTCTTGGCGTCCGGATTGGCCACGATGTACGCCGTGACGTCGTACAGCAGCTTCTGGGTAAACGGCTGAGCCGTGTATTCCAGCCAGGCGTACGCGGCATCGAGGTTCTTGGCCCCTTTGGTCAGCACCCAGTGATCGGCCCAGGCGGTGGTCCCTTCCTTGGGGATCGTCTCGCCGGCAGGGAACTTGGCCTGGCGGAGCTGGTTGGTCATCAACGGCCAGCCCTCGCCCATCAAGACTTCACCGCTCTGGAACAGTTGGGTCATGTCGCCCGCCGTCACCCAGTACTTGCGGACGTTGGGCCGCAGCTCGAGCATCTTCGCCTTGACCTTGGCCAAGTCGGCGTCGGACAAGTTGTAGAGGTGGCTGGGATCCTTGGGATCGTCCATGCCGAGGTACTGCGCCACCATATAGAGGGTAGCGATATCGTCCTGCAGCGAGAGCTTGCTCCGGTACTTCTTGTCCCACAGCTCTCCCCAGGATCCGGGGGCGCTCTTCACCTTGCTGGTGTCGTAGATCAGCGGATTGGGGCCGAAGGCCCAGGGGACGCCGTAGACGACGTCGTCCTTCCGGGCCACCTTGAGCTTGCGGAATCCTTCGCTCAGGTCGTTATAGCTCGGGACCCGGGCGACGTCGATCGGGCCGGCCAGCCCCGCCTCGATGATAGCGGTGGCTGCGTCGCTGGAGGGCGAGATGAGGTCGATCGTCTCGGCCCCGCCGGCCCGGAGCTTGGCCACCAGGTCGTCACTCGACCCCATGTAGGTGGCGTTGACCTTGACCCCGCACGCCTGCTCGAACGGGCGGGCAAACAGGGTGTCGGTGTACCCCTCCCAGACCATGAAATTCAGCTCCCCGCCGATCGGCTTGGGGCAGAGCTGAGCCAGGTAGGCCTTGGCATCCGCCCGGGCGTCGCCGCTCGGTGCAATCGCGATCTTCTTGGCCGTAGCCCCGCCGCTTGCCGCGGGCTTGTCGCCCTTGCCGCAAGCTGCTGCGAGAACGAGGATGGGCCAGCAGGACAACTGGAGGCGCCGCCAGGTCATGGGGCTCTCTCCTTAGCCGAGGTTATAGTGGGAACGAGAGAGGATTCTCGGTACAATGGTACAGCCGGAATTGAGAGCGGAGAAGAGCAGTGAGAGGTGAGAAGTAAGAGGGAGGGGGCCCAGGGGGGTAGCGGAAGCGGTTGGCTCTTCGTACATCTACCTCTTACTTCTCACTTCATTCCTTCTCAACTCTCGACGAGGCTCGAATGCCCCGCGTGATCCATCTCCAGACCGACATTCCCGGCCCAGAGAGCCGTGCCCTGATGGCTCGGCGGACCAACGCGGTGCCTCGCGGGGTGCCCGCGGTCACCCCCATCGCGGTGGCGCACGCCGAAGGGGCGGTGATCACCGACGTCGACGGTAACCGGCTCATCGATTTCGGCGGGGGCATAGGGGTGGTCAATACCGGCCACCGGCATCCCTCCATCGTGGAAGCGGTCCGCCTGCAGCTGGACCGCTTTGCCCACGTCTGCTTCCCGGTCTCGACCTACGAGCCTTACGTCGCCCTGGCCGAGCGGCTCAATCGGATCACCCCGGGCGATCATCCCAAGCGGACCTTCTTCGTCAACAGCGGAGCCGAGGCGGTCGAGAACGCGGTCAAGGTGGCCCGGTTCTTCACCGGCCGGCAGGCGGTAGTGTGCTTCGAGCACGGGTTCCACGGCCGTACCAATCTGGCCCTGGCGCTGACCTCGAAAGTCATGCCCTACAAGAAGGGATTTGGGCCGTTTGCCCCGGAGGTATACCGGATTCCGTTTCCGTACTGCTATAGATGCGGGGCAGCGGGGCAGCGGGGCGGGAACCCGCCTGCGGGTGGGTGGGCAGCAATAGATAAATGCTGTATGGCAAGCCGCGAGAGCCTGGAGCAGATGTTTGCCTCGGTGGTCGATCCCGATTCCGTTGCGGCCATCATCATGGAGCTGGAGCTGGGTGAGGGTGGTTTCGTCCCCGCGCCCAGGGAGTACGTCCAGGCACTGGCTGACGTTCGCCCGCGACCACGGGATCCTCTTCATCGCGGACGAGATCCAGACTGGATTTGGCCGCACCGGTAAAATGTTTGCCTCGGAGCACTACGGGCTGGTGCCCGACCTCATCACCACCGCCAAGTCCCTGGCCGGCGGGCTGCCGCTGGCCGCGGTGACCGGCCGGGCCGACGTGCTGGAGGCCCCCCACGTCGGCGGACTGGGCGGAACCTATGGCGGCAACCCGCTGGCCTGCGCCGCCGCCCTGGCAGTGCTGGACGCCATGGAGGCGGAGCGGATCCCCGAGCGCGCCGCCCGGATGGGCGACCGGATCCGGGCCCGTTTCTGCCAGTGGGCCACCCGCCACCCCTGCATCGGCGATGTCCGGGGCCTCGGCGCCATGGTCGGCATGGAGCTGGTGACCGATCGCAGTACCAAGACACCCGACAAGGCGCTGACCGCGCGGTTGCTGGCTGCCGCCCTGGAACGCGGGGCTCATCCTGCTCTCGTCCGGGACCTACGGCAATACCGTGCGGATCCTGGCACCGCTCACCACGCCGGATGAGGTCGTCGATGAGGGGCTCGACGTGATGGAGCAGGCGCTGGAAGCCGTGGCGTCATGACCGCCTCGCCCAGGGGCCAACCCGTGGTGCAGTTCGTCCGGCGTCTCCAAGACCTTTGGAGACGTGAAGGCCGTGGACGACATCTCGTTCGACATCTACCGGGGCGAGTTCTTTTCCCTGCTGGGCCCCTCCGGCTGCGGCAAGACCACCACCCTCCGGCTGCTGGCCGGCTTCGAGGAGCCGGACGACAACGGCGGTGAGGTTCGGCTGCTGGGCCAGACGGTGAACAAGAAGCGGCCCTACGAGCGCCAGGTGGCGATGGTCTTCCAGAACTACGCGCTCTTTCCCCACCTCACGGTCGCGCGGAACGTCGCCTTCGGGCTGGAGCAGCGGAAAACCCCCAAAGCCGAGATCGCCGACCGGGTCCGGCGGGCGCTGGAGATGGTCCGGCTCAAGCCCGATGTCTTCTCCCACCGGATGCCCAGCCAGCTCTCCGGCGGCCAGCGGCAACGGGTGGCCCTCGCTCGCGCGCTCGTGCTGGAGCCGGCGATCCTGCTGCTGGACGAGCCGCTCGGGCGCCATCGACCTCAAGCTGCGGAAGGAGATGCAGCTCGAGCTCAAGGCGCTGAACAAACAGCTCGGCACCACCTTCATCTACGTCACCCACGACCAGGAAGAAGCGCTCACCATGTCCGACCGCATCGCGGTCATGGACAACGCCCGAGTGGCCCAGCTGGGAACCCCGGCCGAGATCTACGAGAACCCGCGCACGGCGTTCGTGGCCAAGTTCATCGGCGAGTCGAACTTCTTCGAAGGCCACGCCGAAGAGCATTCCAACGGACAGTGGGTGATCGGGCGGACCGGCGAGGGATGCTTCCGGGTACCGAATCATCCCAGTCTCACCGCACGGGTGCGATGTGCGCATCGCGGTCCGGCCGGAGTGGATGGACGTGTGGCGGCCGGAAGATGTTCCGCCGGGAGAGAACGCGCTCGCCGGCACCATTCGGGACATCATCTACCTGGGCGAGACGATGCACGTGATCGTGACCATCCCCGACATCGGCGACGTCACCGTGGCGGTTCGGAACGAGGGTCAGCTCATCAAGCCGCTGGGGTGGAAGCGGGGTGACTCCGCGGCGGTGGCCTGGCTGCCGGAGGACTGCCAGATCCTGGAGGAGGAGTAGTGGCCCGCTTCCGGGAGCGGGTCCTGGCCTGGCTCTACCGCCGGCCGGAAGCCCGGGCCTGGAGCCTGCTGGCGCCGGGCGGGTTCTGGCTGCTGGCGTTCTTCCTGGTACCCATCCTCATCATGTTCGTCTACAGCGTCATGCCGCGGGGGATCTACGGTGGCGTGGAGCGCGGCTTTACCCTGGAGCACTACGCCCGCTTCTTCGATCCGCTGTACCTCGAGGTGCTGCAGCGAACCTTCCTCTGGTCCATAGCCTGCACCGTCATCTGTCTCGTCCTGGGGTACCCGGTGGCCTACGTCATCGTGCGCTCGGGCCGCTGGCGAAACCTGCTCCTGTTTCTGGTGGTGCTGCCGTTCTGGACCAGCTTCCTGGTGCGCACCTTCGCCATGATTTTCCTCATGCGCGACACCGGGCTGATCAACAACTGGCTCCTCAAGCTGGGAATCATCGATCATCCGCTGACCATCCTGTACACCCCGTTCGCCGTCATGGTCGGGCTGGTGTACGGATTCTTGCCCTTCATGATCCTCCCGATCTATGCCTCCCTGGAGAAGCTCGACTTCTCGCTGCTCGAGGCGGCCGAGGTGCTGGGCGCCCGCCCCCGCGCCCGGTTCCGTAAGGTGACCGTGCCGCTCTCGATGCCGGGAGTGGTCGCGGGGTGTCTGCTGGTCTTTATCCCGGCGCTGGGGTCCTTCCTGACGTCCGACCTGCTCGGCGGCGCCAAGGAGATGATGATCGGCAACCTGGTGCAGAACCAGTTCTCCGCCGCGCGTAACTGGCCCTTCGGTTCGGCGGCGTCGTTCATCGTGATGGCGCTCGTGCTCGCGGCGGTGATGCTCTACCTCCGGGTCAAGGACCAAGGCCCGGGGAAGGGTCGCTCATGAACCTCCGGATCCCGACCTGGCTGATCGCGGTAGCGGGTGCGGTGTACCTCTTTCTGCACCTGCCCATCCTGGTGCTGATGGTCTTCTCCTTCAACAACTCGAAGTTCTCGGTGGATTGGCGGGGCTTTACCCTGCAGTGGTACCAGCGTCTGCTGGAGCGGCCCGACATTCTCCGGGGGCTGAAGATGAGCCTCATCGTCGGCGCCGCGGCCACGGTGATCTCGGCCCTGCTCGGCACCATGATCGCGCTGGCCCTGGCGCGGCACCGGTTCCGCGGGCGGCGCGCGTTCGAGGGGTTTCTCTACGTTCCGATCGTCACCCCGGAGATCGTGGTCGGGATCTCCCTGCTGATTCTCTTCGCGCTGCTCAAGTTCCCGCTGGGTGTCACCACGATCACCATCGCCCACGTCGCGTTCTGCATTTCCTTCGTGGTCATCGTCGTCCTGGCCCGGCTCGAGGGCATGGATGAGAACCTCGAGGAGGCCGCGATGATTCTGGGCGCCGATGAGATCACCACCTTCTGGAAGGTGACCGTGCCTCAGCTCTGGCCCGGGATCCTTGCCGGCGCCTTGCTGGCGTTCACCATGTCGTTCGACGACTTCGTCATCACCTCGTTCGTGTCCGGCTCCGGCTCCTCGACCCTGCCCATCGTGGTCTACAGCATGGTGCGGAAGAACGTCGAGCCCAGCATCAACGCGATCAGCACCATCATTCTGCTCGGTCACCGCGTTCCTCATCTACTTCGCCGACCGGCTGGTGCGGGAGAAGTGAGCGGCGCATCGAGCAGTTGTCATCTGGACCGACGGAAACTGCTCGCGGCTGTCGACGCTTCGGCCGATCCGCCCACAGCGGCCCCGCCCCGCTTCCCGCCTCGCACCGATGTGGCCATCATCGGCGGCGGCTACACCGGCCTTGCTGCAGCGCGGGCGCTGGCCCGCCGGGGCGCCGATGCCACGGTGCTGGAGCGGCACACGCTCGGCTGGGGCGCCAGCAGCCGGAACGGCGGGTTCGTGCTTCCGGGCTACAAGCCGGAGATGGAGGAGCTGGCCCAGCGACTGGGCAGCGAGCGCGCCGGCCGGATGTTCCAGCTCTCGCTCGAGGCCATCCGGTATCTCGCCAGCCTGATCGCGGAAGAAGGCCATCGCCTGCGACTTCGCCCGTTGTGGCGCGGTGACCCTCGCGGCCAAGCCCAGCCACATGCCGGCGCTGAAGCAGAGCGGCCGGTTCATGCGAGAGCGTCTGGGCTATGAGACCGAGCTGCTCGGCACGGAGGAGCTCGGCCGGGAGATCGGCTCTACCCGATACCATGGCGGCCTGCTGGATCCGGGTGGCGCTCGCTTGCAGCCGGCCAAGTACGTCCGAGGCCTGGCCCAGGCGGCCGAGCGGGCCGGCGCCCGCCTGCTGGAGGAGGCCGAGGTCACCAGGGTCCGCCGGGTGCAGGGTGGCTTCGAGGTGAAGACCTCCCAGGGAACGCTGCGGGCTCGGGAGGTGCTCGCCGCCACCAACGGCTACACCCCTGCCGCCCTGGGACAGCTTCGCCGCCGGGTCATCCCCATCGGGAGCTAACCAGATCGCTACCGTCCCGCTGGATCGAGGAACTGGCCCGGCGACTGGTTCCCCGGGGCCGGGTATTCAGCGACACCAAGAACCTGCTCTACTACTTCCGGCTTTCGCCGGATCGCCGTATGGTCTTTGGGGGCCGCGCGTCCTTCACCCCTACCGGCACCAAACGCATCGCGGCAATTCTGGCGGCGGGCATGCGCGAGGTCTTTCCCGAGCTGGCGGAGGCCACGGTCGAATACGCCTGGTCCGGCAAGGTGGCCTATCCGGTGGATCACCTGCCCCACGCCGGCCGGCTCGGCGGCATTCACTACGCGATGGGGTACTGCGGCCATGGGGTGGCGCTAGCCACGTATCTCGGAAGCCGGATGGGGGAAGTGCTTGCCGGTGTCGGGTGAGATCCCCGACCTGGGCACGACCGGTTTCGGGCCATCCCGTTCTTTACCGGAGTTCCCTGGTTCCTCCCGCTGGTCGGGGGATACTATCGAGCCCGCGACCGGCTCGGCTAGACGCAGAGCAGCTGGCAGGCTTTCCGTCATAGAGCCATGTTGACACGATCCAACAGAGGAGGAACTCCGTGAGCAAGCGCAAGGAAGTCGAACGCCTGGTCGAGCAGCTCGAGCGGGGCGGAATCCCGCGGCGGGAATTCGTGGTCCGCGCCCTGGCACTGGGTCTGAGCATGAGCTCGGTCGGGATGCTGCTGCAGGCTTGCCAGCGCAAGGACGGAGCCGCCGGCAAGGCCGCGGACAGCGCCGGCACGGCCGTCGCGGATCTCGGGCCGATCGAGAAGGAGCTGCACGTCTACAACTGGTCCGACTACATCGCCGACAACACGGTGCCGAACTTCGAGAAGGAGTTCGGGGTGAAGGTCACCTACGACACCTACGAGAGCAACGAGGAAATGGTCGCCAAGCTCCAGGCGGGCGCCACCGGATACGACATCGTCGTGCCCAGCGGCTACATCGTCCCGGTCATGGTGGCCACCGATCTGATCACCCCGATCAACAAGAAGTACCTCACCAACTTCAACAACGTCTCACCGATCTTTCAGAACCTGCCGACCGATCCGGGAAACAAGTACACCGTGCCCTGGCAGTGGGGAACCAGCGGCATCGCCTACCGGCTCGACAAGGTCAAGGCGCCGGTGGACAGCTGGGCGGTCTTCCAGGACAAGCAGTACGCGCAAGAAGATGACCATGATGGACGACGGCCGGGAGGTGATCGGCGCGTAGCTCCGCTACCGGGGCCACTCCCTCAACTCCACCAACCCGGCGGAGCTGGCCAAGGCCAAGGCCGACTCCATCGCGGCCAAGAAGAATCTGAAGGCCTACATCTCGGCGCCGGTCAAGGCCCAGCTCATTTCCGGCGACGTCTGGATCTCGCAGCTCTGGAACGGGGACACCACCCAGGCCAAGGCCGAGCAGCCCAAGCTGGCCTACGTCATTCCGAAGGAAGGCTGCACCATCTGGGGCGACTCGATGTGCATCCCCAAGAGCGCTCCCAACAAGCGGGCGGCGCACGAGTGGATGAACTACATCCTGCGCCCCGAGGTGGGCGCGGCGCTGTCCGAGGCCACCGGCTACGGCACCCCGAACGCGGCGGCGGCAAAGGTGATGAAGGACCCGCCTCCGTATCCGACCGAGGACGAGCTCAAGCGGCTCGAGTATCAGGTGGACCTGGGCAAAGACACGGCCACGTGGGACCAGATCTGGACCGAGATCAAGTCGGCATAGGACGTCCTCTCCGTCCTCTTTAAAAGGAGCGCCGATTAATTGCGGTTATCGAATGACCAGGTTTTGGGGCACACCCGGCGATATCTCGACCTCATCGCCGGGCGCGAGATGCTCTCGACCCCGGAGAAGCAGGCCTTCATTGCCGAGACGGTCGAGAGCTACGAGAAGTATTACAATCGCGGATTCATTACCTACCGGAAGTCAGTCACCGAAGCAGGGCAGTTCGCCGCGCTGGAATGGTCGGGCGAGGGGTCTACCCTGCACGATCTGCTGGGCCGGGAATACATCGACTGCCTGGGCGGCTACGGCATTTTCAGCGCCGGGGTGAATCACCCCAAGGTGGTCAAGGCAGTCACCGATCAGATCCAGCGGATGGCCCTCAACAGCCAGGAGCTGCTGGAGCCCTGGCGCGCCGCACTCGCGCGGGTGCTGGCCGAGATAACGCCCGGAGATCTGCAGAACTCGTTTTTCATCAACAACGGCACCGACGCCATCGAAGGCGCCATCAAGCTCGACCCGGCTCTACACCAAGCGGAGCACGTTCATCTCGGCGCTCGGGGGATTCCACGGCAAGACCATGGGCTCCCTGTCGCTCATGGGTAAGGCGTCGTTCCGGGAGCCGTTTCAGTCCGGCCTGCAGGACGTCCGCTTCGTCCCCTATGGCGATGCCGATGCCCTGGAAGACGAGTTCCGCCGCTGCGATGCGGTCGGAGTCCAGATCGCCGGTTTGGTGCTGGAGCCGGTGCAGGGAGAGGCCGGCGGGGTGGTTCCTCCCGACGACTATCTGCCCCGGGCCCGCGAGCTCTGCACCCAGTACGGCGCTCTCCTCATTGCCGACGAGATCCAGACCGGGATGGGGCGTACCGGAAAGCTCTGGGGCATGGACCATTGGAACGTGGTCCCCGACATCATGTGCGTGGGAAAGTCGATCGGCGGCGGCGTGATGCCGCTCTCCGCGTTCATCTCCACCGCCAAGATCTGGGAGGTGATGATTCCGAACCCGATCATCCACTCCACCACGTTCGGCGGCAATCCACTGGCGTGCGCCGCCGGCCTGGCCGCTATCGAGGTGACGCTGGAGGAGGATTTACCGGGTCAGGCAGCAAGCAAGGGCGAGTTCCTGCTCCGGGAGTTGGGCTGTCTCCAGCAGAAGTATCCCCAGGTCTTAAAGGAGGCCCACGGAAAGGGTCTCCTCATCGGCATGGAGTTTCCCGTCCAGGAGATCGGCTGGCAGGTGGCGTCCGGTCTGTTCAAGCGTGGGGTGCTGGTGGCGGGCACCTACTCCAAGGCGCAAGTCATCCGAATCGAGCCGGCCCTGGGAATTTCGATGGAGCTATTGCAGGAGATGCTCAACCGGCTGGAGGACACGTTTCAGGAGGTTGCCAGGACGATCTGAGGCCGAGGCGAGGGATCGCAGCGGATCCCTCGCCCCTGCTCAGCCGCTGCAGTTTACTACTTGGCCTCGTCCGTGGCCGGTGCTGCTCCGTACTCCTTCGACCAGGCGATCGACACCCCACCCCAGAGCTTCGCGTCCTTGGTGACCGGTAAGCCGGTCGTGGCGTCGAACTTGGTGATCTTCGTCGCGTCGTCGATGGGGATGATCAGGTGCAGCACCGGCGTGAACGACAGCACCCCTGCGGTGAAGGGGATCCCCGGCCGACAGATCGAAGTGGGTAAAGCCGTCGTCGGCAAAGTTGGCGGTCTCACCCAGGTTGGTGGACGCTCCCTGCCCGGCGTTGACCCCCACCAGCGCGCCGAGATTGATCGAGACCTTCTCGCTTGCAGCCAGGGAGTGGCTGATGCTTCCCTCGGCGTAGAGACCCTTCACCTTGTCCACATCGTAGTAGACGTTCAGCTTCGGACTGAGCGGCGCGTCCAGCGCGGTCTTGAGGTACACCTCGACGGTGTTGAAGTCGGAGGTCAGGCCTGCGCTGTTGGGATAGATGTACGCGGTGACGCCCGGCGGTCAGCGTCGCCTTCCCCACCGGGATGCCCACCTCCAGCCACGGATCGAACTCCGCGAAGTTGAAGGCCGAGGTTCCTCCGCTCTCGCTGATGTCGCTGGCATTGTCGTACTTGCCCAGGTCGAAGTTGGCCCATCCCCCGGCCGTGATCGAGGCATTTCCCGCCGGAATGGTGACGTACACATCGGGTTGGGCAACGGGCTTGTTGGTCAGGCTCAAGCCACGCCACACGTAGGAGCTGAAGAGGCCCAGGTCTGCGCCCACCGTGGTCTGCGCGCGGCCCGGCGCGGCGCTCGCCAGGGTGCCGGTGATAAAGAGCCCCGCTACGACAAAGTTCGCTCGCTGCATGGTGTCTCCATGGCCAGGGGAAGGAACATCGGCACTTCACAAAAAAGGCCCACCTGAACGGACAAGCGGGCCGGGGCTACTTCGGGAAAATGGTCAGACGCCCGGCCGGCCTAAGTGAAGGCATCGCAGTTGGCGAGTCGATTCCAGTTCTTCAGATTGGCGAGGAGCATGAGGCTAATGTACCGGAGAGCAGGCGACCGTCAAGCGCCACAGCCGGCTTGCGACAAATATGTCGGTCCGGCTAACCTTGGTCTGCCCGAAGCCGGCTGACTCTACTGGAGACCCGCGATGTCCTGGTTTGGCCTGCTCTTCGCTTCTGTGGGTGCGGCACTCATCCTGGGGGCGCTTACCTTCGTCTCCGCTCTCATCGGCGGCCTGATCACCGCCATGATCGTCCTCATGTGCGGGCCGATCATCGACCGGCTCCTGGCCCGGCGCAACCGCCGATCGGTCTAGTCCTGAGCCTCGGTCTCTCCCACGCCTTCCGGCGTTGTCGCCATCCTTAAGGCGGCATCGTAGTTCGTCTTCAGGCTGGTCAGCAGGTCCCGCAGCCCCCGTACCTTGAACTGAATCCCTCCCCCCCGCCGCAGCATGGTCCCCATGATGCCGGCGGTCTCGGCCAGGCCGCTGAGGCTGAGCGCCGTGGCGTTACCCTTGATCTCGTCCAGCAGCCGCCCCAGCCCCCGGGTGATGGCCTCGTCGATCTTGAGACCCGCCATCTGCTCGATGACGTTGTGGATCCGGGCAAGCTTCGGCGGGAGCAGTTGGAGATAGGCCAACTGGGCCTGCTGGCGGCTAGAAAGTTTTGGGACCATCGTTCTTAGGTTGGGGAGACAGGCAATCTAACCCATCGGCTGTTCCGGGGGACGTCGCAGGCTGAATCCTGGCCCGCATCCATCCGTAGTGAAGAAGCTTCTTGAGCCGAGTCGAACCATTTTGGGCCCCCGGTGATCCCATGGGTATGGGGCGCCACCGGTGGGGTGCCGTCGATTCCGCGCTCTGCCAAACGACGATATAGCAGGGGAGCCCCTCCCATCCACGATGCAGGATTGACCCAATGAAGATCTCCGACCTGTCGATTCGACGGCCGGTGCTGGCCAGCATGCTCAGCCTGGCCCTGGTGCTCTTCGGCGCCATCGGGTACACCCAGCTCGCGGTGCGCGAATTCCCCGACGTGGACGCGCCCATCGTATCCGTCAGCACCGTCCTGCCCGGGGCCAATCCTCAGGTCGTCGAGTCGGCGGTCACCGACATCCTGGAAGAGGAGCTCAGCACGGTCGAGGGGCTGCGCACCCTGACCAGCTCCAGCGGCGAGGGTGTCAGCAACATCACCCTCGAGTTCAATCTGGAGCGGGGCGTCGAAGCGGCGGCGCAGGATGTCCGGGATAAGGTCGCCCGGGTACGGGAACGGCTGCCGGAAGACGTGGAAGAGCCGGTGGTGGCCAAACAGGATGCCGATGCCCAGCCGTTCTTCTGGCTGGCTCTCTCCGGCGAGAACTACGACCTGCTGCAGCTCTCCGACATCGGCGATCGACTGGTCAAGGCGCGGCTGCAGAGCCTGCCGGGCGTGGGTCAGGCTCGGATCTTCGGCGAGCGGCGCTTCTCGATGCGGGTGTGGCTCTCCGCCTCGGAGCTCTCCGCCCGGGGTCTCACGGTGCAGGACGTCCAGCAGGCCATCAAGACCCGCAACGTCGAGGTCCCGGCCGGCCGGATCGAGTCGCAGCGCCGCGAGTTCACCGTTCGCTCGCTGGGAGAGCTCAAGACCCCGGAAGAGTTTGGCAATCTCGTCGTCAGCAATACAACGGCATCCTGGTCAAGCTGAAGGATCTGGGACGGGTGGAGCTGGGCGCCGAGGACGATCGCAGCACGCTGCGCTACAATCGCGCGCCCGCGGTGGCCATCGGGGTGGTTCGCCAATCGAAGGCCAATATCATCTCGGTGGCGGAGGAGATCCGCTCCGAGATGCCCAAAATCCAGGCCTCACTGCCACCCGGCGTGGCCATCCACACCGCGTTCGATGAATCGATCTTCGTCAAGCGCTCCATTCAGGAGGCGGAGGAGACTCTGGGCATTGCGGCGCTCCTGGTGGTCATCATCATCTTCCTCTTCTTGCGGAACTTCCGGGCGACGATCATCCCCGGCCTGGCCATCCCCACGTCGATCGTGGCGGCCTTTGCCATCATGTATTTCCTCGGCTTCTCGATCAACAACTTCACCCTGCTTGCCCTGACCCTGGCCATCGGGATCGTGGTGGACGACGCGATCATCGTGCTGGAGAACGCCTACCGGCATCAGGAGGAGCTGAACGAAACTCCGGAGGAAGCGGCCACCAACGGCACCCGGGAGATCGCCTTTGCGGTGCTGGCCACCACCATCTCGCTGGTGGCGGTGTTCACGCCCCTGGCCTTTCTCAAGGGCTCGACCGGCCGGCTCTTCAATGAGTTCGGCATTGCCGTGGCGGGCGCGGTGATCATCTCCGGTTTCGTGGCGCTGACCCTGACCCCCATGCTGTGCGCCAAGATCCTCCGGGTACCTCCGCGGCACGGCCGGTTGTATCGCATCCTGGAGGAGGGCTTCAATCGGCTGGCATCGGGCTACGCCCGGACTCTGAGCCTCGCATTGCGGCACCGGCTTGGCCATCGTGGCCGTTGCGCTCCTGGTGACTGTCGGTGCCGTCTTCGTCTTCCGCTCGCTCAAGCGGGAGTTCGTGCCGCCGGAAGACCGGGGCTGGTTCTTCTCCTTCATTATCGCGCCCGAAGGTTCCTCGCTGGCCTACACCGACAGCTATCAGCAGCAGGCCGAGGCCATCCAGGCCAAGACCAAGGGGATCGAGAGCTTCTTCAGCGTGGTCAACATCGGAGACGGAGTGAGCCGGGGGATCATCTTCACCAACCTGGACGACTGGTCCAAGCGGAATCGCTCGGTGCAGGACATCATCGGGGAGGTGCAGGCCCAGTACTTCGCCATCCCGGGCGTCTTCGCCTTTGCCAACAACCCGCCTGCCTTTGGCTGGGGAAGCCCGGTCAACTTCGTGATCCAGCACTCCGACTTTGACCTGCTGGCCAAGGGCAACGACACCCTGCTGGCCCGGGCCCGGCAGGTCAAGGGCCTGATCAACGTGGACAGCGATCTCCGGGTCAACAAGCCCCAGCTCACCGTCAGCTTCGACCGGGATCGCGCCGAAGACCTGGGGGTTCCGGTGGCGGACGTGGCCACCACGCTCCAGGTCCTTCTGGGCGGGAACAAGACCAGCACATTCACCCGGGCGAACAAGCAATACGACGTGATCGTGCAGCTCGACCCCCGCGCGCGGGCCACGCCGAGCGACATGACCGGCCTGTACGTGCGCGGCCGGGGCGGCGACCTGGTGAAGCTGGAAGCCCTGGCCAACGTGCAGGAAGGGATCGGGCCCCGGGAGCTGAACCACTTCGACCGGGTGCGCTCCGCCACGCTGACCGCAAATCTGGCCCCCGGCTTTACCCTGGGTGAAGCGCTCGACTCGCTCACCCGGATCGCCAAGGAAGTGCTCCCCAGGGGCAGCAGCACGGCACTGGCGGGTGAGTCTCGCGAGCTGGAGGAGAGTGGATCGGCGCTGTACTTCGCCTTCCTCCTGGCCCTGGTGGTGGTGTTCATGGTGCTCGCCAGCCAGTTCGAGTCGCTGGTGCATCCCTTCACCGTGCTGCTGGCGGTACCGCTGGCGGTCACCGGCGCGCTGTTCACCCTCAAGCTGGCCGGCTCCACCCTGAACGTCTACAGCCAGATCGGCATGATCCTGCTGATCGGCCTGGTCTCCAAGAACTCGATTCTGCTGGTCGAGTACATCAATCAGCTGAAGGAGCGGGGGATGACCGCGCTCGAGGCGGCGCAGGAAGCCGGCCGGATCCGGCTCCGGCCCATCCTCATGACCTCGGTGGCCACCGTGATGGGTGCCCTGCCAATCGCTCTGGGCCTCGGAGCCGGCTCGCTGAGCCGGCGTCCGCTGGGCTATGCCATTGTGGGCGGGCTGGTCTTCTCCACTCTGCTCACGCTCTACGTGGTTCCCGCGGTCTACCTGATCTTCGACGGCGTGCTCGAACGGTCGCGGCAGCGGAGAGCCGCCGCTCACCGCGCTCTCGCGCCGGCGGAGGCGGACTGATGCTCCTCTTGCTGCTTGCACTCCAGGCCACGGCGGTGCCCCCGGCCGGCGCCGTGCCGTGCTGATTCGGTTCCCCGGATCACCCTGGAAGAAGCCATTCGCCGGTCGGCCCAGCTCGACCCCGATTACGTCAAGGCGCTGGGGCAAATCGAGAACGCCGAGTGGGGCCGGCGGGCAGCGGTGCTGGCCTTCTTCGTTCCCTCCGTCCAATTCGGTTTGGACGAAACCAAGTATTCCCAAGCCGTTCTTCAACCCGGCCAACCCGGCCAATCCCACCAGCACGCTGGTGGTCGGGCAGGCCGCGCGCCAACTACGAGGTGTTCAGCCTCCGGAAGTTTTCCGAGCTATCCCGCACCAAGGCCGACATGGCCAGTGCCGAAGCCGGCGAGCTGGAGCAGCGTTTTCAAGCGGCGCTGGAAACCGAGTCGAGCTACTACGATGTCCTGGTCAATCAGGAGCTGGCCCGGGTAACCCGGGAGCGGGAGGGCCGGGCCCGTCAAGGATTGGCCATTGCCCGGGCCCGGGTGACATCCGGCGCCGCGGTCCAGACCGACTCCCTCCAGCTCACCCTCGAGCTGATCCGGGCCCAGGTGGAGATCCTGCGCCAGCAGAACGCGCTGCGGACCGCGCAGCTGGAGCTGGGGCGGCGGGTTGGCGCAGCAGGTCCGGTTGATGCGGTGCCGCCGGACACCGCTCCAGCTCCCGAGTTGCCGATCAGCCTGACCGAGGCGGTGCGCATTGGCCTGGACCAGGGCCCCCAGTACCGGGCCGCCCGTGCCAACGAGACCTCTGCCGAGGCCGCGCTCCGGTCCTACCGGGGAGACTATCTCCCGGTCTTCAGCATCGGTGGGTCAGCACCAGCGCTACGACACCCAGATCTTTCCCGGCGCGGCCAACATTACCTCGGTGACCTTCAGCGTCTCGTTTCCGCTCTGGAACAACGGCCAGCGAGAGATCGAGGTCAGCCGGGCACGAGTCAATCGGGATGTGGCGCGGGCCATACGGGAAGATCTGGAACGCGCGGTGCGGCGGGACGTCTCCAGCGCGTACGATACCTACGAGACTGCCCGAGCCGCGGTGGAGCTGGCTCAGGTCGGGGTCACCGTAGGGCTGCAGAACTACCGCATGCAGGAGCTGCGCTACCGCTCGGGGGCCAGCACGATTCTCGACCTGCTCGACGCGCAGGTCAACCTGGCGCAGGCGGAGGCCGGCATGGTTCAGGCTCGCTATCAGACTCGTCTGGCTCTGGCCCGGCTCGAAGCCATTCTCGGCCGCCGACTCTTCACGAACAAGGACCTCCCGTGAGACCGATTCATGTAGCGATCTGTGCTCGCCGCGTCGCGGCGTGTAACCGGGCGGAGTCCGCCGGCAAGGGTCCGGGCGGGCCCGGGCGGCGGCGGCCCTCCGGCCATGCCGGTGGAGGCCGCAGCGGCCAGATCGGATACCGTGGTGGACGCCATTCTTGCCACCGGCCAGATCGAAGCGATGCAGTCCATCGAGCTGCGGCCTGAAGTCGAAGGGCGCCTGGTTCAGATCCTGGTCCGGGAGGGCTCGCTCGTGGCCCGGGGCACTCCGCTGTTCAAGATCGATGACGCCGAGCTCAAGGCGCAGGTCGCGCAGATTACCGCGGAGCGCGATCTGGCCCGCCAGTCGCTGGAGCGCACCCGCGACCTCCTGGGACAGAAAGCCTCTTCCCAGGCCGAGCTGGAGCGGGCCGAGGCCACCATGCGGAGCAATGAGGCTCAGCTCGAGCTGCTCAAGGTGCGGCTCGATCGTACGCTGGTGCGCGCGCCGTTCGCCGGCGTGATGGGTCAGCGGCCGGGTGAGTCTGGGAGACTACGTCACCACCGACACCAAGCTGGCCGCCCTACAGACGGTTTCGCCCCAGCGGGCATCGTTTCAGGTGCCGGAGCGCTACGCCGAACAGTTGAAGCGTAGGCCAGCAGGTCACCTTCCGGGTGGCCTCGCTGCCGGGCCGGGAGTTCAGCGGGATCGTGGACTTCGTCGACCCTGTCGTGCAGCTTCCCGGCCGCACGATTACTGTGAAGGCCCAGGTTCCCAACCCGCGGCGGGAGCTGCAGGCGGGCATGTTTATCGAAGCCCGGCTGGCCACGGCGGTCCGTCCCAACGCGGTGGTAATCCCGGAGGACGCGATGCTTCCGCTGCAGGGCTCCAACTTCGTCTGGGTGGTCGCCAATGGCAAAGCCACCAAGCGCCAGGTAGAGCTGGGGGTGCGCACTCCCGGGTTTGTGGAGATCAAGAGCGGGGTTCAAAAGGCCGAGCAGGTGGTGGTCGGGGGCCAGGAGCGCCTGGCTGAAGGCGCACCGGTGCAGGCCAAGCTGGTGGAACGCCGTCCGGCAAACGCGCAGGAAGAGGTGGGCCAGGCCCAGGACCGCTAAAACAGACCGCTTTTGGCTGCCGCCCAAAGCCGGCTCAGGCGGTCGAACCCGTCTTGCAGCAGCTCCACCTGCTGGGGACTGGCCGAGGCCGCCAACGCAGTCTCCAGCTCGGCCGCCACCCGGCCCATCTCCTGGCGTCCGCCCTTAGCCGCTTCCATTTTGATCTCGGCAACGATCGCGGCAATCTTTCGCCGGACCGAATCATCGTCGGGAACCTGCCAGAGATAGGTCGCGCTATCGCGGCCCGCCTTGCAAAGCTCGCCCAGCCGGTCCATCAATGGGGGCATGGGCCTTCTGGGCGCTGGCTTGGGATCATCAGGCATTGGAGCCTCCAGTATCTATCTCCATCATAACTGTTCCGGGCCCCGGGTGAGCGCGCGTACAGCCGCGGTGGCAGCTCTCCTCGTTGCCGGCTCCGTTTTCCTGGCCGGCACCAGCGCTGCGCAGAGCACTCGGCCGGAGCGGACCGACTTCCGGGAAACGTCCTCCTACGACGATGTCGTGGCCTTTCTGGACTCCCTTCAGCTGGTTGCGCCAGAGGTGAAGGTGGGAACCCTGGCGACCTCGGTCGAGGGACGGAAGGTGCCCTTTGTCATCGCCGCGCGGCCGTCGGTCTCGGCTCCCGCCGAAGCCCACCGAACCGGCAAAGTGATTGTTTATCTGCAGGCCAACATTCACGCGGGCGAAGTGGAAGGGAAGGAAGCTGCGCAGATGCTGCTCCGAGCCGTCACCCTCGGCTCCCTGCGGCCACTGCTCGACCAGATCGTGCTCCTGGTCGTGCCGATCTACAACGCCGACGGCAACGAGCGCTGGGCCTCAGGAGAGCACAACCGGCCGGGGCAGAACGGTCCCGAGCGGGTAGGCCAGAATCCCAATGGCCAGGGACTCAATCTCAATCGGGATTACGTCAAGATGGAGGCGCCTGAAACTCGAGGCGCAGCCTCCCTGCTGGCTACCTGGGACCCGGATCTGTTCATCGACCTGCACACCACCAACGGCAGCTATCATGGCTACGTCCTGACCTATGCCCCGGGCCTCAACCCGAACAGCAATCCTGCCTCCGAGTTCGTGCGCGACCGATTCCTTCCAGTTGTCCGGCAGCGGATGCAGCAGCGCCACGCACAGCGGACCTTCTGGTACGGAAACTTCCGCAATCAGGACCCCGACTCGCTGGCCCAGGGATGGGAGACCTACGACGCGCGGCCCCGCTTCGGAACCAACTGGATGGGGCTTGCGGGGACGGCTGGCAGTTCTCAGCGAGGGCTACAGCAACGCCGACTTCAAGACCCGCATCCTGGCTACGTACAACTTCGTCCAGGAAGTCCTGACCCTGGCGGCAGAGCAGCGGGAGACCATCAAGTCATTGGTGATGGCTTCCAACCGGCGCCGGCAGCGACTCGCTGGCCGTTCGGTCGGTCCTCGGTCCGGCCACGTCACAGGACGTGGTTGCCGAGATCACCCACGAGGGGGGTGAGGGAGCTGGTGGGTTTGCCCGGCGGCAGCGTACCGGGGTGTACCGCACCATTCGCATGCCGGTATTCGATCGCTTCGTCGCGGCGCGGAAGGAGCGGATGCCGGCTGGATACCTGTTGCCCTCCCGATTCACCGACCTGGTCGAGCTCCTGCGGCGTCAGGGGATTCTGGTGGACGCGCTGCGCCAGACAGGACGCGCTGCCGGTGGAGACCTTCGCGGTGGACAGTCTGGCCGTGAACCCGCTGTTTGAAGGTCACCGCACCGTTCAGGTGGAGGGCCGCTGGAGCGACCAGGCTGCCGATACCCTCGTGACGGCGGGCTGGTACCTGGTGCGCACCGATCAACCACTCGGCGTGCTGGCGGCCTATCTCCTCGAGCCGGCATCGGAGGATGGGCTGGTCACCTGGAACTTTCTCGACCGGGAGCTGCAGGTCCACGCTCCCTACCCGATACTGCGGGTCGGGACTCTGCCTCGAATCCCAGCGCTGGCCGTTCCGTAAGAGAACGGTCACTGTAGTAGATTGAAGTCCGGACCCGCGCCCATTTACCCGAGGATGTTCTTTCCATGACCGCCCGTACCGCCGTTGATTCTACCCGATCCCTCGTCACCTGGGCCTGGGACTGGGCCAAGTCGATCATCGTTGCACTGGTCGTCTGGTTCTTCCTTCGAACATTCCTGGTTGAGGCGTTCCGGATCCCCTCGGGCAGCATGGAAAACACCCTCCTCATCGGGGATTTCCTCTTCGTCAACAAGGCGCTCTATGGGGCCGAGGTCCCCCTCATCCACGCCCACCTGCCGGCGGTGCGCGAGCCCAAGCGGGACGACATTCTGGTCTTCGATTCGGTCGAGGAAGAAGGCCTCAAGGTGGTCAAGCGCCTGATCGGCATGCCCGGAGACACGCTGAGCATGGAGAATGGCGAGCTGTTCCGGAACGGCGAGCGGGTCAAGGAGCCCTATGCGGTCCACTCCGATCCCACCAGATCGGAAGATCCCATTCAGCGAGCCAAGATGCGGGAATGGCAGTTGCCCCATCTGGTGCACCGGGATCCGGCCACTTATCAGCCCGATCTGCAGGAGTGGGGGCCGATCGTGGTGCCGCCGGATTCTTTCTTCATGATGGGAGATAACCGCGATAGCTCCTACGACGGCCGCTATTGGGGCTTCCTTCCCCGGAAGAACGTTCGGGGAAAGCCGCTGGTGGTCTATTTCAGCTACGATCCCAGCAGCTGGCGGGCGCTCCCATTCCTCACCGCGGTCCGGTGGACCAGACTCTTCTCCACCCCGGAGTAGAGCTACGACTCAGAAGTCTTAGTTCTGGCTGTGCGAGGGGCGGGGAGCTTCGGGAAGCGACGAACGGCTGAGAGTGCGGGGAATGTAGGCCGCGCTGCGGCTACAGGAAGAGCAGTGGAGGGTGACTCGCCCACCCTGCAGGTCGTCAGCGCTGGCTCGCTCGGGAAACCGATCCACGGCCACCGAACCACAGGAGGGGCAAACCAAAGGCTTCTGGTCTCGGTCCGCCGCGATCAGAATCAGCGCTTCCGGCGCGCGGTATTCCTTGACGCCCCGACGTCCCACAGTCGGCCCTTCCGGCGGGGGCTGGTGGCACGGAACTGGCTACCCCCCACCAGAGTAAATTTAGGAAATCTCACGGCCTGGCGCAAAGGCAGATTTCGACTCTGGCACTGATTTGGAGAGCCGATGGCTAACTACTCGAAGGCACTGATCGGTTCGTTCCTGGTTCTGCTGTCGTGGCCCGCTGCCGCCCAGGCGCAGAGGGTTCATGAGGTGCGGCTCGAGGCGAACTCAGAACGGGAAACCTACCGCTTCAATCCGGACCGAGTTACCGCCCGCGCCGGAGATGTCCTGGTTTTCAAGGCGGTCAGCGGGGTGCCACATAGCATCGTGTTCGAGAGCGCAGGCCTCTCGGAGCAGGCCCACGAGGCGCTCAACGGCGCCATGACCCGGCGGGCCGGAGACCTTAGCAGCCCGTTGCTCACCCTCCAAGGGGCCGAGTACCGGGTCGTGATACCTTCGCTCAGCCCCGGTACTTACCAGTTCTTCTGCCTACCCCACCGCGCGTACGACATGCGGGGTCAGCTCAAGATAACGAAGTAGTAGTCCGTACTACTAGCGCCCCGCTGTCCTCAGTGCGAGAATTCCGTCCTTCACAGGGGCCGGAAGCCGCTCTGTTGGACGGCGTCAGGCATTACAGCACGCAGGTAAGGAGGCTACGTGGTGTCGGAACTCGGCGGTTCACAGATCTCAACCTTGCTCGAGACTCTTCCGGGGATAGCGAACGTCCTCCGGAGTCCGGTTGCCGACGCGCTGGGTAGCGTCATCCGGGCGGCGGCTCGGGTAAGCGAGTTCAACGTGGCCGATGCGGAAGAGCTGGTGCGCTACGCCACCCGGCGGGGGCTGCTGGGTAATGAGGAAGGCGATCGCCTCCTGGCGGAGGTCCATGCGGCGCAACAGAAGCGGTTGGACAAGGCAGCCGATCGGGAGCGGGCTCAGAAGGCCAAGGCTCGGGCCAAGGCCAAGACGGTGAAGCGGGTGAAGGCCGTCAAGAAGACGGCGAAAGGCAGTAGAAAGCGCTAGTCCTGCCTCAGGTCTTAAAATCCTGCATCAAAGCGGTAAGCCGGGTCGCACCCTGAAGTAGATCGCCGGCCGAGGCCGCCATTTCCTCGGTCGAGGCGGTCTGCTCTTCGGCCGCGGCGGTGACCTGCTCGCTGGCCGAGGCGTGCTCGCTGGCGGCGTGACTCACTTCCTGGGTCCGCTCGCCCAGCTCGGCGACGATTCGGCGGTTGGCCTCCGCTTCCCGCACCACCTCTCCCGCGGCGGTGTGGACCTCCTGCACCGCGCCCGCGATGTCTTCCAGAGCGCGGGCCGCCGCAGTCGCCACCACTTCGATTCCCTGCACCCGAGCCGAGCCGACGTCCATGGTCTCGGAAACCTCGCGCACCTGCTTCCTGATGAACTGGACGGTCTTGGCGACCTCTTCCGCCGCGCTCGAGCTGGAGTCGGCCAGCCGGCGGACCTCTTCCGCCACCACGGCAAAGCCCCGGCCGTGCTCTCCGGCCCGGGCCGCCTCGATGGCGGCGTTGAGCGCCAACAGATTGGTCTGGGACGAGATCTGGCGGATGAGATCGATGAACGCGGTGATCGGCTCGGACAACCGGGCCAGCTCCTGGACCTGACGAGCTGACATGGACACGACCTCCTGCACGTCGAGCAGGGTCTGTCCTGCGGCGGCCACGTCTTCCCGGTGCCGTGCGGCCAGCTCCCGGATCCGATCGCCCAGCTCCACCATGCGGGCTGATGCGCTGGCATTGGTCTCGGCGATGTGACGCAGGCTCAGCAGCAACGTGTCGGCCTTCT
This sequence comes from uncultured Gemmatimonadales bacterium, assembly GCA_963792265.1. GTDB lineage: Bacteria > Gemmatimonadota > Gemmatimonadetes > Gemmatimonadales > GWC2-71-9 > CAVVWJ01. The sequence continues at coordinate 279,588 of CAWBVP010000007.1, read as the reverse complement.
CCATTCCCCTGACCTGCTCCTCCGCGCTGGAGGCAATCTTTACCATTGCGGTCGAGATTTGCCCGCTGCTTGCGGCGAGCTCCTCGCTCATCGCCGAGAAATCGCTGGCGCTGTTCCCGATTTGACTGGCCTCGTTGACCACCGATACCACCACACCTCGAAGCCGGAATGCCATGCCCTCCATCGCCCGGCCCAGAACGTCGAGCTCAGTGGGCATCCTCCCCAGCTGTACTTTCCGCAGGTCGCCGGCGCCAAACCGCTCGGCCGCGGCGATCAAGCGGCGGAGGGGCAGATCTACCCATCGCACTGTGAGCACGGAGGTGGCGGCTCCCAGCGCAACCGAGACGACCAGCAGCAGCCAGAGCAGCGACCGCCGGTGCTGGGCGTCACGCTGCAGCTCTCCGGCGCGAACCATGGAGCGATTGGTCTGGGCCAGCGCGAGCGCCCGGACATCGCCCAACAGGGTATCGGCCGGGGCGCGAGCCCGGTCCGCCTGGCGCCGAGCCTCATCGTTGCGACCCAGATCGGCCAGGGCCTGGGCCATGGCGTACGACACCTCCAGCTCGGCCTGGTTGGCGGCGATCTTGTTGACGATGTAGCGGTCCGAGGTGGTCAGCGCGTTGAGGGTGCGGTAGCGCCGCTGATACACGTAGGCCGAGTCACCTTCATCGATGAAGCGCCGGCGGGACTCGGCCGACGGCAGCACCAGATACTGCTCCGCCGCCCGAACTTCGGAGCTGAGCGAGGCTATCAGTCCGTTGCTGAGATCGGTGCTCTCCAGCAGCAGCGAAAGCTCCTGTTCCACCGACCGATCCAGCGAGCGGATCGAGCTGACGCCCAGAAACGCTATCACGCACACCAGGGTGAGGAGGAGCGTCATTCCTCCGACGACCCGGCTCCGCAGACTCCGCATCAAGTTCACCGCCTGCCCGCCAGTCGAACCCCACCGTCCCGCACGACCCCGATATAGACGGCCTGGTTGGGTACATCGCCACGCATGTCGAAGGCCACCGTCCCAGTGACGCCTTTGAAGGCCGCTGCACTCCCGCCCACTTGCCCCAGGGCCTGCCGCACTGCCTCACGCTTGGGTCCCGCCCGGGAGATGACATCCCGCAGCAAGTACACTGCATCGTAAGTTGCCGCGGCCGGCTGATTGGGGAGTCCTGCAGCTGGGAAACTTCTTCCGATAGGCCTGCACGAAGGCACGATTGGCGGCCGTCTCCAGCGTTGGCAGGTAGGCCGCGGAGAGATAGACGCCATCGGCGATGGCGCCGGCGTCTTCGATTCCTTCCAGGCCGTCTCCGCCGAGCACCGGCATGTTGAGTCCGCGGGTGCGGGCTTGACGCAGAATCTCTTCGGCATCCTCCTTGTTCCCGGCCACCACGAGGAAATCAACCCGGCCCAGCTTGGCGAGCCGGTCCAGGTACGGCGCGACGTCCGGCTTGTCGCCCAGATAGGGATCGATGGCGACGAGCACTCCGCCCCGGCGGATAAAATCCCGCACGAAGCTCTGCCGCACCCCCCGACCATACTGATCGTTCAGGTAGAGCACCGCTCCGCGCTCGAGATGAAGCGAGTCGTGGACCCAGCGGGCCAGAGCCGCACCGTGAGCCAGGTCGCTGGGGCAAATCCGGAAGGTGTAGTCGCCTGCGGTGGAGATGTCGGGAGACGACGACGAGGGCGAGATGGCGACGACCGGGTCGGAACCGCCGTTGTACACCGGGGCCGCAGCGAGGGTGGTGCTGGACCAAAGGTGACCAATTACCGCCGATACTCCGGCCTCGTACAGATCGGTGGCTACGAATACCGCGGAGTCTGGATCGGCATAGTCGTCCTTCTCGATCAGCTCGATGGGCCGGCCGCGAATCCCGCCGGCTGCATTGATCTCCGCCACCGCCAGCTCAGCGGCGCGCTTCATGGGAACGCCGACCGGGTCGCTCAACGATCCCGCGAGACCGATCCGAACCGGATCTCGCGAGAAGTTGCAAGCGCAGAGAGCGAGTGTCAGCGATGCGACCCACAGCTTTCCCATAGATTTCACCATGCTCGATTGGACCGACCGCGCGCCTGATGCCACTTTCGACCTCCACGGTCAGACCGTACTGGAAGCGGCGGCCAATGCCGAGCGCTTTCTCCGTGCCCAGGTCAAGGCCCGACCGGGTGCCGTCGTGCGGCTCATCACCGGCAGAGGCCGCGCCGGAGGCGGGGCGCCGGTGCGGACTCGGGTTCGGGTCCTGCTCCGCGGATTAAAAGAGTCGGGCCGGGTGGTTCGGGATTTCACCTTGGAGGAGACGGACGGCAGCTACCTCGTCCGGCTCACCGGCTGAACCCGCCCCCAATCATCCAGCACATGGCCGTCCACCAGGCTCACCGACGCAACTCGGCCGCTGGCCTCGAGTCTCCAGGTCAGCCGTAGCATCCTGCCGCGCCGGACCCACTGCAGCATGGACTGACGGCCCTGAACCTTGGCGCCGACTACGCCATAGCGGTCCAGCAGAGCTCGTCGCCAAAAGTCGAGCCGGTCCGGAGCCACCATTCCGGAAAGCGTGATTACCCCGGCCATGCTGTCTATAGCCGAGACCCAGACGTCAATTCGGCCACCTTGCACCTTATCCGGCAGCACTCCCCGGCATTCATTGACCCGTCCATCGACCCGGGATCTCCGGCAGCGCAGCCTGCCGCCACCCAGGGCCTGAACCTGCTGGCTCAGCTCCTCCAGCGGTGCACCGGCCCTGAATCCCAGGAACTGGAGTCCTGAGGTGTCAGGAGCGGCCGGTCGAGGCCCGGCCTGGGCACCGGCCACAGCATCAGACCTGCGAACAGGAGCGTATTGACCGCTGCGAGCATGCGGAGTGAAAACCTCGATCGGGATGTGAGGAGTATCGGCCGCTTTGGTGGGAACTGGAGACGCCAGAAGCCCCCGCCGGGTGGCGGCGGGGCTTCTGGGTACTAGCTAGCGACTAAACGGGAAGGGCGTTGGGGTGTTAGACCTTACGGACGTTCGAGGCCTGCAGCCCCTTGGGGCCTTCGACCACCTCGAACTCCACATTGTCTCCTTCGGACAGTGAACGGAAGCCATCAGCGATGATGGCCGTGTGGTGCACGAACACATCCTTACCACCATCCTGCGCGATGAAGCCAAACCCCTTTGCGTCATTGAACCACTTGACCGTGCCCTTCGCCATTGCTACAACCTCTTGAAAAGGGAGCCCTAAGGCCCCGGGGGAAAACCCCCGGCCGGTATGGCCGGGTTAAAAAGCCCCATAAAAAAAGCCGACCGGACGAAGCGTCCGACGGCCAAACCTATCTTCAGAAAGTAAAGGGAGGCACCGCGCTCTGCATGCCATAAGGTCATGCTTGGGAACGGTTTTGTCAATAAGGAGCAGGACGTGGGTCTATCATCGAAGCACCACTCCGGCGGTTCGCAACTCGTGATCCAACAGCCACCGCTTCTTGGCGATTCCGCCGCCGTATCCAACCAGGCCACCGTCCTTTCCGACCACCCGGTGACACGGGATCAGGATAGCCAGGTGGTTCGCGGCTACCAGCCAGCCAATTTGCCGGGGATGCAGCCGGGTGGCCCGGGCGATGTCGTCATACGAACGGGTCTCGCCCAGGGGGATCTTGCGCAGGGTCTTGAATACGGCGATCTGGGCCGGAGAGAGATCAAACCAGCGCCGGAGGTAGTCGGGATACCCAAACGGGCGCGGGGAGCCGGAGAAGTAATCGTCCAACCACGCGCTGGTGATCCGGCAGCTGCCCTGGGCAATGTGCAGCTCAGGGACGGCGGCTCGTAGCCGCACCGCCCATTTGATGGTGACGGCCCGATTGGGGAACTCGATGACCAGCGGACCCGCTTCGCATTCCACTACCGTCAACGCGCCGATCGGCGAGCTATACGACGTCCATTCCACACGCATGTGCCTAACTTAGCAATTCCACGCTCCCCCCGCAGGATGTACATTCTTCGCGGCCCGCTCTCAGCTCCCCGACTCGGTCTCTTCGAGGATTACCATGTTGCCTCTGCTGTCGCTCTTCGCCGTTCTGCAACAACAGCCCGCCGGCCCACCGCCCGGATTGACGGTACGAGTCGAGCCGGCTGAGGTGGCAGTCGAAGTCGGGGACACCGTTCGGCTCCGCGCCACTGCTCAAGACTCCGCCGGCCGGCCGGTGAGCGACGTCAACGTTCGCTGGTTTCAGTCGGGCGGCCGCTTCGAGGGGAAGATCGACTCCACCGGACTGGTGACCGGGGGGTCGGTCGGCACCCTCACCGTGAGTGCGCTGGTAAGCCCCCGGTCGGGAGGAAGTCCGGCCACCGGGTTTGCCCGGGTGACCGTGCTCCCTCAGCCGGCCACGATAATTCGATTCGATCAGGACGTCGGGAAGCTCTATGCCGGACAGTCGCTGGTGGTGGGAGCCACCCCCTACGCGGCCAACAACGACCGCCGGTCGGATCAGATTTTGTGGACCTCCGACGCACCGGCGGTCTTGACGCTGAGTCCGTCCGGCCGGCTTACCGCTGTCCGTCCTGGCCGGGCCCGGGTGACGGCCCGAGCGGGAAGGGCCAGCCGGTCCTTCACGCGTGACCGTCGTACCCAATCCGGTCGTGGCTCTTCAGATCGAGCCGCAGACGGCGTCGGTCCGCACGGGAGACGTGGTCGACCTGGGATTCCAGGCCCGCAATAACGCCGGACGCTCGGTTGACGACGTTGCGCCTGAATGGGGAATCAGCCCGGGCAACGGGCAGATCGACGGGGATGGTCGCTTCGTCGCCGACGAGCCTGGGACCTACCGGGTCAGCGCCAGCTTTGCCGGCAAAACGGCCACCGCGACGGTCGAGGTCCGGCCTCGTGACGTGCGCCGGCCGGCCACCCTGGTAGGCCGGGTCCCGATCAAGTTTCCCGCTGCCGAGTTCTGGCTGCACCCTGATGGGCGGCACGGCTATCTCAGCACCATCGCCGATCGAGTCTACGCCATCGATGTGAGCAAGCCCGATGCGCCGGTGATCACCGACTCGGTCGTGGTGGATGCGCGCACCATCAACGATGTGATGACCACCGAGGACGGCAAGTTCGGTGTGCTCACTCGCGAAGGGGCCTCGACCCGGAAAAACGGCATCGTGATCCTCTCGTTCGAGGATCCCGCCCACCCCAAGCCCATCGCCGAATTCACCGAAACGGTGACCGGCGGAGTGCACAGCACCTTCGTGTACCGGGGCCACGTCTATCTCACGGACGACGCCACGGGATCACTCCGGGTGATCGACATCCGCGACCCCTACAAGCCCCGCCAGGTTGCCCGCTGGCAAACCAAACCCGACGAGGCCGGGAATTTCCTGCACGACATCGACGTGAAGGACGGCCTGGCGTACCTCAGCTACTGGAACGAGGGACTCATCATCCTCGACGTCGGCAATGGCATCAAGCGAGGCAGTCCGGAAAATCCCCAGCTGGTGTCCCAGTACAAGTACGATCTCAACTCACTCTACCGCGAGGTCGAGGCTGTCGGCGGTCCCGGATTCATCCGGGGGACCCACACAGCATGGCGGGCGGGGAAATACGTCTTTGTCGGCGACGAGGTGTTCTCCGCCACTCCCCGCTCCACCGAAGGCGGGGGTGTCATCGGGTTGGGGCGGGCCTACGGCCGTCTCCATGTCATCGACGTATCGGATATCTCCCAACCCAAAGAGGTGGCGCTACTACGAGCCCAAGGACGGAGGGAGCCACAACGTCTGGGTGGCGGGCGATACCCTCTACATGGGCGACTACCAGGGCGGCCTTCGGGTCCTCGACGTCTCCGGCGAGCTCCGGGGAGATCTGCTGCGCCAGGGCCGGGAGATCGCGCACGTGGTGACCGGCGACGGTAGACGGCGCCGTGCCCAACGCCGCCAACGCCTGGGGAGCGATCTACCGCAACGGACTGATCTATGTGCCCGACATCAACTCCGGTCTGTGGATCGTGAAGGTGGAGCCGAAATCGGAACTGGTGCCGTAAAGGCGCTTATATTCTCCTCCATGGCCACACCGCAAACCCTTGCTGTCCGCACCTTCACCGATCGTGCGGAAGGTCTCTCTCACTTCGTCCTTCGGGCCGGCGAGGCCCCTCGATTGCTGGCCTTCGACGACGCGCTGGGCTGCCCGGTCGAGACCGCGCTGGCGGCCCTTGAATGGACCGGCGCCGTGGGCATCCTTCAGGATGACGACCTGCTCCATGCGGCGCGACTCACCAGTGAGACTGCCGCCGCCGTCATCGAGCGCAAGTCACCAGGAGGGACGCCGTTACGTCTACCTCGGTCCCCGCCTGGATGCGCCACCCATGGATGTGTTCGAGGGTGCCATCCTGTTCGACGAGCCCGGAGTAAAGGCCGTCGAGTTTACCCAGCGGGCGCATGGCTTGGCTCACTTCCTCCGGGCTACGGCCGGTGCCGGCGCCTTGCTCGCCCTGCTGGGACGCCGAGCGCCGGAGATTCGCCATCTGCGCCGCTGGCTCAGCCCGATCATCAAGGAGCTCGATCTTCCCCGCCCGCTCGTCGCCGGCTGGTTCGCGGCCAGCTCGGCAGGATGCCTCTTCTCTCCCCTCGAAGGGGAGCCGACCTACCGCTACATCGAAGTGGGAATGGAATCGTGAAGCGATCGGCCTGGCTGGTACTGACAGCTATGCTCGCGGCCGGCAACCTCTCAGCGCAAGCGACGGTGATCCAACCGGAGGCTCCGCTGGACTCGATGCGGGCTGGCCTGCGAGACGCTCTGCTGGTATTGCGGGACTCGCTGATGACCGTCGATGGCGCGGCCGCCCGACTCCAACGCGACTTTCGCCAGACCTCGGCGGCTTCGCTGTTGTCTCGGGCGCAGGTGATGCACGACGCCTGCGCTCGATCACTTCGCACCGTGCAGCCCACGAAAGCCGCGCTCACGGCCGCCGACCTGTCCGAGCCGCTCCGAGTCAAGCGCCGGCGGGAGCTGCTGCAGGCATTGGACCGGCTGCACGGCTCGCTCACTCGCTGTCTAGACCAACTTCGCCGCGATGAGCCAGCCAGGGCAGGGAGAAACGGTTCGGGGCTACGCCTACGTCCGGTCCGAGGCGGTCCAAGCCGCCATCCGGAAGTACGAGGAGAATCTCCGCGAGTTCTTTAGCGCGCTCGGCATCTACGTGTCGCCAGCCGGAGCCACCCCCCGCCACGACCTCCGGCTGAGCCAGCCCGTAATGTGGATTCACATGTCCACATTTTGTGGATGGAGGCCGGTAGGACCCACCGCACTCAAGGGTTAGGTATCCACATCCCCTCCACGTAAGAACGCTGTAACCCGAAGAAACAAAGGCACTTGCGAGATCTTGCCCGGGATCTATCTTAGTCGCCACGCATCTGCCGAAAACGTATTGGGACTCCGTGTCACTCTGGCGAGCGGCGGATGGGTTCGAGCGGTATATCGGGGGAGAGTGCCGACGCAACCAAGGGCTCAGGCACTCGTGGATCCTGGTGATCACTCCGGCTCGAACAGATGAAGCCAGTCGCGTGCTTCATCCGCCCCGATCTAGCGCCTCGGGGTGCAGTGCGAAAGGTCGGTCCGCGACCCGATCCGACTCGCAGCGCTCGCATAGACGAACCAGGTGGGATGGCCATCCGGCCTGGGGATCGAAGCCAAGGCCTTACCTCGCCCTCCCGAGCGGCGAATCAGCCAACCGGTGGCAGGTAAGAGAAGAACGGCGGCAGCAATGCCACGACCTTGGGTAGTCAATGTGTGGGACGGCCGTCTAGCCACGACTAGACGGCCGTTCCGTTTTTGGGGGGTCTCCTTACTTTCAGACATGAAGCCGCTGCACGTGTTGCTGCTGGATCGAGACCCTGATCGGCGCAAGGAGCTGGTGGCCATGTTGCGTGGAGCCGAACACCAGGTCGTGGCCCCCGCCGACGGTAGCGCCGCAGCCGATGCGCTTGCCACTGCCGATTTCGACGCCTTGCTGGTGGATCTTGGCCTTCCCGATCTCGATGTCGGAGCTTTGCGCCGGGCGCTAGCTCCAGCCGAAGCCGCCGAGCCGGATTCCCTGGAGCAGGCCGAGCGCCGCCACCTGGCGCTGGTGCTGCGGTATACGTCAGGGAATAAACGGAAGGCGGCCCATCTGCTCGGCATCTCGCGATCTACTCTGCTGAACAAGGTGCGGAAGTACCGGCTCGAGGGGAGCTGAATGCGGGTCTGCGTTATCCTTGCTCTCTCCCTACTCGCTGGTGCGTCCATGGGTTCTGCGCAGACCACTCATTCGATTCCCGACGGTCGGATTACCTCAGGCACGCTCAGCTTCGACGGGCACGCCACCGCGGGCGATTTTGTCGGCACCACCTCGGCCGTATCGGGCCAGCTCACTGGTGCCTCCGACGTGACCGGGGTGCGGGGCTGGGTCGAGGCCCCGGTGAATACCTTGAAGACCGGGAATGGCAAGCGGGACAAGGATCTGAACAAGTCGATGGAATCGGACAAGTTTCCAGTGCTCCGCTTCGAGCTGGCGCGGGTGACCCGCACCGGCGGGACGGCAGACAGCCTCGGCGTTGTTCTGCATGGCACCTTGGCGATTCATGGCGTTACTCGGGAGGTCGAATTGCCCGGTACGGTCCAGCTGTCCCAATCGGCTGCACGAGTACGAACCGACTTCCCGCTGAATCTCAAGGATTACCGCATAGGCGGGCTCAGCAAGATGCTCGGCATGCTGAAAATGTACGAGGACATCAAGGTCCACTGCGATCTGGTATTTCAGCTCGGCACTGCCCGCTGACAGCTTAAGATCCGAAGGAAAGAACTGGCCCGGATCCATGGTGGCCTCCGGGCCCGCCGCCTGCTGGAAGGGGCCGTCGCCCTCTCAGCCTGCGGCTTCAGCGCACCATTCGTATTCGCCCCAGCCGAGAAATAACGACCGTTCGCGTGGTAACGCCGCGAGTGAGCTGCAGGGTGGCATTGGAAAACCCCAGCGTAGTGCCTCGGGGTGAAAAGGTGAACTGGCGAGCCGGGCCCTCGAGTTGAACTCCGGAGGCCGCCGGACCGAGGTCAGACCAGAGTGGCTCGGTTCCTCCCTGGGAGGAGATAGTCAGCTGGGCCGAGTCGATGGAGAGCGAGCACAACTTGCCCTCGGGCCATGGCCATGACTCGAGCCCGCCGGTGAGCGGCGATGAGCCGGTTGGCGGTCCCCTCCACTTCGATGCGATCGATGGCTTCCGAGAGTTTGGGCAAGGCGAGGCCGGTCAGGATGCCAACCACTGCAAGTACCAGCATCAGTTCCGGAAGGGTGAACGCCTTTCGCATCGGCCAGAATAGGGGGGAGACCCATGCCCGGCGGCACCTTTTTTGTGCGGGCTGCACCAGCAATCGGCGGGCCTTGGCCAGCTGCAAGGCGTGGCCCTTGTGTCGCTAGCCTGGGGACGCGATACTAGCTCTACCCCCGTACGCCCTGGAACGGAAGGACGCGCCTTGTATACGCCTCAGCACCTGTTTGGTGAGGTCGGGTCGTCGTCGGACATTCTCAGTCATGAGCCTTTTCTCGAGCGTGCTCGGCTCCAACGGGAGCAGGAGCACGACGGGTCGGCGCGACTCGCGCTTGGCGCGTACGTCGTGGCCCGCCTCATCGATAAATTGCTCGCGATGGAGACCGACAGCGTGGCGCTTGACGGCTTCCGGTGGCAACTGGAAGCGGTGCGCCGCCACGTTGCCGAGCTGCCGGTCGACGCCCCCGAGACCGCCCACCTAGCCGGCGTAGTGGCGGCGGTTCCCGCCCAGGGCAAGCCATCCCCCAGCCTCTGGATGAGCCTCACCGCGTACGCGTACTTCCTGGAGCATGAAGGCCGGCTCGAGGAGAGCCTGGAAATTCTCACCCAGGCAGCCCGGGTGCAGGGCGGGAACACGCCGGCTCCGGATTTCACGGCCTATGCCCTGTTTGCTGGCCGGCTCAACCGTCAGCTCGCGCGGTGGGACGTGGCCAGCTCCTGTTATGGCGCCGCGGAGGAGGCTGCGGGCAAGACCGGAGATCAGGTCTCTGCCTTGCGGGGACGACTGGGCAAGGGCGCGGTTCACCGTGGCCAGGGTAATTACCCGCTGGCCCGCACCATTGCCGAGGACGTCGTTCGTGAGGCCACCGCAATGGAGCTGCCGGATGCGCAGGCGCTGGCCTACGCGGACCTCGGCACGATCTATAACTTCCTCGGCCTCCGGATGGAGGCCCTCAAGGCTCACTACCAGGCGTTCCGCCTCACCCGCGATTCCCTCCAGCGGATGCGGACCCTCAGCGACTTGGCCATCGACCTCTCCGAGATCGGGGCGTACGAGGCCGCGCGCCTTGCCTTCGAGATCGTGATCAAGTCGAATACCAGCAACCTGGTCCGGGTCAACGCTCTGCTCGAATTGATGGATCTCGAGTCGGCCGCGGGCAACCGGGTGGCCTTCGAACGCTGCCGGAATGCCGTGGGCCAGACCAACGCCGTCGGCCAGACCTTCGACAGCCTGTCGCCCAGCATAGCGACGGACTTCCACTTCAAGCTGGGCACTGGGCTGGCCCGGTTCGGACAGCTCGGCCGCGCCCGGGAGGCGTTGCAGTCGGCTCTCGCGATTGCCGAGGCCAACCGGTTGAACGCCTGGTACTTCAAGATCGAGCAAGCGCTGGAGCAGCTCTCGTTGCGGCAGGAAAACGAGCTCGAGAAGCAGAGAGCCCTGGCCGACAGCGAAGTGCCGGTTATCGACCGGGTAATGGTGGGACTGCGAGAGTACGCCGCACTCGCTGAAGCCTAAAGACACAAAATTCTGGGGTCACTGGGTTTCGTGACCCCAGAAGTGGGCTAGCACGGCTCCCGCTCAGTTGTTAGCGCCCTGGCTCTCGAACGAGGCCTGCGGCTGATCTGACGGGCCGGTGGCGTCGGTACGGGTGCAAGCGGTGCTGAGGGCGGCGGAAGCCAGCAGGGCCAGTACGAGACCGTAGGTCTTGGAGCGAGACATGTGAAGTCCCTTTCAGAATGGCTGTAATGCCTGGGGATGGAGGGGCAATGGCCAATCTGGGGGCTGAACATTGACGTTTATAGGGCCCATTTGCGACAAATAGGGGCCGATTTGCGACATTTGCTCCTCGCCGCAGTTCCCACTGAACGCCTGCTACGGCTTCGTATGCTCGACCCCGACCGCTTCCAGTGGGTTTCGGGGACCGGCTGGCCCGAGGTCGTGGAAACGATCCGGGCCAAACCGGTCGAGATGGCCGTGGTCGACCCGCTGCTCGGCGGTGAGGCCCGGGCCCACGGAATCGAACGAATCCGGCTGCTGTTCCCCTCCTTGCCTCTCCTGATTTACACCGAGTTAGCCCCCGCTACCGCCGCGGTGCTGCTGCAATTGGGGCGGTCCGGAATCACCCGAGTCGTGTTTCATCGGTTCGAAGATGCTCCGGCATCGCTCCGATCGGCCCTTCAAGCCGAGCTGGAGCAGAGTGCTTCCCAGCAGGTCATGCAGGCTCTAGGGGGAGCCCTGGAAGAGCTCCCGCGGGAGCTGTTGCGGGCGTTGGAGGCCATGCTGCACGCCGGGGAGGAGGCGCCCACCGTCACCGCGCTGGCCCAGCGGGCTCAGCTGACCCGCCGCACTTGCGAGCGCTGGTTTACCAAAGTAGGACTACCGTCGCCCCGGATGGTGATGGTGCTGACCCGGCTGCTCTACGCTCACCGGTTGCTGCTCGATCCTGGTTATACTGTAGAGGACGTTGCGTTGAAGCTCGGGTACAGCAAGACGAAAACGTTGCAGATGCATCTCCGGTCGGTCTTCGGAGTCACCGCCGGAGAGTTGCGGGTTTCCCTCTCGACCGAGGAAGCCCTGATGATCGTCACCGAGCGCTTCTTCTCACCGATGAGCCAGGTCGCATCGTGACCCAGCGTATTCTCATTGTGGACGATGAGCCGGGTCTCCGCCGTACCCTGGAGCGCGCGCTCCGCAGCCACAGCTATGAGGTCGTGTCGGTAGCTGATCCCCACTCCGCCTACCAGATGCTGGACGAGTCGAACTTCGACCTGGTGATGCTGGACCTCCGGCTGCCGCAGATGGCCGGGGACACTTTCTTCCTGGCCATCATCCGCCGCTGGCCCAGACTGGCCGGCCGGGTCATCTTAATGAGCGGAGATCCGTTTTCCGCGCAGCCGGATTGGCCGGCCGAGCTGGCCGGCTGCCCGGTCTTGCCGAAGCCGTTCAGCCTGGACACTCTGATAAAGACCGTGGACATGGTATTGGCCGCCGCCGAGCCGCAGTCCGACCTTCGCAAGGGGAATGGGAACGGATGAACCCTGCGCCTTCCCACTCGCCGGCGGATCCTCTCAGTACACTGCGGGAATATCGGGCGCTCGCTCCCTGGGGCCTGCGTGATTTGGCGGCGCTCGCCGGCGGTATCCTGGATGCCTCGGGAGTGGTGCCGGTCAACGCCGCCGCCCGCGCCCGTCCCAGCGAACGAACCATCCGATTTTATGTGGCTCGCGGCCTGGTAAGCCCACCGGACGGCCGGGGCACGGCTGCGGTGTATTCCTATCGCCATTTGCTTCAGGTGCTGGCGATCAAGCTCCGGCAGATGGAAGGCGCCACGCTCGAATCCATGCTGAAGGAGTTCGCCGGGATGACCGGCGACCTGATCGAGCGGCGTGCCGCGAGCGCACTGGGTCCCGGGCTTCCCCCTCCGGAACAGCTGCCGCTGCTCCGAACCCCCGGGACCGGACGGGGCCGGGTCGGCCGCGCCGTCATGGCCTGGCTGGCGCCGGTTGAAGGAATGACCTCGGCCAGCTCAACCTGCCGCCGTATTCCCGTTGCCCCCGGCGTGGAAGTGCTGATGGACGAGCAGCACCCCGCCCTTCGCCTCAACAGTGATCCGGCGGTAATTGCCGAGGCCATTCGCCACGCGTTGGCGACGGTAGTCGGACTCGAGCCTTCCCTCACCGGCTCGGCGGAACTGGGTTCCGGCCCCGCAGCCGACCTGGACCTCCGCTGCAGCCGGAGCGGGAGCTGGACGAATCGTCGCTGGGCACGGAGCAGCCGGGCTAAGTCTCCTACATAAAAGGACCAAACATGAGCACGGTCGTCCTGCTGGTCGTCCTTGCGGGAGTCGTTTTGTGGGTCATTGGCGCCTACAACGGGCTGGTGTCGCTTCGCAACCAGGTGATGAACGCCTGGAAGCAGATCGACGTGCAGCTCAAGCGGCGGCACGATCTGATTCCCAACCTGGTGAACACGGTGAAGGGAGCGATGGATTTCGAGCGCTCCACGCTCGATGCCGTGATTTCCGCCCGGAATCGCGCGGTGAGCGCATCCGGCGTGCAGCAGACGGCCCAGGCGGAGAACCAGCTCACTCAGGCGCTGGGACGGCTATTCGCTTTGACCGAGGCGTACCCCGATCTCAAAGCCACCGGCAACGTGGCTCAGCTTCAGGAAGAGCTTACCAGCACCGAGAATAAGATTGGATTTGCCCGGCAGCTGTACAACGACGTCGCCACCCAATACAACACCAGGCAGATGCAATTTCCCACCAATCTGGTTGCCGGCCTTGCCAAGGCCACGCCGGCGGAGCTCTGGGAGATCGAGGACGCGGGTGAGCGCGCCGTCCCCGTGGTCGATCTGTCGATGAATAAACCGGCTTCGTGAGCGACGGGGCCAACCTCTTCGCCCAGCAGGAGGCCAACCGCCGCCGATCCGTCTGGCTGGTCATCGGCTTCATTCTCTTCTTTGCCTGGGTTGGCTTCGGCGGCGATCTTGCATTCTTCCTGCTGACCCGGGATGCCTCGCAACACTCCTATCACCATGTCTTTCCCTTCATCGGCCTTTTCACCACCCTGGCAGCCGCCGGCATCTGCTGGTACACCTGGCGCACCGGGCCGGAGAAGGTCCTCTGGGCCACCGGCGCCTGGGAGCTGATCGAGCCGGCCACCCCGGAGCAAAAGCAGCTGGTCAATGTGGTGGAGGAAATGGCGATCGCGTCGGGCCTGCCGAGACCCAAGATCTGGGTGATACCGGACCCGGATCCCAACGCCTTCGCCACCGGCCGGGATGCGGCGACCGCCAGCATCGCGGTCACCGAAGGCCTGCTGAGCCGGCTTTCCCGGGATGAGCTCCAGGCGGTCATCGCCCACGAGATGGCCCACATTCAGAACCTCGATGTCCGGCTCATGACCCTGCTGGCCGGGATGGTGGGCTCGATCGCGCTGATGTCCGACGGGATGGGGCGGATGTTGGGGCGAGGCAGCAGAATTGCCGGGAGGAGCGTTTCGGGGGGCATCCGGGTAGGAGGTCAGCGGGGCGGTGGGAGAGGGAGCAACCCGCTGGCGCTGGTAATTCTGGTGCTCTGGCTGCTCACGCTGGTGATTGCACCGGTGGTCTCCCGGATCCTGGCCATGGCGGTGAGCCGAAAGCGCGAGTACCTGGCCGATGCCGCCGGCGCTCAGTTCACCCGCAATCCCATGGCGCTGGCATCGGCCCTGGAGAAGCTGGAAGGGGCAACGGATCCGACCCGCTCCATTACCCGGGGCGCCGCCCATCTCTGCATCGTCGATCCAGCGCCGGGGGTGATGGGCGCCAAGGAAGGGTTCCTGGCCGACTTCGTGGCGTCGCACCCTCCGATCCGCCAGCGGATCATCCGGCTCAAGGGGATGGCTTATCAGCAGGCGAAGCGGGAGCCAGCCGCCTGAGTATCTCCGCAGTAAACGTCCCCGGATCGAAGGGCAGCGACACCACATGATCCGCCCCCGCCGCCAGCGCCGCCCCACCCTCTCCCGCCACCAGAGCCACTACCAGATAATCCCGTTCGCCATCGGGCTTAAACCCGCCTAGAGCGGATGGGCCCCCGGCGTGCTGGCCCCACCCGCCAGCACCACGAGAGAGACGCCGATGCTGCGCGCTCGGGACTGGACCTCGGCAACGGAGCCAACCCGCTCGAACCTGGAAGCCGGCACCGCGGAGCAGGAGCGCCACGATGCGGGCCAGGTCCTCGTCGGAGACGTGCACCAGCGCGGCGCCCCGGTCGACGGCCGGGAGCATTCGGCTCGGCCCGACTCCAGATCCAGCATCCGGACGCCCCGCAGGTAGTCTTTGCTCCGCGCTTCCCGCAGCCCTCCGATCCGCTGGACGATATCGCGAATCCTTCGCAGCGCCTGGCGAATCTCCTCCAGCCCTTGCCGCCGCTGCTCGGGAGCGGCGTTGAGATCGCCCAGCAGCAGCTCTACGTCGGCGAACGCCGCCATCAGCGGATTGTTGATCTCATGGTGCAAGGTGACCGTCATCTCTCCGATGGCGGCGAGCCGCTCCGCCAGCACCAGATCCTGCTCCGCTGCCGCCAGGGCCTTGCGGAGCTCGCGATTGCGGCGGACCCGCTCCAGGATCTGGGGCAGCATGTCTGCCAGAGCCGCATCCTTGGCCAGATAATCGTCGGCTCCCCGGCGCAGAGCGGTGGCCGCCAGCGATTCGTTCCCGTGTGCCGTCACCAGCACGACCGCCGGCGGATTCGGCTGGGCCCGGATGGCGTCGAGCACATCGAGCCCGCTGGTATCGGGCAGCTGATGGTCCAGCAGGACGATATCGATTCCCTCCAGCGCGGCCAGTGCCTCGCCCCCAGTGCTGACCTGGCGGGCGGGGCCCAGACCGTGGGTCTTCAGCACGTGCTGCATCAGCCGGGCGATGTCGGGATCGTCGTCGACCAGGAGGATGCGGGGAAGCGAGTAGGCTCAGCCATGGGCCGGCGGCTCTCCGGGGCGGAACCCCACCCGGGCAAACTTTTCCCATCCGGTCTTGCCCCGCCAGGCGTCCCACAGGCCGCGCAGTCTCCAGTAAATCGTGAGCTGGCGGTAGCCGAAGTTCTCCAGCACCGCATAGAGCAGCAGGGTCAACACCTCCCGCCGGCGGCTGAAGGGCAGCAAGCGGCGCTGCAGCCGATCGGCCAAGCCGTAGCGGAAGCGCCAGGCGCCGACCAGCACCGCCAGCACATTGACCAGAACGCCGTAGCCCAGCGACACCAGGAAGAACGCCAGCAGGTAGCTGTAGCTGATGAACTGTTCCCCCAGGAGCAGCTGAATCGCGAACCAGAAAGAGAACCAGAGAGTACCCCGCAACCTCCACCAGGGGGCCGTAGTACTCGAAGAGCCAGAAAGCCGGCAAGGCAAACCACCCGATCCGGCCGAACTTGGAGCGCCAGAGCATGGCACGGTGATAGCGCAGGGACTCGCGCAGACCGCGGTACCAGCGGCCCCGCTGCTTCCGCAACGACTCGAAGGTCTCGGGCACCTCGGTCCAGGCCACCGGATGGGGCAGGAAAGCGATCCGCCGGTCGTGCTGCTTGTCGAGCAGGAATCGATGCAGGCGGACGATGATCTCCATGTCCTCGCACACGGTGCCGACCCGCTCACCGACGTACTCGCCAGTCAGCCGGTGGCGGAGGAACGGAGTGAGGTAGCCGCCGGCGCGTATCACGGTCTCCTTCTCGAACACGGCAAACACCCCGCTCAGGATCATGACCGCGTGGACCCGGTCCAGGCCGGTGCGGGCGGCGGTAAAGGAGCGGAGGTACTCCACCATCTGAAACCGGGGCAGCGATCGGGCCGGAAGCCCCACGCTCACCACCCGGCTGTTCCGTACCGTGCATCCATTCGCGATGGCGACCTGCCCGCCGACCGCGACCACCTGGGGATCTTCCTGAATGACCCGCATCAGCTCCTTCAACGCCCGCTGATCGAGGATGGAGTCGGCGTCGAGGGAGACGAAGTACGGTGTGGTAGAGGCGTTGATCCCGGCATTCAGGGCATCGGCCTTGCCCCCGTTCTCCTTGTCGATGACTACCACCTGGATGACGCCGGCCGGCAGCGGCACGGTCGCCTCGTACATCGCTCGCACCGGCGCGGTGCTGATGGCGGGGCGATAGGGGACGTCGGTGCGGCGGAGCCGAAAGGCGCGCGGTGAGCCGCTCCAGGGTGGCGTCAGATGAGCCATCGTTCACCACGACGATCTCGAACCGGGGATAGTCGCAGTTGATCAGCCCGCTGACGCTGTCCACGATCGTCACTTCCTCGTTGAACGCCGGCACGATCATGGTGAGCGGCTTGGTCAGGTCGCCTTCATCGATCAGATCGAGGTCTTCGATAAAGTGACCGGCAACCCGCCGGCGCACCTGCCGGGCAGACAAGGCGATCAACCAGAGGGTATAGCTGTTATAGAGCACGAAGTAGATCAGAAACAGCGGCTGCACCGCGATCACGAAGAGAATCAACCAGCTCAGGAGCGGGTCTCTCACCGGACCTCCGCGCTCCGCTGAATGGTGAGCTCGAGCGCTCCGCCGACCCGGTGGCGGATGGCGGGAGCGGGATCGGTTCGGGCCACCTCGTGAGCCACCTCGTCCTGCACCAGGGCCAGCGCGAGAGCGGCGGCCAGCCGGCGGTCCTCGCCCGGGGCGCCGCGCGCGATCTCCCGCAAGGAGGCCAGACTCCCGGCATCCCGGACGGCCTCGGCAGCAACGTCGGGGTCGAGGCCGGGAGGCAGCGGCACCGGAATGCCCTGGAACAGCCGGCTGGCATGGGCGGCAGCTCGGACCGGCATCTCGGTGTCCGCCTCCAGACGCTCCAGCACCAGCAGCCCGGGCTTCCTCACCGGCGCCACATGCGCCAGGGTAATGGCCACCTCGCGGCGGACGCCGGGGTCGGGGTCCTGGGTCATCCGATCCAGCAGATCGTATCGTTCACTCAGGGCGGCGGCTCCGGCCGCGACGCTGCGTACGGAGATGACCGGATCCAGGCTCAGCGCCTCCAGCGCGGCGGAATCCACCAGATCGGGACGATGACGCCAGAGCTCGGCCACCGCCTCCCGCACCGTGGGCGCACTACTGCTGGAGAATGGCAGGATCAGGGCCGCCAACTCCGGGTGCTGGATGTAGCGGGAGATTCGCGTCACCAGCACCGATCGCGCGTCCGACAGCGGCGCGGCGGAGGCCGCATCCCGGAAGGCCGGGAATTGTTCTTCCGCCAATGCGGCAACCTCTGCGAGCACGGCGGGATCGTCGTCCACTCGGAGCGCCTGGATCAGGCGGGGAAAGGCTCGCTCAGCGACAACCCGGGAAAACAGTCCTACCGCGGCCCGGCGCACCATGATGCTGGGGTCGCCCAGGGAGCGGGTGCCGAAGGCAAGCAGCTCGTCGGGATCGAGCAAATCCGCGGCGGCCATCAGCGCAGCGGTGCGCACCTCCGGGCTGGGATCGCCCCGCACGATCTGGAGCAATGCCAGGCGACTTTGCTCTCCCTCAAAGGCCCGTAGCCCGCTGATGAGCCGGACCCGCTCACCGGCCTCGAGAGTGCTCCGAAAGCCCTCGGCAAGGGCGACCGGACCATTGCCGGATCCGCTGGTGGCCAGCGCCCGCAGTTCCAGGTCGCGCGCCCGGGGAAGCTTGCGGCTCAAGAGCCGGAACCAGGGATCGTCCTTCAAGCGGCGCCGGAGCAGCTCGCGAACCGCGGTCTGGTCCGGCATCTCCAGCACCCGGCCGATGAGCCCCTCCTGATCGAACGCGCCCAACGGCCAGCGTTGCTGCCGCTCGCACATTCGCCGCCTCGTCTGGACGACTTGCCGTTATCAGCGCGGCTTCGCTTCCGCTCACCTGCAGCAGGCCGACCGCGATCGCAGCCCGCTCCCGAACCAGAGGCGAGGTGTCGGCCTGAAGCAGCTCCACCAGCCGAGCTCCCTGGTCCGGCAGGCAGATCCGGCTGCAGAGATCCACTGCCGCCGCCCGCACCGACCGATCCGCATCTTCGAGACCGGCGGCGACTGCATCAGCCAGGAGCGCCGCAGCCGGTTCCCGAAAGCGGGCGGAGCGGCCCAGCGCTTCCAGTGCGGCGGCACGGACCTCGGGATCGGGATCCCGCGAAAGACGGCCGAGTAGCTCGAGCGCTTCGGGCTGCCGCATGCGCCCGAGCAGATGGGCCACCGACAGCTTCCCGCTGGTGTCATCCCGTTCGATGAGGTCGTCGATCAGCCCGGCCATGGCGCCCGGCTCGAGTCGGCTCACGCGCGGCTGCGATGCCTTCGCGGAGGTTGGGAGGAGCGGCAGGATAGGCCCGCAACAACCCCGGAACGGCTGCCCGGTCGCCCAGGATAGCGATGCTGCGCGCCGCCGCGGCGCGAACCTCCTCCTCGCGGTCGCCCAGCAGCTCGATCACGGCGGGCACCAGCTGGCGCAGTCGTGCCTCCGCCACGGCCAGCACGGCCGCCTGGCGAACCGCCGAGGCCGGGTCGTCCATCAAGCGGGCCAGATCGTCCTGCGCGGCATGAGCCTTCATGGCGCCGAGCGCGGCGGCGGCGGCGGCGCGCACTCCGGGGTCAGGATCCGCCGTGTGGGCGCGAGCCACCTCGAGCGCCTCGGCTCCGCCCAGCGTGCCGGCCAGGCGGATGGCGGTGGCGCGGACCTGAGAGTCGGGATCGATCGCTCCGGTGAGCGCAGCCGGCAGAGCCTGCTTCAGTCGCAAGACCCGGAGGGCATCGAGCGCTGCGGCTCGAAGCGATGGCTCCGAGTCGGCGGCGGCCCGCTGGATCAGCTCGCTCGCGAGATCGTCCCGTCCTTCCCGGCGGATGGCGGTCAGGGCGACGTCGCGAACCGCCGGGGAGGGATGCGCCAGCAGCTCGGCGAGCAGCTCGCGGGTGCCGGCCGCGGCCAGTCGAGCCAGGTGGGGCGAGGCCTCGGGAGCGTTAGCGCCGGACTCCATCATCCGCACCAGGGTGGCCGCCACGCCGAGCCGCTCGAGGGCAACCGCGGCTCGCCGGCGGATCTCGCGATCACCATCGTCCAGCGCCACGATGAGCGGACCCTCGGCGGCAGTGCCGATCTGTTCGAGCGCCTCGACGCTCCGCATCCGCACCCACCAGGCCGGGTCGCCCAAAGCATGAACCAGGCGATCGATCACCTCGGGCCCTCCGAATTGTCCCAGCGTCGCGGCCATGCGACCACGTACGAACGGTGCAGGGTCGGTGAGCAGGCGTTCCAGCAGATGGTTGATGGCTCGCCGGTCGCCCAGCCGGCCCAGGGCCGTCGCCGCTTTGGCTCTGACCTCGTCGTCGGGATCATCCAGCGCCCGCACCAGGACTGGGAACGCCGCTTGGGCCCGCACCTCGCCCAGGACGTTCGCGGCCCAGGCTCGCGCAGGATTGGTGCTCGACTGAGCCAGCAGCGCCGTGAGCGGCTCGATCACCGCGGCGCCGTGGCGGGTGAGGATGTCCGCAATCCGGGGCGCCAGCCACGTCTCCGCGTCCGCGAGCGCCCGAATGAGCGGCTCGACTGCGCGGGGATCGGCGATCCGGGCCAGGGCCCGCAGGGCGATCTCTCGCACGTCCGCGTCTTCGGTCTGGGTGGCCTGCACGGTTTGGAGCAGGGCCGGCACCGCCTTGGCGCTCCCCACCCTGCCGAGCAGCTCGGCGGCAAAGGCGCGGTCGCGCCATTTTCGCGCATGTGCGCAGCTTCTCGATGTACTTGTCCACCAGGCCGAGCTGGTCGTACACCTCGAGCAGCCAGCCGGGACGGCCGATCGCGCTGCGCGCCTGCTCTTCCAGCACGGCCTCGAGCGCATCGAGGTCATACAGGGTGCTCATCTTGATGGATGGTGGGTTCCAGCAGAGCCCGATCGCGGGTGGCGAGCTCGGATACCAGCTCGCGGTAAAGTCCCTTCCGCGCGGCTAGCCGCCGCTCAACTCGATCGAGATAGACGCTGTAGACCAGCCACGCGAAAACGGTGAGGAGTCCGGCGCCGAGCAGCACGCCGGCGGCGATCAGGATCGCCGTCACCCCGATCACGGAGTGGATCGAATGCCGACTGAAGTCGGCCGCGGAGGGAACATGGTGGAATAGTCAGACGCGAGCGTCGTCCAGGAAGACAAGCGCCTGGCGCTGCGAGACCACAGCCTCCAGCGCCTGATGCACCGCGGGGTCGATCATGGTCCCGACCAGGCCTCGCATCCGCTCCACCGCCGACCTCGGGGATCCATCCGTTCCTGGTACGGGCGCGCGGTGGTCAGGGCGTCGTAAATCTCCACCGCGCCAATGATCCTGGCTCCGAGCGGGATCGCCTCTCCCTCCAGCCGGTCGGGATAGCCGGTCCCGTCCCACCGCTCGTGGTGGCTGCGGACAAAACCGATCACGTCGCCCAGGTGCACCAGCGGCGAAAGGATCTGCGACCCCACGGTGACGTGCTGCTTCACGTGATCGTACTCTTCCTCGGTCAGCGGTCCCTGTTTGTTGAGGATCTCCTCCCGGATGCCGATCTTGCCGATGTCGTGCAGCCGGCCACCGGTGCGCACCGCTTCGATCTGCTCGTCGGTGCAGCCGACCTCGGCGGCTACCATGGCCGAGAGGTCGGCCACCCGGGCCGAGTGCCCCCGGAGATAGGGGTCCTTGGCCTCCAGCGCATTGACCAGCGCCTCCAGGGTGGCCACCGAGATCCGCTCCTGGTTGGCCTGCTCCACCCTCCGCTCGGCCACCCGGGCTGCCACCTCGTCCTTGAGCCATTGATTGATCTGCTGGCCTTCCAGCAGCGTGTGGCGCCGTTGCAGGGCGTGGTGGATGGCCCGGCCGAGGTGGCCCAGGTCGATGGGCTTGATCAGGTAGTCGAAGGCCCCCCGCTGCATGCAAAGAGCTGCACTGGTCGCGTCATTTACTGCAGTCAGCATGAGGATGGCGATGGTGGGCTCCAGCTCCATGATCTGAGGCACCAGCTCGACCCCGCTGATCCCCGGCATGTTCACATCCAGCAGCATGCCGGTGATCCGCTGCCGCTGGAGGATCTGCCAAGGCCTCCTCGCCGCTCGCCGCGGTGGCGACCTCGTAGCCTTGCTGGGCCAGGAACTTGCGGAGCGCATTGCGGATCGCTTCCTCGTCGTCGACGACGAGCAGCGTGACGGGCCCATCGGTCAGGGGCACACGCACTCCTCCACTCGGTCAGGCTCGGCTCGGATGCCTCTCGAGAGGCGCAGTGAAAAAATCTCAGGGTGTTCAGAAGGTAGGAGAAGGTTGGGGTCGGGTCAAGAAAGACAGCGTCGGGAGCTGGGAGCTGCGAGCTATCCGATGAACTCTACGCCACCCGCTCCGGGATGATGCCGGCCGCGTGCGCCCGGTCGAGCAGCAGCTGCACCGCCTGCGCGCCCGCGGGGGCCATAGTCGACGGTCCACTGGTTGACGTACATCCCGACGAAGGTGTCGGTCCGCTCGTCGCCGATTCCGCGGTTGAACTGCTTGGCGTGCGCCAGGGCGGGCGCCCGATGCTCCAGCGCGTACACGATGCTGGCGCGCAGGTCGCGCGCGATCTGGTCGATGACCTCGGGGCCGAGGTCGCGCCGCACCGCGTTGCCGCCGAGCGGAAGCGGAAGCCCGGTCTCCTCCAGCCACCAGGCGCCCAGATCGGCCCAGAGATGGAGGCCGGCGTCGGCGTAGGTGAGCTGGCCCTCGTGGATCAGCAGCCCGACCTCGAAGTCGCCCCGCTGGACCGCGTCCTCGATCTGGTCGAACGGGACCACCACGGTCGATGCAGTCCGGCTGATAGAGCTGGAGTGCCAGGTAGGCCGTGGTCAGCTTGCCGGGAACCGCGACCCGGCGGCCCTTGAGTGCGCGCGCGGGGGTCGGCTGGAGCCGGGCACGGTGGACACCAGCCGGGGGCCATAGCCATCGCCCATCGACGACGCCGGAGCCGAGCAGGGCGTAGTCGCGCCAGAGATAGGCGTAGGCGTGGATCGAGACCGCGGTGACCTCGAGCTCGCCCCGCCGGGCGCGCTGGTTGAGCGACTCGATGTCGGACAGCTCGTGGACGTAGCGCAGGTCGCCGGTGTCGATCTTGCCTTCGGCGAGCGCGTAGAACATGAACGCGTCGTCGGAGTCGGGACTGTGGGCGACGTGGATGGTTTGGCATGGATCCTGATAGGCGGAGAGGTGAAGATGGCGGAGAGGGCGGAGATCGGGTGCATCACCTACCGCCTTCTCCGCCGTCTCCGCCTTCTCCGCCTCTGTCTTGAACTCATCCATCGCCGGCTTGTGCTCCAGATACTCGACCCGCTTCGCCGCCATCTCCGGCAGCATAGTGGGCTGAGAAACTCGCGCTCCGCCCGGGCCTGGGCCGCCGGGTTGTTCTGCAACCGCGCCGCGGTTCCCCGAATCAGGTAGCCGAACAGATGACCGGGCGACTCCGTCAGGATCGTATCCGCCAGGGCCAGCGCCGGCGCAAAGTCTCCCACCTGCAGGTGAAGCACCGCGGCGTGATAGCGGGCGTCGGCATCCACGGCTGTCGAGCTGCTGGTAAGCGCCCAGCGCCATCGGGGTGAAGCGCTCGACCTCGGCGGAATCGCCCCGCTCGGCGGCCTGCATGATCCGGTTGAAGAGCCGGTCGAACCGCTCCCGCGGGCGTCATCGTGCTGATGTCGGGCGCCGGGCCCGTGGCCCCCTGAGCGGTCTCCCGGTCGCCACCGGTCGCTCCGGTGTTGGCCATATCGGGCGCCGCCGGCTGGGGTGCCGAGCTCGACACCTTGTAGACGATCCCACCCACCAGCAGCACGCAGAGGGCGCCGGCCACAGCCAGGCGATCCGGTCCGAGCGATCGGCTGGGCTGCGACGGCCCCGCCAGCCGCCGGCCGGCCGCAGCGGTGACAGAAGCGAGCCTGGGGGGACAGCTCCGCTCGACAGGAGGCGCAGGCCCGTGGCGTCAGGCTCGCGCCGCAGCTGCTGCAGAAGTTGCCGGAAGCGCCGGCTCCGCACGCGGGACAGGTGGGGGCGGTCATCATGGGGAGAAGCGTAAACGGTGAACGGTAAGTCGGGAGACGGGGGACAGTGCCCTAAGCCTGGTGACTCGCGACTTTAGACTTTAGACTCTAGACCCTCGACTCCTCACTCTTGACGCTGACTCTTCCATGCCCCAAGCCAAAGCAGCGCCCACCCGTCGCGCCCGATCGGCCGAGTCTCGAGGGTTTCCCCGCCGATCTGAAGGCAGCGGGGAAGGACGATGTCCTGGAGCTGGCCCACCGGTTCAAGCGTGGATTTCCTCCGGCTCCAGTTTACCGACATCCTGGGCGTCAACAAGAACGTCGAGGTGCCGCGCAGCCAGTTCGAGAAGGCGCTGGATGGCGAGATCATGTTCGACGGCTCGTCGATCGAGGGGTTCGTCCGGATCGAAGAGTCGGACATGCTGCTCAAGCCGGACCTGCACACCTTCCGGATCCTGCCCTACGACGACGAAGGCGGCCGGGTGGCCCGGCTGCTGTGCGATATCTACACCCCGGACGAGCAGCCCTTTGCCGGCTGTCCCCGGACGACCCTCAAGCGGCAGGTCGAGCGGGCCGGCAAGCTGGGCTTTGCGATGATGGCCGGCTGTGAGGCCGAGTTCTTCATGTTCGAGAAGGCGCCGGACGGATCACCGACCACGATCACCCACGATTCGGCGGCCTACTTCGACCTGGGCCCGGTAGACCGGGGCGAGGAGATCCGGCGGGTCATCGTCGAGCAGCTGGTGGAGATGGGCTTCGAGGTCGAGGCGGCGCACCACGAGGTGGCCACCGGCCAGCACGAGATCGACTTCCGCTATGCCGACGCGCTCACCACCGCGGACAACCTCACCACCTTCAAGTTCGTGGTCCGCAATGTCGCCAGCCGGTTCGGCTTCATGGCGTCGTTCATGCCCAAGCCGATCGAGGGGATCAACGGCAGCGGGATGCACACCCACCAGTCGCTCTTTCGGGGGAAGGAGAACGCCTTCTACGACCCCAAGGCCGAGTACCAGCTGTCCCAGACCGCACTGAGCTACATCGAAGGCCTGCTGCAGCATGCCCGCGGCTTCTGCGCCATCACCAACCCGCTGATCAACAGCTACAAGCGCCTGGTGCCGGGCTACGAGGCGCCGGTCAACGTGGCCTGGTCGATGCGAAACCGATCACCCCTGGTTCGGATACCCGACCGCCGCGGGCTGGGTACCCGCTGTGAGCTGCGGATGCCGGACCCATCCTGCAATCCCTACCTGGCCCTCACGGTGCAGCTGGCGGCGGGGCTCGACGGGATCGAGCAGAAGCTGGAGGCGCGGGAGCCGGTCAGCCGGAACATCTTCACGATGAGCTACCGGGACCGGCGGAAATATCGAATCGATGAGCTACCCCGGGACCTGCACGAGGCGCTGGAGATGCTGGAGAAGGACGATGTGGTCAAGGCCGCCCTGGGCGAGCACCTGACCGAACGATTCCTCGAGGCCAAGCGGAACGAGCTGCTGCAATACAACCAGCACGTCAGCAAGTGGGAGATCGATAACTATCTGGGGAGGTATTAGGAAGCGGGGAAGCGGGGCAGCGGGGCAGAAGGAGATGGGGGAAGCCGTTCGGGCACGGTGCCAAGTGGCCGAGCTGTAGTCTACTGCCCCGCTGCCCCGCTGCCCGCTCTGCCCCGCCAACGAAAGCGTCACGCTCCCGAACGGAAGCGGGATCTCCGCCTGCGCCGGCAACCGGCGTTTGTCGTCGGTGAACCACACCCGCATGGTGCTGCCCCGGGCAGTGACCTGAACGGCAAGGCAGGACGCGCTCTTTCCCCCCGGCATCGGGACCGGCTCGCGGCCGGTCACCCGCACTTCGATGGGGTTATATCCGGTCTTGAAGTATCGTTCCAGGACGTAGGTCCGGCCCACCTGGAGCGGCGCGGACCGGAGATAATAAAGAAAGGCAAGCTCGTCGAGGGGATCGGAAGGGGCGACCCACTCACCGGGGACTCCATCCTCGCGATACCGGGCGGAGTCGGGGACGATCACGTAGCCATGTTCGTCAACCTTGCCGCCCTGCTCCAGCCGGCGATGGAACCGGAGTGAATTGAAGTCGGCCGCACCCACCCTGGAATTCATGTCGTAGCGGACGCGCCAGCCAGGCGGACCGCCCTCTCCGGCCGCGGTAAACTCGTAGGCCTCGGCGCCCCGCTCCTTCACCATCCGGGTCACCGATACTGTAGCGGTCCCTACCGGGAAGTAGCCGAGCTTCGCGTCGTAGCGCAGGATCTCCCCGACCGCAAAGGGATAGGGTGCGGGGGCGGCCAACCGCGCGAGCAGCGCGGCGTGGGCGATAAGTTGGATCGCAGGCATCACGGATCGGAATATAAT
The DNA here is from genome assembly GCA_963792265.1 of uncultured Gemmatimonadales bacterium. Lineage (GTDB taxonomy): Bacteria > Gemmatimonadota > Gemmatimonadetes > Gemmatimonadales > GWC2-71-9 > CAVVWJ01. The sequence continues at coordinate 253,481 of CAWBVP010000007.1, read as the reverse complement.
GGGCACTCCCCGAGCCTACCTGCTCGACCTCGACGGCACCCTCTATGCCGGCGGCGCCGCCATCCCCGGCGCCGCGGAGGCGCTGGCCCGGCTCCGGGAGCGGGCCGTCCCCTATCGGCTGGTGACCAATACGACCAGCCGGTCCCGCGCCATGCTGGTTGAGCGGCTCCGCGGCTACGGGTTCGACGCCTCACCGGATGAGGTCTTCACCGCCACCCTCGCCGGCAAGCGTGCTGGCCCGCACGGCCGGCTACCAGCGAATCGCCCCATTCATTCCGGAACCGGCGCTGGCGGATATCCGAGATCTGGACCTGGTCGGGGGCACCTCGGGAAGGACCTCGACTCGAAGTCCCGACGCGGTTCTGCTGGGAGATCTGGGCGACCGCTGGAGCTACGCGCTGTTGCAGGAAGCGTTCGAGTACGTGATGGGCGGGGCCGAACTGGTGGCGCTTTCCCGCGACCGCTACTGGCTCCAGGGTGACCGGCTGGCGCTCGACGCCGGGCCTTTCGTCGCGGCGCTGGAGTTCGCCACCGGGAAGCAGGCGACAGTTGCGGGCAAGCCGAGCCCGGCGTTCTACGCTGCCGCGCTCAGCAGCCTGGGCCTGTCCTCCTCGACGCCGGCGGCCATGGTGGGGGACGACCTCTGGTCCGACGTCGAGGGCGCCCAACGGGCGGGGCTGCAGGGCTGGCTGGTGCGCACCGGCAAGTTCCGGGAGTCCGCACTCCGGGAAAGCGGCATCCGGCCGGACCGGATCCTCGACAGCGTTGCGGCGCTGGCATAGCGGTTCTCTTATCTTCCGCCACTCACCGTCTTACCTGGGAGCTCTGGTTGCACCTTCGGTACCTCCTGCCGCTCGCGGCGCTCATGCTTCCGATCCGACTCCGCGCCCAGAACACCGCCGACTCGGCACCCCCGGCCAGATCCCTCGTTGATCCTTTACCGGGTGCAGCTGCAGCCGCGGGACATCTTCGACCCCGAGGAGCGCAGCTGGCTGGCGCGGCATGGGCAACAAGCTGCACTTCCAGACCCGCCCTGCCGTGATCCGGCGAGAGATCCTGCTTCATCCGGGTGACCTCTACGACTCGGCGCTGGTGGCGGAGTCGGAGCGGAACCTCCGAGCCCTGGGAATCTTCCGGCGGGTGCATATCGATTCGGTGCGCACCGACTCGGGGCTGGTGCTGCGGGTTCTGACCAAGGATGGCTGGAGCACGCAGCTGGATTGGAGGTTTCGCAGCACCGGCGGCGAGGCGGCGTTCACCATCGGCGTGGTGGAAACCAACCTGCTGGGGACGGCCACCAACGCGGCGGTGCGCTACCGGAAAGACCCCGATCGCTCCAGCGTCGCCCTCCTGTTCCGCCGCCGCCGCCTCTTCGCCGGCACGGTAGGGGTGGCCGTCCAATACGAGAATCGCTCCGATGGGAGGAGCGGCGCGCTCTCGGTGGAGCGTCCCTTTTTTGCCCTCACCTCCCCCCGGGGCTTCCGCTTCGATGCCGAGGACCACGATGAGCGGGTGCTTCGTTTCTTCAACGGGCTCGACCTGCCGCGCGACACTCTGCAACGCAGGTTCACCCTGGTCCGCGGCTCCGCGGCATGGGCGGTCCACGCCTCGTCGTCCGGTTTCCTGCGGCTCGGCGTCGCGGCTCAGCTGCGCCGCGACGACACCTTGCGAGTCGGATCAGCCGGACCCTTCCCGCAGACGGTGACCGGCTCCGTCGGCCCCTACCTGATGTGGAACCGAGCCCATTTTATCGTGACCAAGGGCTATGCCGGATTCGCCCGGGAGGAAGATGTCGACGTGGGGACTGACGCTGCGGGCGGGCCTGCATGCGGCGCCGAAGCTGTTTGGGTACGACCGCGACGGGGTAGGGCCCGAAGTGAGCGGCCGGGTCGGCGCCAAGCTGCCCGGCGGGTTCGCCTATCTCGACGCTTCGGCTGACGGGGTGTACAGCTCCGCGGGATTCGACTCGGGCTCAGTGCAAATCGGGGGAACCGTGGTGTTGCAGCCGGCGGTTCGCCATGTGGCGGTCTTTCATCTCGAAGGCGGCTGGCTCAAGGATCCGGTGCCGGGAGAGGAGTTCGACCTGGGACTCGGCAGCGGCCCCCGCGCCTTCGGCAGCCATGCGTTCACCGGCGACCGTTCGATCTTCGGGGTCGCCGAATACCGCTACACCCTTTTCGATGACCTCGGCGGTTTGGTGGGACTGGGCCTAGCCGGTTTCGTGGATCACGGAGGAGCGTGGTATGCCGGCTCCCCGCGGCGGACGGGCTGGGATGCGGGCATCGGACTCAGAGTGGGAGCCAGCCGCTCGTCGGATACTCCTGCCTTACGCTTCGACCTGGCCCGCCGGTTCGCGACCGATGTGGACAAGCCGGGCTGGGTCGTGAGCGTGGGGAAAGGTTTCCCCTTTTCGACTCCCAGTCGCAATCCCAATTGAGCGGTGGGACGAATGGCCAAGCGGTCAGCTGACTCGTTGATCGGGCTGTTGCTGGAGATGCTGGATCAGGCGTTCGATCAGAAGGGTTGGCACGGCACCACGTTGCGAGGAGCGCTCCGGGGGGTGACGCCGGAGCAGGCGTTGTGGAGGCCGGCGCCCGGCCGGCACAACGTCTGGGAGCTGACCCTGCACGCGGCTTACTGGAAGTACGCGGTGCGCCGCCGCCTGGCTGGTGTGGCGATCGGCTCGTTCGATCGCAAGCCGAGCGACTGGCCGGCCATTCCCGATCCCGCCGACCTGCGAGCGTGGAAGCGGGACGTCGACTTCCTCGCTGCCGAGCACCGGAAGCTGCGGGAGGTGGTCAGCAAGCTCACCCCGGCAGCGCTCCAGCGGCGCTCACCCCGAGGAGTGTGGACCAACGCAGAGGAGATCCACGGGGTCGCCGCGCATGATCTGTATCACACCGGACAGATTCAGCTGATCAAACGCCTCATGAAGTAGGGCTGTGCAGGTAGCGCACCAGGAAGAATGCGACCACCACCAGTGCGATGATCAAGAGCAACAGGCCGAGCACGGTGATGCCTCTGTCCTGCATATCCATGGTGTTTTCTCCGCTTGCGGGAAAGCAGGCCCCGGGACTCATTGCAACGCATGGAAGCTTCTCATCATCCCGCCTCGGACGCCACGGTGACCTCGCAGCGCCTGATGACCGGAGCCATTCTGGCCGGGCTGATCGCGGCGGGGTTGGCGCTCTGGCTCCTGGTCTGGCTGGGACACGAGGTTTTGACCGACACGCCCGCTCCGGTTCTGGATGATCGGTTTCGCACCGCCATTCACAGCTTGTCCTCGCCCGGTCTCACCCAGGTGATGATCGCCGCCAGCCGCTACGGCGGACCCGGGTGGCTGGCACCGCTCGGCGGCATCATCGCTCTTGCCTTTCTGATCCGGGGCTGGCGCCGGGGCGCCTTTCTCGTGGTCGTCACTATGGCGGGCGCCGGGCTCCTGGATGCTCTGCTCAAGATTGCCTTTGCCCGGATTCGGCCGACGGCTTTCTTCGACTATCCGCTGCCGCGCTCGCACAGCTTTCCCAGCGGCCACGCCTTCTTCGCCGCCAGCTTCTTCGGCGGCCTGGCGATCCTGGCGTCGGCAAGGCTTCATAATCCGATCTTGCGTGCGCTGGTCTGGATCGCCGCGTTCGGGCTCATCGTGCTGATCGGGTTTTCCCGGGTGTACCTCGGCGTCCACTATCCGAGCGACGTGCTTGCAGGATACGCCGCGGCCACCATCTGGGTTGCTGGCGTGGCCTTCGGTGACCGCGTGGTCCGGCACCGGCGTCGAGCCGGTGTCGCCTGAGGCGTGGGCAGCATTGCGGTAGTGCTGAATGCAGCGTCGGGCCATGGCAGAGCGAAGCAGGACTCGGACCGGCTGCAGGAGCTGTTCCAGGCGGCGGGTCGCGAGGCTCGCATCGACCTGGCCCGGAACGGCGCCGAGCTGCGGCGGCTGGTGCGGGAGGCGGTCGAGTCCGGTTGCGACACGCTGGTTGCCGGCGGGGGCGATGGTACCATCAACACCGCCGCCTCCGCGATCGCGGGGCGGAACATCACGCTGGGCGTCCTGCCGCTGGGAACGCTCAACCACTTTGCCAAGGATCTGGGCATCCCGCTGAACCTGGATGAGGCGGCCAAGATCATTCTCGAGGGAAGCTGGTGTCGGGTGGATGTGGGCGAGGTCAACGGGCGAATCTTTCTCAACAACTCCAGCCTGGGGGTCTATCCGCTTCTCGTGCGCCTGCGCGAGCGCTACCGCGCCACGCTCCGCGGCAAGTGGCTGGCCGCGTTCTGGGCGGCGCTCACCGTCTTGCGGCGTAATCCGTTCATGGCGGTGAAGCTTCACGTCGAGGATCAGGAGATGATCCGGCGCACCCCGCTTGGTGCTGGTGGCGAACAACGAATACCGGACCACCGGCATCCACGCCGGCACCCGGGCATCCATCGTGGATGGCCGGCTGGCGCTCTACGTGCTCAATGCCGAGCGGCGTCCGGGACTCTTAGGGTTGGCCTTGAAGACGCTGGTGGAAGGTGCCGAGCGGATCAAGGAGCTGGACCTGTTCACCGTGGAACAGGTCGCAGTCGAGACCCGGCGTCGCCGCCTGCAGGTGGCCCTGGACGGTGAGGTCGTGACTCTCGAGTCCCCGCTGAATTACCGAAGCCGGCCCCGTGCTCTCAAGGTTCACGTACCGGCCGCAACCTCGGCTTGCAATTCAGAAGCACCCTAGCCATTTTCCACCTGGTCAATGAGTGCCGGGCCTTCTGGCTAGGGCTCGCTCCTAAAGGATCGGGCTACCCATCCGATCCTTTCATGCAGTGAACATAGTCCGTTAGCAGCTCTCCTCCGGTCCTTCCGCTCGTTGTGGCCCCCGTCGTGTCCGGGTGTGCTCAGGGAAATCGGCCGTTCCCCGAAGTGCCAGGACCGTCAATGCGCCGACTGCGTATCGGCATTCTCGATCTCGTCACCAAGAGTCCCAATCCTTCCCTGTACGGGAGGGTCATGAACGCCAATCTTGCCAGCATCATGCCCCAGGTGGTTGGGGTCTGGTGTGAGCAAGAAGGCCACGATGTCCGGGTGGTGTGTTACACCGGATTGGAGAATCTCCTCGAAGAGCTTCCCGCCGACCTCGATCTCGTCTTCATCGGCGCCTTCACCCAATCGGCACAGCTGGCCTACTCGCTGAGCAACTTCTTCCGCAAACGGGGCGCGGTGACGGTGCTGGGCGGACCCCACGCCCGCTGCTACCCCGAGGACGCCAAGAAGTACTACGACTATGTCCTCGGCTTTACCGACCGGAACACCATCGCGGAAGTGTGCCGGGAATGCGCGCCGCACCGGCCGATGGGCCGGGAGGTAGCCGCACTGCGCCAGCCGCTGGAGCTGCCGACGCTGGAGGAGCGCTGGAAGTTCGTGGCGCCGACCCTGGCCAAGGCGCCCACGATCAAGATCGTTCCCATGATCGGCAGTCTGGGATGCCCCTACACCTGCAGCTTCTGCATCGACTCGACGGTGGATTACCAGCCGCTGAGCTTTGCGCAGCTACGCGATGATCTAAAGTTCCTGCTGACCAAGATCAAAAACCCGATCGTGGGCTGGCACGACCCCAACTTCGGGGTCCGGTTCGATGATTACATGGAGGCGGTGGAGGCGGCGGTTCCCCAGGGGACCATGCGGCACATCGCCGAGAGCAGCCTGTCGTTGTTAAACGAAAAGCACCTGCAACGGCTGCGGAAAAACGGCTTTCAGGCCATCCTCCCCGGCATCGAGTCCTGGTACGACATGGGGAACAAGTCGAAGACCCGCCGCACCGGGATGGACAAGGTCAAGCAGGTCTCCGAGCACGTAAACATGATCCTCCGCTACATCCCCTACATCCAGACCAACTTCGTGATGGGGCTGGATGGCGACATGGGGCCGGAGCCGTTCGAGCTGACCAAGAAGTTCATCGATCTCTCGCCCGGCGCCTTCCCGGCCTACTCGCTGCTGTCGGCCTTTGGCCGGGCGGCGCCGATGAATCTGGATTACCAGCGCGCCGGCCGGGTGCTTCCCTTCCCGTTCCATTTCCTGAACAACAACCATGCGATGAACGTCCGGCCGAAGAACTATTCCTGGCCGGAGTTCTACGATGGGCTGGTCGATGTCACCCGGTATTCGTTCTCCTGGAAGGCCATTGCGCGGCGCATCCCGGCCACGCCGACGATGATTCCCAAGTGGATGAACGTGGTGCGCGCGGTCTCATCCGAGGGCTTCGGGCGGATTCGCTACCACGAGACCATCCGCCGGCTGCTGGATACGGATCGTTCGGTGCGGAGCTTTATGGAAGGTGAGACGGAGCAGCTACCCGAGTTCTACGCGAGGCGGATCCGGACCGAGCTGGGGCCGGCCTACGACTTCCTGCCGGAAGGCGCCCTGACCCACGACCCCAACGCCTATCTCCATTCCACCACCGAGCCCGGCCTGGCTCAGCTGGGCGGACCGCTGGTTCACTGATCGAGCTTCTCGAACTGATCGCTGGCCCGAGTGAGGGCGCCGTTACGGTTGACGGTGCCCGGCCCACCTCGAAACTCGAAGTGCTCTTCCGCCATCAGCCGCTCGCCTTGGGGCGTCACCGAAGTCGCCAGGTGCCAGAGCAGCAGCTTCTGGCCCACCGTGGTGGCGGGCAGCCACACGCCGGGCTCGACTCCGGGATAGAGTGACGCAAACTCCGGGCGAAGCCGAGCCTCTCGAATGTTGTCCGGCACCCTGACCTCCTTACAGTTGCGGCGGAGCAGAAACCCTGCGGTTGGGTTTGGTCGTTCTAATGGTCGCCCAGATTGGCGGTCCCGCAAGAGTGGGATGGAACCCAATTTTCCGGCCTTGAGGTAGACCAGACTGGGGAATAGCTTAGGGGTCCTTTCCGGCGCCGTAGCCAAGTGGTAAGGCAGAGGTCTGCAAAACCTCCATCCGTCGGTTCGATTCCGACCGGCGCCTCTCGCCCATCCAAGCAGACTCTCGAGGTAGGTGCCTATATCTATTCCGGGTACAGCAGGGTAGGTTGCAAGTGCCCCACCTAAGTAAGTAGTTCCTTGCCGAGCCGGCCGTCGTCGCCGGACCTAAGGTCTCACATGTTAGCCGATCGCCCCGTACCCGAAATCAAGGGGCGGCGTATCGTCATTTGCGACTACAACGCGTTACTGCTTTCGGTTACGGGTCTCTTGCGAATGAGCGGATATGCCGTGTTCCAGGCCCACGATGGCTACGCCGCCCAGGAATTATGTATCCTGCTGCCGGATATCGAGCTGCTGGTGCTGAACACCTACCGGACGGGGATCGATGTTGGGGAGCTTTGCCACAGCGTCCGGGACACCAAGCCGGGGCTTCCGATCCTCCATATCGGCTCGACCATCCCTGACGGCCTTCCCGACGACGTGCCGACGCTGCCGGAGGATTTTACGGCGGACAGTCTGTTGATGACGGTGCGGGCCCTGGTAGAACCGGGGTCGATGAGGGGTGATTCTCCCGCATCAGAGCGCAGGGTTGAAACCTTGAACTATCCCAACGGCCGGCGGCGGGAAGACGTTGGGCCGCGGCGGGTCCCAACGCCCTGAGCCAGGGATCCGCGCTCTTACTCGGTGTTCTCGCCCAGGACGACGCCGGCAACCCTGGCCTCGGCCCTCAACAGCTCGATCTGATCCCCGATGCCGGCAAGTGCTTCGCCGATCAGCTCAGCCTGCTCCTTAAGCACCTCACGCTGCCGGAGTAACTGAGCGAGCCGTTGAGCGATCTCCTGGCCATCGTGCGTGTTCACCGGTGCCTCCCCTAGATCCTGGTTAAGCCATCTTAGCCCGCATTCACACCGCGGTCGTCCGGTCTCGTATTTTGCCGGCCGCCGGCACATCTGAGTTGGCTGATTCGACCTCGGGACCGGCCGGAGCTCCATCGCAACTGACCGGTTTCACCCCACTCTCGACCGATCCAACTTACCGCCGGCCTGCTCTACAGCAATCTTGGCCGGGACACTTTGACGCCGGCCGGAACCATATTTGAACTGATAGGAACAATATTCGGCTGGCCGGAGCCCCATCGCGGCCGGCCGGAGCGATCTTTAAGATGGCAGGAACAATATTCCGCCGGCCGGAGCCACTTCGGGGCCGGCTGGAACAATATTTGAGATGACCGGAACAATATTCTGCCGGCGGGAACGCCATCGCAATTGACAGGTTCAATATCCTTCTTGGCGGGAGCCCTACCGCGGCTGACGGGAACAATATTCTAACTGATAAGAACAATATTCCAACCGACGGGAACAATTTCCAGCCGGCCGGAGCCACATCGCAGCCGGCCGGAACCATATTTGAGATGACAGGAACAATATTCGGCTGGCCGGAGCTCAATCCACCCGGCGGGAACAATGTTGCAGCCGACGGGAACGACATTTCAGTCGACGGGCTCGACATCGCAGCTGACGGACTCGTGTTTGGGGTGACGGGAGCGCACTTCAGGGTGACTGGCCCCGAATAAACAAAAAACCCTCCGATCTGGATCGGAGGGCCCTCGGTTGGACACAGCTGCTTACCGCTTACCTGCCTACCCGCCGACTCACCTCGAATAGTACTCGATCACCAGCGAGGCCTCGCACTGCACCGGGATCTGCTCCCGCTCCGGCACTTCCCTCACTCGCACACTGCGCTTCTCCCGGTCGAGCTCGAGGTAGGCGGGCGGGCGGGCGACCTCCAATGGGCCACTAAACGCTACCATATCCCGGCTCTTCTCCGCCAACGACACCACGTCTCCCGGCTTGAGCCGGTAGGACGGCCGATCGACCTTCTTCCCGTTGACCTGCAGGTGACCGTGGGTCACCCCCTGCCGAGCCGCGTAGATGGTGCGCACGAAGCCCGCGCGGAGGACGACGGCGTCGAGTCGAAACTCGAGAAACTGCAGCAGCCTGACCCCGGTGTTGCCGGGTTGCCGGATGGCCTCGGCGAACGCGTTGCTCATCTGCCGCTCGCTGAGGTTGTACTGGGCCCGAAGCCGCTGCTTCTCCACCAGCTGCTTCTTGTAGCCGCTGACTTTGCGGCGGGGTGATGCCCCGTGTTGGCCCGGTGGATTGGGCCGGCGCTCCATGACCCGCTGTGCCTTGGGGGTGAGCGCGATGCCGAGCTGACGGGCGAGCTTAACCTTGGGTCCCCTGCGATTCACAATCTCGATCTCCTCTAACGGTACTGGTGGTGGACTTCTGCAGCCCTATAGAGTAGTGGCAACAGCGGCTTTAGGGAAGGCACCGGAGCGCAGAAATCTGCGCTATGTGGTTCCCCGGCGGTACGATAGCTCACAGCGGAGTGGCCAAATCGGGTGCATACTAGAGCAACAAACTACCCAGGGTGCCCCCATGAAGTTGCTTCGCCTGCTTTCCGTGTTAGTCCCCGTGCTGCTCTTGTTCCCCTTCGACCGGGCCGCGGCCCAGGCGCAAGGCATGCCCCAGCGCGGCTGCGTCTGGAACTGCTACCACATCATGCTCCCTTATGGACTCTACGTTCGCAGGTTGCCGATGGTGGCAGCTTTGTCACCCTGGAAGACGGCAGCGTGTGGGAGATCCGCATGCCCCAGCGCCCAGTGGCATCGAGCTGGCAGGCCGGTGATTTCGTGGTATTGAAATGGGTGCCCGCACCGGTGCAGGACTACGATATCCTCCTCACCCACGGCGACTATGACAAGGCCGAAGCCCGGCTGAGCGGCCGGGCCCATCCGCCGAGTCAGGAGTAGTCTGTGACTTACATCCTAGCGTCCCGGTGCCGGGGGCTCGAATGTGTCAGCGGATGCCGTACGCGGAAGGCCCGGCTCCCGCCGGTATCTCCGCAGGCCATATGAGCGGCGGTCGCAATGGCGGTGCGGGAAGCACGACTCCTACCCCAGTGGGCACACCTCTATCCCGGATTGGAGCCGCGGCGTATGGGCAGTGGCGGCTCAACTCGTGCCGCTGGTGCTGCGCAACCGGCTTCAGGCCCATCCCACCTGGGAGTTCACCCGTCGTATACTAGTGGATGAGCACTTCGAGTTCCGCGGGGGCCGCCCCCGGGATCGCAGCTGGAGCGGAATCCTGAGCCGGGTCGACGACGCCTGAGCACGCTTCCTCCCAAGCCGCTTACCCGTTTCGCACCCAGTCCCACCGGGTACCTCCACCTGGGGCATGTCGCCAATGCGGTCTACGTCTGGGGCCTCGCCCGGGCCCTGGAGGGCCGGGTGCTGCTGCGGGTGGAGGACCACGATCGGGGCCGCTGCCGGCCGGAGTACGAAGTGGCGCTGTTCCAGGACCTCGAGTGGCTGGGGCTGGAACCGGATATCGGCAAACCGGCAGAATACCGTTCCGAGATTTCCCCCTACCGGCAGAGCAACCGGGAGCCGGTCTATGCCGCAGCCCTCCGCCGGCTCGCCGATAGTGCTCCGGTCTATCCCTGCGATTGCTCCCGCAAAGACATTTCGGCGGTCTCTGATGTTCCGGATCAGGAGACGTCCCTACTCCGGCCGCTGCCGCGACCGAAGGCTGGAGCCGGGCGAGGGACGGGGGATGCGGGTGGCCCTCCAACCCGGAGTCGAACAGTTCACCGACGCGAAGTTGGGCGGTCAGGAGCAAGAGCCGGCGCTACAGTGCGGGGACCTGCTGGTGCGCGACCGGCTGGGGAACTGGACCTACCAGTTCACCGTCACGGTAGATGACTGGGGCCAGGGCGTGGATCTGGTCATTCGAGGAGAGGATCTGCTCGGCTCGACCGGACGCCAGATCCGGCTGGCGCGGATGCTGGGGCGGACCGAGCCGCCTGCCTTCTTTCATCACCCGCTGATCTGCAACGCCGCCGGAGTAAAGCTCAGCAAGGCCGACGGTGATACCGGAATTCGCGAGCTTCGGGCCGCCGGCATTAAGCCCGCCGCGGTACTGGGACTGGCCGCTCATCTCACCGGCCTGCTGGACCGACCGCGAGAGCTCCGCCCCGATCAACTCGCAGAACTATTCGACTGAGAGATAGCTCGGAGCTTAGCGGCCGGTAATTCCCTTCAGGATCCCGGTTCGGATCCGAACTGCCTTGGGGCTGGCCGCAGAGTCCGCCACAATTTTCCGCTCCAGCCGGGTTGCCAGTCGCACCTTCGCGTTCAGCGTGAGCGTATCGGTGCCCCGCCGGACCTTGATCGGCAGCGGTGCGCCCTCCTGCTGGCCGAAACGGGCCCGGAACGCCGGTCCGAAATCGGGGCTGGTCACCGAGAGATCGCCCAGCGCGATGAGGTGATCCCCGGCCTGAACCCCGGCCTCCTGCGCCGGACCTCCGGGGAGAACCCCGGCAATCACAATCCCATTCGAGTCGGCCACCGTTTGGAGACCGAGCCGGGGCACCTTCAACGTATCGGTGCGGAGCCGCATGCCGGCCAGTGGCAGGATCTGATCCAGTGGATATGGCTCTCTGCCATCGATGTAGCGCGCGTTGAAATCGGTGAAGGACCGCCCGCCGGCTGCCTGGCTGATCGCCGGCCACCAATCGTTTCCGGTGTACCCCCGGCCCTTCTTGTAGGTCGTTTGATAGAGCTGCCGGAGTACGTCGTCCAGCGAGCGAGCATTGTCGCTCGCATCGCGGATGGTGATGTCGAGCATGAGCCCGGCCAGAGAGCCCTTGGGGTAGTAGAGGTAGCCGCTCCCATCCTCCGGGTGAATCCAGGTGGACACCGAGGCGTCTTCCAGTGCCGTGGGCGGCGCCTCCGACACGGTGCTGGCCTTGTCGGAGGTGAGGGCCATGAACTGGGCCGAGTCGATGACCCCACCCCGCACCAGGGCGAGGTCGGCGTAGTAGTCGGTGACGCCTTCGCTCTCCCAGAGCCAGGGCGTGGGCTGGGCCTGGTGGTAGTCGTAGGGCCACATCTCGGCCGGCCGGAGCCGCTTCACGTTCCAGGCGTGGAAGATCTCATGCGCGGTGATGGAAGCGAGCAGGGGACTGGCGATGATGCCCGGATTGTAGATGCCCACATGGGAGCTTTGATGCTCCAGCGCGCTGGCTCCGCCATACCTGGGGTCGAAGATCATCATCACGTTGTAATTGTTCCAGGGAACCTCCCGGAACACCGCCGCCTCGGCGGGAATCATCTTGCCGATCTGCTGCCAGAGGCGCTTGCGCGTAGAGTCCGCTGACAACGCGCCGGCGGGATAGGTGGCCAGCCGGGTCCAGCGTCCCGCCACCCGCATGCTGTCGTAATCCATCCGGCCGACGAAAAAGGGCATGTCGACCAGATCGTGATAGTTCGATTCGCTGTAGGTGCGCGGAGCTCCGGCTGGCTTCATGGCCGTGACCACCAGCCAGGCCGGCTCGGTCTTGATGCTGACAGTGGCGGGGAAGTCGTACCCGAGACCCTCGGGGTAGGGCAGCAGGTTGGTCCCGTTGAACAGAACGAAGTCCGGCCGAGCCCAGGCCATGGCGTTGTCGAGGGTGTCGGCCAGATAATCGAATCGCACCGTAACCGGGCCGGGGCTCCGCGGCTGCACTCTCCAGGTGTCGTAGTCCAGCTTGTCCCAGAGGAGCCGGCTTGTCCCCCGCTGTCGCCGCGAAATTCAGCACCCAACGGGCGAAGAAGCTCAGCTCGTAGGCACCCGGGGTCCAGGCGGGGAAGGAGAGCAGGACCGGGCCATCCCCCTTCACGTCGAACGATGCCGCCACCTTGATGATGCGATTCTGCGCGGTGGTGGAATCGAAGGTGACCTCGTAGCGCAGGTTGGTGATCGGGGCGACTCTTCTGCTGGGCTGCTGTGCGCTGGTCGCTCCACCGGGCGGCAGACTAGGAAAGAGCGTCATCGAGACCCAGGAGCTAGTACGGGAAAATTGGGTGCTATCCCCGGTCCAGGTGGCAGCCGGTCCGCCGCTCAGGGCGTGCAACGGATCCGGTAGAGGAAGTGAGCCGCTGGCAGCTCTACTGACGGCTACGGCACGGCCGGGGTGGAGAAAGGCGGGATTCCGTACCGCTCCGCTCACCGCGCGGTCCGGTTCGCTCTGCCGGGCTCAGCTCCAGCTCTCCCTCCCAGCGGCCAATCACCACCGTCGCCAGGCAATTTCCCACCACGTTAACGGTGGTCCGCGCCATGTCCATCAGCTCATCCACCCCCAGCAGTACCGCGACACCCTCGGCTGGAAGCCCATAGCCGCTGAGCACGCCGGAGAGAACTACCAGGGAGCCTCGGGGAACCCCGGCGACGCCTTTGCTCGCGACCAGCAGGGTCAGCATCATCGCCAGCTGGGTCCCCAGGGATGATGGATCCCGGCAGCCTGGGCCACGAAGACCGACGCCACGCCGAGATAGAGCGTCGAGCCGTCGAGGTTGAACGAGTATCCGGTAGGCACGACGAAGGCCACGATGCTGCGGGGCACGCCGAGCTCGATCATTCGTTCCATTGCCACCGGTAACGCCGCATCCGACGAGGTGGTGGTGAACGCTATGACGGCCGGATCCTTCACCGCCCGGACGAAACGCCGAAGGGGCACCCGGGACAGCAGGGCTACCGGCAAGAAGCCGACCAGGGCGAAGACGATCAGCGCTCCATAGAGCGTCGCCACCAGGAGCCCCAGATTCCGGAGCACTCCCGGCCCGCTGTGGCTCACCGTCACCGCTATCGCGGCCCCGACGCCTACCGGGGCGAACTTCATGATGATGCGCGACGAAGCGGAACATCGTCTGGGTCAGTCCCTCACAGAAGCCGAGCATCGCCTCTTTGGGGCGGCCCTGCACCTGGCTGAGCGCGATGGCGAAGAGAGTGGACCAGAAGGCCACCTGCAACACTTCGTTGTGCACGGCGGCCTCGAAGAAGCTGCTGGGGACGAGGTGCTCGAGGAAGCCGGCGAATGTCGTGGGGGCAGCCTTGGCAGACAGCGGCGTGGGGGTCGGGCGGCGGGCAGGACCACGCCCACGCCGGGCCGAGTGAGGTGGACCGCCACCAGGCCCACCACGAGGGCGATTGCGGTCATGGCCCAGAAGTAGGCCATCGCCTTGATGAAGAGGCGGCCGAGGCGCTTGAGGTCGTCGCCGTGGCCGGCGATCCCGATGACCAGAGTTCCGAAGATGATGGGGACCACGACCGACTTGATCATCCGGAGGAACATGGCCGAGAGCGGCTTGAGCTGGGCTGCCTTCTCCGGCGCCAGCCAGCCGATCAGAACCCCTGCGGCCATCCCAATGAAGATCCAGTGCGTGAGGGAGAGGCGCCGCAGGGAGAAGGTCATACCAGCTGACCGATCTTGGCGTCGATCGCGGCGAGCAGCGATCGGTATGACGCCGCGAACTTCTCGACTCCCTCCTCCTCCAGCTCGCGGGTGACCTGCGCCAGATCGATTCCGGCGCGCGCCAGCGCCTGGAGCTGTTCCGGCGCGGCGGCAACGCCGTCTTGGATTCGAACCGCGGGCTTGCCGTGGTCGCGATAGGCCACGAGCGTCTCGGGCGGAAGGGTGTTCACCGTGCGAGGGGCGACCAGGGCCTCGACGTAGTAGGTGTCGGGGTAGCGGGGGTCCTTGGTGCTGGTGGACGCCCACAGCGGCCGCTGGGGACGGACGCCGGCCCCGGCCAGGCGGGTCCAGCGGGGCTGGGACAGGCTCCTTTCGAATAGGCGATACGCCATGCACGCGTTGGCGATGGCGGCCTTTCCTCTGAGCGACTCAGCTCCGGCCACCCGGTCGAGCATCGGGTCCACCTTCCCGTCTACCCGGCTCACGAAGAAGCTGGCTACGGAGGCGATCGACGCGACCGGTAGACCCTGCTCCAGCCGCCGCTCCAGGCCGGCAAAGAACGCCTCGATCACGGCTTCATAGCGCTCGACCGAGAACAACAACGTCACGTTGACATTGATCCCCGCGGCGATCGCCCGGGTGATGGCGGCGAGTCCCGCCTGGGTGCCGGGGATCTTGATCATCGCATTGGGCCGGTCCACCGCGCTCCACAGCCGCTCGGCCTCGTGTACCGTGGCGTCGGCATCGTGTGCCAGCGTGGGTGACACCTCCAGCGAGACCAGGCCGTCGGCCGCCCCGGAGCGCTGATGCAGGGGCAGAAAGGCATCACACGCCGCCCGGACATCGGCCACCGCGAGCGCCTCGAAGATCTCGGCCGACGACTTGCCGGTGTCGGCCAGGCGGCGGATGTCGGCGTCGTAGAGCCGGCTGCCGGACACCGCCTTGTCGAAGATGGTCGGGTTCGAGGTCATCCCCCGAAGCCCGTCGCCGCTGATGAGGCGAGCCAGCTCCCCCGAGGCGATCAGGTCCCGGGTGATGTAGTCGTACCAGACGCTCTGGCCCAACTGCCCCAGATGCACGAGTGGATTCACTGGGTCCTCCCCGAGGTGAGCAGCCGCCTCACTGTCTCTGCGACCCGCTCCGGCGTCAACTGGAACTCCTGGAACAGCCGCTCGGCCGGCGCGGAGGCGCCGAAGCCGACCATGCCCACCATGGCGCCGGCTTCGGTGGTCCAGCGCGACCAGCCCATTCCCCCGGCCGCTTCGACCGCCACCCGGGAGCGGACCGCCGGTGGCAGCACCGAATCGCGATAGGACTCGGGCTGAGCCGCGAACAGCTCCCACGACGGCATCGACACCACCCGGGTGCGGACCCCTTCCTGATGGAGGTCGCGGGCCGCCTCCAGCGCGATAGTGACCTCGGAGCCGGTGGCGATGATGATCGAGTCGGGACCGCCCGGAGCATCGAGCAGGACGTAGGCACCGCGTCGAACTCCATCGGCCCCACCGATGGGGCTGCGCTCGAGCAGCGGCAGCTTCTGCCGGGTGAGCACCAGCATGGTAGGTCCGTCCCGCCGCTCCATGGCCACCTTCCAGGCCTCGATCGTCTCGGCCGCGTCGGCTGGACGCAGGGTGACCAGGTTGGGAATCGCGCGCAGCATGGCCAGGTGCTCCACCGGCTGGTGGGTGGGGCCGTCCTCGCCCAGTCCGATCGAATCGTGAGTTCCGATGTAGATCGACCGGCAGGCGCATGATGGCGGCCAGGCGGATGGCCGGCTTCATGTAGTCCGAGAACACCAGAAAGGTGCTGCCGAACGGACGCGAGCCCGCCGTGGGCGGCAATTCCGTTGAGGCAGGCCGCCATGCCGTGCTCCCGCACTCCCCAATGGAAGGTGCGGCCCGCGCTGGCGGGCCCGAAGGTGCCGCCTTGCTTGAGCGTGGTGCCGGTGCTGCCGCCCAGATCGGCGGACCCGCCCACCAGGTTGGGCACCGCTGCGGCGATGGATTGGAGGGCGAGCCCGGACGCCTGCCGGGTGGCCAGAGAGCCGCCCACGGTGAGCTCGGCCAGGCCGTGGTCCCAGCCGACCGGGAGCTCGCCCGAGTGCCACTGCCTGAGCTCAGCGGCCAGGGCGGGATGGGCGGCGGTGAAGGCATCGAGCCGCTGCTGCCAGGCTGCCTCGTATTCGGCTCCGCGCCCCACGGCGGTGCGCCAGTGGGTCAGGGCGTTCTCGGGCACGTAGAACTTGGGCTCCAGCGGCCAGCCCATGATCTCCTTGGTCCGTCGCACCTCTTCTGCGCCCAGCGGCGCACCATGGGCGTCGGCGCTGTTCCGCTTGGTGGGAGCCGGATCGGCGATGACGGTGCGGAGTACGATGAGCGTGGGACGAGTGCTTTCGCCACGGGCAGTTTCGAGCGCTCCCCCAATGGCGGCGAGGTCGTTGCCGTCGCCCACCTTGAGCACTCGCCATCCGTAGGCCTCGAACCGGCGGGCCACGTCCTCGGAGAAAGTGAGTGAGGTGTCGCCGTCGATGGTGATGTGGTTGTCGTCGTACACCACCGTGAGCTTGCCCAGCCGGAGGTGCCCAGCCAACGACGCCGCTTCGCTCGCCACCCCTTCCATGAGATCGCCATCGCTGGCAAAGACCCAGGTCCGGTGATCCACGACGGTGTGGTCAGGCCGATTGAAATGCTCGGCCAGGAAGCGCTCGGCGATGGCCATTCCCACCGCATTGCCAAACCCCTGACCCAGGGGCCCGGTCGTGGTCTCGACTCCCGGCGTGTGTCCCCGCTCGGGGTGCCCGGGGTTTTCGATCCCCACTGCCTGAAGTTCTTGATCTCCTCCAGCGACAGATCGTACCCGGTCAGATGCAGCAGCGAGTAGAGCAGCATCGAGGCGTGGCCGCACGACAGCACGAAACGGTCGCGGTCGATCCACTCCGGGTTGCGCGGATTGTGGCGGAGAAAGCGGGTCCAGAGCAGGTAGCCAGCGGGAGCCAGCGCCATCGGAGTGCCGGGATGGCCCGACTGGGCCTGCTCCACGGCATCCATCGAGAGCGCGCGAATGGCGTTGATACTTTGCCAGGCGAGCTCGGGTCCAGGGTCGGCGGTACGGTCAGGGGGCATCGAAGGGTCCGGGCGCACCATTCGGGCGCGGGGGCTCTCTACGGTCAGGGGAGGCTCCAGCTGGAGGTGAGTCGGGAAGATAATGACGGGCGGACAGTCGGACAGGCGGACAGTCGGACAGTCGGAAATCAGTCGGTCAGTAAGACTAGCCAGCCATCCGTCCGCCCGTCCGCCCGCCCGTCACCTCCGCCGCCGCTCGGGACCCTTGTACGCCCGCTTGATGGTGTGCCGGCCCGGGCCCGCAAGCGCCAACGCCAGGGCGATGCCGAGCACGGTGAAGGGATGCTCCCAGCCCCCTTTGGTGAAGTCGAAGCCATTGGCCCAGTGGACCAGGGCGATGGCGCCGAGCATTTCGATGACGACCAGGATGGCGGCGATGTCGACCGCAATGCCGAGCAGGATGAGGACTCCCCCAATCACCTCAGCGATGAGCGCGAACCCCGCAGTCAGGGTGGGAGCGGGAATGTTCATGCTCTGAAACGCTCCCGCCGTGCCGCCGAAGTTCATCAGCTTCGGGAGCCCGTGGTAGAGCAACACCGCGGCGAGAACCAGGCGTAGAATCAGGAGCGCGAGATCGAGATTGACCGGGAGGTAGCGTCGCATGAGAAGTCCTTGCTGAGGGGATACCCTGGCATGGCTGGCGAACGCCGACCAACTATGTTGCAGACTTGTCGCGATTCAGCGCCAGTGAAGGTCCCGTCTTCCCAGCCAGGAGCCGGGATGCGCGGTTGGGTCAAAGCATTCCTGATCATGGTCCTGCTTCCGATTTTGATCGGTGGCATAGTCCTGCTTCTGGCCGGCCGGCCGGTGGCGTTCGAGATCCTCCGGCGCCGTACCGCCAGCAAGTTCCCCGAGGTGAAGTGGCTCACCACCCAGGATCTGGCGCGCTGGCGGGCGGACACCGGCCAGCCCCAGCCAGTGCTGCTCGATGCCCGCACCGCCCCCGAATTCGAGCTGAGCCACCTGAAGGGCGCGATACCGATCGATCCGTACCGGCCCAGTCTCAAGCCGTTACAGGGGCTCCCCCGCGACACCTCCATCGTGGTCTATTCCTCGGTCGGCTATCGGGGGGCCCGGGTGGCGAGCTGGCTGCCGTAAAGCGGGCTATCCCAACGGCCTGAACCTGGCCGGAGGGCTGTTTCAGTGGGTCAATGAAGGGGGGCCAATCTTTCGGGAGGAGAGCCGCCCTGCAGCTCAGGTACATCCTTACGACCGTAGGTGGGGCATGCTGCTGGAGGGGAGGTACCGGGCCCAGGCCGCCGGAGGTGGTGGAGCAGTCCGCCGCCCCCTAAATCCTGCCCCACCTGTCGTTTTGGCGTCAATCTTGCTAGGTTTCACGGTGCAAGCTCGCGACCTGGAAAAGCCAGGTCCATGATAACCTTCAACTTGGTATTTTGTGGCACGTAGATCTCGAAGACATTCCGCAGTTTCCGTCCCTAGTTTCCGTCGTTCCCCCGGCCGTTCAATGCAATCCCATCGTGATTGGTTACTCGCCCAGCATGGTCCCGTGTGCGCATATTGCGGCAGCGAGACGAGCGAGGAAGTCATCACCCTCGACCATGTCCGGCCCCGCCGGGGTCAGACGGCCTATGACCGTCCCGACAACCTGGTCCTGGCCTGCCGGGACTGCAACGCGGCCAAGGCCGACACCCCGTTGATCGCTTTCCTGATGCAACGGCGAGCGCGGGGGGTATTCCTGCTGCACTACGGAGAGCATCTCTCCGAGCCGGTCAGGGAGCTGGTCAGACAGGCCTCGGAACGACCTCTCGTCGAAAGGGACTGAGAGACGAAAAGGGCGGCCCGTAACGGCCGCCCTTGGATTTTCTATCCCTGTCCTTCCCCTGCTTTACGTCATCGTCTCAGTCGGGGCTTTGGCCCCTCCGGACTCGAGCGCCTCCCGCATGATGCGACTCTGCTCTGCCGCGTGAGCCGCCGGGTATCCTTCTGCCGGGCTGGCTCGCTCGGGCCGACCGACATAGCGGATATCCATCCCATGGCCCTCCCCCACCAGCTCGCGCAGCTTGGCCTCGAGGTACCGCCAGGCTCCCATGTTGAGCGGCTCTTCCTGGACCCAGACCAGCTCCTTGGCCTTGCTGTAACGGGGCAGCACCTGCGCGCAGCTCGTTCCAGGGGAAGGTGTAGAGCTGCTCCAGCCGGATGATGGCAGGCCGGTTGGCGCCCAGCTTCTCCGCCTCGGGGAGCAGGTCGTAGTACACCTTGCCGGTGCACATCAGCAGCCGCTCCGCCCGCTCCGGATTCTTGGCGAAGAAGGCATCGTCGATCACCGGCTGGAAGTGACCGGTGGTGAGGTCCGTCAGCTTCGACGTGGCCAGCGGGTGGCGTAGCAGGCTCTTCGGGGTGAAGAGGATCAGCGGCCGCTGGCGGGAGCGCTTGGCCTGCCGCCGCAGAAGATGAAAGTACTGGGCCGGCGTGGTGCAGTTCGACCACCCGGATGTTGCCCTCCGCCGCGAGGTGGAGGAACCGAGCCATGCGGGCGCTGGAGTGCTCCGGCCCCTGGCCCTCGTAGCCATGGGGCAGCAGCAGGGTCAGCCGGGTGGTCAGCCCCCACTTGGCCAATCCCGCCGAGATGAACTGGTCGATGATGACCTGGGCGGCGTTCACGAAATCGCCGAACTGGGCCTCCCACAGCACCAGCGCCTCGGGCGCTGCCACGCTGTAGCCGTACTCGAAGCCCAGGGTCGCCAGCTCGGAGAGCGGGCTGTTGTGCAGCTCCATCGGGGCCAGCGCCCCGGGCAGGTTTCGAATCGGCGCGACGGTGGCCCCGGTCTTGACGTCGTGCAGCACCAGGTGACGCTGGCTGAAGGTACCGCGCTCGGTGTCCTGGCCGGTAAAGCGGACCGGCACGCCCTCGGTCAGGAGTGAGCCGAGCGCCAGCGCTTCGGCGTGGGCCCACTCGATCCCACCTTCCGGCCCCAGCGCGGCGCGCCGGCGCTCCAGCTGCTTCCTGCAGCTTGGGGTGCACCGTAAACCCTTCGGGCCAGCTGTGCAGCTGCTCGTTCAGCGCCATGAGGAACTCGGGAGCCAGGGCGGTCTCCACTTCCTGGCCCGGCCCGCTCAGCCGGACCGGGTGCTCCTGCGTGGCTGGTCCGTCGCCATGCTGGCCTTGAAGGTCTGCTGGATGTCCACCAGCCGCTGATACGCCTGCGTCGCCTCGCGGTCGGCTTCTTCCTGGGTGAGCACGCCCGCTTGCACCAGGGACCGGGCGTACAGCTCCCGCACGGACGGCAGGTTCTTGATCCGCTCGTACATCACCGGCTGGGTGTAGGCCGGCTCGTCTCCCTCGTTGTGCCCGTGCCGGCGGTAGCCCACCAGATCGATGACCACGTCCTGGTGAAACCGGTCCCGATACGCCATCGCCAGACGCACCGCCGAGAGGCAGGCCTCGGCGTCGTCGGCGTTGACGTGGATGATGGGGATGTCGAAGCCCTTGGCCAGGTCGGAGGCGTACCGGGTGGAACGGGCGTCTTCCATGTCGGTGGTGAAGCCGACCTGGTTGTTGGTGATGAGATGGAGCGTGCCTCCGGTCCGGTACCCCTTGAGCGCGCCCAGGTTCAGGGTCTCGGCCACCACGCCCTGGCCGGCAAAGGCGGCGTCGCCGTGAATGGCGACCGGCAGGGCGGCGGTGGGATCGTGATGCGCCTCCCGGCCCCGCCGCTGGGTCTGCTTGGCCCGGGCCCGGCCGTCGACCACCGGCGAGACGAACTCGAGGTGGCTCGGGTTGGGCGAGAGGCTTACGGTAATCGCCTTCCCCTTGGCCGTTTTGTAGGCACCCTCGGCGCCATGGTGATACTTCACGTCGCCGGTGCCACCCTCGGGCGTGAGCTGTCCACCTTCGACCTGCCGGCCACCCTCGAACTCGGCAAAGATCGTCTCGTAGGGCCGTCCCACGGTGTGCGCCAGCACGTTGAGCCGGCCCCGGTGCGCCATGCCGATCACCACGTCGCGGGCGCCCGATTCCGCGGCGCTCTCGATGGTCAGGTCGAGCATCGGCACCAGCATGTCCACGCCTTCGATCGAGAAGCGCTTCTGTCCCAGGTAGGCCTTGTGCAGGAAGCGCTCGAGGCGTCTCGACCTCGGTCAGCCGGTGCAGCAGCCAGCGCTGCTGGTCGGCGGCGAGCGGCTTGCGATAGGCGCCGGATCTCGATCTTCTCCCGGAGCCAGACCCGTTCCTCGTGGGTCGAGATGTGCTCGATCTCGTAGGCCATGGTGCCGCAGTAGGTCGCCTGGAGATAGGGCAGCGATTCGGCCAGGGTCCGGCCGGGAACGGCGATCCGGAGCACCTTGGAAGGGATGGCGGCCATGATCTCGGGCGTGAGGCCCAGCGAGGCGGGATTGAGCGCCGGATCTCCGATCGGCTCGGTGCCCAAGGGGTCGAGCCGCGCGGCGAGATGGCCGTGCATCCGAAACGCCTTGACCAGCGCCATGGCCGCGGCCACGTGATACAGCATCTCGGGTGCAACGGCTTCATCGCTGACCTTGGGACCCGGAGCCGCCCGGGCGACCTGGTAGCTCACCGCCGCCAGCTCCAGACTTCTCGGCGATCAGATCGTAGAACCCCTCGTCGCCCTGAAGCAGCCGGTCCACGATGCCGAGGAACGCTCCCGATTCGGCGCCCTGGATGACCCGGTGATCGTAGGTGCTGGTGATCGTCATGATCTTGCTGATGCCCAGCTCGCTCACCCGCTCGTCGGGGAGGCCGGAGAACTCCGGCGGGTAGCCGATCGCGCCGACCGCGATGATGCTTCCCTGGCCGGCCATCAGCCGGGGGACCGAGGCCACGGTGCCGAGCCCGCCCGGATTGGTGAGCGACATGGTGGCACCGGCAAAGTCATCCGGCATCAGCTTGTTGGTGCGGGCCTTCTCGACCAGCGTCTCGTAGGCCGCGTGGAACGCGGCGAAGTCCATCGTTTCGGCGCGCTTGATGACCGGCACCACCAGACCTCGGCTGCCGTCCTTCCGCTGGACATCCACCGCCAAGCCCGAGTGCGATGCCCTCGGGCTGGACCCGGTGGGGGACCCCGTCGAGCATGGACCAGGGTGTGGCCCATCACCGGCATCTGCTTGGTGGCCTGGACGATGGCGTAGGCGATGAGGTGGGTGAACGAGATCTTCTGCGGCCGGCCCGCCGCCTGGAGGGCCGCGTTGAGCTCGCCGCCGCCGCTCCTCCAGCACGGCCACCGGGAGCTCCCGGAAGGTCGTGGCGGTGGGGACCGTGAGGCTCTCGGTCATGTTGGCCACGAGCTTGGCGGCAGGGCCTTTGATCGGGCTGGGCAGCGGGGCTGCGGGGCAGGCGGGGCAGCAACCGCCTCTACCCCATCAGATCTTCCCGTGCCTTGGCTGCTTGAAGGGGCCGGAATCCGGTCCACTTCGCTGCCCCGCTGCCCCGCTGCCCCGCTGCCCCGCTTACCCCCCGCTTCCCGTCTGCCCCGCTGCCCCGCTCCCCTACCACCCCGCTCTCGAACAGACGCCGCCACTCGGGGCCGACCGCGGCCGGGTCCCGGAGAAACTCTTCGTACATGGCCTGCGCGAAGCCCGCGTTGGCCGTCTCGAACACATTGGGATCCACGAGTCAATCCTGCCTGAGGTACGGTTGTAAAGATAACGAGCTTGCAGGCTGGGCCCTGAGGGGTAAGCTAAGTCAGCACCCAACTCCTCATTCTCGAAGGGATCAGGGATATGGCAAGCTTCGCGCGAACGGGTCCAGGCGCCCTCGTTGTGGGTCTCGGCATCGTCATCGCCGCCTGTGGCGGCGGTGGCGGTGGTAACACGACGCCGTCGACCACGGCGATCGCCAAGGCATCAGCAGGCAGCGGAGACGGGCAAACCGGGGTGGTCGGGCAGGCACTCGCTCAGCCGCTCAAAGTGGTGGTGACCGACGGGGGAGTGGCTGTCGGCCGGCGCGACCATCACCTGGTCCACCACTGCAACCGGCGGCGTCCTCGTTCCGGCTTCCGCCACGACCGATGCGAACGGCAATGCCACCTCGGTGTGGACGCTGGGCACCGTAGCGGGCTCCCAGAACGCGACGGCCACACTGAGCGGCGCGACCGGGTCGCCGCTGACATTCTCGGCCACCGCCACGCCGTGACGGCGCGCTCGCCCTCTCAAAGGCCGGAGGCGATGGCCAGACCGGCCAGGTCGGCGCCCAACTGGCGGCAGCGCTGCAGGCCAAGGCGGCAGATGAGTTCGGCAATGGAGTCCCCGGCGTGAACGTCAATTGGGCGGCGACCGGCGCTACCCTCTCGGCGGCTGCCGTACCTACTGATGCGTCGGGCATCTCCGCCGTCAACGTCACCCTGGGGGCCACCGCCGGGCCGATCACCATCACCGCTACCGCCGACGGCTTGACCGGCTCGCCCCTGACCTTCAATGCCACCGCGTCGGCGCAGGTACCGGTGCCCACTACGGCGGCGGTCAGCGTGGGGGACATCTTCTTTGCCAGCGATCACAACGGGTCATCCAACCCGGCAGTGGATACGGTGGCTGTCAACGGAACCGTCACCTGGACCTGGGCGAGCCACGGCAGCCTTGCCGCACAGCGTCGAATCCTCCGGCTCGCCGAACTTCACCAGCAGCACAATCCAGATCGGGGCAACGGCAAGACCTACAGTTTACGTTCACGACTCCGGGCACCTACCAATACGACTGCGCGGTCCATGGCCCCCAGATGACCGGCCGCATCGTGGTGAGGTAGATCAGCCTTAGGCGATGCCCTGACTGGCGAAGGTCCGATATCGCGCCGCCTCCTCTTCGACCCGCGCCGCGTCCCAGCCAAGCTCTTCACCCATCAGCTCGGCCACCCGCCGGGCGGCTGGGACGCCGTGGTCGGGGTCCTCGTAGTACAGATGAAAGCGCCGGACCAGCACATCCTCCACCGTCTGCGCCAGCTCCCGCCGGACCGCGTGGATCACCTCGGCCTCGATGGCCGGGTGCGGCGGCAAGCAGCCGGCGGAAGAGCCGCCGATCGGCGCCGCCGAGATTGAAGATCCCCGCCGCTTCGGTGCCGTAGTGGCGCAGCAGGTGATCCACACTGACCGCCGCGATGCCCAACTCGAGTCCGCGCTCGCGGAACTGACTGAGGTCGGCGGTCTCCCCCCCGGGAAGCGGCTCCTCATCGGTACGGGCCTCGGCGTGGCGCGGCCGCCCGTCGCGATGGCGCAGCTCCCGCATGGCCTGGTCCACCACCTCGGCCGACATCGAGCGATAGGTGGTGAGCTTTCCCCCGACCACCGTCAGCATCCCGCCTGATCCATGCACGATGACGTGCTCCCGGGACCGGCTCGACGCCATCCGCCGATCACTGTCCAGCACCAGCGGCCGCAGGCCGGCCCAGGCTGGCCCGCACGTCCTCCATGCTCAGGCGGGCGCTGGGGAAGCGGGCGTTGGCCGAGCGAAGCAGGTAGACCATGTCGTCGGCGCTGACGCTGAGCTCGTCGGGTGGCTCGGAGCTGTCGGTGTCGGTGGTGCCGATGTACGAGAGGTCGCCCCAGGGAAGCACGAACATCACCCGGCCATCGATCGGGACTGGTGAACGCGACCGCCTCCCGGTGATCGAGCCGCGAGCGGTCCACCACCACGTGGACGCCCTTGGTCGGCTGCAGCAGCGGAGCGGCGCCGGCGTCCTCCAGCCTGCGCACCCGGTCGGCCCAGGGACCGGTGGCGTTCACCACCACGCTGGCCCGGATCACGCCGCGCTCTCCGGTCAGGCGATCCTCCAGCTGCGCGCCCACCACCCGGCCGGCCGTCCGCTCCAGCCCCCGCACCGCCATGTAATTGGAGACCAGGGCGCCGTGGTGAATCGCGGACCGGGCGGTGGCCACCACCAGGCGGGCGTCGTCACACTGCGCGTCGTAATAGCGGGCTCCGCCGAGGAGTCCCCGGTCGCGCAGCATCGGCTCGGCTTCCAGCATGCCCCGCTTGCCCAGCATTCGGTGGGTCCGCACATTGCGGAACAGTGCCAGCAAATCGTACAGGATCATTCCGGCGGCTAGCCGCCAACGGGAGATCCGGTCTCCCCGATGCACCGGAAAGACGAAGGGGAGCGGCCACACGAGGTGGGGCGCGATCCGCTGCAAGGTTCGCCGCTCCCGGTTGGCCTCCAGCACCATCCCGAACTCCCCTTGCTCCAGATAACGGAGGCCTCCATGAATCAGCCGGCTGGACCGGGAGCTGGTGCCTGATCCCAGATCGTTCTGCTCCACCAGCATGGTGCGCAATCCGCGCATGGCCGCATCGCGGGCTATGCCGGCGCCATTGATGCCTCCACCAATCACCAGGAGATCCGCGGGCTGGGCGGCCAGTTGCGCGACCGTGGATCGCTCCAAGGAACGCTTTCCGTGCGGCCCAGCAGCTGGTTTCTCTGGCACGCTCATCTGATCCGCCCCGGAGCCCGGGTGCTGGACTTTGCCTGCGGCTCGGGACGGCACAGTATCGCGGCCGCGCGCCTGGGAGCCAGGGTGATGGCGATCGACCGCGATGTGCAGAAGCTCGCCGACGGGAGGGCGCGGGCGATCGAGGGAGGACTGCTCTCCATAGATTGGCGGGAGCTGGATCTCGAGGGTCCCTGGCCTGAGCTGGAGGCTTTTGATGCGGTTTTGGTATTCAATTATCTTGACCGGGCCAGCATGCCGCGAATCCTTCGGCTGGTCGCGCCCGGCGGCCTGCTCTTGATGGAGACATTTCTCGAGGCACAGCGCGAGGCGGGCTGGGGCCCCACCTCGGAGGAGCATCTGCTGCGCCCCGGCGAGCTGGCGCGCCTGGTCGGTCCGCTGAAGATCGTGCACGGACGCGAGGTGCTCGAACCGGTCGATTCGAGTCGGTGGCAGGTAATCGCAAGCATCGTTGCTACAAGGTAAGAAGTAAGCGGTGAGAAGTGAGGAGAGGGCGCGTACTCTCACCTCTCACCTCTCATCTCTCACCTACTTTACTACCGCATCCCGAGCATGCCCGAACCCCGGACAACCCGGCGGGTCGCACTTGTAGCCGGCGCCCGGACTCCTTTTGCCAAGAGTGGCACCGTCCTCCGCGACGTCAGTGCGGTCGCCCTCGCGCGTCATGTGGCCCGCGAGCTGCTATTCCGCAGCGAGCTGGATGGGCGCGAGATGGACGAGGTGGTGTTCAGCCAGGTGGTCCCCTCGGTGCTGACCCCCAATGTGGCCCGCGAGGTGAGCCTGCTGCCGCAGCTCCCGCCGAGCGTGCCGGCGTACACGCTCAATCGAGCGTGCGCCTCGGCCGCGCAGGCCATCACCAACGCGGCAGATCAGATCGCGCTGGGCCATGCCGATGTGGTTCTCGCCGGCGGGGTCGAGTCGCTGTCGGATCTTCCCATCCTTCATTCCCGCCGCTTCAGCCGGATGCTGGTCGAAGCGGGCAAGGCGCGCAGCGTCGGCGGCCGGATTGCCACCCTGGGCCGGGTGCGTCCCCGGGATCTGATCCCGGTGACGCCGGCAATCGCCGAGCCGTCCACCGGCGAGACCATGGGGCAGTCGGCGGAGAAGATGGCCAAGGAAAACGGCATCACCCGGGAGGAGCAGGATCGGGTCGCTCTGATGAGCCATCAGCGGGCGGCGGCGGCCACCGCCGACGGGCGGCTCACCAGCGAGATCACTCCCTGGTTTGGCGGCGCCGAGATGGATCAGGTGGTGGCCGAGGACAACGGCATCCGGTCGGACACTTCGCTCGACGCCCTCGCCAAGCTGCGGCCGGTCTTCGACCGGAAGTATGGCAGCGTGACGGCGGGAAACTCGTCCCCGCTCACCGATGGCGCGGCTGCCGTCTTACTCATGGCCGACGAAAAGGCCAAGGCCCTAGGCTATGAGCCCCTGGCGTACATCCGGAGCTACGCAGCGAGCGCGGTGGATCCGGGATGGCAGCTGCTCATGGGTCCGGTGTACGCGGTGCCGAAGGCGCTGGAGCGGGCAGGGATCACCTGGAAAGATCTGGGACTGGTGGAAATCCACGAGGCCTTCGCCGCCCAGGTGCTCTCCAACATCCAGGCCTGGGGCTCGCAGGCCTGGGCCGATCGGCTGGGCCTGCCGGGCCCGGTGGGCGAGGTGGATTGGGAAAAGACCAATGTGTCCGGCGGCTCGATCGCGATCGGTCACCCCTTCGCCGCCACCGGTGCGCGCCTGGTCACCACTCTGGCCAACGAGATGCGCCGGCGGGACGTGCAGTATGGCTTGATCTCGATCTGCGCTCAGGGAGGGATGGGATACGCGATGGTGCTGGAGCGGAGGTAGGCTGACATGTCCGCCTTCACCCTGCAGCACGAGAACGGCATCGCCGTCGCTCACCTTCGATCTGCCGGGCGAGCCGGTCAACAAGCTGACCACCGCCGTCCGGGACGAGCTCGAGGGGCTGTTGAACCAGCTGCGCGATGACCCGCCGACCCGAGCGGTGGTCCTCATCTCGGGCAAGCCGGACAATTTCATCGCCGGAGCGGACATCGAGGAGTTCACCGCGCTCACCAGTCAGGACGCCGCCGAGCGGTTGAGCTTCCAGGGCCAGGAGACGGTGAGCCGGGTGGAGACCTTCCACAAGCCGATCGTCGCCGCGATCCACGGCGCCTGTCTCGGTGGAGGGTTGGAGCTAGCCCTCGCCTGCCACTATCGGATCGCCACCGACCATCCCAAGACCCAGCTCGGCTTGCCCGAGGTGCAGCTCGGACTGATTCCGGGGGCCGGCGGTTGTCAGCGGCTTCCCCGGCTGATCGGCGCGCGCGCCGCGCTCGACATGATTCTGGCAGGAAAGAGCGAGCGGGCTGCGAAGGCCCTGCGCCTGGGACTGGTGGACGAGGTGGTTCCCCCCAGCATTCTGAGACAGGTTGCCGTCAGCGCGGCCGATCGGCTGGCTCGAGAGGGGTTGCCGAAGCGCGGCGGAAGCGGTGGCCTGGCCGGGTTCGTGCTCGACCGCACACCGGCGGGCCGGAGCCTGGTGTACCGGGGCGCGCGCAAACAGATCCTCAAGAAAACCGGCGGCCACTATCCAGCGCCGCTCGCCGCACTCGAAGCCGTGAGGGTTGGACTGGAGCAGGGCGTCACGGCCGGGCTGGCGGAGGAGCACCGCGCCTTTGGCGAGCTCGCGGTGGGTGACGTCTCCCGTAAACTGGTGCAGATCTTCTTTGCCACCACCGCGCTCAAGAAGGACGACGGGGTGCCCTCGGGCAGCGCGGCGCCCCGGCAGATTCGCCGCCTGGGAATCGTTGGCTCCGGCTTCATGGGAGCGGGGATTGCCGGCACGGCGGTACTCAACGTTGAGGTCGACACCCGGCTCAAGGATGCCGACCTGGCCCGGGTGGGGAAGGGACTGAAGACCGCCACCGCGCTGCTGGCCGAGCGACTGGAGCGCCGGAGGTTGACCCGGCCGCAGTACGACAGGCTGAGTGCGCTGCTCTCCGGCTCGGCCGACTACAGCGGATTCAAGCGCGCCGATCTCGTGATCGAGGCGGTCTTCGAGGACCTCGACACCAAGCGCCGGGTGCTGGCCGAGGTCGAGGCTCAGATCCGGCCCGAGGCGATCTTCGCCACCAACACGTCGACTATTCCCATTCGCCATATCGCAGAGAGTGCGCGCCGTCCCGAGCGCATTCTGGGCATGCACTTCTTCTCGCCGGTCGAGCGCATGCCGCTCCTGGAGGTCATCCCTACCGCGGCCACCAGTCCCGACACCATTGTCACCGCCGTGCGATTCGGCCGCCGAATGGGCAAGACCGTCATCGTGGTTGCCGATCGCCCCGGCTTCTGGGTCAATCGGATCCTCTCACCCTACCTGAACGAGGCGGGATACCTGCTGCAGGAAGGCGTGCCCATCGAGCTGATCGACCGCACCATGACAGCGTTCGGCTTTCCGGTTGGGCCGGTGGCGCTGCTGGATGAGGTGGGGCTGGATGTGGCGGAGAAGGCGGGCGGCGTCATGCACGAGGCGTTCGGCGAGCGGATGAAACCGGCCGGGACGCTGAGTCGAATGCTGGGCGCCACCCGGCTGGGCCGGAAGAACGGCCGCGGCTTCTATAGCTACAGCGAGGGACACAAATCGGGCGTGGACAAGAGCGTCTACCCGCTGCTCGGCGTGCATCCGGTGGATGCCCATGAGGATCTGGTGCAGCGACGCCTGGTCTACGCCATGCTGAACGAAGCCGCCATGGCTTGCTCCGAAGGAGTCGTGCGAAGCCCGCGCGATGCCGACATCGGCGCAATCTTCGGGATCGGCTTTCCTGCCTTCCGGGGTGGACCGCTCCGGATGATCGATGATCTCACTCCCGGCCGGGTGGTCGAGACCCTCTATCAGCTGCAGGAGCAGTTCGGCGAGCGATTCCGTCCCGCGGCATCGCTGCTGGAGATGTCCCGCAAGTCAGGGCGATACTACCCCGCCTGACGCAACGATTCATTGGACCGTCGCTACCTGAAACTCAGCCGGCGAAATCCCGGGCTTCATCGTCACATCATGTGACGCGCATCGCACCGGTATGACGACTCCACCCTCCTTTTCCGGCATCTCATCCCACCGCTTCGGTAGGTTCCGCCTCGGGAACAGCACCTCATCGCATAATCGTTGTGGCGTGCGAAGACTGTCACCAATGTTGATGCCGTCGCCATTCCCGTGTCACGGCGACCGCCCACAGCAGTGAGTGTCGGTACGAGAATCCTGCTCTTCGAAGACGACGCATCGTCCGCCTTTCACGGTTCTCCTTCCCTTCCCGATCAGCCGGTACCTCCAAAGGCACGGCTCAAGGAGCTGCTCGACCGCATCGGTGAGCTGTTGGGCATCGCGTCGGAGCAAGCAGTCACTCCGCCCGCCACCGGTGAGTTGGTGCGCTGTGGGGACCTGGCGCTCGATCTGCGGACCCGGAGAGTGGCCCGGGGAAGCGAACCGATCAATGTCTCTCGACTCGAATTCGCGCTGCTCTATGCTCTGGTCCGACGTCACGGCGTCGTGGCGAGCCGGAAGGACCTGATGCAGGAAGTTTGGGGGCCCAGCGCGAGGATCCAGCCCCGCGCGATCGACACCCACATCGCCCGGCTTCGCCGGAAGATTGAGAAGACTCCTACTCAACCCAGCTACATCCTGACCGCCGTCGCACTCGGCTATCGCTTTGCGCTTGCGCCGGAAGGGGAGACTCCATGAACAGTCATCCTACGGTGCTCCGGCGTGGTGCTCTTCGCGACCGCCGTTGCGCTGCTCCTTGGAAGCTTGAGCCCGGTTTCCATCGGAGCACAGCAACCCGCCGGCCAACAGCCCGGCGTGACCCTGACGGGCCAGGTAACCGGTCCGGACGGGACCCCACTGGGCTCGGCCCAGGTGCTGGTCCTGCCGCTCAACCTCGGCACGAGCACGCGCCCGGACGGGACCTATCAGCTCATCATCCCCGCGGCGCGAGTGCCGGCGACACCGGTCACCGTAACCGCCCGTTTGTTGGGCTACAAACCGGCGACAACCCAGCTGACTTTGGCCCCAGGCCGGATGGTTCACGACTTCACCCTTCCCGAAAACCCGCTCCACCTGGGTGAGATCGTGGTGACCGGCGCCGGAACTGTGACGGAGGCCGAGAAGCTCGGGACCGGGCGCAGCTCGGTGGACTCAACCGCCCTGGTGCGGAGCAACGAGTCCAACGTGGTCAACGCGCTCGCCGCCAAGGCGCCCAATGTGCAAGTGACATCGAGCGCGGGCGATCCCGGAGCATCGTCCTACATCCAGGTGCGCGGGGTTACTACCATCACGGCCTCCGATGGGCAGCCGCTCATCGTGGTCGACGGCGTGCCGGTGGATAACTCGCTGAATTTCAATAACCCGTCCAACCTGGCTGCAAACGCAAGCGCCGCTCCACCCGACCGCGCCATCGACATCAACCCGGATGACATCGCCAACGTTGAGATTCTGAAGGGTGCCGCGTCCGGTGCGATTTACGGATCGCGCGCCGGGCAGGGCGTCATTCTGATCACCACCAAGCACGGGCAGGCCGGTCCCACCCGCTATTCCTTGCGGAGCTCCGTCTCCATGGATCAACACGGCCGGCTTCCCGATTTCCAGCACAAGTACGGTCTGGGCAGTGGAGGCGCGGCGCCGGCCTGCGTGGAGGGGGGTGCGCCCAACTGCATCGTGCCGTTCACTCAGGCCGGGAGCTGGGGCCCGGTCATTCCCGCTGGGACACCCATCTTCGACCACTCCGCCGAGATGTTCCAGGACGGGTATACCACCGACAACAACCTGACCATCTCCGGCGGGGACGAGAAGACCACCTTCTATCTATCCGGCGGGTACAACTACGACCGGGGTATCGTGGTGGGCCCGAACAACCACTACCGGCGGATTGCAGTTCGCTTCAACGGCACTCACCGAATTCTCGACAACCTCAAGGTGGGCGCGAACGTCTCCTACACCGATGGGGACGGTGGGTTTCTGGTGTCGCGCAACAGCACCGAGGGCCTGCTCCTGGGAGCCTGGAGGGCGCCGGCCAACTTCAACGATCAGCCGTTTCTGGACCCCACGTTCCATCTCCAGCGGGCCTTCCGCTTCCCCAATCCGGCGCCCGGTTCAGAGCAGGAGAGCCGGATCTACGACAACCCGTTCTTCTCGGCCAACGAGAACCTGGCCACTTCCGGCGTGGGGCGAACCTTCGGCAACGTGACCGCAGAGTACAGTCCGCTCTCGTGGCTGACCTTCAACGAGACGCTGGGACTGGACTATGCCAACGACGAGCGTACCCAGGGTTGGCCCTGGTCCACGTCCACCACTACCGTGCCCGGCGCTTCGGGTGTCGGGGCGGTGAATGCGGGGTACATCCGCACCAGCCAGATCGACCACAATCTCACGGCCACCGCGAAGTACAAGGCGAGCTCGGTGTTGTCGGGGACTGTCACGCTGGGACAGAACATCAACTCCAACGGGTGGGAGAGCCGGCAGACGCTGGGTGTGGGACTCATCGCCCCGCAGCCGTTCACCCTCTCCAACACGGCGAATCAGCTGGCCCCCTACGACTACCGGCAGACGGTTCATCTGGAGTCGTACTTCGGCCAGGTGACGGCGGATCTCTGGAACCAGCTCTTTCTCACGGCCGCGGTCCGCAACGACGGCGCCTCCACTTTCGGCATAACCCAACGGCGGAACTGGTTTCCCAAGGGGAGTGCGGCCTGGACGTTCTATCGGGGAGCGGAAGGGGAGAACCGCTGGCTCACCTTCGGGAAGCTCCGTGCCGCCTATGGTCAGAGCGGGACTCAGCCCCAGCCCTACTTGCTGGCCAGTGTGTTCAACCCGACCACCCTTGAAGACGGCGGATTCGGACCGGCCTCATCGACCCAGATCGGTGGCGTCGGCGGCCTGGTGACCCGCTACAACCTGCCGACTCAAAGTCTGGGACCCGAGCGGGTCAAGGAGTTCGAGACCGGAGTGGACTTGGGGCTGTTCCGGGACAAGGCGGACTTCGGTATCACCTATTACCGACAGAACTCGAGCGGTGTCATCCTCAATATCCCGGTGGCCGGCAGCACCGGTTACACCGAGGAGCCGGCCAACGCCGCCGCTCTCCGGAACATCGGAGTGGAGCTCGCGCTCAATATGCGGCCGGTGACGACCCGGGATTTCTCCTGGGAGGTCGGGGCCCAATGGGCCCATAACCGGAGTCTGGTGACCGATCTGGCCGGGCGTGTCGTTCGCGCCGTTTCCGCTCAGCGGAGGGACCAACGGCCTGGGGTTGCAGGGTGTGGCGATTCAGGGCCAGCCCATTGGGGTCCTGTACGGCACCGACTTCGTGCGCTGCGGCCGGGGGTTGATCATCAACAACGTGGACATCGACCACACCGCCGGTCAGTGCCAGGGTGCTCCCGCAGGCGCGCTCTACATCGACGGGACCGGCTATCCCCAGCTGGACGCCTCCAACAATTACGTCGTCGGCAATCCCAACCCGGATTGGACCGGCTCGCTGCGCACCGCGTTCAAGTTCAAGGGGATCTCGGTGACCGGGCTGCTGGACATCAAGCATGGCGGCCAGAACTACAACGGGACCCGCGGGGCGATGGATCACTTCGGTACCTCGCTGGAGTCGCAGGTCTTCCGCGACGGCGGGAACTACGTCTTCGGCCAGACCTATCTCAAGGGGCAGGTTGCCGGACCGGGAGCGGGGATGGCGGTGCCGCTGAACGAGAGCTGGTTCACCGGGGCAGGCGGCGTCTTCAACGGCCCGGTGTCGCTCGACATCGAGGACGGCGGGTTCGTGAAGCTCCGGGAGATCTCGGTGGGTTACACCTTCGAGGGCGGTTGGGTGAACTCGATCTTCGGGTTCAACAGCATGGATCTGAGGGTCGCGGGCCGGAATCTGCACACCTGGACCAAGTACACCGGGGTCGATCCGGAGACGTCACTGCTCGGGTCGGCGACGCCGGTGCAGGGGATCGACTACTTCAATGATCCGCAGACCCGGTCGTTCGTGTTCTCCGTCACCATGAACCGCTGAGGCCTGCCATGACTCACGTATCGAAACTCATTGCCGTCGTGGCTCTCGCGTCGCTGGTGGGAGGATGCAGCGACTATCTGTCCGGGCCCGGGGTGGGGAACGATCCCAACAACATCGAAAAGCTGGTCCGGCCGGGGCCGCTGTATATCGGCATTCAGGCCGCCCAGGCGGTACAGTTCCAGTCCCAGCTCGCCCGCAATGCGGCGATGTACGTCCAGCAGGTGGCCGGCAATTCGCGGCAGCAGATTGGATACGACCGCTACACCATCGACCCGCTCACCATCGATCCGTATTGGACCTCGGTCTTCGGCTCCAGCCGGGTGCTCAACGGCGGCGGCGGGCTGCTCGACATCCGCAAGATGCAGCAGCTCGCCCGCACGGCGGGAGATTCGCTGTACATCGGGATCGCGAAGGTCTACGAAGCCCTGGTGATGGGGACCGCCGCCGACATCTGGGGCGACGTACCTTATCGCCAGGCCGCCGATTCGACCATTCTAACTCCCGCGTTCGATCCCCAGCTTCAGGTCTACGCCGACCTGCAGGCGCAGCTCGACTCGGCCATTACGATCTACCTCCCGGCCACCGGTCCGA
Source organism: uncultured Gemmatimonadales bacterium (assembly GCA_963792265.1). Taxonomy (GTDB): domain Bacteria; phylum Gemmatimonadota; class Gemmatimonadetes; order Gemmatimonadales; family GWC2-71-9; genus CAVVWJ01. The sequence goes on along the minus strand of CAWBVP010000007.1, from coordinate 219,092 downwards.
CCAACCTCGGCCCACCCCAGGACAACGCCGAGCTGATCTACCGTGGCCTCGACGCGGCCGGGCTTCGGGCCACCTACCTGCAAGTGGCTCATTCGCTGAAGGCCAGACTGTACCTGCATACGGCCGAGGTGGACCCGACCTCCTATGCCAAGGCGCTGGCCGAGGTCCCTCTCGGCATCAGCTCTCCGGCCAATGACTTCAACTGGTTCGCGGATGCCACGCCCAACGGCAACAACCTCTGGTGGCAGTTCATGGCGACCCGGGGCGACATTGGCCCCGGAGCCGCGATGATCGATGTGATGAAACGGCGCATCGCCGCCGGAATCGCGGACAGCGCCAGGCTCAACTTCTACTTCCAGCCTGCCACCAACGACAGCGGAGCCGTGCTGGGTTGGGCCGGCTTCCGGCCGGGAGGTGCAACTAACCTGCAAGTCGCCCCGGGAATCGATCCCGGAAACGGCATCACCGATCCGGTGAGCGGGAATCCGTTCTATTCCAATTTCAATTTCATCAACCCGAATACGGATCCGGGGGACTTTCGCCAGCCGGAGATCACCTACGACGAGACCCAGCTGATCGGGGCGGAGGCGGCATTTCAGACCGGTGGCCAGGGTGCGGCGCAGCCGTTCCTCAATGCCGCCCGGGCCAACCGGGTATACGGCGCGCGCGGCGCCACGCCGAACATCCTCCCGCCGCTCCCGCCGGCGCCGGCAACCTTGCAGAACATCATGGAGGAGAAGTACGAGGCCCTCTTTCTCAACATCGAAGCGTGGAACGACTGGAAGCGGACCTGTCTCCCGGCGCTTGCGCCGGCGCCCCCAGCCGGCAGCACCACGCCGGGGACGGCACCCGTTGCGGGGAGACTGCCCTACGGCATCACCGAGATCAACGCCAACCCGAACACGCCGCACGTATCACCTACGGGCCAGAACCCTAACGATCCGAATCCGTGTCCGGTGCTGAATTACACCAGCTCCACCCCATTGGCGAACTGATGCGGTCCCGGCGCGCGCTCCCGTTCCTCCTGCTCGCGGGCTGCTACACCTACCGCCCGCTGGCGACCCCGGTGCCTGCCAGCGGCACCGCCATCGACGTGCAGCTTACCGACGAGGGGGTTCGGGAGCTCGCCAACGAGGTGGGTCCCGGTGTGGAGCACATCCACGGCCGGGTGCTCGGCGCCGACTCTGCTGCGCTGGATCTGTCCGTGAGTGAGGTCGAGAACGTGCGGGGCGAGCCGACAGTGTGGAACGGAGAACGCCTCCAGCTACCGCAGCGCTACGTGAAAAGTATCGAGAGCCGGCGGCTCTCCCTGGGTGGCACCGGACTCCTGGGGGGCGCGGTCGCTGCAGGACTCGTGGCTGCGGTCAGTATCGCCGGGCGGCAAGGCTCCGGGGTTCCCTCGGGCGGCAGCCCCGGTGGCCAGGGTCACTGACCCCTGCCGAGGAGCCGCCTCAAGCTGGAGCGATAGCGTCGCGAGGAGGGGACCTGGGAGCCATCGTCCAGGATGATGAGGTGCTCCCCGTTGAACCACGGCTGAATCTGCCGGATCCGGTCGACGTTCACCACGGCCGACCGGCTGACCCGGACGAATTGCTCATCGTCGAGGTGCGCCTCGATCCGCGCCAGTGAGTCCCGTTGCTCGAATACCCGCTTGCTGGCGTGGATCCGCACTCGCTTCCCCTTCGCCTCCAGCCAGTCGATAGCATCGGTCTTCAGAAAGAACGCGGCGGCCGACCCCGGACCAGCAGCCGGGTCCGCCGCTGCCGCTCGGCATCGCGCTCGTCCAGCAGGGCCAGCAGGTGCTCATGGCCACCCGATTCGTGGCGCCGCTCGAGCAGGGCCCGCACATGGGCGACCGCCTCAGCCAGCCGCGTCTGATCCACCGGCTTGAGCAGGTAGTCGAGGGCGTGCACCTCGAATGCCTCGAGGGCGTAGCCGTCCTGACTGGTGACGAAGATGATGCCACCCCGCAGCTGGCCGTTGATCCGGCGGGCGAGCTGGAAGCCGTCCATGTCGGGGAGCTTCAGTTCGCAGAAGAGGAGGTCGGGGAGGTTGCGCTCGATCAGGCTGAGAATGGCGGCGCCGCTCTCGCAGCCACCGACGACCGAAATGCCGTGCCCTTCGAGCAGCTGGCGGAGCCGTCGCCGGGAAAGTGGGTCAGGATCGGCCAGGGCCGCACGAAGGTGGGGCACGGGCCGTGCTGCTGCGGAACTTCGATGTGGGGTACCCATCTATACCTGCACGGGCAAATGCCCGGGAAATAAGCTGACTCGGGACTACACCAGTACGTAAATGGCCCCCGCCCCAGATGCAAATGCTGGGGGACAAAAGCCACCCCCACCCCGCTCCCCGCTCTATAGGATGCATAGAGGGGGTGGAGCGGCTGCAGGAGGCATCCTGCCGCCGCGATGGGTGGTGGGTAAAGCAGATCACCAGCTTGTAAATCGCCTGCCGCCGGTTTCCCTTCCATCTATAGCAAACATTCTGGAGCCGAGCGCCTGACTGCCGTTCCTGAACGCCTGCGCGCCGCCGTCGCGGACCGGTACCGGATCGAGGAAGAGATCGGTCGCGGGGGCATGGCGTCGGTCTATCTGGCCGAAGACCTCAAGCACGGCCGCAAGGTGGCGATCAAGGTCCTCCTGCCCGGCCACACCCACGCGTCCGAGCCGCAGCGCTTTCTTCGCGAGATCCGCATCGCCGCCCGGCTCTCCCATCCCCAGATCCTTCCAGTCCACGACTCCGGTGAGTGCGACGGCATGCTGTATTTCGTCATGCCGTATGCCGGCTGCGAGACCCTCCGCGACCGCCTGGTCCGGGAGGGCTCGCTCCCGCTCGACGCCGCGCTCCGGATCACCCGGGCGGTCGCCACCGCGCTGGGCTACGCCCACCGGCACAACGTGATTCACCGGGACATCAAGCCGGAGAACATCCTGCTGCAGGAGGGCGAGCCGGTCGTGGCCGATTTCGGGGTCGCCACCGCCATCTCCGCCGCCGGCGGCGACAACGCGTACATCACCGACCGGGGTTTTGCGGTTGGGACTCCGGCCTACATGAGCCCGGAGCAGGCCAGCGCGGAGCGCGACCTCGATGGCCGGAGCGACCTCTACAGCCTGGCCTGCGTGCTCTTCGAGATGCTCACCGGGCAGCCGCCGTTTACCGGCACCAGTCCCCGGAAGACGATGGCGAGGCACGCCGTAGAGCCGGCCCCCCCGATCCGAACGCTCCGGCCGACCATCCCGCTCTCAGTGGATCTGGCGCTCCAACGGGCTCTGGCCAAGGCGCCGGAAGAGCGCTTTCCCACTATGGCCGAGTTCAGCGAGGCGCTGCTGGCTCCGGTCCCCACACCCACGCCGGTGGTGAGCGGCGGCGACAACCGCGCCATAGCGGTGCTTCCCTTCATCAACGCCAGTGCCGACCCGGAAAACGAGTACTTCAGCGACGGCATGACCGACGAGCTGATCACCGCGCTCAGCAAGGTCGAAGGGCTCCAGCTGGCGTCGCGCACCTCGGTGTTCGCGCTCAAGAACCTGCGGGAGGATGTCCGCTCCATCGGCGCCCGGCTCAACGTGTCGGCAGTGCTCGAGGGGACCGTTCGCCGGTCGGCCAACCGGCTTCGCATCACCGTCCAGCTGAGCAGCGTCTCCGATGGCCGCACCCTGTGGTCGGAGCGGTACGATCGGGAGATGGCCGACGTGTTCGCCATCCAGGATGAGATCGCGCAGACCATCGTCCGGACGCTGCGAGCGACGCTGCTGGGCGACCTGGGCGATCTCGACGCCGGTCCGCTATACCGCGAACATGCGCGCCTACAGCCTTTACCTCAAAGGCCGGTATTGGTGGAACCGCCGCACCCAAGCCGGCATCAAGGAAGGAATCCGCTATTTCGAGCAGGCCATCGCGGAAGATCCGGGTTACGCGCTGGCGTACAGCGGCCTGGCCGACTCCTACGCCCTGGATCTCGACTACAAAGGCGCGCCAGTGGTGGAGGGGATGGAGCGGGCTAAAGCGGAAGCTCAGAAGGCGATCGCGCTCGACGAGACCCTGGCCGAGGCGCACACCTCGCTCGGTTGGGTCACCTTCATCTATGACTGGGATTGGACCGGGGCCGGGCGGGAGTTCAGCCGGGCCATTCAGCTCAACCCCCGCTACTCGGTAGCCCGGCAATGGCACTCCTGGTACCTCGCCGCTATGGGGCGGTTCGACGAGGCGCTCGCCGAAGGGCGCACGGCCATCGACCTGGACCCGGCGTCGGTCTCCATCCGCCGCAGCATGGGCTGGCTGCTCTACTATGCCCGGGAGTACGATGGCGCGCTGGAGCATCTCCGGCGGGCGCTGGCGCTGAACCCGACCGCGGAGGAGACCCACCGGCTGCTGGGGTTGGTCTACCTGCAGCAGGGGATGTACGACGATGCCGCCACCGCGTTCAAGGAGGCCCTGACCCACTCGGAGCAGGATGCACTCGCCTTTGCCGGCCTGGGCCACGTCGCCGCGCGGCGAGGACGCGAGGGCGAGGCCCGGGCCGTGCTGCAGGAGCTGCACGAGCGCGCCAAGGCGCGCTACATCTCCCCCGTGGCCCAGGCCGGTCTGTATGTCACGCTGGGAGAGGTGGACACCGCTTTCGAGTGGCTCGAAAAAGCCTACCGTGACCGCCGCGGCTGGCTGGCGTACCTGAGGATCGAGCCGATGCTCGATGGCCTGCGCCCCGACCCCAGGTTCCAGCGCCTGGTGGAACGCATGCGGCTGACGTAGTTGCGTCGGCGGCATGCTGCTAGGTTTTTGATATGCGCAAGATCGCGACCGAAGCCGACGTTGCCACCGCGCTGGCAGAGCCGCTTGCCGTGGTGTACAAGCACAGTCCGATCTGTCCTACCAGTGGCATAGCCTACGAGGAAATGCGCTCGCTCCGGCGCCTGCACGACGACGTGCCGGTGTACCTGGTGGACGTGATCCATTCCCGCCCGCTGTCGCGCTACATCTCGGAGCGAGTCGGAGTGGTGCATGCCTCTCCCCAGGCAATCATTTTGCAGGCCGGCGTTGCGGCCTGGCACGGCTCGCACTTCGATCTTCGGGCCGATGACATGGCCCAACAGCTCGAGCTGCTGAAGGCCCAGCGAAATCAATTGGAGGACACCGCCTAGCGCTCAATTTGAAACAGCTCCCCACCGTCGGCAGTTGCATCGGGTTCCCGACTTCATACCACAGAACCAGCGTTTCAGGGATGCCCGGCAGCATTCCGCACCGAATCTGTTCCTGCCTCCTCCGGCACCATCTATCGTAGCGCTCGAGTAATCCGGGCCTGCGCGGTGTCGAGTCCGTCATAGCCAGTGTCGACCCCGTTGCGTTGCAGTCGCATCCGCTTCGTCACTCCAGCCCGAGCGGTGGAGGCGCCACGCGAATCCTCATCATCGACGATGACCGCCGGCCCGCTGGGCCGGCGCCGGACGAGAGTCTTCTGGTCGCCCCTGCCGATCACTCGGTGGACGACCCCCACTCCCCGTCCGAAGGGCTTCCCGTGGTGCACGAGTACCAGGTCCCCACCCCGGTGCCAACCGAAGTGGACGCCTCCGACACCGCCCCGGACGCTTCGGTGGTGCGGGAGCTCATCGCCCGGGTGGAGGAGCTGCTCCACCGCACCCGGCGGCTCCCCGCAGGAGCATCGACCGGTTGGACCGGCACGATCCGTTTCGGGAGCGTGTTGCTGCAGCCCGCAACCCAGACGGTGCTCCGCGGTGGCCAGCCGGTGCGAGTGACCCACACGGAATTCCGGCTCCTACTGGCGCTGATGCGCCGGCGGGGCGCCATCGCCTCGCGGGTGGAGTTGCTGCGGGAGGTCTGGGGTGCCGGAGCGGCGGTGAGCCGCCGAGCGGTGGACACCCACATTGCCCGGCTGCGCCGGAAACTGGAAGACGATCCTGCCAATCCCCGCCACATCCTGACCGCGCTCGCCTGGGGATACCGATTTCGCCCTTGAGGATGGCATTCCGGGGCCGGTGACGAGCCTCGGAGCGGAGTCTCTTCATCGATCTCGTCACAGCATTCGAGTTGGCACACGGAGGACACACATGGCACAATCATCGTTTGGTCAGTTGCGACGCGCGCTGCGGCTCGCCTCGATAGCGATGGCGGCTCTGGTGCTGCTTCCCGGCGCTGGCGCCGGCGCAGCAGCCGGCCACCCTCACCGGCAAGGTGACCAGTCAATCGGGGCAGCCGCTGGGCTCAGCCGGGGTCATCATCGAGCAGCTGGGCGCCGGCGCGGTCACCCGCCCCGACGGCAGCTACACCATTCTGATACCGGGGGCCCGGGTCCCCACCACGCCGGTGACGGTCACCGCCCGGCTGGTGGGATACAAGGCGCGCTCGGCCCAGGTCAATCTCAGCAGCGGCTCGGCGAGCCAGGATTTCACCCTGGCAGACAACCCCCTGCAATTGGGTGAGATCGTTGTCACCGGCGCCGGCACCGCGAGCGAAGTGGAGAAGATCGGCACCGGCCGGAGCAGCATAGACTCACTCTCCATTGTCCGGAGTGCCGAGCCCAACGTCGTCAATGCGCTCGCGGCCAAGGCGCCGAACGTCACCATCACCTCCAGCTCCGGCGACCCCGGTGCGTCAGCCAGTATCCTGATTCGAGGCCAGACCACCATCAGCGCCGGCAGCGGTATCAGCGGCGCCGACGCCCAGCCGCTCATCATCGTGGACGGAATACCGATCGACAATTCGATCAGCTACAACAACCCGAACAATGGCGCCGTCAACTCCAGCGCCGCCCCGTCCAACCGCGCCATCGACATCAATCCCAACGATATCGAGAACGTGGAGATGCTGAAGGGCGCCGCCTCCGGCGCGATCTACGGGTCCCGCGCCGGCCAGGGCGTCATCCTGATCACCACCAAGAAGGGCCGCGCCGGGGCCGACCAAGTACTCGCTCCGCAGCTCGGCTTCCTTCGACAACGTCGCCAAGCTTCCCGATCTCCAGACCAAGTACGGTCTCGGCAGTAGCGGTGTCGCGCCGCCCTGCGTCGTCCGGAGGCACGCCCAACTGCACGGTTCCGTTCCCCCAGGCGGTGAGCTGGGGACCGCTCCTCGCGCCGGGCACCCCGACGTTCAATCACGCGGGCGAGATGTTCCAGACCGGACACACCTTCGACAACGCGCTGACGATCTCGGGTGGCAACGACCGGACCACGTTCTTCCTCTCCGGCGGGTCGACCAATCAGCGGGGCTCGATCACCGGCCAGAACGACAAGTTCGACCGGATCTCGGTTCGCTTCAACGGATCGCACCGGGTCTTCGACAATCTCAAGGTCGGCGCCAACGTCGCGTATATCGACGGAGACGGTGGCTTCATCACCAGCCGGAACAGCACCGACGGACTGCTGCTGGGCGCCTGGCGCTCGCCGCCCGAGTTCAACAACCTGCCCTATCTGGATCCGGTCAGCGGGCTGCAGCGCACCTACCGCTTCCCCAATCCGGCGGCGGGATCGGAACAGCAGGGCCGGGGCTACGACAATCCGTTCTTTGTGGCCAACGAGTCCTTCAACAAGTCCCAGGTGGGCCGAACCTTCGGCGGCATCAACTTGGATTACGCTGCGCTCTCCTGGCTCTCGTTCAACTACACCCTGGGGGCGGACTACTCCAACGACGAGCGCACCCAGGGCTGGCCCTGGTCGAACTCCAATACCACTATCGCGGGAGTCAACGGGGTAGGTGGGGTGAACGCGGGATACATCAAGACCTTCCAGATCGACCACAACCTGACGGCAACCGCACGATACAAGCTGAGCTCCAAGCTGGAGCGGTGCAGTGACCGTGGGGCAGAATCTCAATTCCAACAAGTATCAGAGCCGGCAGACGCTGGGCACTGGCCTGATCGCGCCCCAGCCATTCAACCTGGGCAACACGTCCGCCCAGCTGCCACCGTACGACTATCAGCAGACCATCCGGCTGGAGTCGTACTATGCGCAGGTCAGCGCCGACCTCTTCGATCAGCTGTTCCTGACCGCGGCGGTTCGGAACGACGGCGCTTCAACTTTCGGCGCAACCACCCGGCACAACTGGTATCCCAAGGCCAGTGCGGCGTGGACCTTCTTCCGGAGCGCGGAAGGCACCAACCGCTGGCTGACCTTCGGCAAGCTGCGCGCGGCCTACGGCCAGAGCGGCACCCAGCCGGCGCCCTATCTCCTGTCCAGCGTGCTGCTGGGCGGCTGGGGCGGCACCGATGGAGGCTGGGGACCCGCGATCTCGACCCAGCAGAATGGGCTGGGCGGGCTCATCTCCAGCTACATCCTGCCGACCACCGATCTCGGACCGGAGCGGGTCAAGGAGTTCGAGACCGGGTTCGATCTCGGCCTCTGGGAAGACAAGGCCGACCTCGGGTTCACCTGGTATCGCGCCCTGTCCACCGACGTCATCCTGAACCTCCCGGTGGCGGGGAGCACCGGCTACACCCAGAAGCCGGCGAATGCCGCCAGCCTGCGTAATGCGGGCATCGAAGTGGCGCTCAACGTCCGCCCGATCACCACCAGGAATTTCGCCTGGGATCTGGGCTTCCAGGTGGCCACCAACCGGAGCCGAGTGCTCGATCTGGCGGGAGTGCAATTCGTTCCCTTCCCGATCAGCGGCGGCAACAACGGTCTCACCGGCATCCAGGCGGTAGCCATGAAGGGCCAGCCTCTGGGGGTCTACTACGGCACCGACTTCATTCGCTGCGGACGGGGTCTGTCATATGCCGGGTACGACCTGGATAACACCCCGGGTCAGTGCCAGGGCGCGCCCGCCGGTTCGCTGTACATCGACTCGACCGGCTATCCCCAGGCCGACGTGGCCGGGAACTACGTCATCGGCAACCCCAACCCCAACTGGACCGGCTCGGTTCGGACCTCATTCCGGGTGAACAAGTTCTCCATCGGAGGACTGCTCGACATTCGCCAGGGCGGAGTGGCCAGCAACCAGACCAAGGGAGCGCTGAATCATTTCGGCACGTCGAAGGAGTCGCAGGTGATGCGGGACGGCGGGAACTTCGTCTTCGGCGATACCTACTTCAACAATGAGACCGTCGCCGGCCCCGGCGCGGGCATGGCGGTGCCGATCGGTCAATCCTGGTTTACCGGGAACGGCGGCATCTTCAACGGCCCCAAGTCGCAGTTCAACGAAGATGCCAGCTTCGTCAAGCTGCGGGAGATCTCGCTGGGCTACACCTTCGACCAGCCCTGGGTCAGCCGCCTGATGGGCTTCAGCAGCATGGAGCTGCGGGTGGCGGGACGGAATCTGCACACCTGGACCAACTACACCGGCGTCGATCCCGAGACTTCGCTGCTCGGCTCGGCCAGTCCGGCCCGCGGGTTCGACTACTTCAACAGCCCGCAGACCCGGTCGTATGTCTTCTCGCTCACCCTCAACCGTTAACGCGCGGGAGATTCAGCCATGAGACACTCGCTCAAGTTCGTGCTGAGTGCCGCCCTCGCGATCAGCGCTGCGGGGTGTGGCGACTTCCTCTCGGGCCCCGGGGTGGACCAGGACCCGAACAACATCACCAAGCTCACCCGGCCGGGACCGCTGTACGTCGGGATCCAGGCGCTCCAGTCGGTGCAGTTCGAGGGCCAGCTGGCGCGGAACGCAGCCGAGTATGTGCAGCAGGTCGCCGGAATCAGCCGGCAGCAGGTGGGCTACGATCTCTATCAGATGGATCCTTCGACCATCGACCCTCACTTCTACTCGGTCTACGGGTCATCCATCGTCATTCAGGGTGGGGGAGGCCTGCTCGACATCAAGAAGATGCAGCAGCTCGCCCGAGCGGTGAACGACTCCATCTACCTCGGCATCGGGAAGGTGTACGAGGCCCTGGTCATCGGGATGGCCGCCTCGATCTGGGGCGACATTCCCTATCGCCAGGCGGCGGACTCCACCAATCTGACCCCGGCGTTCGACCCGCAGCTCCAGGTCTACTCCGATGTCCTGGCGCAGCTCGATTCGGCCATCTTCTTCCTCTCGGCCACACCCGGCCGCACCCAATGCCGGACCTCCGTCCGACAACTCGGAGCTGATCTATCTCGACCGCGGAGGAGATGCCGCCGCACTGGCGGCGGTGTATACCCAGGTGGCGCATTCACTCAAGGCCAGGTACCACATGCATCTGGCCGAAGTTGACCCGACGCATTACGCCCTCGCGTTGGCCGAGGTCCCGCTGGGCATCAACACTCCCGCCAATGACATGCTTTGGTTCCATGATCAATCGCCCAGTGGGCAGAACGTCTGGTGGCAGTTCATGAACACCCGGACGGACATCGGGCCGGGTGCTGCGATCGTCGAGATCATGAAGCGACGGATCGCGCAGGGGGTGGATAACGCCGAGCGCCTGAACTTCTACTTCCAGCAGGCGGTCTTCGATCCCAATCCGGCGGTGGCAGGAGACGAAGTGCCGGTGGGATTCTTCGGATACCGGCCGGGTGTGTCGACCAACCTCGTCACCGCCGGCGGGATCTATAATGGCAATGGCTCTCCTGCCGGAGCCGGAGGTGGGTCCGACCCGGGCGGCAGTTACTCACTCTTCAATTTCATCGACCAGAACACCGATCCCGGTGACGTTCGGATGCCGGTGATCACCTATGCCGAAACCCAGTTGATTGGGGCCGAGGCCGCCTTCCAGACCGGCGGCCAGGGCGCGGCCCAGCCGTATCTGGATGCCGCCCGTGCGCAGCGCTCCTTCGGCGCGCGAGGCACGACGCCGATCACATTTACGCCGCTCGCTTCAGTCCCAGCGACGCTGCAAAACATCATGGAGGAGAAGTACGTCACCCTGTTCCTGAACATCGAGGCATGGAACGACTACAAGCGGACCTGTCTCCCTGCCTTGGCTCCCGCTCCGACCGCTCTGGGGAATACCGTCCCGGGGACCAACCCGGTTCCCGGTCGGCTGCCCTACGGGATCACGGAGATCAACGCCAACCCTCATACGCCGAGCCTATCGCCGGTGGGACGGAATGCCAACGATCCGAATCCGTGCCCGCTGCTGAACTATTCGAGCTCGACGCCGCTGGGGAATTGATGAGAAGGTCGAGAGTCGAGCAGTCTACGAGTTCCAGACTCGCTCGACTCTCGACTCTCGACTATGCGCACACTGATCGCCGGCCTCTGTCTTGGTGGGTGGCTGCTATACCTACCGGCCGCTCTCCAGTCCCACCCCGGCACCGGGACAGCGGGTGTCGGCCCAGCTCACCGCCGAGGGCTCCCGCGACCTGACCGGGGAGATCGGCCCCGAGATCCTTCATGTCGAAGGCAATGTGATCGAGGCCGACACCTCCGGAATGGATCTCGATGTGCTGGAGATCGAATCCTATCGAGGGATCCGGTCCGACTGGCACGGGGAGCGGGTCCGGCTTCCCCGGCTGGCGGTGGCCGGCATGCAGGAGCGCCGGCTGTCGGTTGGCGGCACTGGATTGATGGCCGGAGCCCTCACCGTGGGGCTGTATGTCGTGTATCGGGTTCTGGGCGGAACGGATTTCTTCCAGGGTGGAACCGGGCAGGGAGGCGGGCGGGGGAATTAGGTGGGGCAGCGGGGCAGCGGGGCAGCGGGGCAGTTATTGAATACCGAGCTACTGGATGCTGTAGTTCGAGCGGGGAATGGGATTCTCCACGTTCAGCTCGACCACCTGTCCCGGCTGTACCGTCAGGATGTCGGTGGTGTAGCGGGTATCGTCTCCGATCGGCTCCGCGATCAGCCGGATGCCACCCCCCTGGCCCAGCATATAGAGTGGCAGCACCAGCGTGCGCGAGGTGGCGGCGGTCACCATCGCGATGCGGTCGGCCTGCCCGTCGTGCTGGAGAAAGATGTTGACGTCGAGCAGGTGATGGTTGGTGAGGACGAGCGAGAATCCATCCCCGTTCGGCTGGGGACCCGGATCCATGTTTTGCCTCGGCCCCGCACAAGCCATTAGAAGGAGCAACCCCAGGGTTACCTGCCCCGCTGCCCCGCTGCCCATCCACCCGCAAGCGGGTACCCGCCCCGCTGCCATCACGCCGACCGTCCGAGCAGCTTCCGCATGTTGTCCCGGTAACCTCGAGTCGAGGTCAGCCGGGTCCCATCGGTCAGAATCAGCACGTAGTCGCCCTGAAACCAGGGCTGAATCTCCTGAATCCGGTCGATATTAACGATCACCGAGCGGCTGATCCTCAGGAAGCGGGCCGGGTCCAGCTCCTGCTCCAGCTCCGCCATACTTTCTCGGAGCGCGTGGATCGAACGTCCGACGTGGAGGTGGACGAACTTGCCGGCGGCCTCGACCCAGTCGATGGTCTCACTACGGAGAAAGAAGGCCCGCTCCGGCGTACGCACCACCAGCCGGTCTCGACCCCGGGCTCGCTCCCGGGTGTTGAGCTCCTCCAGCAGCGACAGAATGCGCCGGGTGGTGCTGCCCTGCTGCGCCGTACCTGGCGTGGACATCGCCCGCCCGATGGCCTCGCGCAGCCGCTCCTGATCCACCGGCTTGAGCAGGTAGTCGAAGGCGTGAACCTCGAACGCTCGCAGCGCGTACTGGTCGTGCGCAGTCACGAAGATCACTGCCGGCTGATCCGCGTCACCCAGGGCGGCTACCACCTCGAAGCCATCGAGTAGGGGCATCTGAATGTCCAGCAGCACCACGTCGGGTACGTGCTCCCGGATTGCCACCACCGCCTCTTCGCCGTCGGCGCAGGCCGCTACGACGTCGGTCTCCGGCTCCGCCTGAAGCAACCGGACCAGCCGCTGCCTTCCCAGCGGCTCATCGTCCGCGACTACCACTCGGAGCGTCATCCCGCCGGCTCCAGGGAGTTACTCCCCACAGGAACCGGGGTGTAGGGACTCTCGCAGGGCGTGAACGGCAGCCGGAGCGTGGCATCGGTGCCTCCGCCAAGCGCGGGCGTCAGGCTGAACCGCCCCCGCGAGCCATAGAGCTGCGCCACCCGCTCGCGGATGTTGCGGAGGCCGACGCCTTCCCGGGGGACTCCTTCCGGCGGGAGACCCTTTCCGTTGTCCCGGATCTCCAATACCAGGTCGTCGCCCTCTCGGCGAGAGGCGATCACGATGCGTCCCCGCCCCGCGAGCGGGGTGACGCCGTGCCGGATCGCGTTCTCGACCACCGGCTGCCAGAGCAGCGTGGGCACCGCTGCCTCCAGCGTGTCCGCAGCCAGATCCCAGACGAACTGCAGTCGGTCCTGGAAGCGCACCTGTTCGATCTCGATGTACAGCCGGAGGAAATCGGCTTCCTGCCGGAGCGGCACCACCTGGTGGCCGGCGTGATCGAGCGAGAGTCGCAGCAGCCGGCCGAGCCGGGTGATCATCTGATCCGCTGCCTCGGGATCGGTATGCACCAGCTCGGCAACCGTGTTGAGGGTATTGAAGAGGAAGTGGGGTTGCAGCTGCATCTTCAGCACCTGCAGGTGAGTCTTGGCCAACCGGCCTTCCAGCTCGGAGGCGTGCAGGTTACGGGTGCGGTACAGTGCGAAGTAACGTCCCGACCAGCCCAGGGCGACGATGGTGAGATAGGCGAGCAGCCGGGTCTCCAGGCACTCGGAGAGCACCGTGGTCCAGAACCCCGACGTGCCCACGCCGGTGGCCACTCCCAGGATCCACTCCAGGATGCCGGAAGCGAAGAAGAATCCGGCACCAGTGAGTCCGTAGATGAGCACGCTTCGGGCGCGCCGCCCGGTCCCGAAGCAAGCGTGCTGAGTGAGCCGGAGCACCCCCGGGGTGAGGGCGGCCCAGATCCATGCCGTGCCCAGGGTAAAGGCCAGGAGCGGGAGCCACGCTGTCGGCCCCATAGCGGACATGGCTTCGGAGCCAAAGTAACCCAGCCCCACGATGGTCCAGCCGCCCACAACGAGCAGCCACGCTGTCCGCTGACGGCCAGGGAGAAGCGGGATCACGGCGTGCGGCGGAGCTGCCATGGCACCCCAGCGGATCCGACGGGACCAAAAACCTGGTTCTACGTTAAGCCGAGCCGCGGGTTGCACGAACGATTCCGGCATGAGCGACACGTCCGGCGGTACAGAACCCTGCTGGGAGGGAGCGGGAGAAGATGCCCGCTAAGTTGGGCTCACCTGCTTGGGGGGACGCCGAAGCCTCAGGGCGCCGACACATGGCGGAGGAGACGCACCACCGCGGCCTCCTCCGGGTTGAGTGCGGACTTGCCGTTGAGTGCGGCCTTGGCGGCCGGCTTCGTTCCATTGTGGAGGACTTTCGCCATGGTACCGGCAAGGTAGCTGTCGAACACCGCTGGATGGACGTAATACTTGCGACACACGGCGCGGGTGTTGTTGAGCTGCTCGGCGACCTGATCGATGGCCCGGAGCACGTTCGATTTCGCCTGCTTCTGCGAGGTCCACTTGCCTGCCTCGGTCAGCGCGGCGACGGCCAGCAGGGTTCCGGCCCAGGTCCGGAAATCCTTGGCGGTGAATTCCTCGCCGGAGATCTCCTTGATGTAGTCGTTGACGTCGCCGGAGCCGATCGTCTGCCGCACCCCGTCCTGGTCCACATACTGGAATAAATCCTCGCCTGGCAGGGCCTGACATCGCTGCACGATGCGCGCGAGCCGCCGGTCGTTGAGCGAGACCTCATGCTTCTTGCCGCTCTTGCCCCGGAACTCGAAGCGCAAATTGGGGCCGGAGATCTCGACGTGGCGGTCCTGCAAGGTGGTCAACCCGAAGGAGCGATTGGCCCGGGCGTATTCATCATTGCCCACCCGGATGCAGGTGGATTCCAGCAGCCGGACCACCGTGGCCAGCACCTTTTCCCTCGGCAGCGCGGGGCGACTCAGATCGCGGTCAACCCGCTCCCGAATCCGCGGCAGCCCCTCGCTGAAGGCCAGCATCCGGCCGAACTTGGTCTCGTCCCGCACCTCCCGCCATTTGGGGTGGTAGCGATACTGCTTCCGCCGCCGAGCGTCGCGGCCGGTAGCCTGGATGTGGCCGTTGGGGCTGGGACAGATCCATACGTCGGTGTAGGCGGGAGGAATGGCGAGCGAGCGGATCCGGGCCAGCTCCTTTTCATCCCGGATGGTGCTGCCGTCCTGGGCGATGTAGGCGAACCCTTTACCGGCCCGCTTCCGCCGGATCCCGGGCATCGTGTCGCTCACGTAGCGGAGTCCGGCGGCTTGGGCCGACTCGACCGGATCGCTCACGACCGGGGACGGAGGCGGCGTCGAACGCCGACGTTTCACTTTCTTTTCCGCTCGCCGCCACCGCTGTCGGGTTGCCATGAAGCAGAATACAGAAAGCTGGGAGTAAACCCGTGACCTGAGTCACAGGGCCGCAGAACAAGCTGGCCAATTCTTCCTATCGTCGCCCTGTATAAAGTTTCACTCGCTTGCTCTCGTGCTGTTCGCCTCTACACAGCCGTTCCCGGCCACGCTACCTTCGGGTCTGTTTTCCCACGGCTTCACCATCGTTGGGGTACTCATCTGATCATGCGACAGGGCCTGCTCTGGCTATCGGAGCAGCGACGAGTCTTCAATTTCGTGCGGCGCAACGGTCTGGCACGGAAGTTCGCATCCCGCTTCGTGGCCGGCGAGACTATCGAGGAGGCAGTGAGCGCCGCCCGGGAGCTGGCCAAGCGGGGTATCACCGCCTCGCTCGATCTGCTGGGCGAGAGCGTGACGGTCGAAGGGGAAGCCGTCGCCGCCCGCGATCAGTATCTCGCCATGCTCGACCGCATGGCGGGGGCTCAGGAGGAGGTCAACGTCTCGGTCAAGCTCACCCAGATGGGGCTCGATATCGACGAGGATCTTTGCTACGTCAACATGGTCCGCATCCTGGATAAGGCCAGGCAGCTCCGCGGCTTTGTCCGGCTCGACATGGAAAGCTCGGAGTACACCGGGCGGACCCTCGATTTTTTCAGCCAGCGGCTCTTCCCCGAGTACGGCGCTCACTGCGGGGTGGTGATCCAGTCGGCCTTGCGCCGGTCGGAAAAGGACATCGCCGACCTGATCGCCCTGAAAGCCAGGGTGCGGCTCTGCAAAGGCGCCTACCTCGAGCCTCCGGCGGTCGCCTTTCCCGACAAGGCCGACGTCGACCGCAATTACGTCCAGCTCATGGAGCGATTGCTCACCGGCGGGAACTATCCCGGCGTAGCTACCCACGACGAGGCGATCATTCGCCACGCCCAGCAGTTCGTCCGTAAGGAAGGAATCGGGTCGGACCGCTTCGAGTTCCAGATGCTCTACGGCGTGCGGCGGGACCTCCAGGGCCGGCTGCGGCAAGCGGGATACCACATGCGGGTCTATATCCCCTTCGGGACCCAATGGTATCCTTATCTCATGCGCCGGTTGGCGGAGCGTCCGGCCAACATCGCATTCATTCTGGGCAACCTGGTTCGAGAGTCGGTGCCGGGCCGATGAGCGAGTTTACCCTGGGCGGATACATGCAGAAGCACGAGCGGGCCGCCGCCTTCGGGGGCAGTGACGGTCAGGCCTACTCGGTAGCGATCTACGTCGATGAGGAGCCTGACGTCCGCGGGCTGTACGGCGCAGCTCTGCTCTTCGTGCGCTGGTCCCCCAACGGCGAGCGCCCGGTGGGGCACGTGGAGACTGAAACCCTGGTCTGGGGCAAGACAACAGCAGAGGCGCAGTCCCGCCTGGAGAGTCTCTCCCTGTACGATGTCAAAGCCGCGCTCGACGACGCTATCGCCCACTCGCCCGGGGCCTGGTGACCGCACTCCTCGGCACCGTGCTCGAGCGGGATGGCTCGGTCTATCGGGTGGCGACGGCGGGCGGGGAGGTTCGGGCGGTGCTCCGGGGCAAAGCAAAACGAGAGACCCCCCGGGTCGTAGTGGGTGACCGAGTACTGCTCGAGGCCGAGCCGACCGGCGAGTACCACGGCGTCATCGGGGTCGAGCCCCGCACCACCCTGTTGGAGCGGCGAGTGCCCGAGGGACGGGGTACCCGCCCGGTGGCGGCCAACATCGACGAAGTTTTCGTGGTGACTTCCGCGGTCCGTCCCGAACCCATTCCCCAGCTCATCGATCGCCTGTTGGTCGTCGCCGAAGCCAACTCCATTCCCGCTGCCGTGGTGGTCAACAAGGTCGACCTGGATCCGGGCCTCGACCTGATTCACCGCTGCCGACAAGCCGGCTACACCGTCTATGCTACCAGTGCTAAGAGCGGTGAAGGCATCGTCGACTTCGCCACCGCTTTGCGGGGCCGAACCTCGGTCGTCACCGGGCCGTCCGGCGCCGGCAAGTCGAGCCTGCTGAATGCGGTCCAACCGGGGCTCAAGCTCCGCATCGGCGAGCTCAGTGCCCGGGTGGGCCGGGGCAAGAACACCACGGTCTCGGCGGTGATGCTGCCGCTCGATGCCGGGGGGTTTCTGGTGGACACGCCCGGGTTCAGCGAGGTGGGGCTGTGGGGGATCGAGCCTCGGGAGCTGGCCAGCTGCTTTCCGGAGATGCGGCCCTACATCGGTGACTGCCGCTACAACGACTGCCGCCACATGAGCGAGCCGGGCTGCCGGATCCAGGCGGTGACCGACGCCGGGGTCATCCAGCCGGACCGGTTGGAGAGCTATCGGATCTTACTGCAGGAGCTGGAGGGCGCGCCGGAGGAGTGGGAGTGAAGGCGGGGCAGCGGGGCAGCAGAAGTTGTCACCCTGAGTGCAGCGAAAGGGGCCGAGCCTCAGGTATCATGTCGTTTCCTCGTCCACCTGCGCTGGTCCCGAGACTCGACCTTCTGCATCATTTTCTGAAACGCCTCATCCAGATCGATCCCTTCCCGATTGGCCATGCAGATCAGCACGAAGAGAATATCCGCCATCTCCATCGCGAGGTCGCCCTGGGGCTCGTCCGGCTTCTTGGTCTTCCGCCCGAAGCGATGGTTGACCTCCCGCGCCAGCTCGCCCACTTCCTCGGCCAGCCGGGCGAGATTGGTGAGCGGATCGAAGTAGCCCTCCTCGAACTGGGCGATCCAGGCGTCTACCCGGCGCTGGGCTTCGGCTGAGGCTCATGTTGGTCGCGAGCCGGCCTTGGCGTGGGGCCGCGACTCGCGACTCGCGACTCGTGCCCCCTCGAGCGCCGCGATCAATGCCTTGCAAAACTCCGGCAGGTCTGCCGGAGTACGCGACGAGATCAGATTGCCGTCCACCACCACCGGGCTGTCCTCCCACAGCAGGCCCGCGTTCACCAGATCGTCCTTGATGGCGCCAACGCTGGTGCCCCGCCTCCCCCGCACGATGCCGGCGGAGATGGGGACCCAGCCGGCGTGGCAGATGAAGCCGACCGGTTTGCCGGCCTGATAGATGTCGCGGGTGAGCTGGAGCAGCTTCTGGGAGCGGCGCATGATGTCCGGAGCGTAACCCCCGGGGATCACCAGGCCGTCGAACTCGTCGGCCGAGATCTCGTCCACGCTGGTGTCAACGGTGACGGGGTAGCCCCGTTTACCCTGGTAGGTCTTCTCCCCGGTTCCGGCCACGATGGTGCCGGCTCCTTCCTCTTCCAGCCGGATCTTGGGGTACCAGAGCTCCAGGTCCTCGTAGAGGGGCCCGGCAAAGAACAGGACGGTCTTGCCTTTGAGACTCACGAGTCACCCACTGATAAGGTGACAGGAAGTATAGGCCCAGAAACACCGCGGCGGCCACCGGAGAACCGATGACCGCCGAGGGATAAGCTCAGGCTTGAGCTGCGAGATCAGTAGCTGGGCCAGGTATCGATCCAGCCGTTCCGCACCCGCTGGAGCGAGCCGATTTTTCCAAGCGCATGCTGTAAGGCGCAGGAGTCGTACTCGTAGGTCTTGTTACCGTTCAGGGTCGAGTTCGGCACCGCCAGGCCCTTCTTGACGTTGAGCCCGGAGATTACCGCGCCCGCCGTGGTGTTGTTACCGTTCGACGTCAACGATCCACCGACCAGAATGAGCCCGTCCCAGTTCTTGCTCCCGGACAGCGTGAGGTTGCCGGTCACCACCAGAATGCCCTTGCCGTCGCCGGGCAGGGTCAGATCGCCGTTGACCCGGATGACCGGCCAGGTCAGCATCTGCGCCGCCGTGGGCCACGCGGGGTACAGAAAGTCGTGCGGCAGGATCGGGCTGATCGGGCCCTGGGTGATGCCGGCCCAGTCGATGCCCACCTGGGCCGCGGCAGTACCGGCCTGTCCCGGGGTGCCCAGCTGGACCGGAGTATTGTCCGGGACTGCCGTCGATCGGGCCCGTGGGTCCGGTGTATTGGGGCACGCCTCCGACGCCCGGAACGGCCACCCCGGGGATGTTGGGCATGACCCCGCAGTTGTCGATTCCGCTCATCTCGCCGGAGCCACCGTTCTTATCGATCGGTCCCAGGCTGGTCAACGCCGCGTTGAGGTCGAACGGGGCCGGCGTCCAGATGGCGTAAGTACCCACGCTGCGCTGCGCGGCCGGGGTGTTCGCACCGTAGCGCTTGGCCGCGGTGTTGGTACCCCTGGACGTGACCACGTAGATCGCCGGCTGCTGCGGGGTGGTCGGCGTCGTATCCCGGATCTGCTTCCAGTCGATGCGAGCGGTCCCGTTGGGCAGGTCATTATAGGTGACGGTTCCGGTGGCCGCCGGCCGGACGCCCTGGGTCAACCCGGCAAACCAGCGCGACAACCCGGACTGGGCCACCGTGAAGGCGTCGATCTCCGCCTTGGCGTCGCTGGTAATCCGCCGCTCGGCGGAAAGCCGGGCGTAGGTGATGGCGACGGCCACACCGAGAAGTCCGATGACCAGAATGCTCAGGGGGAGGGTCGCTCCCCGTCGATTCAGCCGGGCAGACATAGGGTCCTCACTCATGGGGTATCAGTCAGGCCGATTCTCGAAGAAGACCGAGGTCGTCACGTTGGCCGTCTTGGGCGCATTGCTGCCACCGGGGGTGCGTTCGCTCTGGCCGTTCAGCACCAGCTCCAGGCCCCGGATATTGCCCAGCAGCGCCGGCACGGCGGCCTGGGCGACACCGGCGTTGAGCACGTAGAAGTTCACCCGCGCGGTGGCATCGAACGGGGTGGCGATCTCCTCTGCGGCGGCAACAGCGTTCACCGGGGTCCGGAACAAGCCGGTACGGCCGGGGACAAGGACGGAGTTCTTGAACTCGTAATGGATGGTCCGATACAGGAAGAAGATCGAACCCACCGGCGTGGCTCACCGGGCACCGCACCGGAATGATGACGATCTTGCCCGCGGGGGAGCCGTTGAGGGCCGGCATCGCGCCGTCCGTCCGCGCCGCCGTTGATCGGCAGCGGCACGGCGGCGGTACAGGTATCTGCGAGCGCCCGCCCCGATCGCTGTGGTGTTGGCTACGTAGGTGTAGATGCCGGCGGCTGTCCCGGTAGGCGAACCCGGAGTATCCCGGAGCCGCATACACGGCCGAGTCCACCGGCAACAGACTCAAGGTTGTGGCCAGCGCCTGTCGTTGCGCACATCACGCCGAAGGCGTAGGGCACCCGAATGGTGAAGTCCTGACCCCCGGCCACGGCCGCCGCTACCCCGTTGGTGGCCTCGACCGACCGCAGGTCGGAGATCAGGCGGTTGATCCCGCCCCGGGCCACGCTTCGGGCACTGCGCCAGGCCTCCTGCTGATCCATGAACCGGGCCTGCGCCAGCGACATCCGGATCAGCGCTGCGCCAACAATCGCCGCGATGATCATGGAGAGCATCAGCTCGATCAGGGTAAAGCCCTGACGAGCGAGAGAGCGCCTCTTCATGGCGTGTTCAACGGGTTGGTCCCGTTGCTCGTACCCGCGAAGCCCCGCTCGAACGAGGAGGACTGGGCCACCAGGTTGGTCGCGCCGCTGGGGGTCACCGTCACGGTCACCCGCTTGGACTTGGCCGACAGGTCGGTGATCACCACACAGCGCTGGTGCAGGAAGGGCCCGGTCGTCACGTTGACGCAGGTGGTCCCGGCCGGAAGCTGATCGAAGGGCAAGGCACTCTGCCGGCCGACTTCGCTGGTCAGCGCAGCGGTCTGGTAGACCACAGCCGAAGCCGCCGTGGCCTGCTTGGCCGAGCGGAGCAACAGGGCGGCCAGCGCGACAGTCCCGACCGAGAGAATCATGAGGGAGACCAGCACCTCGACCAGGGTAAAGCCTCCCCGCTGGGTCTGACGGCGACGACCGGTCATGGGATGATCCTTATCTGTCCCACGGTGGACACGGTGACGGCCTTAGTGCTCGTCCCCGAGGTAATCCGCACAGTCAGGGTCTTGTCCCCGATTCCCGGCGGGAAGATCTCCACCGGCAGGGTGTTGGTCGGCGGCCCCGGGGTGAACGTCAGCGTCATTACGCCCAGATCGGCGTCGGCCCGGAGATTCCGGCTGAGCAGCACGGTCCCGGCGCGGTCCGCCACGGTATAGGTCCCCGCGCCGCAGTTGCAGTCGATCCGGACCGGCTTCCGCTGCCGGGCCGCGAGGGTGTAGGCTGCCTCCATATCCGAAGCCACCAGGGAGATGGAGCGGTTCACCTGGCTCTTGCGAAGGGCGGGCCCGATCTTGGTCCCTATCATGGCGGCCATGATGGCGATGACCACGAAGGTGAAAACCATCTCCACCATCGTGAAGCCTCGCCGGTCGGTGCTCGGCAAACGTTTAGTAATTGTTCGGTTTGTCATGACTACCCCAATCAGCAGGAAGGGTGCCGTGGGGTCGGCATCTACTAAGTCTATGGGACAGAAGGTGTTCTCTGTCCCATCTTCGACTCAAAGAGAGGGACTAGTGCAAACTGAGCGGACTAATACATGACAGCCCTTGCGCGGCCTAAGTCGTTGTTTCACCGCCGTGACCGGCCCGTTACTGGTTCGCCGCAAACCAGCCGGCCACGGTGAAGCCCACCGGATCGATCTCGTAATACCGGTTCTTGTAGTAGCGGCCCGTCGTCGGGAAGTAGGGCGGCCCCTTGATGCCGTCGCACCGGTCGTAGGTCCACTGGGGGTTCCAGCCGGTGGCACCGCCGCCGGAGCCCTGCATACGGGCGGCGTTTTTCCCCTGGATGGCAGCCCCCACCATGTTGAAGCAGCCCCGGCCCACCGGGTTGCCGGCGCAGACCTCGGAGTTGTCGGACCCGGTGCCCAGGGCCTCCGACATGACCGAGTTGAGGGTCAGGACCGCGCCGTGGATGGTCTCATCGGCGGTCTCGTCGTAGCCCTTCACGTAGTTCGCCGTGCCCGCCTGGAAGGGCGAGTTCACGCTGTTGTCCTCGATCACGAAGAACTGCGAGCGTGAGCACGCCCAGCATGTCGGCCCAGACGGCGCCGTTCTGGTTGCAGTCCGGGAATGCTGCCCGGCGCGGTGACGTAGATCAGATCGTCGGCCAGCAGAACGTTACCGCTCGCGGCCACGGTGACCTGTCCCCGCACGATGCCGCTGATCCCCACGCTGCCGTTCACGTAGACCACGCCGCTGAAATTCGGATTGAAGGGCCGGTTGATGGGCCAGAGATAGTCGGCCATGACATTGCCGACGAGCCCGCCGCCCAGCGCGGGATGAATGGTCCCGTTGGCGATGGCGGCGGGAGCCGCCCCGGCTCCGTAGCCGGGCCACCGGAGCCAGGCGCCGTAGTTGCCGGGCGCCGGGGTGTTCACCACCCAGCCGTTGGTGAGCCGGGCATCGCCGCCCAGATAGCAGCGGCGGCTGGCCAGGTTGAGCGAGGCCCGCTGGTTGGCCAGCGTGCTCGCGGTGTTGTGGTTATGGGGCGCCGCGGTGGCGTTGGTATGCGCGGCCGCGCGTCATGAACACGCCCGCCCGAGACGTCCCCACAGTTGGGCGAGGCGGCATTGGGGTCGGTGGCCGAACCCGGTGTTCCACGTGCGGGCGGTCACGTAGTTCAGCGTCGGCGGCTGCGTTGTTATTGCGCCCGGTAGACCCGGATGAAGCCCTCGTTTTCGTCGGTGAAGTCGCCGTCGCCGTCGATATCCACCGGGACGAACTCGATCCGGACCTGTGGGTTGTACACCGTTGGTCCCCAGTGCCCCGCCCGCGAGCGAGAGGCCCGCCGTGGTGGCGTAGCCATCGAGCGTCGCCAGGCTGGCCGGGGTGGGCAGGTTGATCCGAGCCACGTTCTGCTTGTAGCCCTTCTGGAAGGTCCCGTTGGCCACTGACTGGATGGTGCTGCGCGGTGGTGGCGAGGCCGTGGAAGACGGCCGGCGTCGCGCTGGCGCCGACGTAGAGCGGGCCGTTGGTGTGAATCGGCCCGAATACCTGAATGCCGTTGGCGAACACCACGCTCGACACCGTGGTGTCGTCGAAGCGGGCAAACTGGGAGAACGATTCCTGGGCCAGCTCCGCCCGCCGGACCACGACGGCCCGCCCGGCGTTGTCATCGATCCGGGAGATCACGCTGGCGTAGACCCCGAACTGCCCGGTGGTCGTGCCGCTGCGGCCGGCGAACACCGAGCGGGTGAAGCCCGGGATGACGGTGCCGCCGGCGTCGCGCACCGGCACTTGGAACTGGAGGATGACGAAGCCGGCCGGCGGCAGGATGCCGAGGGTGCCGTTGAGGGTGTCCCGGGCCCACTCCAGTCCGGCGTCGGCCGAGGCGCGCATCTCCGCGTCCTTCGCGTGGTACTTGCCCAGCAGGCTCGCGTTGCCCGAGAGCATGATCGCCCCGACTGCCAGGGTGGCGAGCACCACCAGGAGCAGCAGCGCCATGAACAGCGCCATTCCGCGTTGGTTGCGGATCCCCTGCGTCTTCATCGTATCCTCCAGGACCTACGGGTGTATCAGCGCTAGTTGGGACGAACGGTGGCGCTCACCAGTCTGGCTGACTCGGATGGGGTGCAGTCCTGGGCGCCGACCGCGTACACGTAGTCGGTTCCGGTGGCCACCCCGTTGTCCACGAACACGTACGGCGGCGGCTGACCGGTCGCGGGGACGGTCAGCAGCGTGCTCCCAAACGCGGGATCGGCCAGCAGCCGCCGGTAGATGTTGTACTGGTTCACGTCGGTCTCCCCGGCGCCCTCGTCGAACGAGGCGGCCCATTGGAGGGTCACCGAGGGTGGATTGCCTGCCGCATTGGGGGTGACCGTCAGGGCGCCGGTCAGCAGCGGGGCGGTGCCGCAATCCTTGAGCTGAACCAGGCCGTTGTTCGGCAGCTCCACGACGGTCGAGACATCCCGCAGCCGCTGCTCGGCCCCGGTAAGGCCGTTGCTCACCCGGATATTGATCCGCACCGCCTTGACGCTGTCGGCCAGGTACGAGTTCGAGGGGTCGAGCGCGCTGTCCGCCGGGCTGCCGTGGATCGCCACGCTGTGCCGGATGGGCAGCACGATGCCGCTGCCGGCGGCACCCGCCAGAACCAGCGAGTCCCGCGCCGCCGGGCGGAACGATCAGCGAAGTGGGGTGGACGAAGTATTGAAAGAAGGGCCGGGCCGGGTAGGCAAAGAGGTTCTTGGCCACCAGATCGGCCGGCATGGCGTTCACCTTCTGCATCAGCACGAAATCGTTGGGCTCGGCGGTTGACGAGTCGGGCCGGAAATAGAAGACGATGGTCTCGGCCAGACAGGTGGTCGAGGTGTAGTTCATCGACGGGTAGGTGAACGCCGTGTTGGGAAAGATGTAGGCCGAGGCCAGCGGCAGGATTTCGAAGGAACCGACCGGCGCGTCCGGGTTGATGTTCACCGCGCAGCGGTCCTGGTTCACGTTGGTGAAGTTGGAGTTGAAGGCCACGACATCGTTGCCGCCGTAGATGAACATGGGCTGCTGATTGGCCACCCCGGCGCCGGCGGTTCGCAGGGCCCGGTCGATGGTGCTCACGGCATAGCGCATGTTCTGAGACAGCTCCATCTTCTGCCCGCTGATCCGGAAGGTCCGGGTCTGGGTGCGGAGCAGCGTGATGGTGGCGGTCATGACCAGGGAGAGCATCACCATGGCCACCAGCATCTCCACCAGGGTGAAGCCGGCGGAGCGGCGAGAGCGGCGCCGGGTCATGGCTGGGCCACCACGGTCGTGACGTCTATGGCCTGGCCCATGGTAGGCTCCGTTACCCGGACGGTGACGACGGTGTAATCCCGCGGCGGAGCAGCGCCGGTCACCCGCGAGACCGTGGTCACCCGGCTCATGTTGGGATAGCCGGGGAAGCCGGTCTGGGTCCCGGCCCAGACTGCGGCCAGAGTGGTGTAACTGGGGTCCATGTCGACCAGGCTGATCCGCTCCCTCGCCACCTCGGCGGCCACGGTTCGCACGGTGGAGGTCGAGACCGTGTGGAGGAACTGCCCGGTGTAGCGGGCCACGCTGACCAGGACGGTGGTCAGGATCACCACCGCGAGCATGACCTCGATGAGGGTGAAGCCGCGCCGTTTCATCTAGTGGCCTTCCTTCCAGACCCCGGTGGCATAGGTAGAGCCAGACCGCCCGGCCGGTGGCCCGGGCCACTTCCACAGCTCTGACGTCGCTGGTCCGGCCCACGCTGAGTCCATCGATAGTGGTGAGGTAGACCCCGCCGTTCTCACTGGCGGTCCCGTCGCGGCGGAAGACCACTATCGGGAGCAGCCCCTGGGTTCGGGTGAAGTTCACGGCGTTCCCGCCCATGGGCCGCGCCGGAGCGGCCCCGCGGCCGAAAGTGATACCCTCGGGGAGGGGAGTGGACGGTCACTCGCTCGTTGAAGTTGATGATGTTGTCGTTGGTGGAGTCTTCGTGGATCCGCAGCTCGTTGTTGGCCACATCGAATGCCACTCGAGTATCGGCTTGGCGGCTGATGGCTTGACGCTGGGCGTAGATCAGCGTCGAGGTGACCACCTGGGCCGCCGGAGTTGGCCTTGATAGGTCGAGACGCCGGAGCGGGGTATGGCCATTCCCACCATGAGTCCGATGATCACGATGACGGTGAGCGCTTCGATCAGGGTAAAGCCGCGGCGGTTGCGTCATATACTGCCTCCGAGTCCGACATCGGCAGTCGCCAAATTCGTCCGGCGCTAGGATCAGGAAGAGGGGTTTTGTTTCGGCCTGGTAAAGAGCAGGAAGGGTGCCGGGGGACCGGGAATACAATGTGTTGTCTGGGATGAGTGCTTACGTCGTTACAGTGCCCCTCCGGGTGGTGAAGAAACCTTCGCAGTCGAGCCACTCTTTGCAGATCTGCTTCTGCCGGCCTTCAGCTCCGGGACTTGCGGGAGATGTCAAGTGTTGCTGAAATTGACTGACCGAAACTGACTTATCATTGAGCATGCGCACCCGCGAACGAATCCTCGCCAACCTCGAGGCGATCTACCGCGAATCGTACGAGCGGGCCAAACAGGCCTCCGACAGCGGGCGCATGGTCGATCTCGACAGCGCCTACATGCGGGACCAGTTGATGCTGGAGATCCTGCTCGACATCCGCGACCTCTTCTCGGTGGCGCCCGCCGCGTCAGGCGGGAGCGCGCTGGAGAAGCTGGAAGCCATCCGCCGGCTCACCAAACTCTGAAAGACGCCGCTCCCATGCTGCGAACTCCTCGTGCCGTCTGGGCCGCCATAGGCCTGGCCGGGCTGCTCGGATCGAGCGCCGCACCGGCCCCGGTCAAGCCGGCCGACCTCATCATCTACGGGCGGGTGTGGACCGGAGACTCCAGCCGAGCCGTGGGCCCGGGCCGTGGCCATCAGCGGCAGCACCATCGCGCAGGTGGGTGACAGCGCCCCAGTCGCCCGGCTGGCTGGGCCGGCCACGAAGGTGCTTGGCGCTGGCAAGGGCATGGTGGTCCCCGGCTTCATGGACGGCCATACCCACTTCATCTACGGCGGATTTCAGCTCACCAGCGTTGACCTGAGAGACGCCGCTTCGCCCCAGGAGTTCATCGCCCGGCTCAAGGCGTATGCGGCCCGGCTCAGCCCCGGCGAATGGATCACCGGCGGAGACTGGGACCACGAGCGCTGGCCCGGCACACCGCTCCCGGAGCGGAGCTGGATCGATTCGGTGACGCCGAACAATCCGGTGTTCGTCAACCGGCTCGACGGACACATGGCTCTGGCCAACAGCGCCGCGTTGCGCCGGGCCGGGATCACCCGCAGCACCGCCGACATCCCCGGCGGGGTCATCGTGCGCGATCGGACCGGCGAGCCCACCGGCGTGCTCAAGGACGAGGCCCAGAACCCCGTCCTCGCCGCTATCCCGACTCCCACCCCGGCGCAGAGCGATTCAGCCATCGCGCGGGCGTTGCGCTGGGCCGCGAGCAAAGGCGTAACCGCCGTCGCCGACGTGTCGGTCCCCTGGTTCGAGGTTGCGGCACTCAAGCGGGCCCGGGCTCGGGGGACGCTCACCACCCGGGTCTCGGTGTACGTCCCGCTACAGGATTGGCATCTGATGGCGGACACGGTGCGGGCCGACGGCGTGGGCGACGAGTGGCTTCGGGTGGCGGGGGTCAAAGGCTACGTCGACGGGTCACTCGGCTCCAGGACCGCGCTCTTTTACCAGCCGTACGATGATGACCCCAAGACTTCGGGACTCCTGGTCACTCCGGAGGATTCGCTCCGCGCCTGGATCGGAGCGGCGGATTCCGCCGGCTTGCAGGTCACGGTGCATGCGATCGGTGAGCGGGCCAACGCCCTGCTGCTCGACATTTATGACAGCGTGGCCCAGGCCCACGGCGCGAGAGACCGGCGCTTCCGGATCGAGCACGCGCAGCACCTCCGGCGCCAGGATATCGGGCGGCTGGCCCGAAGCGGAGTGATCGCCTCGATGCAGCCATACCACGCGATCGACGACGGCCGCTGGGCGGAGAAGCGAATCGGACCCGAGCGCATCAAGACCACCTACGCGTTCCGCTCCCTGCTCGACGACCACGCGCGACTTGGATTCGGGTCTGACTGGACCGTTGCACCGCTCGACCCCATCCTGGGCATCTATGCGGCAGTTACCCGCCGGACCCTGGACGGCAAGCACCCCAACGGGTGGGTACCGGAGCAGAAGATCACGGTCGAAGAGGCACTCCGGGCCTACACCAGCGGCAATGCCTATGCCGTGTTTGCCGAGCAGAGCCGGGGCAAGCTCGCTCCTGGATACGTGGCCGATGTCGTGCTGCTCGACCAGGATCTGACTGCGATTCCGCCCGCGGCAATCGAAAGGGTACGAGTGCGGGCGACGGTGGCCGGGGGCAAGGTCGTATTTCGCCAGCGGTAGTCGCGCGATCGAAAGCCCAAGAACTTGCGCTTCAATGACCTGGATGGGTGCTCGCAGAGGTTAAGGTGGTCGACTGGCGCGATTGACCTTCCCGAGGCAATTATCTTTGGGACGATGGTTGATGTTGAACTGTGACCCCGACCTCGAGCCCCATGGCCACACGCACTTCGGGCCGTACCAAAAGCTCCCCCAAGCTGGAAAAGGCTGAGCTGCTCGATCTCTACCGATTGATGCTGCTGTCCCGCCGGATCGATGATAAGGAGATCCAGCTCAAGCGGCAGAATAAAATCTTCTTCCAGATTTCCGGTGCCGGGCACGAGGGCGTGCTGGCGGCTGCATCCAAGGTCTTCCGGCCCACCTACGACTGGTTCTACACCTACTATCGCGATCGAGCGCTCTGCCTCGGCCTGGGGATGACTCCCACCGAGCAGCTGCTGTCCGCAGTCGGGGCGGCCGACGACCCCAATTCGGGCGGGCGCCAGATGCCTTCCCATTGGGGGCACAAGGACCTCAACATCGTGAGCGCCTCCAGCCCGACTGGTACCCAGTTCCTCCAGGCGGTCGGGTGCGCGGAGGCCTGGCTGCGCTACTCCCGGATCGAGGGGATTCCCGATAAAGACCAGCTGATCCAGGGCGATGAAGTGGTTCTCTGCACCACCGGAGACGGCACCACCAGCGAGGGCGAGTTCTGGGAGGCGCTGAACACTGCCACCAATCTGAAGTTGCCGGTGGTCTTCCTGGTAGAAGACAACGGCTATGCCATCTCGGTGCCGGTCGAGGTGAACACGCCCGGGGGCTCGGTCTCCAAACTGCTTACCGGTTTTCCCGGCTTGTTCATCCAGGAAGTGGACGGGTGTGACGTGCTCGCCTCCTTCGACGTGCTGACCAAGGCGGTGGAGTATGCCCGCGCCAGAAAGGGTCCCGCCCTGGTGCACGCCAAGGTCATTCGGCCTTACAGCCATTCCCTGTCCGACGACGAGGTGCACTATCGTCCCCCCGCGGAACGGAAGGCCGATGCCGAGCGCGACCCGCTCAACCGATTTCCCCGCTACCTGCTGGAGCAAGGGATTGCCACCCAGGCTGAGCTGGACCTCATCGCCCGGCAGGTTGAGGAGGAAGTTCAGGTTGCGGCCGAGGTGGCGCTGGCGTCGCCTCAGCCGGGCACGGATACGGTTTACCGCTACGTCTACTCCCCCGACGTCGACCCCAGCTCGGAGCAGTTCGACACCGAGGACGATCCTCGCTTCGTGGGCGATCCCACCACGATGGTCGACCTGCTCAACATCTGTCTTCGGGACGAGATGGCCCGGGATCCCCGGATCGTCGTCTTCGGCGAGGACGTGGCCGATTGCAGCCGGGAGAAAAACCTGGGCGACGTGAAGGGCAAGGGCGGCGTGTTCAAGGTCACCTGGGGGCTGCAGCGGGCGTTCGGCGGCGACCGGGTGTACAACTCACCTCTGGCCGAAGCCAACATCATCGGGCGCGCCATCGGGCTTGCCACCAGGGGACTCAAGCCGGTAGTCGAGATTCAGTTCTTCGACTACATCTGGCCGGCCTACATGCAGCTGCGCAACGAGCTCGCCCTGATGCGCTGGCGGTCGAACAATGCCTTCTCGGCGCCGGTGGTAGTGCGAGTGACCTACGGCGGATACCTGAAAGGTGGCTCGGTGTATCACTCGCAGACCGGCGCCGCGGTGTTCACCGGGGTTCCCGGCCTCCGGGTGGTTTGCCCCTCTACCTCCCTGGATGCGAACGGCCTGCTGCGCACGGCCATTCGGTGTGAAGACCCGGTGCTGTTCCTGGAGCACAAACACCTGTACCGGCAGACCTATAACAAGGCGCCGAACCCGGGACCCAACTTCATGATCCCGTTCGGCAAGGCCAAGGTGGTGCGGCCGGGCAGCGACCTCACCGTGGTGACCTATGGTGCAGTCGTCCAGCGCACCCTCGTCGCGGCAAAGGCGATGGAGGACCGGCATGGGGTGAGCGTCGAGGTCATCGACCTCCGGTCGCTGTCGCCGGTGGACTGGGACACGATCTATGCCTCGGTGCGGAAAACCAACCGGGTGATCGTGGCCTACGAGGATTCGTTGTCGTGGGGGTACGGCGCCGAAATTGCCGCCCGGATTGCGGATGAGACCTTTGCCCACCTGGACGCGCCGGTGAAGCGAGTGGCGGCCACCGACACTTTCGTCGCCTATGCGCCGGAGCTGGAAGACGTCATCCTGCCCCAGGTCGACAGTCTGAGACGGGCGATGGAGGAGATCGTAGCGTTCTGATTACTTCAGCGCCTCTCTGATCTCCCCCGCTGCTGCAATGGCATTGTCCACGTCACGCGAAAGCGCCTTGGCCTGCTGAGTAGCCTGGGTGATGTCTCCCAACACCGCCGCCACCCCGGCGGAGCGCAGCCGAAGCAGATCGAAACGCACATTCTGCATGGCCAGCACGCACGACTCCAGGTGGCTGGCCACCTGACTGCGCCGGCCCCGTAACTCCGAGATGGTCTGACGCTGGCGCTCCAGCAGCCGGAGCCGGCGAGCCCGCTCCGGATCGTCCGGCTCCCGAGCCAACCCCGCAATCCGTTCATCTATAGCCGCGAGTCCCTCCGCGTCCATGTTGCTGTCCATGGCGTGCAGGGTTCGGGCGAGATCGCTGGCGCGCTCGTACAGCGCGTTGACGGTCTCCTGCACCTCGGGAAGCAGCTTGCGCTCTGAGGCCGGAAGCTTGGCCAGCAGCTTGATGATGGCCAGGCGGTCGTCATGCACCTGCATCAGCGCCGACAGGTTCGTTCCATATTCCTCGGCGGTGGGGAGAGGGAGTGGACGGGAGCTTCGCCCGCCTTTGACCATGGTGGTCTCGACCGCATCGTGGGCCGGTGGACGACTCAGCACGTCA
Organism: uncultured Gemmatimonadales bacterium; assembly: GCA_963792265.1. Taxonomy (GTDB): domain Bacteria; phylum Gemmatimonadota; class Gemmatimonadetes; order Gemmatimonadales; family GWC2-71-9; genus CAVVWJ01. The sequence continues at coordinate 188,163 of CAWBVP010000007.1, read as the reverse complement.
CGCCAGCTGTACCCCGACGACCAGAGGGTGGCGTAGTTCCGCAGTAGCCCGATGCCCATTCCGAACATGGGGAAGAGGAACCATGGATGCTCGATTCCGGTGGCGACGTTGATCCCCATGCAGCCCGCCGAAACCGCGGCCCAGCTGGCAAACTGGCCCCGAACCTTCTGAATGATCTTCGGCTCACCGGTGTCGGGTACCGGAGGTTGGCCCCCTCTCTCCCGGCGCAACTGCTTCCGCTGCTCCCGGGCGAGATCGCGCGGACGCCGCAGCTCCGGAAGAGGGCGAGGACTGAGGGGAACCGAACTCCTGGCGCTTCCAGTGGCTCGAGGGCGAACGGGACGCCGGCCGGCGTCGGCCGCCCTCGACGCCGTGGTCGGCCGGTAGCCGTTGACGACCCGGCTCTCCAGCGCCCGCCGAAGCGCGTCCGCGGTGGGCCAGCGGTTTTCCGGGTCCTTTTCCAGACAGCGCGCCACGGCCAGGGCCAGATCCTCGGGTGCGTCAGGCCGCCGCTTCCGCAGGTCGGGCGCCGGCTCGGTGATCTGCTTCATGAGGATTCCGGCGACCGAGGGGGCGTTGAAGGGCAGCTCCCCGGTCAGCATCTGGTACGCCACCACGCCGAGGCTGTATAGGTCGGAGCGCCCGTCAATGTTCCGCTCCCCGGCTGCCTGCTCCGGGCTCATGAAGGATGGCGTCCCGATGGCTACCCCTACGCCGGTAAGGGTTGCCCCCGAGGTGGCCGAGAGCGCCTTGGCGATCCCGAAATCGGTGACCATGACCCGGCCCCGGGTTCCCTCCAGGAGGATGTTGTCCGGCTTGATGTCGCGGTGGATGACGGAGAGCGAATGGGCGGCGCTGAGCGCGTCGGCTGTCTCCTTCATGATGCGGCGGACTTCTTCCAGCGGCAGTGGTCCCCGTCGGCGGATCCGGGCGGCCACCGATTCGCCGTCCACGTATCCCATCACGAAATACACCAGCCCCTGACCCTCGCCGACGGTGTGAATCGGGACGATGTGGGGATGGGACAGCCGGGCGGCAGTCTGGGCCTCCCGAGTGAAGCGCTCCCGGATGTCCTGCTGGAAGGCAAGCTCGGGCGGAAGCACCTTGATGGCCACCCGGCGCTGAAGCCGCTCGTCTCGAGCGCGGTACACCACGCCCATCCCGCCCCGGCCGATCTCGCCTTCTATGGTATAGGCATCCCCTAAAGCTTCGGCGAGCCGGGCAGGCAGTGGCTTGGAGCTGGAGTCGCTCATCGCGCCGCGGCTCTAGCGCAGGGAAGGAAGCTGACGCAACATGGCAACCAATCTGTACCCGCGCTCCCATGGGGGCAACGAGTCAGCTGGGAGCTAGGAGCTGAGTCTGAGCTATGGTCGTCCGACTCCTTGTCAGCCCGACTCTCAGCGCTCAGCTCCGACGCCATAATGGCAGCACTTGTCTGGAAAGGGACCAGCGAGGCAGCCCTGGGATCCTGAGCCGTCGAATCGGGAACCTAAAGGGCCCGTAAACTCTTCTGTTAGAGCGCCCAGAAGGTCTCTGGTGAGTTTCAGAGGCTGGCACGGTGGGTGCACCTTACCCGCCGATCCATTGTTGGACTGTCATTTTTGCCCCGAGTCTGGGGCTTTATTAGGAGTGCTTTGAATGGCCGAACGATTGACTTTGCCCGTCCTACCTTTGCGGGAAGTCGTCCTCTTTCCGGGTGTCACAGCGCCGATCGGAGCCGGTCGCCCCGCCACTCTGCGAGCCATCGAGGCTGCACTGGCGGGCCCCGATCGGCTGGTGTTCGCGGTGTCCCAGCGACAGAACGTGGAAAGCGTGACTTCGGATACGCTCTATACCATCGGGACGATCGCCCGGATCGGACAACTGCAGCGCGGTCTATCCGGTATGCAGCTGCTGCTCCATGGGGAGAAGCGCGGCATTGCCATCCACTATAGTGAGCGGGACGGTTACCTCCAGGCGGTGGTGCGGGAAGCCGAGGAGATGCTTCCGCTCAGCGCCGAGGATCCCGCCTTTGTCGCCCTGCACCGGGAAGCCCGGGCTCGGGCGGCCGAGCTGGGCCAGAAGTCCGGTCTGCCTGATGATGTCGTGCAGCAGGTGCTGGCCGGCGTCAATGAGGCCGGGAAGTTCGCCGATCTCGTGGCCGGATATATCGACATCACGCCGGCCCAGCGGCAGATGCTGCTGGAGACCTTGAGCGTGGAAGAGCGGCTCCGGCGGGTGCTGGTGCACATGCAGCGCCAGATCGGAGTGCTCGATGCGCAGGAAGACATCAAGTCCCAGGTGCAGGAGGAGCTGGGCGAGCGGCAGCGGGAGATGTTCCTCCGCGAGCAGATGAAGACCATCCAGCGCGAGCTGGGTGAGGGCGACGAGCGGGACGATCTCCAGGAGCTGAAGGAGACACTCGCCGCGCTCGACCTGCCGCCGGAGGCCAGAAAGGAAGTCGACCGCGAGTTCGGCCGGCTGAGCCGGATCGGCCGCGAATCGATGGAATCGCAGGTGATCCGCACCTTCCTGGAGAACATCGCCGAGCTGCCCTGGAACGAGCGCAGCAAGGAACACCTGGAGCTGCCTGAGGCGCAGCGGATCCTGGATGAGGATCACTATGCGCTGGGAGATGTGAAGGACCGGGTGCTCGAGTTCCTGGCCGTTCGCCAGCTGCGGCTGCAGATGGAGTCGCGCGAGACGGGAGATGCCGGCGGAGACGGGGCCGGAACCCTCGGGGACCCCAAGGCCGAGCCCAAGGCGGAGGAAGTGGCTGCGGGAGAGTCGACCGATGTACCCCAGGCCACTGCCACGGTCCCGGCCCCGAACGCGCCGCCGAAAGGGAATGAGGACGATCGCATCGCCAAGGGCCCCATCCTGTTGTTCGTGGGCCCGCCGGGCGTCGGCAAGACCTCAGTGGCCAAATCGATCGCCCGGGCGATGGGACGGAAGTACGTCCGGATCTCGCTGGGCGGCGCGCGCGATGAGGCCGACGTCCGGGGACACCGCCGGACTTACGTCGGCGCCATGCCGGGCCGCATCATCCAGGGAATGAAGCAGGCCGGAACCAAGAACCCGGTCTTCCTGCTGGACGAGGTAGACAAGCTGGGTATTTCCTTCCAGGGAGATCCTGCCAGCGCGCTGCTCGAGGTGCTGGATCCGGCCCAGAACGATACGTTCGTGGACCACTACCTCGGCGTGCCGTTCGATCTGAGTGAAGTGCTGTTCATTGCAACGGCCAACTTCATTCAGAACATCCCGGGTCCGTTGCTCGACCGGATGGAGGTCGTCGAGTTCGCCGGCTACACCGAGCGGGAGAAGCAGGAGATCGCCCGGAAGTATCTCATCCCGAGGCAGTTCAGTGAGAACGGGGTGATTCCGGATCAGCTGACCATCACCGACGAAGCGTTGTCGGAAGTGATCACCAGCTACACCCGTGAGTCCGGTGTGCGGCAGCTGGAGCGGGAGATCGGCCGGCTGGCCCGGAAGGTGGCTCGGAAGATCGCAACCCAGGAAGTGGAGCGGATCACCATCGATCGTGAGATGGTGGACGATCTGCTGGGGCGCCCCAAGGTTCACCCGGAAAAGATGGCCCGGGAGGACGAGGTCGGGGTGGCGACCGGCATGTACTACACGCCGACCGGCGGCGACATCATGTTCGTCGAAGCATCCACCATGCGTGGCAAAGGCGAGCTGGTGCTGACCGGCCAGCTGGGCGATGTCATGAAGGAGTCGGCCCGGGCCGCCTGGACCTACGCCAGGTCTCACGCGGCGGCGTTGCAGATTCCCGACGAGATGTTCGACCGGGACATTCACATTCACGTCCCGGCCGGTGCCATCCCCAAGGATGGCCCGTCGGCGGGCGTCACGATGGCTTCGGCGGTGGTGTCCGCTCTCTCAGGGCGCTCCGTTCGTCACGATATCGCGATGACCGGTGAGATCACGCTCCGCGGGCGGGTGCTTCCCATCGGGGGGTGAAGGAAAAGGTCCTCGGCGCGGTTCGGGCCGGGCTGACCCGGATCATTCTTCCGAAGGAAAACGAGCCGGATCTGGAGGATCTGCCGAAGGAAGTGCGCGACCGGATCGAGGTGTTCCTGGTTCAAGAGCTGGGCGAAGTACTCGCCTTCACTCTCCGGGGCGCCACCTTCCGGGAAGGCCGGCTCCTCTTTGGGGACGAGAAGAACCCGCGAGACGTGCTGCCGCTGTCGGGAGGCTTCCGCCACTAAGGCGGGGGCAGCGGGGCAGTCAAACAGAGACCCCTCCGGAGCCAGACGGCACGGAGGGTTTTCTTCTCGGCCTTCCAACTACTCCACTGTCTCTCCTCTGCTGCCCCGCTGCCCCGCTGCCCCGCTGCCCCGCCGTAATGCCCGGTCCGCCGCCTGCGCCAGCTCAGCCGCCGTGGTCCCATCCCGGGGAAAGACCGCCGAGCCAACTCGCACCGGCAAGGGGATGACCTCGCCCCCGCTGGTCTTTGCCGGCTGCTCGCCCAGGACGTGATGTAGCTTTTCCGTGAGGACGGCGGCCCCGCTGGCGCTGGAGCCCCGCAGCAGCATGCCGAAGGCTTCCCATCCATATCGCCCGATGACATCACTCGCCCGCACGTTGGAGCGAAAGACGCTGGCGACGTGCAGCAGGATCTCCTCGCCAGCCCTGGGCCCGAGCCGCTCGCTGAGCCGGCGGAAGCCGTCGAGCTCGAACAGCACGAAGGCGAGCGGCTCGCCATGCCGTTGGCTGAAGTCCACGGCGCTTTCCAGCTCGGCCATCAGGGTGGCGTGATTGAGCAGGCCAGTCAGGCCGTCGCGATGCACCATCTCCCGCAGTCGGCGGCCCCGGGTTGCGTGGGCGATGACCATCTGTACCAGCAGCTCCGAGCTGGCCGAGCTGGGGAAGAAATCGTCGGCGCCGGCCTTCAGCGCCGAGAGGCGATCGGCCGTGCTTTCCTCTCCGATGAAGACGATGGGGAGCAGATGGAAACGGGGATCCTGCTGGACCATCCGGGCGAGCGCGAAACCGTCGGAGCCCGGCAGCCGGGTCTCCATCAGCAAGAGATCGGGCAGCTCTCGTTCCAGCGTATCGAGGATGGCGTGAGCCGGCAGGCAGCGGGTGACCCGCACGTGCGCCTGTTCCAATGCCGAGATGTGCGGAGCTACCAGGGTGGGGTCGTGGTGCGCCAGCAGCACGCTGGAAGGAGGCGGGCCAATCCGGGCAAAGGTGCGCGCGTATCGCGGCAGCTTTTGCTCCACCTGCTCCACCGGAAAGACGGCGTCAACGCCGGCGGCGACCGCGCGGAGCCGGTCTACCGGTCGAAGCGTCTCCACCAACACCACCGCGCCCGGTCTCCGGTACGGGCTGTTGGTCCAGGCTGAGGCGATGGCCGACAGATCGCCGTCACCGGCCTCTCCCCCGATCACCACCAAATGGGGCAATTCTTCCACTGGAGTCGCAGCGGGGTCCTCCTGCCGGGTGGAAAATCGCACTTCGTAGCCGGCGGCCTCGAGCTCCTGGGCAATGCGCTCCCGCTGGGGACTGGGTCGCATAATCACCAACGCCCGGGGAACCTGAGTGGGAGGCGCTCCCCCCTCGGCGGAAGGGAGCTGGCTTGCGGCCCGGGTAACCGCGATGCTCAGCCGCTCGACGATGGACGAGAGTGCAGCAGTCTCAGTCGAGGTGGGGTGGGCCATCAGCCAGCGCTCCGCCTCCTGGGCAATGGCGCTCAGGGCGCCAAACCCAAAGGAGCCCCCGATCCCGCCAGCCGGTGCAGCCGGGCTCGTAGCGACCCGGCCGCCTCGAGCGAACCCTGGGCCAACGCCTTGATGTCTGCCCGGAGCTCGTCCAGCCGCCCCGGCATTGAAGCCAGGTACTCTCGCTGCAGCTCAAGCAGGGCAGGGTCGAGCGGGTCAGTCATATGGTGCAGAACCGCTCCAGGGCCAAACGCGCCGCTGCGATGAAGGCGGGCGCGGTACTCCAGTGACCCCCCACATCGTTGCCGGTCCGGGCCCCGACCACGGCACTTCGGTCGTCGATGACTGCGATGATGGGCATCCCGGGCCAGTTGTGCCCCCGAGGCACCACCTCGACCGTGGCGAAATCCAGGTCGACTGGCCCAGTGGACCAGAGCGAGACCACGATCCCCGACGAGACCGGACGACGTAACGCTGGGGCGATCAAGGGATAGGCATCGGGGGGGACGAGCAGACGGACTGATTGCGCGGCCCGGGCAACATCATGAGTGATGAGCTGCAGTACTGCCCGGCCCGATTCGATTTCAACCACCGTAGGCGTGGTGGGCACCGAGATCGCGTCCAACTCGGTGCTGAGCCGCTCGAGTGCCAGGCCATGATTGTTGGAGATCCGGGCGATCAATCCGGCCGGTGCCTCAGGACGGTACCGCTTGGGACGGCTGCCCTCCACCCGCGCGGCGCCCTTGGTGACCAGTCCCTCCAGGGCACTATAGGCGTTAGCCCGGGCCAGGCCGGCTGCCTTGGCAATGGCGTATCCGGTACCGGGCCCGCTGGTCAGCAGGACCTCATAGACGTGGGATTCGGTGGGAGTGAAGCCGAAACTCGTAAGATCCAGGCCCATGGGTAGTAGTATTGCGTACTACCCGCATGGATGCAACTGCTACGTATAGCTTAAGGACCAACCCAAGGCCTTTGCTATGATCGCCAGCCTGAAGGTGATATCTACTTCCCGACCCTCGGTTGTCTTGGCGTCCAGGTGCAGGGGATAATAGTGGTAAGTGATCTTGTTCCCCGGCTTAGGTTGGGAGCGAAGATTCTTGGGGTGCCAGACCCCCAGCTCATCGCAATCCTTGAGCAGGCGTCCGAGAACCTTAGTCGCCACCGGAGCCCATTCCAGGGCGCCCATTCGAGCCAGCAGCTCGATGTAGTGCAGGGCCAAGGGGATGTCCTTGGGAATCCCCTTCGAGTCGGCATCGATCGGGTCGCCCAGGATTAAGTGCTGGGGCCGGAGGGTCTTCTTACCCACTTGGATAACGAAAGCCTTCTTCGGTGCGGGCTGAGCCAGATAGTGGCCCAGCCGCTCAGTGAACCCTGCCCGCTCTCGCTGGAGGTTCGGCATCGACGCGAGCATCGCCACGGAGTACCAGGTAGGCGGGTGCGCCTCGGGATGGAGTGCCAGCTGCTTGCCGGCCTTGATGAACGGTTTCTCGGCTAAGGGGCTCCGAAGAAACTGGGAAATAGCGTTCGCCACCTTGTGCCCCGACCCCCTGAGCCGGGGGTCATCGGCATATCCGGCCTCGGCAAGGGCCGCCGAGGCGGCCTCCCGCATGATCCCCCGAGCCCAAGCCTCCGCCTCGGGATCTGACTTGACGGACTTTTGAAATTCGAACAGGAGAGAGGGGTCTTCGTCCCGGGACAGCAGCCGGAAGAGCACTCGGTCGGCCAGCTTGAAGGGTCGGCCGGTCCGCGGCCATTCGAGCTGCAGGAGCCGGCGGTATTGGGGGATGGTGCCGACATCCTTGATCCCCTGGGCGGCCGAGGTGGCGAGACCCAGCATGTTCCCGCCCCAGATCCCCGTGTCCTTCTGTTTCTTCACCACCCCGAGCGCGGTCTTGGAGTCCGGGATGGCCAGCTGCGCTGCCTCAATTACCTCCGGAGTGGCGTATGCCTCCGGGGCGAGCTCGCGATAGGTGCGGTACCGAATGGACGGCCCGGCATTTTCCAGCAGCCAGGTCAGCGGGATCCGGTGCTCGGAAGGCAGGTCCAGAATTGCTCCCCGGGGGACGGTGGGCAGGCGCGAGCGGCGGTGAAGATAGCCGAGGGTTAGAAGGTGCGGAAGGAGCGGCCAACCGCACCTTTATACCTTACCGCCCCTTCTGCCGTTCCTCCCCCGCCTGCCGGAATTCGGACTGCGCATTCCACTGAGGTTGGGTGGGCGAGTTTGCCACGGCCACTGCTGTACGGACGATGACGCGAAGCTGTTGGGCAGCGCCATCATACTTAAAGGAGGGGAGAACCTCGTCGCTGGGTTGGTGGTATCGCTTTTCAGTATAGTCGTTCTTCATCTGCTCCCCGTAGCCGGCGGGCTGACCGACGTAGTCGAGGCCGTTCTCGATCGAAGTTCCCGGGATGCCGGCGCGGGCAAAGGGAAAATGATCGGACCGGAAGTACCCGCCCCGGATGAGAGCATCCCGGTTCACACTCACCCGTAGCCCTTCCGCGGCCGCGGCATCGGGTGAAGACCCCTCCCAGTGATGACTGATCCAATCCCAGGGCCGAGACGTCGCGAGTTTTACCGTACAGATTCATCACGTCCATATTGAGGATGGCGGCCATGCGGCTCAGCGGGATGGGTGGCCTTGCGATGATGGCCTGAGATCCGAGCAGTCCTGACTCCTCTGCGGTGAATCCCACGAACAGGATGGACCGGTTGGGGCGCACGCCGCTTCGGGCGAATGCCTCGGCAGTCGCCAGCACGGCTGCGGTCCCCGAGGCATTGTCCTCCGCCCCGTTGTAGATCGAGTCGCCCGCCACCGGGATACCGATTCCGAAGTGGTCATAGTGCCCCCCGATCAGAACCGCCTCGCGCGCCAGAGGGCCCCGTCCGGGCAGACGGCCGATGACATTGCTGGTTTCCGACCGGGTGATCCCGCTTCGCACCGTGGCTTCTACCTGGAGGCCGAGGGGAACCGCGCGGAACTGGCGGGTGGCGGCCTGGTCCATCAACGAGTTCAGGTCCTGCCCGGCCTGGCGGAACATCCGGGTAGCAGCCTCCTGACTCAGCCAGCCGGCAACAATGAGAGACGTGGGAGGGACTCTCGATTCGGACCTGGGGTCCGGTCCAACTCGACTTCACTGTGGTCCAGGGGTAGGTGGCGCTCTCGGTGGTGTGGACCAGGAGGATTCCCGCGGCACCCTGACGCTGGGCCTCTTCGATCTTATAGGTCCAGCGCCCATAGTAGGTGAGGATGGCCCCTCGAAAGATCGTGCTGTCGCGCAGGCCCGGGTCATTCACCAGGACGACCACGATCTTGTTTTTGACGTCCAGACCCTTGTAATCGTCCCAGTTGTATTCCGGGGCTACGATACCGTACCCAACGAAGACCAGGTCGCCCGTCGCTTTGACGGTCGAATCGTTGCGCATGGACCAGAGCACGTAGTCGTCCCGGTAGGCCAGGTCGCTCGGGGTGGAGCCGAGGACCTTCAAGGTCGGATTGGGGGTCAGGGTGATGATGGGGACATGGTGATAGTAGCTGCCGCTGTCTCCGGCCGGCTCCAGTCCCAGCCGCTCGAACTGGGCTGCGATGTACTTGGCCGCCAGCTCGCCACCCCGGGTGCCCGGCCTCCGCCCTTCCAGCGCATCGTCCGCCAGGAACTCCAGATGGGCTCGGAGCACCTGAGGATCCACCGCTCGGGCGACCCGGGTTGCCTGGTTCGGGGTCTGGGCGAGCAGTTCCCCAGCTGGGAAGAATCGCGGCGAGGCCCACGGCAGTAGAGAGAGCGAAGCGCAAACGCATGATCAGTCCTTGGGGAAGTCAGATAAGAGACGAGGGGCAGAGCTGGGCCAACACGCAATCTTCACATCTCGGGCGACGGGCGATGCACACCTGCCGGCCATGAAAGATGAGGAGGTGGGAGAGAAGACCCCAGTCCTCCTGCGGGAATAATCGCATCAAATCCTCCTCGATCCTCGCCGGGTCGGTCTCCCGGCTCAGCCCGAGCAAACCGCTGAGGCGGGTGACGTGGGTGTCGACGGTGACGCCTTCATTGATCTGGTAGGCGTTTCCCAGAACGACGTTGGCGGTCTTGCGGCCGACGCCAGGCAGCTGGCGGAGCTGCTCCATCGTATGAGGCACCTCGCCACCGTAGTCGGCCACCAGGGCCTGTGCCATCCCGATCAAGCTCCTGGTCTTGTTGCGGAAGAAACCGGTGGACTTGATGATCTCCTCCACGTCGGCCGGCTTCGCCCTGGCCAAATCAAATGCAGTGGGGTAGCGGGCGAACAGGGTTGGCGTCACCATGTTCACCCGTACGTCGGTGCATTGGGCTGAGAGAATGGTGGCGCAGAGCAGCTCGAAGGCATTGCGGTAGTTGAGCGCGCAACGGGCGTCGGGGTAGGTCTCCTTGAGCCGAGTTAGGATTTCTGTTACAGGCGGGGCGGGTGCCCCCCGGGCGGATGGGAAGCGGGGAAGCTTCGGCGCTTAACGGCCCTTGCTCGCCGCGTGCATGGTTCTCCATTTCCGACTCCTGGCATTCCTACTTCCCCGCTTCCCGCTTCCCCGCTTTCTCACCTTCTCCTCCGGGCATACGCGACAAAATCGCCGACCGGCCGCGCATTCAGAATGTCGCCTGGGCCGAGCCATCCCTTCCTGGCCATTCCGACTCCATAGTCCACGTAGCTGAGGCCGGCCACGCTGTGGGCATCCGCCCCGATCGAAATGGCGACGCCGCGCTCCTTGGCTTTCCGGAGCACTCGCCAGTCGAGGTCGAGCCGGTGGGGGTCGGCGTTGATCTCCAGGGCCACTCCGGTGGCGGCTGCCTTATCCATCACGGCGTCCAGATCGATCGGGATAGGGATCTCTCGAGAGCAACAGCCGTCCGGTGGGGTGACCTATGATCGTGAGAAACGGATTGTCCATCGCCGCCAGCATCCGAGCGGTCATCTCCTTCTCACCCATGTTGAAGCGGCTGTGGACCGAGGCAATGACAAAATCGAGCCGCTCCAGCACCCGCTCGTCATAGTCGACCCGACCGTCCTGGAGGATATCGGCTTCGATGCCTTTCAGGACCCTGAACCCTTCCAGCCGCGAGTTGACTTCGTCTATCTCGTCGGCCTGGCGGGCTAAATCGTCCGGCGCGAAGCCCCCCGGCATACGCCGCGGCCTGGCTGTGATCGGTGACACCCAGGTAACCATACCCCGCGGCTCGGCAGGCCAGCGCCAACTCCTCAACCGTGTTCGAGCCGTCGGAGTAGCTGGTGTGACAATGGAGAAACCCCTTCACATCGCTCCGGGTTACCAGCTCCGGCAGCTGCCCCTTGGCTGCCGCGGCGACTTCGCCCATTCCCTCCCGGATCTCCGGAGGAATGAGGTTGAGACCGAGCGCCTGGTAGAAGGTCTCCTCGTCCGGCGTGGCCACGAACTGGCTGCCGCGCCAGAGAGCCGCGCCGTTGAGGGTAAACCCTTTGTCCGCCGCGTGAGCGGCCAGCTCCCGCAAGTGACCCTCGCTGCCGGTAGCCTGAACCAGCACTGCGCCGACGTTGACTGGAGTCGTCGCCACGATCTGGGCACTGGCACCACCGGCAAACCTGAGGGTGAGGCGGCGTTCATCCTGGCCAGCGAACTCATGCACCCCGGGCAGCTGGCTCAGGCGACGGAACAGCTCCGCGGGGGAGGATTCGGCAACCAGAACGATGACCAGATCCTTGACCACCTCGGAGCGGCGGCGAACGTCACCGGCGATAATGGCGCTGGTGACCCCGGGAAGACGCTCCAGCGCGCCTCGCAAGCCTTCGGCTTCATCCGCGGCGTGGTGCGAGAGCCGGAACGCGGTGGCCTGGCGCAGGAAGGCGATGGCCTTGAGGATGTTCTCCGAGGTGCGGGGCCCGAAGCGGGGCAGCTTGGCGAGGCGCCCGTCGTGAGCGGCGGCCTCCAATTCGGGCAGCGAGTCGATCCCGAGCACCTCGTGGATCTGACGGATCTTGGCCACTCCCAAGCCGGAGATCTCGAGCATCTCGACCAGGCCGGCGGGAATCTGCTCCCTCAGCTCCTCGAGCATGCTGGCCCGGCCGGTGCTGACCAGCTCGCGCACGATCTGCAGGGTTGCCGGACCCACGCCCTTGGCGGACGCGAGGGATCCGTCTTCGAGAGACTGCCGCAGGTCACCAGGAAAGCCGGTGACGGCTCGTGCGGCGGTGCGAAAGGCCCGGATCCGAAATGGATTTTCGTTCTTGAGCTCGAGGAAGGCGGCAATCTGCTCCAGCACCTGGGCGACCGCCTTCTTGTCCATGTAGTCCTTTACACTTTCCATCGAGACGCCTCGTGGGAGCGCCACCCCAGCTCCAGCAGCTCTTCCTCTCCCGCAATCGAGAACAGTTTCGCGGCGACCCCGCCCGGCAAGCGTCGGCGCGAAAAGCTCGCTGCCGTCCACCCGCTGCCAGGACTCGGGGCGCCGGGCCGGTCACCTCGACTACGCTGAACCCGGTCCGCTCCGGGTGAATGCCGAAGACGCCGAGAACTCTGATCTCATCCGATTCAGGAAGGTCGTGGACGAAACAACCATCCAGTGGCTCGTGCGGCTCACCCGGAATGACCTGCGCCCAGATTCGTCGTTCGGGTACCTGGGCATAGTAGGCCGGCCCCCGCACTCCGGTCTCGTCCGGCCTCGAGGTCTCCTCGTAGCCGCTCGATCAGTCGGTCCAGGGGAAGCTCAACGGTGAGACCGCCCCCGTCCCAGAAGAGGTACGCATGGTGCACCAGGGCGGCGAGCTGGTCGATGCCTTCGCCCAGGCCCTCATCGGGCCGCAGTTCCCGCAGCAGGGTCACCACTTCGCGTAGCATGAGAAACCGATCGCGGTCTCGAGGATCCTGCCCGGCCAGCTCCAGCGCCTCCCGGATGGTCGGGAAGCTGGTCTGCGCCGCGGGCTGGAAGACGAGGTCGAACGGGGTGGGACGGGAGCCGGGGGAAGACATGACGTAATTTAGCCGCCGCTAGGCGGCCCGGGGCAGAAAACCGTCCATCAGCCTCACAAACTCCTCGAACGCCTCAACATACGGCACGTGACCAGAGCGGGGCAGCGCCTGGAACTCGGCTCCCAAGAGCCGGGCTACCGTTTCGGCGGTCTCCAGAGGGATGGGATCGTCTTCGCCGTGCAGCACCAAGGCAGGTATCGCCAGTCGGGATATGGCCGGCCGGAGATCGTAGTCTCCCAGAGCTGGCCCACACCTCCTGCTGGGTCCGGCCGGTGACTCGGAAAGGGGTAAGGTCGCGGGCCCGGGCCGGGTCGGAGAAATAGGGCGCCACCGACAGCTCGAACAGCCGCTGGGCATACTCCGCAGGGATCTCGCTCCCGGAGGCCGCTCTCCCGCAGAGCTGCGCGCTGACGCTGCAGCTCGGGGGCGAGATTCCGCTCGGCGAAGCGGCGCTCGAACTCGATCCGGGCTTCCCGCCAGGCGGGAGCGGGGGACACGAGCGCTAGCCGCTCAACCCGATTGGGAAACTCGATGGCATAGAGCAGGGCGAGCAGCCCACCCCAGGAGTAACCGGCCAGGGTCAGCTGCTCCATACCCCACTGCTTGCCGGAGCTCCTCGAGGTCGGCGACATGTTCCCGCCACCCCACCGGAATCTCCCGTGGAACTGGAGATCGACCGCCACCTCGCTGGTCGTAATAGATCAGCTCGCGGTCGTGGGCCAGCGCGTCGAAGTCCGGCAGGAGATAGTCGTGGTGGGCGCCGGGCCCGCCATGGAGAACCACCGTCGGAGGGCCCCGCGCCGATCCGTCGCTCGAAGATCCGGACTCCGCGAACCTCGAGGGTGCGGGTCTCAGCCTCCGGCATGAGTTGGTGGGCCTACAGGAGGATGGCAAGCGCGTCAGCCACCTGCTTGACCGCGGCTTCTTCTTCCGGCGTGAACGGGTCAGCGACGTCGCTGTCGATGTCGATCTGCCCCAGAATCAGATTGCCCCGGCGGATCAGCACCACCAGCTCGGAGCGGGTCCACGCGTTGCAGGCGAGATAGTTCTCGACCGCACGGACATCGGGGACGTTCTGATCCTGGCCGCTGGCGACGGCGGTCCCGCACACCCCGACACCAACCGGAATCCGGGTGTGGTCCGTCTCCCGTCCGGCGAACGCCTCGAGCACCAGCTCCTGCCCGTGCAGCATGTAGAGATAGACCGAGGTGTACGGCGCACCGGCGGCCCGGATCTTTTCGGCGGCGATGCGGAGCAGCGCCTCGCGTCCTTGCTCCCGGGCAAAGGCCCCGCGCAGCGCGGCCATGATCCGGTCGCTGTCGAGCACCGGCATCTCAGCCTCCCCGGATGCCGAGTTTGGCGCGAAGCGTGGTCACCGCCGCGTCCCCCGCCGGACCACGATCTCGACCGTTTCGCCGGGCCGATGGCTCCTGAGAGCATCGGTCATCGCCTGCAGGTCGGGGGTATCGGTGCTACCGATCCGGGTGATGATGTCGTCGCCTCTGAGTCCCGCCTTCTCGGCCGGGCTGCCGGCCCGGACTCCGACCAGTCGCACCCCTCCGGGCGCGCCGGTCATGTCCGGCACGGTGCCGAGGTAGGCCCCATACCCGGGGGTGGCACGGCGCGGATGCCGACGCCTGATTGGGAAGGGCAGCGGGCCAGGTCCTGGAAGGTGAGCGGGGCGTGCCGGTTGGCCAGCGCGGTCACCAGGCCCAGGGTGAAATCGGCGACTCGCTTAAGCCCGTCGAGGTTCACCTTCTGCCAGTCGTCGGTGGTCCGGTGATAGTCCTCGTGCAGGTCGGTGAAGAGGTGGAGCACCGGCCGCTTGGCGGCATAGAACGACGACTGGTCGCTGGGGCCGTATCCGTCGCCCTGAGCCTTGAGATCGAATCCCGCGTACCAGTTGAGTGAGTCGAGCAGGGCGGGAAACTCCTTGGCGCTCCGGGCGCCGTACACGATCAGACGCCCATTCCGGAGCCGGCCGACCATGTCGAGGTTCACCATGGCCAGGGTCCCGGCCAGCGGATAGATCGGCTCCTTGACGTAGTGGGCCGAGCCCAGCAGTCCCAGCTCCTCACCACTGAAGGCGATGAACACCACCGTGCGGGCCGGCGGGGAAGCGGCCAGCCGGGCGGCCACCTGAATCAGCGCCGCCACTCCCGACGCGTTATCGTCGGCTCCGTTGTGCACCCGACCGGTGCTGTCGGGATCGAGGCTGCCGAACCCGCCCAGCCCCAGATGATCGTAGTGGGCGCCGAGTACGACGGTCTGATTGCGCAGCACCGGATCGCGCCCCGGCAGGATGCCGATCACGTTCTTGCCGATCGACGCCGCCGGCTTTGCGCCTGCCGGGCAGCCGGAGCATCCCGGCCGACGGTGAACGACTGGAACCATCCTCCGGCGGCGGGTTGAAGGCCGACCTCGGAGAAACGGCGGGCCAGGTAGGCGGCGGCGGAATCGGCGCCGGGGGAACCGGTGGCCCTGCCCTGGAGCCGGTCGTCGGCTCAGGAACCTGATATCGTCGAGCAGACGGGGAGGTTCGCGCGATCCGCTGGGCCCGAGAGCCGGCCCGGCGAGCGACACGGTCGCCGAGCAGGCCGCAAGGAGAGCGATACGCGCATAGAGCAGAGAATAATAGAACGCCGCTACTGCGGCACGAAGCTGGTGTCGGGTCCAAGCTTTCGGGCAAAGGCCGCCAGCAGGCGCGCGGTTCGTTCGAGGTCCTCCAGCGCGACCATCTCGTTGGGGCTGTGCATGTAGCGATTGGGGACCGACACCAGCGCCGTGGCCACTCCCCGGTGGGCGTTGAAGATGGCTTCGGCGTCGGTGTGGGTATCGCGGGAGGCCGCCTCGATCTTGTAGGGGATCTGCTCCGCCTCGGCCGTCTCCACCAGCAGCTCGAACACGAGCTCGCTGACCGAGGCCCCGCGCGAGATGGCCGGGCCTCCACCCAGCCGATAGTCGCCGTGCTTGCGCTTCTCGATGCCGGGATAATCGGTTGCATGGGTCACGTCGATCACGATGGCCACGTCGGGCTCCAGCCGGTTGGCCGAGGAGCGGGCGCCCCCGCCGGTGGCGGCGATCTCTTCCCGGGTCGTAGCTACCGCGGTCACCGAGGCACCGGGGCGGTTCCTGGGCCAGCAGCCGGAGCGCCTCCAGCACCACGAAGGCTCCGATCCGGTTGTCGATGCAGCGGCTCACCAGCCGGCCGTTGGGGAACTCGATCACCCCCGCTGCCAGCACGCCGGGGTCGCCAATCCGCACGCCGGCTCTCGGCCTCGGCCCGAGTGGCAGCCCCGATGTCGATCCAGAGATCTTCCACCTTGGAGACCTTTTCCCGCTCCTCCCGCTCCATGAGGTGGATGGCCTTCTTGCCCACCACTCCGGTCACCTGGCCGGCTCGCCCCAGCAGGATGACCCGCTGGCCCACGAAGACCTGGTGGTCCCAGCCGCCGATGGTATCGAAGCTGAGGTAGCCCTCGTCGTCGATGTGGGTCACCATGACCCCGATCTCATCGATGTGCCCGGCGAACATGAGCCGGGGCGCGGCCGTCGGCGTTGAGGCTGGCGAAGGAGTTTCCCGCCACATCGGCCTGGACCGAATCGGCGAACGTCTCCGCCTCCGCCCGCCAGACCCGGGCCGGAGCGGCCTCGAACGAGGAGGGGCCGGGCGTGTCCAGCAGCCGACTTCAGGAATGCGAGGGATTCAGGGGTCACTGGGGCTTGACCGATCAGTTGCAGTTCGAGGAACACGGCTCCTTCAACGGGGTTGTCGCCGTAGGGCGGTATCTCCCGAAAGCCGAGCCGGCGGTACAGCGCGAGGCGCCGGTCATGGACGGCAGGCGTGTCCAGCCGCATGCGTGCTGATAGCCAGCGCTGCGCGCCTCATGGATCGCCTGCTCCACCAGCAGCCCGCCCAACCCCGAGCGCCGAAATGCCGGCCGGACATACAGCCGCTTCATCTCGCAGACGCCCGGCTCCAGCGGCCGGAGGGCCACGCAACCGGCGATCGCCATCATCCCACGGGCCAGCAGCAGCCGGCCCTCTGGCGGCGCATAGTCTCCGGGCAGCGTCGCCAGCTCCTGGTCGAAGCCCTGAAAGCAAAGATCGATACCCAGCGATGCGGCGTACTCCTCGAAGAGGCTGCCGCACCGTCAGCCAGGTCCTCACTCGAGCATGGCTTGACTGATGCTCAGCATTGCCCAGCCGGCTGCCACGCTCGATCGCCGCTGGACGGCCCGTTGCAGCAGGGCCGCCTGGATCCGCTCGGCGCCGTCCACCACCCGCGGGCCGGGCCGCGAGGTGTACGCGTTGCCGTCGATGATCCAGGTGGGCACCCGGCGCATCAGCTCGAGGGCCTCGGGGTTCCGCAGTCCGGTCCAGCTCCGCCCGGGCCCGCTCGACCCCGAACCCGCAGAGCATGACCATGATATGATCGGGTCGCAGCCGGCGAAGCTCGCTCCATTCCCGCCGGGCTGAGTGGCTGCCGGCTGCAGCCCCGACGTCTTTGCCGCCCGCGGCCGTCACCAGCTCCGGCACCCAGTGGCCCGCCGAGATAGAGCGGGCTCCAGCCACTCGATGCAGAGCACGCGCTGCCGGGCCGGTCGAGGCCGGTTGCCCGAAGCCTGCGCTACTCGGCTCCGAGCCCGAGCCACCAGCTCCTCGGCCTCGTCCTCCAGGTCCAGGGCTGCGCCTACCGCGCCGATGTCGCTCCAGATCCCGGCGAGGTCGCGCGCAGTCAAGAGACAGCACCCGAGGTGCCGCATCCAGCGCCGCGGCGAGCCGGTGGACCTCGCCGTCGGTGACCGCGCACACCTCGCAGAGCCCCTGGGTGATGATCAGATCGGGGCGAGCGCCGCGCAGCTGGTCGGCGTCGATCGCGATTACCGGGCTGACCCGACTCCCGCAGCCGGCGCACCTCGGCATCGATGGCCGCCCCGGTGCCTCGATATCAATCGGCGTCGCGGTGACCCGGGGAAGCCGCTGGACCGAGCGCCGGGTAGTCGCATTCGTGGGAGATGCCGACCAGCTGGTCGCCGCCTCCCAGTGCCGCCACGATCTCGGTGGCTGCCGGCAGCAGCGTAACGACCCGCACTCACGCCTCGGCCAGCCGGCTGGGCCGATAGTTCACGAACAACAGCAGCCCGGTGAACGGCGCTATAAGGGTGCGGAAGTCATGGGTCAGGAGATATGCCACCGTCCCCAGAGATGCGGGCGCCTCGACCAGAGCCCAGATCACGATCGCGCGGCCGAGGTTGGCCCGCCACCAGTCGTCCTGAGACGTTCCCGGGCCGGGCGGTGTAAGCCGCGCGGCGCTGTACATCGCCGCCCCGAAGAGCACGCGCGCTGACCAGAAAGAGTCCGAGGTACAGCACCCGCCGGTCGGGAACGGCCGAGACCGGACCGCGTGCTTGCTGCCGATGTACCAGGCCACCGCCAGAGAACAGCATCACGCCCAGCATCAGCGCCGCGTGAATGATGCGGGCGCTGATGGCGGGCGAGACGGGAGCGGAGGGGGGCACTACCTCCTGGCCACGCGGTAGAGCACGGCTCCGAGCAGCGACGAACATCGCCAGTGCGGCCAGATCGCTGGTGGCGAAGCCCCCGACAGCCCTTGCAGACCGACGACGTGGGCGAGGTAATCGGCGGCCGGAACCTGCGCCGCCTCGGCGCGGTCGACCAGGAGCGCCGCTATCCCGGCGATCGCCACGCCGGCGAGGGCGCCACCGGCAATCAGGCCGCTGGAGAAGAGCACGCCGGGTCCGGACTCCACCTCGGCCAGCGACCGCGAGCCGCTCTCGAGCCGCCGCTCGACCAGCCAGCGCACCGCGCCGCCGATGAACATCGGGGACGAGGTCGAGATCGGCAGGTAGACCCCGACGGCGATGGGCAGGGACTGAAGACCCATCAGCTCGATCGCGATGGTGAGAAACACACCGATCAGCACCAGACCCCAGGGCAGCTTCTGGGTCAGGATGCCGTCGGTCACCAGGGCCATGATGGTGGCCTTGGGCGAATCGAGCTTGGTGACCGGCTTGCCGTCGATCTCCCGGACCCGGCCCGCCGATACCCGGGTCCACCAGATAGGCGACCTCATGGCTCTCCGGATCGAGCAGATACTTGCCCGGCTGAATCCCCTGAGTGGGAATGTTCACCCGGACCACGTCCCACTGCTTCCCTCCATGCCGCATCCGCTCGCCCAGGCTGGTCACCGAGCGATCGGCGGCGCCTGGAGCCGGCGCCTGCAGCGCCACTCCGGGATGACGCTCCGGGACGATGTTGGTGTAGGTGTTGTTAAGCAGGGTAATGCGTCCAGCCGATGGCGAGGGCGGAGGTGATGGCGCCGACCATGATCGCGATCTGCTGCCGCTTGGGCGTAGCTCCGACCAGAAAGCCGGTCTTGAGGTCCTGGCTGGTGGCGCCCGGCATTTCCCGGCGGCCACGGCGATGACGCCGGCGATGGAGATGGCGCCGACCCGGTGGTCCACGCCGGTCCATCCGATCAGCAGGAAGATGGTGGTGGTGCCGATCAGCGCGGCGATGGTCATCCCCGAGATCGGGTTGGCGCTGACGCCGATCTCGCCGGTGATGCGGGATGACACCACCACGAAGAAGAAGCCGAAGATGATGATGAGGATGGCGCCGAGCAGGTTGACCGCCAGCCTGCGGAGAACCGGTGAGGAGCGAGAGCCAGCACCGACCGCGCCCGCCAGGGTCACCCAGATCGGCAGGTCGATGTCGGTCCGGAGCCGGCTGGCGGCCTCGCCCATGCTGCCCTTCAGATCCTGGAAGCCGGAGCGGAACGCGCTGACGATGGTGGGGAGCGACCGGATTAAGGCGATGATGCCGGCGGAGGCCACCGCTCCCGCCCCGATATAGAAGACGAACGCGGCCCGCACCTCGGCCGGGCTCATGTCCTTGATCAGCTTGGTCTCGGCGAAGATCGGCTGGGTGAGCCCGGCGCCGAAGAGCTTGATGGCGGGGATCAGCACCAGGTACGCGAGCGAGCCGCCGGCGAACAGATACCCGGCGATCCGGGGGCCGATGATGTAGCCGACGCCGAGCAGCTCGGGCGAGACCTCGGCGGAGATCGACGCGCCCTTATAGAAGGTGGAGACCCGCCCGGGATATTCCTTCCAGACCTTGAGCCCCGACATCAGGAACTTGTAGAGGAAGGCCAGACCGAACGCCTGGAACAGCAGCCGGGCCTGGAGGCCGCCTTTGTCGCCGGCGATCAGCACCTCGGCACAGGCGGTCCCCTCGGGGTAGGTGCAGCCGGCCGTGCTCCTTGACGATCAGCGCCCGCCGCAGCGGAATCATCATCAGCATGCCGAGCAGGCCGCCGATGACCGCGATCACCGCCACCTTGCTCACGGTCAGGTCGTAGCCCATCAACAAAATGGCGGGGAGCGTGAACACGATCCCGGCGGCGATGGACTCACCGGCCGAGCCGGTGGTCTGGACGATGTTGTTCTCCAGGATCGTCGATTTCCCCAGGGTGCGGAAGAAGGCCACCGCCAGCACCGCGATGGGAATCGAGGCCGAGACGGTGAGACCGATCTTGAGCGCGAGGTACACGCTGGAGGCGGCGAAGACGATTCCCAGAATCGCGCCCAGGATCACCGCGCGAACGGTCAGCTCCGCTGGGGATTGCGATGGTGGTACGTACGGCCGGAAGGCGGGAGCCTCCGGCGGAGGAGCGACGGGACGGGGCTGAGTCGCCATGTAGTGCCTTGATGTCGAAGGGAACTGCTGAAACGGGTGCGGGTTGCAGGCAACGGTAGAAACTAGGGATCGGGGATGGAGACGTCCAGCCGAGCGAGTCTGGGTATGTCCCTAGGCACCTCTTGCGGGATCCATTACCCGGGGGTAGCTGCCGTCGAGCGCCGGGCTGGTTCCTCGCCGGCGTTTTGTGCCTCCGGCATCTCGCAAAACTATACCAATTCATGGCTTTTGAACGGGGCTGTTGCCCCGGGATCTATGATCAGACAAAGAAAACGGACCCAGTACCTGGGCTCGTAGGTGTTACGGTTTACCAAGCTCTGGGCCTTATAGCGAGTCAGCTACGCTCGCTGCCGTGTCCACCTCGGTAGTGTCCGCCTTGCTCGTGTTGATCCACCCCTCCGTCGTGTCCGCCTGCTCCCCGCCCAGCTGCAAGGGCTCGGTGGACGAGGTGTCCGCGGGAATAACCACTCCATTGGCCCCGAGCAGGCGGAACAGATTCCACTGGGCTCGGCGGGCTGCGCCAGGCCGGGATCCGTTGTACATCAGCGACACCAGCAAGGTGCCCTCAGGCCGTCCCAGATAGCCCACCACGGTCGAGACTCTCCCCAAGGTACCGGTCTTGGCCCGCACCACCCCCGCCCCAGGGAATCCGCTGTTCAGCCGCCGCAGCGTTCCGCTCCCGTTGGCCGGGAGTAGCTGGGGGAAGTTCCGGCCCGCGGCCGTGGTGGGAAACCGGGCGAGATAGGAGATGAAGGTGGACGGGGTCACCCGATCCTGATACGACAGTCCGCTCCCGTCTACCAGGTAGACTCCGTCACTCTTCCCGGTCACTTCCTGGATATGCTGCATGAGATGGGCTGGCCCGTCATCCGGTCCGCCGGCCCACTGCAACAGCAACTCGGCACCCGCGTTGAGGCTCCGGCGGTTGATCTCGCTTGCCAGCGAGTCCAGTGGCGGAGAAGCTACCTCGGCCAAAACCTGGGGGGAGGCATCCAGCGCAATCGGCGTCTTGGCAGAGCGATCCCATTCGATCCCGGCTTTGCTGAGAGCCATGCCCCAGGCCGCATCCAGCACCGCCTTGGGATCGCTCGCGGTTGCGGCTAACCGACGAGCTCCAGCACGTATTCCGATGGTCCCGGTCACCACCCACCCAACCTTCTTGGGCCTGAGCCGGAGCCGTGCCCGCCGGCCACTGTGGGTGGTGGCACTGACGGTCACGAGAGACCCAATTCCTAGAGGCGCAGTTCCGATGACGCGGGGCCGTTGCCCAACTCTCTGGCCCGGCTGCACCGTTACCCAGATGACATTTTCATGGAGGGTGAGCGGCCCCACCAGCGGAGCGAAGAGGCGGCCCATGTGCCGGGGAGACCACACGGCGGGATAGATCGCAGTGGCCGGACCGTCTGCGCTCTGAACCTGCAGCGGGCCCGAAAGCCGGCGGACCCCGGCACTCGCCAGCTGGGAGGCCAGGTCGTACAACGTGGGACCGGAGCCTTCAGCTCGCTCGAGGGAGGGGTCGCCGTTCAGCTCCAAGGCCCACTCCCCCAGCCACTCGCCGGTTGCAGGATCCACCGTTCCGGTTCCGACGAGCCGGGTGGCTTTGCGGGCAGTTCCTCCCAGGACGGTACGGGCGTAACCGGTGGTAAACAGCTTCACGGCGGACGCCGGCATGAGCGAGGCCTCCGCGTTATAGCTCCAGAGCATCTGGCCGCTTTGATCAGCGATGGCTATGCCCCAGTCGCCGGGAGCCCTACGCGAGGCCGTTACGTACCATTCGTTCATCCGGGAGCCGATCCACTGGGCATCCGTCTGAGCTTCGAGAACGGAGCCCGAACTGAGAAGCACGGCTGCGAATCCGGACAGTCGGGTCAGCCAGCGCGGTAAGGCCGAGGAGTGCACGAGACTTCCTGGGTGAGTGGTTCACCGGCCTGCACTCTCCAGCCCGAAGGCGGACAAATAGTCCTGAACCCCGGTACCGCTGCGCAGAGTAACGCCAAAGTGTCTAGCGACTTGTGTCGAAAAGCCTCGCCGAGTGGCCTCTGAAGAGGCCAGCGGGCTCTAGGGCCGGGAAATAGCAAGTCCTGGGCCCTCCAAGCCCCTCTCGGATCTCGATTTTCGATGCGATAGGGTGACCCCTATCACAGAACGACATTGGGGCCGCGGGTATGATACCCGGGCGCAGAATTCGGAGTGGTCGAGGCCGGGATGTATCGGTGGCACAGTGATTTGCGTGCCGCCGTTCGGTGCTGTCCCGGCCTATTGAGCGGCTTGGCTGGTCAGGTAGAAGGCCGAGCTCGGACCAATGGTGACATCACTGCAAGCGATCCGAGGAGGTCGAATGCGAGTCAATAACTCCACACGTTACGCCGCTATCGCCGCGCTTATCGGCGGCCTGGCGTGCGCAGGAAATAAGGCGCGAACCAACGATACGTCGCCCAATGAGGCGGCCGCCGCGCGGGATACTACCAGCTCAGATACCACCCAGAACCCGCCGGGATACCGGGGCATGGAGCGGGATACCACGATGATGCCGCGAACCGGCCAGACCGCGTCGGATACGTTCCTGCAGAAGCAGGGGCAGGGTAGCCCACAGGACACTGCCGGCTACTCGGGCATCGAGCGGGACACGACCCATCATGCGGTCGGCGCTGACACGTCGGGCTCGCCGGGATACCACTGGTGCATACGGCCGGGATACCACCGGGGCGAGCAGCTCCAGGGATACTTCCGGGACGGCATCGGCCGACAGCTCGAGTTTAAATCGATCCAACCCCAGCGGTCTGGACTCCACGGGGATGTCGCGGACCGGCGACACCACGGGGTATAACCCGTCGCAACAGCCGCGGGACTCGACCAGCCGGTAAGTCAGCCGGCGCAGCTAAGCTAGTAAGGCAAACAGACGGCCCTTTGGCGTTCCTGCCAAAGGGTCGTGTTGCTGTGACCCGACTCACGAGAGAGGTCGGTCACCTCTCACCGCGATTGCCGGGTTGAGCCGATAGTCTGAGTGCTGTGCCCACTTGGGGGTGCCCACGAGCGATGAAGCTACGAACCAATTGGAGGATAGAAGAAATGCATCTCTCGATTCACAACCGCAGCTTGCTCCGGGGGATGGTAGCCGGTGCCGTAGCTCTCGCTGGTGCGTCAGCCTGTTCCCGTTCCGACCGGGCCAGCACGGGCCGCGATACCACTCAGACCGGCGCCGTGGCCCCGGCCGATACCCAGGCCAGCACCTCAACCCAGCCAAGCGCATCCACTCAGCCCTCGACGAACCCGCAGCCCTCGGCCGACACCAGCACCGGAGCACCTTCGGCCAGCAGCAGGATGTCGAGTGACACGACGAAGCCAACCCATCACACCGGGAAGGTCCGCTCCCGGGGCTGCTACCTCGCCGAGCAGTGCAGTCACTCCCCGCGAATGGGAGTAAGGACGTGGCCGGTTACCAGGCAATGGGAAGCGACAGCTCCACCGCTTCGAGCAACGTCAGCGATTCGACGCCGGTTTCCGCAGCGGCTCCCCAGCCGAGCCGATACCTCGTCCACGTCGCGGTGACCGACACATCCGCCCGAGCGCTCGGACACTTCCGCCACATCCCTGGCCAATGCCGATACGTCCGCCGCCCGTGAAGTCACGTCGGACACCAGCAATGCCGGTGCGGCGCCCATGGCGCGTGACACCAGCGTCACCCTGGCTCAGGGCGACACTGCCGCCGTCCAGGCGCAGGTTGATACCTCGAGCCAGGCGCAGGCCGATACGGCCACGATAGGGGACACTGGAGTGATCCTGGCTCATCCCGACACCAGCACGACTGAGATGGCCACTGCGGATACTGCGATGGCGTCGGATACCGCCAGCAGTGAGGTGGCCGTCGCAGATACCGCCGCTCCGGCGAGCGATTCCGCCGCGACCGAGCGGATGCATTCGGATACAGTCTCCGAGAAGGCTGCTGAGCTCGCCAAGCACGAGCCCGCGCGGGTTCGGCCCCCTGCGGATTCGGCCGAACTGCACGGGAACGTCACCACGGACCAATCCGGTGCCAGTGCAGACGCCAGCGCGGTCGGGGCGGCCGGTGTGGCATCAACTGGTAACATTGTGACCGGAGCCGAAGCTGTAGCGGAGATGACCCGCGCAGGAGAGCGCTGCTCAGTTGCAGCTACGGACGAGCACCGCGACGTGCAGTGGGACATGGCGAGTTCCCCCGCCACCCTGAACCCCTGTGGTACCGGCACCATGACGCTGCCGAAGGTCTGGACCGGAGAGAAGAAGTAGGTGGGTGTGCGAGTAAGCGGGTAGGCAGGAAAGCTGTAAGCTCGAAGACACACGACCCTCCGGTGTCATGCCGGAGGGTCGTTTGCTTACTTCAACAAAGCCTTCGCGATGGTCTGCAGCTGCATGTTGCTGGTTCCCTCGTAGATCGTGCCGATCTTCGCGTCTCGATAGTACTTCTCGGCCGGATATTCCTTCGAATACCCGTAGCCTCCGAACAGCTCGAGGCAGGCCGAGGTGATCCGGTCCGCCACCTGGGAGCTGAACAGCTTGGCCATGGCCGCCTGCTGAGCGAAAGGCTGGCGGGCGTCCTTGAGCCGGGCGGCGTTGTACACCATGAGGCGGGCCGCCTCGAGATCGGTCGCCATCTGGGCGAGCTGGAACTGGACCGCCTGAAACTCGGCGATGGCCTTGCCGAACTGCCGCCGCTCCTTGACATAGGCGGTGGCGGCCTGAAGCGCGCCGGTCGCAACCCCGATCATCTGGGCGCCGATGCCAATCCGGCCTTCATTCAAGGTCTCGATCGAGATCTTGTAGCCCTGCCCGACCGGGCCCGAGCACGTTTTCCGCGGGAACCAGGCATTCCTCGAGGATCAGCTCGGTGGTGCTGGAGGCCCGAATGCCGAGCTTGTTTTCCTTCTTCCCAATGGAAAACCCCGGAAAGCCCCGCTCGACCAGGAAACCGGTAATCCCCTTGTAACCCTTGGACGGGTCGGCGTTGGCGAAGACGATGAAGAGGCCGGCCTCGGCCCCGTTGGTGATCCAGAACTTGCGTCCGGTGAGCACCCAATCCTTACCCTTGCGCTCGGCCCGGGTGGCGAGCGCGAACGCGTCGCTCCCGCTGCCGGGCTCGGAGAGCGCAAACGCGCCGAGCAGCTCGGTCGTGAGCCGGGGGAAGTAGCGGGCTTGCTGCTCCGGGCTGCCCCAACGGAGAAGGGCATTGTTGACCAGAGTGTTGTGCACATCCACGTAGATGGCGGCCGATGCGTCCACCCGGGCCAGCTCCTCGATGGCCAGGACCGCCATGAAAATGCTTCCGCCGCTCCCGCCATACTGCTCCGGCACCTCGATGCCCATGAGTCCGAGCTCGAAAAACTTGGGAATCAGGTCCGGACGGAACTGCGCCGCCTCGTCCATCTCATGCACGTGGGGCCGGATTTCGGTCTCGGCGAACTCCCGGACCGCGTCGCGGAACATGGCCTCTTCTTCGGTCAGAATCGTCAGTGCCGGCGGAGCTGCCGAGACGGTGGACATAGGTGGCCAATGTTAAGGAGTTGAGCGTCAGCGGGAAGATACGGCTGCGCACTAGGCTTCAACGGTCGTTCGACTCGGGCTCACCGGGTTAGCTTCCGTCCCACCATGGCAATGACCACTCGCACGCTCCAGCCAGCCCGTTGCTCCAACGGCTTCGAGAAGACCGCCCGCTGGCAGCGGTTGAGCTGCGACCGCCCCGCATCGGGCTCTCCCAGGCCGACACCATGGAAGTGTGGATCGACATGTACCACTCGATCCAGCGCCTGGCCCGGCGGGACACCGTCATCTTTCTGACCGACAACGCCGTCGGGCTATCGGAAGAGGAAAACCTGGCCCACCTGACGGCCAACCTGGCCGGTGACGTGGACCCGTCGCGCATAGTCCCCTTCCTGACCTCGAAACACTCGATCCCGTATTGCCTGATGCACGCTGCCCGAGCGGCCTCCCATGGGTTCGAGGCACTGACCGTGCTGGGCGGCGACCACACGGCTGGTCCCCCACGATGCGTGCCCCATGCCCGAGAGCTGCGCACCCTGATCAGGAAGCGGGTTCCCGGACTCGACCTTGGCGGCTGGGCCAATCCGCATCGTGACTGCGATGGAGCAAGTCGATTTTCTGCTGGACGAGCGGTTCGAGGCCGAGTTCTACCTGACGCAGGTGGTCTCTCACCACAGTATGCGTGCGGTGGAGCGGTTTCTGAAGGAAGCGCGGCGGCGGGGGGTGCCCTATCCGGGCGTCTTCGGCGTGTTCCTCTATCGGAGCGCCAACCCTGCGACGCTGGCCAAGCTGGGGGATTTTTTCCCGGTCCCAGCGGCGGAGCTGACGCGGGAGTTCGAGGCTGGGCTGACGCCTGAGGAGATCTGCGCCAAGAGCGTGCGAGCCCTGCGGGAGGCGGGAGCGGATAAGGTCTATTTGAGCAATCTGGGATTCCAGCAGGTAGAAACGCAGATACCGCCGAATCGTCGATCTGCTCTAGAGCGACGCCAGAACCTCGAGGGCGCCGGCCACCCGGCCCGCCGGCGCGCTCACCTGGACTCCTTGCACCAACCCCTTCACCGCCTCGATCATTTCCGATGCCAGGGCTACACCCTCGGCGCGAGCCGCGGCGGTGCCATGCTCCTGGGCCCGGCGCATCCGCTCGACCACGGCCGGGCGGCAGGTGCACACCGGGAACCTCATTGGCCAGGAACTCGGCGTTCCGGAGTGAGGTCAGAGGCCAGATTCCCGCAATCACCGGCACTCGGGACCGGGCTCGGTCGAGAAACCGTTTCAGCTGGTCGGTATCGAAGACCGGTTGGGTGACGGCGAAGTCCGCTCCCGCCTCGACCTTCCAGGCGAATCGCTCCAGTTCCTTCTCCAGGTCGGCGCCCTGATTGACCGCCACGCCCACCACAAAACGGGTGGGCTCCCCGATCGGGTTGCCGCCGGGATCGAGGCCCTGATTCAGCCGGTGCAGCAGATTGGTGAGACCGATGCTGTCGATGTCGAACACAGCGGTCGAGTCCGGATAGGGGCCCATCGTCGGCGGGTCGCCGGTGACGACGAGCACGTTGCGCAAACCGCCGGCCGCCGCGCCGAGCAGGTCGCTCAGCATCCCCAGCATGTTGCGATCGCGGCAGGTGTAATGGAAGACGGTCTCGAGGCCAACCTCGCGCTGGACGATCAGCGCCGCCGGAAGCACACCCATCCGGCTTTGGGCCCGGGCGCTGTCCAGCACGTTGACCGCGTTCACCCCGGCTTGCTGAAGGGCGCGGCACTGTTCGATCATCTCGGCTGGGTTCCAGCCCTTCGGTGGCAGAATTTCGACGCTGGTCACGAACTCGCCAGCGGCGAGCCGTTGCCCCAGCCGGGAGCGGTGAGCTATGGGGACCGGTTCCACCCCAGTCGCTGCTCCGGCTGCAGCGGCCGGCCGGCCCATGGGGACAAGCCTCGGCTGCACGCTGGCGACGTAGGCGTGAATCTGCTTGATATGCTCCGGGGTGGTTCCGCAGCAGCCTCCCACGAAGCGGGCCCCGGCCTGGATCATCCGCCGGGCGTACGATCCCATGTATTCGGGACTGGCGAGATAGATCCGCCGGTCGTCCACCGCCCGAGGCAAGCCGGCATTGGGCTGGGCCGAGATGGGTCGGTCGGTACGCTCCACCATCCGCTCGATGGCGTCCAGCATTGCCGCGGGCCCCACCGAACAGTTCAGCCCTACCACATCGGCTCCCAGCTCGGTCAGCTTGGCTGCAATGGTCTCGACGCTGGTTCCGTACGCGGTGTTCCCGTCCTGTCCCACGGTCATCTGTGCGATGACCGGTAGATCGGTCAGCCCCTTCACGGCACACAGCGCCGCCTCGAGCTCGTGCAGGTCGCCAAAGGTCTCCAGGATGAATCCATCCACCTCGCCTTCCAGCAGGCCGCGAGCCTGCCGGCTGAAGAATCCGATCGCTTCCTCCCGGGCGGTGGGCCCCCAAGGCTCCAGCCGGATGCCGAGCGGGCCGATGGCCCCGATGACGAGGGCCCGGCCGTTGGCCGCCCGGCGCGCGATTGCCACCGCGCTCCGGTTGATCACTTCGGTCTCGTCCTCCAAACCATGGCTCGACAGCTTGACCGGATTGGCGCCGAAGGTGTTGGTCTCCAGGATCTCCGCTCCGGCCTGCACATAGGCCTCATGAACGTCCTGGACCAGCGCCGGCTGACTGAGGTTCAGCTCGTCGTAGCAGACGTTCACGAACATTCCCCGGCTGTACAGCATGGTGCCCATCGCCCCGTCGAGGACGTGCACCCTGCCATCGTCGATCAAATCGCGGAGGGTAGACATCCTACCGATCGTAGTTCAGGTTGGGCGCCAGCCAGCGTTCGACCGTAGCCACATCGAGCGCTTTACGGCGGGCGTAATCCTCCACCTGGTCCCGCTCGATCTTGCCGACCCCGAAATACTGGGCCTGGGGATGCCAGAAGTAGTATCCGCTGACCGATGCGGTCGGCAGCATGGCAAAGCTCTCCGTTAGAGTGATCCCCGCCTGCCGCTCCGCTCCGAGCAGATCGAATAAGGTTCGCTTCTCGGTATGGTCGGGACAGGCCGGGTACCCGGGAGCCGGCCGAATGCCCTGGTAGCGCTCCTTGATCAGCCCTTCAGCGTCGAGCGCCTCATCCCGGGCATAGCCCCAGAATTCCGTGCGCACCCGCCGGTGCAACAGCTCGGCAAAAGCCTCGGCCAGGCGGTCGGCCAGAGCCTTGGTGAGGATGGCATTGTAGTCGTCGTGATCGGCCTCGAACCGTTCGACTAATGCCTCTATACCCACACCGGCCGTTACCGCGAATGCGCCCACATAGTCGGGTACCCCGAGCTCCCGGGGAGCCACGAAGTCCGCCAAGGCAAGGTTAGGGCGGCCAGGTGGCTTCACCATCTGCTGCCGGATGGTATGAATGACCGCCTTGCGCTGAGCTCGTTCCTCGTCGCCGTACAGCTCGATGTCATCGCCCACGCTGTTGGCAGGGAAGAAGCCGAAAACTCCCTGGGCGCGGAGCAGCCGTTGCTTCACGATGCGATCCAGCAAGACACCGGCATCCTGGAATAGACCTCGTGCCGCCGGTCCAGTGACCGGGTCGTTCAGTATGGCGGGATAGTGTCCCGCCAGCTCCCAGGTTTGGAAGAACGGGGTCCAGTCTATCAACGGCACCAGCTCGTCAAGCGGGTAGTCCTTCAGCGTCCGAACGCCGGTGAAGCAGGGCTCTGGCGGAGTGGTAGCCGTCCAGTCGATCGCCAAGCGGTTTCGCCGGGCGTCGGCAATGGATTGGCGACGCTCCTCGGCCTTCCGGCTCCCTCGCTGAGTGCGTACGTCCTGGTACTCCGCCTTGACGCTGGCCACGTAGTCCGGGCGAGCGCTCTCGCTCCGCAGGTTTCCCGCGACACCGACCGCTCGGGACGCATCGATCACGTGGACGGTAGGGCCCCGGTACCGGGGTTCAATCTTCACGGCGGTGTGGACCCGTGACGTCGTGGCTCCGCCGATGAGCAGCGGGATCGTGAACCCTTCGCGCTCCATCTCACCAGCCACGAACGCCATCTCCTCCAGCGACGGGGTGATCAAGCCGCTGAGGCCGATGATGTCGACCTGCTCCCGGCGCGCGGTTTCCAGGATCCGGGCGGAGGGAACCATGACGCCGAGGTCGATGACCTCATAGTTGTTGCATTGCAGCACCACGCCCACGATGTTTTTGCCGATATCGTGCACGTCGCCCTTAACCGTGGCGAGAAGAACTCGGCCGTTGGATTTCGTCTGGCCGTCACTCTCTCCGCCCATCGCCTCCTTCTCGGCCTCGATGTAAGGGATCAGGTGGGCCACGGCCCGCTTCATCACCCGCGCGCTCTTGACCACCTGGGGCAGGAACATCTTGCCGGCCCCGAACAGGTCGCCCACCACGTTCATCCCGTCCATCAGCGGCCCCTCGATAACGTGGATGGGCCGCTCCGCCTGGCGGCGGGCCTCCTCGGTGTCTTCTACGATGTAGTCGGCAATCCCTTCGACCAGCGCGTGGCTCAGCCGCTCCGCTACCGGAGCGTTGCGCCAGCCGAGGTCGCTGGCCTGGGCCGCCGCCTGCCCTTTCACTGAGTCGGCCACCTCCAGCAGGCGATCGGTCGCGTCGGGCCGGCGGTTCAGCACCACATCTTCGACCCGCTCGAGCAGGTCCGGCGGGATATCGGAGTAGATGGGGAGCTGACCGGCGTTGACAATCCCCATGTCCATGCCGGCTTCGATGGCGTGATAGAGGAAGACCGAGTGAATGGCTTCCCGCACCGGATCGTTCCCCCGAAACGCGAAGGACACGTTGCTCACGCCGCCGCTCACCAACACTTCCGGCATGGCAGCCTTGATCCGCCGGGTGGCCTCGATGTATGCCACGGCGTAGTTGTTGTGCTCCTCGATCCCGGTTGCGATGGCGAAAACATTGGGATCGAAGATGATGTCCTCGGGCGCGAAGCCGACCTGCTCGGTCAGGATGCGGTACGCGCGCTGGCAGATCTCGACCTTGCGATCGGCGGTGTCGGCCTGGCCCTGTTCGTCGAAGGCCATGACGATC
The DNA here is from genome assembly GCA_963792265.1 of uncultured Gemmatimonadales bacterium. Classification (GTDB taxonomy): domain Bacteria; phylum Gemmatimonadota; class Gemmatimonadetes; order Gemmatimonadales; family GWC2-71-9; genus CAVVWJ01. The sequence goes on along the minus strand of CAWBVP010000007.1, from coordinate 157,217 downwards.
ACGGCCGCACCGTAGCGCCGCACCAGATTGGCCTGCCGGATGAAGCTCTCCTCTCCCTCCTTGAGGCTGATGGAGTTGACCACGCCTTTCCCCTGAACACACTTGAGCCCGGCCTCGATGACCGACCATTTGGAAGAGTCGATGACGATGGGCACCCGGCTGATGTCCGGTTCCGCCGCCAGGAGCTGCAGGAACGTGGTCATCGCCTGGTGGGAGTCCAGCATGCCCTCGTCCATGTTCACGTCGATCATCTGGGCGCCGTTTTCTACTTGCTGGCGGGCCAGCTCCAGGCCCGCGCTGTAATCCCCGGCAAGAACCAGCTTGGCAAACTTGCGAGAACCGGTGACGTTGGTCCGCTCGCCCACGTTGACGAAAATGCTCTCCGGGCCGATGGTGAGCGGTTCGAGGCCGCTCAACCGGAGGCGGGGCAGCGGGGCAGCGGGGCGGCGCGGCGGGAGGCCGGCCACGGCTTCTGCAATTGTCCTTATGTGAGCCGGTGTGGTTCCGCAGCACCCCCCGACGAGGTTGACGAGCCCGCTCTCGGCGAATTCCCGGAGGATCCCGGCCATGTACTCCGGGCTCTCGTCGTACCCGCCGAATTCGTTGGGCAGGCCCGCATTGGGGTGGGTGCTCACGAATGTCGGTGCTACTCGGGAGAGCTCCTGGACATACTGCCGGAGCTGCTTGGCGCCGAGGGCGCAGTTGAGCCCGATGATGAGGGGACGGGCGTGCGCCACGGCGTTCCAGAATGCCTCGGTGGTCTGGCCCGAGAGGGTGCGCCCGCTCGCGTCGGTAATGGTGCCCGAAATCATGACCGGCACCCGAAGCCCGACCGATTCGAAGTGCGCGTCGATCGCAAAGAGGGCAGCTTTCGCGTTCAGGGTGTCGAAAATGGTCTCCACCAGCAGGAGGTCGGCCCCGCCGTCGAGCAGACCCCGCACGGCTTCGCCGTAGGTGGCTACGAGGTCGTCGAAGCGCACGTTCCGAAAGCCCGGGTCGTTGACATCGGGAGAGAGCGAAGCCGTCCGGTTGGTGGGACCCAGCACGCCGGCCACGAACTTCGGGGCGTGGGGATCCCGGCGCTCGAACTCGTCTGCCACCTCTCGGGCCAGCCGGGCCGAAGCCAGGTTGAGGTCGTAGACCAGCTCCTCCATGCCGTAGTCGGCCATGGAGATGGCGGTGGAGTTGAAGGAGTTGGTCTCCAGGATATCCGCGCCGGCTTCCAGATACGCTCGATGGATGGCGCGGATGATCTCAGGCTGGGTCAAGGAAAGAAGGTCGTTGTTCCCCTTGAGGTCGCGGTGCCAGTGGGCAAACCGCTCACCCCGGTACTCCCGCTCGCCCAGCTGGTAGCTCTGGATCATCGTCCCCATGGCGCCATCCAGCACCAGAATCCGCTGCGCGAGTAGCGGCGCCAGCTCGCGCAGGCGGGCCTCGCGGGTGCGGCGAATGGGGGCAACAGTGGTCACCAGGACCTCCAGAAACCAAAAAACCTGAGGCCAAAACGCCTCAGGGGGAGCGTTTTAGCAGTTTGTTTAACGTGGCCGCAATCAGCGCAAATCGCCACGGGATCGATTGTTAGACAACGTAAAACTAACTGTTTGGGAGCCGGGAGTCTAGTTCGGCAACCGCCTACAGCATCCCCATCACAAATCCTCGCAACACATACAGGACCAGCCACGCGACCATGGGGCTAAAGTCAAACATGCCGAACGGCGGGAGGAACCGGCGTATAGGATCGATCAGCCAGCTGGTGAGGCCGTAGATCGGCCGCATCCAGCGCCGGTACTCCCCGAAGCCGAGCCATGAGGCGATGACCCGGATGAGAATCGCCGTCATCAGAATGGTGAAGACCGCACTCACCAGCATCCGGATCCACACCGACGGGCCGCCCTGGGCCACATACGTGAGGCTCACCACTGTGCCGATCATCCAGCTGGTCAGACTCAGCAGCACGAGGCCCGCCCCGATGACGATTGCAAGAAGCCAGAGCGGCGCGTTTTGAGGACTACCTCCGGCCCGAATAATCCGCCGCTCCACGGGGAGCAGGATCGGATCGCCCAGCTTCCGCACAGTTCGGGGCCAGGCGCCAAACGGATTGATTCGCCGGGTACGGACCGCCCAGTGGGTCAGGGCAACCAGTCCGGCATACACCAGGGCCACTATGACAAGGAGCCGTACTGCGGTATAGACGAGGGAGAGGACGTCGGAGAGGGCCATGATTGATGTGAGCTATGTGGAGCTCAAGGCTCCGACGACTGGCCCACCTCCATGGGACGCTGGGCACCGGAGCTTGCGGTGCACATGATGGTGAATCGGCCGTTGAGAGATTTGTCCTCGAGGATCTGGGGGTCGCCCCGGCACGAGATGATGTCGCGTCCGCTGGGCTGACGGAACGCGACGGTGATGACCGGCTGCCGTTGCACATTCACCACCCGGCGAACCGTCGCAGTGGTGAGACTCTCGACTCCCATTTGAGGCAGGCTGGCGGCGGGCCGACCCATGTGGGAGCCGCGGTAGTCCACCGCACGATCGATCAGGTCGAAGATTTCACGCCCCAGGACTTCGGCATCGCGCTGGTCAGGGGAAAGCGGGATTCGTTCGGTGGTCCGGGTCTTTGAGCCGGCGTTATCGCATCCCGCGAGCACGAGCGCCAGCAGCAGCGCGGGAAGCCATGAAATCGGACGGCTCATTCCATGGCAAATTCACGGTTGAACACGACCTCGAAACTGAATGTTTTGCTCTTGCTCCGGGTTTCCATGTGCTCCGCGATGCGCTTCAACCGAGCCGGAATACCCATGATCTTCTCCTGGGCCTTCCGTCCCAGCTCGTTCAGCCCCTGAAGACTCTCGATCTTCCAGTATCTGATCTGCTCCTGAACGATCCGCAGATAGTCCCGAGGCCCGTAGATGCCGGCCCGGCGGATGACGTCGGCGAGCTCCTTGAAGCCCGGCATGGTGACGCCCGGCATGTCGATGGCCGGAAGAATGAAGGATGCCGAGTGGAGGGCCTGGTCCGGATCCCGCTTGAGGATTTCCTCGAACACAGTCCGGTAAAAGGTGTAGTGCCGGGCCTCTTCCTTGGCCACCTGGCTCAGAATGGACCCCAGACGCGGCTCATATTCGCCCACGATCTTGCCGGTCTCACTATGAGAGAATTGGGTGGCGCGCTCCTGCACCGTGGTATAGGCGAATACCCGATAGGGATCCCGGTCCCACTCCGGATGGAAGCCGGCCCGGAGATACTCGAACTGCATTTCCTCGAGTTTGCGCTGATCGAGCAGACGGGTGTCACGGGCATAGTCGTGGAGAACCTGGCCGTGGCGATCCTCTTCCGCGGTCCACAGGTTGTTCCAGCGGCGCCAGAAGCTGTCGTCTCCCAGATAGACGGCGAGCAAGCGATGGAAGTGGGGCAGTCCCTCCTCGGTGAGGAGGTTCAGGGCCAGCGCGGCCCGGGCGGGATCGGGGATGCCGGACGCCTGCTCCCGCAGTTTGGTCAGGTGGGTATCTGGGCACTCGTCCGGGGCCGGGCCGACCAGATCCGAGGGGAACCAGAGCTCGCGCTTCCGCTCGTGAACCTCCATCAGTTCCCGGACCTTCGCTTCCAAGTCCTGCAGCACCTCGAGCTTCGAGTACAACTCCCGCGCCGGTTCGGTGGCGATGCCCATGGGTACCTTCGAGAACTGGAGGACTACACAGTGGATGAGTCAGCCATCAAAGATAGTGCGGCTGGTCCTCACTATGCCACTCAGGCAGGGGGGAGGCCTATGCCCCCTTGGGGCTGAGAGTCTTTTCCATCAGCGACCAGCTACGCTGGCCGATATAGTTGTCCCGGACGAAGATGCGGCGCCACCCCAGGGCCGCGAGCAGGCCTTCCGAGCGGCCGTCATCGGTCCAAAACTCGGCCAGATGGGCCCCGGACTCGACCGCCCGCTGTTCGAACGCTGACAGGAGCCGGTGGGCGTGGCCCCGGTGGCGCTCCTGTGGGAGCACGACGACATCCACCAGATGGGCGACTCCGCCCCGGAGCCAGAAGCGCAGGCCTCCGATCCAGTCACCGATCTCGTTGCTGAGAATGAGGTAGCGCTCGTCGAGCGCGCTGGACCACCCGGCGGGATCCTCCTCCTGCTCCAGAATCTCCGAGAACCAGGCCGCGAAGTCCTCGTCCTGTTCCATGTCTCGAATCGTCAGCTCGCTCATCTGGCACCTTCCGGATGGGAGACTCCCATCCCTAGTGTAAGCAACACTAATGCCAGCCCCGCTGTTCCTGTCTGTGAAGGTCGTCACGGCCGGTCCAAGGCCTGACACCCAGAATGGTCCGGGGCGACTTACATTTGCCTTGGCCTTCTGCGAGGATCGTTTTGTGGGGTCTCAACCGGCACGTCCCGTGGTCGTGCAGTGTCAGTTCTGCTCCACGGCAAATCGGGTGGATCTGGCCCGGCTGGCCTCCGGTCCCAAGTGCGCCAAGTGCGGCAAGCCGATCCGCCTGGACCGCCCCCAGAAGGTGACGGACAAGGATTTTGAGCGGACCATCGCGGGCTCGAGCGTACCGGTCCTGGTCGACTTCTACGCTGATTGGTGCGGCCCCTGCAAGATGATGGCACCCACGCTGGACGAGCTGGCCCAGAAGCGGGCCGGCCAGGCGCTGGTTCTCAAGCTGGATACTGAGGCTAACCCTCAGACTCCTTCCCGGTTCGGGATCCGGGGAATTCCTACGGTGATCTCATTCCAGGACGGGAAGGAGAAGGCCCGGCATGTGGGTCTGGCCGATATGAAGACCCTGGAAGGGCTGGTGAGTACCTAGTCTCACCTCAATCCCACGGCTACCCCCGCCACGATGGCGAGCACTGCCAGAGCTACCAGCAAACCCACCAGCGGAAGCACGAACCGGAGCCAATCCTCGTAACGCACCCCGGCGGCGGCCAGCATAGCCATGAGAGCGCCGTTGGTAGGAGTTACGATCTCACAGAGGCCGGCCCCGTACTGGTAGGCCAGCACTGTGACCTGCCGGGAAAGCCCAATCAGATCGGAGAGCGGTACCAGGAGAGGGAGGGTGAGCACCGCCTGGCTACTGGTACTCGGGACGGGAAGATGGATTGCGCTCTGGACCACCATCATGCCTACAGCGGAGAGGGCGGGGGGAAGTCCTGCGATCGGAGTGAACAAGCCGTGGACGACGGTGTCCACGATCTGTCCTTCGTTCATCACCACGTAGATCGCCCGGGCAAATCCGATCAACAGCGCCGCGAAAGCCATTGACTTGAACCCATCCACGAAGGCGTCCGCGGTTCCGGCCAATCCCAGCCGGCCGAGTAATCCGGCCAGAACCCCAACCGCAAAAAAGAGCGCCGCCAGCTCGTCGAACTCCCAGTCCAATCGCTGGGCGCCGTAGATGTAGATCGCAAAGGCCGCGAGGATGGATACCAGAATGACGGTATCACGCCAGCTCAGCCGGGGGCGCTGGTCGCCGGCCGGTGCCTGGGGGGCGCGGCGGGTCCGCCGGGCGTAAACCATGGTGCCGCCGATCCAGAGCGCCAGGGCGGGAACGAGAAAGCCCAGCCGGAAGCCCAGACCCGACGCCGGTGGCAGCTCGGCAACCTTCTGCGCAATAATGACTTGAAATGGATTGACTGGGCTGAAGGCGGCGCCGATGGCCGCGGCGCCAAGGCTCATGGCCACCGCGGTGACCGGGGTGAAGCCGAGCTGGCGTACCAGCAGCAGCAGCACCGGCACGAAGGCGATTAGCTCCTCCTGCATCTGCATCATGATTCCGCCCAGACTGAACGCCACGCTGGCCACCGGGATCACCAGAATGCCGCGACGTCTGACCTTGTTCACCAGCCCGCTGACCAGCCGGTCGAAGGTTCCGGTCCGCTCGACCACGGTGAACCCTCCCCCGATCAGGAACACCAGCCCGATGACCGAGGCCGCGTCGACGATACCCTTGGGAATGGCGACGAAGGCAGCGAACAGACCGACCGGATGTCGGGGCACCTCGGAGTAGGTCCCGGCAACGACCACGCTCCGTCCGGTGGCAGGATCTTCCCTCCGCTCATATTTCCCCGCAGGCAATACCCAGGTGAGCGCTGCTGCCAGCAGAACGCAGCCGACCAGCAGGGTCAGCGGGTGAGGGAAGCGAAGCTTACGCTTGCTCAAAGCGTACGACAGTGGTGGCTGAGGGGCGGGATTCGGCTGCAGGCGATCCGATCGTTCATGCCCTGCGCAAGGGGACCACAGGCGGCGGTCTGGGCCTCACGCAGGGCATCGGCTTCGCTGGCAGCCGAGGCTGTCCCGCTGCCCCGGCTGCCCCCGAAGGCAACCGTCACGGTGCACTCGGCATGCTGCGAGGCCAAGGTAGACCACAGAAGGAAAGCCCCGAAGGCAAGCACCAGCAGCAGAGTCACCAGCTTTCCACGATGGGTCACGAAACCTCCATGCCAGGAACCATGGATGGGCCCTCCCTGTTGTGCAGTGGTGCCATTCGAAAGGGCAGTTCCTATGCAGGACAGTATGAATGCGATGTGACGAGGTCTTGCTTCGACTCTGGGAATATCTGGACGAGGAGCTGGCCCGGGAAGAGGCAGAGGCGGTGGCCGCCCACCTCGACTATTGCCGACGATGTCATCCGGCCTATTGCTGGGACCGCGCTCTGCTCGAGCTCCTGGCCCGGCAGCGTGACTTCTGCACCGTTCCTCCCGGGTTGGGCAGGTCGATACGGGTTCGACTCCGGCTCTCGTGACGGGGCCCGGTTTCTTGTTCTGATCGACTTGGGACGACTGCTCGGCGATGCGGATTCGCTCGATGGGGCAGTCAAGAGTCGGGCCGAGTCGTGGTGCACCCGGCTCGCGTGCTTCTCAAAGAAGGGTTCCCCGCAGCATCACCAGCGCGACCGTGAAGTAGATAACCAGCCCGGTCACATCCACCAGGGTGGCGACGAACGGCGCGGAGGCGCTGGCAGGGTCGAAGCCAATCCGCCGAAGAACGAAGGGAAGCATCGAGCCGGCGAGAGAACCGAACAACACCACCCCTACCAGGGCTGACGCAACGGTGGCCGCCACCTGGAAATGGTGGGTGCCGTAGTCGTACCAGCCGGCGTACTGCCACAGCGTGATCCGGGCGAACCCGATTACTCCCAGTATCGCCTCCGAGTGCCAGTCCCGACGGGAGCTCCCGCCGAGCTACCCGCCACCAATCTCTGAGCGTTACCTCTCGCAGGGCCATAGCCCGGATGATGAGCGAGGTAGCTTGAGAGCCGGAGTTCCCGCCTGAGCTGATGATGAGGGGGATGAAGAGGGCCAGCACCACGGCCTTGCTGATCTCGGCCTCGAAGTACCCCATCGCGGTCGCGGTCAACATCTCGCCCAGAAAGAGGGCGCAGAGCCAGCCGGCCCGCTTGCGAACCATGGCTGCCAATCCCATCTGCATGTAAGGCTCGTCCAGCGCCTCCATGCCGCCGAACTTCTGTACGTCCTCCGTCACCTCGCTGGTGAGGGCATCGATCACGTCGTCCACCGTCACGATGCCAAGGAGATGCTGGGAGTCGTCCACCACCGGGATGGCGAGCAGGTTGTACTTGGAGATGAGCCGGGCGACATCCTCTCGATCCACCAGCGGGCCCACGCTGACCGGCCGGCGTCCCTCGGCCATCTCGGCGGCAGTCTGGTTCGGACTCGCCAGCATGACCTCGCGCAAGGAGATCACCGTCTCGAGCCGCTCATCCATTGGGTCCAGTACATAGATGGCGTACACGGTCTCCTTGGCCCGTCCCACCTCGCGGATGTGCTTCTTGATCTGCTCGGCGGTCCAGGTAGCCGGCACCCCTACGAACGCGGTGGTCATGATCCCGCCCGCACTGGTTGGCGGGTAGCGAAGCAGCAGGTCCAGCGCCTGGCGGGTGGGAGGGTGGAGGACGTGGAAGAGCCGGACGCGGTCCGGTTCTTTGAGCGACCGGAACAGCTCGACCTGCTGGTCCGGGGAGATGGCTTCGATCAGGGCGACGGCAGTCTTTTCATCCAGCAGCTCGAAAATGTCGGCCCGGCGCTCCAGCTCGGGCTCGTCCAACAGCTGGACGCCAAGCTGGAACGGAAGTGCCGCAACAACCCGCGCAGCCGCCGCCAATGGCAGGCGGTTCAGGGCTTCCGCCGCGTCTGCCGGTCGCAGGTCCTGACATGCGGTTAGGAAGTCCTCCTCGTCTCCCGACAGGAGATAGAGCAGTTCAGGAGAGGGAGGGCTGGCCTGTGAGGTCATGGGGCCGCCGGAGGTTTAGAGCCGCCTACTTCTCACCGTTTACAGTTTCCTGAATCCACTTCAGGTACTCTGGATTTCCCTGCAGGATTGGTACCGCGATAATCTCCGGAACTTGGTAGGGGTGCAGCTCTCGAATTCGAGCCTGCAGTACCGGCAACCGGGTGAGGGTGGTCTTGAGATGACAGTACCACTCGCTGGCCTGCTCGACCTTCCCTTCCCACCAGTAGGTGCTTCGGATAGGACCGAGGACCTGGGCGCAGGCGGCGAGTCGTTCCTCGACCAGCCGGGTGGCGATCCGTTCCGCTGCGGTCTGGTCCGGCAGGGTGGTGGTGACCTGACAGCAACCACCCATGTCACGATCCTCGGCGCTGATGCGCTCGTGTATATTGGCCTGACGATCTAGCGTGTCGTGCGTGCGCCCGCCCCAGCTGGCAATCCCGGCGTCTCGGCGCCCCGCTTACCGCCCTTGATCGGGGTTGTCATCGTTCGCCATCCGCTCTTGAACTGAATCGTGAGCAGAAGCCCCAGTGGATCGGCTTTGATGCCCGCGACGTCAGGAAGAGTCTTGGCGTAACTGTCGGCCGCCCCGGCCTGTCTCATCAAGTCCTCGGGGGACATTCCTTTGCTCGCGTGCCCGAACTCGCGCGCAATGGCTACCTCTTGGGCCTGTTCCCGCCCGTACCGGGCATACTGGTCGGCGGGGATCAAGCCTCGCTGGCTGGTCGAGACGGGAGCTGAGGTCGTAGCCGCGGCACGACGGGAGCAGCAGCACCAGCAACGCAATGACAAAGGATGGCTTCATCACAGATCCCCGAAAAGAGGTCATGGCGCTGTGCCCGGTTGGCAGCAGCACGCCCGAAAGTAAACGGTTGGGGGGGAGAGTAGGAATGTCCTGGCGGCCGCTCCTGCTGGCAGCCGTGGTCGTCGTCGGGCAACCGGCTCGGGCGAGCGCGCAGCTGGACTCGTTGGTCCCGATCCAGACCGGCACGGCGATCCGCTGGTGGCACGGGGCCATTGCGCTGGGCGGTATTTCGGCGCTGATGCTGCTGGATGAACCGGCCCAGCGCTATTTCCAGCGACACCGATCGGGCTCCTCGGACGACTTGGCCTCCACCCTGCGCCACATTGGCCAACCCGAGGTCTACGGCACGGTCACCCTGGGTCTGGTGGGCGCAGGATTGCTAAGCCACAATAACGAGCTGACCCGGGCCGGCGGTCGACTGGCCGCGACCCTGTTCCTGGCCGGTGGCACCACCGGAGTCGCCAAGTATGTCTTCGGGCGCCCCCGACCACTCGAAAGCACCGATGCGGACGGGTTCAACCCATTCTCCGGAAACGATGCGTTCCCATCGGGACACACCACGGTGGCATTCGCATTGGCCACTGCGCTCTCAGACGACATTCACCGCACCTGGGCCAGTATCGGACTCTACAGCCTGGCCGCGGGAGTGGGCTGGTCGCGTTTGAACGACAACAAACATTGGGTAAGCGACGTCGCCGCCGGCGCGCTGGTGGGTATCACTTCCGCCAAGCTGGTGAACGGTCACTGGCGACTCTTCAACCTGCATCCACCTCAGATACTCATCGGCCCAAGGCATGCCGGGATCGCGTGGCAAGTCCGGTTCTGAGGCCAATCCGTCTCGGCATCTCACGCCCCGACACAAGGTCTGGCTGAACTGGGACGGGTTATTCCTGATGGGGCCCAATTACCTGCGCTTTCTCGCGGCGGTCGATGAGACCGGAACTATTCGGGAAGGCGGCAAGGCGGTAGGGTGGAGCTATCGCACCTGCCTCAACCGGCTGCGGCGGATGGAGCGGGCGCTCGGCCGGCCGGTGCTGCTGACCCAGAGGGGCGGAAAAGCGGGCGGAGGGGCCCGCCTGACACCCGAGGCCCGCCGCCTGGTCCGGATCCTTGAGCAGTGGCAAAACGATGTCGCACGACTGAGCCGCCGGGCGTTCACCCGAGCCCTTCGGGAAAACGATCGATAGGCAAGTCGTTGCCGATCGAAGTTCCTCGCGCTACGTTGGCCTCATGCCGTTACCTAGGGCCAACCTGTGGCCCCCACTACACACCTGCCGCCTGGCGACATTGATCCTTGCCCTCGCCGTCATGACGGCACCGGCCAGGGCCCAGGACACCCCAGCAGGGCCGCTCGTCGTCTTCAACGCCGGCAGCCTGGCCAAGCCTTTCAGCGAGCTGCTGCAGGCCTTCAAGGACCGGTATCCCGAAGTGCGGCCGGCCCAGGAGAACTCCGGCAGCCTGGAAGCAGCGAGAAAGATTACCGATCTCGGCAAAGTGCCGGATGTGATCGGGGTGGCTGATTACGGCATCATCCCGAAGCTTCTCATCCCCAAGCATGCCAGCTGGTATGCCACCTTTGCCCGCAACGCCATGGTGCTGGTCTATACCGACCAGTCCGTCGGTGCCGGCGAGATCAATGGCCGCAACTGGTGGCGAGTGCTCCTCCGCCCCAGGGTCCGGGCGGGACACTCGGACCCGGCGTTGGATCCGAATGGGTACCGCACTCTGATGGTGTTTCAGCTCGCCGAGAAATACTACCACCAGCCGGGCCTTGCCGGCCGGTTGAATCGGGCTTTTCCACCGCGCTACATCCGGCCCAAAGAGGCCGATCTGACGGCGTTGGTGCAGGCCGGCGAGCTCGACTACTCCTGGTCCTATGCCTCCATTGCGAAGACTTCGGGACTCCGTTCGGTGAGCCTCCCTCCCGAGATCGATCTCAGCGAGCCCAGGCTGGCCGACTGGTATTCCCAGGCCGTGGTGCGGCTCCCCGGGACCAGCCGAGCCGGGAAGGACTCGGTCGAGTTTCGGGGAGAGCCGATCGTTTATGCCTTGACCATTCCCACCGCAGCGCCGCATCCCCGGACGGCGGAGGCGTTCGTTCGGTTTGTGTTCTCTCCCGAGGGCCAGGCGACCCTGAAGGCCAACGGTTTCACGGTGCTGGAGAAGCCGCTTCTGGGTGGAACGGAGCAGCCGCCGGCCGGTTTGTTCTGATTATCTTTGCCGGACCTTCGGCTTCGTGGGTGAAGTAATGAGCGGCAGCTGGAACATCCCAGTCCCCCGTAACGAGCCGGTGCTGAGCTACGCACCGGGCTCGCCTGAGCGGTCGGTCCTCAAACAGGCACTCACCGCGGTCGGCTCCCGGCAAGCCGACATCCCTGCCGTGGTGGGCGGCCGAGAAGTGCGTACCGGCGTCACCCACGACGTGGTTTCTCCCCATTGCCATGGACGGGTGCTGGCCAAGACGCACCAGGCCGACCGCGCACCATCGATGCGGCAGTAAAGGCTGCGGTCGATGCCCAGCGGGACTGGGGCAACTGGCGGTTCGAGGATCGGGCCGCCGTTTTCCTGCGGGCGGCGGAGTTACTGGCCACTACCCATCGCCAGTTGCTCAACGCCGCGACCATGCTGGGCCAGAGCAAGACCGCCTACCAGGCCGAGATCGACAGCGCCTGTGAGCTGATCGATTTCCTCCGATTCAACGTGCATTACGCCGAGCGGATTTACCGGGAGCAGCCCGAGTCATCGCCCGGAGTGTGGAATCGCATGGACCACCGGCCGCTCGAGGGCTTCGTCTACGCGATTACGCCCTTCAACTTCACCGCGATCGGCGGCAACCTACCGACCGCACCGGCCCTGATGGGCAACGCGGTAGTCTGGAAGCCTGCCGCCACCGCGATGTTGAGCAACTGGCACTTCTTCAAGCTGCTGGAGGAGGCAGGCTTGCCGCCGGGGGTGATCAACTTCCTGCCCGGTGATTCCGTCCAGGTGAGCGAGACCTTGCTGGCCGATCGCCATCTTGCCGGAATTCACTTTACCGGCTCGACGCCAGTGTTTCAGAGTCTTTGGCGGTCGGTGGGCGCCAACCTGGAGCGCTATGCCGGGTATCCCCGGATCGTGGGGGAGACCGGAGGCAAGGATTTCATCCTGGCCCACCCCAGCGCCGATGTCGACGCGCTTGCCGTGGCCATGGTGCGGGGCGCCTACGAGTATCAGGGACAGAAATGCAGTGCTGCGTCGCGCGCCTACATTCCCGATACGCCTGTGGCCGGCGGTACGGGACCGGGTGGTCGCAATGATCGACGACATCAGAATGGGCGATGTCGCCGATTTCCGGAACTTCATGGGAGCGGTGATCGATCGTCGCGCGTTCACCCGGCTGAAGGACCATCTCGACGCGGCCAAGCGGGATCCTGGGGTGAAGGTTCTCGCCGGCGGCGGCGCCGACGACTCGGTGGGATACTTCGTCCAGCCTACTCTGCTGCAGGCAGAGGACCCCGGCTACCGGCTCATGTGCGAGGAGATCTTCGGGCCGGTGCTCACCACCTACGTCTATCCCGGCGGCCGTTGGCGCGACACCCTGACTCTGGTGGACCAGACCAGTCCGTACGCGCTCACCGGAGCGGTGTTCGCCCGGGACCGGCGGGCGCTCGCGGAGGCCGATCAGGCGCTGCGCAATGCGGCGGGCAACTACTACGTGAACGACAAGCCCACCGGTGCCGTCGTGGGGCAGCAGCCCTTCGGCGGAGCCAGAGCTTCAGGCACGAACGATAAGGCCGGGTCCGTGCTCAATCTGCTGCGCTGGGTGTCACCCCGGAGCATCAAGGAAACGCTTAATCCTCCCCGGGATTACCGCTACCCCTTCATGGCGTCGGAGTAGGACCGAGCTCGGCATGATCCAGAGTGAAAGACGGTGAGACTTCTCATCGCCTGCTGTCTGGCTGGCGGCATGAACCCGGCTCAGGCTCAGGAACCGGATCTGCGCTACCGTCCCGAGCAGCTCGACTGCGCCAGATTTCTTGAAACAGCCGAATCCAAGATCTTGACTCAATCGGGTGGACGAGGGCGAGAGCAGACGGCCGGTCGGACCGCGGTGTGGCAGTTTCGGGCTGCTCCTGCCGCCGGCGGGGTTGCCCTGGAGGGGTGGCTCGACTCGTTGGGTCTCTGGCGTCGGTCGGCGGAGACCACGATCCGACCCGACACCGACGGATTGATTGGGGGACGCTACCGGGGGACGCTGAGTGCCCACGGAGCCTACAGTAGCAAGGTTCGACCCTTCGTCCCGGACGAGGTCGCCGAGGTGTCCGGGATGGGGAGCGCGCTGGACGATTTCTTCCCGCCGCTCCCTCCCAGCCGGCTCAAGCCGGGGCAGAGCTGGAGCGATTCGCTGGGGGTAACGATTCGCCGGCTGCCGGACAGCGCCCTTTCAGGCGTTCTCCTCTATCGCTTTGCGCTGGACAGCCAGGGGAAGACCACCAGCGCGGAGACTCAAGCCGACACCGTGCCACTCGAGGTCCGGCAAAACAGCCAGGAGCACGGCAGCTTCGTTTGGCATCCCACCCTGGGACTGCTGCGGCGGGAACGGCGGATCGTGGTGGAGACCGCCGTGCCGCCGGGGAAATCGGTGCGGCAGGCAGTGCGGTCGAAGCTGGAGCAGCAAATCCTGCTACAGCGAGACCTGAACTCCGTCAGGTCGAGCGCTTGCGGCTCCCAATGAAGCGTTGCTCGGGGTCGAAGAGCAGGCTCGCCAGCCCGAAGAGGATGAGGGTCACCGTCAGCAGAACTGCAATGTCGACCCCCACCGAGAACTCGGTGGGCTGCCCGAAAGCATGTCGCATCAGGTCGACCTGATAGCTGACCGGGTTTGCCCGCGCCAGCCAACGAAGCGCCGGTGGCATGCCTTCGGTGGGGTAGAGCGCGCCACTCACAAAGAGGAGCGGGAAGAGCACCACGTTGATCACCCCGGCAAAATTCTCTACCGAGCGGAGTCGCACCGCCACCAGAAGACCGAGGACGCTGCTGGCCAGACAGGCGAGGAGGAGCGCTCCGACAGCCTTTGCTGCCGTGCCGATCGTGATGGGCAGCAGCAGTGGCGCACAGACGAGCACGATAGCGCCCTGCAGCATCCCTATAATGGCCGCCGAGAGCGCCCGGCCGGCCAATACCGCTGAGGGGCCCGCCGGGCTCGCCAGCATCAGCCGCAGGATGCCGAACTCCCGGTCATAGACGGTCGAGATCGCGGTGAGCATAGCGCCGAAGAGCGCTGCCATCACGATAATTCCGGGATACACAAACATCTGGTAAGAAATCCCGCCCTCGATGCGGGCGATGGCGTTGTACCCCGTCCCCACCAACAGCAGCCACATGAACGGCCGAGCAACCCCTCCCAGCAGTCTGCTGGTCTGGCGGGTCGTCCGGGTCAGGTCGCGAGCGACAATACCATAGATGGCGCTGAGCGAGTTCATCGGACCGCCTGGGTTCTCGCGAAGTACACGTCCTCCAGCATGGCCGGGCGAAGGGTAAAGCGCTCGATTCCGGGAGCCGTCCCGGCCAGCTCAACTACGGCCTCGCGGGAGTTCCGAAGTCCCACGCGAAAGCCGCGCTCGGTCAGCACCGAAGTGGTCACCGCGCCCAATCCGCGCAATGCCTTCACCAGCCGGTCTGCCCCGGGACCATCGATCTCGGCCACCTCCACGCCGACGGTGGTGCGGAGCGCGGCAGGAGAATCGCTGGCGACAACCCGACCCCGCGCCAGCAGCACTACCCGATCCGACGACTCCGCTTCGGCGAGGTAATGGGTGGAGAACAGAATGGTGGTGCCGAGGGCGCGCCGCTGCCCCTCCAACAGCGACCAGACCCGGTCGCGATGCTCCGGATCGAGGCCGACGGTGGGCTCGTCCAGAATGAGCAGGTCAGGTCGATGAAGCAGAGCGCGGGAAAGATCGAGGAGCCGGCGCCATCCGCCGGATAGCTCCCCGGCGGGCCGGCGAGCGTAGGGTGAAAGGCCGGTCTGCTCGATCGCCTCGGCCACGGCCTGGCGACTGCTCCGACCGCGCAGGCCGGCCAGCCGGGCGGCGAACATGAGGTTTTCGGAGGTGGTCAGGAGACCGTCGACGCTGGTCTCCTGGAACACGAGGCCGAGTCGCCGGCGCACGGCGCCACGCTCTCGGGTTGTGTCGTGACCAAAGATTCGAGCGACACCCCTGGTGGGCGCGAGCAAGGTCGCCAGAAGCAGCATCGCGGTGGTCTTGCCGGCGCCGTTCGGCCCCAGCAATCCGACTACGGCGCCGGGATCAACCCGAAGGTCCAGGGCTTCGAGTGCCCGGGTCTCGCCGTAGTCCCGTCCCAGTCCCTCAGTCTCTATGGCGGGCGGGGAGCGGCTCACGCCCGCACAGGCTCGCCTGCGACATAGCGGTATTGGAAGTCGTCCATCGGAACGGGCGCCTCGGCCAAGCGCCTCGTCGATGATGTGACGCAGTGGGGTGAGGGTGCAGACCGGGTCGGTGTTGGCGGCGTCGCCGGTGAGGGCAAAGGCCTGGCAGCGGCAGCCGCCAAAATCCACCGTCTTGCGAGGGCAGCTGCGGCAGGGCTCCTTCATCCAGCCATCGCCCCGGAAGGCCTGGAACGCTCCTGACTCGCGCCAGATCCACTCCAGCGAGTGGTCCCGCACGTTATCGAAGGTGAGCGTGGTAATCTGGGTGGCACCGTGACAGGGCAGTGCCATTCCGTTGGGAGCTATGACCAGGTAGAGCTTGCCCCAGCCGCCGTAGCACGCCTTCGGGTACGGCTCGTAATAATCCGGCAGGACGTAGGTGATCTGCATTTGCCCGCGGTAGCGCTGAATCGCTCTCTCGGCCACTTCGCGCGAGCGCTCGACCTGCTCCCGGGTGGGCATCAGGGCGGCCCGGTTCTTCAGTCCCCAGCCGTAATACTGGGTATTGGCGAGCTCGATGCGATCGGCACCGAGTCCCGCGGCCATGTCGATGATCTCGCCGATCCGGTCCAGGTTGGCACGGTGCAGCACCACGTTCACCGTGAACGCAAATCCCAGCTCCCGGACCAGCGCAGTGGCGGCCTGCTTGTGCTTGACCGAACGCACCCCGGCGATGCGCTCCGCGACCTCGGGATCGGAGTCCTGGATGGAGATCTGGATGTGTTCGAGGCCGGCCTCCTTGAGCCGCTCGGCCCGGGGCCGGGTGAGGCCAAGCCCCGAGGTCACCAGGGTCGAGTAGAGTCCCTCCCGGCGGGCGTGAGCCGCGAGCTCTTCCAGGTCTTTGCGCAGGAGGGGCTCTCCGCCGGAGAGACCGAGCTGGAGCACCCCTAGGGCACGGGCCTGGGTGAAGACCCGCTTCCAGTCTTGGGTCGTGAGCTCGCCCTCGGCCCGGATGAGCTCCAGCGGATTGGAGCAGTAGGGGCAATGGAGCGGGCAGCGGTGAGTCAGCTCCGCCAGCAGCGTGGTGGGAACGTCACCCGGCACGAACCAGCTCCCGATCGGCCATCCGATCCAGATATTCGGTCACGTCGGCGCCGACGTCTGCCTGGTAGCGCTCGCTCAGGATGCTGACGATCTCGCCTACCGTGCGGCTCCCGTTGCACAGCTCCAGAATGGCAAAGCCGGTGTCGTTCAGCAGCACGGCGCCTTCGGGATAGAGCAGCACCGGCCGCTGACGCACCTGATCGTAGTCCAGCCGTGCCAGCCGCCAGAGCTTGGGCATCGAGTCGAGGGTCAGCAGCCGGGAGTCAGACGTCACGCTCATGACTCCCGATACGCGTTGTGAATGGTATCGATCATCACCCATAGCATCTCGAGCTTGAACGCCAGCGCCTCAAACGCGCGACGCTGGCTTTCCACTGTGGTGCAACGTTCTTGCACCAGACGGAGCCCCTGCTCGCTGTCGCGCGGGGCCTGAACCAGACGGCTCCGGAAATACTCCAGCGCTTCGGCTCGGATCCAGGGATAGTGCTCCGGAAACGCCGCGATGCGCTTGCGCATCAGGTCCGGGGCAAAGAGCTCGGTGAGCGATGAGGCCACGGCCTCGACCCAGGGTTTGGTCTTGCAAAAGGTGACGTACGACTCGGCCGCAAAGCGGACGCCAGGAAGCACGTGCCGCTCGTCTTCCATCTCCTCCCGGGGAACCCCGAGTGCTTCGCCGAGCCGGATCCACATCTCGATGCCGCCGGTACCGGGCCGGGTCCCGTCATGATCGATGATGCGCTGTATCCACTCCCGTCGCACGTCGGGATCGGGGCAGTTGGAGATGATCGCCGCGTCCTTGCGGGGAATCGCGCGCTGGTACGCCAAGCGATTGGCCACCCAGCCCTGAAGCTGGCGGGGAGACAACCGGCCCTCGTGCATGAGCTGATGAAAAGGGTGGTTGGCATAGTACGAGGTGCTGAACGATCGAAGCCCGGACGCCAGGGCCTCGGCCGTCAGCGGATGGTCCAGCTGCGGAATCGGCGGCGGTGGCGGAGCGGCGAGCGTTGAGGCGCTCAATGTTGCCGTCATGTCGTCAGACCTCGAAGCTCATGCCATCCGATCCCACCGCAAAACCCGCTCGCTCCACCATTGCCCGCTCGGGTGAGCCTTCCAGCAGCATGGGGTTGGTGTTGTTGATGTGGGTGTAAACCTTCTGCGGCCGCTGGAGACCCGAGAGCCGGGCCAGGCTGCCGGTTACGCCGGATACCGGTAGATGGTCCATGTCCCGGGCGCTCCGCTCGCTGATGCCGAGGGCGACCAGCTCGTCGTCGGTCCAGAAAGTGCCGTCGAACAGCAGCAGCTCGGTAGCGCCCAGGCGTGCCACCAGTGCCTCATCGAGCTCGCCGCAACCGGGCACGAAGGCGCAGGCGCCTCCGCTGGTCTCGTCGGTCAGGATCAAACCTACGGTGTGTCCGGTACCAGTCTCCGTGGCAAAACGAGGCGCGCCCGCCGGCACGGTAAAGGCCTGGACGGAGATCCCACTGCTGGTGCCGTTCCGGTATCGCAGCGCCACCCGGCCATCAAGGGGCATTTCGGTAGCCTCCACCTCGGCAAACGCTCGGGTGACCGGCAGGATTCTGGAGTCCCGTTCCAGAATCGACCTCACCGCGGTGGTCGCATAGAGCTGAAGGTGCCGTGCCTCGCGAAGGAGCATGATGCCGACGGTATGATCCAGCTCGGCATCGGTCACCACGATACCCTCGACCGGCACATGGCGAACGCCCCGAGGAATAGTTCCGGGCAAACAGGCGAGCTGATCGTGGATGTCAGGGGAGGCGTTGAGCAGGAACCAGCGTTCTCCATCGGCGCTGACCGCGGCCGTGGACTGACTACGAGGATGCGCCCGGCGAGGATCCGATCGTCCTACGCGGCAAATGGGGCACCAGCAGTTCCACTGCGGAAAGCCCCCTCCTGCCGCAGTACCGAGTAAGACGACGCGCACAGTTGTAAAAGCGGAAGGGCCCGCTTTCGCGAGCCCTTCTTTCAGCTCAGTTAGAGCGTCGCGACGTAGGCAGTGACTTCCATCGTGACGGCCACGACTTCTGCTTCGGGCTTGGTCCAGGACATGGTACGCTCCAAGTAATAGGTAAGGCTCTAATCCACCTGGGTGATCTCACCCAGCCGGGCCGCCGCGGGACCCGACGACACCCGTCATTAAGCAGGCGATGTGCCAGGTGGTGCTGCAGCCGGCCGAATCATCGTAAGCGATTTCCTCGGATGCTCTTGAGCTTTGGCGTGGCGATGGACGGAGGGAAACGACTCGCTGGGGCATCCCAACCATTTGGGTCATATCACCCACCCTGGATCCCGAACTTCTTCAATCGATATCGCAGGGTATCGCGGGTAATACCGAGGCGCTGAGCCGCCTTGGTCTGATTGCCGCCGGCCTCGCGCATGGCGTGCTCGATCATGGACCGTTCCCACTGGCTCAAGTCGACGCCCTCGGGGAGCTGGCCCGGCGCGGTCGGGCCATTGGCCCGCGGCAAGGCCTGCTCGACCGAGTGGGTGGTTCCTCCCCCGGCGTCCGGTTCCATCCGCATCGGAGCCGCAATGGAAAGATGATCCACGTTCAGGATGCTGTTCCGGCTCCAGAGCACGGCTCGCTCGATGACGTGGCTTAGCTCCCGCACGTTTCCGGGCCAGGGGTAGGAGAGGAGTACTTCTCTCGCCCGGGCATCTATCCGACGGACATCCTTGCCGTACTTGGCGCTGAATCGCTGGAGAAAATGTTCTGCGAGCAGCACCGCATCCTCGCCCCGTTCGCGCAGCGGGGGCAGGTGAAGCAGGATCACGGCCAGGCGGAAGTAGAGATCGCCGCGAAAGTGGTTCTGTTGGACCTCCCGCTCCAGATCTCGGTTGGTGGCGGCGAGAATGCGGACATCGATCCTGCGATCCCGGATGCCCCCGACCCGGCGGACCATGCGTTCCTCGATCGCCCGGAGCAGCTTGCCCTGCAGGGAGAGCTCCAGGTCACCCACCTCATCGAGGAAGATGAAGCCTCCTTCCGCCGCCTCGAACAGGCCGATCTTCGATTCCTTGGCATCGGTAAACGCGCCGCGCTCGTAGCCGAACAGCTCGGCCTCCATGAGGTTTGCCGGCAGCGCCGTGCAGTTCACATCGATGAACGGCTTCCCCGCCCGGGCACCGGAGGTGTGGAGAGTACGGGCGACCAGTCCTTTCCCGGTTCCGGTCTCGCCGGTAATGAGCACCGGCGGGGTCTCGTCCAGGGCAGCGACCTGGCGCACCTGGTCCATGACCGCGAGCATTGCCGGAGAGCGGCCGAGGATGCCGGCGAACGGCAGCTCGTTGGCCGCGCGACGCCGATAGTAGGAGAGCTCCTGCTTGAGCAGCGCGGTCTCGCGCGCCCGGTCGGCCAGAAGCTTCAGCTCTTCCAGGTCAACCGGCTTCTTCATGTAGTCGAACGCGCCCAACTTCACCGCCTCGACCGCTCCCTCGATCGTCCCGTAGGCAGTCATGATGATCACCGGGATGGCCGGATCGAATTCCCGAATCCGCCGGAGGAGATCGATGCCGCTCATCCCGGGCAGGCGTACGTCGGCGAAGACGACATCGGGCCGCAAGTGCGGCAGCAGCTCCAATGCCTTCTCCCCATCACCGGCCACTTCCGCCTCGTATCCCGCCTCGGCGAGGAACGCTTTGACCGCACGGGCCAGGGTGCGCTCGTCATCCACGATCAGCACGGTGGAGCCGCTCATCGTCACGCTGTTACCTCTGCGGTGGCAGCCGGCAGCCGGATCCGCACGGTGGTTCCACCCGGCCGGCTGACGATCTCCAGGCGGCCGCCATTCTGTTCTACGTAGCGCTTGGCGATGGCCAGCCCCAGTCCGGTGCCGTCGGGCCGAGTGGTGAAGAACGGCTCACAGACCGAGGGCAGGACCTGGTCGGGGATGCCGGGACCGGTGTCGGCCACCTCGATGGCAACCTCTCCGGGGCTCGCGGCGGCGCCATTGCTGGAGGCACCGATCCGCAGACGCCCTCCCTGCGGCATCGCGTCGAGCGCATTGGAGACGATCTCGACCAGGGCCTGCTCCACCTGCATGGGGTCGACCTGGATATCGGGCAAGACGGAAGGAATGTCGAGCTTGAGCTGGACCTGCCGCTCCTTGAGCAGCTCGGAGAAGGCGGGGAGGAGTCCTTCGACCAGCCGAGGCACGCTTTCCCTGAGCGGATGGAAAGGGGCCGGCCGGGAGAAGCTGAGCAGGTGGCTGATGCGCCGGTCCAGACGGTCCACCTCCTCGACGATGGCATGGAGATGCTCAGTGGAAGAAGGCGCCTCAGGATGCCGCTGCACCAGTTGTGCGGCGGCTCGCAGGCTGGCGAGGGGATTGCGCAGCCCGTGCGCGACCGCGGCCGACATTTCGCCGATGGAGGCCAGCTTCTCTGACTGGACCAGCTGAGCCTGGGTCCGCTCCAGCTGGGAGATCTTGCGTTCCAGCTCGGTATTCAGGCGTAGCATGTCACTGCGAGACTGGCGCAGGTTGTCGGTCATTCGCTCGAAGGCTCGGGCCAGCTCCCCAACCTCGTCCCGAGATGTAGAAGTGACCGGGTGGTCCAGCTGCCCGGAACCCACGACGGCCATGGCGCTGCTGAGCTGGTTGAGCGGACGGGCCAGGCTGCGGGAGATGAGGTACGAGCCGAGCAGCCCGCCGCCGAGTGACAGCACCAGGAGGGCGACGAGAATACGGTTCTGTGCCGCCAGGATCTCTTCCAAGCTAGCGTAGGCGCCGCGCACGCTGGACTCCCGGGCCCGGCGATAGATCTCACGATTTAACTGGGTGAGGGTGGGCAGAAGGCGGCCCTTGAGCTCCCGCTGGGCGACGGCGAACGCGGCCTGACGGTGGCCGGATTCGTCCAGTCGAAAGATGCTGTCGGCGGCGATCAGGATCTGGCGCTGGATGTCGCGAACACCTTCGGCCAGGCCCATCTCTTCAGGGCGAAGCTCGGCCGCCCACCGTTTCTGCCAGTAATCCACCACCTGGCCGATCAGCCGGAACTCCTTCTTGGCAGTCGGATCCAGCCCGCTCAAGTACCGCCAGATGACCTCGCTCTGGTCGAACATGGCGGTCTCCAGCTCGGCATAGGTCCGAGTGCGCGCCATGCTCTCGCCCAGCGCCTGGAGTGCCCGGCGCTCGAGGATGTTGCTCCGGATCGCCATCGCCCCAACCAGCAGGGCGGGGAGTACCATGAGCGAAAAGCCGACCAACAGTTTGCGCTGGAAGGTCACATCCAAAGCTAACCGTACGACTCCAGTCGGTTAGGATGCTGGGACCTCAACGGTCACTCTGTCGCAGCTGAAGTCGTCGGCGGAGGTGCTCGCTTCGCCCCGGTCTCGATGGTTACATCCACGGACATGCCGGGCCGGAGCGGAACCGCCGACTGGGTGGGTTGCTCGACTGCGATTTTGACCGGCACCCGCTGCACCACTTTGGTGAAGTTTCCGGTGGCATTGTCCGGGGGAAGGAGGGCGAACTTCGCGCCGGTAGCCGGACTCACGCTCTCAACTCGCCCCGCAAATTTGCGCCCCGGGTATGCGTCCACGGTGAATTCCGCGTGGTCGCCGACTCGGACGTTGGTCAACTGAGTTTCCTTGAGATTGGCGGTCACCCACACGTCCGTGTCCGGCACGATGGACATGAGCGTTTGGCCCACCTGCACCAGCGCGCCGCTCTCGGCATTCCGCTTGGCGATCGAGCCGGCCACTGGGGCGGTGATGCGCGCATAGCTGAGCTGAAGCCGGGCATTGTCCACCGCCGACTGCGCCGCGGTGAGCCTGGCGTCAGCGCTCCGGACCGCGGCGCCCGATGCTGAGACCTGGCTCCCGGCGGCGGCCGCCTGCCTCCGGGCGGCCTCCAGCTTGGCAGCCGCGGCGTCGAAAGCTGCCTGGGCCGCGTCCAGCTGTTGCGCGGGGATGATCTTCTGAGCCGCGAGCCTCGATAACGCTCGAGATCGGCGGCGGATTTCTTGAAGTCGGCTTCCGCCGCAGTGACGCTGGCCTGAACCGACGCGGCCTGGGCCCGGCTGACCTGAAACTGCGCCTTGGCCTCCCCCGCCTGGCCCCGGCTTCCCACCTCCGACTCCGCGGCCCGCAGCTCGGCCTCCGCCTGCTCCAGCCTGACCTTTAAATCCCGGTCATCGAGCACGACGAGCGTGTCCCCCACCCTGACGTGCTGGTTGTCGTCCACCAGCACCCGGGACACAAAGGCGGCGATCCGGGGGGCGATGAGGGTGATGTGACTGTCGACCTGGGCGTTGTCGGTCGACACATGATGCCGGGAGTACAAGTACCGCTTGAGCGCCCAGGTTCCCAGCGCCAGAACCAGGATCCCAACGATGACAAAGGGAATCCGCTTCCGTCTTGATCGGGCGGCCGCCGGCGGCTTCTCGGGGGCTTCCGCTGCAGGGTCCGTCATGCTCTGGTCTCGCTGCCGAGGTACCTGGCTAATGGAGTTGATCGATGACGCCGAGGGCGCGATAGGCCACTACCCGGGCGGTGCCGTAACTGACTCGGGCCTGAATGAGGGCGTCGCGCGCGGAGATGACCGAGCTTTGGGCATTGGTGGTCTCCACGCTGCCCGCCACGCCGGCCCGGAAGCGCTCCTCCGCCTCGGCCAGCTCCTGATCGGCCAGCCGGACCCGCTCCCCTGCGATCGCCACCTGCTGCTCCGCCGAGGAGAGGTCGAGCACCGCCTGCCGGGCCTGAGTTTCGATCTCGTTGGTGAGATCATGCTCCCGAATCTCCTGGGCCTCGAGCCGGGCGCTCTGTTCCTTTGAGCGATACTGGCGACGAAAGCCGTCGAGAATCGGCACGCTGAGCAAGAGCTGCAAATTGTACGTGCCCGCGAGAGTGCTGGTCTCCCGGCCGCTCTCGACGTACGCGCCGTTGGCCGAGAGGCTCGGCAGGTTCTCATAGCGGATGGCGCTGAGGCTACGGCGGGCCGACTCCGTCCGAGCGCGCTCCGCGGCCAGCTCCGCTCGATGCTCCCGGGCAAACTGCGCCGCTGAGTCCGGCTGACGAGGAATGCCGAACGGAGCCAGTCCCAGTGAATCGGCCAGCTGGAGCCGGGTTTGCGAGGGGAGGTTGAGCGCCCGCACCAGGTCCAGGCGCGCCCGATCGGCTGAATTGCGGGCCACCTCCAGCTGGGTCCGTACCGCGGCAAAGCTCACCTCGCTACGGGTCGCGTCGATGGCCGGGCTCACCCCCGCCTGCACCAGCCTCCGCGCCTGATCCAGCAGGTCGGCAGCGATGGTGCTGTCACCCAGGCGGGCCGTTACCGTCTCCTCCGCACTGAGCACTCGCAAGTAGGCGAGACCGGCGGTGGCGCCCGCGATCTCGCCCGCCGCCTGGGCGTCGAGACCGGCCGCAATGGCCGTGTCCCGTTCCGCCCGGAGCCGGGCGATGACGCTGGCATCGAACAGTGTCTGCGACGCTCGCACCTGCAGATTGTAGATGGTGAACGGGTCGGTGATCCCGGTGGCTATCGGGATCCCGAACTCATCCAGGTTCAGGGTTTGGCGAGTGACTGTCGCCCGTCCACTGATGTTGGGCAGCAGATCGGCCCGGCGCTGGCCCTTCCGCGCCTCAGTGACTCGCAGGTTCAGCCGGGCGATCGCAGCATCGACGCCTTGCTTCCGGCCAAGATTGATGGCGTCGAGCAGCGTGATCGAGCCGGTCGGTGCGGCAGGCTGTTGCGCCGATACTGAGCTGCCACCGGCCGCCAGGCAGAAGAACGCCGCCAGCTGACGCATAGGGTTCGTCCTCACGAGCTGGAATCGGGCCGGGCGAGCACCCCACACAGACAGAAATCGATCAGACCCTCGAGGGTCTCGTCGTCGCTCAGCGCCTGGGGATCCAAGGGCCGGAACCAGCTCTGCACCTGGACCGAGTGAACCAGAAGCGAGGGGAGCGCCCGGGCGCCAAAACCGTGCGGAATGGGGCGGAACTCACCCGACTCGATGCCCCGCTGCAACACCTGCGCGACCAGACGCCGAGCCCGCACGATCACTTCGTGAAAGTAGAACTGGGCCAACTCGGGGAAGCTGGCGAACTCCGCCTGGGCCACTCGGGAGATCTTGACGATCTCTTGGTCGCGCATGGAGTGGAACATTCCGGTGATCAGCTGGACCAGGAGATCGCGGCAGGAGCCGGAATGCGCGTTGACCAGCCCTTCGCTCTCCGCCAGCAGCGCGACGATCTTGGCTCGCACCACTTCCCGGAAGAGCGTCTCCTTTGAATCGAAGTAGAGGTAGAGCGTGCCCTTGCTCACGCCGGCGAGCCGGGCGACGTCGTCCAGCTTGGCGCGGGCAAACCCGGACTCTCCAAAGACCTTCTGAGCGGCATCCAGAATTTCGTCGGGACGCGCCTCCGGCCTGCGTTGCCAGCGAGGTTGGGCGATCGAATCAGTGGGATGGGGATGAGACATCGGGAACATCCACGGAGGGATAATTGACTGACCAGTCAGTAACATAAGGGCCGCCCCTGCTTCGTCAAGCAGTCAAACTCCTAAACTTCGTCAAGGTCGGTAGTTCTCTTGCTCCGTTGCAGCCAAGCTCATACTTTGTCGGTAACCTGCCGCGAGGAGGCCCAGCCGATGTCGGAAGCATTCTTCAGCTCCGACGACTTCGACGAACAAGCCCATCACCTCTATAACGAAGGCCGCTACGATGAAGCGTTGACCGTCCTCAACGAAGGCATTGCGCTTTACCCCCACGCCGTTGAACTGCATATCGGAAGGGCCTACGCCCACCTCGCTCGCGAGGAGTACGCCTGGGCGCGCCGCAGCTTTGAGCAGGCACTGTCGCTCGATCCCGATCATGAGGATGGACTGGCCGGGCTGGGGGAGACCCTGCTGAAGCTGGGCGACCGTGCCGGGGCCATGCGGTCGGTGGAGCGCATCCTTCAGCTGGGCTTTCAGGACGATCACGAGCTCATGCTGCAGATCGGACGTGCCCTGTTCCGGGAAGGTCTGGTGGCACCGGCGCACCGCTTCTTCGACCTCGCGGTCTCGGCCCACCCCGAATCGCCCGACGCCGCCGCCTGCCTCGGCTATGCCTCGCATCGGCTCGGCAACGATGCCGGCTCGCTCTACTGGCTGCGCCGCGCGCTGGAAATCGATGCCGGCTACAGCGAGGCGAGGATTTACCTCGCCAATTTGCTCTATGACCGGGGCGAGACCGAGGCCGCGCTACATCAGCTGGAGCGGACCCAGCCGGACGATCACTACGACGAGCTCGGCATCTGGCGCCACATCGAGCTGAAGAAAACCATCTACCGGCTACCCGACGAGGATCCCGAGCTGGCGCCGTGGCTGGCTCGGCTGGGTGAGGTGGCGGGCGAGCCGGACGCGATCGATATGCTGCTGGCGGAGGTGGAGGCCCAGCACGCCGACGGTGGCGTGCGCGATCCCCACCAGCTGGAGCTGTTCGGGACGCTGCTCACCGAGCTGCATGCGATGCAGAAGAAGCCGGTGCAGTCCGAGTCTCACCTGGTGATGACTCTGGCAGGTCAGACCATCCGGGGTACCTGGGAAGAGATTCTGCTGCAAATGAAAGCGGCGGACCGGGAATGGGCTCAGGGCTCGCTGATCGACTTCATGGCCAGCCTGGCTCGGCGGGGCCAAGCGGAAACCGGGATCGTGATTCCGACCACCGATCCGGAGGCATTCATCCGCGGCAGCGCCGAGGCGGGAGTGCTTCGGATTATGCAATAGCCGGCCCTGGGCGGAATGAGAGGTACGAAGTAAGAGGTAAGAGGGAGAGCAGGGCGTGAGCGGTGAGCGGGCCGGCCCGGTTAAGTTTGGGTGTCCCGCTCTTTTTTTGATCCAAGGATCGATCGCAATGACTGTGTCACCCTCCCGCTCACCGCTTACCGCTCACCGCTCACCGCTCTGGACCGCAGGCGTCCGCCGTGAGGTTCTCCCTAACGGCCTGACTCTTCTGGTTCAACCGGACCACTCGGCACCGGTCGTGGCGGTAGTGACCCACGTGAAGGCCGGGTTCTTCGATGAACCCGATAAGTGGACCGGAATCTCCCACGTTCTCGAGCACATGTTCTTTAAAGGCACTCCCCGTCGCGGAGTCGGAGCAATCGCCCGGGAGACCAAAGCCGCGGGCGGCTACCTCAATGCCGGCACCGGCTACGACCACACCAGCTACTTCACCGTTCTGCCCGCAGCCAATCTTGCCAGCGCTCTCGATATCCAGGCGGATGCGCTGCGCAACTCGATCATCGACCAGGACGAGCTGGCCCGAGAGCTTCAGGTGATCATCCAGGAGGCCAAGCGCAAACGGGATACTCCTGCCGCCGTAGCCCAGGAGACATTGCACGAGGTCATGTTCGACCGGCACCGCATCCGGCGCTGGCGGATCGGGATGGAGGACGAGCTTGCCCGCCTCACCCGGCAGGATCTGATGGGATACTATCGCTCGCGATATGTGCCGGAGCGAACCATCGTGGCCATCACCGGCGACCTGGACGTCGCGCGCACCCTCGAGCTGGCGCAAGCGGCTTACGCTGACTGGCCTTCCGCGCCCGGCGCCATCGATCTCTCGCCCGAGGAAGCAGAGCGGCGGGAGGTCCGGGCTCGGACCTTGAGGGGTGATGTCAGCCAGGCAGAGCTGGTGCTGGGATGGAGAACGGTGCCGCCGTTGCACCAGGACGCCGTGGCGCTGGACCTGGCCGCGGCGGTGCTGGCCGCGGGCAAAGGAAGCTGGCTATACCGCAGCCTCCGTGAGCCCGGGCTCGTGACCTCAGTTTCGGCTCACAATTACACGCCCACCGAGCTGGGCGTCTTCAGCATCGGTGCCGATCTCGCCCCCGCCAAACTCCAGTCGGCCCTGGATGGAATAGCCGAGGGCGTTTCCCGGCTCACCTTGCTCGGCCCCAGCTCCGAGGAGCTGGAGCGGGCGCGCACTCTGTTGCAGGCGCGATGGGCTCGTCGTCTGGAGTCCATGGAAGGGAGGGCTTCGGCCTTGGCCGCGGCCGAGGCCCTGGAGGAGGTGAGCTTTCTGGATCGTGAATACGCGGCACTTGGGTCGGTGACCCCGGAGGCTGTCCGCGAAGCCGCGGCCCGCTATCTCCAGCCGGACAGCGTCTCGGCGGTCACTTACTTACCTGAAGATGAGGGCGACGATCTCACCGCCGCAGGACTCGAGCGAACCTTTGCCATCACCGCTCTTAATGAGAGCCGTTCGTACGCCGTTCCCCGCAGGCGGGTCGATCCGGTCTCACCAGTCACCGGCCGCCGGGAGGCCGAGGTCCTTCACACCGCACTGCCCGGCATCGACCTGTTGGTGCGGCGCAAACCCGGGGTTCCGCTGGTGACCCTCGGCATCTACGTCCCCCGGCTCGAGTTCGAGCCTCCATCACTGGCAGGTCTGGGTGCCCTCACAGTACGCAGCTCGGTCCGAGCGGCCGGCGACCTGGATGCCGGAGGGCTGGCGTTTGCGTTCGAACGTCTGGGCGGGACCTTGAGCGCCACTGCCGCTTCCGACTGGCTGGGCTTCGGCAGCAGCGTGCTGTCCGAGAACCTGGGCGAGGCCGCCGCCTTGCTGGAACTGGTCTTCACGGCGCCCCGGCTGGAGGATTCGGAAGTGCTCACCGAACGCGATCTCATGGTCGTGGAGGCCGAGCAGGTCACCGACGACATGTTTCGTTATCCCTTTCAGCTCGCCTTTGCGGAGGCTTTCGGCGATGCGGGCTATGGACTTCCAGTGGGTGGCCTTCCCGAGACCTTGGGCTCGATCTCTCCGGCGGACGTCCGGGACTGGCACTCGCGAGCAATGCTCGGCACCCGGCCGTTGGTGGTGGCCGTTGGTGATGTGGATCCCGAGCGCGCCGCGGCAACGCTCGCCGGTGCCTTCCTCAATCGACCATCGCTGGAGCGGCGCGGCCGCCCGGCTCCGCTCGCACGCTCGGGCGCGGAAGGGGCCAGCCGGGTGGTCAACCGCGAAAAGGCGCAGTCGGCGCTTGCCATGATCTTTCCTGGACCGGCGCGTCGTGACCCGGAGCGGGCCGCGGCCGAAGTGTGGGCTGCCGTGGCCAGCGGACTGGGCGGCCGGATGTTCGAGGCACTGCGCGACCGGCGGTCCCTGGCGTACACCGTTCTGGCTTCGAGCTGGCAGCGGGGTCGGGCCGGCGCGCTGGTGACGTACATCGCCACCTCACCCGAACGGGAGGAAGAAGCCCGGGCCGCGATGATGCAGGAGCTGGAGCGATTCGCCCGCGAACCGGTCAGCGAGTCGGAGCTGAATCAGGCGATCAACTATCTCGCGGGCCAGGCCGAGGTCAGCCGGCAGAGCGCCGGCTCACTGGCAGGAGAAATTCTGGAGGCCTGGTTGATCGGAACCGGTCTGGCGGATCTCGAAGATCCGGCTGCGGCGTTTCGTGCGGTGTCGGCTGATGACGTGCTGCGGGTCGCCCAGGCCAACCTGCGTCCTTCCGCGAGAGCGGAGGGTGTCGTGCGAGGAACCGGAGTCAGCCTGTCAGTCGCCGGCTGATTACGTCGATTCCTTTCTCCACGTTCGCCGGCGCCCGGGCCACGATGTCGATCAAGCAGATGCCCTGTGCCGGCACGCAGTGGAGCACGATGTGGCCCTCCAGGCAGAGCAGAGCTATGGCGATCTCGCCGGCGCCTTCCCGCGCCACCGGCGGGCCCAGCCCTGGCATACCAACCGCACCTGCCGCGGCCACTACGAGCGCGGACAGTGCATCGGGATGGCTCAGCCGCTCCGGATCGACCGCGGTGAGCTCCAGCAGGTAGTGATTGAAGGTGGCGTCCAAGGTCCTCTCGACGTGGCGTCAGGCGCGAGCGGGGGATGCCGCGACGGCTTCGCGATAGCCTTCGGGAACTCCCACATCGAAAAACCTGGCCTGGCTGATGACGCCGGCCAGCGCCTCCCGGCGAGCCAGCCGCTGCATCACCGGCACGTCGTCGAGCTCGGCGCCGGAGGGAAGGGTTCGCCCAACTTCCTCGAACTCCTCCAGGATGTCACCCCGAAATGCCATCCGACCGATCGGGGTGACTGCGGCATGGGCTCCGGCGGTGTCGAATCGTCCATCCCCCTTGTCGGCGATGCCGACCACCCGGAGAGTGCCATCCGAGCCCTGGCGCACCGCTGCCCGCCCAGTGGCCCCCTTCGTCCCCGCATCCTTCTGCCCGATCTCGGCCAGCAACACCGTGGCCAGCCCAGTTGAGCGAAAGGTGGCTAAAACGGCTGCGGTGGGATTGGGACCCTGGAACAGGTTGTCGGGAAGGAGGGCGAGAAAGGGCGAGCCAGCAAGAGGATCCCGGGCTCGAAGAAAGGCATCACCCAGGCCCCGGGGATGGTCCTGGGGCACAAACTCCAGTTCGAGCGGTCCCTGGTAGTTGCGGGCCACGGCTTCCAGCATGGGCTTGTGGGGGTTGGTAATGATGATGGCCCGGAGCAACCCGGCGTCCGCAGCTTCATCCAGAGTCCAATACAGCACCGGCTTGAGCCCGACCGGAAGTACCTCTTTGGGGAGCCAGCGAGTGATCGGATGCAAGCGGGTACCCAGCCCTCCACACGGAATCACCGCCGTGTCCAGCATCATGGGAGAATAAGGGTCACAAGAGGGGGCGGGACCGGAGGACGGACCAGAGTATCTTGTACGCTCACGTTCGGTGAGGGGAGCAGCGTGTCCGAAGCTAGTCCTGGTCGGAAGGCCGAGCAAGGCCGAGTGCGGTGGACGCCGGCGGATGTCGTCAGTTTTCTCCGGATCCCGTTGGCCATTGCGTTCGTGCTGGTACCCGACACCACCGGGCGTCTGATAATACTGGTGGGCTCAGCCCTCACCGATCTCCTCGACGGACCGCTGGCCCGCCGGTTCGGCAGCTCCGCTCTGGGACCGGTGGTCGACCCCATCGCCGACAAGCTCTTCATGGCTTGTGCTTTCGGTGTCGTCGCATTCTCCGGCAAGCTGGAGCTCTACGAGATCCTGGCGGTACTGCTGCGTGACATCGTGGCAGCCGTCGCCTTCGTCACCACGCTGGTTTTCCATCACCCTCGGGCCATTCCCGCCCGGCCCGGGGGCAAAGCCGTGACCGTAGCTCAGATGATGACGCTCGTCGCCTTCCTCTTCGACTCCCCGCTGCTGCGTCCCATGGCCTGGGCCACCGGTGCTATCGCCATCTACGCGATCTGGGACTACTACCGGGTGGCCCCGCACGCCGGGCGCCGGGTGGGCCAGTAACGTGGCCCAGGAGACTAAGCGAGCGACCCTCACGTGGCAGCAGGACCTCCGCTTTCTGGGCTCCTCGCCGGGAATCCCTCCCCTGACCATCGATGGAGACAACGTCGTGGGGCCCGGGCCCATGCTCACGCTGCTCCTCGCCGCGGCCTCGTGCACCGGATCGGACGTGGTGCTGATTCTGCAGAAGATGCGAGAGAAGCTGGGCGAGCTCCGCATCGAGGTTGCCGGCGTGCGACGAGAACAGGAGCCTCGGCGCTACGTTTCCATCCACCTGGACTACCGGGTCAAAGGCGAAGGGCTGGATCCAGCGAAGGTCCGTCGTGCCATCGATCTCTCGCTGGAGAACTACTGTTCGGTAATCCATTCGCTGGCGCCCGACATCGCCATCACCTATGCGTTGTCGCTGGCGTGAGCTGCTGGTCGCAGGGGTGGCACTTCCCTCGGCCGGCGCCGCGCAGCAGGTTCGGGAAATCGGAATTCAGGCCATCGGTACCGCCTCGGATCCGGCGCTCGCTGTAGCGGGTGTGTACGGAGGACTTCGGACCTCGGGGCGCACTCGGGTATCCGCCAGCGTTGGGGCCGGAATCTCCGGGCGGGAACTGGCCTGGCGGGGCGAGCTACTGGGCCACTTCCTCCTGAGCCCGGAGGAACGCCGCCGGGCCGGGGTGTACTTCGCGGGTGGGATCGCGGCGGTGGAGGGAGCGGTGAGTCGGGGATACCTGGTGCTGACCCTCGGCATCGAAGAGCGGCCCCGGGCGAGCTCCGGGTGGGCGTTGGAGCTGGGGATAGGCGGTGGGGCACGGATCGGTTTGGGCTACCGATGGCGGTGGTTTTCCGGCCTTCAGACCCAAAATAAGAACGCCCCGGAGCATCCTCCGGGGCGTTTGATCGTCCTCAGCGGCTCACGCCGCGCCTGACTCCACCGTGTCGACCCTGCCGAACCGGCTGGCAGTAGCGCTCACCCAGAGTGCGGAGCTGCGCCAGCTCTTCCTGGTTCAGGTCGTTATACCGGTCAGCGACATACCCCATGGTATCGTCGAACCAGTCCTTCTGGTGCTCCGGCAGCGCGTCGATGACGCCGCAGCGGAGGATGTGACTGAACAGCTCATCACGCGCCTGGGCGAATGAGACCGCCTCAGGGGAACTGCGGTTTTTCTTTTTGTGCATGCACCTTCCTTGGCAACAGTGTACGCTGTATAGCTTTGAGCGTGTAAGATAACCCATTGCACCATTTGGTGCAAAGGAGTCACGAGTCACGAGTTACGAGCTCCATGGGACGGTGCAATCGCGCGACTCGCGACTCGCGACTCGTTATCTTACTCAGCCCCATTGGTATGAACTTGAGCGAGGACGGGGGTGGTCCTCGAGGTATCCATGGCAGAGCACGACGAGGTCTACAACGAGGAGCGGGCGCAGCGGCTCGCCGCCCTTCTGCGATCCCTGGCGGCCCGGATCCAGGAGCTGGATAAGAAGGGACAGCTCCTCCGGGGTGGACCGGAGCTGCTGCGGCTGATGGGCGATGCCCGCAGCGAGCTATTCCACTACGAGGTCCGCAGCACCTACGATACGCCGGAGGTGGCCGATAACCGGCGCATCGTGGAAGAGGCCCAGCGGCAGGATTCCTTCCTACCCGATGATCCGGAGGACGAAGAGCCATGGCGGCGACGCAGGCCGGAATGAAGCGTTTCTATGCCCTATTTGCCGCGGTGGCAGTGATCGGAGTAGGAGTGCTGGCCTACCTGCTGTTCAAACCAGCCACGGTGAGCATACCGGCCAATGTCACGGTTCAGCCCTCCGACACCTCCGGCTTCCGGGGTTACCTGAAGGGCTCCGCCGACGCCCCGGTGGAGATTACCGAGTACGCCGACTATCAGTGCCCTTTCTGCCAAACCTTTGCCACCCTGCAGATGCCAACCATCGAGGACCGGCTGATCCGGACCGGCCGGGTGCGTTGGCGCTACCGTGACTTTCCCCTGCAACAGCACACGTTTGCCCGCCTGGCGGCCCACTCCGCCGCCTGCGCCGACGAGCAGGGGAAGTACTGGGCCCAACACCAGCGGATCTACGAGGGCCAGCCGGAGTGGGCCGCAGCGGGCGACGCGGGGCCCATCTTCAGAAATTACGCCCAGCAGAGCGGTCTCGATCTCGGCCGATACGATGCCTGCATGAAGTCAGGAAAATATGCCGGCCGTATCCAGGCCAGTTACAATGAGGGGGTCGAGGTGGGAGTCGCCTCGACACCCACGTTGCTGGTGGGCGGAAGACTCTACAAGGGACGTTTCGACTCCGACGCCATAACTAAACTGGTAGACTCTCTGGCTCCCCGCCGCGCGAAATGATCTCTCGGATGAGCGCGGCGCTGTTGAGCCTGATCGGGCTCTTCATTTCCGCCTACCTCTACCTCTACAAGATCGGAAAAATCGGCACCCTGGCCTGCGGCACGGGAGGCTGCGAGACGGTACAGCTGAGCCCTTGGAGCCGGTTTGCCGGGGTTGATGTCTCGCTCATCGGGGTCCTGGGCTACGCCGGCTTGCTGGCGCTGAGTCTCGTCGCTCTGCAGCCGGGACTCTCCTCCCAGCGGTGGCCCTCCAGGCTGCTCGCCGGGCTGGCCGGAATCGGCGTGGCCTTCACCATCTATCTGACCTATCTCGAGCTTTTCGTCATCCACGCCATCTGCCGCTGGTGCCTGGGCTCGGCGATCATCATCGTCGCCATCCTGACGGCCACGCTCCTCGATCTGCGAAGGCTCTCCCGGACTCGGAACCCGTAGGTGTCCGCTAAAGCAAAGGCATCGCCTTCCGGCAAACAGCTCGCCCTGCTGGCGTTCAGCGCTCTCGGCGTCGTCTATGGCGACATCGGAACCAGCCCGCTGTACGCGTTCAAGGAATGTTTCTTCGGGCCCCACAGCTTTCCGGTGACCACCCAGAACGTGCTGGGGATCCTGTCACTGATCTTCTGGTCGCTCAACTTCGTGGTCACCTTCAAGTACCTCTCCATGGTCATGCGGGCCGACAACCGGGGGGAGGGCGGAATCCTGGCGCTGCTGGCGCTGGTACGGCCGAGCGGTCCCTTGACCGGAACCGGCCGGCTGCTGATTGCTACGGGGTTGTTCGGCTCGGCGCTTTTGTATGGCGACGGCATCATTACCCCAGCTATCACGGTACTGGGCGCGGTGGAAGGCCTCAGCGTGGCGGCGCCGGCGCTGCAGCACTTGGTGGTCCCAATCGCGTTTGTGATCATCGTGGCGCTGTTTGCCGTGCAGCGGAGTGGAACCGCGAAGGTGGGCGCCATGTTCGGCCCCGTCACCGCCGTGTGGTTCGTTTGCATCGCGCTGCTCGGCATCCTGGGCATCGCCCGCGAGCCCGGCGTGCTCCGCGCCCTCGACCCCCGCCACGCGGTTGACTTCTTTGCCCGTGAAGGACTCACCGGGATTACGATCCTGGCGGCCATCATCCTCGTCGTCACCGGCGGTGAGGCGCTCTATGCCGACATGGGGCACTTCGGCCGGCGTCCCATCCGGCTGGCCTGGTTCACCGTGGTGCTCCCGGCCCTGGTGCTCAACTACTTCGGGCAGGGCGCGCTGCTGCTGAACAACCCGGCTGCGGCCCGGAGCCCGTTCTATGCCCTCGTGCCGTCCTGGGCGTTATATCCCATGGTCGCGGTGGCGACGGCGGCTGCCGTGGTGGCATCCCAGGCCCTCATCTCGGGCGCGTTCTCGCTGACTCGTCAGGCGGTGCAATTGGGTTACTGCCCTCGGATGAAGATCATTCACACCTCCAGCAGCACCATCGGGCAGATCTACATCCCCACCGTGAATACCATCCTGATGGTGTCGTGCCTCGGACTGGTGGTGGCGTTCCGCACCTCCGGCGCTCTGGCCCTGACGTATGGTGTGGCGCTCTCGGGCACGATGACCATCACCACCATCCTGTTCGCCGTCGTCATGCGGCGGCTCTGGCACTGGAGCTGGTGGAAGGTGGGCGGTATCACTCTGCTCTTTCTCGTCGTCGATCTGGCATTCGTCGGCGCCAACATGCTCAAGGTGCCCAACGGCGGCTGGCTGCCGCTGCTGGTCGCGGCTGTCGTTTACCTGCTGATGTCGACCTGGAAGAAAGGCCGAGTGCGGCTGACGGGAATCGTGCGAGAGAATAGCTTGCCCATGGAGCTCTTTCTCGAGGACATCCGCCGGCGGCAACCCTACCGGGTGCCCGGGACTGCGGTATTCATGACCTCGGACTCAGGAGGGGCGCCGCCGGTCCTGCTCCACCACCTCAAGCACAACAAGGTGCTGCACGAGAAGGTCATGCTCATGTCGGTGCACACCGAGGAGATTCCCCAGGTGAGTGAGCGGCATCGGGTGAAGTGCAGTGAGCTGGGCGAAGGCTTCTATCAGGTGGTGGCTCACTACGGCTTCATGGAGACGCCCGATGTACCCGATGTGCTGAAGCTGCTCGGCCGGGAGGAAGGGAATGGGAACCCCGTGCCGATCAAGCTGGGTAGCACCACCTTCTATCTGGGGCGAGAAACGCTCATCGTTACGCCGAGCCTTAAACGGGCAGCCGCCTTGGACGGCAATGCCGCCGAGGGACGCAGGATGGGCCGGTGGCGCAAGAAGCTCTTCGTTTTGATGACCCGGAACGCCCAGTCGGCCACCGCCTACTTCAATCTGCCGCCGAACCGCGTGGTGGAGTTGGGAGCTCAGATCCAGTTCTGATCCTATGGCCACGACCAAGGGCGAAACTCTCAGCCTTACCACTTCGGGTATCCACGCCGGCCGCTACGACCGTCGAACAC
Organism: uncultured Gemmatimonadales bacterium; assembly: GCA_963792265.1. Taxonomy (GTDB): domain Bacteria; phylum Gemmatimonadota; class Gemmatimonadetes; order Gemmatimonadales; family GWC2-71-9; genus CAVVWJ01. Next base: position 121,671 of record CAWBVP010000007.1, on the reverse strand, counting down.
TGCTGAGCCTCTCGCTCGGTGCGCTGGGCGTGGTTTACGGGGATATCGGGACCAGCCCCCTATATGCCCTCAAGGCCTGCTTCTCGCCGGAATATGGACTGGCCCCCTCTCGGGAAAACGTTCTCGGCGTCCTGTCGCTGATCTTCTGGTCGCTCAACTTCGTAGTCTCCTTCAAGTATCTCGGCTTCATCATGCGGGCGGACAACCGGGGCGAGGGCGGCATTATGGCGCTGCTCGCACTGCTGCACCCCGGCCGGGATACGGCGGGACGCCGGCGGCTCCTCGTAAGCCTGGGTCTCTTCGGGGCTGCCCTGCTTTACGGCGATGGAGTGATCACCCCGGCCATCTCGGTACTGAGCGCGGTGGAGGGTATCCAGGTCGCGACCCCGGCCCTGGGGGGCTGGGTAGTGCCGCTCGTGGCCGCGGCGATTCTGGTGGCACTCTTTCTCTTCCAGAGCCGGGGCACCGCCCGGGTAGGCGCGGTGTTCGGCCGGATTATGGTGGTGTGGTTCGGATCGATCGCCGTTCTGGGAATGCGGGGGATTCTCTTACACCCATCCGTGCTGCGGGCCATCAACCCTTGGCACGCCATCGGGTTTATGGGCCGGGATGGGCCGCGGGGCTTCCTCATTCTGGGGGCCGTTGTGCTGGTGGTGACCGGAGCGGAAGCCCTCTATGCCGACATGGGGCATTTCGGCAGGCGCCCCATCCGGCTGGCCTGGTTTGGCGTCGTCTTGCCGGCCCTGGTGCTCAACTATTTCGGCCAGGGCGGAATGCTGATCTCCAATCCGGGCATTGCCTCCAACCCGTTTTATGGACTGCTGCCTCCATGGGCGCTCTATCCCATGGTGTTGCTGGCGACCACTGCCGCTGTGGTGGCATCACAGGCGCTCATTTCCGGGGCATTCTCGCTCACGCGGCAGGCGGTACAGCTGGGGTACAGTCCCAGAGTCACCATCCAGCACACCTCGCAAACCGAGATGGGACAGATCTACCTGCCCGGAATAAACCGAACGCTCGCGATCCTGTGTGTCATGCTGGTGCTGGGATTCCGGAGCGCGGACAATCTGGCGTCCGCCTACGGCATCGCCGTCACCGGCACGATGACGATCACGACGCTTCTGTTCTGTATTGTGGCGCGGGATCTCTGGCATTGGAGCAAGTGGCAGGTGGCCGGACTGGGCGCGCTCTTTCTGCTCGTGGACCTCTCGTTTCTCGCGGCCAACCTGGTGAAGATCGCCAAGGGTGGGTGGTTCCCGTTGCTGGTGGCCGCGGTGGTATACCTGCTGATGACCACCTGGAAGCGCGGGCGGGGCATCGTCACCGACATCCTCCGAGACAACTCGCTCCCGATCAAGCTCTTCCTGGAGGACATCGCCCGCCGCCGCCCGCCCCGGGTGCAAGGCACCGCCGTCTTCATGACCTCCGACCCGGGCGGGGCCCCGGTGGTTCTGCTGCACCATCTCAAGCACAACAAGGTGCTGCATGAGAGGGTGATCGTCATGTCGATCGAGGGCGAGGAGATTCCGCAGGTGAAGCCGCGAGATCGGGTCGAGCTGAAGGAGTGTGGCGAAGGATTCTGCCAGGTGATCGGCCGTTACGGATTCATGGAGTCGCCCGACATTCCGGCTCTGCTGGCGTCGCTCGAGGTACATGGCGTCAGGGCCCGGCCTATGGAGACCAGCTTTTACCTTGGCCGGGAGACCCTGTTACCGACCGGGCATTCGCCGCTGGCGCGCTGGCGCAAGAAGCTCTTTATCCTCATGGCGCGAAACGCCCAGACCGCGACCTCATTCTTCAATCTGCCGCCCAACCGGGTGATCGAGCTGGGAGCCCAGATCCAGTTCTAGCTCTCCTGCCCCTCGTACATCTCCTTTAACCGGTTCACCACGGCCGGATCGGCCAGCGTCGTCGTATCGCCCAGGGCCCGGCCCTCCGCAATGTCCTTCAGCAGCCGGCGCATGATCTTGCCGCTCCGGGTCTTGGGCAGGTCGGCGGAGAAAAGGATGTCGTCCGGCCGGGCGAGCGCGCCGATCTTCTTGACGACGTGACTCTTGAGGTCGTCCTTGAGCGCGGGAGTGGCCTGTTGCCCCTCTTTGAGCGTCACGAAGGCGGCGAGGGCCTGGCCCTTGAGCTCGTGGGCCCGTCCGACCACCGCTGCCTCAGCAACCGCCGGATGGTCCACCAGGGCGCTCTCCACCTCCATCGTGCCGATCCGGTGGCCGGCCACGTTGAGCACGTCATCGACCCGGCCCAGAATCCACCAGTATCCGGCTTCGTCCAGCTTGGCGCCGTCGCCGGCGAAGTAGCGGCCCGGGAAGCGGCTCCAGTAGGTCTCCTGATAGCGCGCGTCGTCGCCATAAATGGTGCGAAGCATGCCGGGCCAGGGTTGGGTAAGGGTCAGGAATCCACCGCCCTGCTCGATCTGCTTGCCGGTTGCGTCGACCAGCTCGGCGGAGATGCCAGGGAAGGGGACGGTAGCCGAACCGGGCTTGGTAGTGGTGACGCCGGGGAGCGGCGTGATCATTATCCCCCCGGTCTCAGTTTGCCACCAGGTATCCACGATGGGGCAGCGGCTCCGGCCAATGTGCTCGTGGTACCAGATCCAGGCCTCTGGGTTGATCGGCTCGCCGACCGTACCGAGCAGCCGCAAGGTAGACAAATCGTGGCGTGCGGGGTGCTCGGGACCCCACTTCATGAAGGCGCGGATGGCGGTAGGCGCGGTATAGATGACCGTCACCCCGTAGGTCTCGACGATGCTCCAGAACCGGTCGCGCTGGGGCCAATCCGGGGCACCCTCGTACATCACTACGGTGGCCCCGTTGGCCAGCGGACCATAGACGACGTAAGAATGTCCGGTGACCCAGCCGATGTCCGCCGTGCACCAGAAGACGTCCTCTTCCCGCAGATCGAAGACGTACTTGGTGGTCGCGGCTACGTGGGTGAGGTAGCCGCCGGTGGTATGGACGATCCCTTTCGGCTTGCCGGTGGTGCCGGAGGTGTAGAGGATGAACAGCAGGTCTTCGGCGTCCATCGCCTCGGGCTTGGAGTCGGATGAGACCGGCTGCAGCAACTCATGCCACCAGTGGTCGCGGCCTCCTTCCATGGATGCAGCAGCCTCGTCGCCCACCCGGCGGACCACGACGCAATGCTTGACCGAGGGGCAATGGGCCAGAGCCTCGTCGGCAAAGCGCTTGAGCGGCAGCACCTGCCCCCGCCGGTAGCCTCCATCCGCGGTGATGAGTGCTATCGCCTGAGCATCGTTGATCCGGTCCCGCAGTGACTCGGCGGAGAAGCCCCCGAAGACGACCGAGTGTACCGCGCCGATCCGGGCGCATGCCAGCATGGCAATGACTGCCTCCGGAATCATGGGGAGGTAGATCGCCACCCGGTCGCCCCGCCGGATGCCGAGCGACTTGAGGGCATTGGCGCAGCGGCGGACCTCCCGCGCCAGATCCCAGTAGGTCAGCACCCGCCGCTCACCCGGCTCGCCCTCCCACACGATCGCCGCCTTGTTGCGCCTCGGCCCGGCCAGATGGCGATCCAGGCAGTTGGCTGCGGCGTTGAGCTTCCCGTCTACGAACCAGCGGGCGTGGGGCGGCCGCCAGTCGAGCACCTGGCTCCACGGGGCCATCCACTCGAGCGCGCGAGCCTGCTCTTCCCAGAAGCGTTTCCAGTCGCGGCCCGCGGCGTAGAGCTCATCGGTGGCCGCCGCGCGGGCGGCGAAGGCTCGAGGCGGCGGAAAACGTCGCTGCTCGGAGAGGAGGGTCTCGATCTGCTCGCTCATGGTCTACCGGGGTGAGAGTCAGGAAAAACCTAAGGTGGCGGGGCACTCCGAGTAAGAGTGCGGCGTGACACACCCGCTACTTTTGCGGTAGTCTGCCGCGGAGTGCGGCGTGCGCAGGCACTGCAATTGTTGGTGATGAGGCCTCGCAAAAGATTGCGAATCCAAGGCTTGTTGTCAGTGGCACCAGTCTCGCTTTTTTCAGCCAGCGAGGGCGCGAGGTCGTATGCGGCCAAGCGCAAATCCGCCCGATAAGAGCACACCCGGAGTGATTCGGGGCCGCAAAACTAGAGGTCTCACCTGGTCCTGCACTTGGTTGAGATAGCTCGGTGCCGAAGGAGGATTCGATGAGGTCCCCGCATGACGCAGAGCGCGGCATGGCAGCGCCGGAGACGCTCGGGCTGGACACGCGAGTCGAGATCCGGAAATCCGCGATCAAGCTGCTCGAGGAGATGCCCGAGGGAGTCGGACGCCTCGTGATCGATCTCGCGCACACCCGCCACGTGGATTCCGCCGGGCTAGGCGCCCTGATGCTGATCCAGCGCCGGGCGGCCGAGCGCCGCCAGGTCGTGGTGCTCCGCAACGCCAGCGAGGAGATCCGCTTCCTACTGGTGCTCACCAAGCTCGACGATCTCTTCCAGCTCGAGATCCGGCCTACGCCTGACGGTCAGGCGGACCGGCGGCCACGGTAGTCACCGTTCGCGGCCATGGACTGCACCCTCCGGATAGATTAGAGTATCCCCCGACTTCCGGCGTTCGACTGCTCCGATGTCCGGGAGCATCGGTCTCTGGGGTGTGCGGAATGACCAAAGGCAAGCGCCGCCGGCGCGTCTTGATTGTCGAGGACGAGCCGGCGCTTCGATTGAGTTACGAGCGGGCGTTCAATCCACGATACGACCTGGCCTTCGCCTCCACCGGGGCGGAGGCTCTGGAGCAGCTGGAGCAGCACAAGCCGGATGTCGCGGTTCTGGACATGCGGCTGCCGGACACCGACGGCGTCGACCTGCTGCGCCGGATCCGCCTGACCCAGCCCGAGCTTCCTGTCATCATCACCACCGCCTACATGAGCATTGAGCCCCAGCTCAAGGTTCTCGATCTCCCCCACTCGGGCTATATCGTCAAACCCTTCCGCCTCGACGAGCTCGGCGCGCGGATCGATGCCGTCTCATGACGGCGCCGCGCTCGCTCGAAGCTCGCGGACTCCAGCGCTCCTTCGGGCGAGTCCGCATCCTCCATGGCCTAGACCTCTCGCTCGAGGCCGGGCGAGGCGCTGGCGATCATCGGTCCCAATGGGGCCGGCAAGACCACCCTGTTGCGGCTCCTGGCCGGCCTCATCCGTCCCACCGCAGGCGAGGTCCGCATGCTGGGCCAGCCCTCGCGCGGGGCCATCGCCGCCGCAGCCTCGGCCTCCTGCTCGCACCAATCGCTGCTGTACGACGATCTGACCCTGCTGGAGAATCTGACCTTTGCGGCCCGGCTCTATGGCCTGGACCGTCCCGGCGCAGTGGCGGCCGCCGCGCTGGAGGCTGCGGGCCTGGGCGACCGTGCCGGCGACCTACCCCGGCGGCTGAGCCGGGGTCTGCTCCAGCGCGCCGCCATTGCCCGGGCGATGCTGCACTCCCCCCGAGCTGCTGCTGCTCGATGAGCCGTTTACCGGACTGGACGCGGCGGCCGCGGCCGGCCTGCGGGCCGATCTGCAGCGGCGCCTGGCGCAGGGCCTCGGCCTGGTGATCGTGACCCACCACCTGGCCGAGGTGTGGGACCTGGCATCCCGGGTCGCGGTATTGGTGGGAGGCCGCTGGGCGGCGGAGGAGCCGCGCACCGGTACCGCTGGAAGCGTTTCTGCCGCGCTATCGTGAGCTCATCGGTGCCTGAGTCCATTCATCTCGCTCTGGCCATCGCGGCCAAGGACATTCGAGCCGAGCTGCGGAGCCGCACCGCCCTGGTGTCGGCTCTCGTCTTCGCGGCGCTGGTGCTGGTGATCTTCAATTTTGCCCGGGACCCGACCGCGCTTTCGGCGACCGACCTGGCGCCGAGTGCGCTCTGGGTCACCTTTGCGCTGGCGGCGATGGTGGCGCTGAATCGCGCCTTTACCATCGAGCGGGAGAACGCGGCCCTCGACGGGCTGCTGGTCGCGCCGGTTTCCCGGGAGGCGATCTTCCTGGGCAAGCTGCTGGCCAACCTGGCGTTCGTGGGAACGGTCGAGCTGGTCACCCTCCCGCTTTTCACCCTGTTTTTCAACGTCAGTCTGGGGCCGCGCTTGCCCGGTATCCTCGGCGTAGCCGCCCTGGCAACCATCGGGTTCGTTGCGGTCGGAACCATCTTCAGCGCCATGGCGGTGCGGACCCGGTTTGCCGAGCTCATGCTGCCGGTGCTGCTGCTACCCTTCATGGTCCCACCGCTCATCGGCGCGGTGCAGGTAACCACCCGGCTCCTGGCCGGCCGTCCATTGAGTGAGATGCTGGGTTGGCTCAGGCTACTCGCCCTCTACGATGTGGTATTCGTGACGCTTTGCACTCTGGCTTTCTCCGCGGTGGTGGACGAGTGACGGCGACGGTTTCACTCCAGGCCGCGCGCCGGATCATCCGCCGTGGGCTGACCCTGAGCGGGATCGCGCTGGTCGCGCTGGCTGGGGTATATCTGCTGGCCCTGGCGTACACCCCGGTCGAGGCCCGGCAGGGACTGGCGCAGAAGATCTTTTACCTGCACGTGCCGGCCGCGTGGAGCGCGTTGCTCGCATTCTCTCTGGTGGGGATTGCCAGCGCGCTCTATCTCTGGCTTCACGATCCCCGGCTGGACCGCTTCGCGGCTGCGTCGGCCGAGGTGGGGGTGGCCTTCAGCGCGGTCATGCTGACCACCGGCCCGATCTGGGCCAAGCCGATCTGGGGCACCTGGTGGACCTGGGACGCGCGGCTCACTCTCACCCTCTTCCTCTTCTTCTTGTTCGTGGGTTACCTCGCGCTACGTGCGGCGGTGCACGGATCCCGAAGAGCGCGCCCGGTTCAGCGCGGTGGTGGGTATCCTGGGCATGCTGCTGGTGCCTTTCATTCATTTGAGCGTCTACCTCTTCCGCACCCTCCATCCCCAGCCCATCGTGCTCAAGCCCAGCGCGCCGTCGCTGCCGCCGGAGATGCTGCGCACGCTGCTGATCTCCTTCGCGGTGTTCACGGTGCTGTACATCGGGTTCGTGACCGCGCGCTACGGCCTGGCCCTGGCCGAGGAGAGCGGGAGGAGCGAGATGCCGCTTGAGCCACCCAGCAACGGCGGGTATCTCGTCGCGGCCTACGTCGTGACCACGGTGATTCTGCTGGGGTACTGGGTGCGATTGTGGCGGAAGGGCGAAGAAAAGCGTAAGCGGGAATACGAACAAAGACCCTCGTGTCAGCGCCGGAGGGTCTCTGTCGGAGCAACCCGCTCACCGCTTACGTTTTTCTTCCCCGCTTACGCTTTTTGGTAGATCAGTCGGTCCGTCTTCGCCTGCACGGGTGCGCGGGGCAGCAACACGTTCTCCCACAGCAGCGCCGCCAATAATCCTCCCAGAATCGGCCCCACCCAGTAGACCATCTGTCCCACCCACTTCGACCGAACCAGCGCGGGACCAAATGCCCGCGCCGGATTCATCGCCGCGCCGGTGAGCGGGCCCCCCACCAGAATATCGAACAGGAGCACCAGACCGATGCCGAAGCCTGCCTACCCGCGGCGCGTCGGGAGATACGCGCGGTGCCGAACACCGCGGAGACCAGAAAGAAGGTCAGGACGAGCTCCAGACCGATCGCCTGGTCCAGCGGTCACCGAGCTGGCGATGACCGGCACGCCGAGCATGGCGTCTCGGACCGCATTTGGCGGAAACAGCAGCTTGACCAGGTAGGCGGCCACGCAGGCAGCCACGAGCTGGGTCACGATGTAGGCCACGGCCGATCCGACATCGATCCGCCGGGCGGCGAGCAGCCCAATGGTCACCGCAGGGTTCAGGTGTCCTCCGGAGATGGTCATCGTGGCGGTGATCATGACCGAGAGCACCACCGCGTGCGCCAACGCGATTCCCAACAGTCCGATCCCGCTGTTGGGAAATCCGCCGTTCACCACCACCACGGCGCATCCCACGAATACCAACCCGAATGTGCCGAGGGCCTCGGCGGTCAACCGGCGAGCGAGAGAAGGCATGCGCCATTCCTTATGTAGATGATCGTGCGGAACCTCTCCGAGCGGTGCGCGGCGAATCTAGGGGTTTACTCGGCCCGCCGAAAGAGGAGGGCGGCGTTGATCCCCCCGAACCCGAACGAGTTGCTGAGCAGGTAGTCGGGCTGCGAATCCAGGCCGTCTCCGGGTACCTGGGTCAGATCGCAGGCCGGATCGGGTGAATCCAGGTTGACGGTGGGGGGCAGCCAGCCCCGCCGGCTGGCCAGGGCGCAAATGGCCGCCTCGATGGCACCACTCGCCCCCAGGGCGTGGCCGTAATACCCCTTGGTCCCGCTGAAGGCCAGGCGATAGGCGTGTTCTCCAAAGACCTGTTTGATCGACGAGGTCTCGGTGGAGTCGTTGAGCGGGGTCGAGGAGCCGTGGGCATTGATGTATCCGATCTCCCGGGGCGCCACCCGAGCCTCGGTAAGCGCGTTCCGCATGGCCCGGGCTGCCTGTCTGCCATCCGGCCGGGGCGCGGTCATATGATGCGCGTCGTTGGTCAGACCAAAGCCGCACACCTCGGCGTAGATCGGAGCGCCCCGGGCCAGGGCGCGGCTCCGCTCCTCCAGGATCAGGACCGCGGCGCCTTCGGACATGACAAATCCATCGCGCCCCGAATCGAACGGGCGGCTGGCGTGCGCCGGGGTCGTCGTTGCGAGTGGACATCGCCCGAATGATGGCAAAGGCACCGAAGCACAGCGGGGCCAGCGGCGCCTCGGCGCCTCCAGTAACCATCACGTCCGCCTCGCCCCGGCTGATGGCGCGGAATCCCTCTCCAATGGCGATGGCTCCCGAGGCGCAGCTCATCCCGTTGGTCGAGTTGGGCCCGGTGAAGCCGAATTCGATAGCGATGTTGCAGCTGGCCGCGCCGGCAAAGACCGTGAGCGCCAGCGCCGGGTCCACCGCCCGGGGGCCGCCGGTCAGGAAGTTGTGGTACTGCCGTTCACCGTGCGCCACCCCGCCCAGCGCGGTACCCATCATGGCCCCGATCCGGTCCGGGTCCTCCCGGGCGGGATCGAGATCGGCATCGGCCAGCGCCATCCGGGTAGCGGCCACGCTGAACTGGGAGAAACGATCGAGCCGGCGGACCCGGCGCTCCTCGATGTGATCGGCCGGCGAGAAGTCGTTCACCTCCCCGGCAATGCGGGACTTGAACATCGAGGGATCGAACCGGGTGATGCAGCGAACCGCGGACGCCCGGCGGCGGAGTCCCTGCCACAGACCCTCGACCCCGAGGCCGATGGGAGTGATGGCGCCGATACCGGTTATGACGACTCTACGCTGTTCCATGAAATCCTCTCTACGTGCCGCGCAATCCCGGCGAGTGTCCGCGATGCAATGCCGCTGATAAAGACCGGGCCAATCACCCAGTTTGCCGCCGGGGGACCGACCAGCGGCCACCGGGGTCCGGCCCACTCATGCACGATGCTCACCTCGGTGCCTCCGTCCGACGGCTGGAGTTGCCAGACCACATCCATGCCCGTCGTGATTCCCCGCACGTGCCGATAATGCACCGCCGGGCGGTCGCCCGGTCGATCCACATCTCGGACACCCACCAAGTCGGGTACTTCAACCGGCCGAAGGGCCGCCACGCTGCCATCTCCACCAGGCCGCCGTCGCTCTGATGCTCCAGCATATGGACCCACCGATAGTGCCCCAATATTCCCGGCCACTGTTCGACGTCTGTGGCAGCCTGGAACACACGCTCGACCGGGGCCCGCATGTGAATCCGGTCGATGGTTCGCATCACCGGCCACCCGGTTGCCAGGTGGCAACCAGACGAAACCCGAGCCGCTGATCCACCCGGCCGCTCACTTCCGCCTGCGCCATGAGGTGAAGCAGCTCGGAGCGGGTGAATCCCCGACGGATCGACGTCACCCCATCGGCCATGGTCACCCGATCGAAGCCCAGCAGCCGTCCGCCCAGCCGGAAGGAGGACGCCGCCAACGGATGACGCCGGAGATCCGCCACGATGACCGCGCGGCGAGCCAATCGGTCGCAGGCCCGGAGGAGCTGCACCACCGAGTCGGAGGTGAGGTGATGGGCGACTTGGCTCACCAGCACTACGTCCACACTCTTGTGCCGGATGGGAGGCATGCCGGCACAGGCCACCGCGGTGGGGAGTCCGTTGGACCTGGCCAAGGCTGCCGCCGACCGGTTGAGCTCGAGGCCCATTGGCTTGATCAGCACTCCCCGACGCGCTCCCCAGCGAACCGCAACCTGAGGCAGGTCGCCCAGTCCGGTGCCGAGGTCAAGGAGAGAAAGCGTGGTCCCAGGCGCCACGTCGCTCAAGGCACGATCGAGCCCGAAGCGCACCGCGGCCGCGCCCCCGAACCAGCGGTTGGCCCGGGCGATGTTGCGGAGCGACTCGGCTACGGTGGCGGGATCCGATTGAGGATCGTCCAACAGCTCGGCGCCGAGCGAGGTGATCGAGAGCCCGGCCATGGCTAGCCCAGGGCGGCGTAGCCGCCGCGGTAGTAGAGGAGTGGGCGGCCATCCGCCGTGGCCCCGCCGATGACCCGGGCGACGACGATGGTGTGATCTCCGGCGGGGTACTCTGCCCGGCGCTCGCATTCGAGGTGGGCCAGGGCCCCATCGAGCAGAACGAGCCCTTCGGGGCTCAGAGTGTACCCCACCCCGTCGAAGCGGTCCTCGTGCTGATCCGCAAAGCGCCGGGCGAGAGCCTCCTGAGGACTGGACAGGATATTTACCGCGAACTCGCGGGCCTGAAGGATCGCGTCGTGCATTTCGGCCGCGCGGTCCACGCACACGGAGATGAGCGGTGGCCGAAGTGACACGGAGGCGAGAGTGTTCGCCGTCATGCCGAGCGGGCGCCCGTCGGACGTGGTCACCGTCAGGATCGTTACCCCGGTGGCAAAACGGCCCAGCAGCTGCCGGAACTGGGATGGGTCCACGTCGGGCGCGCTCAAAGGACTGCCCGGGCGAGAAACAGAGGATTCAATACCTCCCTCGCCGGGACGAACCCGCCGGCCACCCCGATGAGCGTGTGGGCCATGCCGTCGCGACGGCCGATTCGGGCCACACCCCGCTCGAAAATGCGGGGGAAGCCCAGGGCTCGGCCGATCAGACGCTCCACCACCCACTTTCCCGCGAACACTCGCCGCCGCATGCGCCGGTACTCGGCCAGCCGGTCGAGCGTGAGCGGGCCCGGCCTGGCGAGGCGCGGGCACCACGGTCTCGGCGACCAGTTCGGCGCCCCGCAGCGCGGCGTGAATCCCGTCGCCGCTGAAGGGATCGAAGAAATCGGCGGCATCGCCCACCAGGAGCGCTCCGGGCGCAATGACCCGGCCAGACCAGGCGGCGAAAGGGCCCGTCGCCAGGACCTGCCGGACCACGTTGCCTGGCTGGATCCGCTGCCGGACCGCAGGAAATTCGCCCAGCATGTCCCAGAAGAACTGCTCCACCCGACCCCGAGCCGGGCCCGCCCGCTCGCCCGGCAACACCAGGGAGACGTTGGTGCAGTCGGGCCCGATGGGATTGAGACCGATGTACCCTGACTCGCCGAAATGGAGCTCGGCGGACCGGCTCATGCTCCGCACTCCAGCGAGATGGGCGACGAAAGCCACCCGGCGAGGGCTGCCATGACGGCGTTGCCCCATCCGGCGGGCCACGATGGAGTGGAGTCCGTCCGCTCCCACCGTAAGCCGGGCGCGAACCGAGCTGCGCTGCCCGGCGTGGTTCCGTACCACGGCGCCGGCGATAACCCCGCCGTCGTAAAGCAGCTCTTCGACCCGGGCTTGTTCGATCACCATTGCGCCGGCGGAGCGAGCAGCTTCCACCAATTGGTAGTCGAGGATCCGACGGGAGACCGAGATTCCGGTGGGGCGGAAGGGGCGGTGGCCGGACAAGAGCGAACTTGCCGTGGGCAGTGGCGCCCAGGGGCGCCGTGATCTTCATCCCCTCGAGTGCCACCGCGCCCGCGCGTTCGAGCTGCTCCACCACGCCGAGCCGGTGGAGGATCCGAACCGTCTCGGGGCTCATGTACTCGGAGCAGGCCTTGTCGCGGGGGAAGACGGCCCGATCGAGCACCAGCACCGAGCAGCCGGCGCGGGCGAGGAATGCGGCCGTGGCGCTGCCGGCCGGACCGGCGCCGGCAATGAGGACATCGGCCTGACCAGGAAATTCAGTCAAGCAACCGCCACGCCGCCAAGCCTAGAACCGCGGCAAATGCGGTTGCCAGGAAGTTCACTCCGTCGTTGTTCAACCACACCAGTCCTGCCCTTCGTACCGTAGCGCCGCCACATCGATGGACTCGCCATTCGCTGGGCTGGTCGCAGCGGGAGCAATAGAAGCGACCTTGCCAAACCCCGCCGAGTAGAGAATCCGCCAACATTCCAGCGAAACCTATCAGCGTTGCGACGGGGAAGAGTAACGGCCCAGTGAAAAGCGCCCCGGTGCCGGCCACGATCGCAGCCCCGGCGAAAGCACCCACGGAGCCGGCCAGAGTAACTCCGCCGCTGGTGCCCGCCGGCACCGGGCGGCCGGACCAGAGCAGTCGCGGCGGTACCCGGCTTCGGGCGCCGATCGAGGTGGCCCAGGTGTCGGCCGCGGCCGCCGCGAGGCTGGCGGTCACCAGCCAGATGGCGAGCCGGGGATCGGAGGACGCTGCCACCGCGGCCAGCGCGGCAGGGCCGCCGTTGGCATAGACCTGCCAGAGATCGCGCCGTTCGCCCTTGGGATCGAGGTCGCCCGCGATGACGCCGGCCGACGGCGCGGGAGACCAGGTTGCTGGAAATGAAAAAGGCGGCCAACACCGCGCCGCCCGCCCAGCCGGTACCGTAAAGCACGAGGACTCCAACCGTCCATGCTGCCACGGCCCCGGTGCCGGTGAGGGTTCCGGTCCGCCACGCGATCCCGGCAACCCCGGCGCTGGTCAGCGCGGCCACCGGGAGGCTGACCGGGCTCAGTCGCGCCTCGCCTCCGACTTCAGCGCCGCCAGGATCTTGGCCCGCAACTTCTCGGGACAGGTCTCCTTTTTCCCGCAGCTCTCCATCATCGCGAGGAAGTTTTCCTCGAACCGGGCGTGCGAGAAGCAGGGCCGGCAGTGCTCCAGGTGCCGCCGCACCTCCGCCGCCAGCTCGGGCGTGAGCTCCTGCTTGAGATACTCGTCCAGCTTGGCCATGGCCTCTCTGCAGTTAACCTGGCTCATGTCCGGGCCTCTCGTGGTCGGATGTAACCCATTTCCACGGCGTGGGCGTAGAGATCGGCTTGCAGCTGGTGCCGGGCTCGGAACAGGCGGGACTTTACGGTGCCGACCGGGATCTTCAGGGTTTCGGCGATCTCGGCGTAACGCATGCCTTCGACGTCGCTCAACACCAGGACTTCGCGAAAATCGGTCGGCAGGGCGTCGATGGCCTCGAGCACCCTGGCATCGACGATCTGGGAGAAGAAGCTGCCCTCCGGATCGGTCTCCTGCGGTGAGCGGTCGAGCGCGTGGGGCTCGACCAGATCGAGATCCATGGCCACGGGCTCGTGCTTGCGGCGGCGATAATCATTGATGAACGTGTTGCGGAGGATCGTGAGCAACCAGCCCTTGGCATTGGTGCCCGGACGGTACTGGCGCCAGGAACGGTAGGCTTTCAGCATCGTATCCTGGACCAGATCTTCGGCCAGGGTCGGATCTGCCGTGAGCCGAAGGGCTACGCGGTAGAGCGCATCGAGGTGGGGCAGGGCCTCATCGTCAAAAGAGCGCCCCGCCGCGGAGGGCTCGACCATGAGGGGCAATGTAGCTAATTTCTGCGCCGAATACCGTGCCCAAACCCTCCATCCCCGCACTCATCCCGCTCAGCCTGTTAGAGGCGATCCGCAACCTCGACACTCCGGTGGAAGACGGGCTGGACGAGCTCGCCGAAGAGATCGTGGTCCGCAGACTCGGGCTCAGTCCCACCGTCGCGGCCCAGATCCAACGCTACCGCCAGGCAGCCGACAAGGGTGGCTCGGTGGAGCTGGATGAGACCGTCTCGGTGCTCCGCCTGGTCGGCCGCCGCAACGATGCGGCCCTGGTGTTTGCCGACGCGGGCCGGCGGGCGGCTCGCTACGCAGCCAAGCAGCGGAGCCGGTCCTCCCGCACCCTGGTCAAGGTCTCTCCCCGTGGCGTGGCCCGGAGGCTGGCGCTCCGGAGCGCCTCGCGGCTGGCCAAGGCCATCTTCGATGCGGAGCTCAAGCCCCGGTCGCAGGCCCTCGAGGTGAGCATGAAAGCGCCGATCACCATCGTGGCCCTCCCGACCGGCGAAGCCTGCGCGTTCTTCGGCTCGGTGTACCAGGAGCTGCTGCGCAGCCTCACCGGGTTCGAGGGTGCGCTATTGCACGAACGCTGTCGCGCGCGAGGCGATGACGCCTGCATGTGGCGGACGGCGGCCGCGGAGGTCTACGAGTGATCGATCGGCCCAGCTCAAACAGGCGCTCACCGACGCCGGGGTGGACGGCTGGCTCCTGTTCGACTTCCACGGACTCAACCCGGTCGCGGAGCGGGTCCTCGGCCTGAGCGGGCTGAACACCCGCCGGTTGTTCGTGCTGCTGCCCCGGGAGGGAGAGCCGGTGGCAGTGGCGCACAAGATCGAGCTGCAAGGTCTCCAGGATTTTCCCGGCCGGGTCATTCCCTATGCCCGCTGGAGCGAGCTGCATGCAGCGCTGGCTCCCCTGGTGGCCGGACGGACGCTGGCGATGGAGATCTCGCCCGAAGATGCAGTGCCCTATCTCGACCGGGTTCCCTACGGCGTGGTCGAGCTGCTCCGGCGGCTGGGCGCCAAGGTGGTGCCGTCGGGAGCCCTGGTGTCGCGCTTTGCCGCTCAGTGGAGTCCAGCCGAAGCGAAGGACCATCGTGAGGCCGCGGAGATCCTGGCGACCGTGGCCCGGGACGACCCTCACCTGGGCGGTTCGGCAGGCCGGCACCGGGCTCACTGAATCGGCGCTGCAGGCCAAGGTGATGGCGGATGTGGAGGCCCGAGGGCTGGTGTTCGACGATCCTCCGATCGTCGCCTTCGGCGCCAACTCGGCCAAGCCGCACTATGAGCCCCACCCGGGCAGCGACGCCGTGCTGCAGGAGGGCGACCTGGTACTGCTCGATCTCTGGGCCGGCAAGAGTCACTCCACCGTTTTTGCCGATCAGACCTGGATCGGCTATGCCGGGAAGCGGCCCCCCGACCGGGTCGCCGAGGTCTGGCGCACCGTCCGCGCGGCGCGGGACGCCGCGATCGAAACCATTGCGCACGCGGTCGCCGCCGAACGGCGGCCCATTGCGGGTCACGAAGCCGATCGCGCGGCCCGGCGGGTGATCGAGGCTGCCGGGTACGGCGACTCATTCGTGCATCGCACCGGCCATTCGATCGACCGGGACCTGCACGGCTCCGGGCCCCACCTGGATGACTACGAGACCCACGACGATCGCCGGCTTATGCCCGGGGTCGGCTTCTCGGTCGAGCCGGGGATCTACCTGCCGGGAGCGTTTGGGATCCGGAGCGAGGTCAACGTCTTCATGGGCAAGGGCGGGCCGGAAGTGACTCCCCGCGAGCCTCAGTGGAGTTGATTACTCAGGCCTAGGCTAGTCTCGCTCCTCCCCCTTACCAAATTCCGCTTTCCGCTGTAAGATCGCGTCCAGCCAAGTTACAGCCCCGCGACACCGGCTGACGTCGCCGCGGAAATCACCACTGACCAGCACGAAATCTCATACCGCGTAGTCGGCGGTTTCATTCCGAACAACGGAAGTTGGAGCCGCCCGCGTTTCATCGGGCAACTTTGTGGGTTTCAGAGAGTTACATCGGGAGCAAACAGTGGACATGATCCGGTGACTTTTCCTTGACACCGGTTTTTTGCGACTTCATATTATGCAGCCGACCGGGCCGCGGTCGCGCTGTTGTTGCAGGTCACGCAGTTCAAGTGGTTTTACGCCGTCCCCATCACACCATGCAGGCTGTCATCCCACGCAGTCGCATTCCGAAGTAGGCCTTCGGGCCGACAGGGAAGGCGTGTGCGCCTTCCTCTCCAAGCTGGCAGTATCTGCAGGTCCACGCCTTTGGAGGACGTTTCCATGAAGCAAAGCTGTGTCAGCGCCTTCGCACGCGCCGCGCGACGCTTCGCGCTCGCGGCAGTCGCACTGGGCTTTGGGAGCCGGTTCGCTCCTCGCGCAGGGCTCGACTGGTAAAATCGAAGGCAGGGTGCGCGACCAAGCGGGCGCACCCATCGCCAACGCGCAGGTGTTCATCGTGGGGACGGCGTTCAACGCCCTTACCAATCCCCAGGGATACTACTTCATCAACAACGTGCCGGCCGGGACCGTACAGTGTTCGGGCCGCTTTTATCGGCTACAAGTCGACCCAGGTCGACGGAGTGAAGGTGCTGGCCGGTCAGACCATCACGGTGGACATCCAGCTGGAGCAGACGGCGGTCCAGATCCAGGAGATCACCGTCGTCACCCAGACCCAGCCGCTGGTGCCGCGCGACGAGGTCACCTCGAAGCAGCGGATCGACGGTGAGTTCACCAGCAAGCTGCCGGTCGACCGGATCAACAACGTGCTGGCGCTGCAGCCCGGCGTCGTGGCCAGTCCGAACGAGCAACACCGCTCTCGATCCGTGGCGGCCGCACGACCAGAAGCCGTGACCTACATCGACGGCGTGCCGGTCACCGCCGGGCTACCGGGGCGACTCACGCCAGTCGGCTCGGCCGGGCACCGAGATCAGCGTCGGCACCAACGCGCTCGAAGAGGCCTCGGTCACCACCGGTTCGTCCTCGGCCGAGTTCGGCAACGCCCAGTCCGGCGTCATCTCGATCCAGACCAAGACCGGCGGCAGCAACTACACGCGGCACTCTCGACTACGAGACCGACGAGCCCTTCGGCGCCAACCACAGCCTCGGGTTCAACCGGGTCACCGGCAGCCTCGGCGGCCCGCTGCATCCAGAACCTGACCTTCTTCGTGTCAGGCGCTCTGGAGGGCCAGCAGTCGGTCGAGAGCGGGTTCGACAGCCGAGAAGTTCCCGATCTTCCTGCAGGCGGGCATCGACACCACGGTGGCCGTGCCCAGCGCATCTGGACGATCCGCACGGCGGACACCACGTTGGTGCCGGTCTACAAGTACGCGGTCTGCTCGCGGCGACTGCGACCAGTTCTGCGGCAGCACCAACACCGGACATCGCCAACAACTACGGCGTCGACTGCCAGGGCATCCGGGTGCCCTGGTCCGCCCGCTCCACCTACCAGGCTCACCGGCAAGCTGAACTACACCTTCGGCACCGGCTCGCGGATCGCCTTCACCGCGCTGCCGAGCCAGTTCCAGGGCCGCGCCTTCACGCCAGAACCTCGACATTCCCGGACGAGCTCCTCACCTACGGCGCGCTGTACAACCCCAGAACCTCCGCGGCTTCCGCAACTACAGCAACGTCTTCACCCTGAACTGGACCCAGAACCTGACCCGCAGTCGACCGAGCGGGCGCTGGCGCTGGAGACCTATTCTCGTACCAGCAGGACCGACTCTGCAATGGGCCGATGACGCCGGAGAGCGAGCTCGGCACCCGCAATCCGTTCGGCGGCTTCATGATCAGCCCGCTCGACTTCCTGTTCAACTTCGACAACTTCCCGCTCAACGACGCAGCTGATCGAGAACTACCGGCAAAACGCGCCGGGCAGCCGGCGATCGCCGTATCGACCTGGAGAACACGGCCCAGTACGCCCTGATCGACGAGTGGCGGAACAACGCCTACGGCCTCTACAGCCGGGACGAGGTCGCCTCGGTGCTCTTCCCCGAGTCGGGCGGTCCGGCGGTCGACCGGCTCGCCAATCAGATCCTGGTGCTCTATAAGGAAAACCGCTGCATCGGCAAGGCCAACCTCGACTGGCAGTTCGACCGGTACAACCGGATCAAGCTGGGCGGCGAGTTCACCCAGTACCACATCGACAGCTACTCCGCACCAGCTGACAGCCAGGCCTTCTCCGACGTCTATCGCGAGAAGCCGATCCGCTGGAATGCCTTCGTCGAAGATCGTCTCGACCTGGGCGACGTGGTCGTGGTCGGCGGCGTCCGCTACGACTGCTACGAGACCCGGGCGCGGCCGGTGGGGCGGCTTCCCCCGGATCTCGACCAATCCGGCGTTCGATCCGGCAATCCGGAGGCGTTCTTCACCAACGACTCGCTGTTCCCCAAGGACAAGAGCCACGACTACATGAGCCCGCACGTCCAGGTGTCGTTCCCGGTCACCGAGCGGACCAACTTCCGGCTGTCCTACGCCCACCAGGTGCAGGCGCCGGACTTCGGGGTGATGCTCCAGGGCATCAACACCGACCTCGACGATCACCAACACCAACAACTTCTACGGCACCGACCTCGACTTCGGCCGCACCATCACGTTCGAGTTCGGCGTCCGGCACGCGTTCAGCGACGACATGGTGCTCGACATCGCGGCGTACAACAAGGACAACCTGTCCAACGCCGCCGGCCGCCTGGTCTCGCTCTCCGATCCGCTCCGGGGCAACAACCACGAACATCCGGATCATCACCAACGCCGACTTCGGCAATACCCGCGGGCATCGACGTCCGGCTCGACCGCCGGTTCGGCAACTTCTTCAACGGCACGCTGGCCTACACCTATCCAGCAGGCCAAGAACACCGGCTCCGACCCGGACACCTATCTCGACTTCGGCTCCCGGGTCCTGAACGCGGTGTCCGGCGGCAACCAGCCGCCGCCCCAGGCCATTCTCCCACCGACTTCAGCCGGCCGCACAACCTGGCCCTCGCGGCGGCGCTCAACTTCCCCGACGACTGGCAAGCAGGGCTCGATCGTCGGGATCGATCTTGCAGAACGTCGGCCTGTCGCCACCTTCCGCTACACCAGCGGCCGCCGTACACCCGCTGCGCCGGACGCGGGCGACGAGACGTGGTCTCGGGACGATAACTGCGACGCGGATTCCCCGAGGCGCTGAACAGCTCCCGGCTGCCCTCGTTCAAGAATCTCGACCTGCGGCTGACCAAGGGCTTCTGGCTCGGCGGGCTGGACCTGACCGGCTATGTCGAGGCCCGGAACGTTCTCAACTTCAAGAACATCATCCAGGTCTTCACCACCGACGAACGACATCAAGAACACGCGGAGCTGACCAGATGAAGTTTGGCGGCGACAGCGCGGACTTGCCAAGCTGAGGCAACGGGTCGGAGTGCCCGTGGCCGCTGACGGCACCATCGATCTGAGCTTCGGTGGGCCCGCCGATCCGCCGGACCGGCTGCGGGCACTGGGTCAACCAGGGCGGCGCCCCGGCAGCTCCGAACTGCGTCTCGCATGCATCCGGGCGGAGGAGCGCTTCGGCAATGGCGACCACCTCTTCGACCTCGGCCGAGCAGAGCCGCGGCCGCGGACGCCCTCTACTACCCGTCCGCGGGACTCACAACTTCACTGGCTCGCCGCGCCGGTGTCAGGCTCGGCTTGGAAGTCGAACTTCTAAGCGCATGCCGGTGCGGCCGGCCGGGTGGTCCCACCGGCCGGCGCGCCCTGCTTCCATTTTCATGGAGAGGACGCAATGCACTCCTTCTTGCGTATGAGAAACCTGCTGTTGGCGGGCCGCTGTCGCGCTGGCGCTCGCGCCGCGCGTCTCCCGGCGTCGCGGCGGCGAAGCCCAAGCCGGGCAAGCCGAGCGCGCGGCTTTCGCCTCTTCGCGCGGTCGCTCGGGGCGCTCACCGTCAACCGCGTCTCTGCGGTCTGGCCACCAACGGCGAGGTCTGCGTGGATTCGACCAAC
The DNA here is from genome assembly GCA_963792265.1 of uncultured Gemmatimonadales bacterium. GTDB lineage: Bacteria > Gemmatimonadota > Gemmatimonadetes > Gemmatimonadales > GWC2-71-9 > CAVVWJ01. Next base: position 101,968 of record CAWBVP010000007.1, on the reverse strand, counting down.
TCTTCCACCATCGGTGGCGGCTTCTGGCCCAAGGGCACGCCCGACCAGTACGTCTTCAACTCCGGCCTTCAGATCGCCGGCATCGTGATCCCGCCGCCCCGTTGCCTGGGCGGGCGATACCACCGGCGCCTTCTCTTCGATCCCAAGGGCACCACTAGCATGGCGAGGCAGGTCCAGCCGATCTACAACATGACCAATCCGGACGACTTCGCCTTCGTGGCTGACCCGACCGCAGCTGTAACGAGGTGTGCCAAGCCGCCAAGGTTCCGTGGGCGATGCCAACGGACGCTCTTCAATCCGCTGCTCCGGGGCCGGCCTTCGGCCTCGCAAGGCGATGTCTGGTGGCTCTCCTGGGAGGGCAATCCGCAGCTGATCGGCGGGCCGGGCGCATCCGCTGGGCATCCTGGTCGAGCAGCGCGGCATGGGCTGGAACTTCCCGATCGGCAACGAAGACATCATCTACTTCGTCTACACCTTCTACAACGTCACCGCCAACGATCCGTCGGTCTACGCCGCCATCCGGCCCGGCATGCAGAAGATCCTGGCCGATGCGGGCGTCAAGTTCCAGCAGCTGAACGAGCAACGGTTCGGGCTTGACATTCCCGACGGCGGCTACACCATCGACAACTGTTCGCCGCGTTTCGGCCTGACATCGACGTGGCCGAAGCGCGGTGCCAACTTTGCCTCGGTGAACGTGCCGTTCGCGCTGGGCTATGCCTATGAGTCGAAGTTCGCCGGGCCACGGGCTGGACCTTCGATCCGGCGATCTTCAGACCGCCGTTCTTCGCCGGGCGCCGGCTTCGTCGGCGTGAAGTACCTCAAGAGCCCGATCATCCGAGCACCGACCGAAGTCGGCCTCACCCTGTTCAGCAACACGATCAACGGGGGCGCCTTCGATGACGCGTCCAGACCACGACCCAGCTCTTCCGCTATCTCTCGGGCAACATCAACACGGCGGCGGGCGACGCTGCCTGCAACACCGGAACCAGCTGTCACCAAGATCTGTTCGTGAACAACAATGCCCCGGACGACATGCGGTTCTTCCAGTCGTCCGGACCGCTGAAGCTGGCCCCCGGTGGCTTCGGCTCCATCGTCGTGGCCTACGTTTTCGCCGCGCCGCGCGCACTGGGAGCTGCACCGGGCCGGGCACCTGCGATGGTCGTGACGTAACCCGGGCGACCCCCGGCGGCTTCGACGTTTCCCTCCTGGCCGCTGGAGCCAACCAGGTCGACTCCGTGGCGGGCTTCAACGGCTTTACCGATGTCAACGGCGACGGCGTGGTCCAGCAGGACGAGATCAAGGTCGTCCCCGGCTCGCTGCTACGGCAAGGCGCTCGTGGCCCAGGCCGTGTTCAACAACGGCTTCCTGCTCCCGTTTGCGCCCGATGCCCCGAATTTCTTCCTGGTCCCGGGCAACAATCAGGTGACCGTGCTGTGGCGGCCCTCGAACAGTGAGACTGCCGGCGATCCCTTCTTCGCGGTCGCGAGCCAGCCCACGGTCGCGCCGGAAGGTTGCCTGCCGCCGGACCCTTGCTGCCGGTGGTGAACCCGCTGTTTGACCCGAACTACCGCCAGCTCGACGTCGAGGGCTACCGGGTCTATCGCGGCCGGGTGGACGCGCCCAACTCGCTCCGCTGATCGCCCAGTTCGACTATTCCGGCACCTTCATCAGCGACTTCACCGGGGCCATGAACCCGGTGATACTGCGCGCCGGAAATGGGGATCGACCGTCCGCCGGACGGGACCTGCTTGTTCGACTCCCTGCCGCCCGGGGTGGCGCCCAACCCGGCGAACAGTCGATATTCCCTTGGCCGGTCAGATCACCCAGCCATCACGTCAACAGCGGGCGTGGCCGGACGAAGCTGGCAACGGGGAAGGCGATTCTGCTGGCGGCGGACACCGCGATTACCGGAGGGGGGCGGCTGATGCCCTGCCTTGCCCGGTCCGCGGCTGACTGCGAGCTCCGCGATACCCGGGTCCCGTTCGTATTCGAGGACAAGCGGCGCCAACAACCTCCGCTACTTCTACGCGGTCACTGCGTTCGACATCAACTCGTTCCAGTCCGGTCCTTCCAGTCTGGAATCGCCCCGGAACACCAAGCCAGGATTCCCGTGGCGAGCGCGACGAACTCACCAGCGCGGCCTGGTGACGCCTCAGCTGGTCGGCGCGGCACGGTGCTGAGCACGGCGGGCCCGCTCCCACCATCGATCCGACGAACGGGACCTTCAGTGGCCCGTTCCCTCCGGCCGACGGCTGGAGTGTCGGCCTGGCATCCCGGTGTCCCAGGTGCTGACCGGCTCGGGACCACCCCCGATGTCACCGCCAAGCTGGACAGCATCCAGCTCGGCTCACCCTACCAGGGTGTAGCGCACCAGTACTGGTTCACGGCCGCCGCGGCCGGATCGACCCCGCCGACGCTCAGTGCGGCTCCCCGTCCTTCAGCCGGAAGAGACCCCGGGGTCAGGACCGGCGCCGGGGGCAAGGTCCGTGGTGCCGGTGGATAACTCCCTGGCCACACGGTTCGGCGGGAGCTCCGCCGTTCCAGCTTCCGGTCGAGGTGACCGTGTCGCCCTGCCGGGACCGGATTACCTGGCGCTGTACGGCCGGGGTTGCGTCAACTCCCGGCCCGGGTTCGGCGACCTGGCACCGCGTGCCCGTACAACGGCTCGCGCTGGTTCGCCGGTCCCTCGCCGACCACCAATGAGACCCAGGCCGACCCCATCGCGGGCAACACCCAGTAACAACAGCGGTGTCCCGATGACGAATATTACAACAATGCCGGCGCGCTTCCCGGGGGTCACCACGATTCACCAGACCCAGTGCTACCAGGCAGCTCCCGGTGCGGCCCCCTGCCGCGGCCCGTGGCCGGCATGCAGTCGGGGGCCAAGCGCGGGGGCGGACCTGAATGTCTATTGGGGCGCCGCCGGCGTGGTCGACTCGGTCGTCGACATAACCCACAACGTCCTGGTTCCCTTCGACACCATGGCCGCAGGATCCTGGGGCATACTCAACCCCCGGCCACTGCTATAGCGCCGCCTCGCCGGATGGCTCCGCCTGACCATGACTAACATGGACTTTGCCTGCGTGGAGCCCTTCCGCACTTACGCCGCTGGGGCGGTTCCTCTGCCCAGTGGGTGGCCGGCGCCGCAGCCTGCCCAAGCCCACCGCGGTTCCCGGCGCCATCGGCTTCTTCAGCGGCGGGGCCTATCCCTCCCACCGCGCCAATCACGGCGGCGGGGACCCCGCGGGATTTGCCATGTACATCTCCGGCGACATGTTCACCTTCCAGCTGGCCGGCGAAGCCCTTCCCGCCGCGGGCACCGTCTGGTCGCTGCGCCAGTATGTCGGCGCGATCACGGGCGGCAACGGGGCCGCCGGTAACCTGGGGCCGTACGCCTATGCTCCGCCTCAGGATACGGTGCCGCAGCACGCGCTGCCGCTCACGGCGGTGGGCACCACGCTGCAGGCGAGCTTCTCCGCAACCAACGCGCTGGCGGCGGCCACCACCAGTGATCTGTCGAAGGTTCACACCGTTCCGGACCCCTACTACATCACCAGCGCGTTCGAGCAGACCACCGACAGCAAGATCATCAAGTTCGTGAATCTGCCGGCCAGCTGCATTATCCGGATCTACTCGTCGAGTGGCGTGCTGGTATCACTCGTCGAGCATAACTCGTCGACGTTTGGTGGGTCCGAGGATTGGAACGTGCGAAACCGCAACAACCAGGTTGTCGCCAGTGGAGTGTACTTCTACCACCTCGAATCGGGGGGTGCCCGGCGGGTCGGCCGGTTCACCGTGGTCAACTTCGCACAGTAAGCGGCCCACGGGGACGGGGCAATGGCCCGTCCCCCGCAATCCAGGAGACTGAGAAGGTATGAGTCAGTTCTCTGCACGGTACTTTGGCCCTCATGGCTGTGTTGCTGGGCGGCCTTGCCGACCGCTGCACGGGGTCAGACTCAGGGGCAAGTCAATCAGGACAACACCGGCTACGGGACGACGGCGAGCGGAGTTCCTGCTCCTCGGCGCCGGGGCACGGGGCGCGGCGCTGGGTACTGCTTTTGCCGCCATCGCGACCGACCCGAGCGCGCTGTATTACAACCCGGCCGGCATCGCCCTCATGCCGCGAGCCGGCGCGATGATCAGCACCTATGATTATGTGGCCGACACCCGGTACAGCTGGGGCGGCATCGCGTTCCCCTTCTCCGGGGGCTGCCCGAGCCATTGGGCATCTCAGGTCGGTACCTTCGGCTTCAAGGATCAGCCGGTCTACACCGCCGAGCAGCCCGATGGGACCGGGTCGGTCTACTCGGTCAGCGAGACGTCGGTCGGGCTCACCTTCGCCCAGAATTTCTCGGACCGATTCTCTGCCGGGATCACCGCCAAGGGTGTGTTCGATAATTTGGGCGAAGCGAGCGGCAAAGCCTTTGCGGTGGACTTCGGCACCAACTTCCACAGTGAGCTCGAACAGCCACCCGATCAATTTTGCCTTCACCATCCAGAATATCGGGAGCAATCTCTGCACAGTGGGAGCGCGCTTCAGGTCACGTCGCCGCGGGACTCGATCCCCGGGGAGCAGCCGGTTCCTCAGAACCCGCAGCCCTCGGATTCTAGTACTCCCCGCTGCCCATCGTCTTCCGGGTCGCCCTGGCCTACGATCTCCTCTCCTGCCAGAGAACCGGCTCGACGCTGCTGTCCAATTTCGACCAGCCCAACAACAACGGTGCCGGCTTCTCCGCCGGTGGCGAGTGGGCGTCGCAGAAACTGGGCGGCTCGCCCTTCGGCGTTGCCCTCCGGGGCAGCTATAGTTATCAGCCGGCGAACAATATTAGTCCCACCGATCCCAATACTACCGCCCTGTCCGACGAAGAGAATCTGCACGGACTCGCGTTGGGCGGCGGGGTCAACTACGGCAGCGGCAACTTCAATCTGGGGCTGGATTACGCCTGGAAAAGATCCCTGGGCGTGCTCGGGGGAACGGAACTTCTTCAGCGTCAGCCTGGGTTGGTAGATGTACCGATTCGCTTCAAGTGTAGTGTTCGCAGCGGTGGCCGGGGCGTTCCCAGTGGTTTCGCCCGTGGGCCAGACGGATCCATCAGTCATCGTCCGGACGCTGCGGTTTGATCGTCCGGACCAGGACCGGACTCGGGTCAAGGGACTGGTCCAGATCCCGTATTCGATACCGGAGCCCGCCGGCGGCTCCACCGGACCCGGCAGCTACACGGTCGCGGTCCGGGTGCGCGACTCCACCGGCCTGACGCTCTTCCAGCAGGCATGGCAGAGCCGGGTGAATGATGTCAGTGTCCGGGACGCCTATGCGGTCGAAATCGTAGACTTCGCGGTGGCGCCCGGTACCTATCGGCTGGACGTCGAGGTTCGCGATTCGACCTCAGGGCACACCGCCAGAGCGGAGGCGGAGCCTCAGGGCGCTCTCGGATAGCGATGCCGCTTCCGATCTCCTGCTTACACCGGAGATGCGGCTGGCCACCGCGGAAGATACGGTGCCCCGGCCGGGTGAATTCCGGACCGGGAATAATCTGGTCACCGCGGCTGGCTCGGGTGCGGCTCACCCCGCTCCTATCGAAGCGTACCATCCGCTCGAAGCCTACGCCGGAGGCGCCATGCTCGACACAATGAGCGTGGCGATCCGGGACTCGGGGATCCAAAGTCGTGGTCCAGACTCCGGTGGTGCCGGTCCAGGTGAATGCGGGCGGCAGCGTGCTCGAAGGGCAGCTGGACCTGGCCGGTCTCCCTGAGGGCCGCTACACGATGATTGCCGCCCTCAAGCGGAACGGGCAGACCATCGAGCGGACGGCCGACTTTACGATGGGAGGATTGAGCGAAACCCTGGCTCGGGATGCCGCCGATCTCGAAGCCCGGGAGAATACCGACGAAGGCTACTTCGCTCGCATGACCCAGGCCCAGCTTGACAGCGCCGAGGCCCCCCTCGGCTACGTCGCGCAGTCGGGCGAGCTTTCTCCCTGGGACAAGCACATGAGCTTGAGCGCAAAACGACGTTTTCTCACCACCTTCTGGCAAAAGCGCGATCCGACTCCGGGCGCCGACCGGAACGAGCGGCGGGAGTAGTTCTACCAGGCCATCGAGTATGCCAATCGGGCCTACCGCGAAGGCGGCCGGAATACGGTACCCGGGTGGCGCTCCGACCGGGGGCTAATCTACGCCCGGCAAGGGACCCCGGACGACGCTCTGCGGCGACTGCATGAAGGACGGGCGCCGAGTTACGAGGTGTGGCGGATACTCCCGAGGCCGGGGAACTTCTACATCTTCGCCGACCGCACCGAGCTGGGTGCCTATGAATTGATCTACTCGAACGACTTGAGAGAGCCGGGCAAGCCGGACGGGGACCGAACCCTGGGTCGGGACGCGGTCGGCGACGTAAGCCAGTTCTCAACATCGACCTGTTCGCGGATATCAGAAAGCAGGGTCTGACACCGAGCCAGCGGTTCTAACATAGCCACCTAGCTGTCACCCTATCCTAAGGGGCGTACTATGAAGCGTTTGTTCCGCGGTCCGGTAATACTTGCCGCCGTGATCGCGCTGTGGTCCTGCAGTGGCGACCCGACTGGTTCCTTCCGTGGTAGTGTCGCTACGCTGGACGTCCAGCCGACCTCTTTGTTCATAAACAATGGGGAGCCGAAGACCATCTCGTGACTCTGCTGGACGACCAGGGCAACCCGACTGCCGATCCTATTACGGTGACCCCGGAAACGCAGGGGTGAGGGCTGACCTCGACACCACCTTCCTCCGGACGGCCCGGGGTGGGGGATAGTGCCATCGCTTTCCAGCAGAGATACATCCTGACCCCACTGCAGCTGGTCTCGACGACGGTTACCGTTTCTGCCGGCGGGAAATCGCGGGACGTGCCCGTGAGGATCATTCCGGGCAGCACTGACACTCCGGCTGCAACCGTCGCGTCGACCGGCCCCACGGCGGCCGATACGACGACACTTACCGTCCCCGCCCCGTTTCAGTTCGCAGCCGGAGCTACCGTGACATTCGTGGTGGGCGTGGACACGTTGAGCGCTGTGGTGGTGGATCGCTCCGCCGACGGGCGCACCCTCAAGATTTTTGCCCCGCCGGGGGCGGCAGGTACTGGTTCGGCTACTCTAGCGATTGACTATTTACCGTCAGCCAGTCTGGCAAGCACCACTGATGTGGCGGTAACGACCAGCACGACCGTTCCTGCAATGCCGGGAACCAACTCCCCCGGCGACCGCCCCGATCATCACCATCCCCGCGGCCGGGGCTAAAGAACGGGTTCATCGATGCAAGTGCGTTGGCGCTACCGCCTGTGGCGTTTCGAATAACGGTGTTCCTTGCCAATTGTATAGTTTACTCTCGCGGCCGACGCCACCTTTGACGTTACCGCACGGTGGTCGAACACGGCGGATGTCGGCATCTACTTTCTGAGCGCTGACGGAACCGCCGACAAAACTGACCAGGCCTGCGACGGCAACGGCAACGGCGCCACCGCGCAACCGGAGGCGTGCCCCATCACCCTTGTTGCCGGCACCTATCTGCTCGCAGTCGTGGGCTTTGGGCCGGTGTATCCTACGCCTCCCGACCCAAACCCGACTTGGGTCTCTATTCAGCTCGACACCCCAGCCGCGACCGTAACCCAACGGGACAGATAGTGGAAAGCTCAAGAGGCCCCTGGGTCAGTAAACCAGGGGCCTCGAGTCTTGTGAGTGGATTGTCCAAGCCGCCAAGCGATCATCGGCTCAGCTGAAATTGACCGCAACGGCGAGGTCCTCTTCCCGGAACTGTCGCCGGTAGAGCCGGGCATACAGCCCTCCCAGCTCCAGCAGGTCGGCGTGGGAGCCCTCCTCGACGATGCGGCCGTGGTCCAGCACCACCAGGCGGTCCGCCCGCCGACGGTGCTGAGGCGGTGGGCGATGATGAGCGTGGTGCGGCCAACCAGCAGCTTGGCCATCGCGTCCTCGATCAACCGCTCGCTCTCGGTGTCCAGATTGCTGGTCGCCTCGTCCAGGATCAGGACCGCCGGATTCTTCAGGATGGCGCGGGCGATCGCCACCCGCTGCCGCTGTCCGCCGGAGAGTTTGACCCCCCGCTCGCCCACCACCGTGTCATATCCCTGCCGGCAGCCGCTCGATGAACTCGTGGGCATGGGCACCCCGAGCCGCCGCCTCCACTTCCTCGTTGGATGCGCCGGGCCGGGCATAGGCGATGTTCTCCCGGATGGTGCCGCTGAACAGCGCCGGGTCCTGGGGCACGATGCCGATGGCGCCCCGGAGATCCGCCAGCCGAAGATCCCGGACATCGCTCCCATCGAGCAGCACCCGGCCCCGGTTCACATCCCAGAACCGCGGCAGCAGTGACACCAGCGTGGTCTTTCCCCCGCCGGAGGGACCGACCAGCGCCACCACTTCTCCCGGTGCGCAGCGCAGGTCGATGCCATCGATGATCCAGGGGAGCGACTGGTCGTCCTGATAGCGGAAGAAGACGCCCTCGAAGGCGACGGCTCCCCGGGCCGGAGACGCCAGCGCTGCCGGGCTGTTCCGGGTCGGCGATCGACGGCTGCATCTCCAGAATCTCGAAGACTCGCTCCGCCGCGCCGACCGCCTCCTGATAGCTGCTGAAGAACGACGCCAGGGCACCGATGGCGGCGGCGATGGTGATGGTGTAGAGGAGGAACTGGACCAGCTCGCCCGGGGTGAGCTGGCCCTGCAGCACCAGCAGGCCGCCCTGCCAGAGCACGAAGACGATGCCCGACGAAGGTGGAGAAGGTCAGCACCCCGAAGAACACACCCCGGATCCGGGCCCGGACCAGGGCCGCCTTCACGCTTTCCCCGATCCGCTCGCCATAGCGCTGCCGCTCCGCCGGCTCCTGCACAAAGCTCTGCACCGTCCGGATCTGACTGAACGCTTCCTCCGCCACCGCCGTCGCTTCGGCGACCTTGTCCTGCACCCCCACGGTCATCCGCCGGAGCCGGCGCCCGAAGTACAGCGCCGAGCCGATCACCAGCGGAACCACCCCCAGGGCGGTCAAGGTGAGCCGCGGCTGCATCAAGGTGAGCAGGACGATGCCGCCCACCAGGGCCAGGATCTGGCGGGAGAATTCCGCGATCTGGTGGCTCAGCACTCCCTGCAGCAATCCAATGTCGGTGGTGAGCCGGCTGGTAAGCTCGCCGGTCCGGCGCTCGGCGAAGAATCCGGGCGGCATCTCCAGCAGCTTGGAGAAGAGCTCCCGCCGAAGTCCCGCCACCACGCGCTCGCCCACCGCGCTCAGCAGGTAGGTCTGGGCGTAGTTGAGCACGGCCTGCACGCTGAACAGGATCACCAGCCCGATGGCAATCCGGTCCAGGATGGCCCGGTTCTGCCGGACGAACGCCGCATCGAGCAGAAACCGGACGACCATGGGAAACGCCAGGCCGAGGATGGCGCTGACGACGAGAGTGAGGGCCGCCAAGCTGAGCATCCCCCGGAAGGGCTGCACCCGTGACCACAGGCGGGTCAGACGGCCCGGTGGGGGGAGGCGTCGCTTGGAGGCTGCAGCTCCGGAGGTCATGCGGTCAGTGGGCGTGCTGAGCGCCCGCAGGAGTAGCCAGCTCGCGCTCCGGCTGGTCCAGGATAAACACCTTGGCCGGCACGATGCCGTGCCCGAAGGGAAGCGCCCGGTCGACGCCCATGGCCACGAAGAGGAGGGCCAGGTACAGCAGGCTGTAGCGATACATCCGCCAGGCAAGCGGAGTGGTGCCCCGCTCCTGCAGGAGCCGGATGCAGTACCAGAGCAGCCGGCCGCCCAGGAGAGCGGCAGTGACGCCATAGAAGATGCCCAGCGCCCCGAAGAAGGCCGGCATCAGGGTGAGCGGTAGCAGAATCAGGGTGTAGGCCAGCATCTCGAACTTGGTTCGCCGCTCCCCCCGCACCACCGGGAGCATCGGCACTCCCGCCTTGGCGTACTCGCCCTGCTTGATCAGCGCCAGGGCCCAGAAATGGGGCGGGGTCCAGTAAAACACGATGGCGAACAGGTAGATGGCCGCCAGGTCCAGCCTGCCGGTCATGGCAACCCAGCCGACCAGCGGCGGAAACGCGCCGGCCGCTCCGCCGATCACGATGTTCTGGGGACTCGAACGCTTGAGCCAAATGGTGTAGATGAAAACGTAGAAGAGGAGACCAGCCAGTGCCAACCAGGCGCTGAGCGGGTTGACCTTGTACCAGAAGACCGCAAAGGCCAGGAGACCGAGGCCGACGCCAAATCCCAGCCCGGCAGCGGCAGAGATCCGGCCGGCCGGAATCGGCCGTAAGCGGGTCCGGCTCATCTTGGTGTCGATATCGCGGTCGAACCACATATTGATGGCGTTGGCGCCGCCGGCCATCAGGTAACCGCCGAGAACCACCCAGAGGACCAGAGAGAGCGACGGAAGCCCGGCCGGCGTGATGAACATCGGCGCCACCGTGGTCACCAGCAGCAGCGAGATGATCCTCGGCTTGGTCAGGGTGATGAGGTCGGCCAGCAGAGTCGGCCGGGCTGACCGGTCTGTGTCAGGGGCCAATGCCGGCGCCGGGGTGCGGCCGGAATAGAACGCCAGGATCACCAGCGCACGCCCAGAGCGAAGCTCCGACCAGCAGATGCGCCGCCCGCAATCCGGGGGGCAGCAGCTGGAGCACCATGGCCCCCCCCAATCCAATCTGGAGCAGGGCGATCAACAGCACGACCATGGACCAGCGGCGCAGAATCCTGCCGTGCGGATCAGCAGAACGCCGCAGCCGGACAGTGAGCGCGAGCAGCAAAGCCAGAAAGACGAATGCGAGTAGCCCGGTGGGTCCAGTGCAGCGCTGCCAGAGGAGCGGCCGGCGGCAGGATGGAGCCATTACAAAGCGGGACTCCGAGGCAGAGCAGGCCGGCATGGAAATTGGCAACCTGGGCGCCGAAGAGAATCACCACGAATCCGAATGCCGCCACGCCCAGTACCAGACGGTGTGCGCCGTGGCGTGAAGAGCGCGACTGCGGCCGGCGGCGCAGTGGCCCGGAGCGCCGTCACGATGAGCACCGCCAGCAGCGCCATCGCGTTCGCAAAGTGGATGATCACGACCCACGGTGGCAACGCCAGCTTGACGGTTATGGCGCCGAGCAACACCTGGACTACCAGGAGCACGGCCGCGAGGGTGGCGGGATCTCGCAGGCTGCGATCTGACCGGTGCCTCAGCCAGGCCACACCGGCAGTCGCCAGGACCACGAGGCTCACCAGCGCCGCCGCCCAGCGGTGGCCGATCTCGATCAGGGTGGGGAGATCCAGCGGCGGGAACCACTCACCATCGCACAGGGGCCAGTGGTCGCCGCAGCCCATGCCCGAGCCGGTGATGCGAACCACTCCTCCCAGCACGATGAGGCCAAGGGCCAGACCGGCTCCGGCCCAGGCCAGGCGGCGGAGCAATTGGGTTGGCTTCGATCGGCAGAATTCATTAAGAGCCAAAGAACGGGGCCTTCAACAACCTTGTCAAGTATATATTTGGCCAATGCTTCCACAACGTGACGCGTGGGGTGAGCGGCTTCCCCGCCACCTCGGGCTGTGGAGTGCGGTGGCGGTGCTTATCGGCTCCACCATCGGGAGCGGCATCTTCCGGGTTCCCGCCACCGTCGCCGAACGGCTCCAGTACCCTGGCCCGGTGTTCCTGGCCTGGGCCATCGGTGGCTTGATCGCCCTGTTCGGGGCGTTGACCCTCGCCGAGCTGGCCGGCGCCCTCCCGCGATCCGGCGGAGTGTTCGCCTACATCCTCGAGGCATTCGGACCCCTGCCCGCCTTTCTCTTCGGCTGGTCCGAGCTCACCGTCATCCGGGCCTCCGCGCTCGGCGCCATCGCCACGATCTTCGCCGAGTACCTCGGCCGCTTCATTCCACTGACTCCGTCGCAAGTGCGCTGGGTGGCGGCCGTGGCGGTTGTGGTGGTGGGTCTGCTCAACTACCTGGGGGTCAAGCGGGCCGCCGTCTTGATGAACCTGGCCACCGTCGCCAAGTACGGAGCGCTGGCTGCGCTGGTGCTGCTCGCGTTTACCGCGGGCCAGGGCAGCGCCTCCCACTTCAGTCCGGCCTGGGGACCCGGCATCAGCGTGTCGCTGATCGCCACCGCACTGATCGCCATCATGTGGACCTATGACGGCTGGGCGGACCTCTCGTTCGTGGGTGGCGAAGTAAAGAACCCCGGACGCACCCTGCCCATGGCGCTAATCGTCGGCACTGCCGGCATCCTGCTTGATCTACCTGCTGCTCAACCTCGCCTACGTCTATCTGGTGCCGCTGCCGGAGATGGCCCGCTCCCCGCTGATCGCCGCCACGGCCGCGGAGCAGATCCCGCTGCTCGGCCGCTCAGCCGGGGCGGCCATCTCGGCGGTGGTAATGCTCGCCTGTCTTCAGTACCCTGATCGGCTCGATGATGACCGGGCCCCGGATCTTCTTTGCCATGGCCGACCGGGGACTCTTCTTTCAGAGCATCGCCCGGGTATCCCCCCGCTTCAACAGTCCCTCGGTCGCCATCTGGCTGGCCACCGGGCTGGGCGTGATCTACGTCCTCCTGAACGATTTCCAGCAGCTGGCCGACAAGTTCATCCTGGGCATCTGGCCGTTCTATGCTCTCGCGGTAGGGGCCGTGTTCGTGCTCCGGCGGGCCCGGCCCGAGCTTCCCAGGCCATATCGCACCTGGGGATACCCGGTGGTGCCGCTGCTGTTCCTGCTGGCGTCGGTGGGAATGGTGGTCAACGCCTTGTGGACCGATCCGGTGAACACCGGGATCACTTTCGGGATCATATTGGCCGGCCTGCCGGCGTATTTCGCATGGAGGGCATGGATTTCACGGGCCGGGCACTCGAGAGTGGCGGTAGAAAAAAGTGGTCGGAGTGAGCGAAAATCGTTTGGAATCGAGTAACAATGGTTTGGAAACAACTCAGTGGTTTGGAACTGCCCGAAGCAAGGACTGGGTAGTCTCTGAAACTGAGCAAATCCTTTGGGACCGAGTGAAAATGGTTTGGAACCGAGCAAAAGTGGTTTGGCACTGCCCGATCGGAGCAGGGGTACCGAGGTTGAGTAGTTTGGGCTGGGCGAGAATGGTTTGGAACCGTGCTGAAGTGTTTGGAACGAGGAGTAGCCGGGGCACCGAGGCTGAGTGGTTTGAACCGCGGTATCTGCGGCTAGGTTTTAATCAACCTCCAGGGCAATGTCGGCCGCCCGGACGCTGTGGGTGAGTGCTCCGATGGAGACAAAATCGGCACCGGCTTCCGCATAAGTCGCGAACATTGGCCAGGCTGATCCCCCCCGTGGCCTCGATCTCGATATCCGGCGCCAGGCTCCGCGCCAACCGCCCCCATTCCCCCACCGTGTCCGGCGACTGGTTGTCGATCAGGAGCCGAGTAGCTCCGGCAGAGCAGGCGAGCTTCAGCTGCTCGATGGATTCCACTTCTATATATAGGGCGGTTACGCCCTTCTTTTTCGCTTTCGCCAGGGCCTGGCCGAGGCCCGCCTTCCCCACCGCTTGCCAGTGATTGTCCTTGACCATGACCTCGTGGGCCAGATCCTCCCGATGGCGCTGGCCGCCTCCGGCGATCACGGCGGCCACATCGAGCGCCCGAAGCCCCGGCGCGGTCTTCCGGGTATGGAGAATCCGGCAGGAGGTGCCCCGGAGCGCATCGACGTAGGCCCGGGTAACTGTCGCAATCCCGCAGGCCCGTTGCAGCAGGTTGAGCATCGGCCGCTCGGCTCGCAGCAGATCGGCCAGATCTCCCCGCACCTGGCCGACCACGCTACCGGGACCGAGCATGCTCCCTTCCTTGTATAGCCAGGTGATGCTGCAGCGGCAGGCGCGGGCCACGGCATCGGCAAAGGCTGTTCCCGCCAGAACTCCGCCGTCGCGATACTCGATCCGGCCTTCAGCCTTCAATCCGGGAGGTACCGTCACCGAGGTGGTGACGTCGGTGCTGCCGTCCTCGGCGAGGGCCGCGGCGGCTATGCGGTCGGCGTCGGATTGGGCGGCTGACAATGGGGAGTGCGCCTAGCCCAGCGCTACCATGCGATCGATGGCTCGGCGGGCGCGGGCGGCGATGTCGGCGGGAACGGTGATGTGATAGCGGTCGAGCGTCAGGGAATCGCGCACGCCCGGCAGGGTGATGGCCTTCATGAAGGCGCAGACGGCCTCCGGATCCGCCGCAATGAACTGCTTCTCCGGCGCCAGCTGGCGCATACGGTGCATGATCCCGGTCTCGGTGGCGACGATAAACTTCGTAGCCGGCCGCTCCGTCACCTTCCGGATCATCCCCTCGGTCGAGGTAATGTGGAGCCCCTCAGGGTTCACCTCACCCAGGCCCATGCTGTAGATCAGCTGTCCGGCGCAGCCGCACTCCGGGTGCACCAGCACCTCGGCGTCCGGGTAGTCGGCCCGGGCCTGGTTGAGGACATCGGGCCGGATGCCTTTGTGCACGTGGCACTCACCCATCCAGACTTCGATCCGGCGGTCCGGGCGCATCCGGCGCACGTGGCTGCCGAGGAAGAAGTCCGGCAGGAACAGGATGCCTTGATCTTCCGGAATGGCGTCTATCACATCGAGGACGTTGCCGCTGGTGCAGCAGTAGTCCAGCTCCGCCTTCACCTCCGCCGTGGTATTCACGTAGCCGACCGAGATATACCCGGGGAATTCGGCCTTCCAGCGGCGCACGTCTTCCGCCGTGATGGTCGCGGCGAGCGAGCAGCCGGCCTTGAGGTCGGGCAGCAGCACTCGTTTCCGGGGCGAGAGGATGGCCGCGGTCTCGGCCATGAAGTGGACCCCGCAGAAGATGATCACGTCCGCCTGGGTGGCCGCGGCCTGCCGGGAGAGGCCGAGCGAGTCGCCCACGTAGTCGGCCACATCCTGTACCTCGGGCCGCTGATAGTTGTGGGCCAGGACAACCGCGTTGCGGGATCGGGCCAGCCGGCGAATCTCGGCCTGGAGCTCGGCGATCTGTGCCGGCGTCTCTTCCGGCTCCTCGATGATGGGAAGCGAAAGGGTGCGGCTGCCGTTGCCGGACGACTGGATCACACCGCCTCCCGCTTCAGCTTGTCGGGCGGATAATCCGTCCGCCGGTGGCCACCGCGGCTCTCCCGCCGCCCCCGGGCGGCCTGGGTGATGAGCCCGGCGACGAGGAGCTGGTTGTGGGTACGCCACGCTTCGGGTGGGGTCGCCTGGGTCAGGCGTTCCAGCTCGCGCTCGGCGTGAAGCAGAGAGGCCTCGCTCCGCTGCACGCCGACATCCGCCGTCATCAGGTTTCTCATTTCCTGGCGAATGGCCTCGCACGCCGCATCGGCGCCACTGTCGGGAACACCGGGAGCGGCGGGAGCCTCGACCTGAGCCGCGGGCGCTCTGAGCCGGCGAGCCAGCGAGCGCCCCACCCGGTCGGCAAACACCAGTCCCTCGAGCAGTGAGTTCGAGGCCAGCCGGTTGGCGCCGTGTACTCCGGTTCGGGCCACCTCACCCACGGCCCAGAGCCCGGGCTTGGTGGTGCGGCCCTCCAGGTCGGTCTGGATTCCGCCCATTGCGTAGTGGAGGGCGGGAGCTACCGGCAACAGATCGCGAGCCGGGTCCAGCCCGAATCGAGCGAGCATCGCCGTTATCCCGGGGAACCGGGAGGGGAAGTTCTCCACCGCCCGGGCGTCGAGCCAGGCTCCGCCCGCGGAATCGGCCGCGGCCACTGCTCTCGCCACGACGTCGCGTGGCGCCAGCTCACCCCGGGAATCGAAATCGAGGGCAAAGCGGCGGCCCGCGCCGTCCAGGAGAACCGCTCCGGCGCCGCGAACGGCCTCCGAGATCAGCGGCGCCGGATTGACGCCCGGCAGCTTGAGCGCGGTGGGATGGAACTGAAGGAACTCGATGTCGCGCAGCTGAGCCCCGACGTGGTGAGCCAGTGCCCAACCGTCGGCGGTCGCCACCTTGGGATTGGTGGTCACGGCGTAGAGCTGCCCCACCCCGCCGGTCGCCAGAATCACGGCCGAGGCGGTGAGTGCCGAGCTGACACCGCCGTGGGGCAACAGGGTGACGCCCACGACCTCGCCGTCATGGGTGACCAGGTCCGGCGACCTCGGTGTGCTCCAGCAGCTCGATCTCGGGGTGGAGCCGGACTACCTGGGCCAGACAGCTGATCAGCGCAGCTCCGGTGCGATCGCCCCCGGCATGGATGATTCGGGGGCGGGTGTGCGCTGCTTCCAGCGCCAGCCCCAGCTTGCCGTCGGGGCCGCGGTCGAAGACCGCACCCAGAGCCAGAAGCTCATAGATCCGGTCGGGTCCTTCATTGGTGAGGATGCGGACTGCTTCGGGGTCGGCCAGGCCGTCGCTGGCCGCGAGGGTGTCGGCTGCGTGCTGCCCGGGGCTGTCGCCGGGTCCAAGCGCCACGGCAATACCGCCCTGGGCCCAGGCGCTGGCGCTGTCGGCGAGCGATTCCTTGGTGACCAGCACCGCGGAGAGGCCCTCGGACGCCAGACGCCACGCCGTCCAGAGGCCGGCGATACCGGTGCCTACGATGACGGGGCGTGGGGTGGGCATGAGAGAAATATACAGCGGGGCAGCGGGGCGGCGGGGCAGCGGGGCAGTGGTTAAGCACGCTGCTTTTTACGACCGTTTGCGTGAAGCGGGTACCCGAAACTCGTCTCCAGCTCATAGTGTTGTTTGCATGCCTCGGGTCTCTGAAGACAGAACTCTCGCCGCGAGATGGCAAACGCCATGAGGGGCTCAAATCGTGGCTTGCCTGCCATGATCTTGCGTTAGCGATTTACAAGGCCACTCGAGGCTGGCCCAGCAGCGAGCTATACGGGCTAACATCACAGGCTAGAAGGTCAGCCTACTCTGCAGCGGCAAATATCGCGGAAGGCTCAGCAAAGCGAGGCGGTGCTGAATTCCGCCGATTCTTGGACATCTCTCTCGGCTCCCTAGCAGAACTTTCGTACATCCTTCGACTTGCTCGAGATTTGGAGTACCTGAGACCGGAACAGTGGGGTGAACTGGAGGCCCTCCGTGATCATGCAGGAAGACTGACCTGGGGACTTTACCGAGTCATCGGAGGAAAGTCGCGGCTCACACCAGCCAGGAGTTCTTGACTTACATTCTGCCCCGCTGCCCCGCTGCCCCGCTGCCCCGCTGCCCCGCTGCCCCGCTGCCCCGCTGCCCCGCTGCCCCGCTGCCCCGCTGCCTCACGCCTGCCCAGCAGCACCAAGCCCGGCGAACAGGAACACCACATTAGGAAACCACGCCGCCACGATAGGATTGATCACCCCGCCAGCACCGATGGCCTTGGTGATCTGGACGAACAGCAGGAAGATCACCGTCGTGCCCAGGCTGATGGCAACCCCAACCGCCGCGCCCGCCCGCGGTGAGGTCACCGCCATCGGAGCACCAAAGAGCGCGATGATCAGACAGGTGGCCGGAAGCGCCAGCTTCAGCGCCTGCTCCACCACCAGCTTGTTGGCATCATTCCCCGAGCGCTTCAGCGCATCGATGTACCGGCCCAGCTCGGCGTAGCGCATCTCGTCCGGTGCCTTGGGCTCGGCCAGCAGATCGGCGGGAGACTGCTTCATGGCCCGCAGCCGCATGGACCTGAAGTTGAAGGTCGCCTGCCGGGCCGGTCCGGCGATGATCCGGCTGGCGCCCTGCCGCAGCCGCCAGATCTTGAGCGAGTCGTCGTAGCTGGCACTGTCGGCGGTGAGCACCAGGCCCGGGTAGGTGAGGCCGGTCCCTTGGCGCTCGAGCAGAAGCTGCTTGAGCTGCCGGGTGGCGACATCGAGTGAGCGGACGGTGTACACCCAGCCCGCGTCTCCCCGGTACACGAAGTTGAAGCGGGTGCGGGTGGGCCGGACCTGCTTGGATTGCTGGATCTCGAGCTGCCGGGCGGTGGCGCCGGGTGCCATCTCTCCCACGGCGAACGCCAGCACCGACGCCAGGCTGGCGGCAATGAAGATCGGTCGCATGAGCCGGTGAAAGCTCTGCCCGCCGGCCTTGGCCGCGGTGAGCTCGGAGTGGCGCCCCATGGTGCCCACCGTGAACACGGTGGCAAAGAGGACCGCCGCCGGCATCACCAGAAATGCATTCTCGGGAACCGAGTAGATGTAGCTGACCACGATCTGCTTCGTGGTGAGCCCCCGGTCGAGCAGCCGGTTGAGGCTGTCGGTCAGGTTGATCACGATCGACACCAGGGGGAAGCCCAGTGCCGTGAGGGCAAAGATCCGGACCCAGCTCTTGAGGACGTAGCGGTCGAGCTGCCGGAGGCCGGCGGTCATTCCGATCTCACCCGCCACAGGCGGCGGAAGAGGTGCTTGACGCTCTCGAGAATCTCCTGGAAGTCTCCGCCCCGGGTGGTGCCCGATTCACGGCTCACTCGGACCAGGCCGAACAGACCGATGATGGTGAGCACGATATTCGGGGTCCACATCGCCACCCAGGGAGAGATCAGTCCCCGGTCCGCCAGGCTCTCACCGGCAGTCAATCCCACATAGTGAATGGAGAACACCGCCAGGCCGCCTCCGATCACCAGCCCGATTCCCGCCCGGGGAAATCGCAGCGCCATCACGATGCCGATGATGACAAAGGAGACGCAGGCCAGGCTGATGGCCCATTTCTTATGGACCTCGACCGCGAACCGATCCGCTCGCCGATCGGCATCCTGCACCCGGTCGGCCGCGGTGGCCACCTCTGACCAGTTGGAAAGCCGCACTCGCGTCCTCGGGGGAACCCCGAGCTTCGGCGTTGGCCGGGGCGGCGGGCGCCGGCACTTGTGCCTGGGTGGTTTGGGGCGGAACTTTCTGTGCATTCCCCTGGGCCTGAGCCGTCTTGGGGAGGAAGAGGCCCTGCAGGGACTCGAGCCAGCCGCAGTACCCGCGGCGGGTCGAGTCCGGTGGACTGGCCCGGGTGGCCGCAACCGGCGGCAGTCCCAGAAGCGATCGTAGATCCTGCACCACGAGGTCGGCCCGATCCTGCCGGGCCTCTGCCTGCTCTTGTCTGGCATCCCGGATGACCTGGAGCATCTCGCAGGTGCTCATCTCCCGGTCTCCCCTGATCGACTCGCTGGTGTTCCGCTCCAGCTGGTCGTACACATTTTTTACCCGGATGTCGTTCACCGAGAAGTAGGTGAGCTGGAAGCGCGCCGGCTCGGATGGGCGGTACTGGTGGATGGAACCGTCGTACAGGCGCAAGTTCAGGTCAGTCTGTCCCTCCGCGTAGGCCATTGATCCGCTGTCCGCATAAATGACGCGCCGGCTCGCCTCGCCTCCCACGTCATAGATGGTGATTCCACGCATGCGTCCAGTGGCGGCATCGATTCGGCTGGCCCGCAGAAAGTACTGGGAGGGAGGCACTTCGTTGATGACCTGCTCCCGCAGCTCGAAGGTGGGCTTTTTCCGTCCGATGTCGATGAGCAGCGCCCGGAGACGCGCATTCGTGCGGGGCAGCACCTGATCCACGAAGGCAAAGTTGAACGCCGCCATGCAGGCGCCCCAGAGCAGGACCGGGGTCAGCACCTGATAGACGCTGATCCCGCTGGCCCGCATGGCGGTGATCTCGTTGTCCGCGGCCAGATGGCTGAAGGTGTAGAGCACCGCCAGCAGCACCGCCATGGGAAGGGTCATGGCGATGATGAACGGGAGGCTGAGGGCAAAGACCTCCCCGATCACGGTCCAGGGCAGGCCCTTGCCCACCAGGGCCCCGAACTTCTTGGCCACCTGGCTCAGCAGCATCAGGCTGGTCTGGGCGGCCAGGGCAAAAATGAACGGGGCCGCCAGCTGCCGGAGGAGGTAGCGGTTGAGCAGTCGCACGACGGCTAACTTGTATAGTTGTAAGGGTTTCGTACGGCCATTATATTTGCCGATCCACTTCTCTCAAGTCCTATCGTTGGGTTCCGCTAGAGTGGCGCGCTTTGTCGTCGCCCTAATCTGCCTTGTCACGCTCCCGCGAGTTCTGGCCGGCCAGGCCGACACGGCTCGGGCCGACACCAGCGCGCTGGGAGCCCGGCCTGAGGTTTCCAGTCTCGCTCTCCGGCCTGCAGGAGCCCGCCGTGCTCCGGGCTCCCTGGCGGGGCGCCCATCGAGCTCCGCCGGGGCTGCGCGGCACTGGCCTGGGACAGCACCGTGGCCGCAGCGCTCGACTCCGCCCGCCGAGAGCGCGCCAGCGCGCTGCGATTCCTGACCCTCTATGGCGAGCCGGAGCGTCGAGGAACGACCGGCAGACCTGGGTGTTCCCCCCCCGGACCGGGGGACGTTCGGTCTCTCCAAGAAGTATGCCGACCTGGCCCTCGACGGCCAAGTGAGACTGGAGATCCGGACGCGACCGGCTCCGCAACGAGCGGTGCAGCCCGGCCCTGCTGCTGGATCCCAATTCCGGCTGCCGCGGCGGATTCAAGGCCCCCCGGCTGGACAACCAGGTCAACCTGCGGTCCACCGGCATCATCGGGCGCCGGGTCCATCTCAACGTGGATTACGACACCGAACGCGACTTCAGCGGCAACAACAACATCCAGGTCTACTACGAGGGCCTCGAGGACGAGATCATCCGCCGGATCGAAGTCGGCACCGTCACCTTCCAGCCGCCCCAGTCCCGCTTCATCACCGCCGCCATTCCGACCAACAACTTCGGGGTCAACGCCAAGTTCGAGGTCGGTCCGCTGGGCAGTTCCAGACCCTCGCGGCGACCCAGAAGGGCAGCCAGGTAGCGGAGCGGACCTACACGGTGGGGCAGACCACCAGCCAGCCGCAGGACCGGCAGACTCCGCGATCTGGATTTCGAGATCGGGTCGGTTCTTCTGGGTGGTGGATCCTGACCGCTCTTCCGGGCTACCCGGCGCTCGACATCCTCAATCTCGCTGGTCTCGCGGTCCCCCCGGCCCAGCTACCGCCAGGCAGGTGCGCGTGTATCGCTTCCGGCCGGCCGCGAGCCGGAACGGAGCCGATCCCAACATCGGCGGCATCACCGCGCTGGCCCGCACGCTCGACCCGAACCAGTCCTATGGACCGGTGCGTTGGGAGCTCCTGATCCAGGGGACCGACTACTATCTCGATCCGCTCCGGCCTCTGGCTCGCGCTGGCGACCAAGCTGGATCAGAACGATTACCTGGCGGTGAGTTATGTGACGGCGGACGGCAAAACGGTCGGCAGCTTTCCCGCGGAGGACCAAGCCCGGCTGCCGGCGACAGCCTCCGGCTGATCGTCCAGCCCAAGACGGGCCTGAGGCGGCGACCTTCCGCTATGAGATGCGGCAGATCTACCGGGTGGCCGGCGCCGATCTGGATCGCGGCTCGCTCCAGGTCAATCTGTCGGTCAACCGCTCCGAGCGGCCGCAGTCGGGCGCGGCCACCTATCTCGGGCTCCTCGGTCTGGCGATCCCCACCGATCCGAACGCTGTTCGACCGGGACAACCGGCTCTTCCCCCGCGCCCGGGATCCCGACGCGGCCCAGGTCCTCCGCGAATCGCTACATCGTCTTCCCCCACCTCACGCCGTTTGCCGACCCGACCCGGCTGACGCCGGCCGAGCGATCCGACTCGCTCTACCGCACCCCGCTGTATCTCCTGCTGCAGCAGGGACCGTCGGCCAAGTTCCAGATCCGCCTGCGCTACAACTCGACCGGCGCCGGCGACCGGTCCACCCTCAACCTGGGCGCCCTCCAGATCCGCGAGGGCAGCGAACAGCTCATCGCTGCGGCGGCCGCCGGCTGGAGCGCGGCGTCGACTATACCATCTCCTACGACCTGGGCCAGGTCACCTTCCTCAACCCGGACGCGCTCTTCGGCAGCGGCCGGCGCAGATCACCGCCCGCTTCGAGGAGCAGGGCCTGTTCGCGGTCGCCCCGACCACGATCCTCGGGCTTTCGACCACGCTACTCGCCTGGGCGAGCGGGGCGCGATCAACCTCATCGGCATGTACCAGCGGGAGCAGAGCGCCTTCAACCGGCCGCCGCTCGGCTTCGAGGCCTCGGCCAACCTGGTCGGCGGCATCAACACCGAGCTGCACTTCAAGCCGAGGCGATGACCCGGCTGCTCACAGCCTGACCTCGACGCCGGCCACGGCGCCCTCGCTCCTCGACGTCAACGCAGAGTTCGCCTTCACCAAGCCGGACCCCAACCGCTCGGGCCAGGCCTACCTCGAGGAGTTCGAGGCCGACGCCGGCGTGCCGGTCTCCCTGCGCGAGTCGGCCTGGGAGTTCGGCAGCCAGCCCCAGAGCGCGACGGGCTGGAGGACATCGGCTTCGGCGGCGGCTTTCGACCCGGCCGATGCCGTGGCGCTGACCTGGCAGAACCTGATCCCGGGGGCCGGCGGCCAGGCCGTCGAGCTGCGGCCCGAGGATATCGACACCCTGATCCGCATCGCGGGGCAGCGGAGAGCAGCGCGAGACCGCGCATGTACCTCACCCTGCACGCCGATACGGCCGGCGGGGTCGTGCAGCGGATCGAAGCTTCCCGCTGGTCCCTGCCGCGGCGCGACTTCCGGCCCCGCTGGCGCTCGATGGTCACCTCGCTCAGCCCGACCGGCCTCGACCTCACCCGAGACGAGTTCCTGGAGTTCTGGGTGTTCCAGCCGCGCAGCCAGCACGGCGGACTCGGCCGGCGTCCGGCTGGTGTTCGACCTGGGCACCGTGACGAGGACGCGCTCGCCATCGCGCCCGACAGCTAGGTCGTCAACGGCAGCGATACGCTCTACACCGGACGGCAGTACGTCGGCGCCGGCCGGCTCGACACCGAGCGCAGCGAGCATCGACATCTTCAACGCCCAGGTGGACGACATCGGCATCCTGGGCGACCGCCCCGACCATCTCACTGATGCCGACCGGGGTCGGACCTGTGGCCGACCTGCCGCTCTGCCAGCGAGTCCTCAGCACCACGGTGCCGGTCTTTCCCTGGGGCGATCTCAGCAGCCGCTGCACCAAGGGCAACGGCACGCTCGATACCGAGGACCTGAACGGCGACAACGTGCTCAACGCCGCAGGCCCGAACGACAACGTCTTCCGCTACGTCGTGAGCCTCCAGCCGGCGGACAAGTACTTCGTCCGCAACGGCGTACCACGCGACGCGCCGGGCCAGCTCGCGCAGTGGAAGCTCTATCGGATTCCCATCCGGACGCCGGACGCTCACCATCGGCACGCCCAACCTGCGCCTGGTCCAGCACCTTCGCATGACCGCTGGTGGCGCCGCCCGACCCGGGCAGCCCGACATCGTGGCCCGCTTCGCGCTGGCCCGCCTGCGGTTTGTCGGCTCCCCCTGGGTGCGCCGGGCCGAGACCCCGATCGCGGGCATCTCGCGGTCGCTCGGTCGAGCCCCACGGCGAGGTCAGCGTCTCGATCATCTCGACCGAGAACCGACCGATCTGGGCTACGAGTCGCCCCCGGGCGTGTTCGAAGCGGTATCGCGGCGCGGCGGCGACCGTGCTCGCGGGTACCCAGATCAACGAGAAGTCGCTTCGGATCGTCGGCCGCGATCTCGAGCTGGGCGAGCGGGCCGAGGCCTATCTTCGCTTCCCCGCCGGACCGCAAAACGTGCTGAGCTACCGCAAGCTGCGGGTCTGGTGCGAGGGCGAGGCTGGGTGGGAGGAGGGCGACTTGCAGGCCTTCATCAAGCTGGGCAGCGACGACCGGAACTTCTATCTCTACCGACGCCCCGGCCACTCGACGACCTGGGAGCCCGAGTTCGTGATCGATCTCGAGACCTGGCGGCGGCTTCGGGCTCGAGCTGGAGAGCGCTGGCTCGGCGGCCAGCCGCCGTCCGGCGCCGCGGAGTGCGGCAGTCGACCAGACCAATGCGTACGTCGCCTGCGAGGGCCCCTACCTGGTTCACCTGGCGCGATCCCGGATCAATCCGCCCAACCTGGCCGCGATCCAGGAGATCTCCGCCGGGATCTACCGGGTGGCAGCGGCGGCGGCTCCCGGAGGCCGAGCTCTGGGTCGACGACATCCGGCTCGGCGCAGCCGGTCTCGCAGACCGGATCGGCGCTGGCGCTGGACGCCCGGCTGGTCGCGTCCGATGTCGGCAGCCTGATCGCTGTCCTACATCCGGCAGGACGGCCAGTTCCACCAGATCAATACCGACCCGTCCTATCGCACCACCGGTGCACTTCAGCTCGACACCAACTGGCAGCTGGACCGGTTTCTCCCGACCTCTCTCGGTCTCGCGATGCCGCTCACGCGTCTCCTACGCCCGAAGCGACGTGCAATCCCGATCTGCTCACCGGCACCGACCTCCGGGGCGATGCGCTCGCTGGGCTGCGCCGGCCGCATGGCCTGGAGCGGCACTTACTACGCTCTCGCGTTCGCCGTAACCAGCCGCGGCAGAAACTGGATGACGCGAGGTCTCGTGGATCCACTCTCGTTTGCGGCGAACCTTGACCCAAGGGCGTAATCGGACCGAGCTCTCCGAGGCCCGAGCCAACGCCTTCACCGTGAATCTGGACTACGCCCTTCAGCTGCGACGACGGGGCTTCCGCCTGCCATTGGCGGGTCTCATTAACGGACTCCCTCGCTGGCTCCGCGAGAGCGAGGGCGGCAAGGGCCTCGCAAGGCCGACGTCAGCCTGGTTCCTTCGCGACATCCGATTGAGCAGTGGGATTAACCGGGACGAGTCCAACTCAATCGCGTTCCGGGTGCCCATTGCTCGGCGCGGATGATGGTCTGGTACAGCCCACCCTCGACCTCACTCACCTGTGGCGCAACTGCGCTGGGCTTGACCTGGCAGCCTCTGGGCATGCTCACGCTCAATGGCGATCTCATCAGCACCCGTGACCTCCGGGTCTATCCCGACTCCACTCCCTCGGACGGCTGGCATACGCCGAGCCGTAGTTCCTGCTGGGCGTGCCGGTTGGGGTCGAACGCGATCGCGCTCTGACCACAATGTTCTCGCTCACCCCCAAGATCAGCGTCCTGGCTGCGTCCCCGCTTTCATCACCTCCAGCAACTTCCTCCTGTCCCGCACGCTCACCAGCCGCGCCCCGGTCGGAGAACGGGCGACAGCGGCGCCTTCATTCTTCCCCAGACCCTCAATAACTCGCGGAGCCGCGAGATCGGCGCTTCGCTGGATTTCGCTCGGCCCTGCGCAAGTCTGGGGTGACAGCAGCGGGGTGGGCCAGACGCTGGCCGAGCTGCGGCCGCTGGACGTGCAGCACCCGGCTAGTCCGGACCTCGACCTTCGATCTCACCGCGTTCGACCCCGGCTTGAGCTATCATGCTCGGCCTCGGCGGGCTGCGATGACTTCCTCGACCCAGGAAGGCACCAGCGCCATCGGCGCCTCCGAAGGCCCGGACGCCACGTTTAGCGGGCGGAGCCGATCTGCCGCTCGGGTTCAGCGTCACGCTCTCCTACGCCTTTCTCGGACCACCCGTTTCAACAGGTGGGCGACCGTTTCATCCGAGACGGACACCCGGCAGCGGGAATGGCCGGTGGGGACCGTCCGCTGGAGCCAGACCTTCAACGGGGGCCGTTCGACTCTGGTGGCCGCCGGCTCTGGCTTCCGGCATCGCGAGGGAAGCTCGGTGCAGCCCAGCGGGACAGGGCCCGGCGCAAACTGCTACCGCATCCTCTTCTATCAATCCGGATCTCCAGATGCGCCTCGGAACGGGATTTCGCTGACCGTGGCTCAACGCTCTCGGCGCAGCGAAACACAACAACGGCAACGCCACCTGCTGGATCAGGATGATCTCTCTGGCTCCTTCAACTACTCCTTCCGCGCTGCCCCGGCTGCATTGAGCCGCCCTCGGAAGCAGGCCCGCACCTCCCTGACCTCGCTCACCTCCAAGACCCTGAGCTGTCTGGAGCAGAGCGATCAGCCCGGCTGCACCGTCATCTCCGACGTGACGCCGGCAGGAAATTCGGGGTGGACTCGATACCGATTTTCTGCAGACCATGAGCGGCGGCCTCCAGTTCGGCTACTCCATCAACGATGCCGGCACTTGAATCAGCGGACCTCCCAGATCTCTCTATTGCATCCTTCCAGCTCTCCCTGTTTGCGGGGGATTACAGGTAGACGGAGAGCGATAGACGCGCTTACTTCCATTAGCTTACGGCATGTCCTATCAACCTGCTCTGTCCGTCCTCGCCTTCCTCTCCGGTCTCACCTCTTGCGGAGAGAACGCGCCCGCCCCGTGAGTTCGACGGCCAGACTGCATTCGGCTACATCCAGAAGCAGATCGGGTACGGGCCTCGGATCCCCGGCACCAAGGCCCACGAGCAGATGGCCGGCTGGCTGGACAGCACTGCTCCGCCAACGGGCCGACACCGTGGTGGTGCAGAGCTGGAACCACGTCACCGCGAAGGGTGACACCCTCCGGCTGCGGAACTTCGTGGCCCGCTTCAACCCTTCGGCGGAGAAGCGCATCCTCTTCCTGGCTCACTGGGACAGCCGGCCGACCGCCGACAGTCCTCAGTCTCGTGATTCCACCAAGCCGGTGCTCGGCGCCAACGATGGCGGCTCCGGTGTGGCCCTGCTGCTCGGCGTGGCCGACGTGTTGAAGCGAGCTCCACCGGCCATTGGGGTGGATCTGCTCTTCGTGGATGGGGAGGACTACGGCGACTTCACCAAAGCACCGAATGACGTGCTGATCGGGTCACGGTACTACGGTGCGCACCAGCTGCCCGGACCTAAGCCGCTCTATGCGGTGCTGTTCGATCTCATCGCCGATAAGGACCTCCAGATCTACCAGGAAGGCAATTCTCTGGTCGGTGCGCCCGAGGTGGTCGAGCTGGTCTGGGACACGGCGAAGGACCTGGGATACGGCGGCTACTTCATCGCGCTCTCCGCGACACACGCTCATTGACGATCATCTGGAGCTGCAGAAGGCCGGCATCCGCGCGATAGACGTGGTGGATTTCGACTATCCTGCCTGGCACACGCGTGTACGACACCATCGATAAAGTGAGTGCCGCGAGTCTCCAAGTGGTGGGAGACGTGGCGACGGCGCTGGTCCGACGGGAAAGTCAGTAATGACAGTCCCGTCTTTCCGTCCTTCCCGCCTTTTTTCGCCTACCGCCTTACCGCCCTACCGCCTTACCGTCCGTCCATGCCCGCCCCCGAGCTTCGCGCGTTGCTTCTCCTCCTTGCCTTGGCGGTCGTCGGCCAGGGAGTTCGCTATCTAGTCACCCGGCCGGGTGAGCCACCCGGCCAGGTTCAGCTGCTCAGCACGCTGGCGCCGGGATCGCCTTCGGCTCAGCGGGACAGCGCCATGCACAAGGGGCGCCCCCTCGGCGCCGGGGAGCGGGTGGATGTCGATGCTGCATCGGCCGCCGAGCTCGCCCGGCTGCCGAAGGTCGGGCCCCGGTTAGCCAAGGTCATCGTTGCGGATCGCGAGGCGCATGGGGCATTCGGCAGCCTGGCCGGGCTCGACCGGGTGGCTGGAATAGGCCCCGGACTGCTAAAGGTCCTTGCCCCGCACGTGGTGTTCAGCGGGGCGGGGGTGCGGGTAAGCCCATCTGCCCCGCTGCTCAGCGGCCCTTCCGCCCAGGGAGCTCCCTCCCTGCTCAACCTCAACTCCGCCACAGCCGCCGAGTTGGATGCCTTGCCCGGGATTGGTCCCGCGCGGGCGGCAGCGATCCTGCAGTATCGGGAGCGAGCACGGGCCGTTTGCCGCAGTGGACGAGCTGGCCCGGGTGCCCGGATTGGGGGCTAGCGGCTGTGGCCCGGCTTCGAGAACGGGTCGCAGTCCGTTGAGGTTGGGCTAAGGTTCGGTGGCCCACCGTCCGATATTACCCCCTGACCACCCATATCCCTCAAACCACGAGATCATGGCGACCGCAGCAGCCGGTGGCGATCGGCTCGGCGAAATCCTGCTCCGGGAAGGCCTGGTCACGCGCGAGCAGCTCGCGCAGGCCCTGGCCGAGCAGAAGAACTCCAAGCACCGGCTCGGCTACGTGCTGGTGAAGCTCGGGCTCGTGCAGGAGCTCGAGATCACCAAGGTGCTCGCCCGCCAGTACCGCATGCCGGCGGTCGATCTCTCCCGCTTCGAAGTCGATCCCAAGATCATCAAGCTGGTCCCCGCCGATATGGCCACCAAGAGCGTCGTGCTTCCGCTCAAGCGGGAGGGCCGTACGCTCACCGTCGCCATGGCCGACCCCACCGACCTCGGTTTGCTGGAAGATCTCAAGTTCATCACCCGGTTCGACCTCTTTCCGGTCATCGCCGGCGAGTACACCCTCCGCAACCTGATCGAGAAGCACTACGAGGCTTCGGACCAGCAGCTGCAGAGCATCCTCAAGGACATGGAGGAGACGGGGGAGGACGTCGAGGTCGTCGAGGAGGAGGAGGAAGAAGCCGCCACCCAGGCGCAGATCGACGACGCGCCGGTGGTCAAGCTGATCAACGGGCTGCTGACCGACGCGGTCCGCCGGGGCGCCAGCGACATTCACATCGAGCCGTTCGAGCACGAGATCCGGGTGCGCTACCGCATCGACGGCGCCCTGCTCGAGATCATGCGGCCGCCGCTCAAGATGAAGGCGGCGCTCACCTCCCGCGTAAAGATCCTTTCCCAGCTCAACATCGCCGAGCGGCGGGTGCCCCAGGACGGCCGGCTCAAGCTGAAAATGGGAAGCCGGGTCATCGACTTCCGCGTCTCCACCCTGCCGGTGCTCTTCGGCGAGAAGATCGTGCTCCGAATTCTCGACAAGGGCAACCTGACGCTCGACCTGACCAAGTTCGGCTTCGAGCCCAAGGCGGAAAAGGATCTGATGAAGGCCATCCTGAACCCGTACGGCATGGTGCTGGTCACCGGGCCGACCGGCTCAGGCAAGACCACCACGCTGTACTCCGCGCTTTCCCGGATCAACACGCCCGAAGTCAACATCATGACTGCGGAAGATCCGGTCGAGTACAACCTGATGGGCATCAATCAGGTGCTGGTCCGCACCGAGATCGGGCTCACCTTCGCGGCGGCGCTGAAGGCGTTCCTGCGGCAGGACCCCAACATCATCATGATCGGCGAGATCCGGGATCTGGAAACCGGCGGCATTGCCATCAAGGCAGCGCTCACCGGCCACCTGGTGCTCTCCACCCTGCATACCAACGATGCGCCGAGCACTATCACCCGTATGATCGACATGGGCATCGAGGCGTTCAACGTGGCCAGCGCGGTAAACCTCGTGGTGGCGCAGCGTTTGGTGCGTCGGATCTGCAAGGACTGCAAGGGCGAGCACCAGTATACCGATGACGAATTGTCCGCCCTGGGCACAGATCTTGTAAAGCCTGAAGAAAGCTCACGTTCATGAAGGGCTCCGGCTGCGATACCTGCAGCGGCACCGGCTATAAGGGCCGGGCCGGCCTCTACGAGGTCATGGCCCTCTCTCCCGAAGCTCCGCCGGATGATTCTTCGCGGCGCCTCGGTCGCGGAAATCCGCGAACAGGCTGTCGTCGACGGAATGCTCACCCTGCGGATGGACGGGATGAAGAAGATCGAGCGGGGGGTCACGACTCTCGAGGAAGTGGTCAAGGAGACTGCCGAATGACGCTGAATCTGCGGGCCCTCTTGGAGGAAATGATCCAGAAGGATGCCTCCGACCTCCACATCACCGCGGCGGAACGGCCCAAGCTGCGGGTCGACGGCGACATTGTCGACAGTTCGGCGCCCGACGTGCTGACCCCAAAAGACACCCTCCAGCTGGCGTACTCGGTACTCACCGAAAACCAGAAGAAGCGCTTTGAGAACGAAGACGAGCTGGATTTCTCCTTCGGCATTCAGAACCTGGCACGCTTCCGCGGCAACGTATTCAAGCAGCGTGGTTGCGTGGCCATGGTAATCCGCATGATTCCCTTCAATGTGCGAACATTTCAGGAGTTAGGCCTCCCCGCGATCCTCGCCAAACTGGCCGAGCGGCCCCGCGGTCTGATCCTGGTGACCGGGCCGACGGGTTCCGGCAAATCGACCACGTTGGCGGCCATCATCGACAAGATCAACAAGGAGCGGAAGGGCCACATCATCACGGTGGAAGATCCGATCGAATTCATCCACCGGCACCAGTCCTGTATCGTCAACCAGCGGGAGATCGGCACCGACACCAAGACCTTCGCCGCGGCGCTGAAGTACGCGCTTGCGGGAAGATCCCGACGTGATCCTGGTCGGTGAGATGCGGGATCTGGAGACGGTGGCGCCGCGCTCACCATCGCGGAAACCGGCCACCTGGTGCTGGCCACCTTGCACACCAATTCGGCGGCCGAGTCGATCAACCGTATCATCGACGTCTTCCCCTCCAATCAGCAATCCCAGGTGCGGGCGCAGCTGGCCTTCGTGCTCGAGGGCGTTATCACCCAGACGCTGTTGCCCAAAGCTCAAGGGCCGGGGCCGGTCCATGGCCGCCGAGATCATGGTGGCCACGCCAGCCATCCGGGCGCTGATCCGGGACGACAAGATCCACCAGATCTATTCGGCCATGCAGTCCGGCAAGAAGTTCGGCATGCAGACCATGAACGATTCGCTGTACCAGCTCTATACCGCGCGCGAGGTGGCTCAGGAAGAGTGCGAGCGGGTCTCGCACGATCCCAAGGAGTTCCTCCGGATGATCGGGATCACGCCCATGGAAGATCAGGAGATGGGCAGCACCGACCGGCCGCAGCAGCCGCCAAAAATCAGCGGGGTTGCGCCGATAACACGGAGGGCGCACGCCGTGCGCCCCAGATCCGGGAGAGGACCGATGCCGCTGTTCGAATACACCGCGCGCAATGCCGCGAACGGACAGATCCAGAAGGGCCAGGTAGACGTCAAGAGCAAGGAGGAGGTCGTCGCCTATCTCCGCAAGAACCGCATGATTCTGGTGAGCGTCCGCGAGGCGCCCACCAAAATCAGCCTCGGCGGTGGACTGGGCAAGGGCAGGGTCAAGACCCGCGACATCGTGATCTTCACCCGGCAGTTTGCCACCATGATCAACGCGGGTCTCCCGCTGGTGCAGTCGCTCAGCATCCTGGCCGCGCAGACCGAGAACAAGACTCTCCAGGAGGTAACCAAGGCGGTAGTGCATGACGTCGAGTCCGGCAATACCCTGGCCGACGCGTTCTCCAAGCACCCCAAGGCCTTTGCCGCCCTCTATGTCAACATGGTGGCGGCAGGAGAGGCCGGCGGTATTCTCGACACCATTCTGATCCGGCTGGCCACCTTCCTGGAAAAGAGCGACGCCCTGATCCGCAAGGTGAAGGGCGCCATGGTCTATCCGGCCGTGATCTTCAGCGTGGCCATCATCGCGGTGGCCGTGCTGCTCATCTTCGTGATCCCGACCTTCCAGAGCATGTTCGCCTCGGTGAACCTGGAGCTGCCGCTGCCGACCCGAGTGGTCATCGGACTGTCCGACCTGTTGATCGGCTACTGGTGGGCTGGGCTGGCCGCCATCGGCGGCGCGTTCTTCCTCTTCAAGCGGTATTACGCCACCTCCGCCGGGCGGCTCCAGATCGACGGCCTGATGCTGAAGGCCCCGGTACTGGGCGACATCCTCCGGAAGTCAGCGGTCTCCCGCTTTACCCGGACGCTCGGCACTCTGATCTCCTCCGGCGTCTCGATCCTCGACGGGCTGGAGATCACGGCCAAGACCGCGGGTAACCGGGTCATCCACGATGCAGTGATGGAGTCGCGCCAGTCGATCGCCGGCGGTGAAACCATCGCCGCGCCGCTGGAAAAGTCCAAGGTCTTTCCGCCTATGGTGATCTCGATGATCGCGGTAGGCGAGCAGACCGGCGGACTGGACGAGATGCTGACCAAGATCGCCGACTTCTACGACGAAGAAGTTGACGTTGCCGTCTCCGCGCTGCTCTCACTGATGGAGCCGGTCATGATCGTCGTGCTCGGTGTCATCGTCGGCGGCATGGTCGTCGCTATGTATCTGCCGATCTTCGACATGATGAACGCGGTGCAGTAAAGCGGGGCAAAGGCGCCCAGCGGTGGATGCTGGAAAGGGGCCACCTGAGCGGTGGCCCCTTGGCTTTGTTCCCCGCGCCGGGGAGATTGCAGCACTTCCTTATCACAATTCTGGGTCGGACCATGCGGGATTGCCTGCGCATCCTGATGCCGAATCTCGAGTATCCACCGCTGGGGGGCGGAGCCGCTCCAGTTACCCGCGGCCTCGCCCGTGCGCTGGTGGCACGGGGGCACCACGTGGACGTGGTGACGATGGGCTATCGGGGCTTACCGGCGGAAGAGAATGAGGATGGAGTGCGGCTGTTCCGGGTTCCGGCGCTGCGTTCCCGGCTGGAGCTCTCCCACGTGCACGAGCTCGCCACCTACGTCTGGAGCGGTCTCCGAAAATTCCGGGCGTTGGCCCGGGACAACGATTACGACCTCTGCCACGGGCACTTCCTCCTGCCCACCGGACTCATTCCCTATCTCCTCCGGGATACCACCGGGTGTCCCGCCCTATGTGATCACTGCCCACGGGTCGGACGTGCCCGGATTCAACCCCGATCGCTTCACCCTGCTGCACCGGCTCACCCCGCCGCTGCTCCGGCGAATCCTCCGCCACGCAGCTGGTCTGATCGTGCCCTCTGCCGCGCTCGAGGAGCTCATCCTGAGCCAGTTCGGAAGCCACACCCCGGCGCTGAGCCGGATCCCCAATGGGGTGGAGCTGGACGACTTTACCCCCCAGCCCAAGGAGCCGAGTGTCCTGATTGCCACCCGGCTCTTCGAGCGTAAGGGAGTGCAGCACGTGATCGAGGCGATGAGCCGGATTCCGGAGCATGGCTACCAGCTGGAGATTGCCGGCGACGGGCCCCAGCGGGCTCAACTGGAACAGCAGGCGAGGGAGCTTCGAGTCCCCACCAGCTTTCATGGCTGGCTCCCGCGCCGGCCACTCTGCCGTCTGTTTGATCGGAGCAGGATCTTCGTTCTCGCGAGCATGAGCGACAACTTCCCGGTGTCGCTCCTGGAGGCCATGGCCGCGGGCTGCGCCATCGTCACCACCAGCGCTGGCGGATGCCCCGAGGTAGTGGGCGACACCGGCCTGGTGGTCGAGCCTGGTGACGTTGGGGCGCTGCGGCAGGCCCTGACCGACCTCATCCGCCAGCCGGCCCGGGCGGAGGAGCTGGGTCGCCGTGCGGCCGAGCGGGTCAGGGACCTCTTTAGCTGGCCTGCAGTGGCCTCCCGCCACGAGGCGGCCTACGAGGCCGCTCTACGGCGAATCCGGACCTCGGGTGGGGTACCGGCAGCGGTCTGATCCCCTTCGGCGGTGCCACCAGGGTGCAAGAGCTGGCCTTGGAATTGCCCTTCCCCCCGGCGACACATCCCCCATTCACTATCGAGTATCCATGGTTCCGGAGGGGTCAATGGCAGGTAACCGACTGGTATTTCTCGCGCTAGCCCTTCTGGCCGCGTGTGGCCGCGACAAGGGTGGCTCCAAGGTCACCGACAATCCAAACCGCGATCTGCAACGTCCAGCCGTGGATGCAAGCTCTCCACTGAACGACGCCAAGCCTTCGACGAAGGCCGGCAAGACGGGAACTGTGGCCAAGGGCACCAAGACCATGTCCTGGACTTTGGGGACCGGAACGGCAATCCCGGCCCGGTTCGATGACGGGTTCAGCTCCCGCACCCACAAGGCGGGCGCCAAGGTCACCGGCACGGTTTCAGCCGACGTCAAGGACAAGAGCGGCCGCGTGGTGATCCCGGCCGGCTCGAAGGTGCACCTCACGATCGCGGCGATCCATGAATCAGAGAGAAAGAGTGACAAGACCGGCAAGCTGGTGCTGAAGCCGAGCAAGATCGTGATCGGCAGCCGGACCTATCCGCTGTCAGGTTCCGCCTTCGCTCTGGACCGCACCCTGAAGGACCGGAAGACCAACGCGGGCGATCTCGCGAAGGTAGGGGTCGGCGCGGGCGCCGGTGCGCTACTCGGCACCGCGGTTACCGGGGGCAGCACCAAGGGCGCCGTCGTTGGTGGCGCTTTGGGCGCCGCTGTCGGGACCCAGCGAGCCATTGAGACCCAGGACCGTGATGTCGTGGTGCCCTCGGGTTCCCGGCTCAAGGTCACCTTGGCCGCACCGTTCCGCCGCAGCATCTGATCCAGTAGCAATAGCGATCGCCCCGGGCGGCCCACGGCTGCTCGGGGCGATTCGTTTGTGGTATACTGAAGGATGTCTCGCGCATTCATCAACGAAGATGCCGGCGCCGGCAATGCCCCGCCTCGATACCCCTTGCCGCCGCGGGATGACCCTGCGTTCGATCTCGCGGCCGCCAGGGTGCTCCTCCTGGGCGCGGATCTGGGCGACACCGCCAGCGCCGAGTCGGCCACGGGATACTATTGGGGCGAGCCGAAGCTGCGGCCCCTGGTCGAGCGCATCCTGCTGGAAGCGCGCCAGGATGATAACGAACGGCTGGAACAGCTCGCCGAGCGGTTTCTCCGGGTCCGGAAGCGGCCATGACCTTAGAGCGGAGCGACCCGAGGTCACCTGATATCGACCAGGACCTCAACCCCCATCGCGGCGAGGAGCAAGCGCGGGCCCGGGAACACGCAGCCGAGGTGCTTTCGGCGAGAGGTGTGCTGCTCCTGGGCGACGAAACTGACGACGAGTTGGCGGATCTGTGGTCGGCCGTAGACGGGTTCGAGTCGATCGTCGAGGCGCGGGGCGGGGATACCCTTACCAACGCGCCCGACTCGGCGGAGCCGGACAACCCTCTGTTCGTGCTGCCGGAGCGACAGGCCCGTGAGTCCGCCGCCGACTATACCCGCAGAATTCAGATAGCCGCGGCCAACCTAACTCGATTTGAGGGCTGACGACCGCTGCAACCGCGCTTCCCTGCGATAGGGAAACACATCCACCACCTCTCCTCCAGCCACTCGTCGCTGCACCCCCAGCCAGAAACTGACATCCAGCAGGTCTCCATGACTCCTGAGAAAGGCATCGCGCAAGCCGCCTGGCGGCACCAGAAATGCCTTGAACTCTTCCGGGAACACGTCCTGCTCCCCGACGTAGAACCAGGGCTCCGCCGCGAATTCCTCCTCTATCGAGGCGGCCGCAGGGATCCTCCGAAAGCGGCACTCCCTCAAGAGACACAGCTCGTCGTAGTCGTAGCAGATTACCCTGCCGTTCCGGGTGACCCCGAAATTCTTGGCCAGCATGTCCCCGGTAAAAATGTCGGCCGCCGCCAGATCCTTGATGGCGTTGCCGTAGTCGATGACCATCTCTCTCGCGGCTGCCTCGTCGGCATCTCGTAGGAACAGATTGAGCGGAGTCACTCTCCGCTCGGTATAGAGATGTCGAACGATGACCTGGTCTCCCTCGACCCGGACCGTCTCGCCCGCCACGCCCAGGAGATAGCCCAGGAGATCCTCCGGGAAACAGCGCCGGGGAAACTCCAGGTGCTCGAACTCCTGGGCGTCCGCCAGCCGCCCTACCCGGTCGCGCACGAACACGAAGTGATACTTCTCCATCACCGCCCGCCGGGTGGTGTTCTTGGGAGCGCCGAAGCTGTCCTTGATGATCTTGAACACCACGTTGAAAGAAGGCAGCGTAAACACTGCCATCACCATCCCCTCGTCCCCTTCGACAAACGCAAAGCGGGCATCGGGCTCCTCCAGGTGACGCATCAGGCCCCGGTAGAGCTCGGTCTTGCCATGCTTGTTGTAGCCGATTGCGGTGTACAGCTCATTCACCAGCTTGAGCGGCATGATCGATCCCAGAAAATCGACCAGGGCTCGGGGACGAGGGCAATCCACCCGGAAGTAGGTCCAGCTGAAGCCGAACACGACGCTGGCCTCATCGGAGGTCATCAGCACCGCGTCGACCACGATCCCCCGCTCGGCGTGCAGCAGGGGCAGCACCAGAGGAATGGTCTCGCTTCCCGCCTTGATTCGCCCGACGAGGTAGGCGCCTTTGTTCCGGTAAAACACCGACCGCAACACCTCCAGAGTCGCCGGGCCGGAGCTCCCGAGTATCCGGCGAATTCGTCCATCGATCAGCTCGGCTACCAGAGCGGAGTCGCGCTCCAGCTGGGCGTAAGGCACCGACCAGGGAAAGGTCAACAGCAACTGGCGGATCAGGTCGGCGTTTATCGCGGGCACCGTCTGGCTGGTGTGGATGTCGGAGTCGGCGCCCGTGCCGGGCTGGTGGGGAACGGAAAGCTCCAGATACTCGATGGCGGGATCGACTCCCACGGTGCTGAAGACCCGGCGGGTAACTGAATTGAAAAATGTCTCCGCCAGCTCGGCATCAGGCCGGTGCGTGGCCCGGAGTGCATGATCGGACTTCATGGCGGCCCAGACCGTTCGCTCCATCACGGCATCTTCGAGGATGTCGTGCACGTCCGCCACGGCCGCGTCCACGTGGGCCTTGTAGAGCTCCAGCCGCTCGGTGGCATCGGCCTGAGCGCCGGCCCAGTCACGGCCCTCGAACCGGCTGCGGGCCCGGCGGGTAATCTCCTCGAAGCCCAGGGCGTACTGCTCGTAGGCCGCGTGAATGCATGCAACCGCTGCGGCCACCGGCCTGAGTGTTGTATTGCTGTTCATCGGTCACCCGATCAGATTGAGCGGCGACATTCCACTTCCACTCCGTCTCGCATAACGAGGGCCCGCACCATGTCTGCCATGTCAGCCACGCAACCGCTGCAGGTCCCTCCCGGGGGCGAGGCGATCACCATGCGCGGCGGGCGACTCGAGGTACCGGCTCGGCCCATCATTCCATTCATCGAGGGCGACGGCACCGGACCCGATATCTGGCGTGCCTCGCAGCACGTATTCGACCAGGCGGTGGAGCGAGCCTACGGGGGCCGGCGCCGGATCGCCTGGCTCGAGGTGCTGGCCGGCGAAAAAGCGAAGGACCGGACCAGCAGCTGGCTTCCGGACGAAACTCTCGCGGCCATCAGTCGCTATCTCGTTGCCATCAAGGGGCCACTTACCACGCCGGTCGGCGGCGGCTTTCGGTCGCTCAACGTTGCGCTCCGCCAGAAGCTCGACCTATACGCTTGCGTCCGGCCAGTGCGTTACTTCGCGGGAGTCCCCTCCCCGGTAAAGGCGCCCCAGGACGTAAACATGGTGATCTTTCGGGAGAACACGGAAGACATCTACGCCGGGATCGAGTACAAGTCCGGGACCGACGATGCCCGCCGGGTAATTGATTTTCTGCAGGGACAAATGGGCGTCCAGACCATCCGGTTTCCCGCCACCAGCGCCATCGGGATCAAGCCCATCTCGGAGGAAGGCTCCCAGCGGCTGATCCGTGCGGCCCTGGAATATGCCCTGGCTCACCAGCAGCCGAGCGTTACGCTGGTACACAAGGGCAACATCATGAAGTTCACCGAGGGTGGCTTCCGCGACTGGGGTTACGCCCTCGCACGGGAGGAATACGGTGCCACCGAGATCGATGGCGGCCCCTGGTGCCGGCTTCCCGGTGGCGTGGTGGTGAAGGATGTGATTGCCGACGCGTTCCTACAGCAGATCCTCACCCGGCCCAAAGACTACAGCGTCATCGCCACCATGAACCTGAATGGAGACTACATCTCCGACGCGCTGGCCGCACAGGTGGGCGGCATCGGCATCGCACCTGGGGCAAACATCAACTACCTCACCGGCCACGCCGTATTCGAGGCCACGCATGGGACGGCGCCGAAGTATGCCGGCCAGGACAAAGTGAACCCGGGCTCGGTCATTCTGTCGGGCGAGATGATGTTCCGCCATCTCGGCTGGCCGGAGGTGGCCGATCTGATCGTATCGTCGTTGGAGAAGACCATCAGTCAGAAGCGGGTGACCTACGACTTTGAGCGTCTCCTGCCTGGGGCCACACTGCTCAAGACCAGTGAGTTCGCCAAGGCCATGGTCGAGAATATGTGAGCCGGTCTCTCACTCTCTTCCCTTAAACTTTCTGATCTCCCGCCGATCTTTCTTCGTCGGCCGGCCCCGCTCCGGTCCAAAAATCGCATGGACGCTCTTGAGTTGTAACGCGAGTGCCTGCCGGGCTACCTTGCTGGCCTCCTTCTCTTCATATAGCGCCGCTGCCTGAGGCGCTGGCCCCCGCCGGTCAGAGAGTTCTCGTACGACAACCTGGTGCTCGTAGGGTCCCAGGCGGATCCGCACCTCATCGCCGATCTGCAGCGGCCGGGCGCGCTTGACCCGTTCGCCGTTGACCTGGACCTTGCCGCCTTCAATGGCCTCGGCAGCGAGCGATCGGGTTTTGAAGAATCGTGCCGCCCAGAGCCACTTATCGATCCGGACTCTGCCGTCTTCGGCATCGGTCATGGTGCAAAAGTAGTTGCTTCCGGGCAGAATCAGAGGCCCCCGCCTCGGCCGGTGCGCTCCTGCCTAAGTCTACGGCGGCTCGCCATTTGCATTACTCCCCCTGGATCAGATCCCCCAAATGGATGGTACTGTGACCCATCTGCTGCACTTGTGGCTCTGGCTTGCCACCATAGGTGCCCCGCAACAGTTCGCCGTGCGACCCGTGGCCGTGAGGGACTCGGGCGAGGTACACCTCCCACTCGACTCCACTTTGGCCCGGGCGGGCGAAGCGCTTGCGCGCGGCCGCCCCTGGCAAGCCACTCGGCTCCTATCGGTGGTGCTGCGGGACTCATCCAGCCGGACGCCGCAGGCGGTGTTCCTGGCGGCGACTGCGGCGAGTGAATGGGGTGGTTGGGGCGAGGTTCTCCAGCTGCTGCAATCGGAGCCCTGGGTGGACACGCTCTACGGCGGCCGCGCCCGAGTGCTGCTCGCCCGCGCCGCGCTCGAGCGCAATGCCGACACGGTAGCCCTGGGGCACGCGCTGATTGCGCTGCGGCGCGATCCGCTCTCGGGTGAGCGTCTGATGCTGCTCGCCACGGCCCTGGATCGGCTGGAAGCGCGGGACAGTGCGGCGAGTCTGTACCTGCGCGCCGCTGATCGTCTGCCGGCCGTGGCGGACTGGCTCCGCCTCCGGGCCGCAACGCTGACGGCGGACAGCGCGGCGCGGGCGGCGCTCTACACCCAGATCACTGACCCGCTGCCCCAGAGCCGAATTCCCTGGGCCGAGGCCGCCGCGCACGAGCGCACCGGCGACCTTGCCGAGGCCTCCCGCCGCTACGCCGCGTTGGGCGAGCGGCTGACCAGCCTGCGTCTTCGCCTCGCGCTGACTCCCGACAGCGGGCCTCGCTCGGCCATCCGCAAGGAGTTCATCACCCTGATTGGCGGACGCATCTCAGGCGCGGTCGCCCGCCAGGCGATTGTGGTGCTGGACAGCTGCTTCGCCCCGCTCACGCCGGCAGAGGAGTTGATCGTGGCGCGGGCCGCCATCGACGCCGGCTGGGCCGCGCGGGCTGCCAGCGGGTTTGCTCGGGCTGGTAACCGACGCCTGGGATCGAGTGAGGACCGGTTTGCCTTCGCCACTGCGCTCACTCGGCTCAAGCGAAACGGTGACGCGGCGAGCCAGTTCCGCCGGGTCCACTCACCCAAGCCGCTCGCGGCGCTCGCCGCTTATCAAGGAGCTCGGGCGCTGGTGCGGGACGGCCAGCTGGGCCGGGGGCGCACTGCTCTCATCCGGGTAGCCCGCCAGCACCCCCGCGACACCACCGCGGCGGCCTCGGCCTACTTCCTCCAGGCCGACCTTGCATCCGACGACCGCGCCGACGCCGAAGCGCGCCGACTGTATCGGGTGGTGGCCACCCGCTATCCCAGCAGCCGGTTCGCGACCACGGCTCGGTTCCGTGCCGCGATGATCGCGCTTCTCACCGGCGACGCCAAGTCCGCTGCCCAGGAGTTTGATGGGTTAGCGGATCGGTATCCCACCAGCGACGAAGCGCTCGGGGCGACCTATTGGGCCGGCCGAGCCTGGGCCGTCGCGGGAGACAGCGCGGCAGCCAAGAGCCGCTGGCAGACCGTGAACACCCGAGATCCTCTTTCCTACTATGCCGCGCTCAGCGCGAACCGGCTGGGAGCTCCTCGGTGGGCCCCGACGCCGGCCCCGGATTCGTTCCCCGCTGACCCGCTCATCGACCAGGTGGTCACTCGCGCCGGATTGCTGGCGCGATTGGGTCTGAGCCAGGAGTCACGCTGGGAGCTGGATCGGCTGACCCGGTCGCCCGACAGCTCCTCTGAGCGTCTCCTCATCCTGGCGAACGCGTTTCGCAGTCAGGGTATGGCCTCCCAGGCCATCCAGCTCGCCCGGCGCGCGCTGGCCCGCGGCGCCGCGGGGGACGCGCGGACCTATCGCCTGATCTACCCTGTCGCCCACGTGGACGCGCTGCTCGCCGAGGCCACCGAGCAGGGACTGGATCCCAGTCTGGTGGCTGCACTCATTCGCCAGGAGTCGAGCTTCAACCCAGCGGCAACATCGCCGGCTGGGGCCCGGGGGCTGGCGCAGGTCATGCCCGAAGTGGGCGAGCGGCTCGCCCGAGAGCTGAACTATCCAGTCTGGGATCCTGTGCTGTTGTACCAGCCGGACGTAAGCATCCAGCTGGGGGCATTCCACCTGCGCGAGCTGTTCGGCCGCTACGATCAACGGGCCCATATCCTGGCCGCGTACAACGCCGGCGCCCCGCGAGTCGATCGCTGGTCGAAGCGAATCGGGGTAGACGACCCGGAGGTGTTCGCCGAGCAGATCTCCTTCGTGGAGACTCGGGATTACGTTCGCGTCATCCAGCGGAACGAGGATATTTACCGGGCCCTGTACGGTGAAATCACCGGCCGGGCCCAGGCCGTCAGACCGGTCAGCGAGCCGGATGACGTCGCCAGCGCGCCAGAGGGACCGATGTGAGGTTGGCAGGGAAGGCATCATGGTCTTAGTTTGGATCGGCCTCCCTCATTCCAGGATTCATTCGGTTGCTCGACGCCACCCAACCGCTGGATCTGCTCGACCGTGTAGGCGAAGGCATCTTCGCCCTCGATCCTGACTGGCGCTTTGCCTACCTGAACCGTCAGGCGGAGCGCGTCCTCTCCCGCCTCTCCGGCATCCCCGCAACCGACCTGCTCGGCACCGTCATCTGGGACCGCCCCGCGCTGGCCGACTCTTCCCTTGGCCGCGCGTTGCATCGGGCGCACGCCGAGCAAACGGCCGTGGTCCATGAAGTGCCCGACACGGGGACCCGGGGGTCGGTCGAGATCCGGGCGTACCCCTCGGATGACGGCCTCACCGTCCTCCTCGAGAAACCCCCTGGCCGGTCAATACGGCGCAGATCCTCGACGGGATGGGCGAGGCGTTCATCGGCTGCGACCACGAGTGGCGCATTACCTACATGAACTCGCGGGCCGATGGGTATCTCGCACCTCACGGTCTGGGCCGGACCAGGCTCCTGGGCCAGAACATCTGGCACGCGTTCCCCGGACTGGCGGGCACCCGGATTCAGGCCGAGGCCTTCCGGGCCCACGCTCAGGGCTCCGAGGTCGAGCTGGATGAGGCTTTCACCTCCTTCGGACGCCGGTTCACCCTGCGGATCGTCCCCACCAGCGACGGCCTGGTCTGCTACGCTCGAGAGCAGGAAGACAACACTCCTGCCCAGCACGCGCTGCTGGCGAGCGAGGAGCGATTCCGCCATCTCGTGGAATCGATCGACGACGTGGTCTTTCGGCTCGATCGGGATCAGCGCTGCGTAGACGCGTTTGGCCGCTGGCTGGAGCGGGAAGGCTTCGATCCGGCCAGTCTGGTCGGCCGGACTACCCGGGAGATCGTCGGCCCCGAAGAGGCTCCGATTCACGAGCGCGCCAACTTGAGCGCGCTGGCCGGAGAGACGGTGACCTACGAGTGGACCCTGCGCTCTCGCAACGGTCTCCGCCACATGCAGACGACCCTTTCCCCGCTGCACGGTCCCTACGGGGAGATCACCGGGATTGTCGGAGTCGGGCGTGACATCAGCCAGCGGGTTGAAGTTGGCCGGGAGGTGCAGCGCTGGGCCCGGATCTTCGAGCATGCGGGCTGGGGCGTCGCCCTCGTGAGCGCCGACGGCGGTACCATCGAGAGTGTCAACCCGGCTTTCGCTTCGATGCATGGCTGGACAGTGGAGGAGCTCCGGGGCAAGCCGATGTCCGAGCTTGCTCCGCCGGGCCGGACGGAATTCCCCCGCATGAATCCGCTCTTCGACGAGCGGGGCCACCAGATTTGGGAGACCGAGCGGGTCCGCCGCAACGGCATGGTCTTTCCCGCACTGATCGACGCGACGGCCGTGAAGGACGCGGACGGCAAGGTGATCTACTACGCGGTCAATGTGCAGGACCTTACCGAGCGCCGCCGGGCCGAGGAGCAGGTGCGCCAGGCCCAGAAGATGGAGGCTGTCGGACGGCTCGCCGGCGGGGTGGCTCATGACTTCAACAACATGATGATGATTATCATGGGCTTCAGCGAGTTCCTCCTCACCACTCTGGAGCAGGACGATCCCCGGTGGGCCGACGCCGACGAGATCCGCAAGGCGGCCGAGCGCGCTATGCATCTCACCCGCCAGCTGCTTGGATTCGGCCGGCAGCAGCTGGTTGCCCGGCATGTACTGAGCCTCAACGAGGTGGTCTCGGGTATGGAGCGCATGCTCCGGCCACTGCTGGGGGAAGACATC
Organism: uncultured Gemmatimonadales bacterium; assembly: GCA_963792265.1. Lineage (GTDB taxonomy): Bacteria > Gemmatimonadota > Gemmatimonadetes > Gemmatimonadales > GWC2-71-9 > CAVVWJ01. The sequence continues at coordinate 59,554 of CAWBVP010000007.1, read as the reverse complement.
AGGCTGGTAACCAACCTGTCGGTGGGCCTGGGCGGAGTCGAAGCCGACTATGGGCAGCTGGAGCAGGTGGTGATGAACCTGGCTCTCAACGCGCGCGACGCTATGCGGCGCGGGGGCCGCCTCACCATCGAGACCATGGACGTGGATCTGCCCCAGGGCTATGCCTACCGGCACGTCGGCATCGATATCCCCACGGGCCCCTACGTCATGCTGGTCGTGAGTGATACCGGACACGGCATGACCCCCGAAGTGAAGGCCCGCCTCTTCGAGCCCTTCTTCACCACCAAGCCCGCCACTCAGAACACCGGTCTCGGTCTTGCCACCGTATACGGCATCGTGGCTCAAAGCGGCGGGTACATCTGGGTCGACAGTGAACCGGAGATGGGGACTGCCTTCAAGATCTGTTTTCCCCGGGTCGACCCGGAAGACGCAGGGGCTCCTCCCGCTGCCCACACTGAGGCCCACGAGGAGGCTCCGAGACCATCCTCCTGGTGGAGGACGAGCAGACCGTCCGCACCGTAGCCGCCCGGGTACTGCTCAACCAGGGCTACGCCATCCTCGAAGCTTCAGACGGTGAGGAGGCGCTGGCCCTGCTGGATAGGCTGGATGGGCGAGTCGATCTCGTGCTCACCGACGTCGTTATGCCGGAGATGGGTGGCATCGAGCTGGCCGGGCACATAGCCGACAAATGGCCCCGGCTGAAGGTGGCTTACATGTCAGGTTACGCCGAGGGCGACAAACTGCAGTCCGGCCCGCCCGAGTTCGAACGGTCCTTCCTGCCCAAACCCTTTTCTGCCGAGAGTCTGATGCTCAAGGTGCGAGAGCTCCTCGACGCCGAGGCTAAGTCGCCCTAGCTCGGGCGCTTACCCAGGAGGTTCCGATGAGGTCTGTTCTCTTCCCGGCCGCGGCTCTAGGCCTGCTTACCTTTTGTTCTCCTGCCAATAACCGGCGGACCGGTGAGACCGGCATGGCCACTGACACCACGGCCCGCAGCTCAGCCGATACGGCATCCGCTGCGACCTCCGCCCAGGCAGTGACGCCCGCCGCGATCCTGTCGCAGGTGTACGCCGCCAACACGGCGGAGATCCAGCTCTCCAAGCTGGCTGAGAAGCAGGCTACGTCGCCGGCGGTCAAACGGATCGCCGCCAAGCTGGTGGCTGATCACGCTAAGAATCGCGAGGAGGAGCGAGCGTTGGTCCAGAAGCTCAGTATCTCGATGACGGCCGCTGCTTCCGATAGCACCGCTCCACCGCCGGACCTGCAAGGGAAGACCGGCCGCGATTTCGACAAGGCGTTCGTAGAGTACGAGATCAAGGGTCACGAAGACAACGTCCAGAATCTTCAAACCCAGTTGTTACCTGCTGCTTCCAACCCCGAGGTAAAGGCCTATTTGCAGAAGACCCTTACCGCCATGCAGGGACATCTGGCCAACCTGAAGCAGCTACATCAGCAGCTCGGCAGCTGAGCCGGTTCAGGCCGGATCAAGGGGCCACCAGAGCTTCCTTCTGGGCTCGGCTCATTTGCCTGATGGCGTGCTCCCGGCGCAGCGCCCCGGCGCGGTCGGTCACCCTCTCCATATAGACAAGGGTGACCGGCAATCTCGAACGGGTGTAGGCCGCGCCACGTCCAGCGTTATGCTGTGCCAGGCGCCGGCCCGGGTCAGTGGTGACCCCGGTGTACAGGGTGCCGTCGCGGCAACGGGCGAGATAGACGGTCCAGGGCATCTCTAATTATCTTCGGCTGGCCCCCATATAACACACTGACCAGAGGTACGATGGAATCCTACGGTCCGTCAGGACGGGCAGCTGTTCCGACGGTGCCCGACCGGCGGCGCCCGGGGAAGAATACCCTCCCGGATCAGCGCACCCTGCTCACCTGGTTGTTCGGCGGACGTCTGGTGCTCGCTACGGGGGTGCTCCTCGGGGCCGGCCTGGTCTGGACCGAGCGTCCCCAGGAGTCGTTCATCGTCAGTGTGGCGGTGGTGTTCGCCCTGGTGTTCACCGGGTACGGCGCGGGGACCGTCTTCCTGCTGCGGCGCACGCCGACCAACGCGTTCTTTCTGATCCAGGCACTGGTCGACCTGGGCCTGGTGACCACCATTGTTCACTTCGTGGGGCAGCCCCAGTCGGCGTTCCCCGCGCTCTACGTTCTGGTCGTAGCCGCCTATGCCCTGTTGATGCCTCCGGCGTGGGTTGGCCTGACCGCCGTGCTCGCCTCGATCCTCTTCGTGGGCGACACCGTCTGGAACCACGGGGCAACTCTCGATAGCGCTTCGTGGGCCCAGATCGTCGTGTTCAACCTGGTATTCGGCATTGTCGCGGTTCTGGGTCACCGCCTGCGCGAAGCCGGCATGGAGCAGGCCACATTGGCCACCGAGCTCCAGCGGGTCCGGCTGGAGGCGGACGATATCCTGCGGAACATCCGTTCCGGCGTGCTGACGGTTGATGGATTCGGCCGGCTAGCGTTCATAAATCCAACGGCAGAGCGGCTGCTGGACCTCGACGGCGAAGCCTTGATCGGACTGCCGGTGCTGGATGAGCTCAAGACCCGGTCATCAGAGCTCTGGGCTGCCGCGGTCGCCGGCATTCGCAATGGTCGCAAGATCAGCCGGGGGGAAGGAATGGTGTTGCAGGGCGGCGGGCGGATGTTTCCCATCGGGCTGAGCACCACCACGTTCCGCCAGGAAGCGCAGGACGCGCCCTCCGTCACCGCCATCTTCACTGATATCTCCGACTTGAAGGAAGTGCAGGAGCTGCACATGCGAGCCGAGCGGCTGGAGGCAGTGGCCGAGCTGAGTGCCTCGCTGGCGCACGAGATCCGCAACCCGCTCGCGTCGATCCGAAGCTCGGTGGAGCAGCTGGCCCGCTCCAAGCACGCGGACGAGGACGAACGCTTTCTCTCCGGGCTCATCGTCCGGGAAAGCGATCGGCTGAGCCGGCTGCTGAGCGAGTTTCTCGACTTCGCCCGGGTTCGGGCGACTCACTTCGTCGCGTTGGACCTCCACTCGGTTGTCGTCGCCGTTGTGCGGCTGATCCGGGCCCACCCCGACTGCCGGCCCGACGCTTCGATTAACATTGAGGGCGAGCATACCCTGCTGGAAGGCGATGAAGACCTGCTCCATCGAGTGGCGGCCAACCTGGTCCTCAACGCAGTGCAGGCCGCTCGGGGTCCGATTCGGGTGACCGTGTCGGTCGCCGTCGCGCAGGCCTCGGAGATCCCCCACGGCACCAACCTGGAGCACGCCGTGCGGCTCCAGGTGCGCGACAATGGACCCGGAATCCCCGAGGAAGTTCGCGAGCGGCTGTTCCAGCCGTTCGTCTCCGGCCGTTCCGGCGGTAGCGGACTCGGTCTGGCCATCGTGCAGCGAGCCGTAGAGGCCCACCGGGGGCTGGTACTGGTAGACTCCGCCCCCGGTTCCGGAACTACATTCACCATATTTTTGCCCGCCAAGATGGTAGCGGAGGATGCTGCATGAGCTATAAGCCGTCGGTGTTGGTCGTCGATGACGAGTCGGGGATCCTGGACACCCTCCGGATTCTCCTGCGCAACGAGGGATTCGAGGTCACCACCGCTCAGGGCGGGAAGGCCGGGCTGGAGCAGATCCGATCCGGAACCCACGACATCATCCTGTCGGATGTGCGCATGCCGCAGGTCTCCGGCCTCGACATCCTCAGCGCGGCTCGGGAGCAGGACCCGATGACGCCGGTGATCCTCATGACCGCGCAGGCCTCCTTGCAGAGCGCGATCAGTGCGGTCAACTCGGGCGCCTTCTATTACATCCAGAAGCCGTTCTCCAACGACGAGCTGGTCGCCATTCTCCGCCGCGCCTGCGAGTACCGGGCAGTCAAAGTGGAGAACACCCAGCTCAAGCAGGAGATCCGCCGGCGGGAGAAGACGACGTCGATCGCCCGCCCGATCGGCAAGTCCAAGCGGTTCCTCGATGTGCTCAAGCTGGCCGAGCACGTCGCCCCCACCGATTCGACGGTGCTGATCCAGGGCGAGAGCGGAACCGGCAAGGAAGTCATCGCCCGCTACCTCCACAACCTCTCGACCCGCAACGACGGCCCGTTCATGTCGATCAACTGCGGCGCGTTGCCGGAGAACCTGCTGGAGAGCGAGCTGTTCGGGCACGTGAAGGGCTCTTTCACCGGGGCGGTGCGCGACAAGCAGGGGTTGTTCGCCGCGGCGCGGGGCGGAAGCTTCTTCCTGGATGAGGTCGGTGAGATGCCGGCCTCGCTCCAGGTCAAGCTCCTCCGGGTACTGCAGGAGCGGGAGGCCATTCCCGTAGGTGCGACTGAGGCCATCCCGGTCGATGTGCGGATTATCGCGGCCACGAACCGCGACCTGGAGGAGGAGATCCGGCGAGGCAATTTCCGGTCAGACTTGTTTTATCGGCTCAATGTCATCGCCGTTAACCTGCCGCCGCTGCGGGAGCGGCGGGACGACCTGATCCTGCTGATCGAGGCCCTGCTCCAGAACCTGGCGGTCGAGACCGGCACCGAGCCGAAGGCGCTAGCCGCTGAGGCGCTCGATGCGGTGATGGTCTATGAATGGCCGGGGAACGTGCGGGAGCTGGAGAACGCCCTGGAGCATGCCCAGGTGCTCACCAGAGGAGCCTTGATCGAAGCCGCGTCGCTGCCGGAGCGGATCACCAAGCGGCGCAAGGAGCCGTTGGTCGCGGAGCGCTCGTACCGGAACCCCACCCTCGAGGTCATCGAGCGCGCCTACATCATGTGGGTCCTCCAGGCCGAGGGCGGCAACAAGACCCGCGCGGCGGAGGTACTCGGCATCGATCCCTCGACCCTGTACCGGAAACTGAGCCGGTACGAGGAGCAGGTCGAGGTAAAGGTTTAACGGTTCAGGACCACTGACTGCATCCGCTCGGCGGTCTGCACGTACGCCGTGAGCAGTTGGGAGCGAACGTCGGTGGCCGGGCGCCGGCTCAAGGAGAACAAGGAGTCGAGCGCTTGCCGCGCTCCCCGAGCATCCCGGAGGTGTAGCCGGGCCATGACCAGTCCATCCCGGAGCTCGTCACCGGAGATCCACGCGCGATGGGCGGTTGCCGGCCCCATCAGCCGCTCGCCTGCCGCCGCGGCCTCGACAAAGTCCCACGAGGCCACGGCGCGGCGGAACCGCACCACGTCTCGAACTGCCGCGGGGGCATGATGCCGGTCCATGAACTGGTCGACCACCGCATAAAACTGCCGGTCTAGAAATCCCGCCGTTCCAGTGTTGCGGATGTTATCCGCCCTGCTCGGCCTGCTGTAACCAGACCTCCCAGTTGACCGGCGGCTCGGCTGACCTCACCATGTTCTGCCAAGCCCGCCATTCGAAGACGTCCCGTTTGGTAGCGGGCGACGCATCGTCGGCCACATCGATGGTTGCCCCGGAGCGCAGCAGAGCCCCCATAGCCCTGGCGCGGACCCGGGGGTTCTCGGGAGTCCCCGCCAGCAGATCCAGTGCCGGAGCGGTGCGGCGGCCGCTGAGCGAGGCCAGGAGATTAAACCAGTCGGCGGAGAGTCCCTGAAAGCCCTCCGCGTGGTCCTTGCGGAAGCGCCGGCGTTCCGCTCCGAGATCCAGCACGGGATAGTAGTCCGAATTGGGCTGGCCCATAGACTCGAGTAACGGCTGCATCTCCGCCCGTCCGGCCACCCGGAGTCCCTCGAGGACCGTCGGGGTCAGCGGAATGAAGCTACAGAGATCATGGCGCAGAGCGGGGTAGCCGAATACCGACCAGTCCGGAGGCGGCAGCTCGGCGCGGTTGCTGGCGACAACCAGCAGGTCCGCGTTGGGTGCCAGGTAGATTTCGTAGGAACGGAAGTTCTGGTGAATGCCGGCCAGCACGCTGAGCACCAGCGGATCGTCCAGCTCGTACACCTGGAGCCACTGGCCGAACACACCGTCCTCGCTGAGGTACCCTTTGATGCGGCTGTAGAATTCGGTGGTGAAAAGCCCGGAGACTCCGCTCACCCACGGATTCGACGGCTCCGAGATGATCAGGTCGTACTTGCGCTGCTCCGAGGCAAAGTAGGACTTGGCGTCATCGATAACGATCTTCGAGCGAGGGTCATCGAAGCTCCGCCGGTTGGCGGGGTAAAAGGTCCGGGAGCCGGCTATCATCTGCGGCTCGATCTCGATCGTCACCAGCTCCTTCAAGTTCGGGCTGCCCAGCAGCAGGTGGGAGGACATCCCTGACCCCTGGCCGATGATCGCCGCGCTTTGAGCTCGCGGTGCGTGCGCCAAGGTCACCAGGGGAACCAGCGTCTGGGTAGCGGCATCACCGTACATCGGAACCGGGTGCACCACCGAGTCGCACGCCCGAAACCAGTCCTGGCTAATGGAGGCATCGGGCTTCCCGTTTGTGGCCAAAGAGATCAGGCCCGAAGCCTTGAACTGGGTTGCGCTGACGGTCGCCGTGCGGCCGTCACGGTAGAACTTGACTTGCGTCTTCTCGGGCCATTTCACCATGCCGGTGCGGAAGACTCCGCTGGCCAGCCGGTTCGGCTCGAGGCGGGTGCCCACGGCCACCGCAAGGACCAGGAGGCCCAACGCAAGGTTGACCCCGAGGACCATTCTTGGCCGGCGGCTGGGGACCGGTCCTGCCCGAGACAGAAGTAACACCCCGATTCCCATATCGATCACGGCGCCTACGATGAGCATCACTTTGACCCCGACCATCGGTAGCAGGATCAAGCCTCCCACCACCACACCTAAGATCGAGCCCAGAGTGTTCGAGGCGTAGACCGCTCCGATTGCTCTCTCTCCCGACCCCTTCGCCAGCAGGATGCGGGTGATGAGCGGCAGCGTCATCCCGGCGCAGAAGGTCGCGGGGAGCATGATGACCAGGCACAGGACGTATCGCGATATCGTGAACCCGAGGTAGCCGGCATCATTGCGGGCGAAGGTGGTAAGGAGAGACGCGATCCAATCGAACGAGGAGACGTACAAAGGAAGAGTGGCCATGGCGAGCATGCCCATGGTCCACTGGACGATGCCCAGCGTGCGCAGGGGATTCTTCAGCCGGTCAACCCGAGCCCGAATCCACCAGGCGCCAAAGGCAAGGCCGAGGATGAACGCCGACAACATGAGCTCGAACGAGTGGGTGGCGCTCCCCAGCACCAAAGCCAACATCCGGATCCAATCGATCTCGTAAATGAATGAGGCGACCGCGGTGCCCATACTGGTGAAGAGCAGGAGCCGTTCGAGGGAGCGGTTGGGAGCGTCCGCGGCACTGCCGGCTATGGACGAGCTGGCGAAACTCGTCCCTCTGCTCGCGCCAGTGGCCTCGACTGAAGCGTTGCGTGCGCTGACCATTACGCAGATGGTCGCGGCAGCAACTACAAGGTTCAGCATTGCCGCGGCGAGGAGGGTACCGGGAAGGCCGGCCAGCTCCACCAGATAGAAACCGGCAACCAGCACACCCACCGCCGCGCCCAGGCTGTTGGAGAAGTAGAGCAGCGACAGCTTCCGTCCTGGTCGGTTTGGTCCCAACCGCAACACACCGGCACTCATCAGTGGGAACGTCATCCCCAGGAGTACCGACTGAGGAAGAATCAGTGCGCCGGCTATGCTCCACTTGGCGGCGGTGAGGGCCCAGGAGCCGGCGAGGTGCGGGTACACGGAGTGGTAGGCCCAGGCGGTGGTGGCCTGAAAGACGTCGTGGAACACCAGCCCGATGCATCCGACCAGCAGCTCGACCGCGACGTACCCATAGAGCGGTTCCTTCAGCCGCGCGGTCCACCGGCTCACCAGCATCGCTCCCACCGACATCCCACCCAGAAAGATGACCAGCACGATGATCTGGGCGTAGGCATCGTGACCCACGAATAGGCCCAGGTACCGGGTCCAGATCGATTCGTAGATCAATCCCGCGGCGCCGGACAGCACGAACAGGAAATAGAGAGCCTTGATCATCTCGACGTTGCCCTGGCTGGAGAGAGCTGAGAACGGGGGTTTGGGGGCCGGATCGGCAAGAAGTGTGCAAGGATTGGCACTCCCCTTCCGCAAACGCACATGTGGCTACTACCACGCGAGTTGGATCGTTCAGCGAAACCGATCTACCGGCGCCGGGTGTGCGGCCATTAGCCAGCCCCATCGCGTTCTCCCAGGGCAGGGAGCGACGTCGCCTTGGACTGTCGTGATTTTCGCCCCTTCAAGCTGTGAAAGGATTCTACATCTCAGCGCCGGTCCCAGACTTTGCAGTCGGCCTCCGGGCTCAGAGACTCGCAATTTCCGACGACTCCGCTGGTGGCCTCGCTTGCATGGGGTACTGCAATGAAATGGTAAGTGCTGTCAGAGGGCTGGCTTGGCATTCGCGTCTACAAGCGGCATAGCTGTTGCCTTATCCCGCGGCAGTCACATCGCACGCTGCTAACGAAACGTTTGGCTGTTCGATCTACACCAACCGGAGGATGTATGAGCAACCGCAAGGGCTTTACGCTGATCGAGCTGCTGATCGTAGTCGTGATCATCGGCATCTTGGCAGCGATCGCGATTCCGAAGTTTGCCAACACCAAGGAGAAGGCGGTCGTGGCTTCGATGAAGTCCGACCTGCGCAACCTGGTCACTGCCCAGGAAGCGTTCTTCTCGGATAACCAGGACTATGCTGGTGGTGGCCCGTACAAAGGCGACGGTACCGTGTACAACCAGAAGAACGGTCTGGCCGGTGCTGGCACGCTTGCCTTCACCCCGAGCGCGAACAACGTCATCACGCTCACCTATATCGACGCGGCTGGTTGGAAGGCCACTGGCACCAACCCGGCCGTGAAGGGCGCTCCGAACACCTGCGGCGTGTATGTCGGCGTCGCGGCCAATGCGCCGAACGCGGCCATCAAGGCGGAAGGCGCCCCGGCCTGCTGGTAGTCGAACCAAGGTAGTCGGCATGAAGGGCGGTGTCCCATCGGGCACCGCCCTTTTTGTTGTGGCCGCCGTGTCGCTCGAGCTCCCGCGCGCCGCAGGTGCACTCCGTTGGCTGGCCTGAGATTCACAGGTGGCGATCGATATTGGCCCGGGCATCGGGATAGCCCTGGGGGGCCATTGCAAAATCCGCCTGACGAAAGTCGGAAAAGCTATACATCCAGCGGTGCAAACGATGGTTAAGTGGCGGCCCTGATACGGCTTGAAGGGAGGGACAGGGGGGTGGCATATGTGTTGCCTTATCGCTGGGGGTACCCCCCGTCTTGCCTTACGACATGTACCGACGATCGCGCACTTAACCGGAGGATGTATGAGCAACCGCAAGGGCTTTACGCTGATCGAGCTGCTGATCGTGGTCGTGATCATCGGCATCTTGGCAGCGATCGCGATTCCGAAGTTTGCCAACACCAAGGAGAAGGCGGTCGTGGCTTCGATGAAGTCCGACCTGCGCAACCTGGTCACTGCCCAGGAAGCGTTCTTCTCGGATAACCAGGACTACGCTGGTGGTGGCCCGTATATCGGCGACGGCACCGTGTACAACCAGAAGAACGGTCTGGCCGGCGCTGGTACGCTTGCCTTCACCCCGAGCGCGAACAACACCGTCGTGCTCACCTACATCGACGCGGCTGGTTGGAAGGCTACTTCCACCAACCCGGCCGTGAAGGGCACCCCGAACACCTGCGGCGTCTATGTCGGTGTCGCAGCTAATACGCCGAACGCGGCCATCAAGGCGGAAGGCGCCCCGGCCTGCTGGTAATCAGGATGAGGTAGTCCCAAGGAGGGCGGTGCCCGCTCGGTCGCCGCCCTTTTTGCCTCACAAGCGAGCGGACTCACTTGAGGGTGCAACCATGACCACCCGGAGCAGAACAGCTCGGAGCAACGCAATGCGGATGAGGCAGGGTTTTACCCTCATCGAGCTGCTGATCGTGGTGGTGATCATCGGCATCTTGGCCGCGATCGCGATTCCGAAGTTTGCCAACACCAAGGAGAAGGCGGTCGTGGCTTCGATGAAGTCCGACCTGCGCAACCTGGCGTCGGCCCAGGAGTCGTACTGGGTTGAGAACCGGATCTACTACAACGGAGTCATCCCTGCGGCTGGATTCCAATTTCAGACCAGCCCAGGAGTAACCATCACGATCGTCAACGGAGACGACGCCGGCTGGTCGGCCAGGGCGACGGGCTTGCCTCTTACTACTACGCAGTGCGTCATCTTCTACGGCACGGTGCCGCCGATTCCTCCGGCAACCGCCGACGCCGCGGTAGCCTGCTCCTGAGTGTGGGGAATCGGACGGCGGATCTCGCTGCGCACGGCGCTGCTGCTCGAGCTGGGGTTCGTGACCTCCTCGGCGGTGGCCATGGTGGGCCTGACCACGATTCTGATCACCGGGACCGACTTGCGGGAAACCCTGGGGTCGCTCCTCGCGCTGTGGCTGGGCAGTACCGTGGTTTTCGCGCTCTTTGGCGGGTATGCGGTGCATCGGATGGTCATCGTGCCACTCCAGCGGCTGACGGCAGAAGCCGATGCTCTTGCGGTGGGACAATTTCCGGCCCACGCGCCCCAGGAGACCGCTGAGCTCGAGCTGCTGGCGGCCCGGTACCGCGCCATGGCGGAGAACTTGCTAGACGCGCAGAGCCAAGTGGTTCGGGTGGAGAAGCTCGCCGGTATCGGCCGGCTCGCAGCCGGCGTCGCTCACGAGGTGCGGAATCCCCTCGGTGCCCTCGGCAGCTACGTCGAGGTGCTTCAGCGGCGCGGCGCGGACCCCCGAGTCACCGGCGACATGCACCAGGCGATCGACCGGATCGAGCGGATCGTGCAAGGCCTCGTGGATTATGCCCGACCCAATCTGGGCTCGGCCGCAACCAACGGGAAGTCCGGTACCACTGATGTGAACGCGGCGGTCCGGACGGTTCTCGACTTTTTGGATGCGCAGGGGCTGATCCGCCAGCAAAAGGTGGAGCTCTCGCTCGAGCCAGGTCTCCCGCTGGTGCGCGGCGACCGGCATCTGCTGGAGCAAGTGGTGGTCAACCTGGTGGTGAACGCCTGCCAGGCCAGCCCGGGTGGCCGTCTGGTCATGGGCACCCTGGCAAAGGCGCTGGTGAACGGCCGCCGCGGGACGACTCGCACGCGATGACGGCAGGAATCACCGCTCCGAGCCAGGCCGTGCCTGGATGGCACAGCCGCAACCGCGCGAGCTCCCGGCCGGGTCTCATGGGGTGATGCTCTTCGTGGCGGATGATGGCCCGGGAGTCCCGGAGGCGGATCGAGAGCGGGTATTCGATCCCTTCTTCACCACCAAGGATCCCGGGCAGGGCACCGGACTGGGGTTGGCGATCGTCGCTCGAACAGTGCACGAGAGCGGCGGGACCGTGTGGGTGGATCGGGCGAGAGAAGGTGGCGCGGTGTTCAAGGTCTTTCTACCAATCGCGGGTGAGGCCGATGCGGCTGCTGATCGTTGACGACGACGCCGGTTTCCGGCAATCGCTCGCCCTGCTGCTCGGGGAGTCCGGCTATGGGGTCGAGGCCGAGGGCGACCCGGAGCGGGCGCTTGCGCGCGCCAGCGCCGAGGAGTTCGATCTCATCCTCTGTGACGTCAAGATGCCCGGCATGGACGGGCTCAGCTTCCTCCGGCGCTATCGCAGCGCCGGTGGCGCCGCCCTGATCATCATGATGAGCGCCCACGGCAACGAGGATGCGGCGATCGCCGCCATGCGCGAAGGCGCCTACGACTACCTCCAGAAGCCCTTCAAGCCCGATGAAGTGATCCTGACCGTCCGCAAGGCCGAAGAGCGCGAGCGCCTCCGCCTTGAGGTCGAGGCACTGCGCTCGAGCCTGGGCGTCGGAGCGGTGGGGGATCTGGTGGTCTCCCAGAGCCGCGGCATGCGCGACGTGGTCGAGCTGGCAGCCCGGGTGGCCCGCCACAATACCACCGTGCTCATCACCGGCGAGAGCGGAACCGGCAAGGAAGTGATTGCCCGGGCCATCCACCGGATGAGTCCTCGCGCCGAGCGGAGCTTCACCGCGATCAACTGCGCCGCCATCCCGGAGCAGCTGCTCGAGTCCGAGCTCTTCGGGCACACCAAAGGCTCCTTCACCGGCGCCACTGCCGACCACCCGGGACTGTTCGAGCTGGCCAACGGGGGCACGCTGCTGCTGGACGAGATTGCCGACCTGCCCCAGGCGCTCCAGGCCAAGCTGCTGCGGGTGCTGGAGGAGGGTGAGATCCGGCGGCTCGGCGGCCGCGAGCCCAAGAAGATCGATGTGCGGGTGCTCGCCGCCACCGGCCGCCCGATGGAACAGGCCGTGGAGCGCAGCGAATTCCGCTCCGACCTGTATTACCGGCTCAATGTCGTGCGGTTGCACATCCCACCGCTACGCGAGCGGCCCGAGGACATCCCGGAACTGCTCACTCATTTCGCCCGCCAGGTGGCCCAGCGTCTGGGGCATCCGGTGAGCGTTACACCGGCCGCACTGGCCGCACTGACCCAGCACAACTGGCCGGGCAACGTGCGCGAGCTGCGCAACGCAGTCGAGCGCGCCGCCGTGCTCTCCGCAGGTGGCCTGCTGGACTGCAAGGACTTCTCGCTCTCCAACGGCACCGGCGCGTCACCGACCGGCGGCGCCAGCGGAGCGCTGGATCTCAAGACCCAGGTCGAGGCGGTGGAGCGGGCAGCCATTCAGCGCGCCCTCGAGGCCTCCAATGGCAACCGGCGGCAGGCGGCGAACCTGCTGGGCATCAGTCTGCGGACGCTGTTCTACAAGCTCCGGAGGCTGCCGCCGGCCGCCTAGATCCCGGCGCAACCCCATGCGCCGGGCTGCAACCCGCTGCAGGATCACTCCTCCTCCTCCGAGCCAAATAGCGCTCCCGCACGACTTCCCGGTGGTATGGCCCTCGCTCAAATGCATCGGTAATCGGCTGTCCGGATTCGACCGGCAGTATTTGGGTACCCGGTTTCAATGCCTGCGGGCCCAGCTTCTTGGTTCGGCAGCAGGTGCATCTCCACCTCGTGGTGCGGAGGACTCAGTGACGCAGCAACCCCGAGTCGGGTTTGACGCTGGTCGAGATACTGGTGGCCGTGATTGTTCTTGCCATCGGCATCGTCGCGCTGGCCGGATCCTCGGGCATGGTCACCCGCATGATCGGACGAGGCAAGGCAGAAACCCACGCCGCAGAAGCCGCGTCGCGCCGCATCGAAATCCTGCGCCAGGCGGCCTACTCCACTTCACCCCGCTGTACCGCCGCTGGCTTCGCCACTGGTGGGCCGGTGCTTCTGGATGGTATCACCGAATCCTGGGTGGTGTCGCCCAGCGGAAAGATTCGAAGAGTACGGGTAACGGTCACCTATCTCACCGTTCGCGGCAGCCGGTCGGCCGTTCTGGAGACCGGAATCGAATGCTGAGGCGAGCGGACCGGCGTGGCTTCACTTTACCCGAGCTCATGGTGTCTACCGTGCTGATGCTCATCGTCGGCGGCGCCGCGTACCAGCTGCTGGTCACCACCCAGCGGCTGGCCCGGGCTCAGGTGGAGCAAGTCAGCCTTCAGTCCAATGTTCGGAGCGGCGCTCTGGTGGTGGCCAACGAGCTGCGGGAGCTGGCTACAACAGCGGGCGGAACGCCGGATCAGAACGACATTCTTCGCATCGCATCCAGCGACATCACCTATCGCGCCATGCGGGGGCTGGGCTTCATTTGCCAGCCCCCGAGCACCACTCAAGTCCGGATCAGCCGGTCGAGCTTCTCCGGCTATCGCGATCCCCAGCCCATCCGGGACAGCGCGTACGTGTTCATCGAGGGCGCCGCCGGCACCGGGATCGACGATGCCTGGGTTCCCCTGGCCATCAGCCGGGTTTCCTCGTCGGCGCCGTGCCCCGGGGCGGCTGGTCCCGGCATCACCCTCACGGTTTCCAACGCCACCGTTCTGTCCGGTCTGGTAGTCGGGACGCCGATACGGATCTACGAGGTCATGCAGCTCAAGCTCTACCAGTCCGAAGGGCACTCCTGGCTGGGAGCTCGCTCGGTAAGCGGAGGAGAGGCGCTGCAACCCGTTGTGGGCCCGCTGGCAGATGACACTGGCTTCCGGCTCGACTACCTGGACGGTCGCGGCGTGCCCACGGCTGACCTGACCGCCATCAAGAACATCAGGTTCACGGTCCGGGGGGTCAGTGCAGAAGCAGTGAGATCCGGCGGTGGCCAACCCCTGCGCGCTGAAGACGGTCTGACCGCGCAGGTGGCTCTGCGCAACGCATCATGGCCATGATCCGGAACCGCCGGAGTGATGAGCGCGGCATAGCCCTGGCCCTTGCCATCTTTGCGCTGGTGGTCATCGGGGCGCTGGTTGCGGCCAACTTCTTCGTTGGCCGGCTGGAACAACAGAGCGGGCAAAACAGCCTCTACGCCCGCCAGGCCGCTGAGGGAGCGGAATCCGGATTGCTGGAGGCGGTCGCGCTCCTGCCGGCGAGCACTCTTGTTGCACTGCCGCAGGGCGGAGCTCCTCTGGATCTGGGCAGCAGCACGCTCGGCCCTGGCGTGCAGATCGAGCGTCAGGTAACCCGGCTGACCGATAAGCTGTTCTTCGTCCGGGTACGGAGCACCCGACAGGACGCAGCCGGGGCTCCGCTCGCCGCCAGCGCTCTGGGCGGGCTTATCCGTCTGGTCTCGGATACCCTCGGCGGTCCCCTTCGGGTAGCGCCTCTGAGCCAGCGCGGTTGGGCCCAACTGTACTGACTGCCAGAACTTGCACCGTCAGTGTATCAGCCTCACTGCTGCATCCCGAGAGACCGCTTGCGAAAGAGAAGATGCCCCCGGGTGGAGTGGCTGCAGGCAAGTGGTAAATCCCGGGTTAAATGGCCGCTACGTAAAGGATTACTAAACTGCAATTTGTGTGGCACATCGGTTGCCCTCTCACCGCCGAGATATTACTGACGCCTCCTTAACCTGCGGACACGTATGGGACTCTTCGGGCGCAAGGCGACGACGGTCGGCCTCGACATCGGAAGCGGGCTGATCAAGCTCGTCGCTATCTCGCACGCCTCAGGTGGCCCGGTCCTGACCAAGGTCGCGTTCACCTCGATCGGCAACGACGCCATCGTCGAAGGGGAGATCATGGACCCCGGCATCGTGGCGGAGGCGATCAAGGAGCTCATGGCGTCCGCCGGGGTCAAGACCAAGCAGGTCGTGACTGCCGTGGGCGGCCGCGACGTGATCGTCAAGAAGATCACCATGGATCGGATGCAGGAGGCGGAGGCCCGCGAAGTCATCCGCTGGGAGGCCGAGCAGCACGTTCCCTTCGACATGGACAACGTGGAGCTGGATTTCCAGATCCTGGATCCGGACGGCGAGGGGCTGCAGATGACGGTGCTCCTGGTCGCCGCCAAGCGCGAGCTGGTGGACCACAAGATGTCGTTGCTGGCCGATGTCGGCCTGCAGCCCAGCATCATCGACGTGGATGCCTTCGCGCTTCATAACGCATTCGAGATCAATTATCCCGAAGCCATGAACGGTGTCGTCGCCCTGGTCAACATCGGGCACGAGAACACCAACATCTACATCCTGGACGATGGCATTCCGGTCCTGACCCGCGACATCCCGGTCGGCACCCGCCGGTTCCGCGAAGATCTGCAGCGGGAGCGGGGCCAGTCAGCCGAAGAGGCGGAGCGTCTGCTGCAGGGCGGTACCGGCGAGATCCCCGAAGCCTTTCTGCACAGCCGGACCGAGGAAATCGCGGTCGGCATTGAGCGCGCTGCCGCCTTTCTTCAGTCGGCCAGCCGCTCGGCCGGGGGAATCTCGAGAATCTTCATCACCGGTGGCGGCGCGCGGATTCCGCGGCTCAGCCGGGCGTTGGGCGACCGGCTCAAGATTCCGGTCCAGCTGGCTAATCCGATCGAAAAGCTTCAGGTCGCCGAGGGCGTCTTCGACACCATGCAGGTGGACGAGGTAGCCCCGCTGCTGATGCTCCCGATCGGTCTCGCTCTGCGTACGGCAGCCTGACCCAGACCCAGGGATCCATCGACCCATGATCACCGTCAATCTCCGGCCCGGTCAGAAACGCAAGCGCGCGGGCGCTTCCTTCAATCTGAAGGGACTGCTCGACGGGTTCAGCGTGTTCCGCGATCTGGCCAGCCGCGTGAAGGATCCCCTTCTGATGGGGTCGGTAGGCGCCTGGGTCCTCGTGGCCGGCGGACTCGGTCTCTTCTACCTCAACACCGCGCGGCAGTTCTATACCCTGGAGCCGCGGCTGGAGCAGGCCCGGAGCGAGAACCGGCGGTTCAAGGCCTTCCTGGCCGACAAGCGGCGCCAGGAAAAGATCCGCGATTCTCTGCTGGCTCAGATCACGGTCATTCGCTCGGTGGACGGCGATCGCTACGTCTGGCCTCACCTGCTCGACGAGATCACCAAAGCGCTCCCGGCCTACACCTGGCTGGTCGACCTCGGCTTTACCGCCGCTCCGGCGGTAGCCACCGAGCCGGCCAAGCCCGGAACCAAAGCCGATTCCGCCGCGGCCGCCGCGGTCAAGCCGCCGCTGACCTTCCAGATCACCGGACGCACCATCGATATCCAGGCCTACACCCGGTTCCTCCGGCAGCTGGAAGCGTCGCCCTGGATCAGTGATGTGACGCCGGTCTCCGCCCAGACCATCGTGGAGAAGGAACGGCCGGTCACAGCGTTCAGCATCCGGGCATCCTTTAGCCCCGCGGATTCCGCTTACATCCGCACGGCTCCATTCAGCCAATCGGTGGGGGGGAGATAAGCCATGGCACTCTCCAGAGAGAAGTCCACTCCCCTCATCGCCATAGTGTTGGCTGTCCTGGTCGGCTATGTCGGATATACCGGCGCCGTGATCGACATGGTCGGCGTCAAGGGGCTTGCCGCGCGCAAGGAGCGGGTGGCGGCCATCAAGGATACGATTTTCCACCTCGAGGCCGCCACCGACAGCGCCAAGAAGGAGCTGGCGCGGGGCACCGTGGCCGACGTACGCAAGCGGCTGGAAACCTATCGCGCCAGCCTGGCGCTACTCCGCCGGCTGGTGCCGGAGCGGAACGAGGTGCCGAACCTGCTCGATGATATCTCCACCCGGAGCAAGATCCGGGGGGTGACGCTCTCGTCAGTCGTGCCCCAACCGGTGGAGCCCGGTCCGGCGCCGTTCAATACCTACAAATACAACATGTCGGTCATCGGGAAATACGATCAGATCGGTCAGTTCCTGGCCGATGTCGCCAGCCTGCAGCGGATCATCGTCCCATACGATCTCACGGTGGCGGCTGCCAACAGCAGCTCGGCTAAGGCGCTGGGTGACAGCTCGGGCGCCATGCTGGAGGCCAGGTTCCAGATTCGCACCTACGTCAAAACTCCTAATCCGGAAGGAGAGGCCAGTGGCTCGTAACGCCTTTGCGCTCGTTCTCCTCATGGGGTTGGGACTGGGCGGGTGCTCCAAGCTGCCCACCAAGCTGCCCTTCTTCGGCAGCAAGAAGCCCAAGGAGGCGGAGGTGAACATGGCCGCCCTGCGCGCTCGCACCGACAGCCTGCGCAAGGCCCGGCATGTCACCGATTCGCTGAAGCAGGTGCGCTTCACCGCCTGCGCCGACTCGGTTCGCACCGAGATGACCAAGGTGCTGATGAAGGCCAAGAAGAAGCGGAAGAAGCAGACCAGCGCGCCGTCGGAAGATTTGATCGGCGGCCAGGTGCAGATGGCCTGCACCCACGACCTGAGCGGTCCCCAGACGACCGTGGCTACGACCAGCGCCGCCCCGGCCAAGGCCGACAGCGTTAAGTCGCCGGCCCCGGCAGCCAAGCCCACCCCGGGCAAGCCCATGGAGCTACCGGGGTCCGCAACGTCTGCTCCGACAGCGTCTGCTCCGGTAGCGCCTGCTCCGGCAGCTCCGGCTCCGGCCGCAGTGGCCACGACCAAGCCCGACTCGGCCTCGGCGCCAGTGCAGGACGCCGCGTGGGCCGACTCGGTCCGGAAGGCAAAGGAAATGGAGATGTCCCGGGAGACGTTCGCCTATTCGGGCGCTCCCCGAGACCCGTTCAACTCGCTCTTGAACATGGCCAAGAGCGGTCCCGAGGTGGCTGACCTGCAGCTGGTGGGCATCTACCAGAATCTGCGGTCGCCCAATGCCAGTGTGGCCGTCTTCCGGGACAAGGATGGCGGCAAGCGTTACAAGCTCCGTGCTGGCGATCAGCTGGGCCGCTCGCGGTTGACCCAGATCCATGACCGCGACGTCGTATTCGTGATCGAGGACTTCGGCTTTGAACGGCAGGACACCCTTTCTCTGCGGAAGCAGGAGGACGTAGCCCCATGACCCGATTCTATCGCCTGATGGTCGCCACCGCCGCGATCTTCGGAGTGACCTCCGCGGCGCGCGCGGACGGCCCCGCGAGCGGAGAGGTCACGGGCGTCAGCGTTCAGGCAGCACCCGGACGCGCCGATGTCATCATCAATGTCCGCGGCGCCGTCGAGGTCCGCGACTTCATGCTGCAGAGCCCCAACCGGCTGGTACTCGACGTCATGGGCGCCAGGCTGAAGGGCAATCCGATCAGCGACTATGACGGAGTGAAGCGGGGCGGCGTGCTCAACCTCCGCTTCGGCCAGTTCAAGCCGGACGTGGTCCGCATCGTTCTGGACCTCGACCGCGCCATGGATTACCACGTGGAGCGGGTCGCCGACGCCATTCGCGTCTCCTTCGGTACCGACGAGTCGTTCCTGGCCTGGTCCTCGAACGATCCGGGGTCGCCCAGGGCTCCCGCCGCCAAGGCCGCCCCTCGGGCCCAGCCCGAAGTGCAGCTGCCGGCCACCCGGCTGACCCGGGCCAACAGTGAAACCGAGCCCCGGATCACGGTGGTCTGGGACCGGGCCAACATCGCCGACGTGGTCGCCGGCTTTGCCGCCTTCAGCGGCCGCACCATCATCCTCGGCAAGGACATCAAGGGAGAGGTCAGCGCCGAGATCCGGAACCAGCCCTGGCCCCAGGCCTTCCAGGCCGTTCTGGCGGCGCAGGGACTGTCGGCCCAGGAGATGGCGGGTGGCATCATCCGGGTAGACAACCCGTCCGCGCTGGCATCGCTCGACTCGCTCGAGCCGCTGGAGACCAGCGTGGTTCGGATCAACTATGGTAAGGCCTCCGACCTGGTGAAGAGCATCGAGGGAAGCCTCACCAAGAACCGGGGCAAGGTCGTGGCCGACGTGGGCTCGAACTCGCTCATCCTCACCGATACTCGGAGCCGGATCGGCAATCTGACCGAGTTCGTGAAGGGATTGGACATCCGCACCCCGCAGGTGTCGATCAAGGCCAAGCTGGTGTTCGTGGACCGCACCGACATCGAGGAGCTGGGCGTCAAGTACGACCTGGGCAGCCGGAACCAGTTCTTCAACAACCTGGTGCAGCGCTGCTGCGACCCGACGACCGGCAAGCAATATGACCCCACGGTCAACGTCATCGATCTCGGCGGCAACGCGGTGTCCGGCATCGGCAACGCCAGTGGCGTCGTGGCCGGCTCCGCCATCGACCTGATCTTCTCCACCGCCATCGGTGGGTTCACCCTCACCTCGTTCCTGAGCGCGGTCGAGCGGGCCGACCTCTCGGATATCCAGGCCGAGCCGGTCATCACCACGCTGGACAACCGAAAGGCCGACATCCTGGTAGGTGAGGAGACGCCGGTCCGGGTCATCGACGCGTCCAATTCGGGTGGCGCGACGTCGACGGTGACCATGAAGGAAACCGGTATCCGCCTCACGGTCACTCCCCACGTCACCAGCAATCGCCAGGTGGCCATGGAGCTGCACACCGAGCGGTCGTCCATTCAGCCGCTGGCTGCCACGGACCTGGGCTTCACCTTCCAGACCCAGCGGGCCGACAACCAGCTGCTGGTCAATGATGGCGAAACCGCGGTTATCGGCGGCCTGACCGTCACCGCGGTGACCAACACTCGCGCGGGCATCCCGCTGCTGTCGGGTCTGCCCATCATCGGCAAGCTGTTCAGCTTCAGCCGGAACGAGGAAAACCGGCGCGACCTGATCATTCTGGTCACGCCGCGGATCATAGACGACGGCGTCGCACCGCAATGAGCACCAGGAGCCTCGGATAAACCGACGAGCCCGGCGCAGGCCGGGCTCGTTCGTTAGAATCAGGGCTATGACAAAACTCCGATTCTCGACTGCAGGTGAATCGCACGGCAAGGCGCTCGTCACCATCGTCGAGGGCTTGCCGGCCGGGCTTCCGGTGGCGGCGGAGTGGGTTGATCGCGAGCTGGCCAGGCGAATGCAGGGCTACGGCCGGGGCGCGCGGATGAAGATCGAGCGCGACCGCATCGAGTGGCTCTCCGGCCTCCGGGCGGGCGAGACCCTCGGCTCTCCCGTCGCCATGCTCATTCAAAATCGCGACTGGGCCAACTGGGAAGACGTCATGGCCTACGAAGCCGCGGAGTCGGTCGGAGAGCTGCGCCGCCGGCGGGTTACCCGGCCTCGGCCCGGCCATGCCGATCTCGCCGGCGTGCTCAAGTACGATCGGATCGATGCCCGCGATATCCTGGAGCGGGCCAGCGCCCGGGAGACCACGGCCCGGGTAGCGGCCGCCGCGCTGGCCAAGCGGCTGCTCGACGAATTCGGCGTGGAAGTCGGCAGCCACGTCACCTCGATCGGCGGGATCCGCTCGGCCCCGGTCGAATTGCCGGTCCCGCTGAACCCGGTCTCCGACCGTTCCGAGGTGCGGGTACTGGATCCGGCGGTCGAGGCCGAGATCATCCGGCGGATCGATGCCGCCAAGCGGGCAGGAGACACCCTGGGCGGAGAGGTGGAAGTCGTGGCCCGCGGCGTAGTCGTGGGGCTCGGCAGCCACGTGAGCTGGGACCGGAAGCTGGACGGGCGCCTCGCCGGAATGCTGATGTCGATTCCCGCCGTGAAGGGAGTGGAGATCGGGATGGGTTTCGAGGCGGCCCGGCGGCCGGGGTCCGAGGTGCACGATCCGATTGAGGCGGGAAGACGGGAAGGGGGAAGCGGGGGACAGATAACCGACCCCCGGGGGGCTTCCGGCGGCCCACCAACAACGCCGGGGGGCTGGAGGGCGGGATCACCACCGGGGAACCCGTGGTTGTTAAGGTAGCGATGAAGCCGATCGCCACCCTGATGTCCCCCCTCCCCACGGTAGATCTCGCATCGGGCCAGCCGGCCAAGGCCGTGAGCGAGCGGTCGGACGTTACTGCGGTGCCGGCCATGGGCGTTATCGCGGAGGCGGTGGTGGCCCTGGTCCTGGCCGATGCCATGCTGGAGAAGTTCGGCGGCGATTCCCTGAGCGAGATGCGGCGCAACTACGAAGGCTATGTGGCCGCACTCGGCTCCCGCTGGGCGGCGCTGCGTCCCGCAACCGAGAGTTGATGCCGCGGCACATTCTGCTGGTTGGGCTTCCCGGCTCGGGAAAGAGCACCGTCGGCAAGCTGGTTGCCGAGGCGCTGGGTGCCGACGTGATCGATATCGACAGTCTGCTGGTACGGGAGATGGGCATGCCCATCACGCAGATATTCGGCATGGTGGGGGAGGCTCGGTTCCGGCAGATGGAGCGCGACGCGGTGACCACGGCGCAGGCCCGCGAAGCCTGCGTCATCGTGCCGGGCGGCGGCTGGGCGGCTCAGCCGGGTCAGCTCCAGGCCGCCAAACAGCTGAGTCTGGTCATCTACCTTAAGTGCAGCGCGGCGACGGCTACCAAGCGGAGTGAGCAGGGCGACGCCCGTCCGCTGCTGGCCGGGGTGGACCCGGCCCAACGGATGCGGACGCTGATGGAGGAGCGGGAGCCATTCTATCTCCAGGCCGACCATAAGGTTGACGCCGAATACAACAAGCCGGAGGCAGTCGCAGCCGAGGTGATGGAGCTGGCCCGGAAGCATGGCGGGTGGTTTGCCCGATCCTGAAAGGTTGCATTTTCTTGGGAGGTGCGGGTTTCTTGCTACCTCCTGACTTGATCCCCGGATGACCGGGGTACTTACACTGGAACTATGGCGACAAGACTGAAGAGGACGGCAAAGCCTGCCCCGAGCAAAGCGGGACGGGAAAGACGGGAAGGACGGGAGGCCGCCAAGGCCTCTGCACCGGCCGCACGTCCTGCTGCCCGGAAGGTAAGCCGCGCCAAGAACAATGGCGCTGCTCCCCGGCCCCGGGACGGACGTCCTGCGCTCGTCATCGTCGAGTCGCCCACCAAGGCCAAGACCATCGGCAAGTATCTCGGCAGCGGCTACGACGTGAAGGCCACCGTCGGCCACCTGCGCGATCTGCCGACCCGCGAGCTGGGCGTCGACGTCGACAACGGGTTCGAGCCCAAGTACGTCACCATCAAGGGCAAGACCAAGACGCTCTCGGAGCTGAAGAAGGCCGCCAAGGGTGCCAGCGCCATCTACCTCGCAACCGACCCGGACCGGGAAGGCGAGGCCATCGCCTGGCACGTGGCCGATCAAATCAAGGCCGGCGTCCCCACCCACCGCATTCTCTTCCACGAGATCACCAAAGAAGCGATTCAGGAAGCGCTGCGGGACCCGGGTGAGATCGACGACCGGAAGGTCGACGCCCAACAGGCTCGCCGCATCCTCGACCGGCTGGTGGGATACAAGGCCAGCCCCATCCTTTGGAAGAGCATCAAGACCGGGCTCTCGGCCGGCCGGGTTCAGACGGTGGCGCTGCGCCTGATCGTGGAACGAGAGCGCGAGATCCGGGCGTTCAAGCCGCAGGAGTACTGGACCATCGAGGCCCAGTGCGCCAAGGACGGCCAGACCTTCGAGGCCGCCCTCGCCAAGGTCGCGGGCCACAACCCCCAGCTCCACAGCGAGGCCGATGCCCGCGCGGTGGTCGACGCGGTGCAGCCGCGGCCGTTCATCGTCTCCAAGGTGGAGAAGCGGCATCGGAAGAAGAATCCGGGGGCACCGTTCACCACCAGCACCCTGCAACAGGAAGCGGCCAAGAAGCTGGGCTTCTCTTCCCGCCGCACCATGCGGGCGGCGCAGGATCTCTACGAAGGCGTCGACGTGGGTGAAGACGGTCCGGTCGGTCTCATCACCTACATGCGAACCGACTCGCCGGTGGTCTCGGAGACGGCGATCCAGGCGGTGCGGGGCTTCATCAAGAAGAACTACGCCAAGCCCTACCTGCCCGAAGCCGCCAACGTCTATAACCCCAAGAAGAACGCCCGGGTCCAGGGCGCGCACGAGGCCATCCGGCCCACCGACGTGCGCCGGCGCCCGGAGCAGGTCCAGTCTTACCTGGAGCCCGACCAGTATCGGCTCTATCAGCTGATCTGGCAGCGGTTCGTCGCCTCCCAGATGACGCCGGCGGTCTACGACATGACGGTCGTGGAATTCGACCTGGGCGAATATCTGTTCCGTGCCACCGGCTCGGTGATGGTGTTCGACGGATACCACGTGCTCTACACCGAGGGGCGGGAGAAGGAAGAAGGCAAGACGATGGACGACCTGCCCCCGATTCCACCGCTGGAGGTGGGCGACCAGGTCGAGGTCCGCGAGATCACTCCCTCGCAACACTTCACCGAGCCACCGCCCCGGTTCTCCGAGGCCAGCCTGGTCAAGGAGCTGGAGCGGCTCGGCATCGGCCGCCCGTCCACCTACAGCGCCATCATCTCGACCCTGTCGGTCCGGGAATACGTCAAGGTGGACCAGCGGCGATTCTTTCCCACCGAGCTGGGCGAGACGGTGGAGAAGATCATGGTGGGCAAGTTCCCCGAGATCTTCAACGTCGAGTTCACCTCCGAAATGGAAGAGGAGCTCGATCGCATCGAGGACGGGGAGCTCAAGTGGCAGCGGGTGCTCAAGGACTTCTACGGCCCCTTCGTCACCGCGCTCAATGCGGTAGACCTGAATGCGCTCGTCGCCGATGCTCACGGCCTCAAGCCGGAGGAGCTGGCCAAGGAACGCTGCCCCAAGTGCGGCTCACCCATCGAGCTCAGGACCGGCCGCTTTGGGCCGTATCTCGCGTGCGTGAAGTACAAGGACACCTGCGACTACGTGAAGTCGCTGAAGAAGGTGAAGGTGCCCGACCGTCCCAGCGAGGAGAAGTGCCATCTCTGCGGCTCGGCCATGGTCATCAAGACCGGCCGCTTCGGCGAGTTCCTGGCCTGCACCACTTACCCCAAGTGCAAGGGCACCCGGTCCATTCCGATGGGCCTCAAGTGCCCCAAGTGTCCCACCGGCGATCTGACCGAGCGGCGCACCAAGCGGGGTAAGTCGTTCTGGGGATGTCTGCGCTATCCGGAGTGCGACTTCTCCACCTGGAACCGGCCGGTGCCGGAGACCTGCCCCGAGTGCGGCTGGCTGGGTATGGAAAAGCGGATCAATAAGGCCGAAGGCGAGACCCGGAAGTGCCTCAAGTGCGGGCACCGGATCGTGATTGCCGAGCCGGAGGAGGTAGCTCTGGGGTGAAGGTAACCGTCGTCGGCGGAGGGCTCGCCGGCTCGGAGGCGGCGTGGGCGCTCGCGGAACGGGGCGTCCAGGTAACCCTCTGCGAAATGCGGCCCGGAATCCGCACGGCTGCGCACAAGACCGACCGGCTGGCCGAAATCGTCTGCAGCAACTCCTTCAAATCGGTGGATCTCACCAACGCGCACGGTCTGCTCAAGGCCGAGCTGCGGGCGCTGGGCAGCGTCCTGCTCCCCTGCGCCGATCTCGCGCGGGTGCCGGGCGGGGCCGCGCTCGCGGTAGACCGGGAGCTCTTCTCTCAGGCGGTACACCAGCGGATCACCGCCCATCCCAACATCACCCTGGTGCGGGACGAAGTCACCGAGCTGCCTTCGCCCGCAGTGATCGCGACCGGACCGCTCACCTCCGAGCGCCTGGGCCAGGCCATCGCCGGCAGGCTCGGTTCCGCGGCGTTGGCATTTTACGACGCGATAGCGCCGGTGGTATCGGCTGACTCGCTCGACCATGATCGACTCTATGCTCTCTCCCGCTACGGCAAGGGCGAGGGCGACGATTACTTGAACGCACCGATGGACGCGGCGGGATACAATGCGTTCCTCGACGCACTCATCGCGGCGGACCAGTTCCCCGGCCACGACTTCGACCAGGTGCCTTACTTCGAGGGCTGCCTGCCGGTGGAGGAGATGGCCCGCCGCGGTCGGGAGACCCTGCGCTTTGGACCGATGAAGCCGGTGGGCCTGCGCGACCCTCGCACCGGCCGGGAGCCCCACGCGGTGGTCCAGCTCCGGCGGGAGGATCGGGCCGGCCAGATGTGGAACCTGGTGGGGTTTCAGACTCGGCTCCGGATTCCCGATCAGCAGCGGGTGTTCCGGATGATTCCCGGACTGGAGAACGCTGAGTATCTCCGTTACGGCAGCATTCATCGGAACTCATACCTGAACAGCCCGGCGAGCCTGGGTCCGGGTCTCACCGCCAAGGACGACGACCGGCTCTTCTTTGCCGGGCAGATCACCGGGGTCGAGGGCTATACCGAGTCGCTCGGCAGCGGGATCCTGGCTGGCATCAACCTCTCGCGCACGCTTCAGGGATTGCCGGTAACTCTGCCGCCGCCCACCACGATGCTGGGCGGGTTGTACCGCTATCTTCGCGAGGCCGATCCGCGGCATTTTCAGCCTATGAATGCGAATTTCGGCTTACTTGATCCGCTGCCGGGGAAGGTAAAGAAGGACCGTAAGAAGCAATTGCTGGTCGAGCGAGCGCAGGCGGACTTCAGGCTGGCTCGAAATCGGATGTGCTGAAGTTCAAGGAGCTGCATGCCTAGAGCTGAAGTCGCCGAGTACTTGGAGCATCTCGAAAAAGAGCGCGACGTCTCACCGCACACGGTGAAGGCGTATGCCCGCGATCTCGACGCGTTCACCGGCTTCTGCGACCGGCACTACGGCGACTGGAAGTGGGCCACGCTGGACCGGCTGGGCCTCCGCGGCTTTCTGGGCGAGCTCCAGCGCAAAGGGCTCTCCAAGCGCAGCGCCGCGCGGGCCCTGTCGGCGGTACGCAGCCTCTACCGCTATCTCCAGGAACACCACGGGGTGGCCAACACCATCGCCCGCGCGGCCCGGGTGCCCAAGCTCGAGAAGCGGCTCCCCACGTACCTCGATCGGAGCCAGACCGACACCCTGTTCCAATGGGCCGAATCGCAGGCGGGCGGCGATGAGCTGGCCCCCACCCGGGACCTGGCAATTCTGGAGCTGTTCTATTCCACCGGGATCCGTCTCTCCGAGCTCAGCGGAATGAACCTCGCCGACCTCGATCTCCTGTCCGATCAGCTGAAGGTACGGGGCAAAGGGCGGAAGGAGCGGATCGTGCCGGTGGGCTCGCGCGCGGTGCTTGCGCTGCGGCGCTATCTTAACCTGCGGGAGCCCCTCGTGGCTCAGGTCCGGGGCGATCGGCGGGCGGTGTTCCTCAGCCGGCGGGGCCAACGGCTCGCCCCTCGAGGCATCCAGCGAATCATTCACCGGATGTTCGACGCCATCGGGGGGGACGGTCTCCGGGTGCACTCGCTGCGCCACACCTTTGCCACCCACATGCTGGACGCCGGCGCCGATCTTCGGGCGGTGCAGGAGCTCTTGGGTCACGCCTCACTGAGTACTACCCAGGTCTATACCCACACCAGCGTCGAGCGGCTTAAGAAGGTCTACAATCAGGCACATCCGAGGGCGTGACAGGTGACAACCATTCTCGGCGTCCGCAAAGACGGTCGCGTCGCCCTCGGCGGCGATGGCCAGGTCAGCATGGGAGAGACCGTTTTCAAGTCCCACGGCAACAAGGTCCGGGCCTTGAAAGGCGGCAAGGTGCTGGCGGGATTCGCCGGATCGGTGGCCGACGCGCTCACTCTTTATGAGAAGTTCGAGGAAAAGCTGGATCGCTATCCCGGGAACCTCCCCCGCGCCGCGGTGGAGCTGGCCAAGGACTGGAGAAGCGACCGGGTGCTCCGCCGGCTGGAGGCACTGCTGGTGGTGGCCGACCTGGAGCACAGCTTTCTCCTCAGCGGAACCGGAGAGCTGATCGAGTCCGATGACGGCATCGTCGCCATCGGCTCGGGCGGCAACTTTGCCCTCGCCGCCGCCCGCGCCCTTCTGCCCGAGCCCAACCGCTCTGCCCGGGAGATCACCCAGCGGTCGCTGGAGATTGCGGCCGACATCTGTGTCTTCACCAACCGGAATATCACGATTCTGGAGTTGCCAGGAGATGGACAGAAGTAAGAGGTAAGAGGTGAGAGGGGGAGCATGATAAGCCCGCTGACTTCCCACGTCTCCCTTCTCACCTCTCACGCTTTACCCCTCACCTCTTACCTTTAAGTATGACCGACGCTGTCACCAAGCTTCCTACCGAGACCGAGACCCCGCCCACGGCTCCCATGCCCTGGCTGGAGGAGATGCCGCCCCGCCAGATCGTGGCGGAGCTGGACCGGTACATCGTGGGGCAGGAGGCGGCCAAGAAGGCGGTGGCCATCGCGGTGCGGAACCGCTGGCGCCGGGCCCAGGCTCCGGACGACATCCGGGATGAGATCACCCCCTACAACATCATCATGATCGGGCCCACCGGGGTGGGAAAGACCGAGGTCGCCCGCCGGCTGGCCCGCCTCTCCGGGGCCCCGTTCATCAAGGTGGAGGCGTCCAAGTTTACCGAGGTCGGCTACGTCGGGCGGGACGCCGAATCCATGGTGCGAGACCTGGTGGACTCCGCCATCAACCTGGTGCGCACCGAGCGGGAGGACGAGGTCTATCCCCAGGCCGAGCAGCGGGCCGACGAGCGGCTGCTGGACCTGCTGCTCCCCGCCTCCCCACCGCCGCCGGCGGAAAAGCATGCCCCGAGCGGACGCGAGGGGACGGAGAAGACGGAGAGGTCGGATGGAACGTCGGTCTTTGTGGTTTCGTCCAGCGGGCAGGCCAAGCCGGAGCGGGCTCTCTCGCCTGAAGAGGAGCGGCGTCATCGGTCGCGGGAGAAGCTGCGGCAGATGCTGACCGAGGGGCAGCTGGACGACCGGGAGGTCGAGGTCGAGGTCGCCCAGCAAGGCTACCCGATGATGGAGCTGATCCAGCCGCCCCAGGGGATCGAAGGCACCGACATCAACTTCACTGAAATGCTGCAGGACATGCTTCCTAAGCGGAAGAAGCGCCGCACGGTGAAGGTGCCGGAGGCTCGGCGGGTGCTGGTGGACGAGGAGCTGAAGAAGCTGGTGGACATGGACGACGTGGTGAACGAGTCGCTCGACCGGGTGGAGAACCACGGGATCATCTTCATCGACGAGATCGACAAGATCGCCGGGGAGCGGGGCCAGGGTGGGGGACCCGATGTCTCCCGCGAAGGCGTCCAGCGCGACCTGCTGCCGATCGTCGAAGGCTCCACGGTGCAGACCAGGTACGGCTACGTCCGGAGCGACCACATCCTGTTCATCGCCGCGGGCGCATTTCACGTCTCCAAGCCATCCGACCTCATTCCCGAGCTGCAGGGCCGCTTCCCCATCCGGGTCGAGCTCCAGCCGCTACTCGGAGCAGGACTTCGTGCGGATCATGACCGAGCCGGAGAACGCGCTCACCAAGCAGTACCAGGCCCTGGTGATGGCCGAGGGCGCGGAGCTCGAGTTCACCGCTGACGGAATTGCCGAGGTGGCGCGGGTGGCCTTCATGGCCAACGACCGGATGGAGAATATCGGGGCCCGCCGGCTCCACACCGTCATGGCCGCTCTGATGGAAGACGTCCTGTTCGAGCTGCCGGATTATCCCGAGAAGCGCATCGTGTTCAATGAGGAGGGCGTACGGCAGCGGCTGGCGCGGATCATCAGCGATGACGACTTGAGGCGCTACATACTCTGAAGCGGCTACTTCCCCGCTTCCCCGCTTCCCCGCTTCTCCGTCCTTCACCACAACTCCCCCTTCATGACCCAGGGCACCTGCTGCAGCACGCGCACGTCCTCCAGTGGATTCCCCTTGACCGCGATGAGGTCGGCCAGCTTGCCGGTCGCGATCTGACCCCGGTCGGTCACTCCCAGTAGATCGGCGGCATTGAGGGTCGCGGTGCGAATCGCGTCGGCCGGCCGCATCCCGTAGCCGACGTAGACCGCAAACTCCCGGGCATTGTCGCCATGGGGGTACACCGCGGCGTCGGTGCCGAAGGCGATCTTGACGCCGGCCCGAATGGCCTTGCGATGACTCTCCTGGGCCAGCGGCACCACCTGCCTGGCCTTGGCGGCGATCGGCGGCGGCAGGCTCTCGAACTTGAACGTCGTGAGCAGATAGGCGGTGGGGACCAGGTAGGTGCCCCGCCGCTTCATCAGGTCGATGGCCTCGTCGTCCAGCATCGAGCCGTGCTCGATCGAGGCCACCCCGGCGCGTATCGCCGCCTTGATTCCCTCCGTGCCGTGGGCATGAGCCGCGACCTTGAGGCCGTGGCGGCTCGCTTCCTGCACGATCGCCTGCAGCTCGGCGTCGCTCAGCTGCTGGGCGCCTACCGTGGCGTCGAAAGAGAGGACCCCTGCCGTGGCGCAGACCTTGATGACCTTGGCGCCGTGCTTGATCTGATAGCGCACCGCCTTGACCGCCTCATCCACCCCGTCGGCCACTCCGTCCCTCCGCCCCAGCTCGTTCACCCCGGGCGCCCAGCCGGTGTCGTCGCAATGGCCCCCGGTGATGCCGATGGCATGGGCCGAAGGAATCATCCGGGGCCCGTCGACCATGCCGTCGTCGATCGCCTTCATCAATGAGATGTCGGCGAAGCCGCCGGCCCCGACGTCGCGCACGGTGGTGAACCCCGCCAGCAGCGTCTTCCGCGCGTTGCGGGCACCCCGGAGCGCCGCGTCGGCGGGGAGCTCCCGCACCGAGCGGGTCACCCAGTCGCCGGCGATGTCCATGGTCAGGTGGGTATGGGCGTCGATCAGGCCGGGCAGGAGGGTGAGATCGCCGAGGTCGATGACCCGGGCGTTCTGGCCGGCACGCTGCCGGCCCGATGCTCTTGATCTTGCCGTCGGCGACGACGACCACCGCCGGGGCTCACCATGCTCGCCCCGGGCGACGTCCACCATGCGGGCCGCGCGCACCACTCACCTGCTGCTGGGCGCGCTACCGCCATGCGGAGAGGACAAGGGCCGACGAGAGGCGGAGGGTCACGGAGAGAACGTAGCCCTCACAGGACCTCGTAGCCAGCCGCAAATTTGTAGCACGAAACCACGAAAGCACGAAAGCACGAAAAACAGCGGCTGTTGGCCCTAGTGCAATTGCCATCGCCTGGGAGCCTGGCTACAATCCCACCCGACCTCGTGATCCAAAGCGAGACTCTTCTGTCTTCGGTCTTCGGTTTTCATGACTGCTGTTGCTCTTGCCCCAGCAAGGATCCATCCGTGGTCCGGCACTTCCTCGCGATCCCCGACTTCAGCAAGCCCGAGCTGCTCGCCGCTATTCGATCTGGCCGCCCGGATGAAGCGAGGCGAGTACCGGGAGAAGCCGCTCGCCGGGAAGACCCTGGGGATGATCTTCGCCAAGAGCTCCACCCGCACCCGGGTCTCCTTCGAGGTCGGCGCCTTCCAGCTCGGCGGGCACGCGCTCTTCCTCTCCTCCCGCGACATCCAGCTGGGCCGGGGCGAGCCGATCCGGGACACCGCACGGGTCCTCTCCCGCTATCTCGACGGGATCATGATCCGCACCTACGATCACGCCGATGTCGAGGAGCTGGCTCGCTATGGCACCGATCCCGGTGATCAACGGCCTCACCGATCTGCTGCACCCCTGCCAGGTACTGGCCGACCTGCTGACCGTGCGGGAGACACTGGGAGGCTGGGAGGGCAAGGTCATCGCCTGGGTGGGCGACGGGAACAACATGGCCAACAGCTGGATCAACGCCGCCGGAACCCTCGGCTTCGAGCTGCGGCTGGCCTGTCCCGAGGGCTACCAGCCCAATGCCGACATCCTGGAACGAAATCACCGAGAAGACCAGGATCACCCTGACCACCGACCCTCGCGAGGCGGTGCGCGGCGCCCACGTGGTCAACACCGACGTCTGGGCATCCATGGGCCAGGAGGAGGAGCAGGAGCAGCGGGCCCGGGCATTCAAGGGCTACATGGTGGATGACCGGCTGATGCGGCCGGCCGACCGGAAGGCGATCTTTCTGCACTGCCTGCCGGCGCATCGGGGCGAGGAAGTCTCGGAGGACGTCATCGAGGGGGAGCAGTCCCGGGTGTGGGACCAGGCGGAGAACCGGCTCCATGTGCAGAAGGCCCTCATGGCGATGCTGATGGGAAACGTGAGCGGGCAGACAAGCGTGAGCGGTAAGCGGGAGAAGCATGTCACACGAGGGATCCTGAGCGCAGCGAAGCGAACCGAGGGGACCGAAGCTCAAAGGGAAAGCAATGACCGCTACTGCAGCACTCAAGCGCACGTCGCTCTATGACGCCCATCAAGGCGCTCGGGGCCAAGATGGTCCCCTTCGCCGGCTGGGAGATGCCGGTCCAGTATCCCACCGGTATCCTCGCCGAGCACCACGCGGTGCGCACCGGGGCCGGAGTCTTCGACGTCTCCCATATGGGCGAGTTCGAGATCACCGGCCCGGACCGGAACGCCTTCGTCAACCGATTCACCTGTAACGACGTCGCCGCGCTGAAGCCGGGCGGGGTACAGTACTCGGCCATCCTGACACCCGAGGGCACCTTCGTGGACGACTGCACCGTCTATCGCTTCGAGGACAAGCTGATGGTCGTGGTCAACGCCTCGAACACCGCCCGCGCCTGGGAGCACATCGTGGCTCAGAAGGGCGGCATCAACGTCCGGCTCAAGGACATCTCCAACGACGTGGGACTCCTCGCGCTCCAGGGCCCCCAGGCCGAGGCGCTGCTCCAGCCGCTGACCCGGACCCGGCTGCCCGACATCGCCTACTACCATTTCGACGACCGGGAAGGTGGCCGGCGCCGAGTGCTTCATCTCCCGCACCGGCTATACCGGAGAGGATGGCTTCGAGCTGTACTGCCGGGAGCGCGACACGCCCCGATCTGGGAGGCGCTGATCGCAGGCCGGCGCCAAGCCGATCGGCCTCGGCGCCCGCGACTCGCTCCGGCTTGGAGATGGGGTTTGCCCTCTACGGCAACGACATCGACGACACCATCACCCCGCTCGAGGCCGGGCTGGGCTGGATCGTGAAGCTGGACAAGGGCTGCTCGTTCACCGGAGACATCGCGCTCAAGGCCCAGAAGCTACGCGGCGTCACCCGAAAGCTGGTGGGCTTCCAGCTCCAGGGGCGCGGCTTCCCCCGCCACGGTTACCCGGTGTATCACGAGGGCAGAGAAGTGGACCTGGTGCGGAGCGGGACGATGAGCCCGTCGCTCGGCATCGCCATCGGGACCACCTACCTGCCGGCTGCGGCCGCGAAAGTGGGCACCAAGTTCGAGGTCGAGTGCCGGGGCGAGCGGATGCCGGCCGAGGTGGTGGCGCGGCCGTTCTGGAAAAAGGGGAGTGCAAGGAAGGCGGGGCAGACGGGCGGCGGGGCAGCGGGGCAGTAGGCCTACCGCCTTACCGCCTTACCGCCATTCCCCGGCGGGCGGCCGCTGCTCTTCATCCCCTCCACCAGGAAGCGGATGATGAAGGGCCACCCCAGTCCGGTCGCCAGCGCGGTGTGCACACTCGCCGGCTGAACGATGATCATCCCCAGAATCGAGCCCATGATGCAGGTGACGAAGAAATCCGCCCGTTCGTAGAACAGCAGCGTGCGGCCGGGGAACATGTGCTCCAAGAACTCGCGCGAGCCCTGGAACTCTCGCTGGAATGGAAACACCCGCCCGGCGGCGCACCCGATGCCCACGATGATGAGATAGAGCAGCTTGGTTGCGAGGCCGGATGAGAGGAGAGCTGCCAATCGATCGCTGATGAGGGACGCAGTCAGGTCTGCGGACGAGCCCAGCAGGAAGCCGACTGCCACCAGCGCTACTGCGAGCACACCCGAGAGAAAGACCACCGCCAAACGGCGGGACAACTTGAACGTGTAGGTCATGGTTCTACCTGCCCTTCGATACCGCTCCTCCCTGCGAACACCACCCCACGCTGATTTTATCCGCCAGCCTCCTGCCGTCTCAATCCGCAAATAGTTGACAGCAGCGCTCCGATTTCCCGGTTCGCGCGGGATCAAGGCGGTGTGGCTGATTGAATTGAGTGATCCGGACCGATCGGTATGTAACAAAAAATCGTCCAGGACTGCTACAACAGCGCCAGACTTGGCACTACCTCTTACCGGGTGAGCGTGATGCCCAGTCCCATGCGCCACAGGTCGTCGCGTATATCGTTGGACTCCCAGGCCCGCGTCGTGGAGAAATCGAGGAACGGGGTGAGGCTCAGGTGAGGATTCATCCACAGGTCGCAGCCCAGGCCGCCAAGGAAACCGGCGCCGGTTTGAGTGTAGCCTGTGCCGCGCTCATCCGAGAGTCGAGTGATGCCGAGCCCCAGGCCCCCGCTGAGGAAAAACCCCGCGTCGCGCCGGGGGTAGAACCGGGCTCGGAGGGCTACCGAGCCGACGGTCAGCCGGATCCTGGCACCCTCGTACTCATGGGTCGGGCCGTCTTTGGTCCACCCGGCGATCCCGACTCCCAACGACAGCCGTGGGCTCACTGCCCAGCCGGCGGCGACTTCAGCCCCCGGCCCAATCGAGCTGCAGTACTCGAGGCAGCCCACCGAGCCGAACGCCAGACCCAGGTTCAACCAGGGACCTCGCCGGGTCGGGAGCGGCGGTGTGGGTTGGGCACGAGCGGCGATCCTATCGGCGGGGACCAGCTGTCCGGTACTGTCGTACACCAGCCCGGGTTTGCCCTGGGCGCTGAGCGCGGATGGAGCTGCAATGAGCAGAAAAAGGAGAAGCTGGCGGGCTTGCCGAAGGTCTGCTCTGGCCCAGATCATTGCTGCCTCTCCGGGAAATGAGCGTACCGCATCAACGGACTCCTATTCTTCAGCCGGAGGCCCTTCTACGCGGTGACCCCGCGCACCAGCCGGGCATAGTCTTTGCCGGTCCCGCCGCTCGCGTCCCCCCGCAGACATCCGTAGACCAGGAGCCTCCCCATGGCGAATCCGGCCATCAAGACCGGGCTGTTCTCTCCCATCGATACCCGGGAGGCCGCTCTCAAGACGGTGCGCGACGCCTCTTTCGGCTTCCTGTTCCTGGCCGGGCTCCAGGCCGTGATCGGAATGGCTATCGCACCGGCGCTGCTGGTCGACGCCATGGTCATCGGGTCGCTCGCTCTCTTCCTGATGAAGTCGAATTCCCGGGCGGCGGCGGTGCTGTTGCTGATGGTCTCGGTGCTGGAGGCGCTGGTCACCGTGCTGAACAAGCTGAAGGTGACCCATTCCGGCGGCACCAACATCTTCCTGGGCATCCTGATGGTGATCGTCGCGGTTCGCGCGGTCGAGTCGACCTTCAAGCTGAACGACGCCACGTTCGCTCCTCGTTCGGGAGCAGCGGCCGGCGGTACCCGGAGGGTGATCACCGGACGGTGAAGTCGAGGATGGCGAGTTACTTTCCACCATGGCTCTTCGCCTCGCCATCCTCACCATCTCCGACGCCGGCAGCCGGGGCGAGCGGGCTGACTCCTCCGGCGACCTCATCGCGGCCTGGGCCAGGGAGCGGGGCTACACCGTAGCCGAGCGCACCCTGGTTCCGGACGACACGGTGCGGATCGTCGCCACCCTGGCCGAGTGGTCGGACGGCGACCGCGCCGACCTCATCCTCACCACCGGCGGCACCGGTCTCACCGAGCGCGACGTCACCCCCGAAGCCACCCGCGCTGTTCTTCACAAGGAAGCGCCCGGCATCGCCGAGGCGCTTCGGATGACGGCCTTCCCCAAATTCGCGCGGGCCGCGCTTTCCCGCGGCACCGCCGGGGTCCGCGGTAAGACCCTCATCGTCAATCTTCCCGGCAGTGCCGGGGGGTGCGCGATGGTCTCGCCGTGCTTGCCATCTTCGTGGAGCATGCGGTTGAGCTGGTGCGAGGAGTTAAAACGGGGCACTAGGGAGGTCTTATGGCCTAGGGTCGAGACTCCGGGCGACCCTGGACGTCGACTCAGCCGCTAGCCGCTCCAGCCCCGCGCGAGCCTCGCGTACATACGGTTCGAGCTCGGGGTCGGGATGCCGCCAGACATCGATCACGAACTGATACGAGTCTCTCGCCTTCTGCCGCTCACCCAGGCCCTCCGCGATCCGGCCCCGCTCCAGTCATGCCGATGACGAAGAGTGGGCCCCCGACACTCCAGATCCACTGATCCAGGACGACTCCCGCCTGCCGAGCCCGTCCCTGTGACGCGAGCAGACGGGCCTCAATCAGTTTCTCGTAATAGCAATCGTTCTCAAGACAGAGCGTGTCCGGAATGGTCTGAAAGAGATGCAGCGCCCGGACCGAATCGAGCCGAGCCAGAGCGAGATAGGCCGTAGCGGCAGCGTGGAGATATCGGCTTTGAAGCTTGCCGCGGGCGCTGGTCTGCTTCTGCGCTTCCTGTGCGGCACGGCCCGCGAACCGCGCCAGCGACGCGGTGTCTCTTCGGGCCATCCACCAGGGCAGGCCCCGCAGTTGCCGTGCGTGCCGAAGGCAGAGACCGGCCAGGGTTTTCCAGGCTCCAACGCGCGGGCAAAGGTTGTGGCGCTCACAGACTCCGGGACCACCTTCAGGAGGCTCAGACTGAAGAACGGATCCAGGAACTCGCTGAACCGCGATGCGCTGGGATCGAGGAGTAAGCGGCGATCCGCCGCATACGCCTCGTGAAGGTGGCCCCGATACGCCAGTAAGAGCGCCAGGTACTGCCGGTACATCTGGGTGTCCGACCAGGGGTCGACCCCAGTGCCGCTCCGCAGGGTCATCGCTCGGAGGAGCCGGACCCCGGCTTCCCCCGAGTCGGCCCACCGGCCGAGGTGCATGAAACCTGCGCCAAAGAGTACCTGGGCGGAGGCGGTGTCGATCACGTGAGCCGCCTCCGGTGCGTGCGAGCGGTCCCCATCGAGCATCAGGGCGGCCAACCGAATCGTACCGGCATTGACGTCGGTGGGATTGAGGCGGAGGTAGGCGTCGGCATACTTCCGGGCCAGATCGGCGCGGTTCAACTCGATCGCCAGCCGCAGCGTATGCTCATATGCGGGCGCAAATCCAGGGTCCAGGGCGATCGCACGGTCGAAGGCCTCGAGTGCGGGGCCAGGGATTCCTCCCAGTGGAGGCTGCCCATGAAACCGCGCCTCACCGAGGTCGAGCCACACCTCGGGGTCACCGGGGTAGCGGCGGGCGGCCTCTTCCAAGGTAGAAAGAGCCCGATACCTGAACCGGATCAGATCGGCCGGGTCGGCCGCGTCGTCAGCCGCGATCAAAAAGGAGTCGACGGCGAGCAGCATGCTGTCTTTGGGAGAAACTCCGTGATTGAGCCTGACCGACTTCCGGAGGTACTCCCCCCTTGGCTGGTACGCCTGCGAGCTCGCGGGATACCAGCTGAGCGCCAATTCCATGCGGCGAAAGGCAAGTCCGAACGTGCTGTCCTGACCAATTGCCTGGGCATAATGCACCAGGGCAGAGTCCCAGAGGCCCCTTCGGTAAAACTGCTCGCCATAGAGGAAGGCCTTCAGCGCGGGGAGGGAGCGGGACCCGATGGATACCCGTCGCACTGACCCGATCGGGCGGCCCCGTCCCAGCAGCTGAAGGATCCTGACCCCGAGCGAGTCGGCCAAGTCCCCGATCGCCGCCGAATCACCTTTGACCTCGAGGTCGGGCTCGACCCTCTTCGTCGCCAGGTCCAGCACCGTCGCCCGAAGGCTGACGGTGTCTCGCGATTTCCTCACGCTCCCGAAGACCACCAGCCCCGCTCCCGTGCGGTGGCCGAAGCGCTCGGCCGACATCGGATCGGCCCGGCCCTGCCAGCGCTTGAGTCCCACCGTCTGGGGGACGGTACGCAGTGGTCCGGCTCCGTCGAGGTCCCGGGAGAGGATGTCCACCAACCCTTCATGCCAGATGTCCAGCGAAGGGTCAAGCACGTCGAAGGGTGCGACAGCCAGGAGATTGGGATCGGTCGGCAGATCCGTCCGGCTCCCCGACAGGAGGATACCTGTCGCGGCCACGGCGGCCAGACCAACGGCCGCAGCCCACCGGCGCACCGGGGTCCAGACCGCGTCGCGGCCGCGTGGCGACCGGCTCACTCAGGGCCGGGACGAGCTCTCTGCGGGCGGAGCGTGGCAGCGCCAGCCGGCTGGCGGTAGCGGATTCGACATTCTCGCCCCGTTTCCAGCTACATGGCGGTGCTGTTCGATCCACTCGGACAGCTCCGGCGGCGGATCGTCGCCGAGCTCCGAACGCACCAGCTCCCCGTAGGCGTCTCCGCGACGTAGCGCGTCGGCATGCTCGCCGGCACGGTCCAGGGCTTCCATGAGGCCGAGCGCGGCGTGGGAGCTCAGCGGGTCGAGCTGGAGCAGGCGCCGCCACCAGTCCGCCGCCAGCCGGTGCTCGCCCCGTGCCGGTCGCCTCGGCTGACAGCACCTCCAACGCAGCCCGGCATTGGCTCGCCAGCCGGGCGCGCTCGGTCTCCGCCCAGGTCTCGAACTCCCCACCCCCATTGAGGTAGAAGCCGTCCAGAAATGGTGCGGTGTAGAAGGAGACCGCCCGGGCTGGATCGTTCTCCTCCAGCGCTGCAGGCGAACGCTTCCAAGTCACTCGAGATCACGGCGGGATTGAGACTGAGCTGGATCGATCCGAGGAACAGCTCGGGTGCCTGGAGATCCCGGCGGAGGGCGTAGCAGGCCTGCTTGAGGAGGCCGCGGCCGTGCTCGGCGTCGGTCTCGGGCCAGAGGGAGGCGATGAGCTTGTCCCGGCTGAGGCCCCGCCGACCCCCGGCGGCAAGGAGCGCCAGCAGCGCCAGCGTCTTTCGCTGCTGGGCCGCGCCGGTGCCGGGCTGCCGTCGATGTCTACGGAGAGTCCGCCGAACGTCTTGAGGTGGAGCATGTT
The DNA here is from genome assembly GCA_963792265.1 of uncultured Gemmatimonadales bacterium. Lineage (GTDB taxonomy): Bacteria > Gemmatimonadota > Gemmatimonadetes > Gemmatimonadales > GWC2-71-9 > CAVVWJ01. The sequence goes on along the minus strand of CAWBVP010000007.1, from coordinate 21,742 downwards.
GCTCCATTTGACTGGGCTTTGACCGGCGTCTCACCGGCTGCCTCTAAGTTAGCCCTCGTACCATGAAGTAGCGAATTCAGACGCGTACTCACCCAGGGCCCTTTCCCAGTCAGGAGCCACCCATGATCCACCGCAAACTTCTCATGGCCACCGCCATCATCGCCTGCCGGCATCGCACCGCCTGCTCGGACACGACGGCGCCGAAGCCGCTCCGCACCGGAAGGTGCGTCGTTCGCGCGAAGCGGGACTCTCCGGTGACGAAGGAATGCTCGACACTACCACGGCCGGGCCGGTGACTTCTGCACCATCACGTCCTCGACCCTCAAGGAGATCGAGGTCGGCTCGAGGATCATCTATCTCAGCGCCGCCGGTCCCGCGTTCTACCTCGAACACCGACGTCGTCCTCGACCCGCCGGGCCCGGGCAACAATGTCGCCTTCGGGCATTGCAGCGTCGATCTTCCGCGATCAACGGAATCGGGGTAGTGCACGTTCTCGGGCGGGACCGGGAAGTTCAACTGGTTCCATGCCGAGGTCGATGTCTCGCACCTGAGGCGAGCCTCCGAACTGGGCCTGGGACGGGACGTACAGCTTCAGTCCGCACCAATGAGCCGCCTGACTACACTCTGATCATCAACCTCCCTGGCAGTCCCGGCGGCGTGCGCGACGGGCTCGGCGTGCTGGCTGAGCTGGTAGCAGCACGCCGTCGAGCTTGTCAGGGGAGTGAAGACGGGCCGCTGAGCGCTCATCTGGCCCCGGCCACCGGCGTCGGCCTCGTACGCTGGATCGTGGTGCCGTCTCCCAGCTCCCCGTCGGGGTTATCACCCCAGCAATAGCCTCGGCTCGCCGTTGTTACCCCGCAGCTGAAGTGACGCCCGACCCGGATACTGCTGAAGCGCAGGCCGCCCGCCACCGCCGCCGGTACCAGCCGCTTGCTGCGGGTCCCATCGCCAACCTCGCCGAACCGGTTCCGACCCCAGCAGTACGCGATGCTGCCGGTGGTGACGCCGCAGCTGTGCTCCTCGTCCACCACCACGTCATTGTAGGACCGTCCTCCTGCCACCCGGACCGGAAGCAAACGCAGGGTTTCAGTTCCGTCCCCCAGTTTCCCTCTGAAGTTGTCTCCCCAGCAGAAGGCGCGGTTGTCGGTGGTGATGCCGCAGTTGTGGTATTGACCGGCGCGCACCAGGCGCATGGTGCCGCCGCTGCCCTGGACCCGCACTGGTGTCGTGTGGGTGGAGTAGGGGCCGTTGCCCAGATAGCCGGTGCCCCAGCAATAGGCGGTGTTGGAAGGGGTCACCGCGCAGGTGTGCTCGAAGCCGGCGCTGATCTGGCGGAAGAAATGTCCGCCGGCGACGGCCACCGGAGTGGGGCTGGTCGTCCCACTGGTGCCATCTCCCAATTCCCCCTGATAGTTGGCTCCCCAGCAGTACGCGACGTTCTTAGTCGTGACCCCGCAGGCGTAGAAATACCCTGCGGCGACCTGTCTGAAGCTGTGGGCACCGGCAACTGGGGTAGGGGTGGTGCTTTGGTTCTGGCTGGTGCCGCTGCCCAACTCCCCGTGAAAGTTGACTCCCCAGCAGTAGGCCTGGCTTCCCGTAGTTACCCCGCAGGAGAAGTTCAATCCGGCGCTTACCTGCTGGAACCTCAGCCCTCCGGCCACGGGAACGGGAGTCAAATGAGCGGTGGTCGTGCCATCCCCGAGCTCCCCGTCTCCGTTGAATCCCCAGCAGTAGGCTCGATCGTCGGTGGTGACGCCGCAGCTGTGCGACCATCCCCCGCTGATCTGACGGAAGGAGAGCTGCGCGGTGGCCGCGGCCATCGCCGGCTCGGCATCCGGCGGGGTGGGCGATTGGAGCTCGTCAGCACATCCCAGCGCCGCCGCCACCAGGATGGGCGCAATGGCGATCGGTGAAGGGGCGACCAATACGGCATATCATGATGCAATCCTCCATCGGATGCTGAAGTCACTGAGTAATACAGCCCGGCACCGCTCGAGTGGTGGGCACTCGCGCAGGGTAGCGGGGATATTTGCCCGAGGGGGTCAAGGAGGAGTCAAGTCGATCCCGGAGCAGGATCTTTCGCTCAGAAAGGACTATGCCACTGTGGTGCAGGAGTCGCGGCAGCCGGGAAACCAGGACCAGAATGTCAGCGTGGGCGGGGTCTGCGGAACTTCCTCGTCAACGTATTTTGTGCAGGTACACCGGAGCAGCGGACTCCCCACCAGCGCGCCATTTACCCTCAGATTTACCGAGGGAACCTGAGTCCCGCCTCGCTGAGCTCGGGAAGTGCAACCGAACCGGGCTCCGGCGGCGGCGCATTGGCAAACCGCCAGGCGTCCATGAACCGGGTGATGTGCTCGTCGGCGGCATGGAGGATCGTCGCTCCGTAGGACGCGCTGTCTCCGGCCAGGAGGCCGCAGCTCCGCCAGGTTGATACCACTGCATACGCGATCCGTTTGGGGGTGGTGAGGCGGGGGATTCTCACCATCTGCGAGGCCTGGAGGCAGGCCGACGCGACGAAGCCCGGGGGTTGCTCCTTCCTGCCCCGGGTTTCCATCACCATGAACAAAAGGTCCAGGCTCGCCTGGGAGCCATCCCGTACGTCGCCTGCCTGGTCGATGATCAACCCTTCCCGCCGCAGCGCCTGTTCGATCTTCGAGCGCAGCAGCCCTTCATCCACTCGCTGCAGGGTCGCCCCCTGGGATAGCTGCACCCGGGCGTAGACCGCAAACTTGCGGAGGGCGGTCAGCGTGGCACGCTGAGTCTCGGCCTCGGTCTGGGCGGCGAGACTGGCGGCCAGGACGAAGCGAGAGTCCCAGGATCATCACAGAGCTTCTCATGTCTCCCTAGTTCCTCGTTGCCAGCATTCGAAGAAATCTATGCATGTTGCTCCATTTGACGGGTGTTTGACCGGGGTCTGACTGGTCCTCCTAACTTACCCCGCGTACCCAGAAGTAGCGAATCCAGCTCCTCCCCGCCGCTCTCCCGGGCACGCCGAAAAGCTCGCGCAGCATCCAGAACTCCCAATCACGAGGTGGCTTATGCGTTCACTCCTGGTCCCAGTTGCCACCCTGCTGACGGTGGCGGCGGCCAGCGCGGCTTGCGGTGGCGACGCGCCGCTGCCGGTACCCAGCGACGCCGTGCTCACAACCTTCGAGGTTACCCCTGCCGCCGGCACCCTTTTCACCGTCGCCCCGGGGAACACGCTGACCCTCTCAGCCGTGGCTAAGGATCAGGATGGCAAGGTGATGAGCGGCACGGCCCCCACTTTCTCCAGCGATAACGCCGCCAGCGCGAGTGTCGGTGGCGATGGAAAGATCACGGCGGTGGCGGAGGGGACGTCGAGGATAACGGCATCGCTGAGCATGGGTGGCGTCACCAAGACCGGCACCACTACCATCACGACTGTGGTAGCGGCGGCCAGCGGAACGGTGACTGCGCCGTCAATAACCTTCCAGCCGAAGGATCTGAACGTGCGGGCCGGCGCCACGGTGACGTGGACCTTCCAGTCGGTTCCCCACACCGTCACGTTCTCGCACCTCCGGGTCGCCCATCGCTATAGGGGAGTTCCGTGACGGATCTGATTCCCGGGTATTTCCGACCAGCGGCACTTACAACTATAGCTGTGACATTCACCCGGGGATGACAGGCGTCGTCCACGTGCACTATCAGGACCTAATCCTAGCGGCCACCCACCAAGCCACGTTCCTCGTCCGAGGTACTACCAATGATCCACTCAAATTTCTTATGGCTGTCCACCGCGCTCGTCACTGTGCCGTGGCATCCGCGCCTGCCCGCGAGATCGACGGCTCCGAAGGGAACGGCAACCGAGGTGGGCCGAGCTGCATCTATCCAGCGTCCGCACGCGGGGCCCGTCCACCGTCTGGCGACCATCAATGGGGGTGGCACGGCCGAATGCAAATGCCGGCCGGCCTACTGGCAGGGACCACCTCCTGGGGAGGGCACATCACCCTCTATTCCGACGGCACAGCCAAGGGGGAATTTCACTGCGTTGACCAGATGGGCTCGACCGCTCCGGGCAATGTCTGGGGCCCCGTGACGAGCTGGTCCATCGATGCAAAAGGCGTCGTGAGCCTGACCGTCGGGAGTGGTAAGCTCGTCAACTTTCCAGGTGGCCATCCTCAGGACACTGGCACGTTCATCGTGAGAATTCAAAGGTATGGTGGCAAAGGGGTAGGCCACTGGACGTTAGATGTCCCGGATGGCTTTGGGGGCTGGCTCACTGTCTGCGACGAGCTCCTGACCAGCGGGCAGATCGTCTACCGCTCACGTGAAGACTGAACGGGAGGACGCCGATTCGCGATGACTGAACTTGGTGAGCAGGGAGGCCGTCCGCTTCGGCGGGTGGCCTCTTCCCCTAGACTCCAGACCTCCTGACGCCCGACTCCTGTCTCCCGCACCACGCATTACCTTCCACCCATGGCATCGCAGATCCTCATCACCATGGACGACCTCGAGACCGCCGTCCGGCTGAATGCCGCGCTGGAAGCGGCGAAGTTCTCCACCACCATGTTCTCCTCTCTGGACGACGCCCGCGGCACCGTCCGGCGGGAGAATCCCGACCTGATGATCCTCACCGGCGCGGTGCACGAGCCGCCCTCCCAACAGCTCGCCACGCTGGCCCACGACGCCGAGATCTCCACCCTCGCCCTGCTGGAGGCGACCGACTCCGAGCGCACCGAGCGGGTGGAGCGGCTCCGCGCCACCGAGGTGATGACCAAGCCGGTGTCGCCCGACGACGCGGTGGAGACCGCCCGCCGGCTGATCGAGCGGCGCCATCTGCAGGAGCGCACCGGCATCGTGGGCGAGAGCGCCCCGATCCAGGAAGTGCTGGTCAAGATCGAGCAGATGGCGCCGGTCTCCAGCACCGTCCTGATCCAGGGCGAGAGCGGCACCGGCAAGGAGCTGGTCGCCAAGGGGCTGCACGACCTCTCGCCTCGGCGGAACGAGGCGTTCATCACGGTGAACTGCGCCGCGCTGCCGGAGACGCTGCTGGAGTCGGAGCTGTTCGGGCACGAGAAGGGGTCCTTCACCGGCGCGGCCGAGCGGCGGCTGGGTCGCTTCGAGCTGGCCGACGGCGGCACCATCTTCCTCGACGAGATCGGCGAGATCCCGGTCTCCACTCAAGTGAAGCTGCTCCGGGTGCTGGAGAGCCGCACCTTCTTCCGGGTGGGCGGCACCGCGCCGATCAAGGTGAACGTGCGGGTCATCGCCGCCACCAACCGGTCGCTGAGAGACGCGGTGACCCTGGGAGAATTCCGGGACGATCTCTACTACCGGCTCAACGTCCTCAACATCTATCTTCCGCCCCTCAGGGAGCGGCGGGGCGACATCCCCCTGCTGGTCCGCCGGTTCATCCGGGAGTTTGCCCGCACCCACGAGCGCCCCTTCCGGGGGATCACGCCGGAGGCGCTCCAGCGGCTGGTGAACGCGCCCTGGCCGGGAAACGTCCGCCAGCTCCGCAATCTCATCGAGTCCATGGTGGTGCTGGCGCCGGGCGCGGAGATCCGCCCGTCCGACATCCCCCCGGACGTGCTGGAGGGTGCGGGCAGCCTGCTCCCCATGCGGCTGGCGACAGCGGGGCCGGGTAGCGGGGTGGCGGGGCCGGAGTTCGAGTTCATTCTCCGCAGCCTGGTGGACCTCAGGCTCCAGATCGAGGAGATGCGCCGCCGGCTGGACGAGCATCCCCAGCGGGTGCAGGTGATCGATCTGGGCGAGCACACCCAGGTGGGCGATCTGCTGGCCGATGTGGAGCACGACGGGGATCACCCGGTGCTCTACCGGGCGGGGATGACGATGGCGGATGTGGAGCGCGCCACTATCGAAGCAGCCCTGCGGGAGTACAAGGGCAACCGCCGCCGCGCCGCCGAAGTGCTCGGCATCGGCGAGCGGACGTTGTACCGGAAGATCAAGGCGTATCATTTAGAGTAGTCAGCGAGTCAGCGAGTCGCGGGTCGGATGGGACTCCGAGGTCGCGATGCGGCTCACTCGAATCGAGTTAGCCTGCGGATAGCTCCGCGACTCGCGACTCCTGACTCGCTGACTCATTGCAGGATAGTGCACTCGGCTAAGTTCCACCGTATAAATAGTTTGCAGCTTTCGTTCTCTTGACAGTTGGGGCCATAACCGTCAAATTGCAAAGGTTACCCTCCCCCTGACGGAAACCAGACGCTTGAACTTCGTGATAGACGCCGAGCTATGCGTCGCATGCTTGGCTTGCGTTCGCGTCTGTCCTACCGACGCCATCGCGGTGGCGGCTGAAGAGCCGCTGTTGCTTCAGATCGACGATGATGCGTGCATCCGCTGCGGCCAATGTCTGCCGACCTGTCCCCACGGGGCCATCAAGGTAAACGGCGAGATTGGGCGGGCTCTTGCCATCGCCTCCCAGGGCGACGGCGTCCTCATCCTGAGCCCGGAGTCGGTGGCGCACTTCTATCCTGCCACGCCGGAACAGGTTATCAACGCGTGTTACGCCGCCGGCTTCCGGGCCGTCACCCGGGGCGTCATCGGCGACGAACTCGTTGCCGCGGAATATCTTAAGCTCTGGGAAGAGGAGCCGTGGGGCACCCTGATCCGCTCCACCGATCCGGTGGTGGTGGACACGGTCCGGCTGCAGTTCCCCGAGCTGGTCCCCTACCTGGCGCCGGTGACGGTTCCGGCGGTGGCGGAGGCCCGATACCTGCGAGCGCAGTACGGCCCAGGCCTCAAAATCGCGTTCGCCGGGATCTGTCCCCCGGTCAGCACCACCGAGCTCGACGCGGCCATCACCTTCAGCGACCTGGACCAGATCTTCCGGATCCGGGGCGCGAACGTGCTGAGCCAGCCGATCTTCTTCGAGCGGGTGCCGGAGGAGGGGCGGCGGCACCTGAGCGCCACCGGCGGGCTCCCGCTGGCGCTGCTGGAAGAGGCCCGCTACTCCAGCCGCCGGTTCCGGAAGCTCCGGGGGCTGGACGCGCTCAAGGCGGTGGCCCGGGCGGTGGCGGTGGACCGGCTGGACCTGGGCTTCGTGGACATCCTCTCGACCGAGGGGTCGCTGGACCACCCGCTGTCGGGACCGCGGGAGGAGCTGTTCTGGCGCCGGGAGCTGCTGGCCAGCACCGAGCCGCCCCGGAGCCGCTACCCGGTGGTGGATCAGAACCTGGTGGCGAGCGTAGGGGCCACGTTCGAGATCAAGCCCCGGGCAGTCAAGCCGGACCCGGAGCAGGTGGCCGCGATCCTGGACCAGATCGGGAAGGGGCCCAACGGCCGGCCCTGGGACTGCCGGGCCTGCGGCTTCAACACCTGCCAGCGGTTCGCCGAGGCGGCGGCGCTGGGACGGGCCTCGATGCGGCAGTGCGCGCCCTACCAGGAGCGCCGGGCGGATGAAGCCCAGCGGGCGGCGGCGGTGGACTCGCTCACCGGGCTTTCGACGTATAGGGTACTGCGCGACCGGCTGGCCTTCGAGATCGAGCGCAGCAAGCGGAGCAACGAGGGCTTCGCGGTCCTGTTCATGGACCTGGACCGCTTCAAGCAGGTGAACGATCAGTACGGCCACGAGGCGGGGAACGAGATCCTCAAGGCCGTCGCCCAGGAGATCCACAACGCGGTGCGCGCCTCGGACGTGGCGGCCCGCTACGGCGGCGACGAGTTCGTGGTGATCCTGACCCGGACCGATCTCCAGGGCGGCATGCGGGTGGCCGAGGCGCTCCGGGCCGGGATCGAGGGCATCGGCCGGCGGCTGGGCTATCCGGCGGGGCTGATCACGGTGAGCATCGGGCTGTCCGAGTTCGACAGCCACCTCCCGGAAGGCGACCTGCTGGTGGCGGCCGACCGGGCGCTGTACCGAGCGAAGGCGGCGGGACGTAACGCGTGGCATGGCTTGTCGGGCCCAGCGGCAGCTTGCAGGATAGCAGAGACCCGAAGGACAACACCGTGACCGGATTCTCGAACCCCAAGCAGCCGAGCCCACCCCAGCCGGGTGCGCCGATCCAGGCGCGGACGGCGAGCGCCGAGTCGATCCCCGATCCCTGGGGAGTCCGCCGGGCCGAGAACCTGCTCACCAGCCTGGAGGGAATCCTCTCGGCCCGGGTGGTGACCACGCCGCTGGGCGAGGTGAGCGAGGTCCACGTGCTGGCCCAGGCGGGACTGGCGCCGAAGCAGCTGGTCCGGAACATCGAGTCGGCCTTGCTGGCCCAGCTCGGGCTCAAGATCGATCACCGGAAGATCAGCATCGCCCAGACGGCCGACGTGAAGCCGATCGAGGCGCTGCAGCAGGACGCGGTGCGGGACCGGGTGCTCCAGCGGTCGGTGCTGTTCGAGAACCTGACCGCGGCGCCGGGCAAGCGGCCCCACCGGATCGCCATCACGGTGACCCTGTCGTACCATGGCCAGACGGAGACGGCGGAGGAGGAAGCTGCCGATACTCCTAGGAGCCGGGTGGAGGCGCGCGGCCAAGGCGGCGGTGACGGTGCTGGACCGGCTGCTCAAGGACTCGTCCCTGGCGCTCGAGGGCGCCAAGATCGTGGAGGGGTTCGACCGGGAGTTTGCCTTTGTGGCGGTGCAGGGGCTGGGCGGGCGGGAGACCCTGTTGCTCAGTGGAACGGCGGAGATCAAGGAGAGCGCGGAGCGGGCGGCGGTGTTTGCGGTCCTGGATGCCACCAATCGGTGGACCGAGATGCGGAGGCCGGCCTAGCCAGATTCGCGCGCCGGCGGGATATAAGCAGTATAGGACGAAGAAGCCGGACGCCTTCCCCCTTGCGTCCGATAATCAGAAGGAACGACAGATCAGCCCGGCGACCGCGGAATGGCGGGAGTTGCGGCGTGGGCTGAGGTATTGGAGGAACGGTCTGTTAGAGGTATTCGTCCTCTTAGAGAAAGGAAAAGGGTAAGGGGATCCCGGTCTTCGCAGGAACTAGCGGAGACAGCGAAAACTGTTGAGCGGAGCGTCTGGTAGGCCATAGCGAGGCTTGCCACTTCCCGAGGGTCTTTAGTCTCGAAGGGAGGTGACGCTCATGCTAATAAGCAGTTTGTCAGGGCCGTTACGTCCTTCTTCGCCGCTTTGTTTGGTAGAGGCGACGGAACGACCTGGCAGTAAGTAGCTAGATGGACCGGGATCCCCATCCCCAATTCTATGTCACGCGAGACGCGGCTAAGACTCTTCGTCACGGCGGTAACCGTCGCCGCATAGCTTCGGCTGCGGGCGTCTGGCCTATCACGCTTGGCCTTTCCCGGGCTGGTGGCCGTTCGTGACGTTTCTCTTTGTCGCCACTCTGCTGGAGACTCTCAACACCCAGTTGAGGCTCGCTGCGCGAGGGTCAACGTCCTTCATCATGCACATGGCCACCTCCCTCCTATTTGGTGGCTGGTGGGGCGCAGTCATTGCGGCGATCTCAACTCTGTTCGGTGAGCATGCGCGCGGCAATCCCGCCATCAAAGATCGTCTTCAATGTTTCGCAGAGAATACTTGCTGTCTGTCTAGGCGTGCCTTGTATACCACGGCCTTGGCGGTGAGCTTCCTCCAGCCTATCTCGGCTCATTCGTCACCCTGGCATCTCAGCCCGTTCAACGTGATTTGGGGCTCTTCTTCGTCTTCGCATTCGTGTATTTCCTTGTCAACGCAGCTGCGGTCAACACGGCCATTGTTCTGAGCTCCGGCCGTGCATTTCGTGAAGTCTGGAACCTGAATACGCGCGGGATTCTTGTCTACGATCTTGGCGCGAGTTTGGTCGCGGTTCTCGTCGCGTGGGTCTATACACGCTTCGATGCTATGGCTCGGATTTCGGCTCGATCGGCCTCATTGGAGTCGATTATTCCGATCATCGCTGTTCGGCACGTGTACGGCCTGTATCACCAGCTTGAGCATAGCGGACAAGAACTTCTTCAGGTCATGGTGAAGGCTATCGAAGCCCGTGACCCATACACTTCAGGCCATTCGCTGCGCGTAAGTGAGATGTCGAGAGCCGTCGCAGTGGAGCTTGGATTGCCAGCGCGTGAAATCGAGGACATCGAAACCGCTGCTCTGCTACATGACGTTGGCAAAATACATGAGGAGTTCGCCCCTCTCCTTCGAAAGGAGGGCCGCCTTACCGATGAAGAGACCGCGTTGATGCAGACGCACTCCGAGAGAAGCGCGGATCTTGTTGGAATAATTTCCAAATTCCATGGATTCATTCAGGAATCTGTAAGGCACCACCATGAGCGCTGGGATGGCCAGGGATATCCGTATGGCCTTTCCAAGAAGAATATTCCACTGGGCTCGCGGATCATTCTTATCGCTGACACTATCGATGCCATGACTACTGATCGTCCCTACCGTAAGCGTCTCTCCCTCGAGGTGGTGATTGCCGAGCTCCAGAAGTGTAAAGGAACCCAATTTGACCCCGATCTGATCGACGTGGTGGTAGCGTCTGTTGCCGTGCGGCGATTAATCGGAGGGGCATCCGGGGATCGAGACGGCTTAGGCGGTCCTCCCCGTTCTCACCGCGTGAGTTGGCCAACATCAGGCCTATGGAAACGACGAGCATAGGGGGAGCAGCAATGCCACCGCATCTCTGAACAGAAAACTTCGTAGTCCTTCTTCCTATCATTAGGCGAGCCTTCTGGTTGCCAGGAGCCTTAAAAATGGATCCCTGTTGAAACGCGCTGCCTTAGTGGCAACGCACCTAACCGCAACAGCTGCGTCCTAATGGCGGGTGGAAGGCCACCAAGTCGTGTCTCGATATCTCTACTTATAGTCTCTACATTGCGTCGAAGTACCCTTCGAGTAGGAGGAGCCGCAGAGCACCTCAATTTGGTCTACCGCGTCAAGCTGCTCTAAGTTCTGCGCGAGGACTCGGATGCTTGCACGAGCCTCCTGTTCACGACCCGTTGCCCCTTACTACCGCTAACCATCTAGCAAATGCTCCCGCAAACCCCATGTCATAGAGTTGGGTCTTGACCCGTCCGTACTTCCTTCGCGGCGAGTAGCGCCTCGGTTTCCCTGCCCAGATAAAACGAGATGTCCGCTTTGTGGAAGCACCAGGCCTGCTTGAGCCAGGCCGGTGAGGAAGTGGCATTCTCGACTCGAAATCTACAGATCGCCTCCATCGCCGATTTCTCGTTCCCCATTAAGGCATGACAGGAGCCGTTGTGGCGAACTATCTGGCACTCGATATACCCACCGAATGGCGCATCGACGAATCCTTGATCGCGGAAGTCTCCCCATTCGATGCCTTCTCGGTACTCACCGAGTCTGACAACAGCACAGGCAACCTGAGCTGCTCTGCTCGCCCCAATTGTCTCGTTCTCAAGTCTCGCGCAAATCTCGTAAGCGCGATAATTCAGCCTTCGCCTCTGGTACTTCCCTGTACCACAAGCGAGCACACCTATGCCAGTGTGTAGGCTGGCCATGGTAGAGTTGATCACATTCAGGTTGCCCAGCCGCTCCGCTATTTGTGTGATTTCCCTGTGACATGAGCCGCGCTGGAAGGCGTAATACATTAGTTGGGCTTTGCTGTCGGCTAAACGCGCAAGATCATCTATTGCCTCTGGGGTGGGGATTTTGCGCAGGGACTCCACCAGGAAGCAGCAAATGCCGATCCCTTAAGCTGCTGATCAATGAAGCACTGGTCTTAGCCGCCTTTATCCGCATCGAAGACTGGAGCGCTGCCTCTATTATGGAAATCAGTTTCTTTACGTCCTCGTAGGCTTCGCCTGGAGCCGCTCCCCTCGACCAATGCCGAGCTTGTATCGAGAACACAATCTTGGCCTCATGGGAATACTCGGTCGCCGTCTGCTCAAGTAATCGAAGCGACTCACGCCAGCGTCCTTGCTCCTGCAGCACCTCTACCAGGAGCAATTCGGCATCACTTCGTTCCTTGCCTTGTAAATTGGGGATCGCGGTACTCAGGGCTCTTTCCGCTGAGTGTAAGGCCCCGGTCTCGACACTTCTTCTCGCACCTCGAAGCAGATGTGAAATGGCCTCATGCACTCTCCCGCCACGAATACAGTGCCATGCTATTTCCAGAGTCCAGGTCCCCGTTGCCGTCATCCTTCTGCCGAAGTAGGAAATCTGCGACTCTGCCGTGAAGTATCCGCCGTAAGGAGCTGGGTACCCCAGCATAAGTTGACGCACGAACGAATTCGTTTACGAACTCGAGACCCTGAACGCCGTCCCGGAGAACCCGTCGGCGGACAAGCTCTGACATCGCACTCATTGTCTGAGCGCTGCTTAAATCCATCAGGGCGTACAAACCCAAGTCGTTCAGGCGATGCCCCAGGATTGAGGCGAGATTCAATACGTTATGAGTGGTGCTATCGAGTGACCGAGTGATGCGATCGAGAATCTGCCGGTAGGGTGCCGAAGCCAGGCCGCTCTGAAAGTCCGCCGTCATTGCATCCAGTGCCAGTGCCAGCGAGTGTTCCCCACTGACCCTCCAGTCTTGAACCAGCAGCTCCAGGATCATGGGATAGCCGGCAGCGGCACGGAGCAGTGCACGTTGTTCTGCGATGCCTGGGCTGGGTTCATCGGCCTGAATCAACGTACTGAGCATTTGACGACTTTCAGACTCGCTGAGCGGAATCACTTGGACTTCACGAATACCGAGGCTAGTGGCGCTCTCGCGTAGACGCGCTGCTTGGGAAGCTTCTAGAAGTTCCGCGGGACGAGCAAGCAGCAGGACCATGAGCGGCTGGCCGCGGGACCTCCTCATTACCAGATGGAGAACCGCCGAGACTGACGTCATCGGCAAGATGCAGATCATCTACCACCAGAATGACCGGATGCTCCTCGGCGATCGCAGTGAGCATCTCGAGACAAGCCTCCGTGAGCCGGATGCGAGCTGTCTCGCCCTGGCTTCACTCGGTTGTGGTATGTTGGGAAAACGTCGCCGGACCGCAGGGATCGTACGCGCCAACTCCGCGAGAGCTTCGGGAGAAGTCGCCGATACGCCGGGACTATCCAATAGCCCGATAATCAGGCCGCTCAGCGTGGAATAAGGGATCTCCCGCTCCACATCGTAGCATTGCACCCGGCTGATCGCGGCACCCTCCAGCCCCGCCGCGGTCGTCAGCCGCTGAACCAGCGTGGTCTTGCCCACACCCGAATCGCCCAGAATCAATGCGTGACCCGGAACCCCCTTCCGCACCCCCTCCCACGCCTCATAGAGCTGCCGGTACTCCGCCGTGCGACCGATAAATGGTCGCCCCCGCCACTGATCCGTAGGTACCGTCGGGATGTTCGCCAGCGTGGTGCGCTCCCAGCCTCTCCGCCGCAACCGTACCGCCATGCCCTCGACCAGATCCGACGGAACCGCATGCAGCTCCTCGGCGAGCTTGGCTTTCCATTCCTCGAAGATCTCCAGCGCCGTCAGCCGGTCTCCCGCGAACGCTCGCGCCTCCATCTTGGCCCGGATGGCTTCCTCGCTCAGATCGTCGAGGGCGAGCATCCGGTCAGCGAGCTGCTCGATCTGGCGCGATTCGCCGTTGCGCCGGCAGCGGTCGATGAGTACCAGGAGCGCATCCTTGATCACCGGAAGAGCCGGGCCTGCTGCCGGTCCTTCCAGTGGGTGAACTCCGCCGAGTCGGTGATGTCGAAGCCATCGAGGAATGCGGCGACCTCTAGCGGACCGGTTACCTCTGTTCCCAGCACGTCCCCAGCATGCAACCGCTCGAGATCCAGGGTCACCCGGCCCGGCATGAGCCGAACATGATCCCGGCTGGTCTCCAATCCTTCCAGGCCCAGCCGGGGCCGGAGAGTGGAGAGCGCAGTCGCGAGCGAGTGGCGAGCCTCGGTGACCGAAACCTTGGGCCACAGCAGCTCAGCCAGGCGATCGCGCCGGTGTGCCCGGGCCTCGACGGCGATGTACACCAGGAGGGCCAGGTGCTTACGAGTGCGGAACCGGATCGGCTCGCCGGTGGCGGCCAACAGGGCAGGCTGACCCAGGCAACGGAGATACCGTTGCGGCTCCATGAGGTCTCGGGTTGAATGGGGTTTTCAGATAATGCGGCCGGAACAACGGATCGTCAACAACGCGAGAATTAATGTCTGATGCAGTTTACGACTTGTAATGAAGCGGTACGTTCAAGGCTGCCCGACGACCTTGACCGGCACGTTGCTGTTGATCGTGGTCCCGTCCCCCAGCTGCCCCACCGTGTTGTCGCCCCAGCAATAGAGGCCGCCGCCGGTCATCCCGCAGGAATGAAAGGCGCCGGCACTGAGCGACGCGAAGCTGAGCCCGCCTGCCACCGCCACCGGGCTCGAGGCCGTGGTGTTGGTCCCGTCGCCCAGCTCGCCCTCTCCATTATATCCCCAGCAATACGCCGCCCCCGCAGTCGTAATCCCGCAGGTGTGCGCGGTCCCGCCACTCACCGCGGCAAAGCTCAGCCCGCCGGTCACCGCCACCGGACTCAGCCGATCCGTCGTGCTCCCGTCGCCCAGCTCGCCATTTCCATTGAACCCCCAGCACCAGGCCGCGCCCGCCGCGGTGACCCCGCAGGTATGATCCGCTCCCGCTGCCACCGCGACGAAGTTGACCCCGCCAGTGACCGCCACCGGAGTGGTCCGATCCGTAGTCGTCCCGTCGCCCAGCTGACCGCCCCGGTTGAGCCCCCAGCAGTGCGCCGCCCCCGCCGCCGTGATCCCGCAGGTGTGATAGTACCCCGCACTCACCTGGACGAAGCTCAGCCCGCCGGTCACCGCCACCGGGGCCGGCTGATTTCCCGCCACCCCGTTGCCCAGCTCGCCCGCCAATTGAAAGCCCCAGCACCAGGCGGCACCGGCTGAAGTAATCCCGCAGGTATGGCCGTGCCCGGCGCTCAGCTCGGCAAAGCTCAACCCCCCGGTAACCGCCACCGGCGTGGCGGCGCAGTGGGTCGGCCCGATGCACGCCTCCGGACCGGTGGTGGTGCCGAGGCCGAGCTGGCCGTAGGTGTTGAAGCCCCAGCACCAGGCGGCGCCGGCGGCGGTCAGCCCGCAGGTGTGGCCCCCGACGTCGCTGTCGGTGCCTCCCGCCGCGCTCACCGCCGCGAGCATGACGCCGCCGCCCACCAGCATCGGAGTCGCCTGCGAGGTTCCGCTGTGGTCGCCGTTGCCCAGCTGGCCGTAGACGTTGTAGCCCCAGCAGTAGGTCGCCCCATCGGCCGCAACGCCGCAGGTGTGGGCCGTGCCGGCGGCCACCTCGGCGTACGCCACCGTCACCACGCTGAGGTCTGCCCCGTCGCTCTGGCCCTCGCTGGTCGCGGTGATCGTCGCCGTGCCGTGCGCCACTCCGGTCACCAGCCCACTCGATGAAACGGTGGCCACCGCGTCGTCGCTGCTGGCCCAGGTCACGATCCGCCCCGCGAGCGCCGCACCGCTCGCGTCCAGGGGCGTGGCCTTGAGCTGCAGCTTGCCGCCAGCACCAGCGTGGCTGTTGCCGGCTCCAGGGTCACCGATGCCACCGACTTGGGCCCGGTCGGCCCGTCGCCGCCGCCGCAGCCGACAACCAAGCTCAAGACCAGCAGGCCCGCGGTTCGTGTCATGACGCCCAGGTCGGTGGATGGTGGCTGAAGTTCGCTGACTGATTTAGGTGGTGGTGGGTGCCTTGGAGATACCGGGCCATGCCCGCCTTGTCAAATCGAAATGGCCCAGGACATCCCGCGTCATCCCCAGCGCCAGCTCGTGCTCGCCGATGAACACCGTGCCGGCGTTCTCCCGCTCGCAGCAGCGCGCGCCTCTTCCTCGTTGTGGGTGCGCACCACGATCTCGATGCGCGGGATTGAGCGCGCGCGCCGTCTCCGACCATCTGCGCGCACGTCGAACGTGTCGGGCGTGGCGATCACCAGCATGCGGCGCGGGCGATGTGCGCCTGGATCAGCACCGCCGGCTCGGCCGCGTCGCCGGACACCGCGGCGATGCCTGCGCTGCCGCAGCTGCTCGACGATCTCGCGGTTCTGCTCGGCCACCACGAAGGGGATGCCGCGCTCGGTCGAGCGCCTCGCGCGATGCGCCGGCCGACGCGGCCGTAGCCGACCAGCACGACCTGGCCGGACAGGCGCTCTGCGTCGATCGTCATCGGCAGCTCGGCCAGCGGGTCGTCGCGGCGCTCCAGCCTGCGCGCCAGCGCCGGAGCGCGCGCGCAGCCAGCGCTGCAGCGGCTCGATCGCGGCTGAACAGCAGCGGGTTGAGCGCGATCGAGATCAGCGCGCCGGCCAGGATCAGGCTCTGCCCCTCGGCCGGCAGCAGGCCGAGCGACACGCCCAGCGCCGGCCAGGATGAACGAGAACTCGCCGATCTGCGCCAGGCTGCGCCGACACCGTCAGCGCGGTGTTCAGCGGATAGCGGAACGCCAGCACCAGCGCCGACCGCGGCGAGCGACTTGCCGACCATGATGATCGCCGACCACCGCCAGCACCTGCAGCGGCTCGCTCGACCAGCACCGCCGGGTCGAACAGCATGCCGACCGAGACGAAGAACAGCACCGCGAACGCGTCGCGCAGCGGCAGCGACTCCTCGGCGGCGCGGTGGCTGAGCTCGGACTCGCGCAGCACCATGCCGGCGAAGAACGCGCCCAGCGCGAACGACACGCCGAACAGCTCGGCCGACGCCGTAGGCGATGCCGACCGCGGCGGCGACCACGCACAGCGTGAACAGCTCGCGCGAGCCGGTGCGCGCGACCTGCCACAGCAGCCAGGGGAACACGCGCCGCCCGACCACCAGCATCAGCGCGACGAAGGCCGCCGACCTTGCCGCAGCGTGATGCCGAGCGTCGTGCCACAGACGCCGTCGCCGTCCGCTGCCGTCCGGCGCGCTGCCGCCGAGCATGCCGCGCCAGCGGCGGCAGCAGCACCAGCACCAGCACCATCGCCAGGTCTTCGACGACCAGCCAGCCGACCGCGATGCGGCCGTTGACCGATTCGAGCACGCCGCGGTCCTCGAGCGCGCGCAGCAGCACCACCGTGCTCGCCACCGACAGCGCCAGGCCGAACACCAGCGCCGCCGCCGAGGCTCCAGCCCCAGCAGCAGCGCCATGCCCATGCCCAGCGCGGTGGCCACCGCGATCTGCACGCACGCGCGCCGGGCATGGCGATCTTGCGCACCGCCAGCAGGTCGTCGAGCGAGAAGTGCAGGCCGACGCCGAACATCAGCAGCATCACGCCGATCTCGGCGAGCTGCGCCGGCGAGCTCGACGTCGGCGACGAAGCCGGGCGTGGCCGGCCCGATGACGATGCCGGCCAGCAGGTAGCCGACCAGCGCCGGCACCTTGAGGCGCGCCGCGAGGAAGCCCGAAGACAGCGCCAGGCCCGAGGCCGGCGGCGATGGTGGTGATCAGGCTGATGTTGTGGGGCATCGGTTCGGTCTCCCTATTTCACCAGCTCACCGTAGTGGCGGCTCCCGCAGTCGGGGCAGAAGGTGTGGAGAACTGGGCCTCGGAGCGGTCGGTGATGTATCGCTCCAGCTGGAGCCAGCCGCCGCTCTCGTCGCGAATGCGCTTGCATAATTGCAAGATGGAGCAGTCCCTCGATACCTGAATCTCCCGCCGCTGCCGGGCCAGGTAGTCGATCACCGCCACCAGCGCGAGCAGGGTAAAGACGTCGATCGCCGTATCCGCCGCCTCCAGCGCCCACGAGCTGGGGACGTGCCACGCCAGGAGAAAGAAGGGCAGCCGCACCAGCGGCAGCGCCGCCGCCAGCAGCGATCCCACCACCCACCCGTGTCTCCAGGTCGCCAGGGCCACCGGGAAGACGAAGAGGATCGCGACCTGAATGTAGGGGCCGGTGAAATAGTCCAGCAGCAGAATCGCGCCGGCGAGCAGCGCCCAGTGGCCGAACCAGGGCACGGCACCCGCCGTGCCCGGCCCGGCTCGACCGTCAGGAGTCATCGCTGCGTTCTGATCTCGATCTTGCCTGCGGGCTCCTCCAGTCAGAATCAGGGAGCAGGCGGCGACGATGAGAATCGCCGACGTCAGGTGGCTGGCGCCCCGCACCCCGGTGGGTAGCCGCCAACCGTCCCGAACAATGCGATCACTACTCCGGGATCAGGCTGAGCACGATGAGGACCCATATTGTGTGGGTCCGGGTCCACCGGCTGGATCGGGCGCGTCACCCTCCGGCGTGGTTCTCTGCTGCATAGGTGTCTGCTACATGGTATCCGACATGATTGCTGCTCCTCAGGCACATGAGTCCAGGATCTCCACGCGACAGCTCGGCCGACCGAAATGGCGGCGGCTGGTGCGTGCGATGATGAGAATGGAAGGGCCGGAACACGGCCGGGGTTCAGCTGTGCCGGGGAGGGCCGGTGGGGAAGAGCGGGAAATGCCTAGGACGAAGCCGGAGGGCTCGGTTGATTGGGAACGCTCGTCTGCTGCCGAGGGACCAGCCTTCTATTCTGGGCCCGTGTCCTCGGCCCGGGAGGGCAAAGAAGGATGAGACGCTGTGCCGGTCCGAACCCAGGCTGCGGTGCTGCAGCGCCGCGTGGAGCCGTTCCCATCGGGAGCGCGGGCCCGAGCGCTGCAGCGCCCCTGGAGTCCATCCGCGCCCAGGGTGGCCTGACCCGACCCGAGGTGGAGGTGGCAGCTCCAGGCCAGCTGACTGGCGAGCAGCGCGGTGAAAGAAAGGGATCCAGCGGGCGGAGAACGACCGGGTCATGCGGGCAACCTAGGCAGGCGGGCCGGGGATTGGTACCCTAAGGCTGCCCCACGACCTTGACCGGCACGTTGCGGTTGGTCGCGGTTCCGTCTCCCAGCTGCCCGATGGTGTTGTTGCCCCGAGCAGTAGATGGCGCCGCCACCAGTCATCCCGCAGGAGTGAAAGGCGCCGGCGCTCAGCGAAGCGAAGCTCAGACCGCCGGCCACCGGCACCGGGCTCGGCCCGGTGGTGTCGGTTCGGTCGCCCAGTTGGCCCTGGCCGTTGTACCCCCAGCAGTGGGCGGCGCCCGCGGACGTGACGCCGCAGGTGTGAGCGGTGCCGGCGCTCACCGCGGCGAAGCTCACTCCGCCGGTCACCGGCACCGGAGCCAGCCGGTCGGTCGTGCTCCCGTCGCCCAGCTCGCCGTTGCCGTTGAATCCCCAGCACCAGGCCGCGCCCGCCGAGGTGACCCCGCAGGTGTGGTCGGCCCCGGCGCTCACCGCGGTAAAGCTCACCCCGCCGCTGACCGGCACCGGGGTCGTCCTATCGGTCGTGCTGCCGTCGCCCAGCTGGCCGGCCCGGTTGAGACCCCAACAGTGCGCCGCGCCCGCAGCGGTGACGCCGCAGGTGTGGTAATAGCCGGCACTCACCTGAGCGAAGCTCACCCCGCCCACCACCGCCACCGGACTCGACTGGGTTCCTGCCACCCCGTTGCCGAGCTCGCCGGCCAACTGGAAGCCCCAGCACCAGGCGGCACCCGCAGATGTGATCGCACACGTGTGACCGTGGCCGGCACTCATCGCGGCAAAGCTGCAGCCGCCCACCACCGGCACCGGGGTGGCGGCGCAGGCGGATTGCGACGCCGGGCATTGCTCCGGCCCGGGACTAGTTCCGGCGCCGAGCTGGCCGAAGGTGTTGAAGCCCCAGCAATAGGCGGCGCCGGCGGCGGTCAACCCGCAGGTGTGTCCGCCGATGTCGGTGTCGGTGCCCCCTGCGGCGCTCACGGCGGCGAGGCTGATGCCGCCTCCCACCAGCACCGGGGTGGCCTGGGCCGCCCCGCTGCGATCGCCGTTGCCGAGCTGGGCGAACAGGTTGTACCCCCAGCAGTAGGCCGCGCCATCGGCCGCGACTCCACAGCTGTGGGCCGTGCCGGCGGCCACCCCCGCGTACACCACGGTCACCACCGTCAGGTCCGCCGCGTCGCTCTGGCTCTCGCTGGTCGCGGTGATCGTCACCGGACCGTTCGCTACGCCGGTCACCAGCCCGACGGGCGAGACGGTTGCCACCGCGACGTCGCTGCTGGCCCAGGTCACCGCCCGTCCGGGCAAGCGCGGCTCCCGCCGCATCCTTCGGCGTGGCGGTGAGCTGCATCCGTCCGCCCAGCACCAGCGTGCCCGTCGCCGGCTGACGGTCACCGACGCGACTGCCCGGGGTGCGGTCGGGCCGTCGCCGCCGCCGCAGGCGAGGACGAGGGTCATGCCCAGCAGGCCCAGGGATCGTGTCATGGCCGCCTCGGTAGGCGTCTGGAGTTGTTGGGGAAGGCGGGGGCGAGCCGCGACGCTCTGAATCTGCGCTTCGGAGTCACCCGGCGCCATCTACCCGGCCGGGATCAGGTTGTCTGCCGTACCTTGCCGTTGCCCTAATGAGAGCGCTTTTCGCCGGCGGCAATGCGGACCGCGAGGCGATTCTCCGGCGGCGGCAGGACACAGGTGGCGTAGGCGGTGTACGCGCAGGGGGGACTGGTCGCACGATTGAAGTCGATGGTCGTCCAGCCGGTGGGGTCCGGAGCGGGCACCCAGAGATAGCGGCCAGCCCCATAGGTCTCCCGGAGATTCGTCGAATCTCTGAACATCAGCCATAGCAGAGTTGGATCGTCCTCCTCGGCAAAGGCTCGCAGATGAAAGTGCCTGCCGTGGATCGGGAATACGAGCTCTCCGAGAACGCTTACCGTCTCGTCATCGCCGGTGATGTCGGCGATGCGGAACACCTTGGGTTGCCGGTAGGGATGGAACTGGGCGGCGACCCGCCACCGCGGATCCGGCTCGTACTCCGGCGCCAGCGAGAACCCCCTGCGACGGGGACTCGCATCGTCCAGGACCCTGACGTAATCGCGGTCGCCTACGACGTGGATCCAGAGACGGAATGAGCCAAAGCGAAGGTAGCTCGGGACGAATCCGCGTCGGTCCGCAGGACGACGGGCGAATCAATCGGGGCGGTACGGACCGTTGTCGTTCGATAAGAGGAGCTTGGACCCAATCGGCTCGATCTGTACGGTACGACCATGCCGCACGAAGGTCCCGACAGGCTGTCGCGAGCCACGGCTCGCGGGACCGATCGCCAACGAGGAGTCGGTGCCGAATGCCGTGCGCTCTTCACTCAGGGGCCATAGGCCGGCTAGCCCCACCCAGTTGTCGCGAATCCCCTGCTCGTGACCTGAGCGCCACGTCGCGTGTTCGGTGAGAAAGGCTGCCCGATCGATGGACGGGGGATCAGGCCACGGCTCGTGCCCACAGGCCCACAGGAGCGCCACAATTGGTAAGCGTCGGGCCAACGCGCGGAGGGACATTGGTGTCCAAATGTGCCCTCCGGTACCACCCGGCGCCACCGGAACGGCGGCGTGGCGACCAGGCCGGACTCGGCTTGTCCGCGCTTCCGGGCCCGGGTTATGCTTGCCAGTAGGGCGACCGTTCTGATCCGTTGGGTTGTCCCAAACCCCCGTCGCCGCCCCAAGGAGAAGCAGGCATGACCCCGCACCGGAACCTGCCTGCGGTACCTTGCGGTTGCCCTAACCGCTTTGATCGCCGGTTGCAACGGACTCCGACACCGGAAGCCTCCTTCGCCACGAGCTGACCGGCGACATCGGGATCACCGCCCGGGACGAGGTCGAGGCCACCGTCAACGCCCTCACCCTGCCCAGCTCGCTGACCCCGATCGGCACGCCCAGACCCGGCGGCGTCCGCCGCCCCTGTGTCACTCCGTCAACATCCAGACGACTCCGACGGGGACGGGGTGCCCGACGACGCCATCTATTTCTTCACCGCGCCCCCCTGCCGCTTCACCGGCTGGCGGGGCGGCACCCTCGAGATCGTGGGCCAGCTCCGGATCCAGGACCCGCCCCCGCCGAGCGCCGGCTTCGGCTACGAGGGCACCCTCACCGGGC
>CAWBVP010000006.1:0-171813 GCA_963792265.1 uncultured Gemmatimonadales bacterium | reverse complement strand
ACCGTTCGGCCACTCGCTTCCGCCCCGCCTCGCCCATTCGGTGCCGGAGGATGCTGTCCCGGCTCAACGTCTCCAGCGCCCGCGCCAGGGCCGGCACGTCCCTGAGCGGCACCTCCAACCCGGTCACCCCGGGGACATTGACCTCCCGCACCGCGCTCGGCAACGCGGTGGTGATGACCGGCCGTCCCGCGGCCATCGCCTCCAGTACCACCAGCCCGAACATTTCCTCCACGGTCACTGACGGCAGCACCAGAAAATCGGCGTCGGCCATCCGCCGGGTGAGGTCGTCGTCTGGATATTCGCCATACCAGCGCACTCTGTCTGTGATGGCCAACGCCTGCGCCAGGGTTCGGAGCCGGGGGCCCTCGGGGCCGGACCCGACGATGTCGAGCCGGAGGTCGGGTACCCGCTCCAGGGCGCGGAGCAGGATGTCCAAACCTTTGTAGGCTACCAGCCGCCCGATGAAGATGGCCCGGGGGACCGCACCCGGCGGCGGGGGCGGGACCACTTGCCAGCGGGTGTGGTCGATCCCGAAGGGAATGACTTCGACCTTGCTCTCGAAGCCGCGCAATTCATTGGAGAGCGCGAGGTGCGCCTGGCTGGGGACCACCACCGCCTTGGCCCGCTTGATCACCAGCCGGGTCATCGGCCGGTAGATCGAGCGCAGCGCGTCGGCGTGCTGGGTGACGACCACCGGCGTATTGCCGGCGCGCAGCAGGCAGGCGACGTCGGCCAGCGGATGGGGATGGTGCACATGGATGATGTCCGCGCGCTTCCACGCGGCGGCGATGTATCCGGGGGCAATCTCCTGGGAGCCGAGCGCGGCGAAGGAGAAAGCCCGGGTGACCAGCGAGCGGTGCCGGCCCGGGTCGGAGCTCCAGCCGCGGCTCTCCACCGCCACCACCTCGACGTGATGGCCCAGGCTGGACGCGCCTTCGACCAGCGTCTGAACCACTCGCTCCATGCCACCCGAGCGAGGCCAGTAGTATTTTGCCAGGTGGAGAATGCGCATGGGCCGTGCGCAACTTCACCGACCTCCCCATCGCTGTCAACCTGGAAAAACGCTATTCGCTCTGTCATCGTCTCGCATCTCTATGCCGATCCGGCCAACCGGGCCAAGCTGCGGGAGCTGGCAGGGCTCGGCGTGAGCCTGGCCGTCGCCGTTCCCGATAAGTGGGCCGCGAGTGACGGCAAGTCACAGAGCACGTCCTGGGGTGACGACGGCGGTGTGCGGGTGGTGCCGGTCCCGGTGATCGGCCGGGTGGCCGAGCCCAGCCGGCTGCACTGGAACGCGAAGACCCTGCGCCGGCTGCTCACCGATTTCCGCCCCGATCTGCTCCATATAGAGGAAGAGCCCTGGACCCAACCGGCATCCCTGGCCCTGGGCCTGGCCCGGCGGCTGGGCATCCGCTCGGTGTTGTCCACCGCGGAAAGCTTGCCCGGCCGCTACTCGATAGCGCAGCGGTTCCGCCGGGAGCGGAGTCTCCGCCTGGCGACCGGAGTGATCGGCGCCAACCGGCTGGCCCTCGCGCTCGCCATCAAGCGACGGCCCAAGCGTGCCCCACCTCGCGCTGCCCCAGATCGGCATCACGCCGCCGCCCGCAGTGGCCCGAGTGGCCCACCCCGGACTCGCCATCGGATTTCTCGGCCGGCTGGTTCCCGAGCGCGGACTCGATCTGCTGTTCCGGGCCTGCGTGGGACTCGCGGGCAAGTGGACGCTGACGGTCATGGGGACCGGTCCGTCGCAGGAGGAGCTCGAGGCGCTGAGCGAGCGGCTGGGAATCTCCGCCCGGGTGTCCTGGCTGGGCGCGCTTCCTCGCGAAGGGGTGGACCAGATCTGGCCCCGGCTCGACTGCCTGGTGTTCCCTGCCCGCACCACGGCACGATGGGTGGCGACGACGGCGCGGCCGGCGCTGCATGCCATGGCCAACGGCGTGCCGGTGATAGCGAGCGACTCGGGCGCACTGCCCGAGCTGGTCGGCGATGCGGGACGCATCGTGCCGGAGGAAGATGTCGCCGCATTGTCGGCCGCACTGCAGGCGCTCCACAACGATCGGGCCGAGTGTGAGCGGCTGGGAGTCGCGGCTCGCCGCCGCATCATGGATGAATTTTCCGATGGAGCGATCGCCGGGAAAACCCTGAGTTTCTGGCGCTCGTTGACGCCTGCAAGCGGTTGACTTCGGGTGACTTAGGCGTATCTTCGCCGTGATGGACCGTACTTACCTGCGCTGCCGGCTCGCCGTCGTCACCGCTGCCATTCTCGGATTGGAACTGACCGTCGGAATCGCGCGCGCTGGCGCGCAGATCCCTACTCAAGTACAGCCGGGTCAGCAGCTTCCCTCCCAGGACCAGGCCGAGGACCTGCTGCGCAACCGGCCCGATCTGGTGGAGCAGCTGCGCCAGCGGCTCGCCGCATCCGGCCTTACCCCGGATCAGATCCGCTCCCGGCTCCGGGCTGCCGGTTACTCCGAGACCCTGCTCGATGCCTACATGTCCGGCACCGATACCACGAGCGTGACCCGGCCCGGGCCGCAGACCTTCGACGCCGCCCGCGCCCTCGGCATTCTGAGCGACACCGAAGCCGACTCGCTCGCGGCTCAGGACTCCACCCGGACCATCTCCGATTCGCTGCGACAGGTGCTCGATTCCCTGCAACTGGTGCGGGCCGACTCGGCCCGGGCCGATTCGCTCGCGGATTCGGTGCGGGTGCTCCAGGGTCGCGGGCTCAAGCTGTTCGGTCTGGAGACCTTCCGCCGCACCTCGACTCGGTTCCAGGCCAGCCAGGCCGGGCCGGTCGATGATAACTACCGGCTCGGGTCGGGCGATCTGCTCGTGCTCATCCTCACCGGCGACGTGGAGCAGGTGTACTCGCTCGACGTGAACCGGGAAGGATTCATCGTCATCCCCAAGATCGGCGCGGTGTACGTCGCCAACCTCACGCTGGGCCAGCTCAATAGCGTGCTGACCAACCGGCTGAGCCGGGTGTACTCCGGCATTCGGCGGGGGACGCACCAAGTTCCAGGTCTCGGTGGGCCGGCTCCGCAACATTCAGGTGTACGTCGTCGGCGACGTGGTGCGGCCCGGAGCCTACCAGATCTCCGGTGCCGGCACCGTACTCACCGCGCTCTACTCGGCCGGCGGCCCCACCAGCAACGGCAGCTTTCGGAAGATCGAAGTCCGCCGGTCCGACAAGCTGGTGGACTCGCTCGATCTCTACGACTACCTGCTGCACGGCATCAATGCCGGTGAGGTGCGGCTCCAGACCGGCGACGTGGTCTTCGTGCCGGTGCATGGTCCTTTCGTCAAGCTGGTGGGCGAGGTGACCCGGCCCGCGGTGTACGAGCTGCAGCCGGGTGAGACCCTGCGCCAGCTGATCGACTACGCCGGAGGGTTCGGACCCAGCGCCTATCAGGCCCGGGTCCGGATTCATCGGATTCTGCCGTTCGACTCCCGCACCCCCGACCGGCGGGGCGCGGGTCGTGGTGGATGTCGCCCCGGACCAGCTCGCGGGCGGCGCGGTGCCGGCGGTACCGTTGGCTCCGGGCGACTCGGTCACGGTCCTGGCCATCCCCGAGCGGCTCCGGGGCTACGTGACGGTAAGAGGGAATGTCTGGGTCGAGGGCCAGGTCGGATTTCGCCCCGGGATGAAGCTCAGCGAGGCCATTCGTCTGGCCGGCGGCCCCAAGCCCGATGTGTATCTCGACCGCATTCTGGTCTCCCGCACCAATGACGACTCGACCCGGCTCCAGCTCCGCTCCGCGTTCAAGGATTCGACCGGCGCGGTGGTCCAGGATCTGGCGCTGCAGGAGGAAGACGAGGTCCGGGTATTCTCCCGCTCCACCTTCCTGCCCACCCGGTATGTCACCGTGGTCGGCGCGGTGCGGAGGCCGGGGCGGGTTCCCTACCGCGAAGGGATGACGATGCGTGACGTGGTCCTCCTGGCCAACGGCGTCACCGAGGACGCCGACCTCCGGGAGGCCGAGATTGCGCGCAGGGTGGAGAGCGGCGACCCCGGAGCGCTGACCAAGAGCATCAAGGTGCCGCTCGACTCCTCCCTCCTGGTCTCCGGCGGCACCGACGGGGTGCCGATCATGCCCGCACCCGGCGGCGCCGCTGGTGTCCCCGACGTGGTGCTCCAGCCCTACGACAACGTGCTCATCATGCGTCAGGCCGGGTGGGACGGGCAGCGCCTGGTTTATCTCACCGGCCAGGTCAAGCGTCCCGGCCGCTATGCGCTCAGGAACAAGAGCGAGCGGCTGCGCGACCTGATCCAGCGGGCCGGGGGTCTCACCGGTCAGGCCTACGCCGGCGGAATCCAGTTCTATCGGACCTACTACGCCGGCCGCCCGCCCACCGACCGCACCGGCAAGAGGCAGCGAGGCGCGTCGCGCCTAGCGTGGACTCGCTGCCGTACGGCTACGACGAGCGGGTCGGCCTGGATCTGCCCCGGGTACTGAAGGACCGGAACTTCCGGGACAACATCATCCTCGCGGCGGGCGACTCGATCCACCTGCCGGAGTACAATCCCGATCGTGATGGTCGAGGGCTCGGTGAACGCGCCGGGCGCGGTGCCCTACACTGCCGGCAAGTCGCTCGACTGGTACGTCAACTCGGCCGGCGGCTACACCCAGGCCGGCGACACCAAACACGCCTACGTGACCCAGCCGGATGGCAAGCGGGAGGGAGTGAAGCGCCGGGTAGTGCTGGCGGATGACGTACCCAGGCCCAAGCCGGGCGCCGTGGTCTTCGTGCCCGCGCGGGTGGGTCAGGAGCAGCCGAGCAATATCACCGGTGTCATCGCGACGGTGGCTCAGGTGCTGACCGCGCTGGTCACTGTAATCCTGGTAGCGAAGAAATGACGGCCGTGTCCGACACCACCTCCCCGGAAGAGGTCTCGCTGGTCCAGCTGGTCACCCCGCTGATCCGGCGCTGGAAGCTACTGCTGGGGCTGCCGGTCGTTCTGGCGGTGGTGGCAGCGTTGGTCTCCCTGGTGCTGCCTCCGGTGTACACCTCCAAGACCACGCTGACGCCGGTGGCCAGCTCGGCCATCGGTGGCCTGTCCGGCGGGACGCTCGCCAGCCTGGCCGGACTGGCAGGATTGGCCGGAATCTCCAGCGCGGGGAGTGGAGCGCTCTCCCCCGATTTCATTGCCGATGTGCTGAAGAGCCGGGAGGTCCTCACCGCCACCCTGGAGTCGCCCTTCCGTGCGGCGCCGGGAGAGAAGGAGCGCCCGCTGCTCGATATTATCGGGGTCAAAGGCGGCAGCGACGCGGAGCGGATCAGCAAAGGTGTCCGCAAGTTCGACAAGGCGGTCAAAACCCGGGTTGACCATTCCACCGGGATCGTCACGCCTGAACGTAAAGGCGAAGACTCCCGAGCTGTCGGCCGATATCGCCAACCGGATGCTGGTCGATTTTGAACAGCTTCAATCTCGAGCGGCGGCAATCGCAGTCCCGGGAACAGGCCCGCTTTACCAAAGAGCGAATGGATTCGGCCGAGGCCGAGCTCCGCGCGGCCGAAGCGGCCCAGCTCCGCTTTCTCCAGGCCAATCGCGAATACCGCGGCGCTCCCATCCTGGAGTTCGAGAGCAGCCGGCTGCAACGGGCCGTCGATCTGAAGCAGGAAGTGTACGTGAGCCTGGCCAAGTCCTATGACGAGGCCCGCATCGCGGAAGTGCGCGATACCCCGGTGATCACCATCATCGACAGCGCCGTGGCGCCGGACAAACCGTCGGGACCGAAGCCGGTGCTGAACGGAATCATCGGCTTCCTGGCCGGTGGCGTGCTCGCCTTCCTGCTGGTCTTCCTGCTGGAGCAGCGGGCCCATGCCATGCGCTCGGCCGCCCCGGAATACCGCGACCTGCGCCAGGCCTGGAACGTCGCACGGGGGCAGGAGGCGCCCGCGGGACGGAGTCAGTCGCCCACCGGGACCTGAGATGAGAGGGCGCTGAGTGGCCGCTTCAGAAGGCGTGCTGACCGGACCCGCACTGGGGACGGCTCGGCCCAGCACCACGTTCGGGGCCATGGCAGCGGCCGAGGTGCTGGCTGTCGTCTTTCTCTGGTCGATCGTGCTCGGCCAGGTGGCGAAGGTGCCGCTGATCGCCACCGAGATCAAAACCGCCCCGGTCCTCGTTTCCGACCTGGTGGCCGGGACTCTCGCCATCTGGCTGGCCGCCAGCGTGCTGACCGCCGGGAGGATCCGGCTCGACCGGACCACCGCCCTGCTGGCCGGATTCATCCTGATCAATGTGCTGGCCATCGGCGTAGCGGCGGTTCGATTCGACCTGACCGCGGGTGACGTGGTCTTCAGCAGCCTCTACCTGGTCCGCTGGTCGATGTATGCGGTGCTTTACCTCTTTGCCTTGACCGTGCTGCGCCGGGGGTCGGCGTCGCGGCTCACCCGGGTGGCGCTGACGGTGTGCATCGCCTTTGCGGCCTTCGGCATCTTCCAATCCATCTTCCTGCCCGACTTCGCGTTCATGATCTACCCGGACGCGATCCCCTATGTGGATTGGGATGTCCAGGGCAACCGGCTGGTGTCGTCCTTCCTGGATCCCAACTTCGCCGGCGCGTTCATCATGTTCGGTCTGTTCTACGCCCATGCCCAGGCCGCGCAGCAGAAGCCTTCCTATCCACTGCTCACGCTCTTCTGGGTGGCGCTGATTCTCACGCTGTCTCGCAGCTCCATCATCGCCAGCCTGCTCGGCCTTGGCCTGCTGACCTTTCGGACCCGGCGCTTCAGCCGGCTCTTCGTGCCGCTAGCGGCCATGGCACTGATCGGGACGCTGGCCGCCGACAAGCTGATCGAGTTCGCCGCGAGCTATCACAAGCTTACGCTGCTGGAGCCGTCTGCCTTGTCGCGGCTCCAGAGCTGGCTTCTGGCCTGGCAGGTGTTTGCCGACAACCCGGTAATCGGAGTGGGGTACAACACCTTCGGTATTGTGCGGAGCGCCTACGGCTCCGCGGTCTCGGGCAACACGGCGTTCGGATCGGACGGCGGCGTCCTGTATCTGGCGGCTGTCAGCGGGATCGTCGGGGTCGCCCTGCTCGGTGCAGTGTTGTGGCGCATCATGATGCTCGGGTTGAAGACCCATCGCAGCAAGACGCTGCCCCCGAACGTCCGGGTCCTGGGGCTTACCCTGCACGCCTGGATACCCAGCCTCGTCGTTCTACAGCGGCGCTCGAACAGCATCTTCTACCCCTTCATCATCGGCCCGCTGTTTCTTTTGGGTGGGCTGTGCGCGCGTGAGTATTATGAAGGGCGGCGACGTGAGTATGAAAGCAGTGCCGGCCGCAAACCCGGCGCGCCCGACACGAGGTGAGAGCCGGCGACGGCGAAGGCTCCGCCCGCGTATCCCTCGAAGCGCCCCGAGCGCTTTCAGCGCCAGTTCAGCGATTACGTAGGTAGCCACGCCACTGCATTCGCCCTAGCCATGGCCTTTCCCGCCATACGTCGTCACCTGCTGAGGCACTTTCCCCAGGGCACGCTGCGGGCGCGAGTTGCCTCGGGCGCGACCTGGGTCCTTCTCGGCATGGGAGCCAGTCAAGTCCTTGCGGCACTGTCCTCCATCATCATAGCTCGAGTGCTCGGGAAGGAGACCTTCGGCGAGTTTGGGATGGTCCGCAACACCATTATGATGTTCGGCACGCTCGCGGGGCTGGGTCTCGGACTGACCACCAACAAGTTTGTCGCCGAGTTTCGA
This sequence comes from uncultured Gemmatimonadales bacterium, assembly GCA_963792265.1. Classification (GTDB taxonomy): domain Bacteria; phylum Gemmatimonadota; class Gemmatimonadetes; order Gemmatimonadales; family GWC2-71-9; genus CAVVWJ01. The sequence goes on along the minus strand of CAWBVP010000006.1, from coordinate 164,111 downwards.
GACAGCGACCCTCCGCGGGCAAGCCGGGTGCTGGGATTGACCCTGACGTTGGGTGTCATTTCGGGAACGTTGGTCTCAGCCTGGGTGGCAATGGCCGCGGACTACCTCGCGCTGCGAACCCTGAACGCGGCGCACCTTGCCCCCTACATCCGAATCTGCGCTCCCTCCTGCTGATGTCGGTAGTAAACGGCGTACAGATGGCAGCGATCAGCGGGATGGAGCAGTTTCGGGTCTTGGCCTGGCTGACCGCAGTCACGGTTCTCACCGTGGCTGTGGGCTCTGCCCTCGGCGCCGCCGGCTGGGGCATCCAGGGCGCGCTCTGTGGTACCGTGCTCGGCGCCTTCATCAATGTGCTCGTGCTCGAGGCGGTGGGAGCGCCGCTGCGCAGAAGGCGGGGCGTTCCGGTGGCGTTTCGGGGCATCTGGCAGGAGCGCGGAATCATATTTTCTTTCGCCGTGCCCTCGACGTCGGCCCATGGTCGGGCCCATCACCTGGGCCGCCTTGAGACTCCTGTTCATCCGGCCGGACGGGCCGGGCCAGACGGCGCTGTTCAATGCAGCCACCCAGATCCGCGCGCTCGCCCTCTTCGTGCCCGGCGCGATTGCCCAGGTGGTGATGCCGATGTTCTCCAACCTGCAGGCCGGGGTCGATGCGGGCCGGTACCAGAGGGCGGTTCGCCTGAGCTCACTGGCGTCCCTTGCTGCCGGGTTGGCTGTCGCCCTGCCGCTCATAGTTGCCAGCCGGCAGATCATGGGGGCTTCTGGCCCCCGGATTTTCCAGTGGCTGGGTGGTCCTCTCCCTCCTGTGTCTGGCCGCGGTCCTTCAGGCCACCAACACCGTGATCGGCGAGGCCCTGGCAGCTCTGAACAAGATGTGGTGGGGGTTTCTGCTCAACTGTCTCTGGGCAGCTGAATTCCTGGCGGCGTCCTGGCTCCTCGTCCGCCATGGGGCCACGGACTGGGCTGGGCCGATTGATATTGTACGTGCTGCACACCATCCAGGTCTGGGCATTCGTCCTCTTTGCCATACGGCGCCACCCGGAGTGGAGAGTCACCCCGGTTCGAGTGCCGGTGGCGGGTGGCGAGTGGGCATGACGACAGATTCGGTCATGTACCGCCTGGCCGTCCATAGCGGCCGCCTGCCGTCGATTCTGGCGAGCTCGGCCGTCGGATCGGACGCCACCATGGGGTGCTGCTGAACTGTGGATACCGGATGATCATCCATGATCCCCGCGAGTACATCCACCGGTGCGTGCTGGCGTATGGCGCCTACGAGCCGGGGATCGCGGGCGTCCTGGCGGCCATCCTGCGGCCCGGTGAGGTCTTCTTCGACGTCGGCGCCAACATCGGCCACCACAGCCTGGTCGCGGCCAGCCGGGGGGCCAGGGTGCACGCATTCGAGCCGGTGCCCCGGCTGGCGGAGCGGTTGCGGGAAAACTTCAGATCGGATCGAAGACCGGCTGGTGGTCAATGTGGCCGCGGTCGGAGCCGATCCGGGAGCCGCGGTGCTGGACGAGGCGGATCGGCCGGACGACGGCTCCCATTCGATCATTCCCGGAGTTCCCGCCGCGGGCTCATCACCCCCATCAGGTCAAGGTCGTGAGCCTTGACGCCTACGCCGCCAGGGGCCCTTGCACACCGGCGTTGATCAAGGTGGACGTGGAGGGATATGAGGCCCGAGTACTCGACGGCGCGACGAAGCTCCTGGGCAGCAATCGCCGCCCATTCGTGGTGCTGGAGACCGCCGATCGATTGGCGGACCAGCTCGGTGAGTCGGCCAGGAGCGTGCTGCGGAGGCTGGAAGCGCTGGGGTATAAGCTCTACCGGCTGGATGAGCAGTTCCTGCGGGTAGAGGCCACCACTGTGGCTACCGCTGGTGGGGAGCTGGCGGATTCTGGCCGTGCATCCGGCCAACGTCAACTTTTCCGCGGTGCTCGAGGCGGTCGGACTTTCGTGAGCGAGGGCAAACCGCTCGTTTTGATCGTCCTGCCTGACGTACGACCGCGCAAAGTACCTCCCCGAAGCGATCGAAAGCTGCCTGAGCCAGACCTACCCCGCGTGGGAACTGATCAGCGAGGACCACGCCCTCCACCGACGCCACGCCGGGAATTATCGCCGAGTACGCAGCCCGACCATGGGCGGGTCAGGGGCGTTCGGCACCGGGCGAATTGAAATTGCCTGACGCGCTGAACACCGGCCACGCGGCGGCCAACGGGCGTTACCTCAGCTGGCACTTCGACGACAATCGGTTTCTGCCCGGCGCCTTCGAAGAGATGGTGCGATTTCTGGAACAGAACCCCGAGATCGGACTGGTGTACGCCGACTCCGTGGCCATCGATGAAGCGGGTAATTACCTGGGGCACTTTCCCGCCCAGGCCGCATCGAGGCTGGCCTACTTCAATGCACTGGGCGCGTGCTTTCTCTATCGGAGAGGAGTCTACCAGGCCATCGGCGCCTATGATGCCGAGCTGTTTCTGGCGGAGGATTATGACTACTGGCTCCGGGTCTATCGTCAATCCGAATCGCTCACCTGCCCCAGGTGTTGTACCAGTATCGCTTCCATGGCGAGTCGTTGACGAGCACCCAGCCAGCCGCGGCGGTCAGGGGCAACGTGGAACGGATTCTCCGCCGGCATCTGCCTTATCGGGGCGTAGCTCGGCCACGATCGAGCCCGCGGCTGGATGGTCTGCGCCGGCGCAGCGGCAAGGCGCTGGTCGCCGCTGGCGGCTTCCGATGCCCTCGGCCGGGCCTTCTGGACTGCCCCCCTGTTCTCCATTGCATTTGGAGCAAAGTTAATGCGACTCGTGCGGGAAACCATTCGGCCACCGAGTCCATGGCATTAGCTCGAGGTCTGAGCACTGCGCTGGCCTGCCTCTGGCTCTCCAGCAGCGCCACGGATCATCCGGCCACTCGTGCTGAGCGGGGGCAGCGGGATGTGGGGATCGTGGTTCACCACCTGGACCAGGGCGTCGCGCAGGTGCTGGATCTCGGCCTGCGTCACATCCGATACACCCTCTACCGGTCCCTTTGGGAGACCCCTCTATCGGGCGGGAGTGGGAGGAAGGCCTCCGAGCGCGCGCTGCAGGCCGGCCTCGATCCACTGGTCGTTGTGCACCAGCCTCCGTTTGGCGACTTCCACAGCCGGGAGATGGTGTATCGAGCATTCGCGCGGTTTATGGAGGCGCGAGTCGCCGGATTCTCCCGCCGTGCGAGCGTGGCAACTCTGCAAAAACGAGATGGATGTTGCGTTTACGACGTGTTCGGCGTCGGCCACCCCGAAATCTCGATGCGCCAGCGTGGCCACCTTTATGCGAAATGCTGTAAAGCTCGCATATCCGCAATAAAAAGAAGCAACCCCCAGGCATTGGTAGTGACCGGCGGTCTCGCGTCGGCCATTCACGGCGGCTTTCTCGTCGGAATGTACGAGCGACAGGCGCCGTATGACGTACTCGCGATCCATACCTATGGCTATCCTCTAGCCCTGGCATTCGATTCCAGAGGATCCACGGCCTGGAGAACCATGCGGGATCACGGTGACCCCCGTCTACTGGGAATACTGAATTCGGCCTGGGGGGCGCCCTGATCCCCGACAGGTGGAGATTGAAACCGGCACAGATCGATAGCGCTCAACTGGAGGCTTGGCGCACGTGTGTGGAGGGCAACGAACGGGAGCAGGTATACGACCGGCTCTACCGGATATGTGCTGGCCGAGGGGAAGAGCCTTGGCTTCGATCTGATCCGGGTGGACGGCTCCCCGTCCGGCGTACCGGTGGCTCGAGTCATGGTCTCTCCGATGAGTCGCGGCAAACCGGCACTACGCATTAACGCCAGGAGCCTATCGGCCACGTGCTGGGATCACACCACGTGGCCGCCGAAGCGCCACCTCACCCGCCGGCCAGCTGCGCGGCTCGCGGGCGAGAGCCTCCACGATGGCAGCGAGTGCCAATTCGTCGCCCGGCGCCGCTGTGAGCTCCGGGGCACTAGTCGACCAGTCACCTACAGCGTAGCCCCACCACTGGCACATGCGCGGTGACGGCTTGGACGGCACCTGAGGAAAACCTTCGTACCGCGACGGCATGAGCACCGCATCGAATAGCGGTATCAGGCGCTCGATATCATCCCGCCACCCGAGGAATCGGACCGCCGGCAATCCGAAGCTCTCCTGCCTTCCGCTGAACCCAGTGGCGGTCGGGCCCATCACCTACGATCACCAGTTGCAACCCAAGTCCCCGGTTCAGCAGCTCGCGGGTTATGCGTAGCGCGGCGTCCTGCCCCTTGTGATGAGTTTCGAGCCTTTCCTACCATCCCCAGAAGGAAACCATCCGACAGTCTTTTCGGCCTGCCGCAACTGGGAGCGATTGCTGCCCGGGGAAAAGCGGGCTTAAGCCTCTAGTCGGTGGTTGAACAACATCTGGCGCGGTGAGGCCGTAGCGTTCGGCAATCTCGCCGAACCTGCCCAGAGACCGTCAGCAGCCGGTCGAATGGCCCGGATCAAATAGTCGGGTAACGATAAAGTTCCGGCTAATCCCAGCTTGGCCCCAATGACGGTGGGCTGCTGGCCAGATGCAGAAACCCCACACCGGTGGCCGCGGGCTGCAACGTTCCGCCGCATCGACCACCGCCTGTCCCCGTTCGACAGTGGGAAGATTGACCACTATTGCGTCCGGCCGGGTGCGCTCGACATCCCCGCCAGCTCACTCGCAGCCGAGGCTCGGAGGCGCTGGTGCAGGTTGGGCGTAAATGGTGCCGGCATCAACGGGGCTGTGGAAGGGTGAATCGTGACCACCGTATGGTCCAGCGCTTCGCATGCCGCGCGCAGCACCGGGTGATGCAGGGCTCCCTCGGACACAGCCAGGTGGACCTCGCAACGAGTCGAGAGTGCTCGAGTCAGCGCGAAGAATCGACAACTCGGCGCCACCACATTTCACCTCTTCCATGACGAGCAGTAGCGCGCAATGCCGCTACCGGTCAGCTAATAAGTTGCATGACAAATCACCATCATTAGGCGGAACTCCGTTCCAAAGCACTCAGCAACCACTCTCGGTAGCTCCCGGCTCTCTGGAGGGGCGGTCCCGGATCCTATTGGGTATGTTGGAGGTTGGGTCTGCCGGATAGTTACCCGTGTGAGGCTCGGCGAATCCGCGCGGAACCGACCGGTGTTACCCTTGGTCCAAAATAATCGACTGGCGTGCTTCCTCCACGAGCAGCACCGTGGTATTCTGCCATTAACCTGTGTCCTTGAGCCGACGGGTGAAGTAATCGTGACGATTGGTGGCCGGAACATCCGGACGATAGTAGGACTGTTCGGCAGCGCAGGCACTATACCTCTCTGGCAAATATGCTTCGCGTGTATCGCTCGCCGACCCTGGCGCTGGTCGGGATTCTGATCAATGGCTTGAGCTACAACTCGATGTACTTGCCGTTCACGTGGGTCTCTCTGGGGCTCCCACTGGTGGCGGCGGGCTGGCTGCGGCAAACCAAGACATCCGCATCCGGGTCGACTCAAGCCGCACCAGCGGCCGGATGATCGCCGTTCTGCCCAAGACGATCACAGTCGATGCCCGCATGATCGAAGCATCCGGCATCGGCACCTGTGTGTCCGAGCTCCTGCCCCGCATGACCGCGGAGCGACCCGGCGTTCAGTGGGTCATCCTGGGACCGCGTTCGGTGCTTCAAGACCGGTCGTGGGCCCGGGCCAGCAACGTGCGAGTCATCGATTTCGATTCGCCCATCTACTCGCTGCGGGAGCAAATTGGGCTAGCCCGTCGGATTCCCGGGGAGACCAGCATTCTTCTGGTCGCCGCATTATAACATTCCTCTCGTCCGGCGAGGGCGGCTGGTAGTTACGGTTCACGATGTGGGGCACCTGGCTCTGCCGGAATTCTTCGGCGGCTTTCACCGCCAGGGTTACGCCCGCTTCATGTTTCGCCGCATCAGCCGGTCGGCGGACGCTATCATGACCGACTCCGAGTTTACCCGCACGGAATTCGAGCGCCTAGTGGGAGTCTCGAGAGCCAGTCCGGAAGTGGTGCACATCGGAGTGGACCAGAGCTGGTTCGAGGTGGCCCCTTCGCCCTCGCCGCACCCGAAACCCTATCTGCTCTATGTCGGTAATGTGAAGCCGCACAAGAACCTCGGCCGACTGCTGGAGGCCTTCAGCAAGCTGGCCTCCCGGATTCCCTGCGATCTCTTAATTCTGGGAAAGGCCGAGGGTTTCCGAACCGGAGACAGTCAGGTACAGATGGCGGCCAAGCGTCTGGCTCCTCGAGTGCAACTGCTCGGAGCCGTCTCCGAGGGCTTGCTCAAGCGTTATGTGGCCCACGCCGAGGCGCTGGTCCTGCCTTCGTTGTATGAGGGGTTCGGCCTGCCGCCCTTGGAGGCAATGGCATGCGGGTGCCCCACTATCGTATCGCGGGTGGCTTCGTTGCCGGAGGTCTGCGGCGATGCGGCCCAGTACTGTAATCCGCTCGATCCGGACAGCATTGCGGAAGCGATCATCCGCGTCCTCCAGGACTCCAGCCTGAGGACGACGCTCCGATGCCGGGGACTGGAGCGCGCCCGCCGCTTCACCTGGGAGCGCTCGGCCCGGGGGGCGCTGTCGGTTTTGGATCGGGTGCTGGCCGCATGAAAACCGCGATCGTACATGACTGGCTGGTGACCTACGCGGGGGCGGAGCGAGTCCTGGAGCAGATGCTGGTGCTCTATCCGGATGCCGACGTATATAGCCTGATCGACTTCATGCCCGCAGCCGAACGCGCCTTTCTCGGCCACCGGCCCATCCGCACCTCATTTCTTCAGCGGCTTCCCGGAGTGCGGCGGGGGTATCGCCGGTTTCTCCCCCTTATGCCACTCGCCATCGAACAGTTCGATCTCTCCTCGTATGAGCTGGTGGTTTCCAGCTCCTATGCGGTGGCCAAGGAGTCTGACCGGTCCTGGTCAGCTGCACGTGTGCTATTGCCACTCTCCCATGCGCTACGCCTGGGATCTCCAGGACCAATACTTACGAGAGGCCGGCTTGGATCGGGGGGTCCGGTCGTGGCTGGCACGGTATCTTCTCCACCGGATGCGGCTCTGGGACTACCGGACCGCGAATGGGGTCGACGAGTTCATCGCCAATTCCCATTTCGTGGCTCAGCGGATCTGGAAGTTCTATCGCCGCGACGCAGCGGTGATTCACCCTCCGGTGGATATCGAGGCATTCACTCCCGGCCAGGTGCGGCAGAATTTCTATGTGACCGCGTCGCGCATGGTGCCGTACAAACGCATGGACTTGGTAGTCGAAGCGTTCACCCGCATGCCCCACCGCCAGCTGGTGGTGATCGGAGACGGCCCCGAGGCGGCCCGGGTGTCGGCCAAGGCCGGACCCAACGTTCGGGTGCTGGGACGTCAGCCACAGGCCATCCTGCGCGAGCATCTTCAGCAGGCGCGCGCGTTCGTTTTCGCGGCGGAGGAGGATTTCGGTATCGCTCCGGTCGAGGCACTGGCCTGTGGCACACCGGTCATTGCTTACGGCAAGGGGGGCGCCCTCGAGACGGTGGACGGCCCCCATCACCGGTCCCCGACAGGCATGTTTTTCTACCAGCAAACGGCTGCGGCAATTCAGGAGGCTGTGGAGCAGTTCGAGGGCCAGGAGCAGCGCTTCTCACCCACGGCTTGCCGGGAGAGCGCGCTCCGCTTCGGCATCCATCGCTTCAGGCAAAGGTTTCGAGAGTATCTCGAGAGTGCGCTCGAGCGATTCCGCCGGCGCACTCTGGGCGCCGCCGGCGGCCTGAGCGACTAAGGACCAACACCATGCGCCTGGGCGGACGCTCTCTCTTCACCATCGCGCGCGCGCCGTTTCGGCCGAGCCATTACCGCGCCGCGCGGAACATGGCTCAGGTCTACCATCATCCGCTCCAGGTATTGTATCGCTACCTCTCAGGCGCTGGGGAGTATCCCTGGGACGTGCCGGTGCGTACACCGCTGGGCACGGTGACACCGCGAATCTTTAGTCACGCCGCACTCAGAACCCTGAATGAGATTTTTTGTCGGCTCGACTACCGGATCGACAATGCACCCAAGGTGATCGTCGACATCGGCTCCAACGTCGGCCTCAGCGCGTTGTATTTCCTCTCCCCGGAACCCAGAGAGCCGCTGCTATTTGTTCGAGCCGGTCGCTGAGAATGTGCGCCGACTGGAGCAGAATCTCGCCTCGTTTCGGACCATTTACATCCTGGACACCAGCGCAGTCGCCGATCGGATGCTATGGTAGAGTTCGCGGGGTGGAGCCGACCGGACAGTATGGAGGGATCGGAGTGCGAACCGGCAAGTCGATCCGGATTCGCTGTCGCTCGGTCAACGCAGTGTTGCAAGACGTACTCCGGCGAGAGAGCAAGATCGACCTGGTCAAGATCGATACCGAAGGAGCCGAGGAGCGGACCATCCTCGCCGTCGAGCCTCGGCATCTCGACCGGATCGGAGCCTTCTATGCGGAGGCCCGGCCCAGGCGTCCGCTCTTGCCCGGGCGCTTCAGCCAGGAACAGGACGGTGAAGTAGTCCGATTGTACAACCTGAGATAAGGCGCTGGGCTCTGCCGCCAGGCTAGACGGCGCCGCGCATGTAGAGCACAGCGGGGATGGTCTTCAGCAGCAAACCCAGGTCCTTCCAGATGGACCACTCTCTGATATAGTCGGTTTCCAGCCGGATGACTTCCTCGAAATCGGTAATGAGGTTCCGGCCGTTGACCTGCCACGGGCCGGTCATGCCGGGCTTCACGTCAAACCGGGTGTAATGATGCTCCTCATAGAGATCGACTTCGGCCGGAAGCGGTGGCCGGGGCCCGACCAGCGACATCTCTCCCCGCAGCACGTTCCACAACTGAGGCAGCTCATCCAGGCTGGTGCGCCGGAGAAACGCACCCAGCCGGGTGACCCGGGGATCGTTCACCACCTTGAACAACCGCAGATCGGTGTAGACGCTCTCCCCGGTGAGGTCGCTGCGCCGCGCCTCGGCATCGTGCACCATGCTGCGGAACTTGGTGATCCGGAAAATCTTGCCGCCGAGGCCCACGCGCAGCTGGCGGAAAAAGATGGGGCCCCTCCCGGAGAGGCGGACCGCGAGTGCCACGATGCTCAGGATCGGGGCGAAGATGATCAGCCCGATGGCTGAGGCAATCACGTCGAGGGTGCGCTTGATCAGCAGCTGGCGTACCCGCAGGCCGGGCCGGTTGAGCGCAACGAGCGGTGCCCCCCTCCGCCAGACCATCTGCGACTCCACCCCGCCCAGCGCGAAGGCGCGGGGCAATGCATAGAGCTGACACCCGGCCGCTCCCGCGGCCTCGATGATCAGGCCGAATGCCTCATCGTCGAGCGGACCGCTGAGCACCAGCGTGTCGGCCCGATACCGCTTGATGGTCTGACACAGGCGGAGAAAGCCGCTGCGGCCCCCGGTCAAACCGAGCTCATCCGGGTCCAGGATTCCACCGAACGCCAGCTCCCGGGCATCGCCAAGCGCAGGGTGCTCCAGCGCCCTTACGGTGTGCTCCGGCCGGCCGATCATGAGCGCGCGAACCGCGCCTGGCCCGATCGGCCAGAGCTTGCGCACCACATGGTCGATCATGTGGCGCTCGACGATCAGCGAGGTCCCGATGATGCCGGCGAGCAGGATGAAACCAGGCACAGCCAACAGGGAGAAGTGGCTCCAGAGCTGTCCCCAGAACGGCAACGCAAGGCCGAGGGTGGCTCCAGCCACCAGACGACTGGAATCCCGCCGGCGATCGCTGGCGCCATAGGTGTCGAGAACGATGAGTCCAAGCAGAATGGCGGGGATCAGCTGAACCAGGGGAAGCGCCCCGGGAGGGATGATTCGGTTCAGCACGGCGCTGGTGGCGGGCCCCAGCCATCCCACGTCTCTCACGCCGTGAAGCACCGCTCGGAGCAGCAGCAGAGCTGCGGTGTCTCCCGCCAGCAGCACCGATATCCGGACGGCGGCCCGAACAAAGTGCCGGCGCATGATCTGGGGGGCCCGCCGGGTGAGCGCGAGACGCTCCAGTCCCGTGCTGGGATGGACGTCCTCCAGCACGGCCGCCTTTAGGGCTGCACCGTTACTTCCTGCAACATCTTTGGTGGCGGGAGGACTTTGAAAGCGAGGCTCGACCGAAGTCTGACTTACCGCGGACATGGACTGAAGCTCAAGGGGGTCTCCCAATCCACCTGCGTGTTCTGGTCGGACTTATTTCTTTGACCTTCGCTGGCCTTGTTCGGCCGAAGCGGGTACTCCCAGAAGCAAGTCGTGCGCCAAATTGCACTAATCAGGGCGAACATAGCTAAAACAAAGTCAGCCGCAAGCCTAGAGCTCTCATCGTCAGTATCGAGCCGTGCTTCAGAGCAGGTTCCGTTTACCTCTATGGCGACTCTCTTGGGTCAGAAAGACACATTGAAGAGCCAGACTGTCTCGCAATGATTTTTTCGCGGGGGCTTTCATCTCGGTGACGCAGCGCACACCGACGCGCCCGAGATGACCGGCGGAACCTAATATTCCAGCGGCAGGGCTACCCGGCGGCCGTCCCGGGCAGATTGGTAGGTGGCAATGAGAATCTCCAGGGAGTGCAGGCCCTCCCGGCCATCGGTATCGGGCATGGCCTCGCCCCGAAGGGACTTGATCACGTTGTCGTAGTAAAGCGGATGGCCGAAGCCGTAGACCGATGTCGTGTCGTAGCTCGCCTGCTCGATCTTCTGATCGTCCGGATCGGAATCGGAAAACTCCCAGTGGTCGATCCGGTTTACCGCCACACCCCCGATCCGCACCGTGCCCTTCTCCCCGATGATAGTGATCGAACCCTCGAGATTCTTGGGATAGGTGAGCATGGTGACGTTCATGGAGCCGAGCGCACCGGTGCGCCACCGGATGCTGACGACCCCGGTGTCTTCCACCTGGATGTTTCGCTCCAGCGTGGCGGTGTAGGCCTGCACGCTCTCGACCGGCCCGATCAGCCAGTCCAGCAGGTCCACGTAGTGGCTCGCCTGGTTCATGAACGCCCCGCCGTCGAACTCCCAGGTACCCCGCCAGGGTGCACTGTCGTAGTACGACTGCGGCCGGCTCCAGAACACATTGATATTGACCATGTAGATCCGGCCAAAGCGACCCTTCTCCACCGCCCGCTTGAGCAATTGGAGTGTGGCGTTGCGGCGATTCTGCTTCACCACGAAGAGATGCACTCCGGCCTGGTCGCAGGCATGGACCATCCGCTTCCCGTCCTGCCAGCGGGTGGCCATGGGCTTTTCCGTCATCACATGTCGGCCTGCCTCCGCAACTTGGACCGCCTGGTCCGCATGCAGTCCGCTGGGCGTCGCCAGGATGACGATGTCGGCATTGGTTCCCGCCAGCATGGCATCGAGCGTGCGGAATCCCGGGGCTCCGGTCCGCTCAACCGCCTTGGCCAGCGCGGCGGGATCGACGTCGCAGACCCCCACGAGCTCCGCCCGATCGGCGTGCTTATCGATGGCGTCGAAGTGGTTAGCCGAGATCCGGCCGCACCCGGCCAGCGCGAACCGGATTGGCCGGTTCGTGATGAAGGGCTTGGTGATGAACATCGGTCCTGGGGTTTCCACGATGGCCGGGAAGTATAGTGGGACCAGTGCCTGCAAGGGATTGCGGCTCTGGCGCGTTTTGGGCCCGACCGTTATCATGTGAATAGTTTCACAAGGCTCCCAGCGTGACCCAAGGAGATCATTCGATGGCCACTGCCACCCGCCCCGCCTCGGCCCATGCCACCTATCCGGCCGAGGCCCTGGGAAAGCTTTTCGCTCCCCCGGAGACCGAGGAGCCCGCGGACAAGCTCCGCCGGCTGCTGCACGAGGCTCGGGACCGAAAGACCTATCTGCACACGGCGGGCGCCTACGACGCTTTCACCGCGGCCATCATGACCCGGCTCGGCTTCAAGGCCCTCTATGGCAGTGGCTGGCAGCTCGCCGCCACGAAGAGCATGTTCCCCGATATCGGGGTGTATGCGTCGCACGACATGGTGAAGCTGGTACACGAGATGTGGATGGGCATCGAGGGCGCCCGCAACACCCATTACTACGACACCGAGGGCAAGGAAGTGCTGCAGGCCCCGCCCGCGTTCGTGGATATGGAAGCCGGGTTCGGGGGACCGACCCAGACCTTCACCCTCGCGGTGGAGCTGATCCGGGCTCGGGCCGGCCGGCGTCCATCTCGAGAATCAGGATCCAGCCAACCGGACCTGCGGCCACATCGTGAACGTCGGCAAGCAGAAGCGGAACAAGGTGCTGGTGCCGCGGAAGGAATGGCTGGCCAAGCTCAAGGCGATCAAGGCGGCCTCCCAGGCCACTGGGGTGGACGTGGTGATCATCGCCCGGACCGACTCGATCGACGGTGCCCTGCCCGACCGGGAGCCGGGTGGCGTGAAGGCAGCGGTGGAGGATGCCTGGGAAGCCGCGGAGCTGGGCGTGGACGTGATCTGGCCCGAGTTCAACAATACCGAGCTGGAGCAGCCCCAGGAGTTCGCTGAGGGAGTGCGGAAGTACTATCCGGACCAGATGCTGGGCTTCAACCTCTCGCCTTCACTCTATTTCGGAAAGGCGAAGAAGGCCGGCACCCTGATCACCAACCAGCAGCTCGCCGACCTGGGCTTCATTCTTCAGTTCTCGACGCTGTTCAACTTCAGGACCGCGGGGATGGCACTGGAGAAGGGACTGCGGAAGTTCCTCAAGAGCGGCATCGACGCCTTGGCCGATCTGCAGATCGAGGAAGATGAGCTGGCCGGTATTCCGCCGTCCACCAAGATGCACCAGAAGTTCGCCGGCATGAACCGCTGGCTGATTCTGGAGCAGGTGCTGAGCGGGGGGAAGTAGAGGCGGGGAAGCGGGGTAAGCGGGTCGCAAGCAAGCTGGCGCAGAACGGAGGGCTTACGGTGAGTTCCGCTCACCGCTCACGCTTTTCCCGCTCACGCTTTTTCTTCCGCCTACCCCCCGCTCGCCCGCCGCAGCCGGAGCTGTTCGTCGCGGAAGTCCACCACCTCGATACCACCACTTCGCAGCCGCTCGACTCGCCACGGCTCCAGCCGCACCACCAATTCGTTGAACGCCCCATTCTGGTCCCGGCTCAGCACCTCTCCCTCGCGATAGAGCTCCGCCATCCGGGCCCCATCGGCCAGCGGCAGCCGAACCCGAACGGTCAGCCGTCCCGCCCGTTCCAGTTCGCGCAGCCTGCTCTTGAGCAGAGCCAACCCATCGGTTCGCATGGTGCTGGTGATGATGGCGGTGGGATACAGCTCCCGCACCCGGCGGCTGAATCCCGGACCATCCGGGACGGCATCGATTTTATTGAAGACCGGAATGATCGGGCGATCCGCCAATCCCAGCTCGGCCACGACCTTCTCCACCACGCGGAGCTGGCCCTCCCAGTCAGGGTGGCTCGCGTCTATGACATGGAGCAGGGCATCGGCAGCGCGCGCCTCTTCCAACGTGGCCCGGAAGCTGGCCACCAGGTGGTGGGGCAGCTTGCGGATGAACCCCACGGTGTCGGTGACTCGCGCCCGCTGTCCCTCACCCAGATCCACTTCCCGGGTCAGCGTGTCGAGCGTGGCGAAGAGCCGATCTTCCACCACGATCTCGTGCTGGCCGGAGAGCCCTCGCAGGATGCTCGACTTGCCGGCGTTGGTGTAGCCGACCAGGGCCACGCTCAGCATCGGATCACGTCCCGCGCGGACGTTCTCCCGGTGTTTCTCCACGTCCTTGAGCTTGCCCTTGAGACCCTGGATTTTGCGGCGGATGATCCGCCGGTCGGTCTCCAGCTGGGTCTCGCCCGGACCCCGCAGGCCGATACCGCCGCGAATACGGGACAAGTGAGTCCACATCCGGGTCAGCCGCGGCAGCAGGTACTCCAGCTGCGCCAGCTCCACCTGCAGCTTGGCCTCGTGGCTCCGGGCTCGGGTGGAGAAGATGTCGAGGATGATCTCGGCCCGGTCCATCACCCGCACCTTGAGCTCGCGCTCCAGGTTGGCGCCTTGAACCGGCGAGAGCTCCTCGTCGAAGATGACCAGCGACGAGTTGGAGGCGGCGACTTCGCCGGCCACCTCTTCGACTTTCCCTTCACCGATGAGGGTCGCGGGATTGGGTGCGGCGATGATTTGGGAGATTCGGCCTACTACTTCGGCCCCAGCCGTGTCCACCAGCCGGGTGAGCTCCTCCAGATGTTCGTCGAGATGCCGCGCGTCGGGCGATCCTTTGCGTGGCGCCGCAACCAGCACGACCCGCTCGATGGGGTCGCGCACGGGGATCAGTGGTCGGATGGGGTGGCCTTCCTGGTCATGAGGGTCCGACACCGGGGATGGCTACGGTGCCGGCACGGGTGAGGGGAACGCGGCCTGAGTGGGTGAAGGAAACTGCTTGATTGAGGCCGCCGGGCAGCTGCAGGGTCAGCTGGCCTTTCATCTGATACGGCAAGTCGCCGGAGCTCAGCGCGGTCCGGACGGCGCTGCCAACCCCGGACCAGCCGAATCGGAGTGGCAAGGTGAGCGTGGTGGTGCCGTTCTGGGTAACTGCGAAATCGCTGTCGTAGGTGACGTCGCCCAGGTGGGATCCCTCGACATCAACGCCGAGCTGGAGCCTGGTGCCCTGAAGCGTGAAGTTGTTCGGGTTTTGGACTTTCACCACTAGATCCAGATTGCCTCCGCTGAGGTCTATCCCCCGTACGACCGCGTGGTCGAGCTGAATGTCGGGTTCCTTGAAATTGAGTCCCAAACTGGTGCAGGCTGCTCCGGCCAGGATCGCCACCGCAAATCGCACCCCAACTCTCAAACCCCACCTCTTTCGTGCCAGGGAGAAATATAGTCCCCCACCGAGTATGACGATGGGGAGCACCTGCTTGCATGGACCGTGCCGTGCATCACAGTCACTCCCCGCCCCCGCCCTCCTCGTCCCGCTTCACGTTGTTCTCCCGCCTTCAACTTGGCCCACCACTCCATCCGGTCGGCAATCTTCTTCTCGAACGAGCCCGGGACGTAGAACTGGGCATCCCGGAGCATGTCGGGCAGGTATTCCTGGGGCAGGTAGGCGTCGGGTGAGCTGTGCGCGTAACGGTAGCCCTTGTTGTAGCCCAGCTCTTTCATCAGGGGAGTGGGCGCATTGCGGATGTGCAGCGGCACCGGCGCGGCAGGAGTCTCCCGGGCGGCGTCCATGGCCGCGCCGAGGGCCACCTTCGCGCTGTTCGACTTCGGCGCCGTCGCCAGATAAATCGTCATCTCGGCCAGAGGGAGGTACCCTTCGGGGGGGCCCAACATGTGGAATGCATCGCGGGCGGCAACCGCCATGATCAGCGCATTCGGGTCGGCCAGCCCGATGTCCTCTGCCGCCATGGCAATGGCCCGGCGGAACAGCGTCATGGGATCTTCCCCGCCATCGATCATCCGCGCCATCCAGTAGAGCGCTCCCTGGGGATCGCTCCCCCGCAGCGATTTATGGTAGGCGGACAGCAGATTGAAGTGTTCCTCGCCGGCCTTGTCGTAGCGGGCAAAACGCTTCTGCATCGCTTCCCGGGCAACCTCGACCGTCACCCTCCCCCGCTCTCCCACGTGCGCCGCGGCGGCTTCGAGCACGGTGAGCGCGCGACGGGCATCGCCGTCCGCCTCCACTGCCATCATCGTCAGTGCTTCGGGATCGACCTCGAGCTGGAGGTTCCCGACGCCGCGCTCGGCATCGTCCAGCGAGCGCCGGAGCAGTTGTTCGATGTCCTCGGCGCCGAGCGGCTGCAGCACGAACACGCGAGTGCGGGACAGCAATGCCCCGATGACCTCGAAGCTGGGGTTCTCGGTGGTAGCTCCGATCAGCGTCAGGGTGCCGTCTTCCGCCGGGGGAAGCAGGCTGTCCTGCTGCGCCTTGTTGAGTCGGTGAATTTCGTCGATGAACAGGATGGTCTGGGCGCCGCCGGTCTCGAGCCGTTCCCGAGCCTCGCCCACGATCTCGCGGATCCGGGGGACTCCCTCGGTGACGGCGCTGAAGGGGACGAAGACCCGGTCGGTGCTGCTGGCGACGAGGTGGGCGAGGGTGGTCTTGCCGCTCCCCGGCGGCCCCCAGAAGATCATCGAGCCCGGGGTGCCCCGTTCGATGGCGTCGCGCAGCGGCTTGCCCTGGCCGAGCAGGTGCTCCTGGCCCACAAACTCATCGAGCGTCGCCGGGCGCATCCGGGCCGCCAGCGGACGGGTCTCACGTCCTCTGGTGAAGAGGGAATCCTGCCGGGCGGCAGAGCGCTTGCGAGGCATCGGAGTCAGGGGTAAGCCCGGCGGGCGACGCGCACGTCGACCGACCATACGCCCACGATCATACGGTCCCCCAGGCCGCCGCACGCGTCGCCATTACAATGTCCCGCAATCTTGCCGGCTGTCCATACCCCACCTTCGCCTATGGCGCCCCCCAGGCCGCCAGCAGCTGTTCGGTCACGAAGAAGCCCATGGCCCCGCCGAAGAACGCCAGGGCGGTGAGCCAGCCTCGCTTGGCCTGGAACTGGGGCACCAGGTCGGAGGCGGCCACGTAGAGCGTGACGCCCGGCGGAGAGCGCCAGGCCGTACTGGGCCAGCGGGGCCACCTGCTCGGTGAGCAGAAATCCGAGAATGGTGGCGCAGCCGATCACCACGGCACCGCCCACGGCCCGGCCCCGGCTCTCTCCCCCGGCCACCATCACGCTCGCGATGGTCACTCCCTCGGGAAGCTTGTGCAGCAGAACCGCGAGGAAGAGGAGCACGCCGAGCCGGGCCGAGATCAGGAAGCCGCTGGCGATGGCCACCCCGTCGAAGAAGGTGTGCAGGGTGAGCCCGAGCAGCGCCCGGTGACCGGCGGACGGGCTCAGCCGGTGGGTCTCCTCCCCGAAGTGGAAGTGCGGGAGTGAGCACGTGCTGGGCCAGATGGACGGCCAGGTAGCCCAGGAGTACGTAGAGTCCGGCGGTGCTGCTGTGGCCTCGGAACACCTCGGGCAGCACCCCGAGCACCGCCACCGCCAGCATGAAGCCGGCGCCGAAGGCCAGACAGGTATCGATGAAGCGGAGACCGCGCTGCAGGTGACGCACGACTGCCAGGGCGCCGACCACGTTGCCGAGTGCCGCCGCCACCGCGAAGGCCAGTGGGGTCATGGGGTCTTCCTGGCAAGGGCAAGCAGCGACTCCCGGGTATTGAGTGCCGGTTCTTCCAGCACGCGATCGAGCAGGCCGGCCAGGGTCTCCCCTATGCTGGGGCCGGTCACTCCGAGCGCCATGAGATCGCTACCGGTGATGGCGAGGTCGGAACGGGTCAGCGGGTCGCCTCGCTTTCGGATCTGCCGAATGCTCTCGGCCCACGCCGGCTCGGCGCCGTGCCGCAGAGACCAGAGGGCAACGAGGTCATCGGCCGAGGCTCCCACGGTGGCCAGCCAGCGCCGAACCGAGCGCTCATCGGCGGCGGCCGGCGCCTCGGGGCCGCGCTCCATGCCGAGCGCGCGGTCCAGCTCGGCGTTGGATGCCTTGAGCCGGCGAAGCACCGCGACGGGCGCTCCCGTGAGCAGAGCGGTCAGCACCACCGGGTCACGAGCTGGAGGGTGTAGGGTCCGCGCCCAGCGCCGGCGCACTGTTCCAGCTCGGGAATCCACACCCCGGCCGCGCCGACCTCGAGCCAGAGCGACGCGAGCTTGGCGATCGATCGAGCGGTCTGCAGACCCTTGAACCATTCCTCCCGCACCCGCTCGGCCGAGAGTTGGGCCAGGCCCGGGGCGGCAGTGCGAGCCGCGTCCCAGGTGGCCGGATCGATGGTGAAATCGAACCGGGCAGCAAAGCGGAGAGCGCGGAGAATGCGCAGGTAGTCTTCCTGGAACCGCTGCGCCGGGTCTCCCACCGCCCGTACCAGAGAGCGTTCCAGGTCACGCTTTCCCTCGAATGGGTCCCGCCATTCATGCCGCAGCGGGTGATAGGCGATGGCGTTGATGGTGAAATCGCGCCGGGCCAGGTCCTCCTCCAGGGAAACCCCATAACGCACGACCGCGTGCCGGCCATCGGTGAGCACATCCTGCCGGAAGGTGGTGACTTCATGGAGCGCACGCTGCTGGTCCAGCACGCCGACCGTTCCGTACTTGATCCCGACTGCCACCGTCCGGGGAAACAGCCGCTGGACCTGTTCCGGAGTAGCCGAGGTGGCAATGTCGTAGTCGGAATGGGGGTGACCCGAGCAGCGTGTCGCGCAGGTTGCCGCCCACGCACCAGGCCTCGAAGCCGGCGCTCTCCAGGGTTCGGGCGATCTGCAGGATGGAATCCGGAATCGGGAGACTGGGCGGAAAGCTCACCTCAGCTCCCGTAGGCTGCGCCGGACGACAGCGCGATCATCAGCTCCATTCGCGCCTGCGAGGGCGTGCGAGGTCCCGCCGGGATCGCCCCCATCGCGACCAGGCGGCTTCCCCCGCCCTCGAAGGCATAGAGCGGTGTCACCTGACCCAGGGGAGTCCGGCTGGCGAGCACGACTGGTTTTCCATCGTCGATCCACCGGCGGATGGCGGGCACCGCTCCCGGGGGCACGTTGCCGCTGCCGAACGCCTCGATGACCACGCCGTCATGCGTCGGCCGGGCGAGGTCCAGCAGTCTCCCCGTCGTCGCCAGTAACCATCGGGACGAGGGCGACTCGAGCCGACAGTCCGCTGGGCTGCAGTGGCTTCGCCCGCCCCGCCCGCGCTTCCCCGCTTCCCCGGCTCGTAGACCACGCACCCATTCTCCACCCGGCCAATCGGTGCGGCGTGCGGCGCGGCAAAGGCGTCGAGATCGGTGGCATGTACCTTCACCGCGGTACGGCCCGCGAACACCTTCCCGTTGAACACCACCATCACCCCTCGCCCCCCGCTCTGATCGCTGGCGGCCACCGCAGCGGCATCGAGCAGGTTGCGGGGTCCGTCCCAGCCTTCATCACTCGAGGTGCGCATGGCGCCGGTGATCGCTACGGGGATCTTCCGGTCGAGGGTGCGGTCCAGCAGATAGGCACTCTCCTCGATGGTGTCGGTCCCGTGGGTGATCACGATGCCCCGCACCTCCCCCGACTGGGCGATCTCCCGAACCCGTTCCCGCAGCTCCCACATCCGGTCGGGCCCGAGATGGCAGGCCGGCACCATGGCCCAGTTCTCGATCCGGTAGGGCCCGATGGCGTCCAGGCCCCGGGCGAACCGAACCAGGACCTCGCCACCGTGGGTCGGGAACATTGCCGCCGGCCGCCGGATCTCGTTGCATGGAGATCGTGCCGCCGGTAAAGAGCAGGTGGATCATCCGCAGAGCACGCTTCCGCCATTGACGTTCAGCACTTCTCCGCTCAGGTGACGGGCGAGCTCGCTGCAGAGAAACAGAATCGGTCCGGCGATATCCTCGGCAGTCGCGATCCGCTGCAGCGGTATGGTCCGTTCAATCCGCTCCCGATTGTCCCGGGTGAACGCCGGATGGCTCATTTCGGTGTCCACCCATCCCGGCGCCACGCAATTGACCAGGATGCCGGGGCGCGCATTCCACGGCGAGGGACTTGGTGAGCGAGATCAGCGCTCCCTTGGTGGCAGCATAGTCCGAGTGGAACGGCCTCTCCCCGCTGCCCCGCGGTGCTCGACACGATGACGATCCGGCCGCCCGGACCCATCAGCCGTAACCCGGCACGGACGGAGAGAAACACCGAATCGACGTTGGCCGCCATGGTGCTGCGCCAGCGCTCCACCGGCATCGACGCGAGGCTCACTTCCTCTGCCGGCCAGATCCCGGCGTTCGCGACCAGGATGTCGAGCCCGCCAAACTCGCGCTTCACCCCCGCGATCAGCCGCTCCGCGACATCGGGGTTCGCCAGATCCCCACCGGCGATGAAGGTTCTCCGTCCCAGGCTTTGGATCTCCCGCGCGGTGGCTTCGGCTTCATCGGCCCGGGTGTGGTAGGTCAGCGCGACGTGGGCGCCGGCCCGCGCCAGCAGCAGCGCTGCCGCCCGTCCGATGCCTCGGCTGCCTCCGGTGACGAGCGCAATCTGCTCCCGGAGATCGATCATCCGCGGCGCAGCTCGCTCTCGACCGTACTCGACGATCAGGTGCTCCAGCGCCAGGTGAATCGATTGCACCAGGCTGGTCTCGTCGGAGGGAACGATGACCGCCTGATCCACCAGTCCGGCCAGCGCACCACCGCCCTTCCCCAGAAAGGCCACGGTCGAAACCCGCCGCTTGCGGGCCGCCCGGGCGGCCGCCAACAGGTTGGGACTCTGCCCGCTGGTGCTGTGCAGGATCAGCAGATCGGCCGGCCGGCAGAGCGCCTCGACCTGACGGGCAAAGATCTGCTCGAAGCCGAGGTCGTTGCCCGCCGCGGTGAGGACCGAGGTGTCGGTGCGTGAGCGCGACCGCCGCGAGGGGTTGCCGGTTGGCCGCGTAGCGGACCACATACTCCGCGGCGACATGCTGCGCATCGGCCGCGCTGCCACCGTTGCCGCAGAAGAACAGCGTGCCGCCGCCTCGCAGCACCTCCGCGTAGCGGGACGCCACCTCGGCCACCTTGCCGCTCAGCGCCTTGGAGGCCTGAGCAACCTGGGCCAGCGCATCGAGACCCTGCTCGATCCGTTCGCGGCTCATCGGCTCCCCTCGAGGAACTCCTTGATCCGGCTCATCCAGCTCTGCCGGATTCGAATCGGTGGCACCGGCATCACCTCCTGGTCCTCCAGGATGGCGGCCGGGTTTCGCACCGCCAACAGCTCCACCTGCTCGCCGCCATCCTGCGCCTGGAGGAAGCGGGCTCCAGTCGCCACGGTTCGGTCATCGCCATGGTTATCTCCGGCCAGGATATCGGCCAGCCCTTCGCCCACCAGCTGGCGCGCGCGCTGACCGCGGGCCTGAGGGGTGAGCAAGGTGGTCGAGTCGACCTGCATCTTGGAGCCCACCGAGCGCCAATGTCGGACCGCCTCGGGCGTGCAGCAGCTGTAACGCTCGGGATGGGCCAGGATGGGGATCAGTCCCAGCTCGGCCACCTGGGTCAGCGCGTTGGTCACGGTGTCGTAGGCCACCAGGCGGGGAAACTCGACCAGCATGTACCGGCTGCCGCCCGAGGGTCACGTTCCGCGCGAGGGCGACCGGACGGGTGATCGGACGATCGAGCATGATCTCGGCGCCACGGTGCAGCCGGGGTGCAGCGGGCGCCTGGGCTCGAAGCGCTTCAAAGGCTCGCAGATGTGCTGCTGGGGGTCCTGATTCGGCTGCGGCCGGCAGGCAGATGAGGCGTCAGGCATACATCGGTGATTCCCTGCCGGGCCATTGCTTCCAACACCTTGACCGACTGAGCCACCGACCGGGAGCCGTCGTCCACGGCGGGAAGCAGGTGCGAGTGCAGATCGATCACGCGCCCACCCGGGAGGAGAGCAGGATGGCAGTGGCCAGCTCTTCAAGATTCTCCGGGGCCAGTCTCCGCCTGCGCCAGCAATGCGAGAGTGATCAGGGCATCGCCGGCAAGCAGATCGAGGGCGCCGGAGCGATCGGCGGGATGGGAAAGGGCTCGATCCAGCGCGGCCTGGCTGGCCGCGACCAGGGTTGCCGGGAGCGATGGACCGGACGCGGCGTGGGCATATTGCTCGACCCGGGCTCGAAGCGCCGTCGGGAGCCTGACTGGTGTGCCGGTCCAGCCAGTCGCCCGACGCTCAGGCGCCGCGGGCTTCGGCGACCTGGCGATTGCCCAGCCAGGCCGTGACCAGCTCTGGGGTGGCTGCGCGCGCCGCGGGCAACCGCTCCGGATCCCCTGCTCCAGCGGAGGCAAAATGGGGACGCCCACCTCCCTTGCCCCCGCTCAATGCGGCGATCCGATTCACCAGGTCTCCGGCCTTCCGGCCGGCAGCTACCAGGTCGTCCGTGAGGGCAACGTGAATCGCGCCCCGACCCGCGGAGCTGAAGAGCACCAGCACCCCGTTCCGCCTCCCTTCCCGGAACGCATCCGCGATCCGGCCCAGCTCGGCCCGTCTTCCGAGAGGGTGTCCGCCACGGTCAGCTCCACCCCGCCAACGTTGGAGACGTCACCCGCCACCTGGAACCCGCCGCCGATCCTGGCGGCCTCCGCCAACCGTGCCTCCAGGCGCTCCCGCTCCTCCAGCAGCTGCTCCACCCGGCGCACCAGGTGCTCCGGCTGAGCCTTGAGGGTTTCCGCCAACAGCGGAGAGCCGCTGCTCCAGCTCGCGCACGGCGCGGAGAGCGCCGGCGCCGGTCAGCGCTTCGATTCGGCGGACCCCGGCAGCCACGCCGGACTGGCCGGAGAAACGGAAGGTGCCGATCTGCCCCGTGGTGCGGACATGGGTCCCGCCGCAGAGCTCGATCGAGGGCCCCATCTGGACCACCCGCACGACGTCGCCGTACTTCTCCGAGAAGAAGGCCATGGCCCCAAGGGCCAGCGCGTCGGCGTAGGGCATCTCGCGAGTGCTCGACCATGTCGTTGGCCAGCAGGAGGTCGTTCACCTCCGCCTCGATGGCCCGCAGCGTCGGCGGCATCGATCGGCCCGTGATGGGAGAAGTCGAAGCGCAGACGCTCCGGCTGGACCAGGGAGCCCTGCTGCCGCACATGGGTGCCCAACCGCTTGCGCAGTACGTAGTGCACCAGGTGGGTGGCGCTGTGATTGCGCTCGATGTCCTGACGCCGAGGTGCATCGACGGCGGCATGCAGCGAGGTGGGCTCGAACTCCTGGCTGAATGTGCCCCCGACAACAGTGCCTTTGGAGTCCTTCCGGACACTGTCGATCGCGAGCGACCAGCCCTCTCCGCCGACGGCTCCGGTATCACTCACCTGTCCGCCGGAT
Organism: uncultured Gemmatimonadales bacterium; assembly: GCA_963792265.1. Lineage (GTDB taxonomy): Bacteria > Gemmatimonadota > Gemmatimonadetes > Gemmatimonadales > GWC2-71-9 > CAVVWJ01. The sequence goes on along the minus strand of CAWBVP010000006.1, from coordinate 141,328 downwards.
TCGACGTAGAAGGGATTCTCCTTCAGCACCAGCTCGACCCGGGGTCCCTCCTGCCGAAACGCGAGCACGTCGGTGTCGGCTTCGGTCTTCTGGTAGCCGACGAACTTCTGCTTGCCCCGTTTGACCGAGCGCCACTTGCCGGGCGTGGGCACGATGCACTGCGGGGCCTCCCTTGCCTGCACCGCCGCCTGACCGCTGGCTCGGGCGGTGCGCGAGCGATGCCGCTGGCCTTCCAGCGCCTGCTCGAATCCCGCGAGGTCCACCTCGACGCCGCGCTCTCCCGCAATGATCTGGGTCAGGTCAATGGGGAAGCCGAAGGTGTCGTACAGCTTGAACGCTTCCTCGCCGGGGATGGCCTTGGCTCCGGAGGCAAAGATCTCCTCCAGGCGCCGCAGACCTCCTTCGATCGTCTCCAGAAAACGGCGCTCCTCGGCCTCGGTGATCTCGCGGATCTCGGCGGCCTTGCGACGCAGCTCGGGATACACATCTCCCATCTGGCCGCACCACGATGTCCGTCAGTTGCGCCAGGGTGGGCTCGCGCCGGCCGAGGAGCCAGGCATGGCGCACTGCCCGGCGGAGAATCCGCCGAAGCACGTAGCCCCGGCCTTCGTTGCTGGGATAGACTCCGTCGGCCAGGAGGAAGCTCACCGCCCGGGCGTGGTCCGCCAGCACCCGGTAGGAGCCACGGTCCTCGGCGCTCCGGTCGTACGAGCGGCCGACCAGCTCGCCCACCCGATCGATCAGGGGCAGGAAGATGTCGGTGTGGAAGTTGTCGTCCTCGCCCTGCATGACCGCGGCGATGCGCTCGAGACCCGCACCCGGTATCCACCGACGGCTTAGGCAGCGGCGTCAGCGTCCCATCGGCGGAGCGGTCGTACTGCATGAACACCAGGTTCCAGATCTCCAGGAACCGCCCTTCCTCCGCAAGCCGCTCGAACTCCGCCTGCGGAATGACCTCCTGCCGCGCTTCCCCGCTTCCCCGCTGTCCGCCGCCTCCAGATCCACATAGATCTCGGTGCACGGCCCGCACGGGCCCGTGTCACCCATCTGCCAGAAGTTGTCCTTGTCCCCCAGCCCGTAGATCCGGTGGTCCGGAAGGCCGGAGATCTCCCGCCACAGCGCCGGGCCTCGTCGTCGCTGTGATGGACCGTGACCCGGAGGCGCTCGGGCGAGATGCCGAGATAGGTCGGGCTGGTAACGAACTCCCAGGCGTAGGCGATCGCCTCGCGCTTGAAGTAGTCGCCGAAGGAGAAGTTGCCCAGCATCTCGAAGAAGGTGTGGTGCCGCTTGGTGTGGCCCACCTGCTCCAGGTCGTTGTGCTTGCCGCCGGCGCGCACGCACTTCTGGCAGGTGGTGGCCCGGACGTAGTCGCGCTGCTCCTGACCCAGGAAGACGCGCTTGAACTGCACCATGCCCGCGTTGGTGAACAGCAGGGTGGGATCGTCGGCGGGCACCAACGACGAAGAAGGCACCTCGCGGTGCCCCTTGGCGACGAAGAAGTCGATGAACAGACGGCGGATTGTGCCGGATTGCATACGGAAAATATAGGCGGGCGCTATCGAGTCGCGAGGCGCGAGTTGCGGTCACTCACACCCACCTTCTCCACCATGTCCGTCACCTCTCGGCCGGTGAACCCCCGCCGGGCCAGATAGGCGACCACTCGACGCCGTTTGGTCTGCCGGGGCAGCGCGCCGAGCTGCGCGGCCCGCTTCCGTGGCGAGTGCCAGCGGCACCGCGCGTTCGATCGCTCCCCTCCGGCCACTCGGCGTCCAGCGCGCGGTCGATCAGGGAGCGCTCCACCCCCATCGCGAGGAGATCCCGGGTCAGGCGGGCGGGCCCGCGGCCGCGGGCGGCGCGGGTCTGCACGTAGTTCCGGGCGTAGGCCGCATCGTCGAGCAGACCCAGGCTCGGGATCCGCTCGAGGGCCGCCTCGACAGCAGGACGCGGGATGGCCTTTGCGCAACAGTCGCCGGGCAAGGTCACCCCGGGCAAAGGAGCGGACCTCCAGCGCAGCGGAGCGCGGTGCGGTACGCCGCCTCGACGTCCGCAGCCGTGCCCGAGGCGCTCCTGCAGCCCGGGGTCGAGCTCCACGGCCTACGGTGAGGCCTTCAGCAGCGACCAGCGTCCGCGAGGGACCGCCCCGAACCGGGCACCGTCGATCTCCACCCGCACCGCCTCCGGGCGGCGGGGATCCGGATCGAGTGCCGTGATCCGGGGAGTGCGTCCACCGCCTACTCGTCTCCTTCGTCGCCGGCCCGCCCCGACCCCGACCGGGGCGCGCATGCCGAGCAGCTCCTTGACCTTCCCCTCGACCTCGGTCAGGAGCACCGGGTTGTCGCGGAGGAAGAGCTTGGCGTTTTCCCGGCCCTGGCCGATCCGCTGGTCGCCGTAGGAGTACCAGGCGCCCGACTTCTGAATGATGCCGGCCTCGGAGGCCAGGTCCACCAGGAGTGAGGTGTGACTGATGCCCTCGTCGAACATCATGTCGAACTCGGCCTGCCGGAACGGCGGCGCCACCTTGTTCTTGACCACCTTGACCCGGACGTGGTTGCCGATCACCGTCTTCCCGCTCCTTGACCGGACCGATCCGGCGGATGTCGAGCCGGAGTGAGGCGTAGAACTTGAGCGCCTTGCCACCGGTGGTGGTCTCGGGGTTGCCGAACATGACCCCGATCTTCTCCCGGAGCTGATTGATGAACACCACCGCGCAGTTGGAGCGGTTGATGGCGCCGGCCAGTTTCCGGAGCGCCTGGCTCATCAGCCGGGCCTGGAGTCCCATGTGGCTCTCGCCCATCTCACCTTCGATCTCGGCCTTGGGTACGAGCGCGGCGACCGAGTCGATGACCACGATGTCCACGGCGCCGGAGCGGACCAGGATCTCGACGATCTCGAGCGCCTGCTCGCCGGTGTCGGGCTGGGAGACCAGAAGATTCTCGATGTCCACGCCCAGCTTCTTGGCGTACTCGATGTCGAGGGCGTGCTCCGCATCGACGTAGGCGGCGACGCCACCCATCTTCTGGACGTTGGCCGCGAGATGGAGGGTGAGCGTGGTCTTGCCCGAGGACTCCGGGCCGTAGATCTCGGTGATGCGGCCGCGGGGAATACCGCCGACCCCGGTGGCCGCGTCGAGATTGATGGCCCCGGTGGGGATGGCGGCCACCTTGACCCGGGGGAATCGGCCCCCATCCGCATGATGGCTCCCTTGCCGAGCTGCTTCTCGATCTGGGAGATGGCCAGTCCGAGCGCTTTGCGGCGATCGGCCTCGAGGCGGGTTACGTCAGGAGCAGCAGCCATGGTTTCCTCGGATAAAAAAGTGACCGATTTTGCTACTCGGTTGAGATGCGAGCCTAACCTAATACCGAAGTTTTGCCGAAGCAATAGTAAACTAGTGACTCAAAATCGGCCACATCAACCCCAGCGACCCTCGGCCGCCAGGCATCAGGTACATGCTCAATGGCCGGTGTGGCGCCCCGGACGTCGTTGACCGCCACCAGATCAAACCGGTACTCGTCCTCGGGACGTCCATGCCGGAGGACCCACACGACGCCACCCGCGCGATGTCTCGCTGTTTCCTCCGGCTTACCGCCTCCAGGGCAGTGCCGCAGATATTCGAGCGCCGGGTTTTCACTTCAACGAAGGCCACCGTCCGGCCCTTTCGAACCACGAGGTCCAGATCGTGCCGCCCCAGCTTGAAGCGATGGGCCTCGACCGACCAGCCACAGGAGGTCAGAAACGCCATGGCGATGCGCTCTCCATGCATGCCGAGCAGTTGGCGGCTGTCTTCCCATTCATCGACCGGCACGAAGCGACGGGTGTCCGACATCCCCCAGGATAGACAGGGGGGTAGTTAGACGGAGAACCAGACTGGTGCACGGAGGAGCGGGAAATCGCGCAGAAACAACAACCACGAAAACACGAAAGAAAACGAAATCGCGAAAAGGGGCAGCTAGCCTACCAGCACACGCTTGATGGTCAAGGTAGGAGAATTGAAGTTCATCAGCAGCCCAAGATGGCATAACCCTTCAATCACCCAGACGCTCGCGGGTTTCTCCGTCGAAGAGATGGATTCGGTCTTGGGGGACGATGAGGGTCAGTTCGCTGCCGCTCACCAACAGCGGCGCCGGCACTCGCGCGGTGAGATCCACCCCGCCGCTGTCGAGGTGGACCAGCGCCTCGCCGCCGAGCAGCTCCACCAGCTCGACCCGGGCCGGAACGGCGCTGCCCTGATGTAACCGCCCCGGCGCGGCAATAGCGAGATCTTCCGGCCGGACCCCGAGGACCACTCGCCGGCTCGCGCCGCCAGAGACTGCGCTCGGCGGCGGTTCGCTCCAGGCTCAGTTCGAACTGTCCCTCGCTCGCGCGGAAGCGGGGGGACTCCCCCGCCGCTGATCTCGCCCTCGATCAGGTTCATCGGAGGGGTGCCGATGAAGCTCGCGACGAAGGTATTGCCGGGGCCGCTGATAGAGCGCGGCCGGCGTATCCACCTGCTGCACGTGACCCCCGTTCATCACCACGATGCGGTCGCCCAGGGTCATCGCCTCCACCTGATCGTGGGTGACATAAACCATGGTGGTGCCGAGCTGCCGATGCAGCCGGGCGATCTCCCGCCGCATCTGCACGCGAAGCTTGGCGTCGAGGTTGGAGAGCGGCTCGTCGAACAGGAACACCTGCGGCTTCCGCACCAGTGCGCGCGCCCCAGCGCCACCCGCTGGCGCTCGCCGCCTGACATCTGCCGCGGGCGGCGTTTGACCAGCAGCGGCTCGATGCCGAGGATCTGCGCCGCCTCGCGTACCCGCGTGTTGACCTCCGCCGCCGGCAGCCTCCGCAGCGTCAGCGCGAACGCCATGTTGTCGTATGCCGTCATGTGGGGATACAGCGCGTAGTTCTGGAACACCATGGCGATGTCCCGTTCCTTGGCGGGCACCTGGTTCACCACCCGGCCGCCGATCTGCAGCTCGCCCGCCGAGATCGACTCCAGACCGGCGATCATCCGGAGCGTCGTGCTCTTGCCGCATCCCGAGGGTCCCACCAGCACCACGAATTCGCCGTCCGCAATGTCGAGGTCGAGGTCGTGCACGGCCACGTGCCGGTGCGCGCCTTCGTCATATATTTTGCGAATCCCGACGAGCTTTACACTGGCCATGAGGAATCCGCCTGCCTCTATGGGTGACCCGATCCAATTTCCGGACGACTTCCTGTGGGGCGCCGCCACCTCGGCGTACCAGATCGAGGGGTCGCCGCTGGCCGACGGCGCCGGGCCGAGCATCTGGCAGCGCTTCGTGCATTCGCCCGGGCTCACCCCCAACGGCGACACCGGCGACGTAGCCTGCGACCACTATCGCCGCGTACCGGACCGACGTGAAGCTGATGGCCGATCTCGGCCTCAACGCCTACCGCTTCAGCGTGGCCTGGGCCCGGGTCCTTCCCCTGGGCCGGGGCCGGGTCAACAGCGCCGGACTCGATTTCTATCAGCGTCTGGTCGACGCCCTGCTGGAGCAGGGCATCCAACCGCTCCTCACGCTGTACCACTGGGACCTGCCCGCCTCGCTGGATGACCTCGGCGGCTGGCTCAACCCCGATATCGCCTCCTGGTTCGCCGACTACGCCCGGATTATGTACCGCACGCTGGGCGACCGGGTCGGGATGTGGGTGACGCTGAATGAGCCCTGGGTGATAACCGATGGCGGCTACCTCCATGGCACCCTCGCTCCCGGGCACCGCAGTCTGTACGAGCCTCCCATCGCGAGCCATAACCTGCTCCGGGCTCATGGCACTGCCGTGCAAGCCTTCCGGGCCCAGGGCAAAGGAAAAATCGGACTGGTCGTGAACCTCGAGCCCAAATATCCCGCATCCCAGCTCCCCGAGGATCTCGCGGCGACCGAGCGCGCCGACGCCTACATGAACCGGCAGTATCTCGACCCGGTGTTGCTGGGCAGCTACCCCGCCGAATTGTCCGACCTGTTCGGCCCAGCCTGGCCCGGCGCCGCCAACGACGACATGAAGCTCATTGGCGAGCCGATCGACTTTCTCGGCATCAACTACTACACCCGCTGCCTGACCCGGCACGATCCCACTGCCGCACCCTTCCAGGTGAGCGGGATCCGGGTGGCGGAGCACCCCGCACACCGAGACCGGCTGGGAGGTGTTTCCCCCGGCGCTCACCCGGGTCCTGCTCTGGGTCAAGCAGCGCTATGGCGATCTTCCGCTCTACATCACCGAGAACGGCGCGGCCTTCTATGATCCGCCCAAGCCGTTGGACGGACGGGTCGATGATCCGCTCCGGGTGCACTACTACCGGGAGCATCTCCGCGCCGCTCACCAGGCGCTCTCCCAGGGAGTCAACCTGCGGGGCTACTTCGCCTGGTCGCTGCTCGACAACTTCGAGTGGAGCCTCGGCTACGCCAAGCGTTTCGGTCTCTACCACGTCGACTACGAGACCCAGCTGCGGACCCCCAAAACGAGCGCCCGGTTTTACGCCGACGTCATTCGCACCCGCGGAGCCGCACTGAATAACTCCGCCCCCGCTGCGGGTTCCCTCAGTAAAAAAAAGTGAGCTCGGCCGGAAGTCGGCGGACGACGACTTCCCGTCCCTGCCCTACCGGGGCTTCCGCCCCATTGAGCAACGCCCGCCGCACCGAACGGGTGCGGGGTGAGCGAACCACGATTCCACCCTCGGGCACTCGAAGGCCGCTCGCCACTCTGACAACCACCTGGTCGCCTGAAGCTCGCATGGTGTAGCTGAGCGGGCCGTAGTAGGTCGAGAGTCCCCGAACCCGCACGCCGGGCCGCTGCGCCACCCAGCGCTCAGCGATGCCCTCGCCCACCACGAGGGCGCTATCCGACTGCCGCTCATAGGCAAAGAAATCGAGCACCGAGCGGAGAAAATCAGAGGCCACCCAGGTGTGGGGCATGTCTCCGATGAACTTCGGTGTGTCCGGGTCCTGCCATACGACCTCAGCCCACTGGCGCCACGCGAGCGGGCGGCGGTGCTGAAAGAACCAGTCGAGGGCCTGATGCGCCCGATCCTTCCAGCCCAGGCGCAACATGGTCCCGACGGTCCGAAGCTCGTAAGGCGTGTACGCGTCCCACTCCTTACCCCCATTCTGACGGGCCCGGAACTCCTCCCAGTATCGCTCGAACGTTCGTTGAAGCGCGGGCTCGGGGAGGTACTGGAGCTCGCCGCCTGGTGCCACGGCCACGGTGGTCGAGGTCGCGTCGAAGTCTCCCAGCTCTACCGAGCCCGGGATGAAGTCGATTCCGTGCGCCGCCATGGCCCGGCCGATCGAGGCGTAGAGATCTCGGCGGAACTCGTCTCGCAGGGCCACCATTCTGGTGTGATCCTCTGCCTTACCCAGCACCTTCGCAATATCAGCCGCGTCTGCGAGACCCTTCAAGGCATAGAAGTCGTCCCAGTAGGAATGCATCGGTTTGGCCGAGTAGCCCTCGTGGCTGATCGACTGGGGCAGAAGTCCCCGAAACGCCAGACTCTCCGCGCGTCTGGTAGACCGGTGTCATCCGCGAGTGACGTAGCGAGTCGATGTACTGCACCGCGGCGGACACGTGGGGCCACATCCGCTCGCAGGGTCGCCCGATCTCCGGTGTGTCGGTAATACTCCATCGCCAGGAAGATGAGCTGCCCATGGCTGTCGTTTTCCGGCACCGGGTCCGCGCCCCTGGCATCGACACAGCAGGGCACCTTCCCGTCGGGATACTGATAGGGCGCGTACCAGTCGAGAAACGCCTTCACGCGCGTCGGCCTGGCCCAGGCGGAGCAGCGCGGCGGAGATCATCGCGCCGTCGCGGATCCAGGATCGGCGATAGGAGCGAGCGCCAGGCTCGATGGCGGCCCCTTCCCGGTTGATGAGGATGTAGGCCAGGTTGGCTTTGACTGTGGCCGTGAGGTCGCGTGCCGAGGGCGGAAGCTCGAGACCGACCCGGTTGAGCCGGTCCGACCATTCTCGCACCGTCGCTCGGAGCCGGCGCTCGGCGTATGCATTGGCCGCGGCGGCTGTCGGCGGTCGGGGGGCGCCGGGGCCTTCGCCATACAGCGGGATCTCGACCCACACATCGCGGCTTGCCCCCGGAGCCAGTTCGAGATGATACGCCAACGCGGCCGACGCCCGTCCCGCCGAATCGGTGAGCTCGGTGGCCCGGGGCAACGCACCGGTCTCCAGATGCTCGACGATGTCGCCTCGGTCGAGTGAGCTGGCCCCGAACCCAGCCGGCGGTGTGAGCGGCAGCACGACCTGCGAGTCCGCGGTGACCCTGCGCCCGTCATACCACACGCGATGCAGCGGCGCCGCTCCGCCGGCGGTCCCGAGAAACTGCCACGGCGGGTTGACCTGAAATGGTCTGAGGGTCAGGAACAGCGTGGGGCTGACCGATCGCCGGCCCCCGTTGCGAACGCGGTATCGGGCCAGCAGCGATGAAGAGCCGGCGGGGCCTGCAGCAAAGGCGGTGATCATGAGCCGGAGTCCGTCGGCCGCAGTCCATTCGACACTGGGGATCGGCAGGTAGCTCTGCTCCAGACTCTGGGATCGGCGCACGTCCTTCCAGGTGAGGAGCTGCGACTTCGAGTAGAGGAATGGCTCGATGGAAAAGCGGCCCTGTCCGGTCTCGAGCGCTCCGTCTTCATTGAGGAGACCCCGTTTTCCATCTCCGCTGGCGCCGAGGATGGTCCAGTAGACCTGGGTATTCGAGAAGTACCGGGGGTAGCGGCCCGCCGGCGCATCTGCTGCAACTGCGCGGAAGAACGCTGTGGGCGAGTCGGCCCACTCGACCGGCTCCACCCGAAACTCTCGCAGCGAGACTCCCCTTCCCGGCGAGGCTGCGCGCTCGACTCGAAGCCGGAGGTATCGGGTCTCGCTCTCGGGCAGATACAGGTAATCCCGTCCCCCGTTGCCACCGCGCACTACGTAGACGGGGGTCCAACTGTGGCCGTCGCCGGAGGTCTCCATCGTGTAGTCGGCAGCGTGGCGCCCGGGGGCCCAGTCGAGGACCAGGCCGCCATATTCGCGAGACTTGAGAAAGTCGAACGCCAGCCACTGAGGGACGGGAGCGCGGACTTGCCACCCGGTCGTGCTGGAGGAATCCAGCACCGCCTCGGGTGTCGAGCCGGACGAAGCGGTGACGTGTGGAGTCAGGTCATAGGGACGATCGGGCTCGCGCTGCCGAAAGGTGAGATCGTCGATCCACACACGTGCCCGCGCCGCCCTGCGCGGCGGTGATCACCAGCTCGAGGGTCGCCGCCTGGCGCAACTCGCCGCCGCCCGCCGGACCCCAGGCAAAGCGGATGTGGCGCCGCTTGATGGTCACCCGCTGCCATGCATGAGGAAACTCGTAGCTCGGCCGGGTGTACCACCAGACATTGTCCCCGCTCGAGTCCGCGAGCTTGAACTCCAGGGTATTGGGCCGGGCCTCTCCCCGGATCCAGAAGCTGAACTCGTAGTTCTCCGGGAGGGCGAGGTCGAGCCTGCGTCGGGCTATGGCATAGCCGCCCCTGCCCTGGAAGTCGAAGTCCAGCCGCATGGCATGGCCGCCGGTCCGGCCTGAGTCCGGACGCAGAGCGAGCGCGACTCCTTCCGACGGCAGCGCCGACCAGCGGCTCAGGGTCTCGAAGTCGTCGAGGGTTTGAGCCGAGTCGGGCGGGCTCTGCGCCCGCAGGCAGGGCGGCAGGGCCAGGAGAAGCAGCGCCCGGCACAGTACCGCTGGTCATCCCTTCACGCTGCCGGCCATCACGCCCTGGATGTAGTAGCGCTGGAGGAACAGAAATACGAGCATCACCGGCAGCACCGTGATCACCGCCCCTGCCATCATCAGCTCGGTGTCCTGCACGTGCTCGCCGGAGAGGTTCGCGAGCGCAACCGGGAGGGTGTACTTCGATTCGTCGCTGAGCACGATGAGCGGCCACATGAAGTCATTCCACGTGGTGAGGAAAGTCCAGATGGCAATGGTAGCGAGAATGGGACGGATCACCGGCAGGGCCACCGACCAGTAGATGCGGAGCTCGCTGGCCCCGTCGATCCGGGCCGCATCCAGGAGATCATCGGGGAGCGCCAGGGTGTACTGCCGGATGAGAAAGATGCCGAAGATGCTGGCCAGGGAGGGGATGATCACGCCCCAGTAACTGTTGATCAGTCCTAACTCCTTGAACATCAGGAACAGTGGCAGCATGGAGACCTGCACCGGCAGCAGCAGCCCCATGGAGAGGGTGCGGAACAGCCGCTCGCGCAGCCGAAACCGGAGCTTGGCGAGCGCGTAGCCCGCCATGGAATTGACCAGCAGCGATAGGACGGTGACGGTGAGCGCGACGATGGCGCTGTTGAGCAGGTTCCGGCCCAGGCTCAGCCGGGTGAAGAGGTCCCGGTAATGTTCCAGGGTCGGCGCGCTGGGCAGCAGCCGCGGGGGATAGGTGTTGGCCTCGCCCGTCGGCATAAAGGAGGCGGCCAGCATCCACAGCATCGGACCGAGCGACAACAGCGCGCCGGCGATCAATGCCCCATAGAGTGCGATCACGCCCAACCGGGCTTTCATCCGGCCTCTCCCCGCCGGAGCCGGCGCTGCAGCAGCATGAACCCCAGGATCACCGCAAAGAGCACAAACGTGACCGCCGCGGCGTAGCCCATCCGCCACCAGCGGAAGCCTTCCTCGTACATCAGCAGCACCAGGCTGGTGGTGCTCCGCAGCGGCCCTCCAGCGGTCATCACATACGGTTCGGCAAAGAGCTGGAAGAACCCGATCATCGTGATCAGGCTGACAAAGACCAGCGTGGGACCCAGCATCGGCCAGGTCACATGGCGGAACTGGCGCCAGGGCCCCGCCCCATCCAGGTACGCTGCTTCGTACAGCTCCTCTGGAATCGCCTGCAGGCCGGCGATGAAGATGAGCATGTTGTAGCCGAAGTTTTTCCAGACGGCGAGCAGGATGATGGCCGGCATGGCCCAATGGGGATCACCCAGCCAATCGATTGGATGGATGCCCACGGCGCCGAGCGCGTAGTTGATCAGCCCATACTGCCGGTGATAGAGGTAGCGCCAGACGATGGCAACGGCGACCAGGGTGGTGATGAATGGCGCGAAGTAGAGGGTGCGAAACACCGACTTGAATCGCACCAGCTTGGCGTTCACCAGCAGCGCCGCCCCCAGGGATACGGCCATGGTGAGCGGACCACCGACCAGCACGAAATAGAAGGTGTTCTTGAGCGCGATCCAGAAGATCGGGCTCTCGAGCAGGCGGGTGTAGTTCCGCAGGCCCACCAATCGAACGTTGGCGAAATTGGCGATGGCGTAGATGTCGAAATCGGTAAAGCTGAGCAGGAACGATGCGGCCACCGGCAGGAAGAAGAACAGGCCGATCAGGGTCAGTGCCGGGGTGAGGAAGAGCCAGGCAGCGCCCTTTTGCTCGGCACTGGTCGGTACTTTCATGGCACCCGCGCGCCGGCTGGGGAGCGGCTCGCCGCCCGGTCCAGCATCCAGCGGCGTTTCTCCAGGATGGTGCCGACGTCCTGATCGAGCTCCTTGAGCGCGGCATCGGCCGGCCGGCCGCCCCGGATCACCAGCTCGGCCGACTCCAGCACCCGGGTGGCAATGATCTCCACCTCCGGCACCTTGGGCACTGGCCGAACCCGATGGAGCTGGATCCAGAAGGCCCGCGCCTTCGGTTCATCGGCGAGCCCGGTGGTCCGCCAGGTTTCGATCCGGGCCGGCAGGTCGCCGGTCAGCTGGTGAAAGCGCTCCTGCTGTTTCGTGGTCGAGAGATATTCCACCAGTCGCCATACCGCATCCTTGTGGCGAGAGGCTCGGAACACCGCGAGGCTCGATCCCCCGGCCAGCGAGACGCCGCTGGAATCGCCCGACGGCCCGGGGAGGGGCGCGGTGCTCCATTCGTTTTGCAGCTCGGCGGGAAGCCGGCGCTCGAACTCGCCCAGGTTCCAGGGGCCGGTGATGTACATCGCGAAGCGCCCCCGGGCAAACTCCTGGTAGACGTTGGCGATGTCGATGTTGCCGAGCGCGGGAGCCAGCCCGGCGCGGAAGAGGCCCAGATAAAAGTCGAATGCCCGCCGGAAGGCCGGCCCGGAAAATTCTCCGTGGCGCCCCTGCTCATCCAGCAGCGGCGAACCGGCCTGCATCGCAAGAATGTAGGGCTGAGCCCACTCGTTGGTCGGCAGGAAGATGGCATAGCGATCGCCGGTCCCTCGCTCGGCTCGGGACAGGCTCTGCCGCTTGATCGCCTCCATGCACTTCCGCCACTCGGCCCAGGTCGTCGGCATCTCCCGGTAGCCCGCGCGAGCGAGAATGTCCTTCCGATAGAAAATGACCCGGGTATCCACGTACCAGGGAATGCCGAAGAGGGTGTCACCGATCCGATTGGTGTTCCAGATCCCGGGGAAGTAGGCGGCCGAGTCTATCACCGACGAACGAGCGTCCCACTGGTCCAGCGGCTCGAGTGCCCCGAGCGCCGCGAACTCGGGAATCCAGGTGTTGCCGACCTGCGCCAGATCGGGCGTGGCATCGCCGACGTAAGCGGTCAGCAGCTTCTCGTGAGCCGCGGTCCACGGGATCTGCTGCACCCGGACCCGAATGCCGGGGTTCTGCCGCTCGAACTCGGGCATCAGCTCCTGCAGCACTTCCCCTTCCCTGCCGAAGGCCCAGAACCGGAGCGTGGTCTGCTCGCCCTCACCGTTCCTGCTGCCACAGGCAGCAACGCAGGGAGAATGCGAGCCCACAGATTGTCGCCCTGAGCAAAGCGAAGGGACCGAAACGGATAGACGAGTTTCCGATTTCATTGGCTGGCCGGTACCTGGTCCAGCCATCCGCCGGTAAAGCCGGCCCGCCGGAGACCCCGAATGATTGCCGGGTGTTTCCGCATGTAGCGCCAGACCAGCCCGGTCCGATAGTTCTCGGCCATGATCAGGATGGGACCCTGGTCGATTCCCAGGTAGTCGGTGTCGTACCATCCCCGCCCGGCGATGGTTCGTCCCATCCCGGGCCGGCGATCGCCCGGAAAACTTTCGTTGAAGGCGTCGACAAATCCATACTGCCCGAAGACGGCATCGCCGTGCTTCTCCCGCATGGAGACCAGCGTGGGGAGCGCGATCTCGGGAGCAAAGGCCAGGGAGCCGCCGGCGGCCGTGGGTGCGATGGTGCCGTCGTCCCGCACCTCGGTGAACGAGGCGCCCCGGGCGGCGTACTCCATGAATCGCCGGGTCCGGCCGGCTATCTCCAGCGCGGCATCCGCCGGTCCGTCTGACGCCGTCAGGCCCCACGCAGTGCCGCCATAGCCGGTCCACTTGCCTGGGTTGGCCACCCCATAGACTCGCTGGCTATAGGTCGCCCGGCGCGAGTTCTCGAAGTAATCGATCCCTCGCCGCCGCATGTAAGTATCCTGAATCCCCCGGAAGTCGATGAAGGAGTGGGAGTACTGATGCCCAAAGAGCGGAGCAAAACCGACGTGCTCTTGCCCGTAAAATCGTCCCCAGCGGAAACTGGAGGTGTAGGCATTCCACGCGGCCGGCTCGAGTGGGAAGGTGGGTGAGCCCAGGGCGAGAATGTAGAGCAGCATTGCCTCATTGTATCCTCGCCAGTCGTAGCTGTTCCATCCTTCCGCCTGATCCCATCCCATGCTGACTAATGGCCGCCGCTGTTCGGCCCAGCGCCAATCCACCCGGCGGTAGATCGAATCAGCGTAGGCTCGGATCGCGAGCTCGGCCGGGTCGTTGCCGTCGAAGTAGACCTGACAAAACAGAATCCCGCCCAGCAGGAGCGTGGTATCAATGGTGGAGAGCTCTACTCGCTCGAAGCGCCTTCCCGTGTCGACGTCGAGGAAGTGGTAGAAGAACCCCTTGTAGCCGGTCATCCCTGACTCAGCCGCGCCCTGGGGTGCCTGCCAGAAAAACCTGAGTGTGGTGAGCGCGCGGTCGCGGGCCTGGGTGCGGGTGATGTATCCCCGCTCCACCCCGACGGGATAGGCGGTCAGGGCGAATCCGACGGCCGCGATGCTGGAGAAGGACTTGGTGGGCCAGCGGTCGGGGGTCAGGCCATTCTCGGGGTTGGTGCGCTCCCAGAAGAAGTCGAAGGTGCGGCGCTCCAGAGTGTCCAGGAAGGCGGTCTCTCTGGCCGACGGCTTCCATTCCGTGGCCGTCGGCGCCGGAGGCGCTTGGGCGCTACAGCCGGTGGCCAACGCCGTAGCGAGAATCGCCCCATACCATCGGTAGTGCACCAGCATTCTCCTGGAGCTGAAGCCCGCGGCCGGATCAGATGATCCGGCCGGGGCGATTGAAGGTCAGAAATCGTATTGAAGGCCGAGCTGGAAGCGACGGGGATCGCTGATGGTGCACGTCCCGTGGCCGAACGTCGGGTTGTTGGTCCCATTCCCTTGGAAAGCGGTCTCGTCGAAGCAGCCGAGATTCTGGGTGTTGAACACGTTGAAGAGATCGCCGGTGACGCCCAGGTGGGTGCCGCCGAAGTTGGGGAAGTCCTTGCGCAGCCGCGAGATCGAGGTTCTTGAACCAGGGCGTGCGCTCGTAGCCCAGATTGACTCGCTGGTCGGTCGGTCCGGTCGACAGCTTGACGACCTTGAACGGCTTGCCCGAGGCCAGAGTCCCCAGTCCGCTGAATTGAATGCCGAAGAGGAACGGGACATCGGTTACCCAGTTCACCACGATGCGATGCCGCTGATCGTCCGCGATCGGGTGCTTGGCGTTGAAGTTGGCCGTAATCGTGGGGAAGCTGAAGAGATCGCCTCCTTCGGCGTAGGCCCAGGAGAGGGTATACGCGATGCCGGCCCCCCAACCGTAGTTCTCGCTGCTCTTCCGGTAGGACCGATCGATCCGGCCTTCGACGCCGTCATACCAGGTGCGCACGCTGTTGTTGCCGACCAGGATGTTCTGGTATGGGGTGGCGACGCTCAGGCAGCAGTCGTTCTTCCCCGGGTCGAGGGCAACATTGGCCCACTCGTAGCTGAAGCCGTTCCGCCCCCGAATCCCGCTATAGCTCACCGACGTGAGCACCGGACCGAACTGGTGTCGTACCCCGCCGCTGAACTGGTACGATTTCGGCGGTTTGAGGTCGTTGGGCACCAGGAAGACTTCCTGCGCGGGAGAGACTCCCGAGGCAACGAGATCGAGCAGCCCCTGACGGCTGAGATAAGCGGGATTCCAGGTGATGGCACCCGGGCGAGCCGTGTCTGAGAAGGTGAAGAACAGATTGGGGTGCTGCCGGCGGTAGGTCTCATCGATGAACGAGTTGAAGCCAAACCGGTCGTAGAAGATGCCGCCGGCCACGAAGACCGTCGTTTCCTTGTTCTCGTCGAGCGCGTAGCTGAGGCCGAGCCGGGGCTGAAAAGCGCCCTTGAAGGCGTTGCGCTGACTCCCATTGGTGAAGTAGCGCGCGGGATCGATGTTGATAAAGAGCTGGCTGCGCAGTTGCGTCAGGGTGTCGATGAGGGCAGCAGGTGTCACGTAGTCCCGGTTGTACATTCCGGTCTCGTAGTCCCACCGGATCCCGGCGTTGACCACCACCCGGTCGGTTGGAGCCCAATCGTCCTGGGCGTAGAGCCCGATTTGATTATTCGTGCCGGCTACCCTGGGATCACCGAATCCCAGCTGGGCCTGGAATGGAGTGGCAAAGTTGTTGTCGCTGTGGAAGCTGAAGATCGGATTCTCATTGAGCTGCTTATTCAGGACGTACTTCAGGAAGTCGATGTTGGCACCGATCTTGATGACATGGGAACCGCCGACCTGGAGACCGGAATAGGTCCAGTCATCGCGCACCGAAAACCGCCGCTGGATCAAGTCCTGCCGCGAGTCGGCACCCCCGATGCGTCCGATTCCCTGATAGTCGAGCCCCGGGGTGGTAAAGTCGAAGGGCTCGGGGTTGAACTGGAACCATTGAAAGCTGGCGAGCGCCTCGTTGACCCACTGCCGACCGAAGAAAGTGTGCTTGAGCCCGCCATCCACCACGTTGTTGCGCAGGTTCTCGCCGGCATCGAACGCCCGGTTGACATCGCCGAATTGCCCACCGAACCTCCGCTTGTCGGTTTCGAGCCTGAGACTGCCGGTGAGCTCGAACAACTGGCTCTCGCTCTTATTGTAGCTGAGCTTCGCGAACCCCAGAGTCGAGCGGAAGGGCGAGGTGTGGGCATCGCCCTGCACGTGCAGCGACCGCCGGCGGGCCAGGTGGTCGGATCACCGTTGAACCGAGACACCCCCTGGCGGTTCTGGTAGTTCCCCTCGTAGGCGCCGAAGAAGAACAGCTTGTCGCGCATGAGCGGCCCGCCGGCGCTCAAACCGGTGAGCACTCGGCTGTAGTCGGGCTTCTTGAAGGGCGTGGTGCGAGCCGGATCGTTCTTGTCCTTTAGCTGGAAGGTGTCGAGCGCGACCAGCCCCTTGTTCTGATACCCGGTGAAGAAGCTTCCCTCCCACTTGTTGCCGCCGGACTTCGTGGCCGCCGTGATGATGGCGCTGGATGCTTTCTGGTACTCGGCCTTGTAGTTATTGGTGACGATGCGGAACTCCTGGACTGCGTTCCGCGGGAAGGGATTTCCCCGGCTCGCGTCCTGGGCCACGATGCCGCCGATGGTGATGTCGTTCTTCAGCGTCTGTCCGTCGACGAACACATTGATGTTGTCCGCCGGCAACGCGCCCGCCGCGAAGGTCTTGTCCGTCCCGTTGATACGGTCGGGCGTACGCGGACGCCCGGCGCGAGCTGCGCCAGGTCCAGAAAGTTCCGGCTGCTGGAGGGCAGATTCTGGATCTGCTCCGAGGTGACGTTGGTGGCGTTCTCCGTCGTCTTCGTCTCCGCCACCGGCTCGGCCTGCGACCACGACCTCCTGCAGCTGTACGGTGGTCGGCGCCAGCCGGAAATCCAGCGTGAGAGTTTGCACCACCTGCGCCTGGACTTGGCGCGTAGTGCGCCCCGCTGGAGCTCCCGATGTGACGCACCGTCAGCTCGTAGCTGGCCGGGGTCAGCCCGACGAGCGAGTAGAATCCGCGATCGTTGGTCGCCGCGCTCCGCTGTACTCCACTCGCCGACGTTGCGCGCGAGTAACTTGCGCCGCCGGCAATCGGCACTCGCGCGGAGTCGGTGACCATGCCGCGGATGCTGCCCGTACTGGTCTGCGGCCGCGACCTGCACCGGCTGGGCCGCCGACACAGCCGAGGGCCAAAGCCAGCGCCCAACAGCCGCTAGAGGACAAAGCTCGACCTCATATGCGCCTCATCAGGGGAGTGATGGTGGAGATACCTGGTCCTGCCCCCGGCGCAGTGGGTCGCGACGCGGGAACCGCCGCGCCGCAGGAACGCCGGATGACCAGGGTGGTGGGTAAGGTTTCGCGCCCGCGGACAGTGGGCCTCCTTGTTCCGCAGCGCAGCCAGCAGCCGGAGGGTGGCCTGTTCGCCCAGCGCGCTGATGTCCACGTGGACGGAGGACAGCGGAGGATCGAGATAGCGCGCCATCGGGATGTCGTCGAACCCGGCGAGGGCCATGTCTTCCGGCACCCGGAGACCGGCCTGACGCAGAGCGCTGAGGGCCCCGATCGCCATGGAATCGTTGGCGGCAAAGATGGCGGTCGGCCGGACGGGATAGCGAAGCAGCTCTTGGGTCGCGCGGAAGCCGGATGCTTCGTTGAATTCGCCGGCCACCTCGATGGCGGCCGACCCCAGGCCGGCCGAGGTCAGCGCCCCCCGATAGCCGCGGAGCCGCTCGGCCGCATCGGCATTTCCCTCGATCCCCTTGATGATGGCGATCCGGCGGTGCCCCAGGTCGAGCAGGTGGCCGACCATGGCGAACGCCCCGTCGTAGTTGGCCACGGTGATGACATCGAAGCCATTGGGCCCGATCGGGGCGCTGAGGAGCACGACGGGAAACCCCGCCGGAAGGTCGGGCACCGCGTTCTGGTCCAGATCGGGCCACATCACGATCAGCCCGTCGACTCGGCCGCGCATCGAGCGCAGGGCCGTCTCTACTGCCGAGCGGTCGTCGTGCGAGCTCGACACCAGCAAATGATGGCCGTGCCGCTGGGCGGTCTGATCGATGCCCCGGATGACTTCGGAGAAGAATTCGCCGTAGAGGTCGGGAAGCAGGACGCCGAGGGTGTTGGTGCGGCTGGTGATCAGGCTGCGGGCGGCGCCGTGCGGGGCTGTAGCCCATCCGCGCTGCGACCTCGCCCACCCGCTGGCGGGTGGCTTCCTTGACGAGGTCGCTGCCGTTCTGGACTCGGGACACCGTGGCGACGGAGACTCCCGCCGCACGGGCAACATCCTTGATCGTAGTCATCGAGACGGCCGGGGGTGGCAGCGTCTGTCCGGATGCCGCGATCCGGAGATGAGGGGCGGAGGCCGGCACGCCTCGGCCGAGCGGCGACAGCTATGTAATCGTTTACATTTTTTCTACAATTTTGTCAAGCTTGCCCTCCTCCAAGCCGCCCGGGAGTTGCCGAGCCGACCCGCAGAAGGAATCTTCTCGTCGATGCCTCGCCCCGTCCGCCATCGTGCGTCAGCCTTCGGAGTACTGGTTGCTCTCATAGCCTTCCCGGCCTGCGGGAGGCCAGCCCCAACCAGTCGCAGCTCCGCCAGCGGTCACCTCGGACGCCCCCGCGCGCGGCATCCCACCTGGCCGACTCCCTGCTCGCGCTCATGACCCTGGACGAGAAGCTGGGCCAGCTCACCATGGCTCCGGCCGAGTGGAACCAGACCGGTCCCACCGCAGCGGCCGGAGGTGAGGACCAGGTCCGCAAAGGGCTGCTCGGCTCTTTCCTCGGCTTCTGGGGAGCGGCCGCGACCAGACGGATGCAACGCGTCGCGGTAGAGGAGTCGCGGCTGCATATCCCGCTGCTCTTTGCCCAGGACGTGATTCACGGATGGCGGACCGTTTTCCCGGTTCCGCTGGCGGAGGCAGCCAGCTTCGATCCGGCCTCGGTTGAAGCGGCCGCCCGCATCGCGGCGGTCGAGGCCACCGGCTATGGAATCCATTGGACCTTTGCGCCCATGGTGGACATCGCCCGGGATCCTCGCTGGGGCCGGATCGTGGAAGGCTCGGGCGAGGATCCCTATCTTGGCTCAGTCATGGCCGCGGCGCGGGTTCGGGGATTCCAGGGCAAGGACCTCTCGGCGGCAAACACCATGCTCGCGACGCCGAAGCATTTTGCGGCGTACGGAGCAGCCGAAGGCGGACGGGACTACAACACCGCCGACGTCTCCGAGCGAACCCTCTGGGAGGTGTACCTGCCTCCCTTCGAGGCGGCGGTACGAGCCGGCGCCGGCTCGATCATGGCCGCGTTCAATGACATTGGTGGCACCCCGGCGCACGCGAGCCGCTGGCTGCTCACCGACGTACTACGCCGCCGCTGGGGCTTCACCGGGATGGTCGTGAGTGACTGGGCCGGAGTGGAGCAGCTCGGCGCCCACGGCATTGCCGCCACCCGCGAGGAAGCAGCCGCGCGGGCGCTCGACGCCGGGGTCGATATCGAGATGTCGACCGACCTGTACCGCACCACCCTTCCGGCCGCAATTCGTGCCAAGCGAGTAGCTCCGGCGACACTCGACTCGGCGGTCCACCGGGTGCTCCGGGCCAAGTACGCCCTCGGCCTCTTCGACGATCCTTACCGCTACAGCGATACGACCCGCGAACGGGAGGTGACGCTCACGCCCGAGCACCGAACCGCCGCCCGGGCGCTGGCGCGAGAAAGCATCGTGCTGCTGAAGAATGACTCACTGCCCGAACGGAGCGCCCGCACTTGCCCCTCCGCAACGACCTGGGGACCCTTGCAGTGATCGGTCCCCTGGCCGATGACTCCGCCTCCGTGCTCGGGTCCTGGTCGGGTGCCGGACGGAAGGAGGACGCGATCACACCGCTGGCCGGCATCCGCCAGGCGGTCAAGGCCGGCACCAGAGTGCTCTACACCCGGGGAACGCCGGTGGACACCGTCCAAACCGGCGGATTCGCCGAGGCCGAACGCCTTGCCCGCAGCGCGGACGCGGTCGTGCTCGTGCTGGGCGAGCGCGCCGACATGAGCGCCGAGGCTGCCAGCCGGGCCTCACTCGAACTGCCCGGGTCGCAGCTCGAGCTGGCCAGGGCGGTTATGCGTGCGGCCCACTCTTCTAATCCCGCAAAACCAGTGGTCGCGGTGCTGCTCAACGGCCGGCCGCTGGCAATCCAATGGCTGGCCGACAGCGTCCCGGCGATTCTGGAGACCTGGTTTCTCGGGGTGGAGCACGGCACCGCCATGGCCGATGTCCTTTTTGGGGTGTACAATCCCAGCGGGCGCCTGCCGGTCAGTTTTCCCCGCGTCACCGGGCAGGTTCCCATCTACTACAACCACAAGCGCACCGGCCGCCCACCGGCGGCAGACGATCACTTCACCTCCAAGTACATCGACGTGCCCTGGACGCCACTGTGGACCTTCGGACACGGGTTGAGCTACACCAGCTTCGAATACAGCAACCTCAGACTCTCGGCTGACCGACTTCGCGCCAGCGACAGCGTAATCGTTTCAGTGCGGGTGACCAACAGCGGCCGCCGTCCGGGTGACGAAGTAGCCCAGCTGTACTTGCGCGATGATGCCGCCAGCGTGACCCGGCCGGTCAGAGCTCTCAAGGGTTTCCATCGTCTCACACTCAATCCGGGAGAGACGCGAACTGTGACCTTTACCCTGCGTCCTGATGATATGGCCCTCTACGATCTGACCATGCGGCAGGTGGTCGAGCCCGGAGGGTTTACCGTGTTCGTCGGTGGAAGCTCGGCTGCAGCGTTGGAAGCCCACTTCCAGGTAGTGGGTGACACTCTGGTTGTGGCACCGGCCCCGCCGAGGCCGAGATGAGTCCCGCGCCGGTGGAGTTCAGAAGTCTGGCGGGGGTGGACTATCTGGTGATAGCTGTCTACTTCGGCTTCGTG
Organism: uncultured Gemmatimonadales bacterium; assembly: GCA_963792265.1. Lineage (GTDB taxonomy): Bacteria > Gemmatimonadota > Gemmatimonadetes > Gemmatimonadales > GWC2-71-9 > CAVVWJ01. The sequence goes on along the minus strand of CAWBVP010000006.1, from coordinate 120,440 downwards.
CTCGGCGTCGGCTGGCTGGTCCGCCGGACGGTCCGCACCAGCAAGGACTTTTTCGAGGCCGGCCGCCGCACCCCCGCCTGGGTCGCCGGCCTCGCCTTCGTCTCCGCCAATCTGGGTGCCCAGGAAGTCATTGGGATGGGAGCCTCGGGGGCAAAGTACGGCATTGCCACCGCGCACTTCTACTGGGTCGGAGCCATCCCGGCGATGGTTTTTGTCGCCCTCTTCATGATGCCGTTTTACTACGGATCCCGGGCCCGCAGCGTGCCGGAATACCTGAGGCTCCGGTTCGACGAGAAGACTCGCGCCTTCAACGCCGGGTCGTTTGCGGTGATGACCGTGTTTTCGTCCGGCGTCTCGATGTACGCCATGGGCAAGTTGTTCAACCTGCTGCTCGGCTGGGACATGGACGTGAGCATGCTGGTCGCCGCCGCCGTGGTGCTCGCGTATACCACCCTCGGAGGGCTCACCAGCGCCATCTATAACGAGGTGCTTCAGTTCTGTCTCATCGTGGCGGGGCTGCTCCCGCTGGTCATTCTCGGTCTCTACAATGTCGGCGGTTGGGACGGGTTATCGGCCCGACTGGCGGAGGCGGCGGCGGGACGCGGCTTCCCGGCGGGATCGTTCACTCACGCCTGGAAGTACCTGGGCGACCCCTCCCAGAATCCGGTAGGCGTCGAGTGGCTCGGCCTGTTGATGGGGCTCGGCTTCGTCTTATCGTTCGGCTACTGGTGTACCGATTTCCTGGTAGTGCAGCGGGCGATGTCCGCCGAGTCCCCCACCGCCGCACGGCGGGTTCCGCTGATTGCCGCCTTCCCTAAGATGCTCTTCCCCGCTCTCGTCATTCTTCCGGGGATGATCGCGTTTGCGGTAACGGCCACTGGTGGCCCGTCGCTGATCCCGCCCAAGCTGGACGCCGCGCTGCAGCCGCTGCTGGACGCTCGCGGCCTTCCTGTGCTCGACTACGACCTGGCCACTCCGTCGATGCTGTTGCACTACTTCCCCAACGGGCTGCTCGGCCTGGGGCTCACCGCCTTGCTGGCCTCGTTCATGTCGGGGATGGCCGGAAATGTTACCGCCTTCAACACGGTGTTCACTTACGACATTTACCAGAGCTATATCCGCCGGCGGGCCTCCGACGCGCACTATCTCTGGGTCGGCAGGGCAGCGACGGTGGGCGGGGTGCTGCTCTCGATCGGCGCGGCCTACGTCGCCCGGTCGTTCAACAACATCATGGACGTGCTGCAGCTGGTGTTTGCCTTCGTGAATGCGCCCCTCTTCGCCACCTTTGCACTCGGCATGTTCTGGCGCCGGAGCACCGGCCACGGGGCGTTCTTCGGTCTGGCGTCCGGCACCCTGGGCGCGGCCGTTCACCACGGGCTCACCCTGCCGGCCGGCGCGGCTCCGGGCGTGAAAGGCGGCTACTTCGGCCTGCTGCATACTTTCCCCAGCGAGCTGGCTCAGACCTTCTGGACCGCGATCACCGCCTTTGCCACCTGCGCTGTGGTAACCATCCTGGTCAGCCTGATCACCCGGCCACGGCCGCTGGACGAGCTGCGCGGACTGGTCTACTCGATGACGCCACGGGTGGGCGGCGACGATTACCTGCTGCCCTGGTACACCCGCCCCAAGGTGCTCGCGGTAGTCGTGCTGACCGCCACGCTCATTCTCAACATCGTGTTCTGGTAATGGGTACAGCCAACTGGATGGCCGGAGAGGTGGGATATGCCGATTGATGTGAGGCTGCCGATCAGCGGACTCTTTCTCGCCGTGGGGTTGCTGCTGGTCGGATACGGGGTGCTGTTCAAGGGTCTGGGAACCATGGCTGGACACCTGAACGGGGTGTGGGGAACCGTCATGGTACTGTTCGGCCTGGTACTGGGCTATTACGGGCTCCGGGCCGAGCGGAAGACTCGGCTCAGTGGAGGGGCACCGGATCGCTGACCTTCGAGACCCCGTTTTCATCGAAGGCCTCAATCGCAAACCAATAGTCCTGTCCCACCGTCAGCGCCCGGATCTCCAACGGCTGGGGACGATCGGCGAATACCTGGTAGGTCTGATACAGCTTCCCCGGCCCGATACCCCAGCGCACGTTGTAGCCCACCGCACGCGCGAACCGGTTTCCAGCTGACAAAGGCATTCCGCCTATCGGTGTCCCGGCGGACCATGAGACCTGCGGGCGTTGCCGGACGGCGACCGTTTCCATTCCCGAAGATCCGGATGTCACCGATCGCGAGATTGCGCGAAGCCACGTATCCGTGCTCGTAGCGGACGTAGCGGGTGCGCACCGGGCGGGGCAGCTCGATGTAGGCGTTGGGGCGGTCACGTTTTTCATCGCCCAGGTCCGCCAAAAGGGTCCACTCTTTTCCGTCGCTCGAGTGGGTCAGCCGGAAGCGAGTGTAGACGGTGGAATCGCTCGCGAAAATGTTGGACTGGTAGTCCACGTAGTTGACCTGCACTGCCCGCACCGTCCGCTCGGCCCCCAGATCGACGGTGAGCCACTCCCCTGCCTGGTTGCGATCCGCGACCCAGAACGTCTGCCGGTTCTCGTCGGTGACGTTGCTCGCCGGAAAGCTGTCGCGGGTCGAGGAAGCTGACGCCGGCTTCCGATAGGAGAGCAGCATCCAGCCGGTGAACAGCTCGTCGGGGTTACTCCACTTTTTAGTAGGGAGATAATGAGGAAAGTCGCCGAACCGAGTGTCGGCGAACATCTGCCCGTCGCGGTCGAAGCCGGCCGGAAACATCGCGATGCGCCGCTCGAATTTCCAATTGATGGCGAGCCAGGGCGTGCCGGTGTTCCACCAATTGCCGTAGCTGTCCTGGAAGGTGTTTCCGTGGCCGGCGCCGGTCATGAATCCGCCCGGCTTGTAGGACACCGGATTGTAGGGCGCGTAGGTGAACGGCCCCAGCGGGTTGTCTCCCAGGTAGGTCCCGTTGGCGTACACGTTGTACTCGGTTCCCGGGGCGGCGTACTGCAAGTAGTAGTGGCCGCCGTGCTTCGTCATCCAGGACCCCTCGATGTACGGTGTGAGGGTGTCCCGATGGTCCTGGCCGAACCGCTCCCACCCGTGGAGGTCGGGGTGGAGGCGAATCAGCTCCCGCGGCTGCCCGGTGTAAGCCAGGTGACGAGCCGGATCCAGCTCGATCCCGTAGAGCGGATACACGTTGGATGAGCCCCAGTACAGATACCAGCGCCCGCTGTCGGGGTCCTGAAACAGCGCTGGATCCCAGGGACCGGCGGCACCGGGCCGTCCGGGCAGCGAATCGGCCGAGTAATTGGGCAGCGGCGGGAGCAGCCGGTTGTAGAACTCCAGCCGCCCGCTGGCGGGCTGAGTGGAGTAGAGGATGGGTCGCTGGCTCGAAGGAAGACATCATGAGCAGCACCGTGTCTCCTACCGAGATAGCAGCGGGCGCGACGATGTCCTCCAGGGGCCATCGGCTCGGGGTGACGAACTGCCAGTGCAGCAGATCCTTGGAGTGCCAGTATCCGCCCGACGCCGTCACGAACAGGTAGTACTCGCCCTTGTGGTTGACGATGACCGGATCAGCCCCGGACCGGTAGGAGATACCCTCGTTGATCTGCTCGAAGTTGTACTTGTAGTCGAGGTCGATCGGATTGCAGTAGGTGCGGATGCCGGACGATTGCGCCACCAGAGGTGTTGCGAGCGCGGTGCCGAAGATAGCAATGAGATTTTGCAGTTGCATGGACCGCCCATCCGGCCGACCGCCTGTCCGCCCGCCCTACCCGCAGTACTCATCCAGTTGATCGAAGCCCACAAGCACATCGCGCGGCTTGCTGCCATCCGGGGGACCCAGAATCCCGGCGTAGTGGAGCTGGTCGATGATTCGGGCTGCCCGGCCGTAGCCGATCCGCAGCCGCCGCTGCAAGAGCGAGGTGGAGCCACCCTGTTCTGGATGCAGGCCTCCGCGGCCTCCCGGAACAGGGCGTCGCGCTCGCCCTCCGCCGACTCCGGCCCTGCTTCGGCTTCTCCCTCCTGGGCCCGAACCAGCTCCAGGATGTCGGCCTCCTGCGCCTCCGCTGCCTGTGCGGCCTCGCGGCGCGCCGCCCGCCGGGCCACGTACCACTCGGTGATACGCTCGGACTCATCGGTCGTGATGTAGGACGCCTGCAGCCGCATCGGCTCGCTCTTGCCGGGCGGCAGGAAGAGCATGTCGCCGTTCCCCAGCAGCGCCTCGGCGCCGTTCTGGTCCAGGATGGTCCGGCTGTCCACCTTGGAGGCCACCCGGAAGGCGATCCGGCAGGGGAAGTTGGCCTTGATCAGGCCGGTGATCACGTTGACCGAGGGTCGCTGGGTCGCCAGGATCAGGTGGATGCCGATCGCGCGCGCCTTCTGGGCCAGAATCGCGAGCGGGGTCTCGACCTCGCCCTGCACCGTCATCATGAGATCGGCCAGCTCGTCGATGATCATCACGATGAACGGCAGCATCCCGTCGCCGTACACCTCGTCGGTCGGCGGCTCGGGCGGGGTGTCGGGCGCCTCGGCGTTGACCGTGGTCAGCGTGGGCTTGGGCCGGGGCGGATTGCGCAGCGGCTTTCCGTCCTGGACCTTGCGGTTGAAGTCGGCGATGTTGCGCGCGCCGTTGGCCTGCAGCAGCTCGTAGCGGCGCTGCATCTCGAACACCGCCCACTTGAGCACCGAGGCGGCGTCGTGGTTGTTGGTCACCACCTTGTGCCGCAGATGCGGCAGCGCGTTGTACATCGAGAGCTCGACCATCTTGGGGTCGATCATCAGCAGCCGCAGCTCGCGCTGGGTGTACTGGTAGATCAGGCTGGTGATGATCGTGTTGATGGTCACCGACTTTCCGGTACCGGTGGCACCGGCAATCAGGAGGTGCGGCATCTTCGTCAGGTCGGCGATGACCGGCTTGCCCTCCAGATCGCGGCCCAGCGCAATCGGCAAGGTGCCGCGGCCGTGCTCCCACTCGCCCGACTCGAACAGCTCGCGGATGGTGACGATGCGCGACGTGGGGTTGGGAATTTCCACGCCCACCGCTCCCTTTCCCGGGATGGGCGCAACCCGGACCGAAGGGACCCGCATCGCAATGGCGAGGTCGTCCGCCAGAGCGCCGATCCGTCCCGCCTTTACTCCCGGGTGCCGGTACCACCTCGAACTGAGTCACGACCGGTCCGGTGGTCCGGGAACCAGGTCGGCCCTCGACCTTGAAGGTCCGCAGGGTCTCGATCAGCGACTCGCCCAGTCGGTCCAGCTGGGCCTCTCCCGCATCGATGTCTCCCCGGGCCGGGGGGACGAGCAGATCGATCGGGGGGAGATCCGACTCTTCGTCCATCACCGCCGTGCCACCGCCGGAACCGTTGCGCTTCGGCTTCTTCTCTTTCCGAGGGCGCGGCTCGGAGGAGGGCGGAAAGGACGGAGCGGAAGCAGGGGGGAAGGTTACGAGCTCGAAGGGTGCTGGACTGTCACCGGTGGTGGAAGCCGATCGCTTTCGTTTCCCTGGCTTTCCCTCGGTCTGCAGGTCCGAGGCGTCAGCCGTCCCGCTGCCCCGCTGCCCACCCGCCCAAAGGGCACCCGCCCCGCTTCGTTCCAGCCGCTGCAGCGGATGCCATGCGAAGGTCGCCAGAGTCAGCGCCGACAAGGCCAGGAAGCCAAGCAGTACCGCGCCGGCCACGCCCACCTTCCCCGAAACCATTTCGGAGAAGAAGCCGGGTAGCACCCCAACGACGCGCGCCGCGAACCCGCGCTGAGCGACGTCGAGATCCAGGTCGCTGCGCCCCACATGCGTCACCACCCCGACGAGGTAGGGCAGCAACAGGCTCAGTCCGACGATCAGGATAGCGGACCGCTTCATGTCGAGCCCGCCGAGTCGGTCAAAGCCGGCCAGGGCGAGTCCGAGACCCAGCAGCGGGATTCCCAGGGCGCCGGCACCGAGGATCTGCCACAGCCCGTGCCCGATCGAGCGTCCGACTGGGCCGGTGATGGGGATCGGCAGCAGGGTGAGACCAACGAACAGACCCAGCACCAGAGCCGTAATGGCGCCGAGTCGACGGCGGGAGTCGGTGCTCATACCGGCACCGGGACCAGCGTCACCCGACGCTCGTGGAAGTGGGGCAAGACCGGGTAGGCGTCGAGCTCGGGCCGCATCCCGCAGGTCGGCCCTGAAGCCGAGCCGGATCAGCTCGCGGCCGGCCTGGCTATAGGCCAGAGGCTTTTCCCATCGGTCGCCGTAGCGGCGAACCAGGTCGAGACAGGCCAGCCCCGCATCATTGAGCGCCCGCCGCGGTCGGCGATCACCGAACGACCGCCGCGACCAGTCGACCGGCGCAGTAGGCGTCATCCAGGGAGAACGCGCCATCCCGCCCCGCGCAGACGATGAGAATGTGCCGGTCGCTCTCCAGCGTTTCCCGGGCCTTTTCCGCGGCGGTCGTGAGGTTGACCGCCGCTGCCGGGTACACCGCGGCCGCGCCCTGGCAGGCCAGCAGCGCCTGAGTCCCGTTACTGGTGGTGACGATGATGGTCTTGCCTCGCACCGCGCTCTCGGTCATCTCCAGCGGGCTGTTACCCAGCTGGAATCCCGGAATCCTGAGACAGTTTTTCTCCCCGGCGAGCAGGATGTCACCGCTGCCGATGGTCTGAGCCAGGCGCAGCGCTTCCTCGGTGGATGCCACCGGGATGATCGCCTTGGCGCCGTGACACAAGGCGGCGCACATGGTGGTGGTGGCGCGGAGGATGTCGATCACGAAGACCGTCCGGCCCTTGCACCTCCCCGGGGCTCAGGCCGGCCGGGGTGAAGAGGACCTCGACTCTCATGTCTCGGGGCGAAGCAGGTGGGATTCCCGCTCCAGAAATCTGGTGTCCACCTTCCCGGCCACGAAGTCGGGGTGCCGGATCACCCGGGCGAGAAAGGGGATGGTGGTGGTGACGCCCTCGAGAATGAAGCTGTCCAGCGCCTGGCCCATGCGGCTCAGCGCCTCCGGCCGGTTGTTGCCGTGCACAATGACCTTGGCGAGCAGCGAGTCGTAGTACGGCGGCACGGTGTAGCCCGCATACACGTGGGTGTCCAGCCGGACCCCGGGCCCGCCAGGCGGGTGATAGGCGGTGATGAGCCCCGGACTCGGCTGGAACCCGCGGTACGGGTCCTCGGCATTGATCCGGCACTCGATGGCGTGGCCCCGGAGCCTGCGGCCGTCGCCCTGGAAGCTCACCGGCTCACCGGAAGCCACCCGGATCTGCTCCTTCACCACATCGAAGCTGGTCACCATCTCGGTGACCGGGTGCTCTACCTGGATCCGGGTATTCATCTCCATGAAGTAGAAGTTGCCTTGCGGGTCGAGCAGGAACTCCAGGGTGCCGGCGCCGGCATAGCCGATGTTGGAAGCCAGGGCGACAGCGGCCTGCCCCATCTTGGCGCGCAGGGCGTCGTCCAGCGCCGGACTGGGACTCTCTTCGATCAGCTTCTGATGCCGCCGCTGCACCGAGCAGTCCCGCTCGCCCATGTGGACCACTTTGCCATAGTTGTCCCCCATGACCTGGATCTCGACATGGCGGGGGTGCTCCAGATACTTCTCGACGTACACCGCGCCGTTGCCGAACGCCGCCAGCGCCTCGTTCTGGGCCAGGCCGAAGAGCTGGGAGAACTGCTCGGCGTCATGGGCGATCCGCATCCCTTTGCCGCCGCCGCCCGCCGTCGCCTTGATGATGACCGGAAAGCCGATCTCGTTGGCGAAGGCCAGCGCGTCGTCGACATCGTCGATGGTTCCGGGTGAGCCGGGCACCGTCGGGCACGCCGGCCTGGATCGGCCAGCCGCCGCGCGGTGGCCTTGTCTCCCATCTGGCGGATCTGATCGCCGGTGGGCCCGATGAAGGTGATGTTCGACGCCTTGCAGGTGTCGGCGAACTCCGCGTTCTCCGCCAGGAAGCCATACCCGGGATGGATCGCATCCGCGCCGGTGATCTCGGCCGCGGCGATGATGTTGGGGATCCGCAGATAGGAGTTCCGGCTGGGCGGCGGACCGATGCAGACGTCATCGTCGGCAAAGCGCACGTGGAGCGACTCGCGGTCGGCCTCGCTGTAGACCGCCACCGTCTCCACATCCAGTTCCCGGCAGGCGCGAATGACCCGCAGGGCAATTTCCCCGCGGTTGGCAATGAGAACCTTCTTAAACATGCGCGGCTCTCGAGCTTGCCGGTCCCGCCGTTCGACAGCCTCGATTACCGCGCCTGCTGAGGGCTCGGCTGACACTGGGCACCTTCTCGGCCATCTAGGGGTCAATCCAGGGCTGCGACTTGGCTCTGCCGAGTCGCCGGTGATCTCGTGAACTTCCGGTCCGACGCCGAGTCCACCCCGGATACCCGGAGCGCGAACTCGTTCGGGTTGGTGGAATAGAACAACGCGCTCTCGTAGGAGATCAGCCCGTCCTTGTACCACTTCATCAATGACTGGTCGAAGTCTGCATGCCGTACGAGACCGCGCCCTGCGCGATCAGGTCGGGAATGTGAAGCGCCTTCTCGATGTCCCGGATGTTGTCCGCCACCGCGGCGGTGTTGATCAGCACCTCCGCCGCCGGAATCCGGCCCCGCCCGTCTGCCCGAGGCACCAGCCGGAGCGACACCACCGCCTGGAGGGCGGTGGAAAGCAGCATCCGGACCTCCTGGTGCTGGTGCGGTGGGTAGAACGAGAGAATCCGGTGGATGGTCTGGGTGGCGTCGGTGGTGTGCAAGGTGGAGAACACCAGGTGCCCGGTGTCGGCCGCCTTCAGGGCGGTGTCCAGCGTTTCAACGTCACGAATCTCGCCCACCAGAATCACGTCGGGATCCTGCCGCAGCACGTGCCGCAGCGCCGTGCCGAAGGAGAGGGTGTCGTTGCCCGACCTCTCGCTGGGAGATGTTCGACTGCACGTCGCGATGCAGGAACTCGATCGGGTCCTCGATGGTGATGACGTTGACCCGCCGGTTCTGATTGATGTGGTTGATCATCGAGGCGAGCGCCGTGGACTTGCCCGAGCCGGTCACCCCGGTCACCAGAACCAGGCCCCGGGGACGCAGCGCGATCTCCTCCAGCATGGCAGGCAGGCTCAGCTCCCGCACCGACTTCACTTCGTAGGGAATGGCCCGGAAGGCAAAAGCCAGGGTGCCCCGCTGCTGATAGATGTTGGTCCGGAACCTCCCCACCCCCGGCACTCCGATGGCAAAGTCGGCCTCCTTCTTCTCGGAGAACTCCTTCACCTGACGCGGAGTCATGATCTGTTCCGCCAGCAGCTTCAGATCCTCCGGCTTGACCGGGGGCATTTCCAGACCGTGCAGGTCGCCGTTCAGCCGGATGGTCGGCGGCCGGCCCACCTTGAGCAGCAGGTCGGACGCGTTGCGCTGCACCATCTGCGAAATGGCTTGCTTGAAGTTGAAGGTCGACTGCGGAGCCGCGGCCTTGGCTTCAGCCATTGGGATCTACCCGAAACAGCGCCTGGCCAAACTCCACCGGCTGGCCGTCCTCCACCGCGATTTCGCGAACCACCCCCGAGATCTCCGCCTCGATCTCGTTCATGATCTTCATCGCTTCGATGATGCAGACCGTTTGCCCCGGAGTGACCCGGTTGCCCACCTTGATGTAGGCCTCAGCCCCCGGCTCCGGCGCCTTGTAGAACGTGCCCACCATTGGTGACCGGATCTCCTTGAGGTGGGGTGCAGCTGCGGGGCGCGGGGCGGCTTCCCGGTGCTCGGCCTCGGCGGCAGGCTGCAGCCTGAGGCAGTTGGGTGGGCACCGGCATGGCCATGACCGGTGCGACTGGCGCCGCCGTCGTGCGGGTTATCACCACGCCGGTGCCGAACCAGCCTTTCACCTCGATCGAGCCGATCTCCGGGGTTTCCCGCAACAGCTGAGCGAGACGCCTGACATCCTTGAGATCGATCGAGTGGATGCCGGGCACGTTTTGGAGCAGCTCAGCTAGCTCCTGCATTTCCTGGGGACTCATACGCGGGTCAGGTACTTGTCTTCGCGGCGGTCGACCCGAATCACCTGACCCTCCTCGATGAAGAGCGGGACCTGCACCGTTGCCCCCGTTTCCAGGGTGGCCGGCTTGGTCCCACCAGTGGCGGTGTCACCCCGGATGCCCGGGGCGGTTTGCGTGACGGTCAGCTCGACGAAGGAGGGCAGCTCCACCGAGATCACCCGGTCGTTATGCACCAGCCCCTCACACTCCATCCCTTCTTTCAGGTACTTGAGCTGGTCCGGTCCGATGACCTCGTCGGTCAGCATGATGTCGTCGAACGTTTGCTGATCCATGAAGTGGTAAAAGTGCCCGTCGGCATAGGAGAACTGCAGCGGTCGCCGCTCCAGCCGGACGTCGTTGACCCGCTCTCCTGCGTTGTAGGTGCGATCGATGACCGCCCCGGTACGGATGTTCTTGAGCTTGGTACGGACGAACGCCCCGCCTTTGCCCGGCTTCACGTGCTGAAAATAGACCAGCTGAAACAGCTGGCCGTCGAGGTCCAGAACGAGCCCGTTCTTGAAATCCGCTGTGGTGGCCATTGATTGCCTTAGATCCCCAACTTAGACCAGTTCAAGCAACTCGGTCCGTCCATCGGACAGACGCTCCGCTCCCTCGGCTCCCAGATAGACATCGTCTTCCAGCCGCACGCCGCCCCACCCCGGAAAATAGACCCCCGGCTCGACCGTGACTACGGCGTGCAGCGGGAGCGGCGTGTCCGAATTGGGCGTCAACCGCGGCGCTTCGTGCACTTCCAGTCCCAGGCCGTGTCCCAGCGAGTGGCCGAACGCCTCCCCAAATCCTCGGGTGACGATGACCTCCCGGGCCAGAGCATCGCCCTCTCGGGCGGACATCCCGGCGCGCAGGTGCTCGATCGCCCGTCGCTGCGCCATTTGCACCAGCTCGTGAACCGTACGCTGCCGGTCATCCGCTCGAGCGCCGATCACCATGGTGCGGGTGAGATCCGCGCAGTACCCATCCACCTGCGCGCCGAAATCGATCAACAGCAGCTCGCCCACCCCCAGGGTCCGTCCGCTGGTCCGCGCGTGCGGCAGCGCCGATCGAGGACCGGACGCCACGATGGTCGGAAAGGGGTGCCATTCACTTCCCCGCCGCCGGAGAGCGGCTTCCAGAACCGACGCCACCTCCCGCTCGGTTTGCCCTGCGCGCACCCCGGGAAGCACCTCCGCCAACGCTTCCTGAGCCAGCTGGGCCGCGGCTCGAATGGCGGCCACCTCTTCCGGTGACTTTACCGCGCGATGTCGCTCGACCAGATCGGTGGTCGGAACCACTCGCGCCTTGGTGAGACCGCTCAGCCGCTCCGCATCCCGGACCGTAAGGGACTGTCCCTCAATTCCCAGACTCCCGCCCGAGCCGCCTCCCAGCACCCGGCCCAGGCGATCCCAGACGCTCCGCTGATCGATCTCCACCGCCGCAGCCGAGCCGACTTCGCCCGGCGCCTGCGCCGCGTACCGGAAATCCGAGATGAGTATGGCCCCATCATCGCGCACCAGCAGCAGTGCCGCGGATCCAGTGAATCCGGTGAGGTATCGGATGTTGGGCAGATGGGTGACCAGCAGCCCGTCCAACCCCTCTGCTCTCAGCGTTGCTTTCAGGGCGCCTTGCCGCTCGAGTCTCCGATCAGGCGGCACGCAGCCGGCCCATGAGCGCCTGCAAGGCCAGCAGGTAGCTCTGCGCGCCGAAGCCGGTGATCATCCCCAACGCCAGATCCGCGATCACCGAGTGCCGTCGTTCCAGCTCCCGGGCAAAGATGTTCGAGAGATGCAGCTCGACGAAGGGGATCCGCACCGCCAGGAGGGCGTCACGCAAGGCCAGGCTCGAATGAGTCAGCGCGGCGGCGTTGATGAGCGCACCATCCGCCCGGCCCGGCAGCCTCTGCACGGCATCCACCATTTCCCCTTCGTGGTTGGTCTGAAACCAGTCGATCTGTGCCCCGAGTGGCTTCGCCGCCTCTCGAACCATCGCCTCGATCTCTGCGAGACTGGTGCGGCCGTACACCTCCGGCTCCCGCTGCCCCAGCAGGTTGAGATTGGGGCCGTTGAGCACCGCGATCCGCATTCAGCGTTTCAGGTTCTGCAGCCAGGACTGGAACGAATCGAGATCGTCTTTTTTGGGATCGCCGCCCCCGGATGTAGCTGACTCTCCACCCGCAGAGCTGAAGAAATCGTCGAATGAAACCGCTGCGTCCTTGAGCGGACCTCCCGCCGGGACCGGCGGCTCTTTCGGATGGGACTCCTGGCCAAAGCTCAGAGCCAAACCATCCTGGGCCGACGGGGTTGCACCGGCCTGGTCGGTAGCGGCAGGCGGCGGAGATGAGTTGTTGCTCCCCGCCGGGCGGGCGGCCAGGAGAGCCTGAAAGAAGGAAGCTACGGACTGTCCTTTGGTGTCCCGGGCCGAGTAGGAGGGCTGGGAACGGGCCGCCGGGGCAGTGCTTACCGTCGGCAGCGGCGCCGGCGGCGGAGCCGGAGCCGGGTGGGGCCACCGGGGACGGAGCAGCTTCGGCTCGCATTGGCGCAGACGACTCCCGCAGCGGCGGACTGGGACTTCGTTTCGCGGCGCTGGAGCCGGCGCTTCGAAAGTCGGCGGTTCCGGAATGGATGGCGGCGCCACCTCCCGCGAATTCATCCCGGCGGCCAGATCCATGAAGTCCTCGGCCGCGTTGGGTACCCGAAACTCAGAGGCACCCGAGCTTTGGAGCTCTACCTCTTCCGCAGTCTCCACGTCGAAACGATCCAAAGAAGGCTCCTTGGAAGGTTCCTTCGGCGGGGCGAAGTCATGAGTGAGCTCGGGATGAAGCCGGTAGGTCTCCTCCCGGGGAGGAGGCACGAACTCATGCGTGCTGAGACCAGGCACCGGCGCGATTTCCGGGGGCTCTGGGGCCGCAGACCTGCCGGTGTCGATCGGCTTGCCCGGTCGTTCGGCTTTCGCAGCCGGCTCCGCGGTGTCCAGGAACTCGATGGCTGGAACCTTTGGCCTCGGGCGGCGCCGCTTTCGCAGGTTCAGAAGCCTCCGCTTTTGGCGGAGGATCCGCAATAGCCGCGGTCAGATCGAGAGCGGCGGGCTCGGACGGCCGGCGGAGGGCCGCAGCCGGCAGAGGCCGAGCAGCCGGCGGAGGAGCTGGCGCTGCCGGCGGGCTGGACGCAACCGCGGCTGGAGACGGTTGCGCGGCGTCGATTTCATGGGGAAGACTGCCGGCAGTCGGCTGCGCGGTGGGCGGCGCCGGCCGGGGGCCTTTCTCCTTGGCCGCTTCCAGCCGGCTCAGCTGTTCCCTGGCCTCTTCGTTGCTGCGGTCTACTGAGACCAGCCGCTGCAGCCATCGCTGGGCCTCACCCCAGCGCTCCAACCGTTCATTGATATCGGCCAGAGACTTCAAGGCGATGACATTCTCGTCGTCCAGCCGCAGCACGTGGGCAAATGCCGACTCAGCTGCCGGAAGGTCGCCCAAGTCCCAATGGCAGCGGCCGAGCACGATGCTCGCTGGGATGTAATTGGGATGAAGTTCCAGACCCGCCCGCAGTAACTCGAGCGCCCGAGCGACGTCACCGTTCTTCCGGTGCACCTCCGCCAAAGGGGCGAAGGTCAGCCCCTGCGGATTTTCAGCGTACCGGCGCTCCAGTTTTTCGATTTCGCTCGTGGCCATCGGGTCCCGAATTTCGAGGTCTGAACTGCCGTGGAGGAAGCCGGTCTGCACAATGCGGGGAGTACGGTGAGAGTAGTGGGCGACCCCCAGCGTGTCAACTGCTAAGCGGAATGGCGCCTTGAGGTTCTGGCTCGCTGGCCTTAAGCTTCTCCCGCTTCGAAAAACCCTCGTGGTGGAGTGTCGGAACCCCTATGATGCAAGCCTTTCGGAACGCGGCCAAACCCCTGATGGTGGTGGTCGCCTTTACCTTCTTTGCCTGGCTGGTCCTGGACCTGAGCGGCATCACCGGCGGAACCGGCCTCCTGACCCAGACCTCTGTCGGCAAGGTCAATGGCCGCAGCATCGACGCCAAGACCTATCAGACCATCGTCCAACAGTCGATCGACGCCCGGCAACGGCAGTCCCCCAACGCCATGGGTCTGGACGATTACCAGCAGGTGCGGGATGAGGTATGGGATCAAATCGTCCAGAATAACGTGCTCGATGCCGAGTACCGGCGCCGAGGCATCCAGGTGAGCGACGATGAGGTGGTGCAGGCTATCCGCACCTCCCCGCTGCCGGACTTTCAGAAGATTCCGGAGTTCCAGACCGACAGCCAGTTCGACCTGGGCAAGTACCAGCGCTGGCTCACCTCCAGCGTGGCGCAACAGTACCTCCCCAGCCTCGAGGCGCAGTATCGGGACGAGCTGCAACGCAGCAAGCTCTTCCGCGAGGTCACCGCCGACATTTACCTCTCCGATGCCGCTCTGTGGGAGCACTATCGGGACGAGCACGAGACCGCCAAGGTCGGCCTGACCGCCATCATTCCCCGGAACGTGGTGCCGGACTCCACCGTCCAGGTCACGGATGCCGAGATCACAGGGGTACTACAAGGCCCATCTCAATGAGTTCAAGCGTCCCCGGTCCGCATACCTCAGCTACGTCGCCCTGCCTCGCACGACCACCGCGGCCGACACCGCGGCGGTGCGGGCGCGGGCCGACTCAGCGCGCCAGGAGATCCTCGGCGGGGCACCCTTCGCCGAGGTGGCCCGGAGAGAATCGTCCGATAGCGCCAGCGCCGCGAAAGGCGGTGACTTGGGCGAGTGGACCAAGGGCTCGATGGATCCGGCCTTCGACTCCGCTGCCTTTGCCTTGCCGATCGGGAAGGTTTCCCAGCCGGTGCGCTCCCAGTTCGGGTTTCATCTGATCGAGATTACCAGCCGCAAGGGGAACAAGGCCAAGGGCCGCCACATTCTCTTCCCCATCGAGGTGACCGGCGCGCATCGAGACCAGCTCGATGCCCAGGCCGACAGTCTCGAGCATCTCGGTGCCGACCGGGCCGATCCCGCCGCGCTGGACACTGTGGCCCGGGCGCTCAAGCTGCCGATCGGCCGCGCCGAGCCGGTCCCCCAGGGCAGCAAAGTCCAAGTCGGTCGCATTCTGGTGCAGGACGCCGGGGTGTGGGCGTTTGAAGCCAAGCCCAAGGCCACCAGCCCCGTTATCGAGACTCCTTACGCGTATTACATCTTTCGCCTGGATAGTCTCCAGCCGGAGGGAGTCCCGCCGCTGACCGCTATCCGGTCCTCGGTGGTTCGGTCGGTTCGGGAGCAGAAGAAGTGGGATGCGGCCCGAGAGATCGCCAAGGCCTACGTCAAGCGGCTCGACGAAGGAAGCTCCATGGCCCAGGCGGCCAAGGCGATGAACCTGGCCCACCGGGAATTCGGACCCTTCAGCCGGATCAATCCTCCGCTCACCAACCCCGTCGTCGTGGGTACGGCCTTCGGCCTGCAGCCAGGGCAGCGGAGCGGCATTCTCGACACCAAGGACGGGATCTACGTGCTGGAGAGTCTCTCCCACACGAAACCCGACTCCGTCCAATTCGTGAAGGAGCTCGAGCAATACCGGGTGCGGTTGATCAACCTGGCGCGGCAGGAGAGAGTGCGGAACTATCTCAGCGCTCTGCGAGGGTCCGCCAAGATCGTCGACAACCGGGACAAGGTCCTGAAGACGAGCGCGCCCCAGGCATAACCTGGGGCGGTCGGTACTGAATCAGAACGGTCGAAATCCCCTACTGGGAGAGCCGCTTTGGCTCTCCTGAGGTAGGACTGGGTTGCTGAGCGCTGTCGGGCTGACGAGGCGGGAGATTGGATCGCTGCTCGTCGGTGTTCATGATCGCGTCTTGGGTATCTGAAATACTCCGCTTGAACTCCCGAATCCCCTTCCCGATAGATGATCCCACCTCCGGCAGCCGCTTGGCGCCGAACAGGAGGAGGACCACCACCATGATCAGGAGGATTTCCCACACACCGAGGTTTCCCACCGCAACCCCCTAGAAAAGCGAACGTGCAATCAAGTAGGCCACCAGGACACCAATCAGGCTCAAGAGCGAGACGTGAAGCCCGATCGGTCCCAGGGTGAAGTTTACCACCAGAAGATCCATCGAGACAGGTCCGAACACCGGGTTGGCCGAGGTGGTCAGAAACTCACGGGCCGCGCTGTCGGGCAGCCACCGGCGGAAGAAAGCGGTGAGAAATCCGCCCACGATAAACCCGATTACCAGGACGCCCAGATAGAATCTTGGTCGGTGTGGCCCGCTTGGCATCAGCTCCTGCGATCTATGACGTAGGTGATACTGGCCCGCAGGGCGTCACGAGCCGCTGAGGGTGACAGGAGATCGAGCTCGCTCTCGGCCTGTTGCGCCAGCTGCAGCGCCCGCTCCCGGGCGTACTCCAGCCCGCCAGCTCGCCCTACGGCGAGGATAACTTCGGCAATCTGGGCGTCGCCGGGCTCGGGCGTATGCAGCAAGCGGGCGACCTGACGCCGCTCGGCGTCCTCCATCCGGGGGAGCGCCGCCAGCAGCGGCAGGGTGACCTTGTGCTCTCTCAGGTCGGATCCAAACGGCTTGCCGGTGACCGAAGCATCCTCGGTGTAATCCAGCAGGTCGTCCACGATCTGAAACGCCATTCCCAGCGCCTCGCCGAAGTTGCGCAGGGCCGTTCGCTCTTCCGGCGCGGCCCGCAACGCGCCGATCTCGCAGGCACCCGATACCAGGGAAGCGGTCTTGGCCCGAATCAGCAAGTCGTACTGCTCTTCGGAGAACTCCAGAGGATCGTGGGCCAGAAGCTGACGCATCTCGCCGACGGTCATCTCGTTGGTCACCCGGCTCAGGACCCGCAATGGCTCCAGGTCGTCGAGCCGAACCAGCTCGATGACCGCGCGGGAATAGAGGTAGTCTCCCATGATGACGGAGATCTGGTGGCTGAACAGCGAGTTAATGGTGGGCATCCCTCGACGCAGCACTGAATGATCCACCGAGTCGTCGTGCACCAGGGTGGCGAGATGGATCAACTCCGTGACCGCACCCAGGACCGTGGTACGCTGATCCCGCCCCCCGGTGGCTTCCTCGGCCAGCAGCAGCAGGGTGGGCCGGAACATCTTGCCCTGCATCTGGAACAGGTGGGCGTTGACCGCGGCGATCAGACCGAAGTCCGCCTCCACGATGCGCCGAAGCTCCTGTTGTACCTGCTCCAATCGGGAGCGCAGCGGCTTCTGAATGCCGGCCAGTGTGATCGGTGCGGTCCGGGGACTCATTGTCTGCGCCCTGCGGCCAAGCGCTGCATTCGCTGGCTCAGATCCATGAACCGGATGTCCACCGCCATCGCCCGCTCGTAGCTCGCGACCGCATCGGCTTTCTTCCCCTGCGCCTCGGCTGCTCGTCCCAACCAGTAGAGCAACCCGATCTTGGCTTCGTCCGAGCCATCCAGCGAGTCGACTGCACGGCGCAGGACCGATTCGCAGACCGCGTACTGGCCCTTCTCGAAGAACGCCATGCCCAGCGCTTCGGAGGTACGCAGGCGTCCCTCGGTGGCCCGCAGCGCCTTCTGAAATTCTCCGATGGCTTCGTCGAGCAGCCCCATCTCCTTGAACGCCACTCCCAGGTCGTAGTGCGACTGGTAGTCGTCGGACTCGAGATTTTCGTCGATGCCGCGCTTGAACTGTTCCAGGATCTCATGGAACTCGCGCTGCTCGTCCTGGCCGGTGGGATCCCGCCGGCTCACCCGCATGCGGGTGTCTCGCTGGTTGTGATCGTCCCGCACCATGGAGCCGAGATCGATGAAGCCCCCGTCCGGCACCGGCTCGGGCTTCTTCCGGGAGCTCGTCGAAGTGGCCGCAGCCGGCGCCGACTTGGCCGGCGGGTCTGGCGCCCGCCGGGGCGGCGGTGAAGGCGCGGTTGCCTTGGGCTGGCGGCGGTGGCGCGGTGCGGCTTTAGGAGCCGCGGCAGCAGGCTTGGACTTGGCCGGTGGTTCTGGAGCGAGCCGCGCCAACGCAGCGGCGGCCTTGGCATTGCCCGGGTCGTGCTCGATGACCCGGCCATAGACCGCGGTTGCCTTGTCGATGGCCCCCGATTTGGCCAGCGCGTCGCCCAATCCCATATAGGCAGAAAGCAGCGGGGCTCGATCGCCGGTGCGATAGGCCAACTCGACCCGCTTCTGATGGTGGCCGATGCTATCCGGGGCGAGCTGGACCAACCGGTCCGCCATTTCCGAGGCTCGGGACCAATCCTGCCGATCCTCATACCCCGCCAGGGCGAGCTCGAGCTCCTCGGTCACCCGATCCGACTCGCCCATGGCGAGCAGCTTCTCCGCCAGCTGGAGGTGG
Organism: uncultured Gemmatimonadales bacterium; assembly: GCA_963792265.1. Classification (GTDB taxonomy): domain Bacteria; phylum Gemmatimonadota; class Gemmatimonadetes; order Gemmatimonadales; family GWC2-71-9; genus CAVVWJ01. Next base: position 102,183 of record CAWBVP010000006.1, on the reverse strand, counting down.
ATATCCGGATTCTCGGGATCGTCGAGTACCTGATTCTCCAACTCGGCGAGCGTGTCTCCGCTGGGCTGGCGCGGGCGGATCGGTGGCAGATCTGCGGTGGAGCTCGGGGTGTCGTTGAGATCCGGCGCAAACGGGTCCTGCAACATTTCACTGTCCGGCAGCGAGACCACGAGGTCGTCCGAAAAGTCCAGCGCGCCGGGCGGAGGCTCGGCGGAAAAGCCTTCCAGCGAGGTTCCCTCCATTCCCTCGAGTCTCATCGGCTCGAAGTCAAGACTGGCCGAGTTCTCCCGTTGAATGTCCAGCGGAGCCGTCAAGTCGGGCATGACCTCGAGGGAGTCGGCCCCCAAGAGCGAATCGGTGCTGCCCCCCAGCGAATCCTCCAGGCGCTCAATGCCCAGCAAGGAGTCGGCGCCCCCACCACCCGACTCTTCCGAGATCACCGGGTCGATGATCAGGTCCGGCGACAGGTTTGACCCACCCACCAGAGTGTCATCGGTTAGCAGGCTTTCGGGCACTACCGGTTCCGGCTCAGGTGCGGGGGGTTCCGGAATGATCCGGGGAGCCTCTTTGGCCGGACGGGGATGTGAAGGCGCCGCCCGGGGAGGTGCGGTGGGTACGTCCACGCCGGTATCGAGGAATATCAGATCACCGCCCCGCCGGGGTGCGGCGGATGCCGGCGCGTTTGCCGGTTGAGGCGAGTGTTCCGGCTCGATCCCTTGAATCCGTTCGCGGGTCTTCCGGGCACCGGTTTTGTCCCCTGCCGCCTCAAGGTCGTGGGCCATCTTCTCCAGTTGATCCCGAGCCTCGTCGCCCCGGGAGGTGGCCCGAAGCAAGTCCACGAGCATGCTGCGGATCTCCTGGCTGCCGGAGAACTGATCGGCAAACAGCTTGACCGCCTGGAACGCCTGGTCGAGCTGCCCCAGGGCGTTCATCCGCTCCAGGAACTCGATGAGATTCCGCTTGGCCTCACTGACCACGTTCTTGCGGGCGTGCAGCTGGCAGAGCTTGAGGTAGGTCTGAGTTCGACCGGGGTTGACTCGCAGAATCTTGCCGCAAAGGGCGATGGCGTTGTTGAAAAAGCCCTGGTCGGCGTACAGGTCCACCGCCCGCTCATAGGAGCGAACCGCCTCGGCGGTGTCGTTGATCTTGAGGTAGAGGTCGCCTACCCGGTTGTACAAGGAGAGGTCCGGGCTGGTTTCGGCCCCGGACTCGGCCTGCTGAATAGCTTTGAGGTAGACTTCTATGGCCTTCCGCCAATCCTCCTTCTGCTCGAGCTTCCGCGCCGTGTCCTTCAGCTTTTCCAGATTCATGCGGCTCGGGCTGAGAAGGGGATGACTGGAGATAAGACTCGGAGACAGCGAAAGATACCGGGCCGCCAAAGGGGCAGCAAGCGGGTCAGCAGATCGCAGGAAAATGGTACGGAGTGCAAATAACTGCAGGTCTGGAACTCGATTCCACGCCGACTATTGCCCCGGCTTCCCTTCAGAGGGGCTCCTCTCCGGGGTCAAACTCGCCCAGGGCCACCGACCGGGCCAACCGCTCCAAATCCGGGGCCGGAGGGCGGTCCTCGCCGAGGGGGAGGATGGGGGGAGTCAGGCCCCGGACCCTCTGGTACAAGCCCCCCACCCCCTTGCCCGGCTTCAGTGGCTTGAGGAACTCGAGGCCCTGCGCCGCACAAAGGAGCTCGGCCGCCACCACGCGTTGCGCATTAGCCAGGATCCGCCCGGCCTTGAATGCCGCGGCCATGCCCATGGGGACAAAATCTTCCTGGTTCGCGTCGGTCGGAATCGAGCCGATGCTCGCCGGCATGGCCAGCGCGCGGGACTCAGCCACCAGGGATGCCGCCGCGATCTGGACCATCATGTAGCCGGAGCTCAGTCCCGCATCGCGGGTTAGGAATGCGGGCAGTCCTTGAGATAGATCCGGATTCACCAGCCGTTCCACCCGGCGCTCGGCGATAGCCTGCAGGGTCGTCAAGGTCATGGCCAGCACGTCCAGGGCTTGCGCCACCGGTTGGCCATGGAAGTTCCCTCCGGAAATCACATCGCCGTTCTCGAACACCAGCGGGTTGTCGGTCGAAGCATTGAGTTCGACCACGACCGTGCGCTCGGCGAACTCGATGGCATCAGCCACGGCCCCCAGAACCTGGGGAGCGCAGCGCAGGCTGTAGGCGTCCTGTACCCGCGGGTCATTCTCCCGGTGAGACTCGCGGATCTCGCTGTCCTGCAGCAGCGCTCGCATAAGGGCCGCCGTACGGATCTGGCCCCGGTGGGGCCGGGCATTGTGGATCCGGGGATCCAGCGGCGCCGGGGTGCCCCGCAAGGCCTCCAGACTCATCGCCGCCGCACCCACGGCGCTGCGCCAGAGCACCTTTGCGCCGTGCACCATGAGGGCAAGCAACGCGGTTTGGGCCTGGGTCCCATTGATGAACGCAATGCCTTCTTTGGGGGCGAACTGGTAGGGCTTGAGCCCGGCTGACATCAGTGCCTCCTTGGCACCGGCGGGCGATCCATCGGAGGAGAGCACGGGGCCCTCGCCCATCAAGGCGAGTCCGATGTGGCTCAACGGAGCGAGGTCACCACTGGCGCCCACGCTGCCTTGCTCCGGCACTAGCGGGATCACCCCGGCGTTGAGCATGGCCACGAGCGCTTCGACCAGCTCCGGGCGCACTCCGCTGGTGGGACGGAGCAGAACGTTCGCCCGGAGCAGCATCACGGCTCGCACCACCGGCGGGGGCAAAGGACTCCCCACCCCAGCGGCATGACTTCGCAGCAAGTTGGTCTGGAGCCGGTCCAGCTGGTCGGGGGGAATCCGGATGTTGGCGAGCTTTCCGAATCCGGTGTTGATGCCGTAAATCGTCTGGCCGGAGCCAATAGCCCGCTCGATTACGCGGCGGCTCTCCAGCAGCGCCCGGCGGGCTTCCGGCTTCAGGTCAACGCGGGAACCGGGGACGTGGGCGATGCGGAAGACGTCATCGATTGTGAGCGACTGGCCGTCGAGGACACAGGCTGGTGGGGGCATCGCCCGAAGTTGACGCAGTCTCCGCCGCGATTCAACCCCTGGTCCGCTTCACCACCAGCAGCTCCGGATTCCCCGGGTCGGTCTGGAACGCCCAATCGAAGATCAGGAAGGTCTGCCCCACGTGGGTCACCCGAACGGCGCCATACCGGAGGAAGCCGTCACCCCCATCCATCTCGAAGACATAGCCCAGCCCCGGGGCGGCCTCGATGGGCGTGGGGTTGTAGGAGAGGCAGTTCTGCGGATTCGCGGCCGGAAGACAAGGAGCCAAGTCGATGCTGGTCAGATCCGCGACCGGACTCTCGGAGTAGAACTCGACCCCGGTGCCGGACCGCACCGGAGAAAGGAAGAGGGCGCCGCTGCCGTCACGGTCCACCGCAAAGTCGATGTCCGATCCGGTCCCCGCCCGAACCCGGCCCAGCTCGCCGGCCTGAACGACTCCGTCTCCGTTGTCGTCCCAAAAGCGGAACCCGCTGCTGTCGGACCGAACCTGAACCGCATACAGCACCTGATTTCGGCTGTCCGGGCGCGGCGTGTCGCCCCGGGTCTCCGAGCGACCGCTTTCGAAGCCGTCGATGCTGACCGCGGTGACCGAGAAGCAACGAGGAATGCCGTTAGTCAGGGCGCCCACCAGGAACTCGGGAGCCACGGTCGTTCCTTCGACCCGCCAGGAGGTACCGCAGCGGTCAGCCGGGGCCGCGTCGATGTTGTAGGAGGTGCTATAGACCCGGTAGTTCCGGAAATTCGCCGGGTCGGAGGTGTAGGCGTTGTCAGTCCAGGTAAGGGCAATCGCCCCGTTGAGGCTCGTACTCACCAGTTGGCTGGGAACGTCGGGGGCATTACCGCCGGAGGGATCGGAGTTGGATGAACAGGCCGCAACCAGAAAGAGCACGACGGATATCCGCCAGCCCCGCATACCGATTCTCCAGAGAAGGATAAGCCTCTACCAAGCAGAACGCGTGCCAGACGCTCAGGCTACGAATCCGCAGGAGAGCCGCGCGTTCTGCTCCCCCGCGAGGTCAGGCTTGTCACCCGCGGGGGACAAGGCTAGCGCTCGAACGTAGTCTGGTCGTAGTCGAACTTGAGATCCGGCAGGTCGGTGAGATAGATCGAAAAGTAGAACGCGAAGTTTCCGGTGGGATTCCGCACAAAGTTGAAGCCGGCTCGCCACTCGTGCAGCTCCCGCTCCAGCCGAACCACCTGGGATTCGAACTTGCTGTCGGTGATGTTGAACTGCGTGGACCAGGAAAGGGACCAGAACGGAGTCGGCGAAAAGTTCGTGCTGAAGCCCAGGTTCTGCTGGGTTGGCGGCGTGGTGATACCCGCTATGGGGCGAGTGCGGGACAGGGTGTAGTTGAAGTTGGCCGAGAACCCCCGTCCACCCCGGCCGAGCGCTACCTGGCCGGTGTTGTAAAAGGAGCGGGAACGCCGGCCCGCGTCCGCGACGTAGGAGGTTGGCACTGCCTCGTTCCTCGAGCCCTGCGCGCCTCCCTTCCCTCCCAGTCCAAAGATCGAGCCGATCGAGCGCAACGTGTTGTCGGATATTGCGAAGCTCGCGCTGACGCTGGTGAGAAAGGGCGAGAACTTGGCCGTGTCGGAGCCTACTTGCCCACGCCACAGGTCATGGGTCAGGCTCAGACTGAATTGAGGCAGCAAATCGCTGAGAAAGGAGTTGGTGATCGTGCCTGGACTCACCCATCCGGTTCGGCCCGGCTTCTTGGCCTGCTCGAAGTCGTAGCTGATCGGGCTGGTGTTGATGCTGAGTACCCTGATTTTGCGAACATCGACGCTGGTGGTGTCGCCCGGCCGAGTCTTGGATTTTGCCTCAAATGTCTGGGAGAGGCCAACGCTGACCGTTTGAGTGGCATCGCTCCGGAGCTCGATCGGCTGCCCCGGCTGGGCCAGGGCCCGGGCAAACTCCAGGGGCACACTCGCCGCCGGCGAGAAGTTCCAGCTGATGGTCGGCGAAAGGCTGTGGCGGATTCGGCTGGCCAGCCCGAATCCGGGGAAGAAGGCAAACAGAGTGGGCGAGGCGGTGGCCGAGAAGCGGAACCGCTTCCCCTGGTGAACGAAGCTCCCTCCCGTATTCCGGTTCCGCAGCCAGAACGGTCCCGACGTCGTGTTGGCTATACCGACTGCGGGCTGAAGCTTCCAGGATCCCCGGAACAGGACCGGCAGGTTGATCCCCGTGTTCCAATCGATCTGGCTGGAGAAGTCCCCCGGGAAGATCTGAGTGACCTGCAGGGAATCCAAGGGATCGGGGGTACCCGGGTTGGGGACCCGGAACAGCACCGAGTCCCGTCCGGTGTTTCTGGAATCGGCAACCTGAAACGAGTTCTGCCAATTGAAGGCCCCGATTCTCACCGGAGTCTCGAAATCGAGCGTCGTCGCCCGGGTGCTCCCCAACTGGGCAACGCTATCGAGCCCCCCTCCCGGCAGCACCTGCACCAATGAGCCCAACGGAGTCTTGGAGCTGGTGTTGTTGGTGAAGCTCAAGCCGGGCGACCACGTGATGTTCGATCCCAGGTCGATCGATGCGGGGGAGATCGTCAACGCCGGAAGCAGTTGCTGCACGCTCCCATCAGAGAGACTCTGGCGCCGGTTACCGCCCAGCGTCACCGTGCCCCAACCATAGCGCTTGGAAAAGTTGAGCGAGCTGGTGATCTGTTGGGTATTGAGCAGAGGGTCCACCGCGTTGCGATTGAGGACCGACGTATTGCTGGCGTAATTGAGGTCCAGATTCAGGCTGGTGGACAGATCGAACGTCTGCCGGTGGTCCCAGCGTACCGTGGTAGCCGAGGACCCTCCGCTCTGATCCTGTTTGCTGAAGGCGACGGAGCCGTCCACGAACCGATTGATCCAGTTGTACTGCCCCCCGAGGCCGTATTGCACGTACCGGTTGGAGTACCAGTCCAGCCGAGCCGTCAGGTCGATGTAATCATTGGGGGCCCAGTAGTAGCCGATGTTGCTGATTTGTCGGTTATAGGAGCGATTGGGACGAACCAGGTCATTGAAGCCAAACTGGGGGATCAGGATCCCGGAGTGCCGCCCCGGCCGCATGTCCTGGAAGATGAACGGCAGCCAGAGGATCGGCACGTCCCGCACGTACAACACCACCGGCCGCGCCACTAGAACGCTGCGTGACACCCACTTCACCTGCCGGCCGGCAAAGTGATAGTGGGGCACCGGAAGATCGCAGCTGGTGATCTCGCTGGAGGCGGCGTAGATCCGGCTGGAGCTGGAATCCTGGGAGACGTCTCCCCGCAGAAACCACACGGTGGAACCCTCGGAGAAGTTGGTCAACGCATCGCTGATCACTCCCCGGCGGACGCAAGTGTCATAGCGGATGCCCTGGCCGATCAGCACCTGGCCCCGGTCGAACAGCTTGGGCTCGCCGGTGGCGTCCAGCAGGCAGCTCGATCGGCGGTAGGTGATGGTATCCGCCTCGAGTGACGTCCCCCGCCGCTCGGTCAGCGCCTTTCCTTTCAGATAGACCCGCTCGTCCTGCACGAACACGGTGGCGGTATCGGCCCGGTACCGGGTGCTCTGATAGCCCGGTCGGGACAGCAGCTCGGTGGTCACCGAATCAGGTGGCGCAAAGCTCCGCGAAGGGGCGGTAGGCAGGCCCATCCGGCGGGCGGTGGCGGTGTCGAGCGTCTGCCCGGGACGGATCTGGCTGGAGTCGCGGGCAAGGCGAGTCGAGTCTCGCAACGAGTCCGCTCGAGTCACCGGCCTCCGCTGGCCGGGCACCTGGGCCTCGGCCCGAGTGCCACCCAAACAGAGCAACAGGATAACGCCGACGGTCCCGGCAGCCGCGGCCCGGGCCCGCCGCTTCCGCCGCTGGACCAGCACCGAGCCGGCGAAGCCGACTTCGTATAGCAGCAGCAGCGGCACCGTCATCATGACCATCGAGAGCAGATCGGTTCCCGGGGACAGAATGGCGCCGGCGATGAACGAGAGGACGACCGCGTAGCGGCGGAAGCGGTTGAGCTCCGGGGGCCCGACCACGCCCAGCCAGGAGAGGATGATGATCACCAACGGCAGCTCGAACGAGAGGCCCAGCGCCAGCGTTACCTGGAGCACGAACCCGAAGTAGTTGTCGTAGGTGATGAAGGGAGCGATCGCTTCGGTTTGAAAGCTGAACAGCACTCGCAGTGCCTGAGGCACGACGAAGAGATAGGCCAGCACCATGCCGGTGAGGAAGAGCGCCAGACCGACAAAGAGGGACGGCACCAGCGCGCGCTTTTCCCGCGCGTAGAGCGCTGGAGCCAGGAAGGCCCAGACTTGCCAGAGGATGACGGGCGAGGCCAGGATCAGCCCGACCATGAATCCGAGCTTGAAGACGATCATCACCGGCTCGGTCGGGCTGGTGACCACCAGCTTTCCTCCGGTGAGATACGGCGCGATCGGCTGTTTCAGGAGGGACACAAGCTCGAAGCGCTGGACCAGCCAGAGGCCCAGGCCACAACCCACGACGACGGCGGCCAGCGACCGGAGAATCCGGAAGCGCAGTTCCTCGAGATGATCGAGGAAGGGCATTTCTCCAGCAGGGCCGGTCATGCAGCGGGAGACGCCCGGGCTTACCGCCCGAGCGCCTTCAGTCGATCACGGGCCAGGGCCGCTTCGTCGGATTGGGGATACTTCTGGACCACACGCTGATAGGCGTCTTTGGCCTTCTTGGTATCCTTCCGGCGCTCGGCCAGGAGGCCCAGGTTGTACAGGGCCGACCCCGCCCGGGAAGAGGCGGGATACTTCTGCACCACTTGCTCGTAGTAGGCAGCAGCCGAATCCGGACTCTCCGCCGCATAGCTCTGGCCGATGAAATAGAGAGCGTCTCCCGCCCGCTCGCTGGTGGGATAGACCCGGAGCATCTCTCGCAAGCCCAGTCGGGCGGTCGAGGTGCTGCCCCGGCGCAGCTGGGCCAGCGAGGCCTCGTACATCTGATCGGCCGACGCGGCGGACGCGGCTCCCGGCTTGGCGGTGTCGCTGGAAGACGAGGTGGCGATCTGTTCGCCCCGTGCCTCCAGCTGAGTGCGCAGCTCGCTCAGCCGCTGCTGACTCTGTCCGGTCAGCTCCTGCAGCTGCACCAGCTGCTGCTGGATGTTGTACAGATCGCTGGCCAGATCGCCCCGCAGCTGGCCCACCGCTTTCCGGCTGGTGGTGAGCGAATCCATGATGCGCTGCTGGACCCGGATCACTTCGCCCAGCTGTGCGGCGCGGGCGGAATCGCGACGAGCGGACTCCGCCTTGAACAGCGCGACATCGTCCTGCACCCGCTGCACGTCTCCCTTGGTCACGCAGCCGCCGAGGCTGGCGGCCAAGCCCAGCCCGAGCAGGGCGCCGAGCCGCAGTGAGCCTGTCACTGCGACGGCGCGGTGAGGTTGTTGCCCCCCGCCGTGACTTCAAACTCGTCGCGCCGGTTCTGGGCGTACGCCGTCTCGTCGTTCCCCGGGTTGAGCGGGCGCTCCTCGCCGTAGGAGATGACTTCGATCCGGGAGGCATCCACGCCCTTGTTCTCCAGGTACCGCTTGGCCGCGGCCGCCCGGCGATTGCCCAGCGCGAGATTGTACTCGTCGGAGCCCGCGCTCGTCGGCATGGCCGGCGATCCGGATCTTGACCCCGGGATTGGCGACCAGAATCGCCGCCTTGCGATCCAGCGTGGCCTGGTCGGCCGACCGGACCACCGCCTGGTCGTAATCGAAGTTGATCATGGCGGCGAGGTCGGCTGCGACGGTCCGGTTCTTCTCGGCCGCCTCTCTGGCCATCCGCTCTTTCTCCAGTCGATCCCGCTCGGCGCTGTCGTCAGCCGGCTGAGGAGCCGGCTGCTCCGGTGCGGCCGTTGGGGTCGGCTCGGGCGCAGGTTGCTCCGGAGCAGACTTCCCGCCGCAGGCGACGGCAAAGGCGGCGGCGGTCAAGAGCATCAGCAGAGAGGGTGCGCGCATCATCACTCCGAAATCATGGGTTGGGGACGGCGGTGGTCCGCCCGAGGCGGCGGGACCACGACGGAAGCCGAGCGGCGCCTGGCGTTGCCAGTTGCCGCACTCGGCCGGTTTCGACATCGACGATCCAGATCTGACGACGGCCGCTGCGGTCGGAAATGAAGGCTACATGCCGCCCGTCGGGTGCCCAGGTTGGGTCTTCATTCCGGCCGGAGGATGTCAGCTGCCGCACCTTGCGGGCCGCGACATCGACCAGAAAAATCTGGGGGCTGCCGGACACTTCACGATGGAATACCACACTGGCGCCGTCCGGAGACCACTCGGGAGCATTCGAACTACCGGTGGCGCCAAAGTCGAAGGGCGCCAGCAGCTCCTGGTCGGTCCCGTCCGCTGCCATCACGTACAACTGGGGCGGTCCGGCGCGCGTCGAGATGAACGCGATGCGCCGCCCGTCTGGCGAAAACGTTGGGCTTAAGTTGTCCGCGTAGCGTCCCACGGTCAAGCGTTGCGCGCAACAACGTTCCGACCACATTGGCAATGTAGATGTCGGTGCCGCGCTCGTCGGAATGGGCGAAGGCCAGGGTCCGGCCGTCGGGGGAAAACACCGGGGTGATGTTGAGCGCGGTCTGCGAGCCGGGCACCACGAAGGCGCCACCGCCCGAAAGCGTCTGCACCACCACACCCCCGCGGCCCTCGCCCAGCTGAGTGAACGCGAGCCGCTGGCCGTCGGGCGCCCAGGTTGGTGAGAGCGCGGTCTGACCGGCCGGGGTGAGCGGCGTCGTATCCTCCCCATCGCTGTCCACCCGATACACCCGCCCTCCCGAGACGAACAACAGCCGGCTCGCCGCCGCCCCGGGAACCCCACTGGCCCAGCGGGCCACCTCGTCCGCCAGCCGGTGAACCTCCAGCCGGAATTCTGGGCTGCCCGGCGGCGGGAGCACAACGCTCTTCTGATTGCTGCAGCTTTCCGACATTGATATCGTGCAGGCGAACGATCGCCCCGCCTGGGCTGTCGACGACTTCGACGGCGAACTGCGCGCCCAGCGCCTTGTAGAGGCCATAGTTCACCGGCCCGCTGGCGCCGGTGCCGCGCCCGTCGGTCGAGCCGGAGGGGGCGTCGGCGACGGTGATCATCTCGAACCGGTCGGTGTAGTCGAGGTCCCGCCGGACGATGGCCCGCACCGAATCGGCTCCCACTCCGGGCAGCACCACCAGGCCCGGGTCGAACGCCCGGGGTGTAGTCCACCCCGACGCGGACGCCTTCGTCCACCCGCGTGGTATCCTGGGCCAGCAGGTCGGCCGGCGCCCAGCAGCAATGCGGCGGTGACAGATTGAAGTTCTGGTCATTCGTTGGCTTGAAGTAAAAGCTGACCGGCAGCACATCCGCGTCCCAGCCGTCCGGCAGCGGCCCGAAGGCTCGGGTATTGCCCGCGGCCTCGATGGCGCCTTGCGCGTCGAGATCGAAGGCGAAGCTGCCTGAGCGCGTCACGAACCGAATATCCCGCACCGATCCATCCCGCAGAATGAAAAAGCTGATCTCGGCAAAGTCTGCTCTGCTTGGCCGAGCCCCGGTCCCAGCGCTGATAGACCTGGGTCACGATGTTCCGCAGATACTCCGGGATACGGAAACGCCAGCCCCGGCGTCTTGATCGTCGCGACATCGCTGCCGGTGCTCGGTGTTTCTCCCGGGGCCGGCGTGGCCGGCGCAGCCGTCTTCGGCGACGGCTCCCGTTCGGCTCCGGCCGGTCGGTAGGCTTCGGGCGGGGCGCGGCTTGGGCTTGGGCGGCTGCGGCGTCACCGGCGCTGGCTTCTCCGGAGCGGCGCCGTCTTGGGCGGGACCGGCGGCGGCTTCTCCTCCGGAGGCGGAGTCGGGAGTGCCTCGCGCGCCAGCCGCTTCTGTCGAGGGCGCCGGCGCGGCGACCAGGTCGACGGCATACGAGGGGGGCGATGCCTTGGTCGGCTTGACCGTGGTGAACAGAAAACTGATCGCCGCGGCGTGAACCGCAGATGTCCCGACCAGTCCGGCCGCCCGACCCGGCGGCGCGCGGTCGGAGCTCCGGATCTTCACGGCGATTCTTCCTCGGCGGCCACCAGCCCCACGTTCTGCACTCCGGCCGTCCGGATCACCGCGAGCACCCGGACGACCTGTCCGTAGGGCACCCGGCTGTCCGCCTGGAGGTACACTCCGCTGGGCTTCCGGGTGGCGACCAGGGAGCGAAACGTGACCCGGAAGTCGGTGTATGACACCGGCGTCTGATCGACGAAGATGCGGCCATTGCGATTCACCGTTACCACCATCCCCTCCTTGGGGGAGAGGGGCCGAGCCTCGGCCCGCGGAAGCTCCACGTCCACCCCGCCTTGCATGATCGGTGCCGTGATCATGAAGATAATCAGGAGGACCAGCATGACGTCGACCAGCGAGGTAACATTTACGTCCGCCATCAGCGGCAGCTCGCCCCGCTGACTCCCCAGCCCTCCTCCGAGTGCGGCCGACATCTAGACCAGTCCCTCCCGGGCCATCGTCCCGATCAGCTCGTTGGCGAAATCCCTCGAGCTCGCCCGCAAAGAGCCGGACCCGATTGACGTAGAGGTTGTAGGTGATGACCGCGGGAATGGCCGCGACCAGCCCGGCGAAGGTCGCCACCAGCGCTTCGGCGACGCCGGGAGCCACCGCGGCCAGATTCCCCGAGCCCTTCGAGGCGATACCGATGAACGCGCTCATGATGCCGAGCACGGTTCCGGTCAGACCCAGGAGCGGGCTCACCGAACCGATGGTGGCGAGCCAGGGGATGTAGTGGCCCAGCAGGTCCCGCTCGGCCGCGACTTCCTTCCCCAGCACCATCTTCAACGCCTCCAGCTGGGTCATGACTGAGCGAGCTGCGGTCGGCCCCCCGCTCGTCCCGCAGCGCACCCGGGCGCAGCTCGGAGTAGAAGGTCACCGCCTCACGGAAGAGCCGGTTGTAGGGCGAGGGCGGCAGCTTCATGACCGCGTGATAGGCGTCCTTCAGCTTGGTGGTGCGCTCCATCTCGGTGAAGAACCGGTCGGCCTGGCGATTGAGTTTCCGGAACTGCCACCATTTCAGGATGATGATGAACCAGGATACCAGGGAGAAGATGGCCGGTGACCAGCAAGACGATCTTGGTCTCCGGGCTGGAGGAGAGCACCAGCTCGAGCGACGACTGCGGAATGGCACCGCCCGGCTGCTGGATCACCGCGCCTCCTTTTTGAACCAGTCGACCAGCTCGCGGAGTCCGTCCTCGAACATGGTATTGCGGGCGTCCAGCCCAGGACCCGCTTGGCCTTGCTCACGTCGAGCGCGCTGCGGAAGAGCTCGCCGGCCCGGGCCGGGGCAAACTCCAGCTTGGGCTTCTGCTCCGATGACCTCCCCGACCGACGCCGGCCAGCTCCAGCACGCTCCGCTGGATCGAGGTGGCGATGTTGAAGGCGGTGGCATCGATGTCACCGTTGCTCGGCGCCGGCACCGTGCTGGCCAGCACGTTGGCCCGCGCCACGTCCTTCACAAACACGTAGTCCCGGGTCTGCCGGCCGTCGCCGAAGACCGTCAGCGGCTGCTTGGCCAGCAGACGGGACACGAAGATCGAGACCACCCCGGCCTCGGACTTGGGATCCTGCCGCGGGCCGAACACGTTGGCGTAGCGCATGGCCATTCCCTCGAACCCGCGCAGGGCGGCCAGCGCCCGCAGGTAGTACTCGCCCGCGAGCTTGCTCACCCCGTAGGGCGAGACCGGCAGCTTGGGCGCGGTCTCCGGCGTAGGAATGGTCTCCGGGTCGCCATAGACCACGCCGCCACTGCTGGCGAAGATGACCCGCTTCACCCCGCCCTCGCCGGCCCCCTCGAGCAGGTTCACGAAGCCGACCACGTTGATGTGGCTGTCGAACGCCGGACGGTCCACCGATACCCGCACGTCGATCTGGGCCGCCTGGTGATTCACCACGTCAAAGCGTCCGGTGGCCAGCCGTCTTGCGCGCCTCGGGCGAGCGAATGTCGGCCCGCACGAACCGGGCGCCTTGGGCACATTGGCCTCATGCCCGCGGGACAGATCGTCCAGCACGACGACTTCCCATCCGTCACGCAGATACGCCTCCGCGATGTGGGAGCCGATGAATCCGGCACCGCCGGTTACCAGTACCCTGCCGCTCATCTCGAACGTCTCGCCATCCGGGTCTCCCACTGAGGTATGTCCTGAGGCCAGGCTCTGCCTGGAGCGCCCCGCAATATAGAAGAGGGTGAGGAGGAGGGAACCGTGGAGGCGGGGAGCGGGTAAGCGGGAGGCGCGGTAAGCCGCAGGCGCGGCAATGGCATATGACTAACAAAGCGAAGGGGCCGAAGCCCGATTGCCGGGCTTCGGCCCCTGATCCTTGCTCACTCTTTGACTTCCCCGCTTCCCCGCTTCCCCGCTGTCTGCCTCTTACGACGGCAGCTTCGCGACCTGCATCACGTCGGTGCCCACCGCGATGTCGGGTGAGACGACGGTGAGCAGGATGCCGGTGGCGGTATGATCCCGCACGTGGACGATCTGCATGGTGGCCATCACTTCATTCACCCGCAAGGTTCCGTCGGACATCCGCTCCGGCCGGCGACGCACTTCGAAGAGGTCGCCCGGGGCAACGCCGTCCTGCCGGCCCTTGTTGATGAACACCACCATCTGGGGCTCCTTGAGCTCCTGCCGACCCAGGCCGCCGATGAACTGGCCGCGCACCCCATCCGACACCGGGACCGCACGGCTGCCGACGCTGGCGTTGAAGGCGTCCAGCGGCAGCGCCAACTGGCCGTTCCGAATCGGTCCGTAGGTGGCGACGATGTTGGCGACGTAGTGACCATCTACAGCTCTCGATGATCCGGCCCACGCCGGTGGGGATCACGATGTTGCCGTAGGGATCGAGTTCCTTGCCCAGCTGGAGCAACAGGAGACTGTCGCCAACCTCGTACGTGGCGCCGTCCGGAGCGTCGATCGCAATCGAGGTGTACGGCAGCGCATTGGCCCCGGTATGCGTCGCCCGGATCTGCTGGGGAGTCACCGGTCCCAGCACTCGGCCATACGGGCAGCCGCTGGTTCTCAGTCAGAAAGCCCGAGGAGTAGAACTCACTCCGCCGCAGCGGGCGATAGGTCTGGTGGGTGTAGGCCTTGAGCATTTCCTCGACCGAGCGCGCCTTCCGCTCCGGAAAGAGCGGCGCCATCTCGTTCTGCTCGCTCTCGGCCATGGAAGGCTGCTGCGGCCCCTGAGCCAGCGCATCGGTAGACGAGTCCGGCACCACCGTGCCGGTGCTGTCGGCGGAGGCCGTGGGCTGGGCTCCTTCCAACGGGGCGGAGGGCAGCGGCGTGTCCATCGTGGGCACGGCCGCGACATTGTCAGTGGGAGCGATGCGGAGAACCTCACCGGGATAAATCCAGTGGGGATCTTCGACCACATCGGTGTTCAGCCGGTAGATGCCAGGCCAGAGAAAGGGATCGTGCAGATAGAACTGCGCGAGATCCCACAGGGTGTCGCCCTTCTTCACCGTATGCGTCTGCGGCAGTGGCTCCTGAGTCGGCGCGACCGCAACCGGCGCCGGGACTGGTGCCGCCGGCGCTGGCTCCTGTGCCAGCGCGCCCGACGCGGGGATTGCCACGCTCAGCACAGCCCCCCACCCCAACGCCTTGAGGCGGGGCGGTACCGGCAAGTGGCTCGGCTTGCAGCAAAACATGCGCAGCATCGGGATCTCCCAGCGGCGTCGCTGTCGGGTGAGGAACGAAAGGCCGAAACGGTTCGCGCCTGGGAGTCGCAAATTCAACGCCACTCTGGAAGCACTTTAACTCAGTGGCGTAAGTAGCTACGTAGCAGTTATTTGGATGGCGTTATGTCGAGCTATTCCTCTCCCCCGAAGTCTGGCGATCGGCGGGAGGACTGGCAGTCGGCGGGGAAGTGGGGGAGCGGGTAGGCAAGGCCTTCAGGCTTCCCCGCTTCCCCGCTTCCCGGCCTAGAACGGCAGATCGTCGTCCTCGGCGTCCAGCGCCTCGGGGAAGTCTTCGAAGCTCTCCTTGCCCTTGGGCGCACCGGCGGCGGCCGCCACCTTCCCGGGTGCGGTGAAGGACTCCGCGCCATCACCCTTGCCCGACAGCAGGATGAGCTCCCGCCCGTTGATCTCGGTGGTGTAGCGAGTCTGGCCCTCCCGATCCTGCCAGGAGCGGTACTCGATGCTCCCCTCGACGTACACCTTGTCTCCCTTCTTGCAGTACCGCTCCGCGATGTCCGCCAGACTGGAGAACTTGGTGTTCCAGAACACCACCCGGTGCCATTCCGTCTTCTCCTGCTTTTCTCCCGCCTGGTTCTTCCATTGGCGGCTGGTGGCGATTGACAGCGTTGCCACCCGGGACCCGTTGGTGGTGCTGCGTACTTCTGGATCTGCCCCGAGATTTCCAACCAGGATGGCCTTGTTCATGCTCCTGCTCACATGCACCTCCAGTGCTCACATGGGTCCTACGACGAGTGGATGCCGCATAATATAGGCTGCACCAGTCTTGCTTCAACCGAAGTCACTTTGACTGTTCCCTTTTTACGCATGTTGCTCGAGCGGAAGCCAGAGTACCAGAGCATCTTCTTTGGGATTCCGGTAATACGCTGTCCGCTGGCCCACCGGCCGAAAGCCGGAGCTCAGATAGAGCGACTGGGCCGACTGATTCGATTCTCTCACCTCCAGAAAAACCTCCTGCACTCGCCGCTTCCGCAGTCGGGCCAGTCCCGCTCGGAGGAGGGCCCGGGCGACCCCCCGCCGGCGACAATCAGGAGCTACCGCGAGGTTCAGGACCTCGCCGGTGCCGGCCACCTCCCGTCCGATCAAGTATCCGGCAATGCCCCGCGCGTTCTGGGCCACCAGCCCGAAAGTCCAGGGTGACTCCAGCGCCTCGCGAAAGCTGTTCTCGCTCCAGGGATCGCTGAAACAGTGACGCTCGATCTCGACGAGCGGCACCGCATCAGCCGGGACTGCCGACCGAATCCGGTAGTGGGCGTCCATGGGCACTCTCCCAACGCGCCTGAGCTTCCGCCGGCCGGCCGTAGGCCGGCTCCCATTCCCGCACCGCCTCGACTTGCCGGGCTCCGCCCCGCTGCCCCATGAGATCCAGCAGCCGGGCCGCGTGGGGAGAGCCTTGCGGGGGTCCTATCATCTGGCTTCCCACCCAATTTTCCAAGAGCGCGACGATCTCAGCCGGCGCCTCACCTACCAGAACGGTCGGCTGAAGACCGCTCCCGACCAGCTCCTCCGGGCGCCGGACCGAGGGGATCAGCTCGGTCTGAATTCCCTCGGGGAAAAATCGGTAGGCTGCGGCGTACACTTCACCCCGAAGCGCGTTGGTGACAGCCAGGACCAGTTCGTTGCCCCGGGCGACCCCGGCGGCGCGGACCAGCAGCGAGGGCGCGGTCCAGAGCTGCAGAGCGCGAGCCTGCACCAGGGCCTTGGCGACGGAAGCTCCCACCCTGAGTCCGGTAAAGCTGCCCGGTCCATCGCTCAGCGCTATCCCCCGCAGATCGTCGAGCGAGCCGCCGGCGCGTTGCAGCAGCCGTTGAACGGCGGGAAGCAGGGCCGCCGCATGCCGCCGCGCTCCGCCGATGCTCTCTTCCAGCGGTTCGGCTCCGGGGCGTCCCAGCGCCACTGAAGCCCGGTCGGTAGCGGTATCCAGGGCCAGAAACATCAGAGCGACTCCAACCCGCGGCGTTCCGGGTCGGGCATATGATGCAGCCGGAATCGGCGCGCCGGGCGCGGAATCCACGAGCCGGCCCGCTCGGGCCACTCGACCAATATGGCATCGCCCTCCGACAACAGCCCCTCCCAGTCCAGGTCGGCGGCCTCATCGGGAGAACGAAGCCGGAAGCAATCGAGATGAAAGACCGGACCTCGAGCTCCCTGATACCGATGCACCAGCGCGTAGGTCGGGCTGGTGGCCGGCCGGCTGACGCCGAGTCCCCGGGCGACCGCCTGTGATGAACGTGGTCTTCCCCGCCCCGAGGTCGCCCTCGAAGGTGACCACCTCGCCCGGGCTGAGCCGCCGGCCGAGCGCTTCGCCCTCGGCCTCGAGCTCGCTTCTGCTGAGCGAACGGGTCACGCCCGTTGCGCGGATCCTGCCGGAGGAGCGGCGCACGTCGGGCGCCCCGAGGGCCTTGAGCTCGTTCACCTGATCCCGCAGCAGGGCCGCCACCTCGAACTCCAGATTGGCCGCCGCTTCCCGCATCTGTTTCTCCAGGCTGGCGATGGCGGCAGCTCGCTTGGCCGGATCCCGCAGGTCGACGCGGTCCTGCACGGCCAGCTTCTTGGGCTCGGGCCGCTCGGTGCGGGCATCGGCGACGTGGGTCGACAGCCTCACCTGTTCCATCGATTTGACGATGGAGACCGGAGTGATGCCGTGCTCCAGGTTGTACGCGCGCTGGATGGCGCGGCGCCGGTCCATTTCATCGAGCGCCCGCTGCATGGATCCGGTAATCCGATCGGCATAGAGCACGGCTCGCCCGTTGATGTGCCGGGCGGCCCGGCCGATCGTCTGGACCAGCGAGCGGTCCGAGCGGAGGAACCCCTCCTGGTCGGCATCGAGAATGGCGACCAGCGACACCTCGGGAAGATCGAGTCCCTCCCGCAACAGGTTGATTCCCACCAGGACATCGAAATCGCCCAGCCGGAGACCCCGGAGAATTTCCATCCGCTCGATGGCGTCGATGTCGGAGTGGAGGTACCGCACTCGAACCCCGGCCTGCTGGAGGTAGTCGGTCAGATCTTCCGACATCCGCTTGGTCAGCGTCGTCACCAACACCCGCTCGTTCCGGCTCTCCCGCAGCCGGATCTCATTCAGCAGATCGTCCACCTGTCCCCGCACCGGCCGGACATCCACCTCCGGATCGATCAGCCCGGTGGGCCGGATGATCTGCTCGACGACCACACCCTGAGAGAGTCGGAGCTCGAGGTCGCCCGGGGTGGCCGAAAGGTTGACCATCTGCGGCGCCAGCGCCATGAACTCGTCGAATTGGAGCGGCCGGTTGTCCAGTGCCGACGGGAGCCGGAAGCCGTACTCCACCAGGGTCAGCTTGCGGGCCCGGTCGCCGTTATACATGCCGCCGATCTGGGGCAGGCTCACGTGCGACTCATCGACCACCACCAGAAAGTCGGGCGGGAAGTAGTCGATCAGGCAGGCCGGCCGCTCCCCCTCCTGCCGGCCGGTCAGATGCCGGGAGTAGTTCTCGATGCCGGCGCAGGTGCCGACTTCCAGCAGCATCTCGATATCGAATGAGGTACGGGACTCGAGCCGCTGCGCCTCGAGCAGCTTGCCGGCCGCCTTCAGCTCGGCCAGACGGACGGCCAGCTCCTCCGGATGAGCCGAACCGCGCGCTCGATGGTGGGCCGCTGGGTGACGAAGTGCTTGGCGGGATAGATGGCGCACTGGTCGAGCTGGACGATGGTCTCGCCGGTCAGCGGGTTGATCTTGCTGATCCGCTCCACCTCGTCGCCCCAGAGCTCGATCCGAATGGCCTGCTCGGCATAGGCCGGAAAGATCTCGATGGAGTCACCCCGAACCCGGAAGGTGCCCTGCTCGAACGAGACGTCGTTCCGGCCGTACTGGATCCGCACCAGCTCCGAGAGAATGGCGTCCCGCCCCCGCTTCTCTCCCCGGCGCACCGTCACCATCAGCTTCCGATACTCGGCCGGATCGCCCAGACCGTAGATGGCGCTCACCGTGGCGACGATGACGACGTCTTCCCGCTCCATCAGGCTCGACGTGGCCCGCAGCCGGAGGCTCTCGATGTCCTGATTGATCGAGGCGTCCTTCTCGATGTACACGTCGGTGGACGGGACGTACGCCTCGGGCTGGTAATAGTCGTAGTAGGAGACGAAGTACTCGACCGCGTTACGGGGCAGGAACTGCCGCAGCTCGCCATAGAGCTGGGCGGCGAGGGTCTTGTTGTGGGAGAGCACCAGCGTGGGCTTGCCGTAATTGGCGATGGTGTGGGCCAGGGTCATGGTCTTGCCCGACCCGGTGACCCCCAGCAGGGTCTGGTACCGGTCGCCCCGGCGCAGACCGGCGGTCAGCTCAGCAATGGCTTTGGGCTGGTCGCCGGCGGGCTCGAAAGGGGCGACGACCTCGAAACGCGGACTACTCATGGGGGGAATATACTACTGCCGGGATTTCTTCGGGTAGCGCCGCTCCAGGTTCGAATGGATTCAAGACGATCCAGCCATGGCCAGCAATTTCTTCCACTGGGCCTCCGGCACCGGAATCACCGACAGCCGCGGCTGCCGTACCAGCGCCAAGCTCGGCAAAGGCCGGATCTGCCTTGATGGCAGCCAGGGAAACGGTCTGGGCAGCCGGCGCCCGACCTCGATGTCCACCACGACCAGCTTGGGATCCCCCCGCTTGGGATCGGTGTACGGCGCGCTGGTGACCCGGGCCAGACCAACGATCTCCTTCGTGGCACCCGAGTGATAGATCAGGAGTGGATCGCCCGGAGCCATGCTGCGGATGTGCTTCAGGGCAACCGGATTGCTTACCCCATCCCACACCGCCTTCCGCTCTCGCTCGAGTTGATCGAAGGGGTAGACGTCGGAATCGGTCTTGAGGATCCAGTGGTTCACGCGGGCGGCGCCTCGCGACGCTCGATCTCGGTTACCCCTTTTACCTTGCGCACCGCCTTCATGACCTTGCCCAGGTGGGGCAGGTTGTCGACCTCGACAAAGATGGTGCCGAAGACCGAGCCATCCTTGGTGTGCAGATCCGCACCCCGAATGTTGGTGCCGGTTTGGCTGATGGCTTCCATGATGTCGGCATACAGGCCGCGGCGATCCTCGCCGGTCACAGCCAGGCGGACCGCGAATGCCTCACCGGCGGTTTCCTGCCAATCGATGTCCACCCGCCGCTCGTCTGCCGAGAGCGTGAGCAGGTTGGGACAGTCGGACCGGTGAATGGAGATGCCCCGTCCCTGAGTTACATAGCCCACCACCGAGTCGCCCGGCACCGGCTGGCAGCATTGGGCGTAGCGCACCATCAGCCCATCGACCCCCTGAATCTTGATGCCCCGCCCCAGCCGGATGCGGTCGATGACCCGCCCGAAGACGGTGGGCTTGGGCTCCTGCATCTCGTCGCTGGGTACATCGGGATACAGCGCCCGGATGACCTGACCGATGGGCACGTCACCCCTGCCGACCGCGATCTCGAGCCCGCGTCCATCGGCCAGCGAGAGGGTGTGAGCAGCCTTGGTGAGCCGTTCGTCATCCGGCGCCTCCAGCCGGCGGCGGCGAACCTCGCGGGCCAGAATTTCCCGGCCCAGGCTCAGGCTGACGGTCTCTTCCTCGTGGTTGACCCACTGCTTGATCTTGTGCCGGGCCCGGGCGGTACGCACGTGACTGAGCCAGTCCCGGCTCGGCTTGGCCGTGGCACTGGTCAAAATTTCCACCGTGTCTCCGCTCTTGAGCTCCCGGTGCAGCGGCGCAATCCGGCCGTTGACCTTGGCCCCCTGGCACTTGAGACCGACCTCGGTGTGCACGTGAAACGCGAAGTCGATGGGCGGTGGAGCCCTTGGGCAGCCGCTTCACGTCGCCCTGAGGAGTGAAGATGAAGATCTCGTCCTGGTAGAGATCGATCTTCAAGAACTCCAGGAACTCTTCCGGGCTGTGGGTGTCCTGTTGCAGCTCCAGCAACTGGCGGAACCAGCCCAGGTGCTGGTCGAGCTCGTCCGCGGTGCCGTCCCGCTTGTACACCCAGTGGGCCGCGATACCGTACTCGGCTGTGCGGTGCATGTCCTGGGTCCGGATCTGGACTTCGAACAGTTGCCCGCCGGGACCGAAGATGGTGGTATGGAGCGACTGGTAGGCGTTCGATTTGGGGCTGGCGATGTAGTCCTTGATCCGCTCCTGGATCGGGGTCCAGTTGTGATGGATAATGCCGAGCACGTGATAACAATCGGGCACCGAGCGCACGATGACCCGCACCGCCATGAGATCGTAAATCTCGTCGAACGCCTTGCCCCGCTTCCGCATTTTCTGGAAGATGGACCAAAGGTGCTTCGGCCGTCCGGTGACCTCGAACCACTCGATGCCGGCCTCCCGGAGCTCGTGATCCAGCGGGATCTTGAGCTTGAGGATGGTCTGCTCCCGGGCCGCGCGCTTGGCCGCCACCTGCATGGCCAGATCCCGGTACTCCTCGGGCTCGAGAAACTTGAAGGCCAGGTCTTCCAGCTCGGACTTGATGCCGGCCATGCCGAAGCGGTGCGCCAGCGGCGCGTAGATCTCCCGGGTTTCCAGCGCGATTCGGGTGCGCCGCTCCGGCGGGAGATGCTCCAGGGTCCGCATGTTGTGCAGCCGGTCGCCCAGCTTGATGATGATGACCCGGGCGTCTTTGGCGATGGACAACAGCAGCTTGCGGTAGTTCTCCACCTGCTCTTCCGCGGAGGAGTGGAAGGTCAGGCTGGAGATCTTGGTGAGACCGTCCACGATGCCCGCGACCTCGGGGCCGAATTCGCGGGCAATGTCCTCGGTGCGGACATCGGAGTCTTCGACCACATCGTGCAGCAGCGCGGCGGCGATGGTGGTACTGTCCAGCAGCTGCTCCGCCAGAATGAGGGCGACGGCAATAGTGTGGGACACGAAGTCTTCGCCCGACATGCGCTTCTGCCCGCGGTGAGCGGACGCGCTGAAGCGGAGCGCCCGATCCACCAGCTCCAGGTCGAGCCGGTCGGCATGGCGCTCCAGCACCGCGCGAAGCTCAGGTGCCAGCTCGGTTGCTGCTCCGGTAACCGGTGTCTTCGTTCCTGTCACAATAGTCCCGCCGTTGCAAAGCTCACGTATCGGTCTCCGGCAATGATCACGTGGTCGTACACGGGTAGATCGAGCAGCCGGCCTGCCGAGACCAGCTGTTTGGTGGCCGCCCGGTCTTCCGCTGAGGGCGTAGGATCGCCACTGGGATGATTGTGGACGACGATGATTCCGGCCGCCGCCTCGGCGATGGCGGCATCGGAACACTTCACGAGGATGCACCAGAGAGCTGTTGAGCAACCCCCGAGTGATCAGCACCTCACGCAGGACCTGGCTCTGGCTGTCCAACGCGAGAAGGTGGAACTCCTCCACCTGGAGATCGCGCAGCCGAGTACCAAACAGGCGCAGGACATCTTCGGGTTCCCGAATCCGCGGCACCGGTGGCCGCTCCTCCCGAGCCGTTCGGGTACCCAACTCGAAGGCCGCGATCAGCCGAGCCGCCTTGGTGGGGCCGATCCCCGGGACCGCAGCAACTCGGCGCTGGGACGCTGAGCCAGACGGCGCAGCGACCCCTCGCAGACCTCGAGAAGCCGGGCGGCCAGCTCCAGCACGTCCTGCCCGGCTCCGCCTGTACCTAACAGGATGGCAAGAAGTTCGGCGGTCGTCAACGCGGCAGGGCCCAGGGACCAGAGCCGCTCGCGGGGACGATCGGTGTCGGGGAGGATGGAAACCGGGAAGAGCCATGACTCAAGACTAGCCCGCTCCGGCCGCTCCCGGCGTCATTATCGTGCGGATACGACGGAACTTACGCCTGACTAGCGGCCGGCTCCGTGGCACTTCTTGTACTTCCGTCCCGGAGCCGCAGGGACAGGGATCGTTGCGGCCCACCTCGGGAACGGCAGCCGTGGCCCGGCCGACCGGGCCGAGCGAGGTACCGACCGAGGCGGCGGCGACCGGGCGACGGGGCGCGACCCGGGTGGGAGGCCCGGTGAAAAGGTCGTCGGGCCCGTCCGGCGGTGGCGGCAAAGGCGGGGCCGCCGGGGCGGCTCGCCGGGGCGGCTCGGCACTGCACCTGGATCTTGAAAAATCGCTCGGTGAAGGTGGACTGGATGTCGTGCATCAAGTCCTCGAACATCTCGAACGCCTCGCGCTTGTATTCCACCAGCGGGTCCTTCTGGCCCCAGGCGCGATACTGGATGGCGTTGCGCAGCTGATCGAGGTCGTAGAGGTGGTCCTTCCAGCGCTCGTCCAGCACTGACAGCATCACCTGGGAGAGCACCTGGGCATCGACTTCCGGAATGCCGATCGTGCTTCCCGAACTCGGCGAGGTACTGGGTCTTCCGGCTGAAGGTGGCTTCACCCTCGGCCTTTACCAATGCCACCATCTCGTCCAGTCCTGGTGCCGATTCGGCATCGGTGAGCGCGTCCACCGTGACCAGGTATTGCAGCGCGAGGGCCTCACGCAAACCACCCCGGTCGTACTCCTCCGGCCGGGCAGCGCCGGAGAGGAACTGGGTGACCGCGCGCTCCAGGGCCATCTCGATCATCCGCCGGGCTTCGGCTTTGATCTCCTCACCCCGCTCGAGCGCGAAGAGACGAAGGGAGTAGATGACTTCCCGTTGCTGGTTCATCACGTCGTCGTACTCCAGCAGCCGCTTCCGCTGCTGGAAGTTCTGCAGCTCGACCCGCTTCTGCGCCTGGCCGATGGCCCGGGTCACCAGGCCACCGGTGATTACCTCACCCTCCTCGGCGCCGCTCTTGTCCATCCAGCGCGCGATCCGGTCGGAGCCGAACAGCCGCATCAGGTCGTCTTCCAGCGAGAGGAAGAAGATCGACTGTCCCGGGTCGCCCTGACGGCCGGAGCGGCCGCGCAGCTGGCGGTCGATCCGGCGGGATTCATGCCGCTCGGTACCGATGATCTGGAGCCCGGCCTCGGGCTGCTGGAGATCGAGGTCCTTGCCCAGTTTGATGTCGGTGCCGCGGCCGGCCATGTTGGTGGCAATTACGATCGCGGACTTCTGCCCCGCCCCCGCGACGATCTCGGCCTCGCGCTGGTGGTACTTGGCGTTCAGCACCTCGTGCTTGAGGCCGCGCCGCTTGAGCTGGCGGGAGAGCGTCTCCGAGACATCGACGTTCACGGTGCCGATGAGGATCGGCCAACCGAGCCCGTGCAGCCGCTCGACCTCGTCCATGATGGCGTCGTGCTTCTCTTTTCTCGTCTTGTAAATGCGATCGGGCTGGTCCAGTCGCTTGATCGGCCGGTGGGTCGGGATGACGCTGACCTCGAGTCCGTAGATCGAGTAGAACTCGGTCTCCTCGGTCTCGGCGGTGCCGGTCATTCCGGCCAGCTTGTCGTACATCCGGAAGTAGTTCTGGATGGTGATGGTGGCAAAGGTCTGGGTCTCACCCTTGACCTGCACTCCCTCCTTGGCCTCCACCGCCTGGTGGAGCCCGTCCGCCCAGCGCCGGCCGGTCATGACCCGGCCAGTGAACTCATCCACGATTACCACCTGGCCGTCCTGCACCAGGTAGTCCACTTCTTTCTCGTACAGAACGTGCGCTTGCAGCAGCTTGTGAATGATGTGGAGCTTTTCGCTCTTGATGGCGTAATCGGATTCGATTTGCCGGCGCCGCTCGATTCGGTCGTGCGGAGAAAGCTCGGGATCCTTGTCGATCTGGTGGATCTCCTGAGAGATGTCCGGCACCAGGAAGAGCTCGGGATCGTTGGGCGACATGGCCTCGGCGCCGCGATCGGTGAGATGCACCGAATGGCCCTTCTCGTCCAGCACGAAGTAAAGCGTCTCCTCCATGTCCCGCATCTTCTGCTGCTTCATGGGAAGCTTGCGGTCCGCGATGGCGTCGAGCTCCATCCGCTGAACCATCTGCTTGATCCCGGTCTCGTTCAGCATCTTGAGCAGCCGTTTGTTCTTCGGCATTCCCAGCTGGGCCTGGTAGAGCTTGAGGGCGGCATCGTCACGGGTCTTTTCGCCCTGCAACAGCCGCTCGGCCTCCGCCAGCAGGGTGTTCACCACCCCAGTCTGCTTCCGCACCAGCTCGGCCACCTGGCGATCGAACTGGGCATACTTGTCGTCGGTCTCGTTGCCGACCGGTCCGGAGATGATCAGCGGAGTCCGGGCCTCATCGATCAGGATCGAGTCGACCTCGTCGATGATGGCGTAGGTGTGCTCCCGCTGGACCCGCTGGTCCAGCGAGAACACCATGTTGTCGCGCAGGTAGTCGAAGCCGAATTCGTTGTTGGTGCCGTAGGTGATATCGGCCAGATAGGCGGCCCGGCGTTCCGGAGAAGACGGCTCGGTGTCGTCCAGGCAGCCGACAGTGAGGCCCAGATACTGGTAGACGTGGCCCATCCACTGCGAGTCGCGGCGGGCCAGGTAGTTGTTGACGGTAACGAGATGGGCGCCCCGTCCGGCCAGCGCGTTGAGATAGAGCGGCAAGGTGGCAACCAGGGTCTTGCCCTCACCGGTGGCCATTTCCGCGATCTTGCCCTGATGCAACACGACGCCGCCGATGAGCTGCACGTCGTAGGGCACCATATCCCAGACCACGTCGTGCCCGGTTACCGGGACCGTCGTGCCCAGTAGCCGGCGGCAAGCCTCCCGCACGGTGGCGAACGCCTCCGGGAGCAGCTCGTCCAGCCCGTCAGCCAGCTCCTTCTTGTAGCGCCGCTCCAGCTCGTGGAAGCGGCCTTCCAGCTGGTCACGCTCTACCGGGTCGGCGCAGCCATGCTTGGCTTCCCGTACTTGCTCCAGCTCGGCCTTGAGCGCACCGGTGCGCTCGGTCAGACGCTCCCGAAACCGGGCGGTCTGGGCCTTCAGCTCGGATTCAGGGAGGTCCTTGAGCCGCTCCTCGTGGTGGTGGATCTGGTCCACGATGGGCTGAATTTTCCGGCGTTCTCGGTCGAACCGCGTCCCGAAAACGGAGGTCACGAGTCTCTTGATCATTCTGGGTCCAAATATAAACGGTGTCGAGCGATATACTCCGCGACCGCATCGGGAACCCAGTACCGGATGGAGCTGACCTTGGCAGATCCGCCGGCGCACCTCGGTGGCCGAAATGTCGATGGCCGGCACCTCGATGACCTGGGAGATGAGGGGCGAGGTAGGCACCTTCGAGCCCGGGCGGGCAAACACCGTCACTCGGGCCAGCTCGGGGATCCGGCCGGCCTCATGCCAGGCCGGCAGCTCGGCCGCCGCATCGGCTCCCAGCAGCAGCACGAACTCCGAGTCAGGCTCCCGCCGGTGCAGCTCTTCCAGAGTATGAATGGTGTATGATGGCCCGGCCCGATCCAGCTCCAGCTTTTCCACCGCAAAGCCGGGGCGTTCGCCACCGCCAGCGACAGCATCGCGGCTCGATGTTCTGGCGAAGCCCGGTGCCGCCCCCGCTTGAATGGCTGCTCCCGGGCCGGCAGGAAACGGAGCGACTCGAGGCCGAGTCGCTCCGCTGCGACCTGCGCGACAATCAGATGTCCATGGTGAACCGGGTCGAACGATCCACCAAAGAGACCGATCATCCAGCCTTCACCGGCCGGAAGCTTCGGTGCTGGTCCTGGGACAGACTTCGCGCGCTCCGGGAGCCTTGGGATGGAATCGCCGGATGTAGCCGCAGGTTTCCTGGACGTCTTCCCGGTACCCCAGAGTCTTGTAGGCCTGCACCAGCTTGACCAGGGCATCGGGAACCACGGTGGTCTTGGGATAGGTGGCGACCAGATCCTTGAGGTACAGAATGGCGGAGTCGTAGGCCTTGAGTCGGAAATAGAAGATCGCCGCCTTGTACGCTTTGTAGGCAAAGCGCTCGTCCAGCTCAGTCATGCGCAGCTGGGCCCGCTTGGCGGCGCTGCTGGCAGGATAGCGGTTGAGCAGCTCCTGATAGGTCGACAGGGCGGTCTGGCCATAGGTCGGGTCCAGCTCCGGCCGGCGCCAGAGATCCGAGTAAACGTCGCCCAGGCGCAGGAGCGCCTCGGGCGCAATCGGATCGTTGGGGGTCTCATCGGAGGCCTTGCGGAACTCGCGCGCCGCTTCGAGGTGCCTTCCCTGGGCGTACAGCGACTCGCCGAGGAAGAAGTGCGCCCGGGCAATCCGAGGGTCGCCGGGAGCAAACTCCAACACCGCGCGATTGAGCAGCTTCTCGGCCTCGCTCCACTTGCCGTGCCGGATCGCCTGCTCGGACTGGCGCCACAAGGAATCGATAGTGGCGGGACTGGCGTCGGCCGCCACCACGGGAGCCGGGGAACCAGCCGGTGGTTTACGAGCACCGCCGCCGCATGCCAGGAGCGACGCGACAAAACCAACAGCGAGCCAACGGATCATCGGAGAATCGTTCGAGGCAAGTCACCAGCAGAGCGGGCGCGGAGCTCTTCCAGGCGATCTCGCGCCATCTGGGAGGTGGAGTCGCTCTGCACCTGATCGGATGCAACCGCTTGAAAGGCCTGGACACCGGCTGCGGTGTCACCCAACCGCAGCTTCGCATCGCCATATCCCACTAGTGCGCGGCGTCCAACCGGGGTGCTGGAATCGACTCGAATCGCGGCGGCGAACCACAGTGCCGCATCGCTCGGCTTTGCCCCCGCCTCGGCCCGAAGACCCAGCGCCAGGGAGCACCCGGCCACGCCGTCTTCGGCCCGGTTGCGGAGCACGTCAACGTGGGTCCGACGCAACGTCGCCTGGAACACCGGAAGCGCCTGGTCACAGCCCGACGTCTCCCGTAGAGCGGCCCCGTAGACCGAAAGCAAGGAATCGACGGTCTCCGGATCGGGGGCGGCCGCGATGGCTCCGGGAAAGATGGCGACCAGGTCGGTGGCTTCGGCTCCTGGCCGGCGAATCAGCTCCAGCGCGTAGCGGCCGATGGAGCGGCCGGGAGCAATCATTCCCAGGCCGACCACGGCGGATTCCAGGCGCTTGACGTCGCCGGCGCGGTCGGCGGCACGGGCCACGGCGTCCAATCCTTCGGCCGCTTCCTCGGTACGCGATGGGTCTTCGGCCGCCAGGCGAAGATAGGCATCGGAGGCGACTTCGAGGTTGCCGGTCCGGAGAGCGGCGGCGCCGGTCTTGGCCCATACCCTGGCGTCGGGGTCGCTGGCTACGGCCGCGCGATACTCAGTCAGTGCCTGGCTGTACTGGCCCTCTCCATACAACTGGTCACCGCGGCGCTCACGATCGCCCACCCTTCCGCATCCGGCTAGCAGCTGAGCGCCGAACACCAATCCCAGCATGGCGTGATAGCTCTGCCTCACTGCCCTGCCCGGTCCAGCATGGCCAGATAGGCCTCCACTCTCGCGTTTTCGGGCCGGCGGGAGATGCAGGCCTGCCAGACTTCCCGGGCGCCAGCCGCGTCACCCGACAAATAGTGAGCCAGGCCAAGGGCTGCCTGCGCATCGACAAAGGCCGGGCGCGCCTGGAGTACTTCCTCCAACGCCTCGCGGGCTTCCAGCGCCCGCCCCGCCTCGAGCAGGACTCGAGCCATGCGATAGCGAAGGTCGTGGAACCCTGGTCCCAACTGGAGGGCCCGCTGGTATTCCTCGATGGCGCGGTCCAACGCTCCGGCGCCGGCGTAGGTTTCGGCGAGATCCGCGTGTCGGTTCGCCAGCTGCGCCGCCACTGGCGCCGGAAGACCGCCGTTCGGTCCGTCGATGCTGGCGGCAGCCTGGTTGAAGGCGTCTTCCGCCTCATCGATGCGGCCCAGCTCATTGAGCACCAGGCCGCGGTGAATCAGGGCCTCGACATACCGGGGATTCAGCTCCAACGCCCGGCCCAACTCCTCGAGCGCGCGTTGGGTCTGACCGAGGAGCGAGAGCGAGACACCGAGGAGGTGATGCACATCGGCGAAGGCCCGCCCGGAATCAACCACCGATTCGAGCAGGTGTACGGTCCCATAGTAGTCCTGCACCACGAAGCGCTCCCGGGCGCGTGCCAGCAGGAGCTCAGTCTGCCCGGCCATATGCCTCCCGAAACCATTGGACGAAGCGGCGAATACCCTCCGGAAACGGTGTCTTGGGCTCGTACCCAAGCACCGACTTGGACTTGGTGAGATCGGCGGCGGTGCGTTGGACGTCGCCGGGCTGCATGGGTCCCCATTCGATCTTGGGTTTCACTCCCACAGCGCGGGCGATCTCATCTACCATGGCCTCGGTGGCAACGGTACGGTTCCCGCCGAGGTTGAACGTATCCACCCCAATCGGTGCGGTTTTGGTCCACGCTATGGCTGAGATGACCCCGGCGACAATGTCGTCGCAGTAGGTGTAGTCGCGCGACTGGCTGCCATCCCCGAAGAGCGTCACGGTCCGGCCTTCCACCATCATGCGGGTGAATGCGTGGATAGCGAGGTCGGGACGTTGGCGCGGCCCGTAGACGGTGAAGAACCGCAGCGTCGCGGCCCGAAAACCGTAGATCGGGGCCGCGGCCTGGAGCAAGAGCTCTCCGGCACGTTTGGTGGCAGCGTATGGAGAGACTGGGGCGATCGCGACAGCGTCCTCCCGGAAGGGCACTGGGGTGCTGTCACCATAAACCGAGGAGGACGAACCGAATACGATCCGGGACACACCAGCCTGGCGGGCCGCCTCCAGCACCGCGGCGGTGCCGCTGACGTTGGCGCGAGCATATCCGACCGGGTCGGCGATCGAAGGGCGCACTCCGGCCTTGGCCGCGAGGTGGACCACGACCGTATCGGGCGTGAGCAGCGCTCGCAGGGCGGCGACATCCAACATGTCCTGCTCCCGGAAGCTGAATCCGGCCGCCGGCCCGATTTCCGCGAGGTTGTGCTCCTTTGCGCGTCGAGGGTAGAACGGGTCGAAATTGTCCACCCCGATGACTTCGTCACCCTGGTCCGAGAGTGCTGCCACTAGATGGGAGCCAATGAATCCCGCCGCCCCTGTAACCAGGACCCGGGTCATTTATGGCCGCGGCCGATGCCATGATACTCAAAACCGAGAGCCGCCATACGGTCGGGGTCGTAGAGATTGCGCCCATCGAGCAGCAACGGCCGGCGAACCAGCTTTCTAATCCGCTCGAAATCGGGGTTTCGATAGACCAGCCATTCCGTCATGACAGTCAGCGCATCGACCCCGTGGGCCGCGCTGTACGGGTCTGCCGCATACATGACGCGGTCGCCGAAGATCATCCGCGCCGAGTCGGTGGCCTTGGGATCGTGGGTCTGCACCCTGGCGCCGGCAGCAAGGAGGCCTTCAATCAGCGGTATGGCTGGACTCTCCCGCATGTCGTCGGTCTCGGCCTTGAAGGCGAGTCCCCAGACGCCGACGATCTTTCCTCTCAGATCCTGCCCCAGGAAGCGCAGCGTCTTCTGCAGGACAACCTGTTTCTGGCATTCGTTGACCTGCTCGACCGCCTTGAGGACATCGAGAGACAGACCCAGCTCATCCGAGGTCCGGATCAGGGCTTTAACGTCCTTGGGGAAACAGGAGCCGCCGTAGCCCGGGCCGGGATACAGAAATGCCCGGCCGATACGTTGATCGGAGCCGATTCCGAGGCGCACCTGGCTCACGTCGGCGCCCACCAGCTCGCAGAACAGCGCGATCTGGTTCATGAAGGAGATCCGGGTGGCCAGCATGGCGTTGGCAGCGTACTTGGTCACCTCCGCCGAGGCGATATCCATGAAGAGAATCCGGTTGCCGCCCTGGCGGGTGAACGGAGCGTACAGCTCGCCCATGACCTCCTGGGCCTCATCGTTGTCCACCCCAATGATCACCCGATCGGGCTTCATGAAGTCCTCGATCGCGGCTCCCTCCTTCAGGAACTCGGGGTTGGAGCAGACCGCAAAGGGGAGACCGGTCTCCGCCGGCGACGGCGGACCGCACCTTCTCCGCCGTGCCCACCGGCACGGTGGATTTGGTGACGACGATCTTGGGCTCGTTCATGTTCCGGCCGATGGCCTTGGCCACCGTCAGCACGTGGCTCAGATCGGCGGACCCATCCTCGCCCGGCGGCGTCCCCACCGCAATGAAGATGACCCGGGAGCTCCGCACCGCCGAGCCGAGGTCGGTCGTGAAGGTGAGCCGCCCCTCGTCCTGGTTGCGCTTGACCATGGGCTCCAGCCCTGGCTCGTAGATCGGAATCTCGTTGCGCTGCAGCCGTGCGATCTTCTCCGCATCCACATCGACGCAGGTCACGTCGTTTCCGGTCTCCGCCAGACAGGCACCCGCCACCAGTCCGACATAGCCGCTACCAATCACCGCCACATGCATGTCAGACCTCTTTCGGTATTGCGTTGCGAGTGTCCACGACCAGCTTCGCCTTGCGCTTGATCATGCGATAGTCTACAGCGGTGTGATCGGTGACGATCATGACGCAGTCGGCCGCCGCGACCGCCTCCGGCGTCAGCTCCACCGACCTGAACTCCTGTCCGTCCTCCCGGAACCGCGGCACATGGGGATCGAAATAGGTGACCCGCGCGCCCTGCCCCTCGAGCAGGCGGATGATGTCCAGCGCCGGGCTTTCCCGGATGTCGTCGATGTCGCGCTTGTAGGCCACGCCTAACACCAGCACCGAGGCCCCCCGCACCGCTTTACCCTGGCCATTGAGCGCTTCGGCCAGCTTGCGAACCCAGAACATGGGCATTTCCGTGTTTAGCTCGCCGGCCAGGTCGATGAAGCGGGTCTTGTAATTGAGACCACGCATTTTCCAGGCGAGGTAATGGGGGTCGATGGGGATGCAGTGCCCTCCCAGCCCCGGACCGGGCAGGAATTTCATGAAGCCGAACGGCTTGGTTGCCGCCGCCTCCATGACCTCCCATACGTCCACCCCCAGCTTGTCGCAGACGATCGCCATTTCGTTGACCAGCCCGATATTGACGCTGCGGAACGTGTTCTCCAGCAGCTTGACCAGCTCGGCCGCCTCGGTGGTAGAGACGGGCACCAGGGTGTCGATCGCGGGCTGATACAACGCCACGGCCACCCGGCGGCAATCCTCGGTGATCCCCCCTACCACTTTGGGGGTGTTGCGGGTGCCGTACCGGGGGTTGCCGGGGTCGACCCGCTCCGGGCTGAAGGCCAGGAAGAAGTCCCGGCCCACCTTGAGGCCGGTGCCCTCCAAAGCGGGCAGCATGATCTCGCGAGTGGTACCGGGGTAGGTGGTGCTCTCCAGAATGATCGCCTGGCCCCGCCGGATCCGTTTCTTGACCGATTCCGTGGCGGCCACGATGAAGCTGATGTCCGGGTCCTTGAACTTGGACAGGGGGGTGGGCACGCAGATCGAGATGGCGTCAGGCTCGGACAGACGCAACATGTCTGTGGTGGCGCTGAAACGACCGCACTCCATGGCGGCCTGGAGCTGGGCATCGGTCACATCCTTGACGTGAGACCGGCCGGCATTCAGCCCGTCCACCACGTTCTGGTTGACGTCGAAGCCCAGCACGCGGTAGCCGGCCCGGGCCAGCTCGACGGCCAGTGGGAGACCCGACATATCCCAGGCCGACGATGCCGAAGAGGACCTGCCGCCGCTCGGCCTTTGTGATCAAGTCCTGCGCGATGCTCATGCCCTTCGGCTCACCCGTAGAATGATTGAACGGTCTCGATGACCCGGTCCTGCTGCTCCGCCGTCATCTCGGGGTAAATCGGGAGCGAGATGACGGAATCCATGGCAGCCTCGCTGACCGGAAGGCTCCCGCGCTGATAGCCCAGGTAGGCAAAGCAGGGCTGGAGATGGAGGGCCAGCGGGTAGTATACCGAATGGCCGATGCCGTTGGCCTTGAGGTGGGCCTGCAGCTGGTCCCGCTGGGGAACCCGGACCGTGTACTGGTGGTAGATGTGGTCGTTTGCCGGGTCCGTCGTCGGGGGGCAGATCGCCGGGTGCCCGCTGAAGGCCGCGTTGTAGCGGGCTGCGTTCCGCTTGCGACCCTCATTCCAGCCTTGGAGATAGGGCAGCTTGGCCAGCAGCACGGCGGCCTGAAGGGTGTCCAGCCGGCTATTGGTTCCCACCTCCTCGTGCAGGTACTGGCGCAAGCCTCCGTGCAGCCGCAACCGGCGCAGCCGTTCCGCCAGTGCGTCATCCTGAGTTACCATCAGGCCGCCGTCGCCCCAGGCGCCGAGGTTCTTGGTGGGAAAGAAGGACAGCGTCCCCACCGTCCCCAGCTCGCCGGACATCTTCCATTCGCCCTTGATCTTCCGCCGAGCGCCAATGGACTGAGCCCCGTCTTCGATGACCGGCAGATTGTGCCGGGCAGCGATGGGGCCGATCTGCTCCATCGCGGCCATCTGGCCAAACAGGTGGACCACGATCACGGCCCGGGTCCGGGGAGTGATGGCGGCTTCGATTGCCGCAGGCGAGATGTTCAAGCGTGGCCGGGTCGATGTCCACGAAGACCGGGGTCCCACCCGCGTTGTGGATGGTTCCGGCGGTGGCAAAGAAGGTGAAGGGGGTCGTGATCACCTCGTCACCCGGACGCAAGTCGAGTGCCTTGAGCGGAAGCAGCAGGGCGTCGGTTCCGCTGGCGCAGCCAATCCCGTGCTTGGTATGGGAGAGCTGGGCGATGGCGGACTCCAACTGGGCCACCTCGGGGCCCATGATGAAGGCCTGGCGCTCGACCACGCTCATGATGGCGGCCAGCACGTCCTTCTCAATGGCGCGATACTGGGCCACCAGGTCTAGCAAAGGTACGTTCACCGGGGAGCGGTCCTGTGAGGGCTCGAAGAGGCGGACCCCTAACCTTGGCAGCTAGAGAACTTAGCGGGGTGCTCCAGGTGGGTCAATCTGGCGTAGCAGTCCATCGGTTTCCTTATATGTGGCCCCACAGGCAGGGCAAGCGGCCCGCCCGTCCCGCAACTGGAGCCGCACCCCGCACTGGCACATCCAGCCCACTCGCCGGGCGGGCACACCGACCATGAGCGCGTAGGATGGGACGTCGCTCCGGACCACGGCCCCGGCGCCGATGAAGCTGTACTCCCCCAGGGTTATGCCGCAGAGGATGGTGGCGTTGGCCCCGATGGAGGCTCCCCGGCGGACCAGAGTAGGCTGATACTCCGACTTCCGGGAGACGTGGCTCCGGGGATTCACCACGTTGGTGAAGACGCAGCTCGGCCCGCAAAAGACGTCGTCCTCCAGCACCACCCCCTCATAAATCGAAACGTTGTTCTGCACCTTCACGTTGTTGCCCAGCCGGGTGCCCGGCATGACCACCACGTTCTGGCCCAGATTGCAGCGCTCGCCAATCACCGCGCCCGGCATCACGTGGCTGAAATGCCAGATCTTGGTGCCCCGGCCGATGGTGGCGCCGTCATCGATGTAGGAGGATTCGTGCGCGAAATAGTCGGTCATGGGGTGGAGTATTCTCCTCGGCTCCCGATCAGCTTTACCTCTGGCTCGAGATCGATCGCCGAACTTGTCCTGGACCACCTTCTGGACGTGCCCGATCAGCCTTCGCACGTCCGCTGCCTTTGCGTCCCCGGTATTCACGAAGTAGTTGGCGTGCATGGGCGACACCTGGGCCCCGCCGATCGTGAATCCCTTGAGCCCGGCCGCCTCGATCAGCTGACCCGCGGTGCGGGGGCCTTCCTCCTTCTTCCAGCTGGGCCCGGCCGGATTCTTGAATACGCTGCCGCAACACGGCTGGTTGAACGGGGTTCCCCGCTGCCTCCATTCAAACATCTCGGCCACCGCCTCATCCAGCCGGGCCGGCTCCTCCGGCCGCAACCGGACCGTGGTCTCCGAGCACGATCCTGCCATCGAGGCCGCTGCGCCGGTAGGTAAAGGGTATTTCCCTGCCGCTCCAGGACCGTGTCCTGGCCCGAGGCATCCACCACCGTCGCCCGCTCCACCACTTCCGACCAGTCGCCGCCGTGACAGCCGGCGTTCATGTAGACTCCACCACCGACCGTCCCGGGCACGCCCACAAAGATGTGGAGACCGGCATACCCTGCTTCCGCCGTACGCCGGGCAGCCAGGGGAGCGGGCAACCCGGCTCCAATGGTCCAGGAGTCTTTACTCTGCCGGAGCAGGTCCAGTCCCTTCCCCAGCCGAATGACCAGCGCCTCCAGCCCTTCGTCAGGCAGCAGGATGTTGGAGCCGAGCCCGATGGCAAACCACGGCGTCCCACTCTCTGCCGCCAGCGCCAATGCCGCGCCCACGTCTTCCGGGGTGGCCGGCAACAGAACCGTCGCCGGACCGCCGATTCGGTAGGTCGAATAGCGCCCCGTGGGCTCAGCCTCCCGTACCGTTCCCCGAACTCGTCCTCGCAGTGCCGCGATGAACTTTGGATCCCTTGCCGTCACCCGGTCCACTCCGGCGACATCTCCCGGGCCATCATGTGCCACTCCTGCAGCGGCGCGGACTTCTCCGGTCCGGCTGCGCAGCGCGATGATCGCGTCGCACGCGGCCGAGGCGGCTGACAGTGTGGTCGTGTAAGGCACGCCATGCTGAAGGGCGGCTCGCCGGATGGTGTAGTCGTCCTGTTGAGTGAGCTTGCCCAACGGAGTGTTGATCAACAGCTGGATTCGGCCCGAGACCAGCAGGTCGATGGCATTGGGACGGCCCTCGTAGACCTTCAGCACCCGCTCGGTGGGGATGCCCCGTGCGCGGAGATACTTTGCCGTGCCTTCGGTCGCGAGCACTCGGAAGCCCAGCTCATGGAAGCGCCGGGCAATGGGGGTCACGTTGGCCTTGTCGTGGTCGTTGACGGTGACGAAGACCGAGCCCTCCAACGGCAGCGCGCCGTCGGCCGAAATCTGGGCCTTGGCGAAGGCCATCCCGAACGAATCCGCGATGCCCATGACTTCCCCGGTGGAGCGCATCTCCGGACCCAGGATGAGGTCGACGCCCTGGAGCTTGCTGAAGGGGAAGACCGCTTCCTTCACCGCAACGTAGGGTTGCAGCACATCGTCATGGAGGCCGAGCTCCTCGAGGGTCTTCCCGACCATGACGGCGGCGGCCAGGCTGGCCAGCGGCACCCCGGTGGTCTTGGAGACGAACGGCACCGTGCGCGAGCCTCGGGGATTCACTTCCAGGACGTAGACGACGCCATGCTTGATGGCAAACTGGACGTTGAGCAGCCCCACGACCCCGAGTCGCTCGGCAAAGGAGCGGGTGTGCCGCCGCATCTCTTCCACCTGAGCGTCGGTGATCAGATAGGGCGGAAGCACGCAGGCCGAGTCGCCGGAATGAATCCCGGCGTCCTCGATGTGCTGCATGACGCCGCCGATCACGCACCGGCTCCCGTCGGCAATGGCATCCACATCGGCTTCGAACGCGTCTTCCAGAAAGCTGTCGATGAGGACGGGGTGCTCCGGCGCCACTCGCGCAGCCCGCGCAAAGTACGACCGGAGGGAAGCGTCATCATAGACGATCTCCATGGCCCGCCCGCCGAGCACATACGAAGGCCGCACCAGCACCGGATAGCCGACCCGGGCGGCGACCCCCACTGCCTCCTCGACCGAATGCGCCACGCCGCTGGGCGGCTGGGCCACGCCCAGCTCCCGGGTGATGGCCTCGAAGCGGCCGCGGTCTTCCGCCAGGTCGATCGCCTCGGGCGAGGTACCCAGGATCGGCACTCCTTCCCGCTCGAGTGCCCGGGCCAGCCGAAGGGGAGTTTGACCGCCCAGCTGGACCACAACGCCAATGGGCTTCTCCAGCGCAACTATCTCGAGGACGTCTTCCAGGGTGAGCGGCTCGAAGTACAGTGCGTCGGAGATGTCGAAGTCAGTCGATACCGTCTCCGGATTGGAGTTCACCATCACGGTGCGATATCCCATTTCGCGAAACGACATCGCGGCTCGAACGCAGCAATAGTCGAACTCGACCCCTTGGCCGATTCGATTAGGACCGCTGCCGAGGATGACCACGGTGCGCTCGCCGCCGGAGCGGGCTTCGTTCTCTTCGTCGTAGGACGAGTAGAGGTACGGAGTGGACGAAGGGAACTCGCCGGAGCAGGTATCCACCGTCTTATAGGCAGGCCGGATGCCCAGCTTGTGTCGCTCGACCCGGATAGAGGCCTCGGTGGCACCGCGCAGGTCGGCCAATTGTCGATCGGAGAAGCCGAGCCGCTTCATCCTCGAGAAGCTGGGCTCGAGCGCCTCCCCGCTGCCCACCCGCCCGGCTGCCCCCGCCATTCTTCTTCCGCCTCCAGCAGCTCGGCCAGTTGATGGAGAAACCAGGGATCGATACCGGTGCTTTCGGCCAGGGCCTCGACCGACAGGCCGAGCTGAAGGGCATATTTGAGTTGGAAGATCCGCTCCGGCGTCGGAGTTCGGACTGCGGCAAGGACCCCCTCCCTGCTGACGTCCTGCAGCCGATCGTCTGCCGGAGTCGCCGCCGCCACCCATCCGCTCCGGTCCACCTCGAGTCCCCGCAGACCCTTCTGGAGCGCTTCCTTGAAGGTGCGCCCGATGGCCATGACCTCCCCGACGGACTTCATCTGCGTCGTCAGAGTGGGATCCGCGGAGGGAAACTTCTCGAAGGCGAACCGGGGGATCTTGACTACGACATAGTCGAGCACCGGCTCGAAAGAGGCCGGAGTGGTCTTGGTGATATCGTTGGGCAGCTCGTCCAGCCGATAGCCCACCGCGACCTTGGTCCCGATCCGTGCGATGGGGAATCCAGTGGCCTTCGATGCCAGGGCGGAGGAGCGCGATACCCGCGGGTTCATCTCGATGACCAGCTGCTCTCCGGTGGTCGGGCTCACCGCAAACTGGATGTTGCAGCCGCCCGCGGCCACCCCGATCTCCCGGATGATGCGGATGGCGGAATCGCGCATGGTCTGGTATTCCCGATCGGTCAGCGTCATGGCGGGCGCCACGGTGATCGAATCGCCAGTGTGCACCCCCATAGGGTCGAGGTTTTCGATGGAGCAAACGATGACGACGTTGTCGGCGCCGTCGCGCATGACCTCGAGCTCGAACTCCTTCCAGCCGATGACGCTCCGCTCCACCAAGACCGAGCCCACGGGGGAGAGCTCCAGCCCCCGGCGAATCAGGACCTCGAACTCCTCCCGATTGTAGGCGATCCCGCCCCCGGACCCTCCCAGGGTGAAGGAAGGTCGGAGGATGGCCGGATACCCGGTGACCTCGACCGCTTCCAGCGCGGCCTCCACGCTTCGGACGGTGCGGCCCTCCGGCGTGGCGAGCCCGATCCGGCGCATGGCCTGAGCGAACTCTTCCCGGTCCTCCGCCAGCCGGATAGCCCGCTCGTTCGCGCCGATCAGCTCGACTCCGTACTTCTGCAGGGTACCGTCGCGCTGCAGCGCCATGGCGACGTTGAGCGCGGTCTGCCCTCCCATGGTGGGCAGAAGTGCCTCGGGCCGCTCGCGCTCGATCACCTTGGCCACCCACTCGGGCGTCACCGGCTCGATGTACGTCCGATCGGCCAGCTCGGGGTCGGTCATGATGGTCGCGGGGTTCGAGTTGACCAGCACAACCCGGTAGCCCTCTTCCTTCAGTGCCTTGACCGCTTGAGTGCCGGAATAATCGAACTCGGCCCCCTGACCAATGACGATAGGACCGGATCCAATAAGGAGGATGGTCGACAGGTCAGTGCGCTTGGGCATCGCGATCATGTCTTCGAGGGTTTTCTCCAGAGGAACGGTCGGGCGCCAGCCGGTATGTTGCTCCAGCTTGCTCGGGTTGCCCACGAGGTGCGGAAGCCCGATTCGAGGATTACGCGGCGGCACCAGGCGGGCGTCTACCCCCAATAACGAACCGAGCTTGGCGGCCAGCTCCCAGAAGCGAATCTCTCGGCCAGCCGAAATGTTGTAGGTCTCACCTGGCCGACCGGCCCCCAAAAGTGCCAGATAGGCTTCAGCCATGTCCCGCACGTCTAGGTAGTCCCGCACGATCGTTGGATCGCCTTCGATTTGATCGCCCCTACGGAGCGCGGTGATCCAATTGGGGATAAGCCGGTTGGTCTGGCCGGGGCCAGTGGCGGGAAACGGCCGGACAACGATGACTCGCAGGCCCCAGGCGCTGGTCGCGTATCCTGCCGCGAGCTCAGCGCCGACCTTGCTCCAGCTATAGACGTTGTGCGGACGAGGAACATCAGTCTCGACCCGAGGGCGAGACCTCACCCTCACCATAGACTTCGCGCTCGAAGCCACGACCACGACAGGGCCCTCCGAGCCAGCTGAACGCTGCTCGGCTGCCGCCCGGAGGAGGTGCGCGGTACCAGCGACGTTGACATCCCACGTCTGTATGGGGTCGGCTTGGGCCTCCGGTGAGTACGCTATTGCTGCCAGGTGAACGACCGCATCTGGCTGTGCCTCCAGGGCAGCGACCACCGACGCCGGCTCGGTGATTTCCAGGTCCACTTCCTTGACTGCGTTGCGCCACTGTGGGCCCAGCCAGCGACTCAACGGCCCGCCTCCTGGACGGCAGCCAGCCAACACCTCATGACCGGTCTCTATCAGGCGCTGGACCAAATGAGGCCCGACGAAGCCATCGGCCCCGGTGACGAGTACTCTCACGCCGTACGATCCTTCACGAGCCCCCGCGCAGGCGCTCGAGGTCGGCGTCCACCATCATGGCAACCAATTCAGCGAAGCCGACCTTGGGACTCCAGCCGAGCTCCTTCCGCGCCTTCGATGGGTCCGCCTGGAGCAGATCGACCTCGGCGGGACGCATGTACTTGGGATCGGTGGTGACGTGCTTACGCCAGTCCAGCCCCACGTGGCTGAATGCGCTCTCCACCAGCTCGCGCACGCTGTGAGTCTGCCCGGTTCCGATCACGTAGTCGCGCGGCTCCGGCTGCTGCAGCATCCGCCACATGGCATCCACGTAGTCCCCGGCGAACCCCCAGTCGCGCCGGGCATCCAGATTGCCCAGCCGAAGCTCGCGCGCCAGCCCCAGCTTTATGCGGGCCACGCCGTCGGTGACCTTGCGGGTGACGAACTCGATGCCTCGGCGGGGAGATTCGTGGTTGAACAGAATCCCGCTGACCGCGAAGAGATCGTACGATTCGCGGTAGTTCACCGTGATCCAGTGACCATAGACCTTGGCCACTCCGTAGGGTGAGCGGGGATAGAACGACGTGGTCTCCCGCTGCGGGGTCTCGGTCACCCGGCCGAACATCTCCGACGAGCTGGCCTGGTAGAACTTGGCCGAGGGATGCACCAGGCGGACGGCCTCGAGTATGCGGGTGACGCCAAGCGCGGTGAATTCGCCGGTGAGGACCGGTTGGGTCCAGGAGGTTGGCACGTACGACTGGGCGGCGAGGTTGTAGACCTCGTCGGGCCGGGTGTCCTGCAGCACCACGGTCAGCGAGTGTTGGTCGAGCAGATCGGCCGCCACCACTTCGATCCGGTCCAGCAGATGCTCGATCCGCTCGTAGCTGTGGTGGCTGGTCCGCCGGACGACGCCGACCACCTCGTAGCCCTTGGCCAGCAGCAGCTCCGCCAGATAGGACCCGTCCTGACCGGTGACCCCGGTGATGAGTGCTTTAGGCAAGCTGCGCCGCCGTGCGAGGTTGTGTCATCAGCCGGCCCTCGTTACGTTTGGTGGCTGGTCGCGTCAAACATGATATCAAGGTGGAGCTTATGGCACGGGTCTGCGCCGTGTGCGCCAAAGGGCCGGTCACCGGCAACAACGTCAGCCACGCTAACAATCGTACCAAGCGTCGCTGGTATCCCAATCTACAGACCGTACGGGTGCTGGTAGACGGCGCGCCCAAGCGGATCCGGGTATGCACCCAGTGCCTCAAGAGTAATCGGATCAAGAAGGCCAGCTGATTCAAAAAAAGGGGACCTGAAAAGGTCCCCTTCGTTGTTGGCGCCCTCGAAGCGCATGGTGCCGCGCCGCTACTCCGCAAGAAGCTCGATCCGCGCAACGTCAGCTCCGTCTCCCTCGCGATGGCCCAGCTTCAGTATCCTGGTGTATCCGCCCGGCCGAGCTGCGAAGCGGGGACCGATATCGCTGAACAGCCGGCTGAGAGTCGCTCGATCCTTGATCCGGCGCTCGACCAGCCGCCGGGCATGGAGATCTCCGCGCCGGGCCAGCGTGATCAGCTTCTCGGCGAACGGCCGGAGCTCCTTGGCCTTGGCCTCGGTGGTAATCACCCGGCCGTGCACGAAGAGACTGGTGGCCATGTTGTTCAGCATGGCCCGTTTGTGCGTGGAGGTCCGGGAGAGCTGGCGGCCCTTGGCGCGATGCCGCATTAGAGCCCGTCCCCTCCGACGCCAGTGGACGGCTGCACCACCGGGGCAACGCCCGGCCGCAAGACGCGCAGCTCACCATCAGTCTCTTCGAATCCCATCCCGAAGTTGAGACCCTTCGCGCTGGAGCAGCTCGGCAATCTCGCTCAATGCCTTCTCACCGACGTTCTTGACCTTGAGCAGGTCGTCCTCGGTGAACTCGACCAGATCCTTGAGGGTGCGGATGTTCGAGTTCTTGAGTGAGTTGAGGGAGCGCACCGAGAGACCGAAGTCGTCGATCGGGCGGCTCAGCCGCTGACGCAGGTTGGTGCCGGCCGGGCCGCCGGTCGAGGCACCGGCATCCCGCATGGTCGGTACCTTGCCGAAATCGACGAAGTACTGGAAGTGCACCTGCGCCAGCGCCGCGGCGTAGGCGATGGCGTCTTCCGGCGTGATGGTGCCGTTGGTCTCCACCGAAACCGTCAGCGATCGTAGTCGGTGCGCTGGCCGACCCGGGTTTCGGCCACTGTGAAGTTGGCCCGGCGGACCGGATTGTAGATGGCGTCGATCCGCACCAGATCGATCGGGAGCGACCGGTCGGCCGGGTGCATCTCGGCCTCGACGTAGCCGCGGCCCTTGTTGACGTACAGCTCCATGCTGACGTCACGATCGTCCTGCAGGGTGAAGAGCAGATGGTCGGGATTCTTGACGACCACCGACCCGTGCTCCTGGATGTCGCGGGCGTAGACCGGCCCGGCGCCCTCCCGCCGAATGTGGAGGACCGCATCGTCCACGTTATCGGCCAGGACCAGCGTGAGCGCCTTGAGCCGCTGCACGATCTGGTGCACGTCTTCCAGCACGCCCTGGACGGTCTGATGCTCGTGCACCACGCCGTCCAGCCGGAAGCCCCACACGGCGCTTCCCCGGAGTGAGGAGAGCAGCAGACGGCGGAGCGAGTTGCCGAGCGTGTAGCCGAAGCCCCGCTCCAGCGGCTGCAGGCGGAATTCAGCGGCGTTGGGGTTGTCGTCCCGCTTCGTCATTTCGACGAGGTGGGGCCGAACCAGTCCAGTAAGATCGATGGTCATGGTCACTTCGAGTAACGCTCCAGACAGTCGAGAGTCACGAGTCGCGAGTCGAGAGCCTCGACGGACATCTCGACTCGAATCGAAATCAAACCCGCCGCTTCTTGGGCGGGCGGCAGCCGTTATGCGGAATCGGGGTCACGTCTCGGATCGATACCACCCGGAGTCCCACCGAGGCGAGCGCCTGGATAGCCGATTCCCGGCCGCTTCCCGGGCCTTGCACCCGAACGTGGACTCTGCGCAGCCCCAGGTTCATGGCCTCGCGGCCGCAATTTTCGGCTGCCACCGTGGCGGCGAAGGGCGTGGACTTCTTGGAGCCCTTGAACCCGGCCTTGCCCGCCGATCCCCAGGCGAGGGTGTTGCCCTTCATGTCGGTGATGGTGATGAGCAGGTTGTTGAACGTGGCCGAGATGTGGGCAATGCCCTCGGTGTCCACCACCTTCTTGGCCCGCTTGACGCTGGGCGCTTTAGCCGGAACCGGAGCCGTCATTTACTTCTTGGTCACTTTCTTCTTGCCGGCGATGGCGCGCCGGGGACCCTTCTTGGTCCGCGCATTGGTGTGAGTCCGCTGGCCCCGGACCGGGAGACCCCGCCGGTGCCGAATGCCGCGGTAGCTTCCGATATCCATAAGCCGCTTGATGTTCATGGCGACTTCGGTACGGAGCGCGCCTTCGACCTTGACCGACCGCTCGATCATCTGCCGCAGCCGAGCCACTTCCGCGTCCGAGAGATCACGCACCCGGGTATCCGGATTCACGCCGGTCTCACCCAGAATGCGACCACTGGTGGGCCGGCCGATGCCGAAGATGTAGGTAAGCGCGATCTCGACGCGCTTCTCGCGGGGAAGATCCACGCCAGCTATACGCGCCATGATCAGCCTTGCCGCTGTTTGTGCTTGGGATTGCGCTTGCAGATGATGCGGACCACGCCTTGTCGCTTGATGACCTTGCAGTGCTCGCAAATCGGCTTGACGCTGGAACGAACCTTCACTCGTCTCTCCGGGGCCAGGTTAAAGGCTAGCTTGCAAATATAGAAACCCCGATAACCTGACGCAAGCGTAGGCCTCGCAGCAGGAAAGCCGCTCCGGGCCTAGCCGCCGACTACCCGGAACTCCACCAGACTCCAGCCACCCCCGTCTAGCCGGTAGCCAAGCAGCAGTACCTGGGCCCGAACGTCCTGGGTGCCTACCACCCGGTATCTTCGCTGCAGCTCCACGTAGCCGCGGCCGGGTCCGACCTCGCGGGCGGCGAGGACCACGGTCTCCACCTCCTGTGCCGGAGCCAGAAAGTCGGCGAGAAGTGCCGCCGCCTGCGCCGGCCCCAAGGCAACCGCCGGGTCCGCCCCGGGAAGCTGAATGAGGAGGCGCGGGCTGTCCGCCACGAGGGCGGCGGGATTGTGGTTGGACCAAGCCCGGCGGGCCCGTTCCGCGGCCGCGTCCAGATCGCCCCCTTGAGCCAGAACAATGGCTGGAGAGCTACTCAGGGCCAGGGCTATCAGGATTTGCCGCAACGGGCCTCCCTCATGAATTCCTCGAACGCCGCCGCCGGATCGGGGGCCTGGAGCACCGGGCGGCCGACCACCAGATGGGTGGCTCCATTCGCAGAAGCGTCCTCTGCAGTGGCCACCCTGGACTGGTCTCCGGACGCATCAGACCGCCGCCTGATC
This sequence comes from uncultured Gemmatimonadales bacterium, assembly GCA_963792265.1. GTDB lineage: Bacteria > Gemmatimonadota > Gemmatimonadetes > Gemmatimonadales > GWC2-71-9 > CAVVWJ01. Next base: position 58,674 of record CAWBVP010000006.1, on the reverse strand, counting down.
CCCGGAACCACGATATAGAGGTCAGGCCCCAGGCGACGACGCAAGAGCGATACCTCAAGGGGCGAGCAGACCACTCCCCGAAGCCCGGCCCGCGCCGCGACCATGGCCTGGCGCTCGACTTCGCGGGAGAGATCGACGTCCTTCCGTCCTACGGCGCGAGAATATTCCGAGGGATCGTGCGAGGTCAGCACGGTTACCCCAACCAGGTCCAGCTCGCTCCCCGCGGCCACGACAGCCGCCTCGAGCATCGCCGCGCCGCCGAGCGTATGGACGGTGGCCATCGAAGCGCCCATCTCTCGCGCCGCCGCCACCGCGCCCGCCACCGTGTTCGGGATGTCGTGCCACTTGAGGTCGAGAAAGACCTTGAGACCCCGTCCGGTCAACTGGCGGATCAGGCCGGGACCCTCTCGCGTCATAAGGATCGAGCCCAGCTTGACCCACCGAAGATCCGGCAATTGGTCGAGGAGGGATAGCGCGTCGGCAGCCCGCGGCAGGTCGAGGGCCAGGATCAGTTCAGCCATCTCCCAGCTCCAGGTCCCTGACGATTCGCTCCGGCAGTCGGGGGTCGGCCAGCGCTCCGGTTCCCATGGCCACCAGAGAAGCTCCCACTCGGAGGTATTGCCGGACATCCGCCGCCGACCGCACCCCGCCGACGCCGATGACGGGCATGCCACCGGTCCGCTCGACAATGCGGGCAACGGCGAGGACACCCACCGGAAGCAGGGCCGGGCCGCTGACGCCGCCATTTCCCTGGCCCAGTCGCGGCGTCCCGCCGTCTCCAAACAGGAGACCTGGCATCGTATTCACGGCGCTGATGCCGTCGGCGCCCGCGTCTCGGGCTACGAGCGACATGCCGGCGATGTCGGGAAGAACCGGGGAGAGCTTTGCGATGAGGGGGAGCCGGGTGCGGGCGCGACAGGCGGCCACGATCCGGCTGACGCAGCCCGCATCGGCCCCGAACTCGATGCCCCCGGCAGAGGTATTGGGACAGGAGAGGTTGAGCTCGTAAGCCGCGATCCCGGCCAGGCCCTCCAATCGGGCCACCACCTCGGCGTACTCCTCGACCCGGAACCCCACCACGTTCACCAGGACCTGGCTTCGAGTGAGCCGCCGGGTAAGCCAGGGAAGGTCGTGGTTGCGGGCCTGCTCCACCCCAGGATTGGCGAGACCCACTGAGTTGAGCATGCCGCCAGGGAATTCCGCCACCCTGGGGCCGGGATTCCCGGTTCGGGGTTCCAGCGAGACGGCCTTGGTGACGAGGCCGCCCAGGCGATCCAGGTCCAGCACGCCATCCAGCTCGCGCCCGAAACCCGCGGTGCCGGCGGCAAGAAGAAGCGGATTTTGAAAGCGTCGCCCGAACAGCTCCCGGGAGAGCTCGAAGCGGCTCACTGGGGCTCGGTCACCCGAGTGCCGCCGGCGCGAGGTTGGGGGCGCCGGCCGGGCGGAATATCGTCCGGCACCGGCTCTCTCCGACGGACGCCCGCTGGTTCCGGCCTCGCAGCTAGCGACGCGGCAAAGGCGCCGAGCGAGTCTTCCAGCTGTTGATAGGCCGGGGTAGGCTCTCCGCGGATCAGAGCCAGATAGGGGCTGTTCGAATACTGCGTTTCCAGGATCGCGCGGCCGGAATCGACCCAGGTGGTATCGAGCTGTTGAGTCGCGAGAACCGCCTTGGGGGCGTAAGGCGAGCGTCGGGCCACCATTCGAGGATCCGCCGGAAAATGCCGGCGGCCAGGAGCGGAGCCTCCAGTGAGTCGCGCGCCGCCTCGGCCGCAAGGAAGAGCCGGAGATCACCCTGCGGCGTCGGCGGGGTCACCGTGGCCGTCGCCGCGTGGACCGACTCGATCATCGATTCCAGCTGGGTCGTTTGGCTTGAAACCAGCTTGAACCGCTGAGCGACCAGCTGCAGTGAATCCATGAGGGCAGGGAGTTCTTCCGGCCGGCTCACCCGCCTGAGCTCCAGCCGCACGAGCTCAACCCTGGCCTGACCGGACGCATTACCAGCGCGCCCGGCCCCAGCCTCGCGCAGGCGCCGCGCCGCCCTGGGAAGTGTCCACCCGGGCCAGGCGGAGCCCATCCTCGAGCAGGAGCCGGCCCTGAGTCTCCGGGGTTTGTCCGGGAAGCCGGCGGATGCGGTCTACCAACGTCGAGGCCGCCGACCGGATCCTGGCGGCCCAGGGCCACCACCACCGAATCCCACCGGCGGCTCGTGTCGCGCTGAGCCATCAGGGAGTCGGCCAGGGCGAAGGCTTCCGGGCCACGTCCCGCGCCGGCCAAGGAGAGCAGCCGCTCGGTTTGAGCCCGGGGCTCCCGGTAGGACTCGAGCGTGCTCAGGGCCTCTTCATAGCGTCCTGCAGCCGAAGCAGCCGGGCATGCTGGTAATGGGCCTCCCGCCGTCGCTCTGGATCCTTGCTCTGGATCAGCTGGCTGAAGGATGCGTCACCCGCGCTGAGGTTGCCCAGCGCCAGCTGGCAGCGGCCAGTTGCGAGCAAAGCCTCTTCGGTGAGGTCCTCCCGATGCCCGGTGAGCCCAACCCGGCTCAGTGGCCCCAGCGCCTCATCACATTGCCCCATGCGCGCCAAAGCCACGCCCCGGAGTACACTGGCCTCCTCGGCATACTTGCTGGTCGGGTGGCGGACGATGACCGACTCCGCCTTGGTGGCTACCTGGCCCCACAGGCTCGTGGCATCGAAGGTTCGGCCTTCCCGTTCCGCCTTCTCGGGCAGAGCGGGCCAGTCGATTGGCGTTGTACATCCCGTTGTAGTAGACGCACCCGCCGAGCAGCGCGGTGAGCCAGAGTGATCCGAGTACTTCATCTGCCACCCGTCTCCGACCCTGGGACTGGTCTTCCGTTCGTACTCCAACAGATAATCGACAACCGCATCCGCCAGGGCAGAGGCCATCGCCTTCTGGCTGGCGAAGGAGGTGAGGAATCGGCCGTCTTCCGGATTGGTGCTGTAGCCCATCTCCACCAGGATGGCGGGCCGCCGGGCGGTGGTCAGCACCATGAACCCGGCCTGTTTCACCCCCCGGCTCTCACCGGTGTGCACCGATCTTGAGCCGCCGCTGCACCAGCTCGGCCGCCCGCGCCGATTCCCGCAGGTGCTCGTTCAGCTGGAGATCCTTCAGAATGAAGTCCAGTCCCATGCTGGTCCCGGTTCTGCGCCGCCCGGCCTCGAACCGGACCGCTTCGTTTTCCATCTGGGCTACCCGGGCCGCGTCTTCGGTCTTGGCTTCGGCCAGGAAGAAGGTCTCGAACCCCCGAATGTCGGTATAGCCCCGCCGGCGGGCGAGCGAATTCACGTGCAGGCTCACGAACAGGTCACACGCTTCGGTGCAGAAGCCGCCCCGGTCGCCCAGGGCGATGAGCGTGTCCGACGTGCGGGTCATCTGCACCCCGACGCCGCGGCGCTTGAGCTCGTTCCGGAGCAGCAGGCCCACCTGAAGCGTGACATCCTTTTCCCGAGTGCCGCGAGGAAAAAAGATCCCGGGATTTCCCGGATCGACTCCGCCATGCCCCGGGTCGATGGTCACGATATGGCCCGGCCGAAGGCCGTTGGGAAGCCGGACGTCGTCCCGGGTCGGCGCGGGGCGCTGGCGACGGGGGCGCGACCAGGCGCTCCGGACACGATCAGCCGCGCCCGGCGCACATCGTACCGGTAGCGGTCGCCCAGATAGGAAGGAAGAATCTCGGCGACGAACTGGAACGGGAGGTAGAGCGTGTCGTCACTGATCGAAGCCGCCGAGGCCAACGGCTGGAGCCGGTCGCCGAATAAGTAGAGCGGCGCGCCCACCAGGAACCTGAAGTCCTGGCGCGCCACGGTGACCTCGGCCCAGCCATCCTTCAGCCGCGGCGGTGCCATCGAGCGCGCCCATGAGCACGGGGGCGGACACGACCGGCGCCCCGGTTTCATCGGTGCGGACCGGAATGCGCGACTCGCCTTTGGCATTGGCCACCGTGAGCACCGCGGGAGCAGAATCGAGCCCCAAGCCGGCGAGGGCCGCGAGCAGGGCGAGGAAACTGATCACCGGCGGCCTCGGATGGAGACGGCCCGGGCCGCCTTCCCGCTCCTGAATCTTCCGCTTGATGGTTTCCCGCTTGTCGTGCTGCTTCTTTCCCTTCCCCAGGGCCAGCGCGATCTTGGCCCGTCCGTTCTTGAAGTAGAGCTCGAGCGGGACGAGGGTGAGCCCCCGCTGTTCCACCGCGCCGATCAACTTCTGGATCTCTTTTCGATGCAGGAGGAGCTTGCGGGAGCGGACCGGGTCATGGTTATAGCGGTTACCCTGCTCGTATGGCGTGATATTCATCCCTTCGAGGAAGACCTCCCCATTCCTGACCCGGGCGTACGCCTCCTTGATGGAGGCCTTGCCGTTGCGGAGTGATTTGACCTCGGTCCCCGTCAGAACGATGCCGGTTTCCCAAGTCTCGAGGACGTGGTAGTCGTACGTCGCCTTGGGATTGCGGGCAACAGATTGCTTCCGCTCGGCGGAAGGGGTGGTCTCGCGGCTCACTCAGGATATCCTAAGCAAAGGATAGGCCACCACTTCCGGTGGGTCAACGGGGCGGTTCGTACGAGTGAGGAAGGGGAAGGAGGGAGAAGACAGTGCCGAAGGCGGGACTCGAACCCGCACGGGCTTGCGCCCACTGCGCCCTGAACGCAGCGCGTCTACCAGTTCCACCACTTCGGCAAGGGGCGCAAAGTAGCTCCGTCTTCTCCGTCCTTCAATACCTCGCCATTCCGACCTCCACCCGATCCGCCCAGGCGTCGATCCCACCGGCCAGGCTGCGCACCCGCCCGAAGCCCGCGCCCTTGAGGACCTGCAGTGCCTTCATCGACCGGGCGCCGTGGTGGCAGTGGGTCACGATCTCTGCGTGGCCGTCCAGCTCGCCCAGCCGTTCGGGCAGCTGACCGAGGGGAATCAATCGGGCCCCTTCGATGTGAGCGATGTCCCACTCGTGCGGCTCCCGAACATCGATCACGATCAGGTTCGACCCCTTCTCATCCATCTCCCGCCGCAGCTCTTCCACGGTGATCTCCGGGCCGGCGTAGGACGGCTCCGCCCCGATGCCGCAGAAAGCCTCGTAGTCGATCAGCTCGTGGATGGTAGGATTCTCTCCGCAGATCGGGCACGCCGGGATCCTTACGAAGCTGGAGCTCGCGGAACCGGAGCTTGAGCGCGTCGAACAGAAGCAGCCGGCCGACCAGCGAATCGCCGGCGCCGATGATCCACTTGATGGTCTCCAGGGCTTGAATGCTGCCGATGATACCGGGCAGGACGCCGAGGACGCCCCCCTCCGCGCAGCTGGGCACCAGTCCCGGAGGCGGCGGCTCGGAGTAAATGCAGCGGTAGCAGGGACCTTCCTTGGCGTAGAACAGCGACGCCTGGCCCTCGAAGCGAAAGATGCTGCCGTAGACGTTGGGCTTGCCCAGAAGCACGCAGGCGTCGTTCACCAGATAGCGAGTGGGGAAGTTGTCGGTCCCGTCGACCACGATGTCGTAGGCCCCGATGATCTCCAGCGCATTCTCCGAGCTGAGCCGGGTCTCGTGCTTTTCGATTCGCACGTTGGGGTTCACATCGGTCAGCCGGGATTCGGCTGACTCCAGCTTGGACCGCCCCAGGGTGCTGGTGCCGTGGACGATTTGGCGCTGCAGGTTGGTGAGATCCACCACGTCGAAGTCCACGATACCGATGGTGCCGACGCCGGCGGCCGCGAGGTAGAGCGAGAGCGGAGAGCCCAAGCCACCGGCGCCGATGGTGAGTACCCGGGCGGCCTTGAGCTTTCGCTGCCCGTTCACCCCCACCTCAGGGAGCAGCAGGTGCCTCGAGTAGCGCAGCACTTCCGCATGGGACAAGGTGGGCTGGGTTTCCACCGCCGGAGACCCTCCCGCAATGCTGGGGACGATCGTAAGAACGTCGCCCGAGCGCACCGGGGTGGCGGTTGACGCCAGATGGCGGATATCGGTCTCGTTGAGATAGAGACTGACGAAGTTCCGCAGCCGGCCATCCTCCTGGAGCAGGTGCCGCTTGAGGCCATTGTGGGTGGCCATGAGGCCGTCCAGCACCTGGCCCACGGTGTCGCCCGGGAGCTGGACGCTGTCCTGCCCGGCGGTGAAGCTGCGAAGAGGGGTGGGAATCGAAACGGTTACGGTCATTGGATCATACCTCGCTCAGAACCTCGAGTGACTCTTGCCGCATGGCCGAGCAATCTTCTTCCAGCACCCAGCTGGTGAGCTCGGCGGCGCGGCCCTGCTCCACTCGCACGATGATGTAGCTGTACCAGGGCCAGGCGTTGGCGCTGTCGAATTCGGACGGAGCCGCGGGGTGGTCGGGATGCGAGTGATAGTAGCCCAGCACCTCCAACGACGCCTGCCGGAGATCCGCCGTAGTACGCAGGAGATCCTCCGGAGAAATCAAATACCGGCGAGGGTCGTCAGTGCGGCGATTGACCATCGGCGCCAAACGCGACACCTCTTTGTTCTCTCCCGCAATCCGGCCGCCCAGCACGCCGCAGCACTCCGCCGGGTAGGCCAACTGCCCTTCCCGTCGGATTCCCTCGACCAACGCTTCGCTCAGGCGAATGGTCACGACCCCGACCACCGGTGGGGATCGCTGAGATACCTGGCACCGGTATCGCACCCGATTACGACGACGAAGGCGTCCGGCTCTGCCCGGGTGATATCGAGCGCCGCCGCAACCGCCGCCCCGGCCGACCAGCCCACCAGATAGCCGGCCTCCCGGGCCAGCCAGCGGGCGGTACGGTCGGCGGTCTCGGTGGCGATCTCGGCCACGATGTCGGGCACCGCAGGATCATAGAGCGCGGGTGGGTGCGGTGTCGTCGACAAATGCTTCAACCCCTCCAGTCCGTGGAACGGCGAGTCGGGTTGCACACCCACGAGCCGAATATCGGGATTCTTCTCCTTGAGGAACCGGCCGGTTCCCATCATGGTTCCGGTGGTTCCCATTGCGGCGACGAAGTGAGTCACTCGCCCTCCGGTTTGGGCCCAGATCTCGGGGCCGGTCGTCTCCCGGTGAGCCCTCGCATTCGCCGGATTGCTGTACTGGTCGGCGTAGTAGTAGAGCTCCGGCGAGTCCGCCACCATCTCCCGGCACCGCTCCATCGCGCCATCGGTGCCTTCGAGCCGGTCGGTGAGTATTACCTCGGCGCCATAGATCTCCAGGAGGGCACGCCGCTCGGGGCTGGCGTTGCCGGGGAGACAGATCGTCACCCCGATGCCGGCGGCGGACCCCAGCATGGCGTAGGCGATGCCGGTGTTTCCGCTGGACGCATCCAGCAGCCGCTTTCCGGGTAGCTCACCGCGGCAGAGCCCGTCCCGGAGGATGGCTCGGGCGGCGCGATCCTTCACGCTACCACCGGGGTTGAGCCATTCGGCCTTCAGGTGAATCTGACCCGGTCCCGGAGCTGATCCCAGCGCAAAGAGTGGGGTGTTCCCCACCGCGCGCCAGAGATCCGGCTCTCGTAATGCCGATGCGGTACTGACCACTGACATCAACCCAACCTCCCAACAAAAAACCCGACCGGAGGGTCGGGTTCGGATCGAATAAGGCGTGCCCTAACTCGCCGACGAGATCCCGACCAGCTCCTGTACCTCGGTTTCCTGCTTCATCAGATCGGCGAGAGAAATGCTCGCAAGCAGCTCGTCAACCCGCTGCTGGAGCGCATACCAGATCGGCCGGATGCTGCAGGTGTGCCCCGGGTTACATCGATCGGCATCGACCGGGTGGTTCTCGCAGTTGATCTCGAAAGTCTGATGCTCGGAGGCCGCCATGACATCGCGGACGGAGACCGTGCCCGGGTCCTTGGCGAGGTAGTAACCACCCTTGGCCCCACGGACGCTCTCCACCAGACCGGCCCGGCGCAGCCGGAGCAGAATCTGCTCGACGTAGTCCGCAGGCAGCCGCTCGGTGTCGGCGAGCTCACGCGCGGCGACGGGGCCACTGCCCTTCCGGCCCCGCTTGGCGAGATGGATTGAAATGATCAGGCTGTACTCAGTCCAGGTGGTGACCCGCATGCTGGGAATATGTGGCGGGGTGAGGTGGGAATCAATGCGGGTGACGGCCGTGGGCTATTCGAATAGCCTTCACCGCTTATCCGCCGAGGTCCACCGAGCGACTTCTTCCGCGCTCATGCTGCCGTAGGGACGGATACGGGCATCCCGATAGGAGCCGCCGAGTACGTCGCCCAGGTATTGAGACCAGGACAGGAGGGTGCCGTAGCAGACCGGCTCAGCCCCGTTGTTGGAGCCGGTTTCGGCCTGCAGCCTTCCAACCAGCTCCTGCATGACCCAGTCCGGCACCCGGTAACGCGCGGAAGGAAACACGAAGCCGAACAGAACCAGATGGGCGAAGAGCACCCGCCAATGAGGCCCGAATCGTTGCAACAGCCGCTGCCAGTCGAGATGCTCTCCCAAGGCCAGGATCAGGTGAGTCACATCGGCGCCGTCGAACCGCTCCCGCTCCATCACGAACGCCTTGGACCAGATAGTCTCCTCAGCGGGCGCGATTTTGACCGGAACGGTCAGGACCTCGCGCTGCTTGGCATGCTCGAACCAGCCGTCGTCCACCCGTGGCCACGCCGTTTCCCGAATTGAAAATGACGTCGATGAAGCCCTCGGGTGAGCGGATCTTGGCGAGCCAGTGAGAGAAGACCAGCTCGGTCTCGTACCCGGCATTAGCGCAGGCTTCCAGCAGGCGCTGTACGTCGCTGGGGCGGGCAAAGATATCGAGATCCTTGGTGGACTTGTCGATGCCGGCCTGATGGATGAAGGCGAAGGCCCCGCCAACCAGAAACGGAACCTGGGCTCGGTTGAGAACCTCCATGGCGTCGCGATAGAACAGTCGGGAAGGGGTCTCGACCAGCGACTGCGTCGGGGCGAGGCTCATGCCGGACTCCGCTCAGGGGACGCCTATCATACCCTGCCCGCGGGCGGGACGGGTGTGGCGCGGATCACCGCGACCGGTTCGGCGGTTCAGCGGAATTGGGGCGCCATGACGAGAACCACTGGAACTGTACGCATCGCCGCGATCGGCGACATTCATCTGGGCGGCAAGGGCCTCGACCCTCCGCTGCAGACGCTGTTTGGCCAGGTCGCCGAGCACGCCGATGTGCTCGCCCTGTGTGGCGACTTGACCGATCGGGGACACCCCGATGAGGCCAGGCTCATGGCCAAGGCGCTGGCGACGGTGCCGGTGCCGATCGTGGCCGTCCTGGGCAACCATGATTACGAGTGCGGCAAGGAATCCGAGGTGGCCGACATTCTCCGGGACGTGGGTGTCCGGGTACTCGATGGCGACGCCCATGAGGTGCTGGGCGTCGGCTTCGCCGGGGTCAAAGGCTTTGCGGGAGGATTCGGGCGACGGGCGCTGGGACCCTGGGGGGAGCCCATCATCAAACAGTTCGTGCAGGAGGCGCTGAACGAGGCGCTCAAGCTGGAGACGGCGCTGGGACGACTGCGAACCGAACGGCGGGTGGCGCTGCTGCACTACTCTCCGGTGGCCGCAACCGTCGAGGGAGAGCCGCTGGAGATTTATGCCTATCTGGGGTCGAGCCGGCTGGAAGAGCCGCTCATCCGCTACCCGGTCGACGTGGTCTTTCACGGGCATGCCCACCACGGGGCGCCGGAAGGCCGCACGATGGGGGATGTCCCGGTCTACAACGTTTCCATGATGCTGCTGCAGCGGACCTATCCGGAGCGGCCACCCTTCCGGGTGGTCGAGTTGCCGGTGGGCCGGCCGGCAGCGTCCAGGAAACAGCTATCCCGGGAGTGACCCCGCTGCGACGGTTCACCGACCGCCCGAGCGCTTGACCGGCTGGCCCCCGGCTTCTCCCGGGACCCCGGGCTCGGTCATGGCCCGCAGGTCCAGCACCTCCTCCAGTTCCTCGCCCTGGAGGATCCTTTTCTTCATAACCAGCTCCTTCACCGTCAGTCCGCTGGCAATCGCTTCCTTGGCCAGCTTGGCGGCTTCGGCGTAGCCGATCTTGGGCGCCAACGCGGTGACCAGCGCCGGACTCCGCTCCAGCCAGTAAGCGCACTGCGCTTCATCGGCCTCGATTCCGTCCACGCAGCGCTCGGCCAGCACCTGAGCTGGCATTCCCGACGATCATCAGGGCAGAAAACGATGTTGTGCGCCATCACCGGCATCATCACGTTGAGCTCGAGCTGGCCCGCTTCGGCCGCCAGGGCAACCGTGGTGTCCAGGCCCAGCGCCTGGTAGCAAACCTGGTTGACCATCTCGGCGATCGAAGGATTCACCTTGCCGGGCATGATGCTGGATCCGGGCTGGACCGCCGGAAGCAGAATTTCCGCCAGGCCGGTGCGCGGTCCGGAGGCGAGCAGGCGGATATCGTTGGCGATCTTGTTCAGATCCAGCACGTAGGCCCGCAGGGCTCCGCTCAGGGTGGCAATGTCGCCCATGGACTGCATGAGCTGAACGAGATCCTGACCCAGCCGAAGCTCCAGGCCGCTGACCTGCTCCAGCTGCTTGACCATCAGCCCGGCGTATTCCGGCTCCGCGTTGATCCCGGTGCCCACCGCCGTGCCCCCGATATTCATCTCCCGGAGCCACTCGGCAGCCTGCTCCAGCTTCTGGCGATGGCGCCGGACCGTATGGCCGTAGGCGGCGAACTCCTGCCCCAGTCGGATCGGGGTGGCGTCCTGCAGGTGCGTGCGTCCCGACTTCACGATGCTGATCGAACTGCTCGCCCTTGGCGAGGAGGGAGGCCGCCAGGCGGTCGAGTCCGGCGAGAGTGCGAGGTGAGAGTGGCCAGCGTGGCCAGCCGCATGGCGGTCGGGATCACGTCGTTGGTGCTCTGGGCCATGTTGACGTGATCGTTGGGGTGCACCGGCTGGTAGGTGCCGCGCTCGCCTCCCAGGATCTCGTTGGCCCGGTTGGCCAGCACCTCGTTACAGTTCATGTTGTGACTGGTCCCTGCGCCGGCCTGATATACGTCGACGATGAACTGATCGCGGTGCTGGCCCGCGAGCACCTCGTCGGCGGCCTTTACGATGGCATCGGCCAGGCGGGCTTCCAGTCGCCCGGTCTGCTTGTGCACCAGCGCGGCCGATCGTTTGATCCACACGACGGCATCCACGAAGGCAGGCAGTGGCCGGAGCCCGGAAATGGGGAAGTTCTCCGCCGCCCGGAGCGTCTGAATCCCGTAGAGCGCGTTGGAAGGAACCGCCTTCTCGCCCAGCGGGTCGCGCTCGATCCGGGTGCGGTCATGGTCTACTTGGGCTCTCGGTATCCGGTGCCCAGGATGGCAGATGACCGACTACTTCAGATCGATCGACGGCGCAGCCAGCGTTCAGCCACGGACAAGGCGGCCAAGGCCGATCTCTTCGCAGGCGGCCAGCTGTTCGTCGGGCTCAATTGCTTTGAGCCGGGCCAGTCGCAAAAGGTTCACGTGCATGCCGGGTCGGACAAATTTTATCTGGTCGTCTCGGGAAAGGCGAGGATGATCGTCGGTGATGACACGCGTGATGTCGGCGCCGGGACCGTCGTCTGGGCCCCTGCCGATGTGCCCGCACGGTGTGGTCCAGGCCCTGGAACGGACGGTGATGGTGGTGGCCATTGCGCCCCCGCCAGGGGGCTTCAGCCGCTCTGCTCGGTAGCCCCGACACTCGGTCGTACCAGCTTCCGCAAAGCCGGCCAACCGTAGATCTTCGCGGCCAGCCAGACGCCAAGCACCACGCCGATCCCGTTGGTGTAGAACCGCCACGCCAGCAGCAGCCATCCCTGACTCTCGCCCAGATCACCCGCCGCGCCGCCTAAGAATCCCAGCTCCACCGCACCGGCCCCCGACGGAGTCGGCAGCACCAGCTGACTGTATAGCAGCGCAAACGATCCCACCATCAGGGGACCGAGCGCGGGTGGGTCCGGAAGCGTGAGTGCCAGCACCGGCAGGATGGCGGTTCGGGCGACCAGATTGACCAGGCTGAGGGGGATGCTCGCCACCAGTGGCCAGCGGGGCATCCTGCGCCAATAGACCAGGGCGCGCCGGACCGGACGGCGCAGCTGGCGGGAGATCGGCGAAGAGATCCGGCGCGCGTACCGCCATGCGATCACGCTCAGCAGTACCACAATAGCGATCCAGGGCCAGGCCCCCTCCGCCGCCGTCTCCAGCCGGGGCCCCACACTGAGCCACCAGGCGGGCGCGTACTCCCACACCAACCACGCCGCGGCCACGATGATCACCGGCCATGCCGCGAGGACCTCGAGGCTTATGCCTACAAAGGCGGCCGTGGCAGGCACCCCGCTCCGGAGCATACCCGCGAGACGAGCCGGCTCGCCACCGATGCGCAGCGGGGTCAGCGCGCAGGCCGCGTCACCGAACGCATTCAGCACGAAGGCATCCTTGACCGTCAGCTGGTGACCCAGCCCCTGGATGATCCATTGAATGCGCCAGGCCCGGGCCAGCAGGTCGGCCGCAACCAGTCCGAGGCAAATCAGGTGGGCTTGAATCGGGCTCATGTGGTCCAGGTTAGAGCAGGGAGGTCAGAGTAGCAGCCTGCGGAGTGCTGTCCCAGCCAGCGATCAAGGGTGCGTTCGACCGATCGCGCAGTCGCCCGATGATCCAGGTCGCGAGGGTGAAGGGCGATACGGGGATAGGCGGCGTTGCGCTGAAGCACCCAGCGACCCTCGGCCACAGCCACGGACCCCCAAGCGCGCGCAGAGAGCTGCGAGTACTCCACCGAATCACCGGTGAACGACTTGCCGTCCTGAAGCCAGCAGCCGAATACAGTGATCGTCCTCGCTGAAGGCCAGGCCGAGCGCGGCCGCGGCGGCGTAAGTCGCCTCCCGCGCAAGCCACGCCGGCGGGACGAAGCCGGTTGGCTCCAGGCCGAGCTCGCGTACGAGGGAGAGAGCTCGATCCAAGCGTTCACGGGCGCTGGGACCATCCAGGGTCAGGAACTCGCCTTCTCCATCAGTCTTACCCCACGCCCGCCAGTGATCCCGGAGCCCGCGAGGCAAGCCATTTTCGTCGTGTCGCTCGCCATGCAGGACGATTTCGGCACCGTCGCCCGCCCGGGCCCGGACCCAATTGATGAACCGGGGATGATCCTCCAGCGGCCATTCCCCGTGCCAGTTCGGCACGACGAGGAGCGCCGGGGTCACTCCGCGCCTGGCACAGAGCTCCCAGAGACGCAGCACACTGGTTTCCTGAGCCGGGCTAACGTCGTGGATCGAGACCAGCAATATCACCGGTTGAGGATCCCGCGATAAACCTCGAACAGGCGGTCGAATACCATGTCCCAGCCGTGGTGCGCCTCGACGTGGGCCCGACCCAGGCGGCCCAGCTCTCCCAGGTTTGCGGTCATCAGCCGACAGGCAGCATCGACCAGGGACCCGGCATCTCCCGAGCGGAACAGTATGCCCGCAGCTGACCGCCTCACCGTCTCGGCGACCCCGCCTCGGTCAGCTGAGAGGATGGGCGTTCGCTGGCGAGGGCCTCGAGCGCTGAGAGACCAAAGGTTTCGAGTGAGCAGGGAGCAACGTAGAGGTCGACCGCCGCCAGCAGATCGGCCACCCGCTCGCGGTCGGGCTGGAAGGGGAGCCAGAAGAACCGCTCGCTCCCCCGTTGGCGCTGCAGCCGCCGCCGGGAGGGGCCGTCGCCAAGAAGCACGAGTCGGGTGCCGGTGCGGCGGGTCACCTTGGGCCACGCCGCGAGCAGGAGATCGAGCTCTTTCTCCCGGGCCAACCGGCCCACGTACAAGGCCAGAGGCCCTTCGGGCAGGCCGAATGCACGGCGGGTCTCACCGCCATACGCCCGCCGACGGGGATGAAAGCGCTCGAGATCGACCCCCAGGGTGACCCGCTCGAATCCGCTCGACTCCCTCCCGCTCGAGCTCCTGGGCCACAAAGTCGGATGGCGCGAGGGTGGCATCCACCATCCGGCTCAAGCGCCGCACGTAGGCCCAGGCAAATCGGCTGGCCTCGCGCCGCACCTTGCCGGCCTTGGCGGGCCAGGGAGCGATCACCCGGGGAAAATTGCTGTGATAGAACCAGACCGCGGGAACGTCGAGTTGGCGCTTAGCGAGGTGTACCAGCCAGGGCGCACACCAGGCGCTACCGACTTCGATCAGGTCGGGCCGCTCATGGGCGACAATCCGGCTGGTGGACCGGGTCGCCAGCATGAAGCGGTACGGCTTCTGGGTCGGCACCGACGGGCCGTGCAGCCGGTAGCAGCGGACCCCACTGGTCTCGTGGATCGAGTCGCAGGCACCCGGCAGCACCAGCACCTGCCGCAGATCGGGGTGGCCCTCAACGTAGCGCGCCTTCTGCAACAGATAGGTACGCACGCCGCCGGTGGTCTCGCCGAAGAACTCGGAGATATCCAGAACGCCCAGCGATTCCGGACGAAGCCGCGGAGGGAGAACACTCCGGGAAATGTCGAGTCGTGGCTGCGAGCCGATGCCGGCAAGCCAATCGAGATCGGCCGGCGCGTAGACCGCGGGGTCAGTCAGAGCAGTCCCCAAGCGGGTAGATGGTGCCGCAATTGGAGCAGGGATTCTTACATCCCCCGGTTCTGCGAAGGACCGGGAAGCCGCAGCGGTTGCAGGTCGGCGGGGCAGCAGGTAGGCGAGTAGGCGGGTAGGGCGACTCGCTGCGTCCTTATGGCTGATGCGGATCTCCGAGGGCGAAAGGCTGCCCCGCTTCCCCGCTTCCCCGCCTTCCCCGCCGCTACCCAAGCGGATACGCTCCGGTGAGAAACGGGTTGGTAACCCGCTCGACCCCGATGGTGGTATCCGGGCCATGGCCGCTGTGCACAACGGTGGAATCAGGGAGAGAGAGGAACTCGGACTGGATGCTGGCCAACAGGGTAGCCGAATCCCCACCCGGCAGGTCGGTCCGGCCCACCGAGCCGTTGAACAGGACGTCGCCGCCGAAGATCATGCCCTGTCCATGGAAGCTGACGCTTCCGGGAGAGTGGCCTGGAGTGAACCGGACGACGAACTCGTAGTTCCCCACCCGGAGTAGCTGCCCCGCCTCCAGCTCGAACTGAGGAGGTGGCGCCGGCTCGACCCGGGTGCCGACCCAGGAGCCGAACTGGGGTAAGGCGTCATACAAACGGCGATCGAAGGGGTGCAGATAGATCGGCGCGCCGGTCGCGCGGTGCACCGGCCCCACCCCCAGGATGTGATCGATATGCGCGTGGGTGAGCCAGATAGCCTGGAGGTTCCAGCCTCGGGTCTTGAGCTCGGCCAGGAATCTTCCCGACTCCTCACCCGGATCGATGATCACCGCTTCGCGGCTTCCCGCATCGGCCACCAGGTAGCAGTTCTCCACGAACTGGCCGTTAGGCAGCGCCACCACTTCCAGGTTAGACACTGACCCGCGCCTTCGACTCCGAGCGGTTCTTGCGATCGGTCAGGTATTTCTCCACCGCTACGGCCGCCGTGGTAGCGTCACCCACCGCGGTAGTGATCTGCCTGGTCAGCTGGGACCGCACGTCTCCCGCTGCAAAGAGTCCCGGAATCGAAGTCATCATCCGGTCATCGGCGATGAGATATCCATTGGGATCATGGGCGACGTGCTGCTTGATCAGCTGGGTATTGGGGCGGAATCCAATGAAGACGAACGCACCCGCAGCCGCCAACGACGATTCCTGTCCCGTCACCGTGTCTTCCAGCTCGATCGACTGTAATCCTGCCGGTACGCCCTTGAACTCGCGCACCCGCTTGTTCCAGAGCACCTCGATCTTGGGATTCTGAAACAGCCGCTCCTGGAGGATCTTCGAGGCCCGGAACTGATCTCGCCGATGAATGACGTACACCTTCTGCCCGAACCGGGTGAGGTACTCGGCCTCCTCGACGGCGGCATCACCACCCCCGATGACAGCCAGGGTCTCGCCCTTGAAGAAGGGGCCATCGCAGACGGCGCAGTAAGACACGCCACGGCCGGCATATTCGAGCTCGCCCGGCACCTCCAGCTTGGTGGGGGTTCCACCGGCAGTCAGGATCACGCTGGGAGCCTCATACACCCGGCCCAGCGCGGTGGCGACTTCGAAGATCCCATCGTCCCGCTTGACGATGGCCTCGACCGTATCCTGGCGGATGTCGGCCCCGAACTTGACCGCGTGGGCGGTCATCAGATCCGCCAGCTGACGGCCGAGGATGTGCTCGAAGCCGATGTAGTCGTCGATCCACTCGGTGTTGAGAAGCTCGCCGCCGGGGATCCCCCGCTCGATGAGCACCGAGCGCAGCATTCCCCTGCCGGCATACATCGCGGCGCAGAGACCGGCCGGTCCCGCGCCAACAATTACCAGATCCAGCTCCTCGCTCCGGGTCATACCCTCTCCAATGGGCACTCGTGAACCTGTTGTCGTCCCAAAATATAGAACGTCCGGGTGTTCCCGCACGTTCCTGGAAGCTGGAGCTGGGAGCTTGGAGCTGGAAGCTGGGAGTTTGCTGCCAGGAACTTACCCCAGCTCCCGACTCCCAGCTTCTATTCCAGATGCAGCAGGTTTACTGCGCCATGGCAGCTGGAGATCGTGCCGACCAGGACATCTACCGGCGACCCTGACGAGCCGGCAGCCTCCACCGTAGCGTCCCCCGCCAGAACCTCCGCCACGTCGAACATGCCCACGCCAAACACGCGGTGCTGGCAGACAAAAAGCACCGGGCCGCCGGTAGGGTGGGAGCGGTCCAGTTGGCGGGTGAGGGTAGCTCAAGGCATCGGCCATTTCCCAGCTACGGGGCGCCTTGATGATGGGACAGATGGCGGGCTCGATGCAGTGGGTGGGGCAGGTCCAGTCGGCAAAGGACACGTACCGGGTCCCGTCAGGCGCACTCACGTCGTACGGCGTGCCCGGGCCTTGGGGCACGGGTTTGGTCTCGATCCGGCGGCGGGGCCAACGGATGCGGGCCTGCCGAACCAGCCATTCGTACATCAGATGTGGCATGAGCGGCGACGGCACGATCGCATCGCCCGGCTCGCCGGAACCGCCGGGAGAGACCTCAGCGAGATAGCGATCGAAGAACTCTCCCCAGTCCTCGACTACCAACTGTTCGCGGTCCCGGCCGCCCAGTTCGCGACCAAACTGACAGCGGGGATCCCGATCCACCACGAGTATCCGGCGGTAACTGGCTCGCTCCCGCTCCCCGGCCCGGATGAGCTGCCCGGCGTAGAACGTGCCGTAACACCCGCCGCCAACGATCACCACATCGCGAAAGGCGACGCTAGCGGGCGTGTCGTCCACCGTCCACCACCAGGGTCTCCCCGGTGACGAAATCTCCCCCCTCCAGCAGATACAACAGGGCGTTGATTACGTCTGCCGGGGCGCCGAGTCGCCCCAGCGGAGTCGAGCGGGCCAGGCGGTCGCGCTCTTCGGGTGGGTAGTCTTCCGGCACGAGTACGGCGCCCGGTGCTATCGCATTGACCGTCACGTTGGGAGCCAGACTCAACGCGAGCACCCGGGTCAGCATCACCACGCCGGCCTTGCTGACGGAATGCGCGGCGAACCCCGGCCAGGGCTCGAGACCGGCCAGGTCGGCGAGATTCACGACCTTTCCCCGAGCCGCCTTGAGGGCGGGTGCAGCCCCCTGGGTACAGAAGAACACCGCCCGCAGATTCAGGTTGTGAATGGCATCCCAGTCGGCCGGAGTGGTCTCCTCCAGCCGAAGCCGGCGCATGATCGCCGCGGAGTTGACCAGCACGTCCAGGCCTCCCCAGTGGGCGACCACCTGTTGCGGGAGGGTCCGAGCGGCGGCGGCATCGGTCAGATCAGCGCTGAAGCAGGCGGCCTGACCACCCGCCCGAATGATCTCCTGACGCAGCTGCTCGGCTCCCTGGGCCGACTCGTGGTGGTGGATTGCAACCCGCATCCCCCGCTGCGCCAGAGCCTGAGCCATCGCCCGGCCCAGGCGCCGCCCCGCTCCGGTCACCAGGGCGACCTTTCCGCGGAGCTCCATCAGGAGCCGCCGGCGCCTGCCGGGGCAATGGGAAGGATCTGGCCGGTGGCGGAGTTGCTCGAGCTGGCGAGTGACATCACCCCATCGGTGATCTCCTGCATTTCCACGTACTGCGTGTCCCCATCGCCCACGGCAGCCACATTGTCCCCGGTGCGGACCATGGAAGGGGCGATGGCATTCACCCGCACCTTGCGATCCTGCAGCTCGAGCGCCAGGCTGCGGGTAAATCCAGCGACCGCCGCTTTGGCGGCACTATAGACCGCCATGGGACTCTGCGGATTGAAGTAGGCGATCGACGAAAAATTGATGATGCACCCTTGGGTTCGGCTCAGCGCCTCGATTGCCGCCTGGGAGACGAGGACCGCGGTCTTGAGATTGATCGCTATCTCGCGATCGAGCGCCTGGACCGTCATCTGATCGATCGGGCCATAGGTGGTGAGCCCGCCCGCGACGTTGACCACCACATCGAGCCGGCCGAAGTGCTTGAGTGCGACCTCGACGGCCAGGGCCGCAATATCGGGCTGGGTGAGGTCACCGGCGCACGGCCGCGCGTCCACGCCTTGCGCCGCGAACTCTCGAACCCGCTCGGCTACTCCCACGGCGTTCTGATCGCAGGCGACGATCTTGGCCCCCGCCTTCCCGAACGCCAGCGCTACGGCGTTGCCGATCTGACCGGCCCGGCCCACACCGGTCACCAGCGCCACCTTGCCCCGAAAATCGAAGCTTCCGGGCGCTCATGAGGACTCCAGATTCTCGAGTACGATGCTCGCGCCCGGCGCGCCGGCCTGGCTATAGAGTATCCGGCCGTCGCGATCGATCAGGCAGACCGACCGGGAGATTCCGCTGCCGTCGGGCTTGAGCGTCCCGTATGCCCGACTGATGGTGAGACCGGAATCCGATAGCAGCGGAAACGGCAGCCCGAGGCGTTCAGCGTAAGCCGGCATGGCTCTTTACCGACGCCTGATTCACCCCGAACGGGCGAATCTCATTGGCAGCGTAGGTTTCGATCTCGTCGCGCACGGCGGAGAGCTGGCGGTTTCAGCCGGGGGTGTTGTTCCCGGGGTAAAACACCAGCAGCACCCGGGACTGCCGCAACAGCTGAGGAAGACTATAACTCTGTCCATCCGAGGCTGGCGCGGAGAAATCGGGAGCGATGCTCCCTGGCGAGAGGAGCGTCATGAGACCGCGGAGGTGAGCGAGCCGGCTCGACGATCGTCCAGCCGGTCCAGCCATTCCAGGGGCACCTGCTGGGAGCCGATGGTCCCGTGGGTCACGCCCGGCTCCGGATCGCCGTGCCAATCGCTCCCGCCGGTGCGCAGGAGGCCGAGCCGGAGGGCGATATCGGTGAGTCGCGCGCGCAGATCGGGATCGTGGCTCGGATGCCGGGTTTCCACCGCATTGAGACCTTCACCCTTGAGCCGTTCGATGAACGCACGGGTGCCCCGCTCCTTCAAATGCGCCACCGATACCAGCCCTCCGGCCGCATGCACCACCTCGGCAACAGTGCGGAATTCGGGCAAGGTCTTTTCCACGAATGCCGGACGGCCCCGGCCGATGAATCGGTCGAAGGCATCACTGAGGTCGATGGCGCCGCCATGCCGGACGATGGCACGAGCCACGTGGGGCCTTCCCACTGCACCGCCCCCGGACTCCTGGAGCACGCTCTCGAAAGAGATCTCCATACCCAGGCGCCGCAGCTGCTGCACCATCTCCTGAGCCCGGCGCACCCGGTCGGCCCGGCAGCGCTCGAGAAAGCCTTCGAGGGCCGGGGAGGGATAGGGCAGAAAGTACCCGAGCACGTGCATCTCGCCCCAGGGTGCCGCAGCGGAAAACTCGCAGCCACTCACCACCCGAATACCGAGCCGCTCTCCGGCGGCCAGAGCCTCCGGTATGCCCGCCAGGGTGTCGTGGTCGGTCAGCGCGATGGCGCGAAGTCCGGCTGCCACGGCCCGCTTCACGACTACCTCGGGGGAGAAGCTTCCGTCCGACGCGGTCGAGTGAACGTGAAGGTCGATCGTGTCCGACGCGCGCGCGGATTCAGGGTTGGGGGTCAGCGCCGGTATCCCATCTCGGGCGCGGTCCACGAAGGTTGGGAATGGCTGAGGAGATCCCGGAGCTCCTGATCGCTCATCTGGCCTAGAGATGCTTCGCGGCTCTTGGCACCCAGCGGGGAGTAGCGAACCACCCGTTGCTCGCGCCCGGCGCCCACCCCGCGGGTAAAGATCAATCCAAACTCGTCCTTTACGTACTGAGTCACCCGGCCACTGACGGCCACTTCCCACTGCTCGCCATCCACCTCGATGATCCGGCGTGGCATGTCAGACCCCGCTCTCGGGAAACTCCTGCAGCCCCGCCTTGACGTCAGCCATGAAACGGTCCGCGTCGGCCCCATCGACGATCCGGTGATCAAACGCCAGGGCGAGCATGCCCTTGGTTCGAATCGCAATCATGTCGGAGCCATCGACGGTGATGACTGCGGGCTGCTTTTCGATCGATCCCACGCAGAGGATGGCCGCCTGCGGTTGATTGATGATAGGCGTCCCGATGGCGGATCCGAACACGCCGGGGTTGGTGATGGTGAAGGTTCCCTTCTGGACCTCGTCCGGGCTGAGTTTCTTGCTCCGGGCCCGCTCGCCCAGATCGTTGATGGCGCGAGCCACGCCGAGCAGCGACAGCTCATCGGCATGCTTGATCACCGGCACGATCAGTCCCCAGTCGAGCGCGACGGCAATCCCGATGTTCACGTCGCGCCGGATACAGGGTGCTTTCACCCGAGACCGCCGAGTTCAGCACCGGATGCTTCCGCAAGTTGTCGGCGACGACTTTGGTGATGAAAGCCAGGTACGTGAGATTGACCCCCCGCTCGGCATATTCCTGCTTCTTCCTGGCGCGAAGCTGCACGATCCGGGTGTAGTCGATCTCGAAAACCGTATTGACATGGGGCGACACCCGGCGCGACATCACCATGTGGTCGGCGGTGAGCTTCCGGATTCGGGACCACGGCTCCACCCGATCGCCAGGCCAGGGATCGACGGTCGCTGCCGGCGGCAGCGGAGCGCGGGACCGCGGGGCGGCGGGGCGGCAACGGCACGTTCGGCCGAAGCTCCGGGCGCGGCTGGACTGCCCCGCCGCCCCGCTGCCCCGCTGCCCCGCCTTCGATGTACCCCAGGATGTCGTTCTTGGTGACTCGGCCGGCCAAGCCGGTGCCCGAGACGGCGCTGATATCGACGTTGTGCTCCGCCGCCATCTTGCGGACCAGGGGGGTCGACTTGCGCCGCAGGCGCTCCTCGGTGGTTTCGGCCGCCCCGTTGCCTCCAGTCGCGTCGCTCACCGCGCGCGATTCCGGAGCGGCAGCTGCTGTGGCCGCTGCGGGGGTTGCCCTCGAAGGGGCGGGCACCGGGGCCGGCTCGCTCGGGACCGGGCTCCGGGGCGCCTTGGCGGGGGCTGGAGTGGGCGGGGCGGGAGAAGCACTGCCGGAGGCCGCCGGGTTCGGAGCAGCGGGGGCTGCCGCAGGCGGTGCGGCCTGGGGTGGTTTTTCCGTGGCGCCCTGCGCTGGCGTCGGTGTCGATCCGCGCGACCACGGTCTGCACCGCCACCGTCTGGCCCTCTTGCACCAGAATCTCCGCCAGGACACCGGCACTCGGTGCCGGGATCTCCGCGTCAACCTTATCGGTCGAGATCTCGAAGATGGGCTCGTCCCGCTTGATCGGGTCGCCCACCTTCTTGATCCAACGAGACAGCGTGCCCTCCGCGATGGACTCGCCCATCTGGGGCATGATTACGTCTATCTTGGCCATCTGTCGATCTCCGAGTGCTGGTCAGGAGTCTAGGGTCGGGAGTCGCACGAACCGCCCGATCCTGACTGCCTAGACTCACTGACTCTTCAACTCTAATACGCTCGCCAACCACCTCGCTGCTCTAACGATATCCCCCGTTTGCGGCAGCACGAAATCCTCCAGCTGGGGCGCATAGGGAAGCGGCACGTCGTGCGCCGCCACCCGTTTGATCGGGGCATCCAGCCATTCGAAAGCCAGATCGTTGATTCGGGCGGCGATCTCGCCGGCGACCCCGCCGGTCACGGTGTCCTCGTGCACGATCAGCACCCGGTTGGTCTTCCGCACGGTTTCCGCGATGGCTTCGTCGTCCATCGGCAGGAGGGAGCGAAGATCCAGCACTTCCACCGACAGCCCGTCCTCCCGTTGCAGCTGCTCCGCGGCCTCGAGCGACTTCCAGACCGTTGCCGCGTAGGTGATGATGGAAAGGTCGCGTGCCCTCTCGCGCCAGCCGCGCCTTGCCGATGGGGACGACGTGGTCGCCCGGGGGCAGCTCTTCCTTGATCCGGCGGTAGAGATACTTGTGCTCGAAGAAGAGCACGCAATCGTCGTCCCGGATGGCCGACTTGATCAGACCCTTGGCATCGCTCGCCGTGGCCGGATAGACGATCTTGAGCCCCGGGGTGTGCAGGAAAGCGGCCTCGGGGTTCTGCGAATGGAACGGTCCGCCTCGCACGTAGCCGCCGCTGGGACCGCGCACCACCATGGGACAGGGCAAGAACGCCCGGTAACGCGCGGTGGCCACGTAGTTGGTGAGCATGTCGTAGGCGCAGGAGATGAAGTCGATGAACTGCATCTCGCAGACCGGACGCATTCCCATATGGGCCGCGCCCGCGGCCGCGCCCACGATCGCCGCCTCGGAGAGAGGCGTGTCGATCACCCGCTGCTCGCCGAAGCGAGCCTGCAACCCTTCGGTCACCTTGAACGCGCCGCCATAGCTGCCGATGTCCTCGCCCAGGCAGATGACCTCCGGGTCTCGCTCCATCTCCTCGAATAGCCCCTGCCGGATGGCCTCCAGGTAAGTCGTCTCAGCCATCGTGGGTCCCCCAGCTCGCGGGGCGCTCGTGGCTATCGACCGCCGAACGAAGACCTTCCCGATACCAGAGCGTCGGCATGTGGCCGGATCGGCATAGACTCCCCGGAGGGCGTCAGGCGGCTCGGGCGGAGGCGAAGCTTCCGCTTCATCGGTTGCCCGGTCGATCTCCGCCGGTGACCCTGGCAGTCGATCCGCTCCAGCTCCTCCGGTGCTACCCCATGCTTGCCGTTCAGCTCCCGAATGTACCGGTCGACCGGGTCGTTCTCCCGGGCCCACCGTTCGATCTCGCCGGGGGGAACGTAGGACTGGTTGTCGTGCTCCGCGTGCCCTTTTCGCCGATATGTCATCAGCTCGATCAGCGTGACGCCGCCGCCGGCACGGGCCCGGTCCACCGCTTCCTTCGTAACCTGGTACGTTGCCACCACGTCGTTGCCGTCAGCCCGCACCCCCGGAATGCCATACCCGATGGCCTTGTCCTTGAAGCTCGCGCAGGCGGTCTGTTTCGTCGTCGGCGTGGAATAGGCGTAACCATTGTTTTCGACGATCACCACCAGGGGGCAGCGCTGGACGGCGGCAAAGTTGATCCCCTCGTGGAACGCGCCGGTCGAGGTGGCCCCGTCACCGACGTAGACCAGCCCCACCCGGTCCTGGCCCCGCAGCTTGAAGGAGAGGGTCACCCCTGCCATCACCGGAACCATGTCTCCGAGATGGGAGATCTGGCCGATGAAGCCTCGCACGGTGTCGCCGAAGTGGATGTTGAGCTCGCGTCCCCGGGTGGGTGAGTCCCCCTTGGCCATGTACTGCCGGAGGATCTCCAGCGGGGTGGCCCCCTGCACCAGCATGGAGCCGAGGTTGCGAATGAGAGGGGAGAGGACGTCGCCCTTGGAGCGATCGAGGGCATAGGCGGACCCGACCGCATCCGCCTCCTGCCCCAACGATCGAAAGAGGCCGCCGACGACCTTCGTCTGACGGTAAAGATTGACCAGCCGCTCTTCCAGCGAGCGGGTGAGCCGCATGTAGTAATACAGCTCGAGCAGCTGCTCGCGGGTCAGGCCCGGAAGTGCGGCAGGCGACTCTGCGAGCGCGCCACTAGCGGCCATGCACGTCGCCCTACGCCTTGACCGCTACCGGACGTCCCGCCCCCGCTGCGTGGGGCTCGGCCTCGATCCGCATGCCGTAGAACGAGCGGTACACGAACAAGAGCGCCATGAGGAAGAACGCCACTGCCAGCACCTTGCTCAGGGTACCGGATCCACTGGCGCTGAGATAGACGCCCAGCTCCACCGCGAGCAGCCCGAAGAGCGTGGTGAACTTGATGACCGGATTCATGGCGACGGACGAAGTGTCCTTGAAGGGATCGCCCACGGTATCGCCTACGATGGACGCATCGTGCAGCGGGGTGCCCTTCATCTTGAGCTCGGTCTCCACAATCTTCTTGGCGTTGTCCCAGGCACCGCCGGCGTTCGCCATGAAGATCGCCTGGAACAGCCCGAACATCGCAATCGAGATCAGGTAGCCGATGAAGAAGAACGGCTCGATGAAAGCAAAAGCGAGGGTGGAGAAGAACACGCCGAGGAAGATGTTGAACATGCCCTTCTGGGCGTACTGGGTGCAGATCTCGACCACTCGGCGGCTGTCTTCGACCGACGCCTTGGTGACCCCCTCGAGCCGGATGTTGGCCTTGATGAACTCCACCGCCCGGTAGGCTCCGGTGGTTACCGCCTGGGTCGAGGCGCCGGTGAACCAGTAGATCACCGCGCCGCCGGTGATCAGGCCGAGCAGGAAGGGCGGATGCAGGATGGAGAGGTTTTCCATGCCGGCGGAGAGCCCATGGGTCAGCGCCATGATAATGGAGAAGATCATCGTGGTGGCGCCCACGACCGCGGTGCCGATCAGCACCGGTTTGGCCGTGGCCTTGAAGGTGTTCCCTGCCCCGTCGTTCTCCTCCAGCAGCTCCTTGGCGGTCTCGAAGTTGAGATCGAAGCCGTAGTCCCGCTTGATCTCCTGCTTCACGCCCGGGCACCTGCTCGATCAGGGAGAGCTCGTAGATGGACTGGGCATTGTCGGTCACTGGGCCGTAGCTGTCCACGGCGATCGTCACCGGGCCCATGCCCAGGAAGCCGAAGGCGACCAGCCCGAAGGCGAAGATCGCCGGCGCCTTCATCAGCTCGCCCAGCCCCAGCGTGCTCACCCCGTAGGCGATGGCCATGAGGCCCATGATGGTGATGCCCGAGCCAGTAGGCCGAGAAGTTGCCCGCCACGAATCCGGAGAGAATGTTGAGCGATGCTCCACCTTCACGCGAGGAGGTCACCACCTCGCGGACATGCCGCGACTCGGTGGAGGTGAAGACCTTCACCAGCTCCGGGATAATGGCGCCGGCCAGCGTGCCGCAGGTGATCACGGTCGAGAGCTGCCACCAGAGGTCGGGGTTACCGCCCAGGTTGGGAACGAACACATAGGAGAGGAGATAGGTCAGCGCCACCGACACCAGCGAGGTGAGCCATACCAGCTGGGTGAGGGGCGACTCGAAGTTGAACTTGGCCCCGCCTGCATAGCGACCTCGCGAGAGGCTATTGCTCACCAGGTACGAAAGGCCCGACGCGATGACCATCATGATCCGCATCAGGAAGATCCAGACCAGCAGCTGGGCCTGAATCGAGCGTGTCAGCCACGGCCAGCACGATGAAGGAGATCAGCGCCACGCCGGTCACGCCGTAGGTCTCGAAGCCGTCGGCCGTCGGACCCACCGAGTCACCCGCGTTGTCGCCGGTGCAATCGGCGATGACGCCGGGGTTCCGGGCGTCGTCTTCCTTGATCTTGAAGACCACCTTCATCAGGTCCGACCCGATGTCGGCAATCTTGGTGAAGATGCCGCCGGCGATACGCAGCGCCGCCGCGCCGAGTGATTCGCCGATCGCGAAGCCGAGGAAGCACGCTCCCGCCACATCCGCCGGGATGAAGAGCAGAATCGCGCAGCATGAACAGGAGCTCGACCGAGATGAGCATCATCCCGACGCTCATGCCGGAGCGCAGCGGAATCTCGGAGACCGGCCACGCCTTGCCCCGCAAAGCCGCAAAGGCGGTCCGGGAGTTGGCCAGGGTATTGATCCGGATGCCGAACCAGGCCACCCCGTAGCTGCCCGCCATGCCGATGACGCTGAAGAGGAGGATGGCGAGAATCTTGGGCAGCTCGAGGCCGGTCAGCAGGAAGTACACGACGATCACGGCCCCGATGAAGCCAAAGAGGACCAGGAGGAGCTTGCCCTGCTGGACCATATAGGCTTTGCAGGTCTCGTAAATGAGCTCCGAGATCTCCGCCATGCTCTTATGCACCGGCAGGTTCTTCACGTGGGAGTAGCTCAGGAGCCCGAAGAGCAGTCCCAGGACGCAGACTACCAGCCCCGAGAGCAGGATCTGGTGCCCGGTGAAGCCGAGGAAATCTCCCTGGTTCAGGTCGGGCAGCCGCAAGTTCACCTCACCACCCGGTCGGTGTGCGGGAGCCGCGGTTCCCTGGGCCACTTCCTGGGCGAACAGCCCGGGGAGCGACGCCGGGGCGAGCACCGCCCCGAAGAGCAGGATCAGCAGCAACCGGGCGGTGGGGTGGAACGCAGCACGGGTCAAATTCATCGTCAACATTCTCCTAAGCATCTGCCGCTGATGGGCCGCAGAATGGGGTCAGTAGGCGCCAATCGGACGGTGGCTTGGCTCCGCTCTGGTGTGCACCAGTGTCAGAAAACGCTTGGCCAGCTTATCGGCTTCGCTCTCTCCCACCTGATTGGTGTCCACCGTCACCAGGGTGTAATGCCCGCCTTCCGCCTGCACCGTGACGCCGATCCGTCCGATCGTGCCGGCGAACTGCCGGCGCCGGGGCTCCTCGCCGGCCGGTGCGAGCGTGGCGCCGAAGAACCGGGTGGCTCCTTCGAGAACTTCGTCCGGTTTGACGCTGGTGCGATGGAAGTACTTCATCTCAGTTCAGTCTTCCAGGTAGTACTCGATGCCCAGATGGGTGATCTGTTTCTCCCCCATCAGATATCGCAAGGTGTTCTTCAGCTTGATCTGCTGAATGAAGAGGTCGTGCTCGGGATACAAGCCGGGCGCCACCTGGGGACTCTTGAAGTAGAAGGAGAGCCACTCCTGGATGCCGGTGAGGCCGGCGCGCTGGGACAGGTCGAAGAACAAGGCGAGGTCGAGCACCAGCGGTGCCGCAAGAATAGAGTCCCGGCAGAGAAAATCGACCTTGATCTGCATCGGGTAGCCCAGCCACCCGAAGATGTCGATGTTATCCCAGCCTTCCTTGTTGTCGCCCCGGGGCGGATAGTAGTTGATCCGCACCTTGTGATACATCTTGCTGTAGAGCTCGGGATACATCTGAGGCTGGAGGATGTACTCCAGCACGCCGAGCTTCGACTCCTCCTTGGTCTTGAAGCTTTCCGGGTCGTCCAGCACCTCACCGTCCCGGTTCCCCAGAATGTTGGTCGAGTACCACCCGGCCACGCCGAGCATTCGGGCCTTGAACATGGGGGCCAGCACCGTCTTGACCATCGTCTGCCCGGTCTTGAAGTCCTTGCCCCCGATCGGCACGCCCTGGCTCTTGGCCAGCTGCTCCATGGCGGGAAAGTCGCAGGTCAGATTGGGCGCGCCGTTGGCGAAGGGGATCTTCTCCATGATGGCCGCGTAGGCGTACAGCATGGACGGTGCGATGGTGGGATCGTTGGCATCGATCGCCTTCTCGAAGGCCTCCAGGGTCCAGTGGGCGGGCCCCGGGCTGATGAAGATCTCAGTGGATGCGCACCAGATCATCACCATGCGGCTGCACTTGTGCTTGCTCTTGAAGTCGCGGATGTCTTTGCGGAGGGCTTCGGCGAGCTCGCGCTTGCTGGTGCCCGGCTTGACGTTCTTCCCCTCGAGCCGCTTTACATAGTTCTGGTCGAACACCGCCGGCATCGGCTTGATGCCCTTGAGAAAGGCGGCGATCGGCTCCACGTGCTCGTGGCGGTCCAACACGCCCGCCTGGAGGGCTGCGGTGTAGGCGTCGTCCGGCACCGGATCCCAGGCGCCGAACACGAGATCGTCGAGCTCGGCGAGCGGAACGAATTCCCGGATCAAGGGAACCCGCTTTTCAGTGCGTTTCCCCAGTCGGATCGTCCCCATCTGGGTCACCGATCCGATGGGGCGGGCCTTTCCGCGACGGACGTTCTCGACCCCGGCCATGAAGGTCGTCGCCACCGCACCCAATCCCACACACAGTACCCCGAGCTTGCCCTGAGCCGGCGCGATTTTCCTGGCCGTCCGTTCAGCCACTGCTACGTCCTTTCGCGAAAGGGTCCAGCGCGGCGTGCTTGACCAGCCTCACCTCCTCAGCATGCTCGACCGCAGCGGCATGCATCCTCTCCTCCGCCTGCAGCGCCTCGTCCACCCGGCCGGCATGACGGTACACGTACACGAACCGTTGGACCACGGTGATGATGGACGCCAGCGCCAGCAGGGTGACCATGGCTTCCAGCAGCAGCCCGTGGGGACCCGCGCCAGCAATCAGCGACGCGACTCCCAGCCCCAACACCCGCTCGGCCCGCTGGGCGATGCCGACCTTGCAGTCCAGCCCCAGCCCCTCGGCGCGGGCCCGGGCGTATGACACCAGGAGCGAGCCCAGGATGGCGATCATGCACATGATGACGGCTGGAACCCGGTAGGCCACGTCCGGCGCCATGAGGAAGAAGGCGCCGATGCCGATGAACGTCGCGCCATCGCCGACCCGATCCAGAGTCGAGTCGTAGAAGGCCCCGAACCGGGTGGCCATCGCGCCGCCGCGCGCGACCTGGCCGTCGAGGGTGTCGGCCACCCCGCTCAGCAGCAGCAGCGCGCCACCGGTCCGGATATGGCCGGTGGCGTAGGCGACCGCGGAAACCAGCACCAGGCCAGTACCAACGGTTGTGATGGTATTGGGCCGCACGCCGGACCGGATAAGCCGCTGCACCAGCGGATCCACCGCGGCGTAGAACGGCTTTTCCACTGCACCTAGCAGCTTCACCAGGATCGATCCTCAGCTGGAAGACCAGGCGGGCCCACCCACTGTTGGCCCCGTTAAATTGCCGCGAAAGGATAACTGCCAGAACCCTTTAGAGCAATCGGACGAGCTGCCCCGGTCGCAGTGCCGTGGCCTACTCCCTATAGAGCAGAAACGGGCGGCGCCGCTCTTTGAACCGGGCCAGTTCGTCCCGCCAGGCTGCCGCGATCCGACTTACCGGCTCTCCCCGCTCCAAAGCGGCTCGCAGCTCGGAGCCTCCCGCCAGTCGATCGAACTGCGCCGGACGGAAGGCAAAGCTGGTGGAGTGGGTCGCCCGGAGAACCGATAACAGGTACACCGCGGTCAGGGTGGGATCGTACGCCGCGCGATCGGTGATGCGGAGCCGGACTCCGGTGACCAGGGTATCAGCGTACTTGCCGTCGCCTGGTGCCCGGGGAGTGAAGGCGATCGCGGAGAAGGTAACGCCCGGGGGCGGCGCCCTGCGCAGCGCAGCCGAGCAGAGCCGTGGTATCTACCCAGGGCGCGCCGATCTGCTCGAAGGGTGCCTCGCTCCCCCGGCCCACGGACAGGTTGGTTCCCTCGAAGAGACAGAGGCCCGGGTAATGGTAGAGACTTTCAAGGGTGCGTAGATTCAGGCTCGGCGGCACGAAGGGCAGCCCCGTCGCATCAAAGGCCATCGAGCGGCGCCAGCCGTCCAGGGGCACCACGTGGAGCTCGGCCCCGAGACGGAGCACCGCGTTGGCCAGACGCGCCAGCTCGCCGATCGTCATCCCATGTCTCATGGCGATCGGGAACCGGGCAACCGCCGAGCTGGTGACGCTGTCCTGAACCTCCCCCTGCACCGCACCTCCGATAGGATTCGGCCGATCGAGAACCACCACCGGCAGATGCGCTGCCGCCGCGGCCTCCATGATGAGTGCGACCGTGGCCGGATAGGTGTAGTAGCGCGCGCCCGCGTCCTGCAGGTCCACCACGAGGACGTCCACCTCCGCCAGCATCTCCGCCGTGGGCGGATGGAGGCGCACGCCATCGTGCAACAGGTACACTGGGGTGCCGGTCGCGGAGTCGGTCTCCTGCCGTCGGTCAGGCGCCACGTCCACATCGAGGCTGCCGCGAAGGCCATGCTCGGGCGCGAACAGGGCGGTCACCCTGAACCCGGAGGCGATCAAGCGATCGATGTCCCGTACGCCATTGCCGTCCACTCCCGACTGATTGGTCACCAGCCCGATCCGGCGGTTTCGCACCAGACCAGCGCTGTCGCTCAGCAGAACCTCGATGCCGGGCCGGACCCGGCCGGGGCAGCGCCGGCCGCAGGTACGCCGCGGCCGGCGCCGGAGCTCGTGGCGCAGCCCACGGACCAACCCAAGATCCCCAATAGGGCGAGAGCTTTGTGCAATCGAAATACCTCGCGCTCGTAATGGTTTTTCTCTGCGCCTGCGGCAAAGCGAGCCCGGTTCCGCAGCCGCAGCCCGCTCTGTTTCCCGGACAGCCGGGACCCACGGAAGTTGATGTCGATGCTTTGCTCGGCTCGCTCTCGCTGCGGGACAAAATCGCCCAGCTGGTAGTGCCCTGGATTCCGGGAGCCTACAGCGCTCTGGACGATGAGACGTTCGTTCGGATGCAGGGCTGGGTCGACTCGCTCCACGTGGGCGGACTGATCGTCTCGGTCGGGTCGCCTTACGACATTGCCACCAAGCTCAACCGGCTGCAGGAGCGATCCCCGGTCCCTCTGCTCATCGGCTCGGACCTCGAGGCCGGAACCGCCATTCGGCTGAACGGCGGAACTCCCTTCCCTCCCAATATGGGCGTGGGCGCCACCGGGAGCGACTCGGACGCCTACCAGCTGGGACGGGTCACGGCGCTGGAGGGACGCGCCGTCGGAATCCATCTCGCCTTCGCGCCGGTGGCAGACGTAAACAACAACCCGTCCAATCCCATCATCAATACCCGTTCCTTTGGCGAAGACCCCGCCGCCGTGGGACGGCTGGTGGCGGCCGAGATCCGGGGCCTGCAGGAGCACGGCATGCTCGCCACGGCCAAGCATTTTCCCGGTCACGGCGACACCGGCACCGATTCCCATATCGCGCTGCCGGTGATCACCGCCGATTGGGCTCGGCTGGACACGGTCGAGCTGGTGCCCTTTCGGAGCGCGATCGCGGCCGGAGTCACCGCGATCATGTCGGCCCATATCGCCATGCCTGGCATTGACGCGGGCCAGCTGCGGCCGGGTACCGTCGCGCCCAACATTCTGACCGGTATTCTCCGCGACTCACTCCATTTCAAAGGCCTGGTGATCACCGACGCCCTCAACATGGCCGGCGTGGCCAACGAGTACGGAGCCGACGCGGCGGTGCGCGCCTTCGTAGCGGGGGCTGATCTCCTGCTGCAGCCGGCGGATCCGAAGGCCGCCATCAACGCTATGGCCGCCGCGGTCGGCCGGCGGGAGATCTCGCCGGAGCGCCTGGACCGCTCGGTCCGCCGGGTGCTGGAGCTGAAGCGCCAGCTGGGCCTGTTCCGCCGTCGAACCGTGTCGCTCGACAGCATTCCGGATATTGTGGGCCGCACCGAATTTGAGGATGAAGCGCAGGGAGATGGCTGGCCGCTCCATCGTGCTGGTGAAGGACTCGGGGGGAACGGTCCATAGCCTCAAGCGCTCGCGTCCCTCGATCACCCTGGTCACCTATGGTGAGGAGGATTTTCGTTCGGTGGGCAACACGCTTGCGTCTCGAGCTGCGGGCCCGGGGATATCCGGTGACGGTCTTCAAACTCTGGCCGGCGAGTGGTCCCGCCAGCTATGACTCGGCGGCAGCCACGATCGAACGCGGTCAGCTGACCTTGTTCGTAACTGCCGATCGCCCGGTGGCCTCCCGGGGAACCATCGGTCAGATCCCCGATCCGTTGAAGGCATTGATCGCCACCACCGCCGGCGCCCAACCTGCGATCCTGGTCTCGATGGGGTCGCCCTATGTCATAGAGGACCTCCCCGAGGTCGGCTCCTACCTGGTGGGGTGGCGGTCCAATCCCATCACCGAGCAGGCCGTGGCCCGGGCGCTCGGCGGGGGTCACGTCGATAACCGGCCGGCTGCCGATCTCCATCCCCCCGGATTACCCTCGGGGCTGGGGCATTCAGCGGCGGGTGCCGTGAGCCGTGGCTGGATCTCGTTGGCGATCGTCGCCGCCGCCTGCGCCCCAGGCAACCCTCCGACTCCACCGACGACCGTGCCTGCGCTGAAAACCAACTGGCAGCCGGCCATGCAGTTTCTCGATTCGGCGGTGGCGGCGGGTGCGGCGCCCGGTGCGGTGCTGGCGGTGACGCACAACGGCGAACGCTTTGTGTACGGTACTGGCCAGTTGGGCGCGGACGAGCCTCAGCATCCGGACGGCTCAACCGTGTACGATCTCGCCTCGCTTACCAAGGTGGTAGGCCTGGTCACGATGGTCATGCTCGCCGTCGACGAGGGCAGGACTCGATCTCGATGCACCGGTCCAGCGCTACGTCCCGGCATTCACCGGACCGGGAAAGGATCGGGTCACCGTTCGCCTGCTCCTCGCGCATGCCAGCGGTCTGCCCGCCTAGCGCCTGCTGTTTCGTGAGGCTCCGAGCCGGGCCGCGGCCTTCGCGCTGGCGGACAGCACACCCGCTGAGATACCCACCCGGCACGGCGGAGACCTATTCCGATCTCGGTGCCATCGTCCTCACCCAGGCGGTCGAGGCGGTATATCGGACGAGCGCCTGGATTCCCTGCTCGAGCGCCGGGTCTTTCAACCGCTCGGCATGACGTCTACCCGCTTCCTGCCACCGGCTGACTGGCGAGACCGGATCGCGCCGACCGAGCTGGATCCCTGGCGGGGTCGGGTGCTCCGAGGCGAGGTGCACGATGAAAACGCGGCGTTGATGGACGGCGTCTCGGGCCACGCGGGGCTGTTCAGCTCGGCGGACGATCTGCTGACGTTCGCGGAGTGGATTCGGACTGTGCGGACGGCGGTCCGGCGGTCACGCGACCGTCCGCCCATCCGCCTCCTTCTCCACGAATTCACCCGCCGGCAGAACATCGTCCCCGGGTCCACTCGGGCGCTGGGGTGGGACATGCCTTCGTCCGAGCAGCAGCGCTGGCACCCGGCTCTCGCGCAACAGCTTTGGACACACCGGCTTTACCGGCACCTCGCTGTGGATCGACCCCGAGCATCATGTGGCAATCGTCTTGCTGAGCAACCGGGTGAACCCCACCCGCGACAATCCCCGCTGGGCGCCGGTCCGCGCGAAAATCGCGGATCTGGTGATGACCGCACTCTTCGAGGACGCACGAATGACGCTCGAACTCAGCGACTGGCTCATCGTCGCGCTCTACTTCGTCGCTTCCGCGGCAATCGGCCTGGTCTACACCCGCAAGGCCAGTCAGTCGCTCGACGACTATTTCGTCTCCGGCCGGGCGCTGCCCTGGTGGCTGGCCGGCACCTCGATGGTGGCCACCACCTTCGCCGCCGATACTCCGCTCGTCGTCGCCGGCCTGGTGGCGAAGTACGGCGTGGCCGGCAACTGGCTCTGGTGGAACGGAGCCCTCTCCGGCATTCTCACGGTCTTCTTCTTTGCCCGCCTCTGGCGCCGAGCCGGGGTGCTCACCGACCTGGAGTTTGCCGAGCTGCGGTACGGGGGAAAGCCGGCCGCCGTGCTTCGGGGGTTTCGCGCCCTGTATCTCGCCCTGCCGGTCAATCTGATCATCATGGGCTGGGTCACCCGCGCGATGGTGACGATCCTGCACATCACCCTCAACATCAATCCCTGGACGCGCGGCCATCCTGCTGTTCGCGGTCACCGGCGCCTACAGCGTCTTCTCCGGCCTCTGGGGCGTGATTGTCACCGACACCTTCCAGTTCGTCGTGAAGATGGGCGGTGTCATTCGTGCTCGCGGTCTTCGCGGTGAATTCGGTCGGCGGCTCGGATTCGATGGTGCAGAATCGGTGTCGGCCCACTTCGGCTCCTACGAGGCGGCCTTCGGGGTGCTCCCGCCGGTGGACAAGGCCTGGCTGCCGCTCTCGACCCTCCTCGTCTTTCTCAGCGTCCAGTGGTGGGCGGCCTGGTATCCCGGCGCAGGAGCCGGGCGGCGGCGGGTACGTCGCGCAGCGAATCCTGGCCGCCAAAGACGAGCGCCACGGCCTGCTGGCCACGCTCTGGTTTCAGATCGCCCACTACGCCCTGCGCCCCTGGCCCTGGATCCTGGTGGGCTTCGTGGCGCGTGATCCGCTATCCCGGCCTGGCCAACCCCGAGGAGGGCTACGTCCGAGTGATGGTGGACGTGCTTCCCTCCCCGATCAAGGGCTTGCTGCTCGCCACCTTCGCCGCGGCGTACATGAGCACCATCGGCACCCATCTCAACTGGGGCGCGTCCTACCTGGTCAACGATGTGTACCTCCGCTTCATCCGGCCCGAGGCCAGCCGCCGAGCCCAGGTCATCGCGTCCCGGTTCGCGACCGTGACCCTGATGCTGCTGCTCGCTGGTTGTCATGGCTACCTGCAGCAGCGTCGAACAGGGCTGGAAGCTGCTGATCGGTCTCGGGGCCGGCACCGGCCTGGTCTTCATCCTGCGGTGGTACTGGTGGCGGGTGAATGCCTGGTCGGAGATCAGCGCCATGGCGGCGTCGTTCATGACCTCCGTGATCCTTCACTGCATCGGGCGTAAACTCTGGAGACACCTCCAGCAAGGACTACGCCATCGCCATGCTGATCACCGTTCTGCGTCACCACGGTCGTGTGGCTGACGCGTGACCTTCCTGACGGCGCCCGGAGCCTGATGCAGTGCTGGATCGGTTCTACCGCAAGGTTCGGCCGGGAGGGCCCGGGCTGGCGACCGGTGTCGGCGCCGGCTCGGCTTCGGCGACGACCGGATACCCGGGGGGCGCTCTATCCTGGGTCAACTGGGTCGCCGGGGTCGATCGCGGTCTTCACCGCCCGTGTTCTGCGGTAGGTGCAGTTTCTTACCGGATCAGCGCCTGCAAGGGGTGGCTCTATAGCGCGGTTGCGATAGGCGGCTTTCGCGTTGATAATGCGTAATTTGCGGGCCGATACCCAGCTGGCGAGCAGCGTTGACAGGACCCGAGCCGCTGGCTTAGGTTTCTCCCAGTCGAATTGAGGTTCTCCGGCGCATTGCACACCTCGTAACCGGGGCTGACGGAAGGAGTTAGCATGAGCGGTCTCGAGCAGCAGGCACCCGCCTCCGGGTTCTCCCTGGTCCTCACCGGCCGGGCGGCTGAAGAGGTGCAGAAATTCATTACCCAGGAGCAGGTGCCGGCAGAGACCGCGGGTCTTCGGGTCAGTGTCCTGCCCGGTGGCTGCTCGGGGTTCAAGTACAGCCTGAACATCGAGGAGCGAGCCCTGGAAGACGACATGGTCGCGGAAGTAAATGGCGTGCGGGTGTTCGTCGACGGCTTCAGCGCCCAGTATCTTACCGGCGTCACCATCGACTACGTAACCTCGATGCAAGGGTCCGGCTTTACCTTCAGCAACCCCAACGCAACCGGCGGATGCGGCTGCGGCAGCAGCTTCACCGCCTGATCATCATCTAGGTATCCCGGGGCCCACCGCCATCAGGCGCGTGGGCCCTTTTTTGTTGTCCGTTACGGGGAGCTACCGATCCTGCACTCGATCGATCTCATCGTTGTTCGTCGTCTACTTCGTCTTCACCCTGAGCGTCGGCCTCTGGGTGGCTCGACGGCAACAGAGCGCCAGCGACTATTTCCTGGGCGCGCGAGACCTTCCCGCCTGGGCCATCCTCCTCTCCATCGTCGCCACCGAAACCTCGGCACTCACGGTGATCTCCGTTCCCGGCATCGGGGCCCGGGGCGATCTCACCTTTCTCCAGCTCACCTTCGGCTATCTGGTGGGACGAATCGGGGTGGCCGCCTGGCTCTTGCCGGGATACTTCCGGGGCGATCAAGAGACCGCGTACGCCCGGTTGGAATCCCGGTTCGGCGTGGGGACCCGGCGGCTGATCTCCAGCGTATTTCTGGTGACCCGATTCCTCGGCGACGCGGTCCGGGTCTTCGCCAGCGCCATTCCTCTCGCCCTCGTGGCCGGGTGGAGTATCCCCACGTCGATCGTGGTGATGGGCGTCATCACCATGGTCTACACCTGGTTCGGGGGGTTCAAGGCAGTCGTGTGGACCGACGTCCTCCAGCTTTCGGTGTACCTCGCGGGCGGGGTCGGGGCCTTGCTGGTCGCCTGGCACATCGCCGGTGGGGCGGGAACAGCGCTGGAGCTGGCCCGCCACGCCGGCAAGCTCCGGATCATCGATCCCGCGATCGACTTCACCCGCACCTATACTTTGCTCGGCGGCCTCGTGGGCGGAGCGTTGCTCTCTGCCGCCTCCCATGGCACCGATCACCTGATTGTCCAACGGCTCCTGGCCACCCGTTCACTGCGCGACGCTCGCGTGGCGCTGGTTGGATCCGGAGTTATGGTCATCCTCCAGTTCAGCCTGTTCCTGCTGGTGGGATCCGCCATCTGGGCGGCCGGCCTTGCCCCGGAAGGCGTTTCCGGAGATCAGCTGTTTCCCGCCTTCATAGTGCAGCATCTGCCGGTTGGGCTGGCCGGGCTGGTGGTAGCCGGCATCCTCGCCGCCGCCATGGGCACCCACAGCTCGGCCATCAACTCGCTCGCTTCGTCGGCGACCCACGATCTCTACGCTTCCTGGACCGGGCGGCGCGACCCGGTCCACCTGCTCCGGGTGGGACGGATCTTCTCGGCGGTGTGGGCCTCGGGGCTGATCGGGGGGGCGCTGTTCTTTCACTACGCGGCGACCGGGAACGACACGCCGGTGGTGGTGCTCGCGCTTTCGATAGCGTCAGTGACCTACGGGCCGCTCCTTGGCACCTATGTGCTGGCCGGCCGCTGGCCCCGGGCGCAGGGACGCGATGTGGTGGGAGCGGTGACCATTACCGTCCTGGTAATGCTGATGGTGGTCTTTGCCAAGCGCCTCGCCGGCCACCCCGGCCTCGATTGGTTGGCACCATTGGGCAAGCTCGCCTGGCCCTGGTACGTTCCGCTCGGCACCTTGCTTGCCGTCACCACCGGGATCGGGCTCAGCTATCTTCCCCGGACGAACAACTAGGCAGCCAGTGAACCAGATAAAGAACGCTCACCAGATGAACGGAACAGATGGATAGCGGACCAGATAGCTCGAAAGCTGTCATCGAGTCCATGATATCCAATCGGAAGCGGTGTTGACCAATGATCTGGTCGCGGAGGCACTCCAGTGGGAGCTATCCGTTTGTCCCGTGTTCATCCGATTGTTGTTTTATCTGCGTCATCTGCGTCGGGTACCCGCTCAGCGGGTGCATGCGGCCTTCTGAGAAGACGAATGCCGAGAGTTCTGATCGGCGCCGATGTCGGCGGCACCAAAACCGCCGTGGCCGTTTCCGAAGACGGAAAGATCGTGGGCCGAGCCGAGGGGCCCGGCGCGGCGCTCCGCCCGGGACGGGCGCTGGCGTCCGCCAGCACCATCATCGAGGTCGTCCGCAGCGCCCTGTCCGCGGCGGGGCGCTTGACCGGCGACGTGCTTCTGGTGGGCGCCGCCGGTGCCGGTCGGCCACCGGAGCGGGAGGAGCTGCGCACGGCGATCCGCAACGAAAACCTGGCATCGCAGGTGGTCGTGACCACCGACATCGAGATCGCGCTGGCCGCCGCCTTTGCCGATGGGCCCGGCATCGTGGTGAGCGCGGGGACTGGGAGCGTGGCCGTCGGACGGGATCGGACCGGGAAGCAGCACCGGATCGGCGGCTACGGGTGGCAGATGGGAGACGAAGGGAGTGGCTATGCCATCGGCCGGGCATCGCTCGGCGCAGTCAGCAGAGCGATCGACGGGCGCAGCCCCAATACCGCGCTGAGCGATCGACTCCTGAAGGCAACTCGGAGCGCCGACTTCGATTCGCTGGTTCGCTGGGCTGCCGGGGCATCGCCGGCCGAAGTCGCCGCCCTCGCCCCCCATGTGCTCGCGGTGGCAGCCGGCGGCGATCCCCTGGCCCAGGGCATTGCCGACTACGCCGCGCGGGAGCTTTCCCAGCTCGCCATCTGCCTCCTGCCAAAGATGGACCTGGCTCCGCCGGTCCGGGTGGCGATTACCGGCGGATTGCTGGGAGCCGATCAGCCACTTCGGAAAACCCTTCTGGCCAAGCTCTCGGAGGAGCCTGCGTTCCAGCCCACCGATACCCCGGTCGACGCCGTGGCCGGCGCGCTCCGGCTGGCCGCGTCCACCTCGACCTGATCAGCGCTTTCTTCGTTCCGCCGCCTTCCCCAGCCGGCTGTTCCGAATCCCGTAGAAGATGTAGATCAGAAGTCCCAGCGCGAGCCACACGCCAAAGCGAATCCAAGTGAGCTTGGGGAGCTGAAGCATCAGGTACAGGCAGGTCACGATCGAGATCAGAGGCGTGAACGGCACCAGCGGCGCCCGGAAGGGTCGGGCCCGATCGGGCTCCAGTCTCCGCAGAATGATCACCCCGGCCGACACCAGCACGAAGGCGAACAGGGTCCCGATGTTCGTGAGATCCACCACCTCCGCAATGTTGGCGAACGCCGCAAAGGTGGCGACGAACAGCCCGGTGATGATGGTCCCGATGTAGGGCGTCTTAAACCGGGGGTGCACTCGCGCCAGAAACGGAGGCAGCAGTCCGTCGCGCGCCATCGACATGAAGATGCGGGGCTGACCCAGCTGAAACACCAGCAGCACGCTGCTCATGGCGATCACCGCGCCGAGGGACACGATCAATCGCGAGATGGACAACAGCCGGGGTGAGCCATCCGCCAGTGCGAGTGCCGTGATCATGGGCTCCGGCGTGCCCAGCTTGTTCCACGGCGCCATCCCGGTCATGACCAGCGAGAGGATGATGTACAGGACGGTACACACCACCAGGCTCATGATGATGCCGAAGGGCATGTCCTTCCCTGGATTCTTCGCCTCTTCCGCCGCCGTCGACGTGGCATCGAAGCCGATGTAGCTGAAGAAGATGATTGCCGCACCGGCGCTGATGCCTTTCCAGCCATTGGGCGCAAAGCCACCCAGAGCCGGGTCGCTCCAGTAGTGTGGCTTGATCAGGGTGACCCCCACAGCGCAGAAGAAGAGGATCACGCCGATCTTGAGCAGCACCATCGCATTGTTCGAGTTGGCCGATTCCCGAATACCGATCACCAGGATCACGGTGATCAGCGCCACGATCAGGAATGCCGGCAAGTTGGCGATGACGGGAAATCCAAGCAGGTGCGGGGCGGTGGCCAGGGCGGAGGCCAGGTAGCGACTCGACGCATCGGTGGCGCCTGCCGCGACCGCCTCGGCCGCGAGATGGGCCGATCGAAAGTCGGTGGCCAGCCACGCGGGAAGTGAAATGCCAAAATGGGACAGCAGCTCTCGAAAGTAGCCGGCCCAGCCGATGGCGACTCCGATATTGCCCACCGCATACTCGATGATGAGGTCCCATCCGATGATCCAGGCCACCAGCTCCCCCAGCGACGCATAGGCGTACGTGTACGCCGAGCCGGAGATCGGGACCATGGCAGCGAACTCGGCATAGCAGAGGGCCGCAAAGCCGCAGGTCAGCGCGGTGAGGAGGAACGAGAGGACGATGGCAGGACCGGCGCCGGGCCGGAGCGGGTCTCCGACGATCGCCGTTCCCGTGGTGGCAAAGATGCCAGCGCCAATAGTGGCGCCTACGCCCAACGCGGTGAGGTGCCACTTGTTGAGCGATCGCCGGAGACCGCCGCGCTCCCGGATATCATTTTCGCAGTCCTGAATCGATTTCCGGATAAAGAGCCGGCTCATCAGTTCCTCGTAAGCAGGGGGCCACCGGTGCCTCTGCCGCAATGGCGCGGACGCGAGGCGAATGGAGTGGAGAGAGCCAGCCCTCTATGAGCTGTTCTTTCCGGGGAGGGTAAAGGAGATTCTGGTTGTGCCTGGAACCCGGGTGCCGTCCGGAGCACGGGCCGGGGTAAAGCGAAAGGCGCGCATGACCTCGTCGAACTTCTTGGCGTATTCCCGGTCCTTGATCTCGGGCTCTACCGTGTAGCGCTCGACCTTGCCATCGATTTGAACCCAGAATGTCACATTGAGCGATACGCCCCGCAGCTCCTTGGGGGGCGTGTCAAACGGAAAGGCCATGTCCCGCGGCTCGGGTGGCCGCACCTTGCCGCCTTGCCCTCCGGGGCCCTCGCCGGCCGATGTTCCGGCTCCCCCACCCTGCCCCTGTCCCTGCGCCGTCGCAGGTCCCGCGCCTCCTCCCGTTCCCGAATCACCGGCCAGTGTCTGGGCGGCGGCCGGCGGAGCCACAGGAGTATTCACCGGCTCCGGAGCGACAGCCTTGGGTTGTTCCGGCGGGCGAGCCGGCGGTACGACGATCTGGGGATGAGGAACCGGTGGAGCGACTTTCGGCACAGGGGCCGCCGCGGGCTCCGGGAGCGAAGGCAGGGTAATATACGCCACCCGGTTGCCCCCGCCACCGGCGGCTGACGGTCTGCCTCCGAGTACCAGCGGGTCGCCTGGCGCGGCCGTGCGACTCCACAGCCGTTCACCGTAGGTCAGCACCAGCCCCAGCACCACGCCGTGAACCAGCAGTGAGGCGGTGAGACCGCTCCAGCGGCGTCGCGATTGGGGGAGCTTCAGCTTGAGGGGTGCAGGCGAGCGCGTGGGTCCCTCATGGTGGCAGGAAGTCCTGCATGTTGGTCCCCAAACATAACCGATGAGACGAGCTACTCCGGGCGTAACGCACGCGCGGGGACCACTGGGGTCCCCGCGCGTGAGAAGGGAGGAGCGCACGTCGTGCGCTCCGGTTATTGCGCTTGTTTCTTATCGGCCTCCCGGGGGGTAAAGCCGATGATCTGCACTCCGGCGCCCCGGGCCACGTCCATCGCCTCGATCACGTCCTGATAGATCCGGTTGGGACCCGCCTTGATGAAAAGCAGCTTCGCGGGACGGGCGTCGTAGATCGCATGGATTTGAGTATCCAGCTGATCATGAGGCACCGGTTGTCCGTTGATGGCATACCCGCCGTCGTCAGCCAGCTCGAGCACGATCTGGCTCGGCGGGGTCTTGTTGGTCACCGGCGTATCCGGTGGCGGCACCTGGACGTCGAGCGCCATTCGCGACAGCGGCTGGGTGATCATGAAGATGATCAGCAGCACCAGCAGAATGTCGATCATGGGAACGACGTTAGGCTCCGCCGTCAGCGCCCCGCGGGCATCTCCGCCTCCGCCAGCCATATTATTTCTCCTTCTTCTTCTTCTCGGGGACGAACAGGCCGGTGCTCTTCGGCTCCGTGATGGCAGCCATCACTCGCACACCTGCCTTCCGCGCGGTCTCGACGGCCTCCTGCACCTTCGAGTACTTGAGCTGATTGTCAGCCTTGAAGTACAGGATCTTGTCTTCGGTCCGGTTGGTAAAGCGGGACCGGAGCTGGTCCTCCAGCGTGCCACTGGGTAGCGGACGGCCATCCAGGAAATAGTTGCCGGCCTGATCGATGCCCAGCACCACTTCGTTGTCGCCCTCCGGGCGGGGATCCAGGTTCTTCCCTTTGGGAAGGGTGGCCTTGAATCCCGCCGCGATCAGTGGCGTGACGATCATGAAGATGATCAACAGCACCAGCATGATATCGATCATCGGCACCACGTTCGGCGAAGACTTGACCGCGGTCTGTCCTGCCACTCCACCTGCTTGCATTGCCATGGTCCTTACCTCCTACTCGCCGGGCTGACCCCTGCACCGTGCTCAACCATGGACATGACCACTGCCGGTGACTGCCTTCTGGGTCTGGAATTCCTTGGTAAAGATCGAGCGGCCGAACTCGCTGCCGACGCTCTTGATCAGGTAGTCGATCAGTTCCTTCGACGTGTAGGTCATCTCGACCGTGAGGTTCTCGATCTTGGTGGTGAAGTAGTTGTACGCCCACACCGCCGGGATCGCGACCATGAGACCGAAGGCCGTGGTGATCAGCGCCTCGGCGATACCGGCAGAGATGCCCGCCAGGCCGCCGGACGCGCCCTGTGCCGCCATGCCGGTGAAGGCATTGACGATACCCATCGTGGTGCCGAGGAGGCCGACGAACGGCGCGGTGGAACCGACGGTCGCCAGAATGCCGATGCCGCGCTTGAAATCAGCCAGGCTGATCAGCATCTGCCGCTCGACGGCGCGCTCGGCCGAGTTGATGTCGGCGGCGGTGATCGTCGCGCGGTCGCGAAGCAGGGGCTTCACCTCGGTGAGCGCCTCGCCCACCACGTGGGCGACGTGACTCTTCTTGCTCTTCTCGGCCAGCGCGATCGCCGCCTCGAGGTTCTCTTCCTGAATGGCCCGGGAGAACTGGGGAGCGAACTTCCGGGTCTCCCGCTGCGCCCGCTGGAACTGGATGTACTTCTGGATCATGATGGTGAGTGACCAGATGGACATGATGGCGAGCACGACCACCACGCCTCTGGCGAAATACCCCATCTGACCCCAAAGCTGAAGAATATCTACGCTCATGTGTAATGCCTCCCGGAGGGAACGGAGCTATTGCTGCTTGAAGGAGACGGCTTGCTGGACCAGCTGGCGGACTGGCCTGCCCTTGAACCGGGCCGGCTTGAACACACTCTTGAGAATGGCCTCGTGCGCCGGCTCGCCGAACGCCGGGTGCGTGGTCTTCATGATCTTGAACGACGCTGGCTCCACGTGGCCGGTGGTGTCCACGATGAACTGCATCTCGACCCGCCCGGTTATGCCGGCACTCGCCAGCACCGGCGGATAGCGCGGCTGCGGCTGGGAGATCACCTGGACCGGATCGTCCAGCTGCGCTTCCAGGAACACCTCGCCGGTCACCGGGCCGGTGCCGCCCGCGACGCCGGTACCGATGCCGCCCTCGACGCCCTTGCCGGTAAAGTCCCGGGGGTCGAACGGCTTCTGGTTCAGATCGACCGGTGGAATGTCCTTGGGGATGTCGGTCGGCGCCACCACCGTCTGGAAACCCTTCGGCGGTGGATTGGCTGCCACGACGACATCGGGC
This sequence comes from uncultured Gemmatimonadales bacterium, assembly GCA_963792265.1. Taxonomy (GTDB): domain Bacteria; phylum Gemmatimonadota; class Gemmatimonadetes; order Gemmatimonadales; family GWC2-71-9; genus CAVVWJ01. The sequence goes on along the minus strand of CAWBVP010000006.1, from coordinate 15,839 downwards.
GGAGGCTGATCCGGCGGGGGCTTCGGCGGCTCGGGCGGCTTGAGGAAGACCATGGTGGTGTCCACCGGCCGGTTCTTCATCGTCTCGGCCACGCCCTGAGTCGCCTTGATGGCGGCGATGATGATCAGGATGTGCAGCAGAACGGAGGCGACCGTCTGCCCCACTGTACGCTGGTGCTTCTGCTTGGATTCGATCAGGTTCTCGAACACGCAACTACCTCCAGGGGGAGGGTGATCGTGCCCGGAAAGTAAGGCCGACTGAAAACACCTACTTTGCCTGCAGATGTCATTTCGATTACAACCGCATTACCGGTCTTGAACCCTAGGCTCCGACAGCACCACAACCCTACACCGGCAGACCGTCCTTACCAGTGATCTGACTCACAGGGTCTATGTTACCCGCGGTTTGGGTTTCGGCAAGCGGAGCATCCGGGTAGTCACTTGGTCGCAAATCGAATCGTTTGCCGCACCCGCGCTACCGGAGACCAGGAGCGGCAGGGTTGCGCGGTGATTACATGGACGGTGAATCGAGGGTGAGGGTATCTACGCGGCTTGGGGCGGCCGCTTGGGAAGCCGCACGGCAAAGATCGACCCCCTGCCAGGCCGGCTCTGCACCGTGATGGATCCTCCGTGGGCCTCGGCGATCCATTGGGTGATGGCAAGTCCCAGCCCGGTGCCGGGCCGGTCACCGGTGCGGGATCGAGCCGGATCCGCTCGCCAGAATCGCTCGAAGATGTGCGGCAGGTCGCCCGCGGCGATTCCGATGCCGGTGTCGCGGACGGAGAAGGTGACCCAGTCCTCATCTTCCTCCAGGCTGAGCGAAACGGTCCCCCCTCGGGGCGTGTACTTGATCGCGTTGGTGACCATGTTGAGGAGCATCTCGCGAATCCGGTGGGTATCCACGGCGAGGCGCACCGGGGTCTCTGGCATGGTGTGCGCTGAGGCGACGCCCACCGCCTCTCCCAGCATACCGGCCGTCTCGGCTACATCGGCCACCACATCACGCAGGTCGCTCTGCTGCACCGCGAGCGGCGCCCGCCCGGCATCGGCTCGCGCCAGGGTCAGGAGGTTCTCGACCATCTCCGTCATCTGATTGATCTGCGCCAGGGTTTCGTCCAGCGACTGGAGGATTTCGCCGGGCACCCCGGGATGGACCAAAGCCCGCTCCACGCCAGCCCGCAGCACCATCAGAGGAGTCTTCAGCTCGTGACTGGCGTCGGCGGTGAAGCGGTGGAGACCGGCAAAGCTCTGCTCCAACCGCGCCAGCATACCGTTGACGGTGAGCGCCAGCCGGGCCATCTCGTCGCCCGAAAGCGGCACGGCGAACCCGACGATGCAGGCTGGTACCGTCCGAGATCGCATCCACCTCGTCCATGATTCCCTGCACCGGGCGCAAACTGGTTCCCGCGAGCCAATACCCCACCAGGCTCGGCGCCGAGGAGGATCACCGGCGCAATGAGGAGCATGGACCGCAGCAGATCCGAGGGGCCGAACGATGCCTGCTTGATCGGAGTCGCTACCAGCAGCCCGCCGATACTGGGACCGGCGTCTCTAACCGAGACCGCCAGATAGCGAACGGTGACGGCCCCGGACCCCAACGCCAGCAGCCCCGATCGCCGGCGCGAGTCCCAGGGTATCGAGCGGGGCGGTCAGTCGCTCCAATGCCGGCGCGTTGAGGGCTCGGGTTACGTCGGAGAGGCCCAGCACTTGTCCGGCGGTATCGGCCACGACCAGGTAGTCACGCACCGCGTCGAGGTAGGCGCTGATCCCGGGGTCGAGGGCGGGCTTGAGATTGGCCGAGGTGACGATTCGGCCGAGAACTTTGTAGGACTGGGCCAGCCAGCGGTGCGCGAGTTCGGCTTCCAGGCTGAGCCGCTGGTCCAGCTCCCGGATGCTGGCCTGGCGGCGCTCGACATAGAGGGCAGTCCCGAAGGCCAGCACCGTCACCGCGAGGGCCACCGTGTACCAGAGGGTGAGCCGACGGCGGATGGTGGTCATCTACGCTTTCACGACGTACCCGACGCCTCGCACCGTATGCACCAGCTTCTGCGGGTGAGTGGAGTCCACCTTCTTGCGGAGCCGGTTGATGACCACGTCCACGATGTTGGTCCCGGGATCGAAGTGGTAATCCCACGCGTATTCCGTGATCAGCGTGCGGGACATGACCCGACCCGTGTGCCGCATGAGGTACTCGAGGACAGTGTACTCCTTGGGCGTGAGCTCGATGGGCTCGCCCGACCGCTTTACTTCCCGGGTCTCGGTATCCAGCTCCAGATCGCCCACCCGGAGTACCGGTGAGCGAATCTCTTTGGGGCGGCGGCCCAGCGCCTCGACCCGGGCCAGCAATTCCTCGAAGGCAAACGGCTTGGTCACGTAGTCATCGGCTCCGGAGCGGAGCGCCTGCACCTTGAAGTCGACCGCATCCTGCGCGGTGAGAACGAGCACCGGGGTGGTATTCCCCCGGTCGCGGAGAGTGCGGAGCACCTCCAGACCATTCATCTCGGGAAGCCGGAGGTCGAGGACAATCAGATCGTATCGTCCACCCGAAGCCAGCCGCAGGCCTTCCATGCCGTCATCGACCAGGTCGGCCTGGTAGCGCTGCTCCTCCAGCCCCCGCTTGACGTACTGCCCCACGGTCCGATCGTCCTCCACCACCAGGATCTTCATGAATGCACCGGCAGGAACACCCGAAAGATGGAGCCTCGCCCGGGCTGGCTGTCCACCTCGATCCGGCCGCGATGGTCCTCGACGATACCGTAGCAGATCGACAGGCCGAGACCGGTCCCTCGGCCGGGAGGCTTGGTCGTGTAGAACGGATCGAAGATCTTGGACTGTTCCGAGCGCGGGATTCCGACACCGTTGTCCTCGATCTCGACGAAGACCTCATCCGAGAGGTTGGGGTTTCGGCCGGTCCGTACGGTAAGCTTTCCCCGGTCATCCATGGCATCGACGGCGTTCAGCATCAACGCCATCAACACCTGGGTCAGCTGCTCGGCGTTGCCGCTGGTGGCGGGCAGGGCGGTGTCGAGCTCGCGGACCAGACTCAGGCGCTTGAACCGCTGATGATGCTTCAGCAGAAACAGGGTCTCGTCCACCAGCGCATTGAGCACCACCCTGCCCTTGGCCTTGCCCTTGGGGCGGCTGAAGTCCAGCAGCCCGTCCACGATCCGGGTACAGCGATCCACTTCCTTGTCGATGATCTCCAGGTACTCCTCCACCGCGGCTTTCTCCTTGCCGGTCAGCTGACCGAGTCGTCCGTCGATGGCGGCCACGCAGGCGCTGATGGTCGCGAGTGGGTTGTTGATCTCGTGCATGACGCCGGCCGCCAGCTGACCGATGGCCGCCAGCTTTTCGCTCTGCATGATCTGGCCCTGGATCCGGCGCGACTCGGTTACGTCCTCGCCGATGGTAATGACGTGACTGATCTCGTCGCCCTCCAGCCGCATGGGAATCTTGCTCAGCCGGAAGGAGCGCACCTCGCCACCCAGATTGACGTCGAGCTCCTCCTGCAGAATCTCCCCGGTCTGGAACACCCGGTCGAAATCGGCCCGCAGCTCCTCGGCGGGCTGCCGGGTCAGCACCTCGAACACCTGGCCGCCCCACCACCTCGTCCCGCCGGAGACCGGGCGCCCCGATCTCCCGCTGCCGGTTCCAGATCTGGATCCGGTAGTCCCGGTCCACCACGTAGAGCCCGATGGGAAGGCTGTCGATGATGAGGCTGGTGAAACGGCGCTGCTCGTCGATCTCGCGCGACTGGGCTGCGACCTCGACCGCGAAGTCCGCCGACAGCTCCACCGAGGCGAGGAAGGTGCGCCAGCAGGTCGGCCAGCCACCGCCAGGACCTCGCGTCCGCGGGTCCCGGCTGCGGCCGGACCTCGAGCAGCCCGACGCAGACCTTCATCGTGCTTGCAGCGGAAGCCGGCGCCGGCGCCGTCGGCGGGAATCGTCTCCAGCGAGTCGGCCAGCAGGGCGGCGCGTCGCCCGGCGGCGCTGTACGGCGCCCGAAAGCGCGCCGGTATGGGCGTCGCGGAACCAGATGGCCACCCGTCTCGGCGGGCAATCCCTCGCCGCAGGGTTCCGGCCACTGCCTCGAGGATCTGCTCCGCCGTCCTGTCCCCTCGTTGAGCAGCTTGGCGACCGATGCCGATCAAGGCCAAGCCCCGGACGACGGCGTCAGCGGGCGCTCCCTCGTGGCATCGACGCCAGCGGCTACGCTCAGGATGCGCCAGTCGCCGTCAATCCGGCGGAGCACCACGTGCTCGATCCAGTCCCGCTCGATCGCGGTAGGTCCCGAGGGGTCCGCCGCCGGGTGACCACCCAGGCCGCCGCCAGGTCGCCCTCCTGGCGCAGATCGGTGCGCAGCACCCGCACATCGAAGTTCTGCGGCTCCACGCCGCGGAGCCACCGCTCCAGCACCCGAAGCGCCGCGTCGATCGAAACCGCCTGGTGGTAGTCGGACGGCGCGCCGGGCCCGATCGGCCCGGCGTAGGTGCCGTCCTGCCAGAAGAGCGACCGCACGCCGGCCCAGTCCCGCTGCGAGAGGCTCCGCGCGTAACGGCTGAGCAGATGCTGGATCGTGTCCTCGTCGCGGCGGGTGCCCGTGGGAGTGCGGTCTTCGATCCGGCATCCCGTCACTGCCAGGAGCCCGAGTGCCAGGGCCGCGAGCCGCAGGCCGATCATGCGGATTGGCGGTGCGCCTCCAGCTGCGCCAGGAGCTCCTCGTTCTCCCGCCGGGTGCTCGGGGTGTCCTCCGAGAAGGCCCAGCGGACGATGCCGCTGGGATCGATGAGCACGTAAGCCCGGTTGGAGAAAAACCTGTCTTCGATGAGCGTGCCGTACCGCCGGCTCACTTCCCGCTTGAAGTCGCTGAGCAGGTCGACCGAGATCCGTTCCTTGGCCTTGAACTCCCGCAGGGTGGGGATCGAGTCCACGCTGATGGGCAGGACCACCGTGTTGGCATCGCGAAAGCGGCTGTAGTCCTCCGTAAACGAGCACATCTCCTGGGTGCACGTCCTTGGTGAACGCCAGGGGAAAGAAGGCGAGCAGCACGTTCCTTCCCCGCAGCTTGGACAGGGTCACGTCGACGCCCGGCGGTGGAGGGAAGCGTGAAGTCCGGAGCGGGAGCTCCGACCTGGGGAAGCGAGCCCGCCCCGGAATCACTCACCGCATGGCCTTCTCGAGACCCTTGGCCTTCTCGAGACGCTTGGCAATCACCGCTCCAGTTGACCACGTTCCACCACGCCGTCACATAATCCGGCCGGCGGTTCTGATACTTGAGGTAGTAGGCGTGCTCCCACACGTCGCAGCCGAGCACCGGGATCTTCCCCTCCATGACCGGGCGTGTCCTGGTTGGGCGTGCTCTCGATGGTGAGCTTGCCGCTGCGGTCGGCGATGAGCCAGCCCCAGCCGCTGCCGAAGCGATCGACGCAGGCCTTGGCGAACTGCTCCTTGAACGTCGCCAGACTGCCGAAGGTCTTGTTGATGGCGTCGGCCAGCGCCCCGGTCGGCTCCTTGGCGCCCCCGGGTGCCATCATCTCCCAGAAGATGGTGTGGTTGGCGTGGCCGCCGCCGTTATTGCGGACCTTGGTCCGGATGGCCTCGGGAACCTTGTTGAGGTTGGCCAGCAGCTCCTCGACCGAGAGCTTCTGCAGATCAGGATACGGCTCGAGCGCCGCGTTGACGTTGTTCACATAAGCGGCGTGGTGCTTGTCATGGTGCAGCCGCATGGTCTGCTCGTCGATATGCGGCTCCAACGCCTTATAATCGTAGGGTAGAGGGGGAAGGGTGAACGCCATGACCGACTCCTTCGCGCTGAAGACATCTCAATTGCAAACCGTTTCCGGTCAAGTCGGCGAAATATCATTCCGTGTGAGAGAGGGGTCAACGACGATGCCCGCACCCGGCTCCCCCCTGATGCCGGTCACCCCCGTCTTTCTGGTGGACCTCTTTCCCGAGCTTCATGCCGAGCTGATGAGTCTGCTGCGGAGCCTGCGCCGGGAGGATTGGGGTCAACCGACCGCCTGTGCGCTCTGGTCGGTCAAAGACATAGTCGCTCACCTGCTCGACAGCGCCTTGCGGCGGCTCTCGTTTGGGCGGGACCGGATGGAGCCGGTACCGGACCAGGCCGATCACGAGCTATGCCGACCTGGTCGGATACCTCAATCGGTTGAATGCCGAGTGGGTCCGAGCGGCGCGGCGGCTGAGCCCCCAGGTCCTCATCGATCTGCTGGACCTCACCGAGCCGGCGCTCTCGGACTACTTCCGGACGCTCGATCCCCACGCCCCGGCACGATTCGGGGTGGCCTGGGCCGGCGAGGAGACGTCGCCCAACTGGTTCGATATCGGCCGGGAGTACACCGAGCGATGGCTGCACCAGCAGCAGATCAGGGAGGCGGTCGGAGCCCCCCGCTTACCAGCAGGAATGGCTTCACCCGACCTTGGACATCTTCATTCGGGCCCTGCCCTTCACCTATCGTGAGGTCGACTCGGAGGTGGGCCGCGAGCGTCCGGATCGAGATCCAGGGCGAGGCCGGCGGGACCTGGACCCTGAAGCGGACGCCGGATGGCTGGCGCCTGTTCACCGGCGGAGAGGCATCCCCGGCCACCCGGGTAACCTTGTCCCAGGACGTCGCCTGGAAGCTGTTCTCCAAGGGCCTGTCACCCGAGACAGGCGAAGCAAACCATCAAGCTGGAGGGCGACATCCGCCTGGGCCAAGCCGCTGCTCGGCAGCCCTGGCGATCATGGCGTAATTGTGGATCACATTTTGCACGCCAGGGACGCTCGAGCGAAGCGCTTTCACGTCGGGCGTGCTGTCTCTCACTCTGAAAAATCGACTTTTCGATAATAGGAAACGCCGGACTGCCGCGGTCGGGCCGTCGGGTGAAACGCAACCGTCACGGAGATCTGCAAGGCCCCCGAGGACGTGACGGCTCCAGGCACCTCAGCAGAAGGGATCCCGCACAGTGACCGTAGCGATCGATATCAACCCGGCGGTAGCCTCGGCCAAGGCGTTCCTGAGCGATGCCCGGGCTCGGAACGGACAGCTGGTGAAGCGGAAGTCGTGGCGGCCGGCCAGCGAGCTGGCGGTGGACCTCGGAACCGCCAATACGCTGGTCTTCGTGAAGGGCGAGGGGATAGTCCTGAATGAGCCTTCGGTCGCGGCCATCGATCAGGCCACCGGGAACGTCCTCGGCATCGGCCTCGAGGCCAAGCGGATGCTGGGCCGCACCCCGGAAGGGGTGCTGGCAGTCCGGCCGATGAAGGACGGAGTGATCGCCGACTTCCACATCGCCGAAAAGATGCTCCGCCACTTTCTCCGGCTGGTGATCGACCGGGCGATCTTCCGGGTCAAGCCGACGGTCATCGTCTGCGTGCCGTCCGGTATCACCGAGGTGGAACGGCGCGCGGTGCGCGATTCGGCCCAGTCGGCCGGGGTCAAGAAGCTGTTCATGGTGGCCGAGCCGATGGCGGCAGCCATCGGCGTCGGCCTGCCGGTCGAGACTCCGGTGGGCAGCATGGTCATCGACATCGGTGGTGGCACCACCAATATCGCGGTGATCGCGCTTTCGGGCATCGTGTGTGACGCTTCGATTCGGACCGGGGGAGACGAGCTGGACCAGGCCATCGTCCAGTTCATGCGGAAGACCTACAGCCTCTTGATCGGTGAGCCTACCGCTGAGCGAATCAAGATCGATCTGGGCTCCGCGGTTCCGCTGGAGCGAGAGGGCGAGATGGACGTGAAGGGCCGGGATCTGGTGTCCGGCCTTCCCAAGACCATCCGGATCGACTCCCGCGGGGTCCGCGAGGCCATCCAGGAGCCGATCTCCCGTATCATCAATGCGGTTCGCCGAGCCCTGGAGATGACCCCCCCGGAGCTGGCCAGCGACGTGCTGGAGCACGGCATCATGCTTACCGGGGGGAGCTCGCTCATCCGCGGACTGGACCAGCGCTTGATGGACGAGACCGGTCTGCCGGTCCGCATGGACGAAGATCCCTTGACCTCCGTGGTCCGCGGCACCGGCCGGATCCTGGACGACTACACCCGTTACGGTAACGTACTGACCACTTGAGTTTTCCCCGGCGCGAGAGCGTCGGGGAACACCCGTCCCACGCACCGGCATCCCCGCCTACGGGCGAGGGTGCCGGTGTTTGGTCTTTGGGCACAATTCCCGCTATGAGACGCTCCTAGGTGACCCGACCCGAGATCGCGCGCTTTAGGGGCTCCCTCGCGGGACGGAAATGCAGCGGACGGACAAAGTGGCCAGGACAACCGGGCCCAGCCCGGATTCAATAGATCGTAGGCGTGGTACCAGTCGATGGCAGGTCACGGCGATCGTGGCCGGTGGGCTGGCGGTGGCCTGTGGACAGCACACGCCCACCGGGCCTTCCGCGAGTACGGTTGCTAAGGTCGAGATCGTCCCAGCCGGACCTCTCACCGTTCCCCAGTCAGACACCCTCCCCCTCCAGGCGGAAGCCCTCGACGCAGCCGGGGCCGTGTTGACCGGTATCCCCGCGACTTGGGGCAGCAGCGACCCGGCGGTCGCCCAGGTAAGCAGCACTGGCATCATGTCGAGCGGCTCAGTCGGCACCGCCACGATCTGGTCGTTCATGGAGGGAAAGGCGACTCGATCGCGGTCTCGGTCACGGCGGCGCCCGCGCGAGTGGCGCGGTGCTGGTAGGCGCAGGTGACATCGCGGGCTGCTACGATACCGGAGCACCCTACCTACTTCGCTGGAGACCGCTGCTCTGCTCGACGCCATCCCGGGCACCGTCTTCACCCTGGGCGACAACGCCTATCCCAACGGCACCGCGGCTCGAGTTCACTAACTGCTATGGACCCACCTGGGGACGAAACAAGGCACGTACCCGTCCCGCCCTGGGCAACCATGAATACAACATCTCATCGAATCCCTACTTCGACTACTTCAACGGCGCCGGGAATGATTGGGACCGGCTGGAAGGCGGGAACAGGGCTACTACAGCTATGATACCGGCCGGGTGGCACATCGTGGTATTGAACAGCGAAGTGTCCAAAGTGACATTGCTGATGAAGTCTCCTGGCTCCAGGCCGATCTTGCAGCCCACCCCACGGCGTGCAGTCTAGCTTACTGGCATCGGCCTTTTTTCACCTCGGGACCGCACGCACCCGATTCGTTGCTCACTCCGTTGATGCAAGCCCTGTAGCTGGAGTTGTGGATGTGATCCTGAGCGGTCACAACCACCAATACGAGCGGTTTGCCCCCCAAGACCTCAACCGCCACCCCGATCCCAATGGCATCCGGGCCTTTGTCGCCGGCACCGGAGGCGCTGGTGAATACGGTTTCGGGCCGCCCCAGCCCAATAGCGAGGTACGCGGTACCGGCCCCGGAGTGCTCAAGTTCACCCTGATGCCAGCCAGTTACAGGTGGCAGTTCATTCCGGTGCCGGGGGGACCTTCACCGACTCCGGCACCGGACAGTGTCACTAAGGACGCATTAGGTGGGGCTGTCCGGCAGGAAGACGTACGCAGACGAATGGGAGTGACCGGGATCCAAGCGGCGACCCCCTGGTTGCAAACCAGGTGCTCTCCAGCTGAGCTACCGCCCCAAAGTGTCCAGCCGCGAAAACCTAATGGTCCACACCCGGGCCACAAAGACTCCTCCCTTCTACTGCGCATTCTGATCGCCACCCCCCAAACTGGAGCGTGATCTCGCTTTTGGGAGCACTGCTTGAGTCGCGAAGGCAGGCCGAGCCCAGCATCGAGCAGCAGGGTTCGAGAATCGTCGCTCAAGGAGTGTCTCCCCAGCAACCTGCGCACCTCTGGCGAACGGGGGCACTACGATGCCAGTCCTCCCGGTCCCGACCCGACGTTTCCCGGGACTGCAAACGGCTCTCCTCTCGCGGCGCCGGATCTACTTCGACAACGCCTGCTTAACCCCGGTCCCGGCCGAAGTGGCCAATGCGGTCAGGGAGTACTACACCCAGCCCCCTGGCTGTCCCCTGCGAAACAACTCCGGCCGCAGCGGAGACGTCGAAGAGCGGATCCGCGACGCCCGCGCACGTTCGCCGCTTCCTCAATGCGAAATTCTCCGACGAGATCATCTTCACTCCCAACACGACCTTTGGGATCAACCTTCTCGCCGGGGCTTTCCTCCGGCAGCCGGGGAGGGTGTTGATCTCGGATCTGGAGCACAACTCCAACCGGTTGCCCTGGCTGGCCCATGAGCGTCTGGAACTGGCCTGGCCTCCGGGACGGCCGTTCCCACTCGATGCCTATCGCCGGGGGCTCGGCGAAGGGGTGAAGCTGGTCTCGATCACGGCGATGTCGAATGTGACCGGAGAGACGCCACCGGGCGAGATGATCCGGGAGGCGACGGCGCTGGGGATTCCCGTGCACCTCGATGCGGCGCAGGCCTTTGCCTCGGGTGAGCTAGGACGTCACCGAGCTCGGGGCCGACTTCGTCTCCTTCTCGCTCCACAAGGCCTACGGCCCGACTGGACTCGGCGGGCGTACATGAGACGGGACTGGCCAGTCGCCTGGACCCCGCCTACGCCGGCGCAGGCACGGTCGACGATCACTCGGGCGAGACGTCTCGCTGGACGGAAGGGGCCCGACCTTCGAGTTCGGGCTCCAGAATTACGCCGCAATTCACGCAGTGCCGGCGGCGATGACCCTGCTCGCCGGCATTCCCCCGGAGATCTCCGCCGGCACTACGCCGAACTGAACGCCAGCCGCTTCGTGAAGAGCTGAGCCGGGTTCCGGGGCTCCAGATTGTAGGTCCTGAATCCGGCCGATGCGCATCACATCTGTCCTTCCACCTCCCGGGTGCCGATGCCCCCGTCCTTCCGCAGCTTCTCGATATGGTAGGCAACTTCAAGTTCGCGCCGGGCGTCTCTGCGCCCACCACTCGTTCCATCAGCACGAGGTGCCCGATGTGATCCGGGTCTCATTCGGTATTCCACAACTGGCTTGACGACGAGGTGGAAGCATATGGAAAAGTCTTCGACAAATATCCTGCGACACTACGACTGATCGGAGGCCACCGCCACCGCCAGTGAAAGTCCGGTCCTGGTAATGTTCTCCGGAGGTTCCGGCTTCCACCCTGACGGCTTCATTGCTCAGCGAGCTGCACACGGTCGTGCATCTGGTGACCTACGAGCACAAGGCCATGAGCTTCGCGGCGAAGAGCAAGAATGCGGTCGGGGCCCTGCACAGGCCCATGGCGCCGATCGTTTCGTCTACAGCCTGCTCGATATCAACGGTTTCGATGGCCCGAATCTTTTTCCGGCCCCTGCCGCAGGACCTGCGGAAGTACGGCACCTATGCCCTGCGATGTGCTGTGGGTCCTGCAAGCTGTCCATGCATGTCCGGAGCATCCTCTACTGCTACGAGCATGGCATCCGCTACGCGGCGGACGGCTCCGATGCGGAACTTTCCGAGCTCTTTCCTGAGCAGATGCAACCGGTATTGGATCTGTATCGCCAGCTTTACCAGCGCTACGGCATCGACTACACCAACCCAAGTCTTCAACGTGAGCCGTCGGACCACCAACTCTATGATCGCGGGGTCACCACCAAGCGGGACTACAAGACCCCGAGCACGTGGTCTACACCAATCAGCATTCCTGCGCCGCGGGAGTGATGCTGTATGGCTTTACCCTCGGCGTTGGGATTCCGTTGCTTGGCACCTCGGCAAAAAAGGACGTCGCCACCCGCTATATCGCCGACAAGATCGAGCAGTTCTGCTTGCCTTTCCTGGATGCGGAGCTTCGAAGGTTATCGGCCTGAGGAGGCCCCTGGCACCTGACCGATGACGAGATCTTGCTTCGTTCGCCGGAACCCGAGGATGAATACAAGACGTCTGATTCCTGGCGTGTATTCCGGATCATGGGCGAGTTTGTCGATGGATTCGACGAACTGGCGACCATTACGCGGGGTGTTTCCATATTCGGTTCTGCACGCACGCACGAAGGCGACGCTTATTACCAGGCTGCACGCGAAACCGCGAAACTATTGGGTGCAGCCGGCTTTCGAGATAATAACCGGCGGAGGCCCGGGAATCATGGAGGCCGCAAATCGCGGTGCGTCCGACGCCGGCGCCCCGTCGGTCGGCTGCAATATCGAGCTGCCGTTCGAGCAAACAGCCAAACCCGTACCTGACAAAATCGCTCTCGTTCAAATACTTCTTTGTACGCAAGACGATGTTCATTAAGTACAGCAACGCCTACGTCATCTTCCCTGGTGGGTTCGGAACGATGGATGAGTTGTTCGAGGCATTGACGCTTATCCAGACGCGAAAGATCCGTAACTTCCCGGTTGTGCTTTTCGGTTCGCAGTATTGGCGTGGACTGCTGGCATGGCTGACGTCGACGATGCTGAACGAAAAAATGATCAACACCGAGGACCTCGGCCTCATTCATCTCACCGACTCGCCGAACGAGGCGGTCAAATTCATCTCAAACGACTCGGTACTGTATAATTCAGCGGAAGACCGCTCGCCACGAACGAAGCTCAGTACTAGTAGCTGATCGCTCTTTCATCCAAGCAAGATAAGGCTCCGAGACGCGTTTCGGGCATCTATCGCGACGATCTCAGGGACAGTGTAAGCTGTGGTTCGCTGTGACAAACCTCTCGAGTCCCTCGTATTTGTCAGGCAAGGTCTTGATCAAGAGCAAGTGCTCGGGTTCTTTCTGCAGTTTCCCCTCCCACATATAGACCGATGTCATTTGAGGCAGGATCTGGACGCAGGCTGCGAGTCCGGCCGCGACGATCTTTTCGGCCAACGCATCGGCCTCGTCACTCGTCGGTGCGGTGGTGAGAACGATCAGCACTCCGCTATTCTTTCTCCATCAGTTCCTGATACTGGCCGCTCTCGACCCATTCGAGGATCTCGGCGACGCGCCAGATGGGGAAGGGGTGCGAGAGGCCGGCGTTCATGATGTCGGCCCAGAATTTGTCGAGTTTGTTCGTCGTCGTAGTTCTTTTTAAACTCGCGTCCCTGTTCGAGGAACAGTTCGTAATCGATCTTTGAGGCAAATGTGCCGCCGGCGAGCTTCATCATCGTCCGGCCGATGACGTGCGGGTCCTGCGTGACGAGCAAAGCGGCACGGTCACAGCTAAAGTTCCGCACGGCGGGCCCAGGCGAGCAGCGCGCTCGCGATGCCGGCGGAGACGATAAATTTGATGATCTCGGAACCCGGGATTAGCCTCGCGACCGAGCAGTTGGCCAGCGCTTCCATCAGGCGAGCAGCGGTGAGATAGAGAACGTGCTCGGCGTGGATGTGGCCGACCTCGTGCGAGATAACCGCAAGCGTTTCCTCGTCATTCAGCCGCTCGATCAGTGCCGAATGCAGCACGATGATCGGCTTCTCGACGCCGCCGGTAAACGCGTTGACCATCGGGTTTTGCTGGATGAACATGTCCGGCATATCAACGCCGAGCGTCGTGCAGGCGATCTGCGAGCTTTGCATGCAGGTCGGGACATTGCTTTGGCGTGACCTTGACCGCGCTTGCCATGAACGACACTCGTATCGCAGACTCGCCTGTCCATGACAAGCAGCTTTTTTAAGCGCGAATCTACGCCCGGGATCGCTTTCAGTGCCGCAAGAGCCTTGCTGTCCGCCGGATGGATATACTCGTGCTTGCTCAGGTCGGCAAACTTCTTATGCGGCTCGTTCGACAGCGGCATCTTACACCGGCCGCAGTTGGCAGCGTTGTTTTGATAATCCTCACGGACCGAATTTTTCTGGCCGCAATATCGGCAGCGGACAAAATGGCTTTTGGTTACGGCGTCGGACGGCTCTGGGGACTCGGGCTTCTTTCTTGGCATATCTAGATATTATAAATTGGCGAATGCTTTAGCTAGTTTGACCGCAATTCAAATACGAAGCGTACGCCTCTTTGGTTCGGTTGGGATGCTACGACCGGTTTAGTCTGACGACAGTCTCGACGTGGTGAGTTTGTGGAAACAGGTCGAGGGCCTTGATCGTCTCGATGGAATAACCGTCGTCGAGATAGAATTCTCAGGTCCCTCGCCAAAATCGACGGTTCGCACGAGACATAGACCACACGAGCGGGCCGAGAGGGCGACGATGCCTTCAATAACACCGTGTTCTGTCCCGGAACGCGGCGGGTCGATCAAAACCAGATCCACGCGAGCTTTGGCGTTCCCGGCCAAAAACCCGTTGACGCTGCTGCCGATAACGGTAATATTGGCTGCGCGTATACGGGCCGCGTTCTTTTTAGCAAAGGCAATGGCCGCCAGGTTGTCGTCAACGGCGATCACGCGTTCAAATCCGCGTGCCAGAGGCAAAGCAAACAGGCCCACGCCGCAGTAAAGGTCAAGTGCCGTTTCGCCGCTCAACCCGCCGACGGCTGCGTTGATCAATTCGCCGATCAGAAACTTATTAGCCTGGAAAAACACCTCTGCCGAGAACGCATACGTATCGCCGTTCACCGAGTAGGTCAGCTCCGCGGCAGGTTCCGGACGTTCCGCCGAAAAGATAGAGACTCGGCCCTCCTCACCGCTGGCCGCTTCGATCTCAGAGCTCTCACTCCACAGCGTGTCCCATTCCATACTCTCGCGAGTGTATTCGAGCGTGGATTGCAGCCCGGGCGTCAGAACGGGGCAGGTGTGGACGTCCACGAGTTGGTTGGAATCTCGCTGAAAGTAACCTATCGAATGGCTGTCCCGATCCAAATGCCAGCGTGCACGCGACCGGTATGCCCAGGGATGCGGGCTTGCTACGATGGGAATGTCGTGGCCGAGCTCGATCTTGCCGATGCGTCGCAGGCAATCGTCGAGGATCTCTCGCTTGGCGGCAAGCTGGGCCGTGTAATCCATCTGCTGAAAATTGCATCCGCCGCACGTGCCAAAGTATTCGCATGGCGGCGTAACGTGCCGGGCACCGGGCCGTTTGATCTCGACTATCTCGGCAAAGGCCAACCGCTTTTTGATCTCGCGGATACGTACCCTTAGCTCGTCACCTGGCACGGCAAGTGGGACGAGCACCGTCAATCCCTCGGCAAATGCAAGGCCAAACCCGCGGAACGATCTTTTCCACGCGAACGTCGATCACCGAACCTTTCCTATATGGTGTGCTCAAGCGACGCTTTCGACCTCGATCTCAATGCCGCCAACCCAGGCGGAAAAGAGATTATAGAGCAGAGCCCCGATGGCACCGCCGATAAAGCCTATAATGCCGTACATTATAGGCAGACCTATCATTATCAGCAGGCCTATAACGATACCGCCGGCCCCGACTGCCAAACCAGCATTGCTGCCAATGGCCGAGCCGCCGATCAGCCCGTAGATTATTAGTATCAGACCGTACGGTATGCTGATGAGCAGGCTGATCACGAACATTATGGACGCCTGTATCTTGGCGACCGACAACACGCCGAGCTTCCTTATCCGGAGCTTATTCATTTAGATCTCTCCTGATTGACTGGATTTGATTAAACGTATCTTGTGTACCACAAACGGCGGGTAAAACAAACCTTGAGTCGATCTGGTACTGCCTTTAGTTTATAGATAGAACAGGCCTAACCTGGGAATGCCCGCCTCTTCGCGAAGGCGTTTGAGCAGCATCAGCTCAAAGGTTTTCTGATAGGCATCCGGTTCCATATCGGCCTTATGAACGCGAAGCTGGCCGGCAATTTCCTTTTCCAACACTTTTAGATTTGTCTTGTCCCAATGGGCCAACATCGCCCGGTCCAGCAGTTTTTCTATATCACCGAGGGTCTTGTCGATCGTTTCAAAGTCGCCGGTCAGATTACCCGACAGCTCTTGCAGCCGGGCCACTGCACGGGCAATATCCTCTCGCATACCCGGGTTTTGATTGGCATTCAAAGCGGCAATG
>CAWBVP010000005.1:0-8866 GCA_963792265.1 uncultured Gemmatimonadales bacterium | reverse complement strand
ACGGATGCATTGCTGGTTCTCCAAGAAGGCCGCGGGACGACATGCACAGCCGGGTGAGGTGGTGAAGGCAATCCAGCAGGCGAGAAGTGGAAAGTGACCCATGCGCATCGCCATCTCCACCGGAGGCGGTGACGCCCCGGGACTGAATGCCGTCATCCGCGCGGTGGTGCTCTCGGCCCACCATCGAGGATGGCAATGCTACGGCATCCAGCGCGGCTACGAGGGCTTGCTCACCTTCAATGGCGTCGTGCCACTGGGACCGGCGCAGGTCCGCGGCATCACCCACCTCGGTGGCACTATCCTGGGCACCACCAACCGTGGTAACCCATTCCGCTATGTCATGCGCGACGCCGACGGCACGGAGCGGGAGGCGGACCGCTCCAACGACCTGGTGGCGGCGTTCCAGGCCAGCGGATTCGATGCCCTCGTCTCCATCGGCGGCGACGGAAGCCTCCAGATCTCCTACGAATTGTGGAAGAAGGGGCTTCCCGTCGTCTGCGTTCCCAAGACGATCGATAACGACGTGAGCGGCACCCAGCGCACCTTCGGGTTCGATACTGCCGTCAGCACAGCCACCGAGGCGATCGACCGGCTGCACTCCACCGCGGAGAGCCACGAGCGGGTCATGGTGGTCGAGCTGATGGGACGCTATGCCGGCTGGATCTCGCTCTACAGCGGTCTTTCCGGCAGCGCCGACGTCATCCTCATTCCTGAGATCCCCTTCGATATCGAGAAGGTCTGCGCCAAGATCCGAAGCCGGGAGGCTGCGGGCCGCCACTTCAGCATTGTCGTCGTGGCGGAAGGGGCCAGATCCAAGGACGGCAACGTCGAGCTGGTGGAGCGCCGGGGCGTCGGTACGGTAGACCGGTTGGGAGGCATCGGCAGCAAGGTGGCCCGCGCCATCGAGGTCTACACCGGCAAGGAGACCCGGACCCTCGTGCTCGGGCACCTGCAGCGCGGTGGCTCACCCACGACCTACGATCGGCTGCTCGCCCTCCGTTTCGGCGCGGCGGCAGTGCGCGCCATCGCCGACCGACAGTTTGGCATCATGGTCGGCCTCAAGGGGCCTGCGATCGAGCAAATACCGCTGGAGGAGGTCGTCGGGCGGCCCCGGAACGTCCCGCTCGATTCCGACACCATTGCAACCGCAAGAGAGCTCGGGATCAGCCTTGGGGATTAGAGAGGTGCACTACCCTGAGACCCGGGTTGACGATGTAGTCGAGGTCCTCCATGGCGAGTCGGTTTCCGACCCGTATCGCTGGCTGGAGGACGGGGACAGCCTGGAGACCCGAGACTGGACCGCCCGGCAGAACGCGGTTACCGAGAGTTACCTCGCCGCTGTGCCTGCCAGGGAGCGAATTCGGCGGCGACTGGACGAGCTGCTCGGCATCGGGGTCCTCAGCGTCCCGACTCCAATACGGGGCCGCTATTTCTATTCCCGCCGGGATGGACAACAGAATCAGCCGGTACTCTACTGGCGCGATGGGGTGGACAGGGCAGATCACGTCGCGGTCGATCCCAACATCCTCAATGCCACCGGCACCACCGCTCTGGACTGGTATTATCCCAGCCCCGACGGGCGGCGCCTGGCGTATGGGCTATCGGAGGACGGGAGTGAGCAGAGCGTACTCCATGTTCTCGAGTTGGATACCGGCCGCCACCTGCCCGACCAGATTGACCGGATGCGCGCGGCCGCGCTCGCGTGGTTGCCGGACAACAGCGGCTTCTACTACAGCCGGTATCCCGCCCCGGGCCAGGTTCCGGCCGGCGAGGAGCCGTATCATCGCGCGATCTACTTCCACCGGCTGGGAACCGACCCCTCAGACGATCCGCTGACCTATCAGCCGGCGCAGAAGGAGTACTGGCCCGATGTGAGGCTCTCTCCCGACGGGCGTTGGCTGATGATCGGAGTCGCCCGCACCTTCGACCAGACCGACCTCCACATCAGGGACCTGGCTTCCGGCGGGCCACTGGTTCCCGTCGCCGAAAATCTGCCGGCTACATTCGATGGAGAGATCGCGCACGGCCGGCTCTTCCTCCGCACCAACCTCGACGCACCCACCTACCGGCTCTACCAGGTTGACCCCGAGCATCCGGAGCGAAGCGCCTGGCTGGAAATCGTTCCGCCCCGGCCCGATGCGGTCCTGGAAGGCGCCACCGTGGCGGGTGATCACCTGGCCCTGGCCTACCTGGAGCAGGCTTCGTCCCGGTTCCGTCTCACCGATCTCGAAGGCCGTTCGGTGCAAGAGGTCTCCCTTCCCGCGCTCGGCAGCCTGTTCGGAGTCGGCGCCGAGTGGAACGGACGGGAGCTGTTCTATGGGTTCTCCTCTTACACCGTCCCGCCGAGTGTCTACCGCATCGACCTCACGACGGGGACCTCCTCACTATGGAAGCGGGTGGAAACCGACATCGACTCAAGCCGGTTTGAGGTCCGGCAGGTGACCTACCCGTCGAGGGACGGTACCCCCATCTCGATGTTTCTGGTCCATCCGGCCGGACTCGCTCTCAACGGTGACAACCCGACGTATCTCACTGGTTATGGCGGCTTCAACATCAGCATGACGCCGTCCTTCTCCCGCTCACTGCTCCTCTGGCTGGAGAAGGGTGGGGTCGTGGCCATCCCCAACATTCGCGGCGGGGGCGAGTACGGCGAGAGTTGGCACCAGGCCGGCATCCTCGGCAACAAGCAGAACAGCTTCGACGACTTCATTGCTGCCGCCGAATGGCTGATCGTGCGAGGCTATACCCGGCCGGCCCGCCTCGCGGTGGCGGGAGGGTCCAACGGCGGACTTCTGGTGGGCGCCATGCTAACTCAACGGCCCGAGCTCTTCCGGGCGGTTCTGGTACAGGTGCCGCTCCTCGACATGCTGCGGTACCACCGGTTTCTGATCGCCCGGCTCTGGATCCCGGAATACGGCACTCCTGACGAACCGGCTCAATTTCGCTGGCTGCGCGCCTACTCGCCCTACCATCACGTCCAGCCGGGAGTGGCCTATCCTGCGGTCCTGCTCGCTACCGCGGAGAGCGACACGAGGGTGGACCCGATGCACGCCCGGAAGATGGCGGCTCGATTGCAGGCAGCTACGTCGGGCGATCGGCCGATCCTGCTCCGGCTCGAATCCCAGGCCGGCCACGGCGCCGGAAAGCCCCGCTCGAAGGCGCTCGATGAGCTGACCGACACCTGGACCTTTGTGTTTTCCGAGCTAGGGGTCCAGCTTTGAGGGGAGGCTATTGGCTGTGGGCTACTGGCTATGGGCCATATCTCGCGTCGGAGTAGCCAATAGCCGATAGCCCTTATCACAGAGGTCTCAGATCAATGGCTCACCAATCTCGACCCGCCGCCGTCGCAATGTCCCATCCGGCTGAGTGGCTGGCCGTGCTGCGGATCGTCGTGGGCCTGTATTTCGTCAAATCTCTGGTCACGAAGATGAGCGTGCGTGCTGCTGGGTGGGGTGGTCCCGATACCGGCAGTGTCGGAGCGGTGGCTTACGGTAATGCCAAAGATCGTGGCGAAGCAGGCATCGGAAAACCCCCTTTCCTTTTATAAGCAGTTCCTCGAGGGCACCGTGCTCCAGCACAGCAACGTCTTTGCCCAGCTCACCGCCTGGGGCGAGACTGTTGTGGGGATCGGTCTCACGCTGGGCTTTCTAACCGGCGTAGCGTCGCTGGTCGGCCTCATGCTGGTGGTCAACTACGGGCTGGCAACCCAATGGATGTCCCCGGGCCAGCAGGGCTTTCACCTGATGCTCTTCTTTCTGATGCTGGCTTTCTTCTTTGCCCGGGCGGGGCGGAGGTGGGGGCTGGATGGCTGGATGGCCCGGCGGAAACCGCAATCAATTCTGACCCGCAGACCGTTTTCCTGAGGGGCGTCTAGCGCACGATGCGGGGTGGTGAGCGCATGCCGCCTACTACCCCATCGGCCTCACAATGGGCATCGTCCGCGCTGTAAATCAGGCAGAACACTCCATCGGCATGCCACTTGTCGTACCACAGCCGCATGGCCGTGCGATCCTGGGCCGAGAACCTGGCGGACGGGACGCCGCCGGCATACTCGCGCGATATGAGAGTGCACCGTGCCGGACCACTCCGGCGGGCCGCAGCGATCGATGGACGTCAAAGCGGAGATGCCCATGGAGTCGGCGTCCTCCGGCTCGAGCGGCGCTATTCGGGAAACGAACACGGTGTCATTCCGAATCGAGCTGGCCAGGCAGGCCACCCGCTCCTCCCGTGGCGGTTACGCTGGCCTGCCACAGCTCCCGCAGCGTCGCTCCCGGCCTCGCGGCTGAAACGAAAAGCAGGCCGGCGGACGGGGGCCTCGGTCTGGGCCTCGACACCGGTGCCGAAGCCGATCCAGAGGGCCAGGACCACGAGCCACCGCGTAGCGGCACGCCGTGGCGCTTCCTCAATAGTGGGAGCGGGGGAAGAGCACGGCACCCTCAGGGCCCTCGATCTCGCAGATGACCTCGTCGGGGCTGTAGAGCAGGCAGAAAATCCCGTCCGTTTCCCAGCGTCTCCACCACAGCATCATGACTCCGCGATCGGCTCCGGAAAAGAGCGAGTAGGGATGCACGGCCGTCCCTGAGCGCCACGTGGGTGTGCACCGTACCCCGCCACTGGGGCGGGCCGCAGTCCTCCAGCGATGCACTCGGCCGAGATGCCGAGTGAGTCGGCCGGACCGGGTTCGAGGGGAAAGACCCGGGAGATCTCGCACCGTGTCGCCGCCGATAGTGGCGGCCAGGCAGGCGACCCGCTCGGCCTTGGCGCCGACGCTGGCGTCCCAGAGCCGGTGAAGCTCGGGTTGGGCGTCGAGGCTCGAAGCGAAAGGCGCTGGGGATGGATGCCGGCGCCGGCCGCCGAGGCGAGACGTCACCAGGGCAATCCCGAGCGCCCCGACGGCCGCACCCGCGCGGCGTCTCACGTCAGCCTCCGACTGTTCTACTGCGGTATCACCGGCTGGCTGGATTGGGTCCGATCGCCACTCCCCAGGGAATCTTCCCCACCGGGATGGTCTTGATGGCCGTGAGCTTGTCGGTATCCACCACGCTTACGTCGTTCGACGGCCCATTGGCGGTATAGAGTTTCTTCCCGTCCCGGGTGAGAGCGATACCCCAGGGTCGCTGGCCCACCTTGACTGAGTCCGACGATCTTGTTGGTGGCCGGGTCGATCACCACCACGGTGCCTCCCCGGCCGGTCGCGACGTACACCCGGCTTGCGTCGGGAGACACGCGGACCCCCATCGGCTTGGCATCCTGCGGCAGCCTTATCGTGCGATCACCCGGTTTGGCGCCACGTCGATGACCGAGACGGTTCCTCCGACCTCGGCCGTGGCGTAGGCCCGCTTCCCATCGGGGGTGAACGCCACGTCGCGGGGACGCCGATCGACCTTGATCCGCGCCTTTACCGCGCCGGTCGCGGCGTCCAGCACTCTGATCGAGTGTCGCTTTCGGCGGTGACGTAGACCAGCTTGCCGTCCGGGCTGATGCGCACTCCTTCCGGTTCGGCGCCCACCGGCACGGTGGTGTCGATCGTCCCGCTCTTCACGTCGACCACCGATGCGGTACCGGCATCCTCATTGGAGATGTACAGCCGGCGTGCCGTCGCCGGAGATGTCGAACTGCTCGGGGTCGGAGCCGCCGGGCAACACCCGGCGGACCCGCCGCGCCACGACGTCTACCTCCGCAATCCCGTCCTTGGTCTTGTCGGCCTTGAGCTTCTCGCATTCCTCGTCCGGCATGCGTGGGCGGGCACTTGGGCGATCCGCTCAGCGCGACATAGACCGTCCGGCCATCCGGGCTGACCTTGACCCCTCGGGGGCGAGTGCCCACCGGGATAGTGGCGACGACGCTATCGGTTCGGGTGTCGATGACGCTCAGCTCCTGCGAATCCTCGTTGGTGACGTAGGCCAGCTCGCCTCCGCCGATGCACCGGCGGCGGCCGGCGGTGTCAGCCCGGCCGCCCAGCGAGGGGCGTTCCTTCCCGCAAGCCGCGGCGAGGAGAGACAGCGGATAGGCATGTCATCCTGAGCCCATTCGCTATGCTCGGGCATGGCTCCGCGAAGAATCTCTCATTTGGCATCGAAAATCGCCTTGTCTCGGTTGCGAGCCTGGTCCAGTCCCTGGATCCGGCTACCCCGACCGCATTGGTGAAGTTTGCCTCGTCCAGGTTTGCCTTGGCCAGCTTGGCATCGGTGAGATCGGCGCGGGTGAGATCCGCCTGGGTCAAATCGGCGTTCATCAGGTTGGCCCGCGCCAGTTTGGCGTTGGTGAGGTTGGCGTGGGAAAAATCCGCCTTGTACAGATTGGCGTCGGACAGATCTGCTCCGCTCAGGTCCGCGCTGACGAACGTGGCCCGCATGACGCCCATGGACTGATTGCCGGGATCTGCGCCGGCATTGGTTCGCCGCAGGCCGGCTCCGCTCAGGTTGGCTCCTCTCAGATATCCGATGATCCGCGCGCCGCCGAGATTGGCGTTGCTGAGGTCCGCCGATTCGACGATTGTGGCGAACAGGCTTGCGTCCTGGAGATTGGCGCCGTGGAACTTGGCGCGTCGGAGCACGCTGCCATCCAGGTTGGCCTTGGTGAGATCGGCATCGGTCAGCACCGCATCGGTGAGGTCGGCGGTGAACAGATTAGCCCCGATCAGCTTGGTGCCGGCCAGCTTGGCCCCGGTCATAATGGCGCGCTTGAAATCAATCCCGCTGAGATCCAGCCCGCTCAAATCCACTTTGCTCAGGTCCGGAGGCTTGTCTTCGGTCGCGGCTTCGAGCTTGGCCTTCAGCTGAGTCAGGTCCATGCGGGTTGTTGGTGTGTCCGACCGTGCGCGCGCGATCGTCGCCGCTTTCGACGATGCGGCGGGCCATCGAGTGGGCCCCACCCTTGGCAATGTCCTCGGCAATCCCCTTCAGCTCGAATTCATCATCCAGCAGCCGCTTTCCGCTGGCCAGGTCGGTGAGCTGACCCGAGAGGTACCAGATGAGATTGCTCGTCTTGCTCAGCTTCGACGTCACCATCCAGTTCGCCCCCACCTTGGTGCTGACCTGCCGCCGGCACTCCAGGGTCACGCACTCCACGCCGCCAGCCTCGGCCTGGCCAAGTGCTTGAGCCAGCCGCGCCGAGTCGATGACCTGGAACCGGCCCGACTGCTCGAGATCGGCGCGGAGAATGCTGTCGGTCATGCTGGCGACGAGCGGATCATTGGGCTCCAGTGAGTTGGCCCCTTTCCCGTAGAACGCCACGGGGAACAAGGCGAGCAGGTCCTTCCGCAACGATCCCTGGGCCGCAGAGACCGAGACGGTGCCCGGCACTCCAATCAGGGCGATGAGCAGGGGAAACACAGGCCGAGGGTTCATGAGATTCGCACGGAGCAAAGATGGAGGCGGCTAAGAGGCGGGTTTCACCGCCGGACGGCCCGCGGCGATCTTAGAGTCGCTGCGACCCTTCACGTAGGCATAGATCTTCTGGATAGTTGGCAGATCCATGCCAAGGGCGCACCAGGAAGGCATTCCCTTGGGTGGGCGTCCCGCACATACCGTCTGGATAAAGAGCTCTTTGGTGTTGATCGGCCCGTCGGGCCGGAGGGAGACGATCAGGTGGGGCGCAATCGTGGTGCCCTGCACGTCCTCTCCGTGACAGCGGGCGCAGTTCAGATTGAACTGCTTCCAGCCGTCGTAGACCTCTTGGGTCACGGTGTCACGGGGAGCCTGGTGGTACGCGTCCCGTAGCTCCTGGGCCTGCGCCCTGGTCGTCACGAGTCCCAGACTCAGCAGGAGGCTAGATCCGACTATCAGGCAGCGGAGAGTGATCCAGGTAGGCGTACGCATGCTCGCAGCGCGATCCTTTCGGGGAGCAGGGGGTGCGCAACGTGGGTGAGGACCAGAGGGGCGCTAGCGGTTGGCGGCGCGTCCCGAGTCTGCCGGCGCCGGGCGGTCGATTGCTCCCGCCTCGTCCTTCTTTCCGCTATCCGGCACTATTGGGAAAACCGGCACCCCGTATTGCTTCAGAATCGATTGAATCTCGGGCCCTCTCCGGTCCAGGAACGACTGCAGGCTATCCCGCAGATCCGTGTCCCGTCGCCGGACCCCCATGGCGATGTTGAACCGAAAGGGGAAATCGCTCAGCGAATCCCGTTCCGGGAGCGGCTGTACCACCAGCGGAACTGAAGCGTGCTTGACGAAATATCCGGCCAGGGGGCCCCAGGCAATGGCCACGTCAATGTCCTTCCGGGCCACCGCGCTGACGATGTCCTCCGGTCTCACACTATCGGTGTAGAAGGTGTAGTAGCCGGTCAGGTTACCTACGACACCGTAATGGCTCAGCGCCATGGCCGGGGGGGTGTTCTCGGCGTCGGAGTTGAGAATGTTGACGCCGATCTTGAGCTTCTTGAGCCGGGGGTCGGCCAGCGACTTGATGTCGAGATTGCGGTCCTTCCGGGTGACGAAGACGTAACCGGAACGGAAGTAGGGCTTGGTAACCCCGGCCATGTCGAGGCCCGAGGGAGCCTCCATGGCAACTCACAGTATCGCCCGTTGAGCGCCCGGCTAAAAAACCCCGCCGCACCGGCCACCAGGCGTACTCGATTTTCGATTTCCAGTCCTTGGCCATCAGCTCGGCGATTTTCTGCTCGAACCCTTCACCCTTCTGATTCGAGAGCGGCATGTTGTCCGGATCGGCGCAGACGCGGATGACCCCTTCCTTCTCGACATTGGGTCGGAGAGTCTGAGCCGAGAGCGTGGGCGGAAGGAGGAGAGCACTGGCCAAAGCCAGAGAGACGACGGGCCGGGAAGAGCGGATGCAGGACATGACCAGATACCCACGTTGGAGGTAGGCCAGCCGGCGAGGCCGCCGGAAGGCGCATCCCCATGAATGA
>CAWBVP010000004.1:0-42312 GCA_963792265.1 uncultured Gemmatimonadales bacterium | reverse complement strand
GAGTATTTGGCTGATCGGTTTGACCCCTTCAAATGCTCTTACGGCCAACGAAGCTCCCAACCCAGACGTCATTATTAGACGCGAAGAACTTAATCAACCGCAGCCCCGGTGTGCCGGTTCTGATGTTCCAGAAGAACATGGCCGTGCTCCTGGTCGAGGACTACTGTGCCTTGTGCCGCTACCTCAAGCAGTTTCCAGTGCAGCGGGCTATTCAGTCATTTCAGCGGCCGATGGGGTTACAGGCGACGAAGGTCTTGCTCATAGAAGTGTCGACATCGTGATGACCGACTGATGAATGCCCAATCTTAACGGATACGAGTCGCGCAAGGTTCCGTCAGAAGCAGTCAGCATCGCTCTGCGATACCGATCGCGTCGCCAGCGACTCCTATTCGAAGATGCAGCGCCCTGAAGCCGACCAGGCCGATGCCTTCCTCTCAAAGCCCATCGACCGGAGCTGCTGAGTCGCCTTGAGGTATCCGAAGTCTCTGATCGACGGAGTCCTGAAACGAGGAAGGCGGCTCGAGGAGTAATTCGGACCGCCGCTTCTCTTCCGATCATCATCTGTTGCGCTGAATCGTTACGCCGGCACGGATCGCCTGGAAGCAAGGCATCGAGCTGGTACGTATTCAATACCGTAGCGGACGCCATGGCTTCTGACGTGCAATGCCGCGAAGGTATTAACTCCAGCTTCAATCCCGGTCCGCATCGGAAGAAACCCGCTTGAAGTTCGATCTGCGTAAGGAAGCGGACCGGATTCCTAAGGGCAAACGAGAGATGTTCGGCGGCACAGCTCCGGGCACGTCTGCGATGCAGTACTTGAGCACACCCTCAACGTAGTACGTCGGGTTGGAATGCGTAGTCGGATGACGTCGATGGAGGCTGCTGGTTGACCGCAACGTCGACTATTACCGCACCGTTGGGTACGTCTTTAAGCATGTTGCGCGTCATCAGTTTCGGTGCCGCGGCACCAGGTACGAGTAATACTGTTCTTCAACAATAAATAGTAATTCCGTCTGTGAGATGGCGTCGTGAATCATGTAAGCGCTGGACGCGAGCGTGGAGATCTTGAGCAGGAATATATCGTCCAGTTTTACGAAGAGCGTTCGAGGTCGTCATCCATCATGGTGACGTGAGCGCCGATGCCGACAGCGATCTCTGCGGCATCAGCGCGAACCACGCCACCGCCAATAATGACGACACGCGCCGCCGGAAACACCGGGAACACCGCCACAGGATGTCCTGTTCTGCGACCATTTTTTCGAGGAACGAGCTCGAACTGAATGGCGATTCGGCGGGCCACTTCGACATTGGCGTCAGCAATGGCAAGCCACTCGCGCTGGTTGTAATCGTCGTAGGCGATTCCGCCGACCTTGTGCTTGAGCAGCTGTTTTGCTGAGCTCTTGATCGGCGCGAGGTGAAGGTATGTGAACAGGATCAACTGCGCGATGCGCTGGGTATTCCGGCGCGATCGGCTCTTTCATTTTTCAATCGATCATTTCCCGTGCGCATTGTTCCGCTTGATGATAGATGGTGCGAGCGCGTCTAAATAGTTCAAATCCGACCTTTGCCAGACCCTCTGACTACTATTTCATGGCCCGCGTCCTCTTCCAGCGCTCGCAACGCCAGCGGAAAAGTCAAGCCACCCACAATCCCAGTCATCCTTATTTTTCTTTCGGCAGACGCAAACAATACAATGACTCCAGAGTAACTAATGGCAATCGTCAGCGTGTGAGCTTATCACATTGAGTATCCTCACTTCGATTCGGGCGAATAGATCCAGCATGACTCTTGATTAAAGAATCTCTTCCACTGTCGCAAGCGCTCTCCAATGTCTTGATCGAGCTCTGCTGAGCTTTCGCCGAAGTCGACATAGACGACTTCCATTCCGAGAACATATCGAAGATCTCGCGCGCCGTCTTCTGGCGTTCGTTGCCGTCGTCAGTGTCATCGAATGGAAAGGCGGACTCCAGTTCGATAGTCGAAGCGTTGACGTAGAAGATTCCGTGCAAACCTTGTTCATGGCACGGAAGGCCTGATTTATGTTCCGCGTGTAGATCGCGGCAGAAATCCGTAGCGAAATCCATCAACAATGTGAATTGCATCGTCGAGGGAGTCTACATGAATGAACACTGGTCGGACCGGGCGAATATCTCTTCCGGGCAATCCGCATGTCAGGGAACATTCGGTAAAGATGTGTTGATGAGCGTCGATGCGCGTAATTGCTCCGGTGAGCTGTGTACCTCCGGCGTATGCGTAGTGCTGCGCCGTCTTCGTTTCGTCCGATCTGACGATGTGGCCCATGATCGACAGCATCGGCGTTGATGACCGGTCCGCATCGGGTTTTCTGATCGTGCCGTTGCGAATGCCAGACGATGAACATGGGCCACCAGCTTCGTCACAAGACTGTTGTAGATCTTTCATGAACTACCAACCGAGACGATGGCATACATTGCTCACCGAGGTTCCAGAAACGCGCCCCATGAGTTCTCTCACGGGCAACATCAATATCGGCATCGTCCATGACGATACGGTGTTCTTGCTGCTGATTTCCAGAGAACAAATCGCATTCGTCTGCAACACGATGGAGGTACGTGTTCTGCTGTTTCAGTTGAACCGTAAAAAGAGATCAGGCGGAGGGCCGCATGGTTCGTCATCGCAGCGCCGACCGTCTCCCGATAGCCGGCGACGAAGATCAACGACACCAGGCGGAATACGAAGCTTCTTCACAGGCCTGCATGAGGTTGCAGTGGAAGCGGCGTCTTTGAGGTTCGAGTATGACCGTATTGCCGCAAATGAGCGCGGGGATCAATTTCCATGATGGTATTGTCATTGGAAAATTCCACGGCGCTGATCAAGCCGCAGAGGCCCACTGGCTGTCGCATACACATAGCAAACTGATCCGGCATTTCTGCGGGAGTGGTGAACCTGTGAAACGCGTCCTTCGCTGCAGCGTAGTACGCGCAATTGATCGCTTTGAACGTTGTCGCGGCTTCTTTCAAAACCTTCGATTTCGCGCGCCACGTCAAGCGGGGTGAAATTCCATTCGATGCCGATAAGAATATTCGACCGAGGCGGGAAATAATTTGCGCGACGCGGCGCGGCGTAATGCCGCCAGCGGTCAAATGCTTCCGGGCGGCGTTGATGTGGATCAGATCTTTTACTGTTTGAAGCGGAAATCTGCCGATGGATGTCGTGTGTCGGCAGGGTTGATGTTTCAAACATCTTTCTGATCGACTGGGTACTGATTCGCCGATGTAGTTCTGATATACCGTAGACAGCAGCGCGACCCGAACTTCGGGTTTGTCTGCTTCCTTGTTGTTCTGAAACAGCCTTTTTTACCATAGATACGTTTTCTGTGCGGATATGGCTCGTTGTTCAAGGTCGGCGGACAAGATCGAACTCACTCGATCGGAGATAGCTGTGCTCTAATCAGTCTGATCGATAAGTAAAATCGAACAATCTGCTGTTGCAAATGATTGCCATCTCTGCGTTTGTCGGAAGCTCACAATGTTGACGACGATCGGATCTCTGGTTTTAACTCACGGAAGACATTTGCCCCGAAATCTGCCAGTGAGTTTATCCGCCACCCGGTCCATGCGCGTGATGACGTCACCTCGACGAAGGCCGGACGCCGTAGTTTTGTGGAACTGAAAACTTCAGCGACGAGACCATCGGCATTGATCTCCTTGATCAGGAACAACGCGAAACACCGGCGAGGTGCTTTTTCAGCGACCAGTCGGGCGTCAGTTCCGCGCAGGGTGATCCCGATACGGTATCCGTTGGTCTTTGACCGTGGTTGTAGCGGCCGGCTTGGCTGGTTCCAGTAGAAGGCCTGGATCAGCGAGGGCTGGTCTTTCGCCAAGCACCTACAGTCACATTTCCGTTTTCGAGCTTTCCGTCTATGTCGCGAAGCAGAGCGATGGTTACTGATTGTCCGACCGGCGGCGCCTGAAGTTTGGATCAGGTCCGGCACCAGACGGTTTGTCGTTGAAATCGACGATGATGTCGTTGGTTCGAATTCCGGCCTTCGCTGCCGGAGTCCTGACTGTCATCAGCCGGCGAAACCTCCGACACAATCGCACCTCTTGCGTCTGCCAAACCGTAGACCTTCGCAATTTCCTCGTGCACCGATTCCAGGCTGATACCGAGATACCCACACGCTCCACACCTTTCCCTGAGCAATCAGAGTTGCTGTAAACAAAATTCTGTCTATTCCGCAGGCAGGGCAAAGCCGATGCCGTTGTAGTCGCTGTTGAGCGGACGGGTCGCACACCCCATCCACTTTGCGGCGACGTTCAACGAGCTGGTTCATCATGATTGCCACGGTTGATAGCGGCGTCCGTTTGTAGAAAGTGCTGAAAATTTTGTGAACGATGCACTCGCGTTTCTTCGAAATGATGCCGGCGGGCGCACTGTTTGGTCAGGGCGAAAGGGCCAACCCATAGCAATATGGAGTTACCAACCTGGGCGGCATTGGTATTGCTGAGCGTCACGGTTGGTATTTTTTCTGGTGCGTCGATCTCTTAATCATCCGTGAGCATCTGTTTCGGATCCACGCCGATGACCTTGCCGCCATACTTTTCACCTGACTGCAGGCCAATCAATGACGCCAGTTGTATCTCGATGGGCATGTCTGTTTTTAGAATGCAGCCCTTCGAATTCACGATAAAGCCGCTCCCTACGCCTCTGTCGGCCGCCGCTGATTCCGTCGAAACATATCCAGGAGGGGATCGTTGAGAAGCCTGATATTTCTTTATCCTCATCGTCCTTGAGTTGTGGTCTCCGGGGCCTGCATGGCTCTCAATGTTCAACCACCGTGGCTCCGACTCAGCGATCTCGGTAGCGCAAGCATGCTCGACAATCGTTCTGGGGTCGGCAATCGGACTTCTGCTTGGGGGCTGGATTGGTCGGCCTGGAAAGCATTCTGGAACAGATCGATGCCTGTGATCAAGGTACAGGCGACGGCAAGGCGCCGGAATCCAGGACTCGCAGTTTTCAGATAACTCGCTCTTGAGCCGAGCGTTGTCTGGTACAGGTTGAACATTGCTCATCATCCTTCCACGAAACTGAGTAGATCGCCCAGGAAAGGTCCCCCGAGGTTGCACGGGACCATTTTTGCAGGCGCGAGCGGAAAAGCTCAGTATAGCTGAGGGTTCGGTCAGCGGCGGAAGCAGTCCTGATGATGTTGAACGGGGCATTGGAATGGGGCTGAAAGTCAACGGCACATTTCAGGGTTGGTAGAGCACCTTGAGCATTCCTTTGTTCTCACCGATTGATCGCATGAATACTATCGGGTAAGTGGATATTTCTCACTGATCAAGCTGTCGACGTCATCAATCCCCTTTCAAAAGATTGATCGCGGGTCCGAATTGCTGTAACGTGATCGACGATGTCATTGATGACGACAACCCGGGCGGTGTTGATCGAACCGGATCCGTGAAACGTCCACTTCAAGATCAAGGGCGCCCAGGGTCAGGAGATCGAGAGCAAAGTTCAAACCCTGCCGCTGAGCCCAGCTTCAACGACTACATCAATGGTGCTTCCGCTTTGGTGCTGAGAGAAGCCAATGGTTTCAAACCCCACGTCGCTGCCATTGAACTTTCGCTGCATGTCTGCCAACGCAGCCAGACAGCGAACCCGTCAGGCCAGTACTCCGAGCGCAAGCAGCGCCAATTTTGTCGCCGATAAGCAGCGCACGCGTTGCGAATGGAGTATGGGAACCGGCTCGCAAATGCCGCAAGCAGCGGAAGAGGCTCTGGGTACCGCGTGTTCATCAAGGAACACTTTTGAGGGACAGTCAGAGTTTTCAAATGGCAAGTTCCAGAAACTCGGCGCAGCTGGTGCTATTGCGCCCGACGATTCCCAGGACATGCGCGAAGCGCAATGTCGCGGATCACTGTCTATGCAAGTATCGCGTTTCCACAACCCGCATTGATCTGACCAACGACGGCGGCCGATCAGTTTTCGGGCGGGCTCCTTCGATGCATACTGAACAAATCTCGTGTCCGATAGTTCCGTCAAGGCCGAGCGTAGCCACGAGCATTTTGAATCTGTATCGCAGATCTCGGATAACAACGCGCAACGCAGTGCTCAAGTTTCATCTTGCGGTCGAAATCGATTCTTGACAGCAAGGCCGTTTCTGCAGACGGAGGGCTTCATTGATTATAGGCACAAGATATTGCTTGCGATATCGACAGCCGAGTGCGACTCCGGCAAATCCGAGGCTTGTTACACTCGTAGTTCGGTGAATGTTTTGGCTTTGTGTAACAGGTGTTTTGAAGTTAGAGCTCGCACCGTTTGTTTGGGTGCGAACGCCAACGGGAAGGCGCCATTCCAAAAAGATTTTCATCACGGAAAGTTTTGCGTTCAGCGACCAGTTCCGGCGGCAGACCACGGTGCCGTCATCTTTCTTCGTCGAGGCGGCGCCGACGGGGTTGTGTTCGACGATACGCATCGGCAAGAAATCTTCAAGCGTTTGGCGCGCTGTTCCGACAAATTCATGATGCACAGCGACGATATCAAACGGGAGAACAAAGTTCCACGGGAATGTCGAGTCGCAGGGCGACATTGGACGCTGGGCGGTGTAAGACAATCTGCAACGTTGTCGAGCCTCTTTACCGGGTCTGATCGAAGACCCTGCCGGCATGCGCCGCATAAATCAGCCAGCCGGCGCCAACGTCAGGCACGATCAACATCACGGCGCGTAGCACGGCTACCGCCAAACCCGAAATGCTCGCGAGCGTCCCGCATTCATTTCTGGCGCGGTTCCCGTCGCGCTCTATCGTCGACTTTCGTAGCCCCGGACATAAGCGACCAGAGCATCGCCTCGGTCGAGGTCTCCGCCAATCCGGCATGTTGCCCGTATGTTCCGGCGTTCATCATCGAAGTCACAGACTCCGTTTCATCGCGTACGTTATTCTGCCACTTCAGATCGCGATGTTCGTGTGCATGATCGAATTTCGCTTCGGCTGGTTCCGCTGATCTGTCGCGTCCATGAACATCAGGGGACCAATACTTCGGATACACCGGTCGGCGCCGTCACCGACGACCACGTCACCAACCAGATCATCCGGCAGGCGCTGCACCCGTACCCGAAGGACTGGTGATCGTCACCAAGCTGGGGGCCCGCCGCCCGCCCGACCAGTCGTGGCAGCCGGCCATCTCGCCCGAGATCTGACCGACGGCGGTGCACGACAATCTCCGCAACCTGGGCCTGGATGCGCTCGACATCGCCAACTATCGGGCGATGGGGTCCGGCCTGGGCGCCGGGGAGGGGTCTGTCGCCGGGCCGGTGACGGTGCTGGCCGAGCTCCGGCGCAAGGGGCTGATCCGCCACATCGGCCTGAGCAACGCCACCGCCGCTCAAGTGGTCGAGGCGCAGACGATCACCGACATCGTCTGCGTGCAGAACAGCTACAACCTGGCCGACCGTCGGGACGACGCCCTGATCGACGACCTGGACCGGCAGGGCATCGCCTACGTGCCGTTCTTCCCGCTCGGCGGGTTCACGCCGCTGCAGTCGTCCACCTTGTCCGCCGTCGCGGACCGGCTCGGCGCCAAGCCGATGCAGGTCGCGCTGGCCTGGCTGCTGCACCGGTCGCCCAACATCCTGCTGATCCCGGGCACGTCGTCGGTCGCCCACCTCAAGGAGAACCTGGCCGCCGGCGAGCTGACGCTGCCGCCGCAGGTCTTGGCGGAGTTGGATGGGATCGCGGCCGCGGCGGGATCAGTGAAGTAACCGAGCAACTTCTGCCAGTCGACCATGAGCGTTGAAGCAAGCCAGCTCCCCGGTGCCATCGCGATCGGTATCGGCGCCACGCTGGTGATGGACCTCTGGAACCTGTTCCTCAAGCGCGCCTTCCACATTCCATCGCTCGATTACTGTCTGCTCGGACGCTGGGTCCTCCACCTGCCGGACGGAAGGTTCAGGCATGCGAGTATCGCCGCTGCGGCGCGAAAGCCCTTCGAGTGCCCGGTCGGCTGGATGGCGCACTACACTATCGGAGTCCTGCTCGCGGTAGGACTCGTCCTGTTAACCTCGGGACATTGGCTGGCGCAGCCCACCCTGATGCCTGCGCTGCTCTACGGCATCGCCACCGTCGTATTCCCCTTCTTCATCCTGCAGCCGTCATTGGGCCTCGGGATCGCCGGCTCGAGAACGGCCAATCCAGCCCAGGCCAGGGTCAAGAGCCTGATGACCCATGTCGTGTTCGGGGTCGGGCTGTATCTATGTGCGCTGGGTCTGAGCCACCTGATGCGAGCCTGATCGGCTAGGTGATCTACACCACGGTCCTTCATGAGGGCGCCGACCACTATTCGCGTGACACCGGCGCTCACCCACCAAGGAGGACCCATGCCGGAGAAAGAAACCATCGAGCGCGCCCGAGAGGACGCTCGTGAGGGCAAGTCGCCGTCCACCCAGGCCGGCGAGTTCGTGCGGGAAGAAATCCATCACATCCGGGAAGGCAAGCACGGCGCCAGCTCTACCCAGCAGGCGATCGCCATCGGGCTGTCGAAGGCCCGCAGGGCGGGGGTGAAGCTCAAGCCGCCAAAGAAAGGCACGACTTCCGAGGCAACCCGCCAGGCCGCCGCGCGCGACTCCCGCAAGGCCCGGAGTGGCAGCCGGAAGAAGACCTCGGTCCGGCGCTCCCGGGCAATGCTGAAGCGGCTCAAGCGGGAAGGCCGGAGCGCGGCCTCTCCCCAGGCGCTGGCGAGACAGGCGCGGTCGGCGGCGCGACGCCGAAGCGCGGCGAGCCGGTCGGCGTCGGCCAAGAAGGCCGTTCGCACCAAGGGGCCGGCCCGGCGGCGGGCGGCGGCGAAGAAGGGGGCGAGGACCAGGGCTCGGCGGGCATGAGCGTATGCCAACGACCACGGCCCCAACCAGGGGCGACACCGGGATCCGCGAGCGCATCGATGCCTTGGCACGAGCTTTACGCGCCAAGGACCTCGACGCTTTGATGGCGAACTATTCGCCGGACATCGTCACCTTCGATCTCATGCCCTTGCAAACCCTGGGCGCAGACGCCTATCGCAAGAACTTCGAGGCCTGGTTCGCGTCAGTGCAAGGGCCGATCGACTTTGAGGTCCGGGACTTAGATGTCACGCTGCGGGATGACATCGCCTTCTGCCACTACCTGGGTCACGTCAGGAGTACCCGGACCTCCGGAGAGAAGACCGATTACTGGGTACGGGTGACTGCGGGTTTGCAGGAGAGGAACGGCCGATGGATGGTCACCCATGAGCACGTGTCGCTGCCGTTCCTGGATGGAAAGACTCTGCAAGCCCGGCTCCTCGAGGTCGGCTGACCCGCTCGAAGCGCCCCCAAGCCTCATGGCGCTCCGGGGTCGGGCTCTGCCGGCTCTTTGGAGAACTGTCCCCCGATAAGCGCTCCCGGGATCGCGACCACCGCGGCACCGAGCAGGGCTCCCAACAGCAAGCTGCCCGTGCAGCTCTTGGTAGAGTCCTCCGACATACCACACAACCGGTGCCCTAGCACTGCACCGCCGAGCGCGCCGAGCGCCCCACCGATCACGGCACCCTCCATCCAGTAGCTGGGCCGGCTCCGCGGCAGAGCTGTCGCGCGGCTCCGCGGCCAGGGTTGGCTGGAGCGGACCGCCGCGATGGTGACTGAAGAGGACCGAGGGTGCCGGCCTTGGGACTGGGCGTTGCGCCGTTGCCGGAACCGACCACGCCAACAGGCTGAACGACACGAGGAGTGCGCTGCGCACGGGATCCCTCCAGCGAAGGATGCGACCTTCCCAACATATCACCACGGCGTGAGTTGACGCCCGCCTTGACGGCTGGTTGCCTGGTCGGACCCATCTTGAGCAACCTCGACCAACCCAGACGCAGCCGCTCAAGGAGCTCCCATGCCGAAACTCATCCGGAAATCCCCGTCCGTCCTGCTGGTGGCGCTGGCCCTCGCCCCCGCCGTGGCCAGCGCGCAGCGGCCCACCCGGGTCGCGGTGCCCCTGGAGCAGCTGCCCGGGCAGCCGGTCGCCCGGACCCTGAAGGTGTACGAGCCTCCCCCGGGTCCCCCGCCGCAGGGCATCGCCATCGACGCTGTCGGGCACCTACGGGGTCATCGCCAAGCTGGTCTGGCAGCCGGCCCCCAACGCGGCCAGAGCTACGTGGTGAACCGCCAGCTGTATCAGGACCCTGCCTGCTGCAACGCCACCTCCGGCCCCATCACCGCCACCTCCTGGACCGACACCGGGCTGCTCAAGAAGGGCAACTACATGTACACCGTCCTGGTGAATTACGCCGATGGGTCGGTCGGGAAGGCGGGGTTCGGCGTCCGGCTCGATGGGGTCCGAAACCCGGTGCTCACCGCCCAGCACCTGAGTGCCGGCCAGGTCCGGCTGACCTTCGACAACAACATCCCGGGCACCAGTGGCTTCCTGATCGGCGGCCCCGGCATGGGAAACAACGGCAAGATGGTGAGCAGCGGGCCGGTGGATACCCCGATCCTCAAACCCGGCGTCTACACCTGGACCATCGCCAGCATCTACTCCGG
Source organism: uncultured Gemmatimonadales bacterium (assembly GCA_963792265.1). Lineage (GTDB taxonomy): Bacteria > Gemmatimonadota > Gemmatimonadetes > Gemmatimonadales > GWC2-71-9 > CAVVWJ01. Next base: position 31,796 of record CAWBVP010000004.1, on the reverse strand, counting down.
CGGACTCGGCATCCTGAGCCACTACACCGAGTGGAGCACGGCCACCGACACCGTGAGCTACGGCGCCGGGCACTATCGGCTCTCGCTGGAGGGCTTCAAGGCCATCAACGTCACCGCGGAAGACCCCTTCCGGAACGACGGCCGGGGCGACGAGGTCTACATCACTACTCAGGTGAACGAGTACGGCAGAAACGGCGGATTGGTATCCAGCCGGATGGCCCGGACCCCCACCTTCGGCGATGTCCAGAACTTCCCGGGCCGGGTAAAGGCCGGATCGGCCTCGAGCACCGGAGGCATCCTGCCCAACGATCGCTATCCCGCGCCGGTGGATTTGGTGGCCGACCTCCAGCCTCCTACGATGAATAACCTCCCCTTCCTGCTCTGGGAGGGAGACCTGACCGAGCTGGACGGCGAGGTGATCCTGTCACCGGCCATCTGGGAATCCGACACCGACGAGCGGGCGGTCCCCTTCTTCACGACCTTCCAGATTGGCGCGGCACCTGACGTGACCTACCGCAATGCGTTCAGCAACTACATGCCCAACAGCTATGGCCGGGGGATGTTGAGCACCTGGAATCCGCAGCGGAACTGTCAGCAATCGGGGACGGGTGGTGGTCCCCCGGCGATCTTCGGCTCCCCGGTTGGCTGGGGCGACCAGCCGGTCGACATCAACTCGGACAACAGCTATTGCCCGATCTATGTGCCGATCAACTACGCGGTCGCCCGCTCGTTGACCACGACGAACCGGGCGGCGGTGGTGGAGATTCCCATGCAGAACCCCAGCAACAACTGGAAGTACCTGTTGTATGTACGGGTGGAGAAGATGAACTAGACGCGGACGGTGGGGCGGTCCTAGGGTGTTACCTGGATCGTACTCGTGTTCAGCAGCGTGTGCGTCGTCGCGGTCGTGAGGGAGACCCCGGTGGTGCCGGCGCCCACCGCCGTCACCCGTCCGCTGACCGGATCAACCGTGGCAATGGCAGGGTCGTCGCTGGCCCAGCGGAGACTGCTCAGCTGGGCATCTGCCGGCAGGCAGTCTCGAGCCGAGGTCAATTGGGGTTCGAGGGTGACTTCTTGCCCCACCGTCAGAGTCGCCGGGTCCGGCGTGACCACCGCCAACCGGATGTTGCATTGGTCGGGGTTCACCGGGCCTTGCTCGCAACCGGCGATTAACGGCAGCGCCGCGAGGCCGAGCCGAACCCATGCTCTGGAATTTCGCATCCAGCTACAGCCCGGTGACAGCACTTCTCAGGCTATCAACCCGGGGACCCGTCGGGGTCCGTACCGCTCGCCACCAGTACACCACCGCTTCCTGGCTGACGCCGGCGTGATAGCCGGTGATCTCGCTATACGGCACCCGCACGGTCGAACCAGCTGGGACACTCTGACACTGAGGCTGGTTGATGCAGGTGTAGAAATTGATGAGAGCAGCGGTCTCCCGCTCGACCACCAGATAGAACGTGGGCTGCGCCGCGGTGCTGCTCAACACGACTTCCCGCCCCGTGGCCTGGATCGTGAGCTGGTCCTGGGTGACCGATGCAGGATCCCCGCAGGCGAGGACGCCAGTGAACCCCAGCAGTGACGCTAACGAATGCAGTCGCATAAGCCCCTCCCGATAGGGTGGCCTTCAGTTCTGCTCCTACTGATCAGGGAGACGGCCGGCACGCCCTGACCCACACCCCAGAAGTAGGGACCGGGTGAGAGGACCGCAAGAGGAGCTCGATCAGGCCGTTGCCAGCACGGTGGGACGGAACACGCTGACCGCCGAGCCCTCGGCCAGGAAGGCCGACGCCGGCGGAGCGGCCAACACCGCACCGAAGCCGGCGCCGTAGAAGGCTCCCATGTCCCCGCCGGTCTCCACCCCAGCTTCGGGCCAGACCCGCCAGGCGGGGTGCGCCACCCGATACTCGATGGTCCCGCCGTCGCGCTGACTGGTATAGCCCCAATAGTGCTCGGCGATAAACGCCGCCTCGGAGCCGGCGGCCGGCACCGCGGGCATGCCGGACCCGGTGAGCGCCAGGTGGTGCCAGCCGGCAGCACTCTGCCAGGCGTAGCGCACCCGCACCGGCTCGCCTCCGGTCCCGGCCGACAGCTCGCTCCGCATCGGCAACGCGAGGTAGGGCTCGTTGTAGACCGCCCGGGCCACCAGGGCGATCGCCCGCCGCGGCACGATCTCCCGGATGAACGTCACCCCCCGCCGAACCTCGCCCTCGACGGCCCGGCGCACGTAGATGCGGAGATTCACTTCCTCGAAGTGCTGGTGGAACGGGACCGGGCAGCCGAGCACGCGGGTATGGAGGAAGCGAAACCCGACCAGGCTCAGGAAGACTCGGCCGTCATGCCGATCGAGCTCGGTCCCGCGGGGTACGTAGGGCTGGAGCAGAGCAGCGGGTACTTCGTAGTTGAGCAGTGCGAGGTAGCGCCACTCAGCGGTGAGAAAGGCCGGCGTCCCCTCAGCCGGCATCGGGCCCGCGCGGATCGGGCGGCGCGATCCCGCAGGCGGCCGACACCTGCAGCCGGTGCCGGGCGAAGGTGCGGTAAGTCCAGTCGAAGAGCTGGCGGCCGACCGGGAGGATGCTCGCGACGTAGAGCGGCCAGGCCCACCAGCGCCGGCGCATGACGTAACGGTAGACGGCGGCTCCCGAGGTGAGCCGGCCATCGGCGTGCAGCAGTTGGAGATCCTGGAGCAGCTGTTCCGGGCTGAGCCCGGTGCGCTCGGTGACCCACGGAGCCTGCAGGGGGGCGACGTCGAGACCGATGCGCCGCAGCGTGGGCGCCCAGAACGGCACCCAGCGGCTGCAGACGCCACAGGCATTGTCGTAGAGTACCCAGCCGGCGACCGGGTCCCGCCGCGGGGTCGCATGGTGCGACCGTGCTGCTTCCATTGTGACTCTTGCCTCGGCTATTTCGGAAATGGTGCGCTATCGAAATAGATCCGCAGGGACGTAATCTTGCCATCGCGGACCTCAAATATTTCCGCGACATTGCTCTCAAACATCGGCCTGCCCGGCGGCTGGAGATCATACTTGGTTAAGACACATGCCTTATCTCCATCCACCAGAATGTCCCTTATCTCCAGCGCGTCGATCATGGAATAGAAGCGCTTCGTCGACTCGAGGTAGGCATCTCTGCCCCTGACCTGCTTGGCGGGAGTTCCCAAGCTGGTGAACACCATCTCGTCCGCCAGAAAGGTCTTCCAGTCCCCTTTCTCTCTGAGACTGTTGAAATAAGCTTGAACTGTATCCCTCGTATTCATGTCCCACTCCATAGTCCAGTTACCGCGCTGCTTAGTGGCTCGGGTCTGGATAAAGCGCTGCCAAGGTTTCCAGACCGAGCCAAACCAGGTGGAACGCAATGGCCACCCGGACCATTCCGAGCGCGCCCATTGACCTGAATACATCTAATGAAGAGAGAGCCGCGATGAGAGGGGCACCGTGCGCCAGTGCTCCAACCACATTCCATTTCCTCGGATTCGCCTGACCCGAACCAAGTACCAGTAGTACCGCAATGATCGTCATCAACAGATAAGCCTGGATCAGACCGACCCAGGCCATGGGGTTCTGCCGCATGAAACCAAAGGGGCCGGCTCCAGTCATCCGGCCGATGGTCGTAGCGAGAGCGCTCCCCAGCGCAACCAGGGCCAGGATCGTACCATGGATCCGCAGGAGCCGCCGCCGAAAGGTCGGAGCGCTAAGAGCCAAGCGGATTGCTCCGTTCAGCGGCTCCCGTAATCGGTGAAGACGTAGTCTCTCTTCTGCACGATCGTGTGGCACGCCAGTCCACACTTGGCGTCGTTTCCCTGGGGCGGCTGGTCCGCCGTGGTGGCGGGCGTGAAGCTATCGGACTTGGCGTCATACTCGAACGCGCCCCATCCCCACCCGGCGCTGTCCTTGAACCGCTTGCTGTCCTTCACCATGAAGTCGACGTCATGCAGCGTGCCCGGCACCGTCGCGGCGGGGAAGACCTCCATCTTCTTCGGGGTCCAGTGGATCTTCGCCATCTTGGAGCCGTCGGGCCAAGGCTTGCCGTTCCCGGGAAAGCCGTTCTTGTAGGCCGTGATCATTGTGGGATTCGCCAGGATGGCAGCGACCAGCGGGCCGTCCTGACTGATGGAGACCAGATGCCAGCCCTCGTAGCCCCTGAACTCGGCGAACGCGAGCCCACCCGGCACCTTCACGCTGTACTTGTTCTGCTGGGCGAACCCGGCGCTGGCGCCAAAAACACTGACCAGTGCCGTCACGGTCGCAATGGCCCGCATGCATTTGCTCGACATTCCAGTTGTCCTTTCCCAGGCGTAGTGGCGTGATCAGCTGGCTCCATTATACGGTTATACCTTGGTTCAGACAGTATCGGGGAGAGATTTGTTGCGGAAGTGTGACGCGACGCTACCCCCTTGGCCTTACCCGCGGCCCGATCCTGCAGCTCCCGCCCCTCCTGCGACAGCAGCACCTCCGCCACTCGGCGCGCGTCCGCCGGGAGCGGCCGGTGCATTTCCCACCAGCGCTCCGCCCGCTCGACGGTCCAGGGCGATTCCAGGGCGACGGCGTCGAGCCGGGTGCTCACCGCCTCCGCGCTGGCCGGACGGCGCGCCGGGTCCTTCTCCAGGCACTCCATGACCAGGTCCTCGAGCGGAGCCGGGATCGGCAGCTCGGACCTGGTCGAGGGCCTGGGCGCCGGCGTGTGGGCGTGATGGAACATCACCTCCACGGCGCTCTTTCCCGTGAAAATCAGCTTGCCGGTCAAGAGCCAGTAGCCGACACACCCCAGCGCATACAGGTCCACCCGATGATCGGTGTCGGCGACGCCGAGCACGGTCTCCGGCGCCATGAACGCCGGCGTGCCGCTGGTGCTCCCCTCGGCGCGTGAGGTGTGACGGCATCGCTCCCCGCGCCTTCCGCGCGCGTATCGAGTTTGACCAGGCCGAAGTCGAGCACCTTGGCAAAATCGAACGTCGTTCCCGCCCGGCTGACCACCACGTTCGCCGGCTTGATGTCGCGATGCACCAGCCCGTTGCCGTGCGCGTCCTGGAGCGAGGAGCAGACCTGGCGCAGGAGGTGGACCACCCGCTCCGCCGGCAGCGGCCCGTACTGCCGGACCAGGGTATCGAGATCCAGCCCGTCGAGCAGCTCCATCACGTAGTACAGCCTGCCGTCCTCGGTGGCGCCGAAGTCGTAGAGCTGCACCGTGTGGGGGGACTTGAGCGCGGCGGTCGCGCGGGCCTCGCGCTCGAAGCGCCGGAGCAGCAGCTCGGGATCGCCGCGACACCTGGGGACGGATGAGCTTGATCGCCGCCGGCCGGATCAGCAGCCGGTGGCGCGCCCGCCAGACCTCGCCCATCCCGCCGCCACCGATCTTCTCCTCCAGGACGTACTGGCCCAGCTCGTTGGCCTCGGCGACCTGCTTGCGCAGTCCGTAGGTGACCCGGGAAGTAATGGTGGCCAGCGTGGTCCCCAGGACGCTCCAGAGGATCGTGTTGAGGGTCATGTACTGCTTCTGGTAGGCCACGCTGAACCCGGGCAGGAGCGCGGTGGGGTGATGCCGCGCGATGCAGACGACCACCGTCGGCAGGAACGCCAGCGCCGTGAGCAGCATGGTTCGGCCCGGACGAGACGGCACCAGGATCGCCCGGATCATGACGGTGACGGTGAGGGCCAGCAGCACTTGGAGGATCTGCCCCTCCTCGATGCAGCGTCATGATGGAGAGGAAACCGCAGGCCACCACGATGCCGATGGCATCGAGCGCCCCCAGGCTCCGCACCGAGAGCCTGGCGCGACTGGCCAGGAGCCAGACCAGGCCCATGGTCCAGCTGGCGGCGAGGTGGCCCATCGCGACCGGCCCCTTCACCACGGCGACGAACGGCGCGCCGCCGACCAGCACCATGCTGGCGAGGAGGAAGAGGTAGAATCCGAACGACACCAGGAAGAGCGTCTTGCCCACCAGCGCCAGACGCTCCCGCACGAAGTCCAACCCGTTCGAGGTGTCGAGTCCCCGCTCGAGGACGGCAGCCCCTCGACGGGACTGAGGTCCTTCATGCATCTTTGTCGACCTCTCTCGCATCAGGTGAGATACTCATTGGCAGCAGCTATGTCCAATCCGCGCGGCAGCTCGCTGGTCTTGATTGTCGGGGCCGGGCCCACCGGTCTCGTGCTCGCGCTCTGGTTGACCCGGTTGGGCATTCCGGTGCGGATCATCGACCGGACCGCTGAGCCGGGCACCACCTCTCGCGCTTTAGCGGTCCAGGCTCGCACGCTGGAGCTCTACCAGCAAGTCGGCCTGGCCGACGCGGTCATCGCCGGCGGCGTTAAAATCCCCAACCTCAACCTCTGGGTGAAGGGTGCCCTGGCCGCGCGGGTGCCGTTACGGCGCATGGGAGAAGGGTTGAGCCCCTTTGCCTTTGCGCTGGTCTTTCCCCAGGATGCCCACGAGAGATTGCTGATCGAGCGGCTGGACGCGCTGGGGGTGACGGTAGAGCGGGAGACCGAGTTGCTCCGCTTCGAGCAATATGAGGGCGGGGTGCGGGCGACGCTCCGGCGGCGGGACGGCTCCGAAGAAGTTTGCCAGGCCGCCTATCTCGCGGGCTGCGACGGTGCTTCATCGACCGTCCGGGAAGCGCTGGCCATTGGCTTTCCCGGTGGAACCTATACCGGGCTGTTCTATGTCGCCGATGTGGAAGGGACCGGGCCGGCGACCGGCGATGAGCTATATCTCGATCTCGAAGATGCCGATTTCGTGATCGTCTTTCCCCTCAAGGGAGCGGGCCGCTTGCGCCTGGTCGGAACCGTGCGCGACCTGCCGGGCCGCGAAGCCGGCAAGCTGACGTTCGACGACGTGAAGGGCAAGGCGATCGAGCACCTCAAGCTCAACATCGTGAAGCTGAATTGGTTCTCGACCTATCGGGTCCATCACCGCGTCGCGAACCACTTCCGCGGAGGACGCGCGTTTCTGCTGGGAGATGCGGCGCACATCCACAGCCCGGTCGGTGGCCAGGGGATGAACACCGGCATCGGCGACGCCGTGAACCTTGCGTGGAAGCTTGCCGCCGTGCTGAAGGAAGCCGCGCCGGCCAGCCTGCTCGATACCTACGAGCCGGAGCGGATCGCCTTTGCCCGGCGGCTGGTCGCCACCACCGATCGCATATTCATCCTGGTGACCAGGCGAGGCATTATCGCCGCGCTTGGTCCGCACTCGGCTGGTTCCGCTGCTGGTACCCCTGCTGTTCCGACTTCCGCCGTTCCGCCGCTTCATGTTCGAGACCCTGGCGCAGTTCGGCATCAACTATCGCAACAGCTCACTGAGCGCCGGCACCGCCGGGGCCGTCCGCGGCGGGGATCGGCTACCCTGGGTCCAGCTGGGGCCGGGACAGGACAACTTCGCTCCGCTCACCTCGCTGAAATGGCAGGCGCACCTGTACGGCGAAGCCCGGCCCGGCGTGGCCGAGGCCTGCGCCGAGCTTCGGCTTCCACTCCACCGCTTCGCCTGGCAGCCGGGGATGGGGCGAGCCGGTCTCGAGAGCGGGGCGCTCTACCTCATCCGGCCGGACGGCTACGTCGCCTTGGCGGACCCTCAGGCCGACCCCGAGCGGTTGCGTCGTTATTTCGCTCGCATCCACCCTTAACCCGCGTGGGCTATCGCCTCCTTGGCAGCCTGGACGATCAGATTGGCCACCACGGCAGGCTGGGAGACGTAGACCGCGTGACTTCCCGCGACCTCGACGATTGTCGCTCCCGCACGGTTGGACATGAAGCGCTGCGCGTCAGGCGGGATCATCCGGTCCGCGGTGGTCACCAAGGACCAGCTCGGCTTCGTCTTCCAGGCCGGCTCCTTGATAGTCGCACTCACGGCCGCGAGGCCCCAGGGAACCTGGGAATCCGCCATGAACGCTGCCCGCGCAGGATCAACGTCGCCGGCGAAGGAGGCGGGGAACTTGTCCTTGTCCAGCAGCAGAAAGCCGTCCTGCGGTGGCAGGATGGGAGGAGCCGGAGCGCTCGGCGGGATCCGGTCTTTGATGAGGGACTCCACCGATTCTCCTTTGTCCGGGATCCAGCCGGCGATGTAGACCAGTCCCACCACTTTGGGGTCGTTGCCGGCTTCGGTAATCACCGCTCCGCCATAGGAGTGGCCGACCAGGATCACGGGGCCGGTCTGCGTGGCCAGTACCCGTTTGGTCGCTTGGACGTCGTCAGTCAGCGCGATGGTGGGATGCTGGACCACGCTGACCGGGAAATTTTCCTTCCGCAGCGATCGGTAGACAGCTTCCCAGCCAGAGCCGTCGGCCCAGGCGCCGTGGACGAGGACGATGTTCATGGACTCTGAGTCAGGTGTTGCAGGCATGGAGGGGTCCTTTCTAAAGTTGCCTTCGGCAGCTCGGCGGTCTCGCGCCACGCTAGGTCTCGTTACGGCACCTGTCAAGAATGATTCGAGAGACCGTGACGGTTTCGTGACGCGGCACTTATACTAAGCGAGTGAATCGCTCGATCCATAAAGGAGCTCACCATGAAAATCGTGGTCATCGGCGGCAGCGGGCTCATCGGATCGAAGGTCGTCGCCCGCCTTCGGGAGCAGGGCCACGAGGCCCTGCCGGCGTCTCCGGATACAGGCGTCAACACGCTCACCGGAGAGGGACTGTCCGACGTCCTCAGCGGCGCGGCCGTGGTCGTCGACGTCTCGAACTCTCCCTCGTTCGAAGACGCGGCGGTGCTCGAGTTCTTCCAGACCTCGACCGGCAATCTCCTCGCCGCCGAAGCCGAGGCGGGCGTGGGGCATCACGTCGCGTTGTCGGTCGTCGGCAGCGACCGGGCGCCCGGCAGCGGTTACCTCCGGGCGAAGATCGCCCAGGAGAAGCTGGTCAGGGATTCCGTCGATCCCGTACACCATCGTCCGCGCCACCCAGTTCTTCGAGTTCCTCAAGCGCATCGCCGACGAGGCCACCGACGGGAATACGGTGCGCATCGCCGCCGGTGCTGTTCCAACCCATGGCGGCGGAGGATGTCGCGAAGGCGGTGAGCCGGGTCGCTGTGTCGGCTCCGCTCAACGCCATCGTCGAGATCGCCGGGCCCGAACAGTTTCGCTTTGACGAATTCATCAGACTGGGTCTCACTGCCCGCCAGGATCCGCGGGTCGTCATCGCCGACCCGCACGCGCACTACTTCGGCACCGAGCTAGGCGAGCGGACGCTGGTGCCCGCTGCCGACGCCAGGCTCGGCGAGATCCGCTTCGAAGAATGGCTCAGTCAATCCGCGCCCCAGCCCATGCACGCCTGACCTGCCGCGACCGGAGCGGAGTGATGAGTAAGGCCCGGATGGAAGCCTTCAGCGACGCAGTATTCGCCATCATCATGACCATCATGGTGCTGGAGCTGAAGGTCCCCCATGGGGCCAACCTCGCGGTGCTGAGCGCCGTGTTTCCCATCTTCCTGAGCTACGTGCTGAGCTTCATCTATCTCAGCATCTACTGGAACAACCACCATCACCTGCTGAGTGTCACCCACCAGGTGAGCGGTGGGATCCTCTGGGCCAATCTGCACCTGCTCTTTTGGCTGTCATTGATTCCTTTCGTCACCGGCTGGATGGGCGAAAATCGATTCGCCCCCGTTCCCACAGCGTTGTATGGAGTGATTCTGTTGCTCTCTGGCTGCGCTTATTTGCTGCTGCAACGGGAGATTCTCGTCCGAGAGGGGCCGGGCTCGATCCTGGCAGCGGCGGTCGGCAAGGACTGGAAGGGGAAGGTTTCTCTTCTGCTCTATGCCCTGGGGATAGCGCTCACGTTTCTGCGTCCGTGGATTGCCGGAGTAGTCTATGTAGTCGGCCGCACTCATTTGGCTGGTCCCGGATCGGCGAATCGAGCGGAAGGTCGCCCACGCGCACCGGTAGATTGCCCTCCTCCTCGCCGTCCCCTATTCTCCGAACTCGACATAGCGCCGGTGCGGCAGTTTCTCCGGCCGGCGGTTGACTCAGGCGGTCAGGTCGAGCACATCGGTTATCCGCCGAAGGCCGGGATCATCCGGGCCCAGTCTGAACTGAGGCCAACGCGACAGAAACCACAGCGCACGGTGAGCCGAGAGACCGGCGGTGCCCGCGCCCGCGAGTTCGTCATCCGCCCCATCGCCGACGTAGAGGGTGTGGCCGGCGGGCGCGCCGAGTTCTCTGCAGGCGAGCCAATAGATCTCGGGCTCAGGCTTGGCGAGACCGACGGCCCACGAGAAGACGGTGACGTCAAACAGCGGGCGCAACGGAGATCGGTCCCAGCCGGAGACATCTTCCTGAAAGCAGTTGGTTATCAAGCCAAGTCTGAGTCGTTTCTCACGCAGGAGTGCGAGCGTACGGCGCACGTCCGGCTCAATGGTGCGCAGCACAGCTGCCTTTTCGCTTGCGCGTTCCGACGAGAGCTGGTCCAGCAGGCTGTCGGCCGGTGGGGTCCCGAGCTGAGCCGCGATCTGAGACAGGGCATCCCGGAAGGAGCAGCGTCCGAGTACGACGTTCGGGCGCAGAGAATGCCAATGACGGCGGTAGGCCTCTGGGCTGACGCCGAGCCGTGCGGCAAGGGTAGAGGCCCTTTGCACTACCGCGGCTGACTCGCTTACCAGAGTCTCGAAGAGATCGAACACGACGGCCTGAGTCATGACTCTCGGCGCTGACCGATGCGCTCGTTAGGCGGCGCGGCGGAAATATTTCCGAATTGCGGAGCCTAGCCACGTACCTGGAAAGGTCAGCGAGCAGCCGATCCAGTCATACTCGCTGGATAGCCAGAACCTTTGATCCATTGAGAGCAGGATCAGTTTCGCTAAGGACTGCCCGAGGACCGTGCCGACGAACACTGCTGCATACCTTCCCGGCAGCATAAGTGCCACCAGCGCACTGGCACTGATCAGCACCGTCGAGTAATAGGGCCAATTGCCGTCCCAAGGTGCCCGATGGCCGATCAGGACCGGAGCAGCGGCCCAGACACCGTAGCCGATCGCGGTTCCCAGCGCGAATGCTACGGCCGTAGGAGGCCGATGACGACCGGGCCATCCGACTCCACATCGATGCTCAGACGATCTCCCCAGATGCAAGACGAGATAGTCGCTCAGCAGGGTCCTTTAGAACCGAAGTGCCATCAGCTGCGCGAAAGACTCCAGGCGATGAGGATGGCGACCGCTGCCGGCACGGCAAAGACCACCAGGAAGATCGGCGCCTCATCGGCTACTGAGTACCCGGCTTTGGCGACCCCGACCCACAGGTTGATCGCAGCTCCAATCAGCCAGATCGGAATGAACCACCGCGCGGCGGCCGCCATTCCGGCCGTGGGAGCGGCAACATGGACGAATCGTGCCCCGAGAACCATTAGGCCCAATAGAAGAAGGCCGCCGGCGATCGCCTTGAGCGTGTGCGACATGGATCCGCATCCTCTCCGATTGCGGGAGTGAACCGGTCTTGGCAACGGACTGTTGTTCGTCCCCTTAACGGACGGCGCATCAGCTGCGGCGATTTCCAACTGCACACAACCCCTAAGGCTGATCAGCCCGGAGGATGGCGTAACATTCCAAGTCCTCAAAGCGCCCACTCTTCAGAACATGCTGCCGTTCATGCCCCTCATGCCGCATTCCGGCCTTCTGCATCACCCGACCCGAGGCAGGGTTTCGAGCAAAGTGCCGGGCATAGATCCGATTGAGCCCAAGCTCCGCCAGCCCATAGCGAAGGACCGCAATCACCGCCTCTGTTGCATACCCATGGCCCCAGTAGGGCTCGCCGATCCAGTACCCGACCTCACCACGAGAGTGCTTCAACTCGAGCCGCAAGTTGATCGCTCCCACGAGTCGAGCATCTCTACGGGTAATCGCGAAAACGACATTTTCTTGGCGACTGAAGGCGGGCTGATGCGTTGCGATCCACGACTCGGCCAGACCGCTTTCATAGGGGTGCGGAATGGTCAGCGTGGTGTCTGCCACCGCTGCTGCACCCGCCAAGTGTTGTACCTCACCGGCGTCGGCACCAGTGAATGGTCGAAGGATCAGGCGTGATGTAGACAGAGTGGGTTGAGAGGTCATGGGTTGACGACTTCACTTCTTGTCAGGCCGCGCGGTGCTACCGCTGCTCCTCGGACGCACAATGATGGTTGACAACATCGTGGCGATGTGGACCCTCTCGCCAGCTCCGGTTGTAAACACGTCGGCTTGGCAGACCGTGAGGGTCCGCCCCGGACGCAGCACCCGGCCGCAGGCCAGAAACGCCTCACCCAGGGCCGGTGCCAGCAGGTTGATCTTGAACTCCACGGCCAGGACATCGGTGTCGGGCGGAGCCAGGGTATAGGCGGCATACCCGTTGGCCGAGTCGGCGACGCTCGCAATGGCCCCCGCGTGCAGAAACCCGTTCTGCTGACAGAATTGCGCGGCAAAGGGAAACGCCAGCCGCACCTCGCCCGGGGCGATGAAGACGAGCTCGGCGCCGAGCGTGGCCATATGGCTTTGGCGGCTGAAGCTCTCCCGCACCCGCGCCTCGTAGGCGGGATCTTTGGGTATCCACGGGCTGCTCACGCAGAGTCACGCAGATCCTGGCCCTCGTCAACGTATTGGTCCGGGCGCAGGGCGCGAATGCCGCCCCAGGCGAAAGGGCGCAACTCTAGCCCCCGATGCGCCGGTCTTCCCGTGCCTGGCTCAGCAGACGCTCTGCGAAATCGAGGCGTTCCTGGGTTTCTGCCAACTCCTGTTGGACGTCCTGGACACTATGTTCAAGTGCCTCGAGCCGCGCAGTGATCTCGGGCGCTGCCGATCCGGGGAGAGGGGCACGCAGGCGAGTTATCTTGACCGCCGCGTAAGCAACGATCGCCGCGATCGGTACGAGTGGGCCAAGAAAAGCAGGGTCCATGTGGCCTTCCGGTTACTGTTTGGGAGCCACCAGGTGTTCTGGGTGGCTGCGATCCGCCAACGACCACCCCTGCGCGTCAGTACGTGACGCATGCGCGAAGGACCACGCCAGGCTCGGTTTCTCGCGCACCCACGGCCGGGAGATAGGCGTAATCCCGTACCGCGAAATTCACATCCGCGATGGCGACATCAGGTGAGAGGAAGACCAATCGACGTATCGTTCCCTGCGCGTGACTACCGCCGAAAGTGCGCGTGCCAAATCGCTTCGTGTCGAGCGCGAATCGCATTCGATCCGCTAAAAATCAGGCCACTCACATTGACGAATTCGGCGTCCGGCCAGAACATGGAGGTCCAGCGACCTGCGTCAGCTGCGCCCCAGGCAGTATCCAGTGTGGCGACAACGGTTCGAATCGCTTGAGAATCCGCAGGTGCTCCCAGCGTCTGCCCTGACAGCGATCCCGCACGAAGCGTGACCAGCACCGAAAAACCGACCCACAAGCGGCTGCTCATTGGCGACTCCTCAACTGGGCACAATCCTTGACTCCAACCCGCTATCGGTCTTGCGGTATCGCGTCGGAGTCCGTGACCTCGTAGTGCTGCACCGTGGGCTCAAACTCGAGCAGATATTCGCGGTCCTCTGGATAGTACTTGGCCACCGAGATGTCCGCCCCTGCGAAGGCTTGAATCGCCTCCAGCGAGATCCAGTAACTCAGCGTCAGGAAGTGGGCGTGCTCCCCATCCAGACGCCGGAAGAGTCGCACCCCGCGGTTGCCAGGCGTGCCCCGATAGTCTGGTATGGCGCGGCCCTGCAAGAAGGCCCAGTAGGCATCATAGTCTCGGGCCCGCGTCCTCCCATGCCACAGTCGCGCGATCATGCCTGCTCGTCAGTAGTGGGCCTCACACTGGCCTTGGCCGCACACGATTAGATATGTCAAACCCGCAGCCGCAATCGGGACCCCGAGCGCTAATCCCAGGGTGCGCTCGATGCTCAGGTGTTCACGTTCGATGGTCGCAATGTTGGCCAAAGGAACCCCCACAGTGTCATCGTCGACCCGTCCAAAGAGCGTGTCCGACCGAAGGAATGGCGCAGTGAGGACGATCCGCCGACCATTCCGTCCCGTGGCCTGAAGACGACGCGGCAAGGACTGACCGTGAACGAGCATGGCCCCCGGCTCGTAAGGTTGCCATGTAAAGCAGCCGGATATGGCTAGCACGAGCACCGCGAGAGTCGTGCAGTCGGACCATCGGATTGGAATCAAGGTCGTCCCCCGGCTAATGCCAGGTGTACACCAGTCCCGGCAGGATGAGCAGATCGTGCCGGAATACCCGTCCTTCGTTCTGATACCGCGAGCTATAGAAGTAGTCGCTCAGCGACAGCTCCACCTGCAGCCACGGTGTTGCCCGGAGGCGGCCGCCGACGTCCAGCACCCCGCCCAGATCCGCATTCCGGGTGCGCAGGTTGTCGCCGGTACCGCCGTATAGCATGAGTGCCGGCCCCGCCGCCGCGTATACCCCGAAGCGACGAACCGGGGATGTCCGGAGCATCCCGCGGGCACTCACATAGGTAGTCCGGTTGGCAAAGCTGGGAACTGGGGACGAGGTGGAGCCTTCCCAACTGGCGTTGGAGGAGTGACTCACATCGAGCTGCAGGCCCAGCCGGGGACGGACCCAGTATCCCAGCCGGCCGGACCAGGCGCTCGCCTCGCCGCTGGCGGCGTACATGGCGTTGGTGCCATCGCTGATCGCCCGGTCCGCCTCCGAATGATGGTCCACGTGTACGCCGAGGTGGCCCGAGAGCTCGATTCGACTGGGCTGCACCATCGCAGGAGGAATCGGCACAGCACCCGGCTCACCCACCGGCCCGGTAGCTGCCGGGTATGGCCGGAGCGCTCGGCTCACCCCGAAGAGAAAATCGACCGTGTTCCCGGTCCAGGGATGCACCGCCCGAACCCGCATCTCCCCCAGCAACCCCCAGGTCTCGCTCAGGTCCAGCCGGGCACCGCCCACCGCATGCAGCGTCACGGTAGTGCTCGGCACGCCGCTCAGGGCAAAGGCGCCACCGGCACCCCCGCCCAGGAAGGGACGGAATCCGCCCAGTACCAGCTCGCCCTGAATACTCAGCTCGGGAAGCAACAAGTTGGTGCGCTCGTCGAAGTCGCTGCGATAGCTGAACACGGTAAGGCCGGGTTCGACCACCAGGCCCCGAGCGGGGCGCCAGGCCAGGAACCCGCCAGCGGCAGTCCCGGTGCCGGTGCCGGCGAGATCGTAAGGGGATGGGCCAGCAGCGATGCCCAGTGCGAGTCTGCCTTGAGCGGATGCCGGGCGTAGGGGTGAGAGCAGCGTAAGGAGCGTGAGGGCGACGAATCGGAAGCCGCGGCGATGCATGGGTACCTCCTTCGAGCCATCCCGTAGTCAACGGAAACGGTCGCTCGAGATGTTGGCGGGTAGAGAGAACTTACCTCCGAGCCGGAGAAGTGGAAATCGGCCGGTACCTGGTGTGTAAACCGCCGCCGACAGTCCGGACCATCGGCGGCGGTTCACCTCGACACCCTACGCAATGCCCGCCTCGAACGTATCATGGTCCCACGAGCAGGCTCTTATATACCCACTTGGAGGTAAAGAAGGCTACGCTTCGGTAATCGCCGGAACCCGCCTGTGGGTCTTCGGATCCAAAGTCGGAACCTACCTTATAGACATACACCTGGCGGTTAGTCGTCCCGGTCTTCCAGAGTTTATCCATTTCAGTTGCCGCGCGCAGGCAGGTCGCCTCTTTTGTCACCAGGGACACATCGCTAGCCCGCCGAATGGTTAGGTGAAGGGAGTCCTTAAGGGCTTTATCCGCCGGAACCGTGGATGTGGCCAAGGATTGGAGCGCGCTTATTGTGGCAGCCGATGTGCCATCCGCCGCACGGCACCTCAGGGCCGATTTCCCCGTACTAGAGGCCGTTAGGCCGACGCACAGGGCGAAAATGACGGCTGGGATTGCGATTCTAGCTTTCATTCCTTCCTCCAGATGGACTAGCAATGAATTTTAGCAGCAAGACTCATGCGCGTCATGTTAACGGGACGTTTCACGGGATTTTCGTAAAGCAACTGTTCGGATTGCCTGAGAACGTCCACCGATTCCTGTTATTGATCCTGGCTGGCCCCGCAGGCGTGTTGGGATCCAGCCTAGCGATGGTGCCTTCATTCGTCATGACGTATTCAGGAAACGTACTGGTTGTAGCATCGTCCCAATCCTGACCGCTTCCGCCACCATTTGTCGATGGTTTCGCCTGACCCACCCCCCGGCAGGTACCCGCTTACAGTCATCGTAGACCTTATCGTTTGTCTTATGCGGGTGGGTATGGAAGCCGGCCTTAGGTACATCGCCTGGCTGGAGGCTTACGGGAGCACGCGCATGACTGAAATCGCAGACGGTAGCCTGAGGATCGATGCCTTCCGCGGCGTGGTAAGCCCCATCTGCGCTCTGGTAAATGACACCACCGCGTTCGCGTCGCTGCCGCAGCTCCGGCGCGCTATTCGGAAGTGAGTTTGCGAGTGACTGGTACAAGACTCGCCGGACGTCGGGGGCGTCCAATACCGGATCACCCGAAGGAGGACATGGCGCAAGGGCGGCTGCGAAAGAAGTGATCCTTACCTGTGCCGGCGTGAAAGACTCGTATAGGCTGGCGGCAAGAAATTGGATGCCTGCCCGATTTGTCGGTAACAGCGTCGGGTACGTGTGTGTCGCCACGACGGAACCATCCATGGTTACTTGGACCGTGCTGCTATTGTTGAGTATTTCAGCCCGGAAGGTGTGCAAGCCTGGACTTGGGGGATCGAGACTTAACTGGTGCCAAGTGCCAGCATCTCCCCCACCCGTGAACGCGATGCCGTGCCCCTGTTGCGGTAGTCCGCCGCTACACACTGCAGTGGTGGTGTTCCCACACATATCCCACGAGATGTGGTACGCGTCCGCATTGGGAGAACCGCGAAGGTAAATGACCACCTCGTGGAACAGACTATCCGACGCAAGATCCCCAACATCCACGGATAGCTCGACCCAATCTCCAGCAGGCGCGGAGGTTAGATAAAGCCAACCCTGCCCAGCAAGAGGAACGGAGACACTGTTGTCCTTGATTGACGCGGATGAGCCGAAGCCGTTTACTTGAGTCCAAGTAAACGGCGAGCTGCCCCATCCGGTATGTGGTATCTCTAGCAGTTTCCCATCGACATCGGTGAAGTTGTCAATGAAGCATCCGTCTGGACACGCTACGCTTGCCGTACCTAGATGACGGGTTATGTCGACCGGTTCTGTTGTCCTTTCACCACTGCAGGCGGCCGTGACAAGCAGGATTACTCTTATCGCTAAGCGGGTGATTCCACCGTGCACCTGGAACACTGATGCGTGGCCTGATCGGGACAGGGGCATTGTGGGCGTCCTTCCAGAAAGGGCATCTCGCGCGCGTCGCGTCTGGTGTGCAATGCCGTCGCTTGTCCGAGCGATAGCACGCGCCACTGGCAATTCACCGCCGTGCTACGAGTCAGCAGGGCGAATGCGACTGTGTGCGGCAGGTCAATGGGATAGGGGGGAAGGCGATGGGAACTTAGGAATTGATACGAAAGCCACAATACGCGGAGAAGAGAACGCGTTGTCGCAGTTCTAAATCAACTCAATCAAATTGCGACACCAACTCACAAGAACTTCTTCCTGCGACACCGTGATGTGCGTGCAGACTGACGCACTACGGCGGGAATTAACGAGTTTGCGTCAAGGACAGAATACTTGTAACAATCTGAGCCGTTATCCTTCGCATCGGTTCAGTCCACGGGTTGAGGGCAAAGATGTATAGGAAAAGCAGCTGTCCGTGAGCTGCCGCACTGGGGAGGCAAACCGCCGCCGACAGTCCGGACCATCGGCGGTGGTTCATTCCACCCAACTGCCTGACACCCGCCTCACGCTGCGGGCCTCACCTCCCCTTCCGCCGGCGGACCTCCCTCCGGCTCCGCGACCGCCCGCCCCGGCTTCCCCAGCACCGTGCTCGCACTGATCCAGGACCCCAACAGCTGCTCCTGGTCGGCGAACCGCTGCCGGTTCCGGGCGTCCATCAGCCGCACGCTCCGGACCATCTCCGTGGCTAGCGACCGCAGCTCACGGGTGGCACCCACGTGCTCCGCCAGCCCCTGGTGCCCCAGGACCACGGCCTCGTCGAACTGGTCGAGCATCGCGATGAACTCGTCCAGCACCGACTGGGAGAGGCCGTACTTGGTGAGCAGCTCCCGGTGCTCCTGGGCGGCTGTGGCCATACTCCGCGCCGCGGTCCGGAACGCGAAGGAAGTGGACGCACCCGGCCTGAAGGTGAACGTCTTCCCCAGCTCGTGCTGCTCCCGCGCAGCCGCCCGTCCCACCTCGCCCAGGTGTGGGATTGGACCGGCCCGCAGCTGCCGCTGGAGCTCCTCCTTCCGCGCCGCAGCCGCGTGTACGTGAACAAAGCCGTCGCGTTGCACGGTCGCGGTCGCTTTCGCCCGCGCCAGCAGCTGCTCCAGCCGGGCAACCGTGGCCGCCATGGTCGGCTCGGTGTCGGGGTGCGCTTGGCTGAACTCCAACGCGCGCACCCCCATCTCAATTTTCCTGCGTGAATCGGCATTCATAACGACCTCCCTGCATTGGCCGGAGGATGGCCGGGCATCACGGCACTGGTGATGATGATGAATGATGAGAGGATCGGCACGCGCCCGGCGCGTGTCGATCAATGCCTCTAGGAGGCATCAGTTGTGCCAGAGGTTGCGCGACCGGAAAAAAAGATGGCGATTGCGTTCGAGATCGTTGCGCATCACCTCGAGATCGTCACGCGCGCAAAAATATCGCGTCGCGTGCCCCCGGGGTCGTCGCGATTTCGGAATCGATGCCCCGTGTCGCCTCCAGGCGCTCGCGCTCGCACCCGGGGAGCACGCGCTCAGGCGAAAGGCGGGCCGTCGCCGATTTCCGGCGACCCGATGCGATCCAGGATTGTCGCGATTCGGCAAAAGATGGACGCGAACGCGTCCAGGGAGCGTGCGATGCTGTCGCGGGACGACGCGAATCGGTTTTAGGTGCGCCGATGTCGCGGCGGGCGGACCCGTTGTCACCCGAGATGCTCGCGAACCCGTACGAGGTGCGCGCGCACGCCGGCGGGATGCGTCACTCGGCCCTAAGATCGACGCGATTGCATCCCTGGCGCACGCGATTACGTCCTCGGGAGCTCGCAATCGCAGCTCCGGTCCGCCCTCCCGCCGGCTGTCCGCCCGCCCTCCCGTCCCGCTCACTGTCCCCTGGAGTGGACACCACTTGGATACGTTCGGACACGGTCGAGGTAGGAGCTAGGAGCCGGCTTGGAATTCGGAGTTGAGCACCCTCAGGAACCCTTCGACCCATGCGCCGGTTACCTCGCTATGACAAACATCGAACTGGGCCTCGACACCTTCGGCGACGTCACCGTGGACGCCGAGGGCCGCCTTTTGTCCCAAGCCCGCGTCCTCCGGGACGTCATCGTCGAAGCCGAGCTGGCCGACCGGGTCGGCGTGGACTTCCTGGGTGTCGGCGAGCATCATCGGCCCGACTTCGCCATCAGCGCCCCCGAGGTGCTGCTGGCCGCCATTGCCGGCCGCACCGAGCGCCTCCGGCTCGGCACCGCCGTCACCGTTCTCAGCTCCGACGACCCGATCCGGGTCTACCAGCGCTTCAGCACCCTCAACGCCGTCTCCAATGGGCGGGCCGAGGTGATCCTTGGCCGCGGCTCGTTCACCGAGTCGTTCCCCCTCTTCGGCTACTCGCTGGACGACTACAACGTCCTGTTCGAGGAGAAGCTCGCGATCTTCGCCGCCCTTCGGGACGCCGATCGCACCGGCCAGCCGGTCCGGTGGAAGGGGACCATCCGCCCGCCACTCGACGGCGTCCGGGTGTATCCACCGGTCGAGCACCCGCCGCTCAGCACCTGGGTAGGTGTTGGCGGCAGCCCCGAGTCGGTGGTCCGGGCGGCGCGCTACGGCTTTCCCCTGACCCTCGCCATCATTGGCGGCGACCCGCGGCGGTTCCGGCCTTACGTCGAGATCTATCACCGGGCGCTCAAGCAATTCGGCCATGGTCCGCTGCCGGTCGGCATCCATTCGCCCGGGCACATCGCGGAAACCGATGCGCAGGCCCGCGAGGAGCTGTGGCCGGCGTATCAGGTCATGCGAAACCGTATCGGGGCCGAACGGGGGTGGGGACCGACCAGCCGGGCGGAGTTCGATCACGAGATCGCCGCGGGTTCGCTGTACGTCGGCTCGCCCGAGACGGTCGCCCGGAAGATCGCGGCAACGGTGCGCGGCCTCGGCGCCTCCCGCTTCGATCTCAAATACAGCGCCGGCACCCTCGACCACGAGCGGCTGCTTCGAAGCATCGAGCTCTACGGGCGCGAGGTCATCCCCCGGGTGCGCGAAGAGTCAGGAGCGAGGAGCTTGGAGCTGGCTCACTCGTGAAAATCGTCGTCTTCGGCGCCACCGGGAACATCGGCCGGCGAATCGTGAAGGAAGCCTTGAGCCGCGGTCATGAGGTCACCGGCGTCGTGCGCGACCCCGCCGCCGTCGAGACCCCCGACCCGCGCGTCCGTCTGGTCAAGGCCGACGCGACCCGGGCTGGCGATGTCGCCCGAGCCGTGAAGGGCGCCGATGCGGTGGTGAGCGCCATCTCACCCCGCCCGAACGCGCGCGGGCTCCCCGCACCGTCGCTCCAGGCCAACGCGCGGGCCCTGATCGAGGGGCTGCGGTCGGCGAAGGTGAAGCGCGTGCTCTATGTGGGCGGCGCGAGCAGCCTGGAAGTTGCCCCCGGGCAGGCCCTCGCCGACCAGCCTGACTTTCCCGAGATCTACAAGGCGGAGGCGCGCGAAGGACGCGAGGCGCTGGCGGTGTGGCGGAACGAGGCGAAGGGGCTCGACTGGACTTACCTGAGCCCTGCGGTCGAGATCGGCCCGGGCCAGCGGACCGGGAAGTACCGCACTACCGATGACAAGGTGTTGTTCGACCCGGCGGGAAAGAGCTTCATCTCGTTCGATGATTACGCTGTCGCTGTGCTCGACGAGCTGGAGCGTCCCGGCCACATTGGCCGGCGCTTCGGGGTGGCGTATTGACTTGCGTTGGTGACTCCCGACTCCGACTCCCGACTCCTACAACAACTTGACGATCCACTCCCCCACGTAATACCCGATCGCGGCCACCCCCGCGCCGACCAGGAACATGTCCAGCCCGCTCCGGAACACCCCCCGCCCGGTGAAGAAGCTCCGCGCCGCACCCACCCCGAAGTGCGAGACCATGGCCAACCCGAACGACGTCCAGATCGCCCCTGGGCCGCTATTAAATAGAAGAGGAGCCACCGGGATGAAGGCGCCGAACGCGGTGGCCACGCCGGTGACCCAGCCCTCCCGCATCGGCGTGCTGGTGGCCTCCCCGATCTTGAGCTCCTCCCGCACCTGCTCCTCCAGCGCCCGATCCGGATCCCGCATCACCTGGGTGGCCAGCAGTTCCGCCTGGCTCTCCGGGATCCCCTTGGCCTGGTACAACAGGCTCAGCTCCTCCCGCTCCAGCTCGGGCATCAGCCGGATCTCTTCCTTCTCCATCGCGATCTCGTGGTCGAACACCTCGCGCTCGCTCTTGGCGGCGAGGTACCCCGACGCGCCCATGGACAGCGCGTCGGCCACCATGCCGGCGAGACCGGCCACCACCACGGCATGCTCCGCCGCCAGGAGATTCCCCTGCGCTCCAATCATGCCGGCCACCAGCCCGAAGTTGGCGGTCAGCCCGTCGTTGAAGCCGTAGACCACGTTGCGGAGAAAGCCGCCGGCTTCGGTCTTGTGCCAGGGCTCGCCCTTGCCCCCGCTCATCCGGGACAGGGTCTCCGCATGCTCCTTGGATTCCTTGGCCAGGAGCAAGGCGGTGGGGCCGGCGGTCCCATCGGGCGATCCCCGGTACATATTCAGGTAGCCTTTGACCTCGCGGCCCTCCTCCTGGAGCAGCATGGGAAGCAGCACGTTGCTGCCCAGCCGGTGGGCCAGCCAGGCCCGGAGCCGAGCCCCCCGGGACGGCGCCGGCACCCCGACCGCGTGGCCGTTGTCGGCCAAGAGCTTACGCCACATGTCCACGTGCCGGTCTTCCACCGCGGCTAGCTTGCTATAGATCTCGGATCTCCCCGGGTCCTGCTCGGCCTGGGCCAGCTCGCGATAGAGAAACGCGGCATCGGCCTCGTCCTCGAGGTGGTGGATCCATTCGTGGGGGGCGGGTGTTGCGGTAGTAGGCATGAGGGGATTTATAGTAGGGTGAGAGGTGAGAGGTAAGAGGTGAGAGGGAAGGTGGACGTTGTCATCCTGAGCGCAGCGAAGGAGCCGGAACCCGAAGGTTCGACAACTGGTCGTGTTCCGGCCCCCTCGCTTCGCTCAGGATGACAAGGTCTCACCTCCTGCAACCCTTAGCCGGATTCCTGCATCCTTATATACGCCATGACCGGGACCATCGTGATGGATTCCACTGCTCGCCAACGCCGAAACGGTCGTCGCCCGTGCCCGCACCGGAGATCCGGAGGCCTTGGGCGCGCTCTATCGTTCCTTTGAGGTACCGGTCTACAATCTGGCTCGCCGGATCTGCCGCACCACGGAAGATGCGGAGGACGTGCTGCAGGAGACCTTCTTCGAGGTCTGCCGCAGCATCGGACGCTATCGCGAAGAAGGCACGCTGTGGGGTTGGATCCGCACCATCGCCGCCAGTAAGGCGCTGATGCGAATCCGGCGCAACAAGTATCGCGACACCGACGAGCTGAACGACCAGGTGACCGGGAAAAAGCAGGAAGACACCCACCTGCGGATGGATCTCGAAGCCGCCCTGGAACGACTCTCGGAAACCTCTCGCGCGGTGGTCTGGCTCCACGACGTGGAGGGATACACCCACGAAGAGATCGCTACGATGATGGGAAAGACCCCGAGCTTCTCGAAGTCTCAGCTGGCGCGAGCCCACCTGCGGCTGCGCAAATGGCTCGGGGAGGAGGTCGCCGCATGATGACTCATCTCTCCATGGAAGCGCTGCTCGCCCTGCGCGAGCCCGGCGTCGAGCCGGGGACCGCGGCCGCGCGCGAGCACGTGAATCAATGTCCCCAATGTCAGGCCGAAGTGGACCGGCTGCATCAGCGAGTGGCCCGGCTCAAGGCGCTGACCCCGCTGAGTCCCGGCCGGGACCGCTGGCCGGAGACGGCGGCCCGGTTCCGGGCGGCGCGGCGGGAGCGCCGCAATCGGATGCTGGGATTTGCCGGGTTGGCCGCCGCGGCATCGGTGGCTGTCGTGGTCTCCGTCGGACGCCTTCCCCATGCCACGCTGGCCAATGCCGAGCAGCTCACCCAGGCCATGCAGCGCTCGCAGGCCCTCGAAAACGCATTGAGCGCGTACAATCCCGAGGGCCGAATGCTCGACGGCCGCACCGCCGGCATTGCCCAGGAGCTGGAAGACCGGATTGCCCGGGTGGACCGGGAGCTGGAAGTGGCCGAACTCTCGCCCCAGCAGGCCCGCGACGACGAGCTGCTCAAGCTCTGGCGCGAACGGGTCGGCCTGCTGGACGCGCTGGTAGATGTACATGTCACCCGAGCCAGTAACGCAGGGCTCTGATTCCCGGGGGAAAAATGCTTATGACTCGGCGCTCACTGATCGTGGCGACGCTCGCCTTTGCCAGCCTGGCTCCCTGGAGCGCGGGCCTGGCTCAGGATCCCTCTGAGGCGCCGGCTGGAGAGCCCTTCGAGCTTCGCCTGGATCGCGGACCCGACCGGCTGATGCAGTTCGTGATGAACCGGCGAGCCCGGCTGGGTCTCAAGGTCAACCTGAGAGCCCGGGGCACCGACTCGGTGGGCGCCTACGTGGACGCGGTCACTCCCAATGGCCCGGCCGCCAAAGCCGGAATTCAGAGCGGTGACCTCATCACCAAAGTGGACGGCAAGTCGGTCCTGGCCGGCAAGCCCTCGGCTGCGGAAACCGGCCAGCAATCGCTTCCCGGACTCCGCCTCATCGAGCTGGCTGCCCGGCTCCAACCCAACGACACCATCGCGGTCGAATACCGCCGGGGCAAGGAACGGAAGACCGTCTCCGTGGTCACCGCCGACGAGCCGGATATCCTGTTCCAGGCCGCGCCCGGCGGTCCCGGCGGCCGGACCTTCGCCTTCCGCCAGATGGGTCCCAACGGTCCCCGGCCCATGTCCCTGCAGTTGGACGACGAGTTCGAGGCGCCGGTCGGTGGCCCCGTCTTCCTGTACGGCTCACCCCTGGCCAACCTCGAGCTGGCCCCGCTGAACCCCGATCTGGGCCGCTACTTCGGCACCACCGAGGGCGTGCTGGTCGTGAGCGCCCCCAAGGACTCGGCGCTGGGCCTCAAGGGTGGCGACGTGATCCTGGCGGTGGACGGCCGTAAGCCGGCCAGCCCGTCTCATGTGCTTCGGATCCTGCGCAGCTACGAGAACGGCGAGAGCTGCAAGATCGATGTGCTGCGCAACCACAAGCGGGAGACGGTCTCCGGCCGCGTCTAGGGGAGCCACCGGCCGATTAACTGACCGCCCGTCCGCCTGCCCGCCTGACCGCCTGTGTTCCCGCTCACAGATGCCTAGCCCCGCCATAGGCTATATCTCCTGTCCACCTTGGAGGCAAAGGGAACTATGGGAATCCTGTGGACCTTGATCATTGGGTTAGTTGTCGGCGCTATCGCCAAGCTCATCATGCCGGGACGGGACCCGGGCGGGATCATCGTAACGATGTTGATCGGTGTAGCTGGCGCCCTCCTGGCGGGGTTCTTGGGTCGGGCACTGGGCTGGTATAGTCAACCCGGTACAGGCCCCGGGATTATCGCCTCGATCATAGGCGCGTTGGTTCTGCTGTTCCTCTACCGGATGTTCACCGGCCGGAGGGGAACGACGGTTCCATAGGCTAAGAGACGGAAAGCTCGCCAAACGTAAGCGGTAGCGAGGGAGGGAAGGACGGAAAGCTCCGCAAAACTCGCTGACCGGTTATCGCTTATGCTTTTCTATCCTATCGCAACCACTTTCATCGACCGCCTTCCTAGTCCCCTCTGCTACGCTCCTGGCGCCAGCTCCTCGCTCTTCTCCCACCTCCCGGATGCACCAGCCGGCAAGCTCTCTGAACATCGGGAAATCCAAACTCTGCGCACCGTCGCTCATGGCCTGGGACGGGTCTGGGTGCACCTCGATGATCAGGCCACAAGCGCCCGCAGCGAGAGACCCGAGACTCAGAGGAGTTACCAGGGAGCGTACCCCGGCGGCGTGACTGGGATCGACGATGACTGGCAGGTGTGTGCGCTCCCGCACCAGGGCCACCGCGTTGAGATCGAGCGTGTGCCGAGTGGCCCGCTCGAAGGTTCGGATTCCTCGCTCACAGAGCACTACGTGGGGATTCCCCTCAGCAAGCACGTACTCCGCGGCCATCAGCCACTCTTCTATGGTGGCCCCCGCTCCCCGCTTCAGCAGGATCGGCTTCCCGCTCCGGCTGGCGGCCCGCAACAGGCTGAAGTTCTGCATGTTCCGGGCGCCGATCTGAAGCATGTCGGCAAAGTGGGCCACCACCGGCACCTCCTCCCAGCTCAATACCTCGGTGACCACCGGCAACCCGGTGCGCTCCCGGGCATCGGCCAGATAGCGCAGCCCCTTCACCCCCAGGCCCTGGAAGTCGTAGGGCGACGTGCGCGGCTTGTAGGCCCCTCCGCGCAGCATGTCGCCCCCGGCGTCGGCCACCGCTTCGGCCGTGTCCAGAATCATCGCCTCGCTCTCCACCGAGCAGGGGCCCGCGATCAGAATCGGGCTGCCCCCGCCGAAGCTCAGCTCCCTCACCTGAACCACGGTCCCTTCCGGATGCCGGCTCCGGTCGATCAGGGGCACGCTGGGCTTCTCCACCCGATGTGCCGGAGGCGGCACCGGAGCGGACAGGCGGGAGCCTTCGGTCCACGCCTCGTAGCTGCCGAGTACGATGAGCTTGGCCGCGAGCGCCTCGATCTCCTCCAGCGCCTCCGCCACCCGGGGATCGTCTGCCGCACCCTCCACATCGACGTAGAACCGATAGGTCCACGGCGCCGAACGCTCCGGCCGGGACTGCAGCGCCATCAGGTTGACCCCCCGGGCTCCAAACGCCTGCAGCGTTAGGGCGAGCATGCCCGGCTTGTGGTCGACCAGCACGATGAGCGAGGTCTTGAAGCGCGCGGCTCCCTCGGACCTGAGGCCGTCGGCCAGCTCGGCCCGGGTGAAGCTGAGGAACCGGGTCTGGTTGGTGGGATCATCCTCGATCCGCTCGGCCAGCGGAACCAGCCCATGGGCGTCCGCGGCCGGCCGGGCCGCGATCGCTGCGAGCGCCGGATTCTTTTCCTGCGCCACGATCTCGGCACTTCCCGCTGTATCCCAGGCACTCACCAGCTCGGCATCGGGCAAATGCTCCGCCAGCCAGATCCGGCACTGGCCCAGTGCGACCGGATGCGATAGCACCCGCCGGATCCCCGACAAGGGAGCGCCCGGCAGCGCCATGATCGTGTGATGCACCGGATGCAGGATCTCATGGGTCAGCCGTAGCGTTCCGTCGCCGAAGGCCTCGTTGAGCAGGTCATAAGTCGTGGTGACCGAGCCGATCAGCGAGTTCTCGATCGGCAGACATCCGGCGTCGGCCCGGCGCTCCCGCACCGCGGCCACCACGTCCTTCACCTCGCGGCAGGGTAGCACGGTGAGATCGGGCCAGCGACGTCGTGCGGCGGCCTCGCTGAACGATCCTTGAGAGCCTTGAATGGCAACGCGCATCGTACGCTCCAGAGGAAGACAAAAACAAAAGCCCCGCCGGCTGAGTCCGGCGGGGCATCGACGTTATCGGGCGGGTAACTGCGGCTAGCGCACTCTACCAGGACCCGACGGGCATCGAGCCGCGCCGGCGGTGGTAAAGAAGAACCAGTAATTCCGTCCGAGAACCATGGGATGAACCTACGGCCGGCCGGAAAGGGTTGTCAAGAGCAGGTTTATCTTCCTATCGTGCCCCGCCCGCGCCGCTCCATCTGCTTTGTCTGGCTGATCGTCGCGCTGGCTGCGCCGAGCGTCGCGCGCGGCCAGGGCCTACCTGAGCTCGCTCCCATCAATCCGGTCGCCACCGCTCGCAGTGGACTCTACTTTCAGCCGGTTCGAAACCCGGCGCCGGGCCGCTGGACCGCGGCGTTCTCCCTGGACTACGCCAGCATCATCGAGTACAACCGGGTCCTCTTCCGCGAGGCGGACTACGTGCTCGATGCCGAGGTCATGCGATTCAGCCTGGACCTGGCTCGCGACCTCACGCCGAACACCTTCATTACCGTAAGGACCTCGGCGGAGGGAGCCTACGCCGGATTCATGGACGGCTTCCTCAACTGGTACCACCGGCTGCTGGGCATCCGGATCCGGGAGCGAGAGCAACGGCCGCTGGACCAGTTCCTCTACACCATTACCCTGCCGGATGGATCCCGGGTCAACCGGCCTCGGAGCAACCTGTTTCTTCAGGACGTTCGGGTGGGAGTGGGAATCCGGCATACTCCCAATATCCAGTCCCTGCTTTCGCTGACCCTGCCCACTTCCACCGGGCCCGAGGGTTATGGTAAGGGTGTCGTTTCGATCGGGGTCCTCAACAGCTTCCGCACCTCCTTCACCCCCCGGTTGATCTACGAGGGCGGCCTGGGCGTGGGCTTTACGCCGAAGCACGGTGCGCTGCAGCAGAGCCAGCGGGAGGTCTTTGCCACCGCCAGCTCCGGACTGAGACTCGGCATCTGGGGCCGGCAGTCCCTGTTTGCCAACGTGTTCTACCACTCCCCCTACTATCACGATACCACCTTGCCCGCTCTGGATCGGAAAGAGCTGTCGCTGGATTTCGGCTGGATCCTTCGGACCCATCGGGGGGGCGAGTGGCGGGTGGGTATGACCGAGGACCTGGAGCCGGGCGGGCCGGGCGTGGATCTGGTGTTTCGCTTTGGCAGGAGCTTCTAGGAGGAGCTAGGAGCTCCAAACAGAAACTGCTCCATGTTCTGAAACAGGAACTCTTTAGCCTTGGGCTCCCGGAGGTTGAGCCCGTAGTGGTTGATCAGCTGCTGCTGGGTCTTGAGCCACTCGGCCCAGCACACCCCGCAGATCTGGTCGAAGGCCCGGCGCCCCAGGTCGTTCTGAAACGGCTGAAATGCCATCCGCTCGCGGTCCTGGCCGCAGCGGACGCAGTGTAACGTCGTGGTCATCGGGGCAAGATAGACATCCTTAATAATGTGATCCAGTCTATGGGCGGATCTCCCGAAAGGCACTAGTATGAGCTAGGGAGTTAGCCGGCGGCGGCTGGGATCGTTGTTTCGGAGGGCTCGGGCTCCGCTCGCGGTGCCCAGACCCGCTCCGATGCCGAACACCACGGCGGTGGTCACTGTTACCAGAGGCAGCAGGACGGCCGGCCAGGCAATCAGGGCGGCCGCGAGGCCCGCGATCACGGGTGCGACAGGGGAGTGGACGGCGTCCACGAAGCGGAGCCGGCGGCGCACGAAGTTGCGCGTCAGGATGAACCCGATTGCACCGGCCGTCAAAGTGATGAGAATTTGTAGCATAATCCGGTTCCTGGATTGGGATTTGCGTTACAGTACGGAACGTTAAGGCGAAAGATTCAGTTAAAGACCGGTTGATATTTGTGGTATGCGAATCGCGGGCTGTGACCGTGTCCTTGGCTAAGCTCTTTCACCAGCAACCGAAGGAGCCTAACAATGCCTAGACATCCGACCGTTCTGGTGCCGAACATTGGTCCCATGGATCACGCCTGGGACCTGCTGGGCGAATGGCAGGCCGAGTTCGAGCTCCCCGAAACAGAGTCGCCGGTGCACGGCAAAGTCATGTTCAAGTCCTGGACCGATGCCGAGCTGCAGCTGGACCCCATCGAGGCCGCAATCGCGGGGATTCCGTCCAGCGTACCGCTCGAGCGGGCCAGCGAGATCCATCTGACCGATGCCGGCGGGGGAGCGCTCCAGTGGGTGCTGCATGCTCCGTCCACCAACTGGTCGCTGCAGGCCACCCTGTGGCCCGGGTCGTTGCACCTCTTCGTACACGACGCGGATGATGACGAGGAGCAGCTCTATCGGGCCCGCGCTACCCGGGATCAGGAGTATTACCGGCGTAAGTACCCGATCGAGACGAAGTGACCTGATTCAACGCCGCCCGCCATCCCTGTGGTGACGGGCGGCTTTTCACGTAATAGTTCTCTCTAAATAGAAGGAGACATGGAAGTCCGTTCGCTGCAGGGTTCGCTCCGCGGTTTCGGTGTCAAGCCAACAGTCGCCTATCTCGAGGTAGATACCCTCACACCGGCCGATCGCGTCAAACGGGCCGCGACCATTTTCGGGCTCGGCATGGTACTGGCCCTGATCGCGATTCCCATCCCCATCGTCCACTTCATTCTGGTACCCGGCGCAATTCTCATCGGAACAGTGCTCGCCCTGGTGAGATTGGGGCAATCAGAGATCTTCCGAAGCGCCAAGGGGCGCTGTCCCTTCTGCGGCCAGGAGCAAAGCTTCAGCGTGATGGGCCGGTTCCGGCTGCCCAAGAAGCTCTACTGTTCCGCGTGTCAGCGGCAGCTGCTGCTGGAAGAGGCTACCATCGCACCGCCGCACTCCCCCACATGAATCCCGATCCGAAGGCGGTCATCACCAGCAGGTCGCCCCGCTGGAGCCGTCCATTGCGCACGCATTCGTCAAGGGCGATGGGGATGGTGGCGGCCGTCGTGTTGCCGTACCACATGATGTTGTTGTAGACCTGGTCGTCGCGGAGCCGCAGATCCTTCTGCATCACCTCCGCGATCCGGAGATTGGCCTGGTGGGCCAATAGCAGTTTCATGTCCTCCGGAGTCTGCCCGGTGGATGCCAGCACCGCGCGGACCGATTCCGGCATCCGCACGACTGCGTGACGAAACACTTCTCTCCCGTCCATCTCGAGATACTGCCGGCCGGCCTGAATCTGTTCCGGAGACACCCTGGGGTGATACATCGAGCCCGGGGCATCGACCCACAATTTCTCGGCGTGGCTGCCCTCCGAGTGGAGATCGAACGCCAGGATGCCGCCGTCGCCGTTGTCGGCCGGGCCCAGCACGACGGCGCCGGCTCCATCGGCAAAGATGACTGCGACATGGCGGCCGGCGGTGGAGATCTCCAGCCCGGTGGACTGGACCTCACCCCCGACCACCAGGATGTGCCGGTACGGTCCCGCCCGGATCCAGGCATCCGCCACCGAGAGCGCGTAGATGAATCCGCTGCACTGGGCCCGGATATCGAGGGCGGGAATCGTGTTGGTGAGGCCCAGCAATCTCTGGAGATAGACCCCGTTGCCCGGGGCAAAGTGATCCGGACTGGAGGTGGCGTACACGATGGCGTCGAGATCGCCCGGACTGAGGCCGGCCATCTCCAGGGCCTGCTGGGTTGCCCGCAGCCCCAGCTCGGTTCCGGTCTCGCCCTCGTTGACCCAGTGCCGCTGCTGAATTCCGGTTCGGGTCCGGATCCACTCGTCGGTGGTATCCATGAGCGCGGATAGCTCATCGTTGGTGACTACCCGGTCGGGTACGGCGAATCCGGTCCCCAGAAAGCGAGCGCGCATCAGCCTATCTTGCTCGCCGCTAAATCGGTCCGCAAGTGAAATATGGTGAGAAGGTGAGAAGGCGAATTTTTTTTTTTTTTTTTTTTTTTTTTTTTTTTTTTTTTTTTTTTTTTTTTTTTTTTTTTTTTTCCCCCCCCCCCCCCCCCCCCCCCCCCCCCCCCCCCCTTTTTCCAACATCGGCTCGCCGACCCCCACGCTAAGCCAATGAGCCAGATCCAGCCAGCCAGGAGACGGTCAGTGGCCAGCCCATGCTGCGCCAGGTCTCCCAGAGCACACCGAGAGGCGTGAGCCAGGCGGGCCACCAGTCGTCCGGTCGCAGCCGGTTGCGTTCGATGATCGGACCGCCTCGAACCCGCCGGTCCTGAGCTGCCGCAGCACCGCGGCGCAGGTGTCACCGGCGCTCGAAGCTAAAGGAACCAGATTCCAGACCATGCTGGTGGCTCCCCAGCCATGGCTGTCGCTCACCCCGACCACAAATCGGTTGCCTGCCTTTGCCAGCGCGATGACGGAATCCCGCTCCGGCCGGGTGAATTCGTTGGCCTTGGGGGCGGCGTTGACGATCTCCAGCCCGTCGAGGCCGGCGGCGAGGAGAGTGTCGAGGCGTCCCCAGTGGTTCCGCCGGTACTCGGGCAGCGACGCGACCGTGAGCGCCCCGTAGGCTGTATCGCTCACTCGCAGAAGGGTGAGCAAAGCGCCGAGCGAGTCGTTGAATCGGTTTTGTCCACCGGGAGGGTGTCGCCTAGGAGCACGATATGCGCCCGCCAGGCGCTGACCTCGATCCCGGGGCAGAGCACCGTCGAGCCCTCACTCTCCATTCCCGGCACTGCCCGACTCCTGACTCCTGACTCCCGACTTGGACATCGGGATCAGGTCGGGCGTGGGGACGGGCAGGCTATCGAGCCCATAGAAGAGAAGATGCTGCGTCGGGAGCAGGTGCAAGGGCCTTGTGTCAGAATCATTGTGCCCCGACCGCCGAGATGCGGCGCCTTCCCCGGAGCCCACGAGGACGGATTCATCCATCATGACCAGCGAACTGATCAAACACATCTCCGACGCCTCTTTCGAAGCCGACGTGCTGAAGTCCGACAAGCCGGTGCTGGTCGACTATTGGGCCGAATGGTGCGGACCCTGCAAGATGATCGCGCCCATCCTCGACGAAGTGTCGAGGACTACGGGGACAAGCTGCAGGTCGCCAAGATGAACGTCGACGAGAACCGCGAGATCCCGGCCAAGTTCGGCATCCGCGGCATCCCGACCCTGATGCTGTTCAAGGACGGCCAGCTCGCCGCCACCAAGGTCGGCGCCATGAGCAA
>CAWBVP010000003.1:0-68154 GCA_963792265.1 uncultured Gemmatimonadales bacterium | reverse complement strand
CCAGAGCCGGCTTCTCTTCCTTCTTCTCCACCAGCACGCACTCAGTGGTGAGGAGCAGGCCCGCGATCGACGCGGCGTTCTGCAGCGCGGTGCGGGTCACCTTGGTCGGGTCGATGACCCCCGCCTTGACCAGATCCTCGTAGTTATCGGTCGCGGCATTGTAGCCGAAGTTCTTGTCCTTCGACTCCTTGACTCGGGCTACCACGATCGAGCCCTCGGCGCCCGCGTTCTGGGCGATCATCCGGATGGGCTCCTCCAACGCCCGCCGCACGATCTCGACACCCACCTTCTCGTCCTCGGTGCCCTTGATCTTGTCCAGCGCGCTCTGCGCCCGGAGCAGCGCCACGCCCCGCCGGTACGACGCCCTCCTCGACCGCTGCGCGGGTGGCGTGCAGCGCGTCCTCGACCCGAGCCTTCTTCTCCTTCATCTCGGTCTCGGTAGCCGCTCCGACGTTGATGATGGCCACGCCGCCGGAGAGCTTGGCCAGCCGTTCCTGCAGCTTCTCCCGATCGTAGTCGCTGGTGCTCTTCTCGATGGCGGCGCGGATCTCGGCGATCCTGCCCTGGATATCTTCGGGCTTGCCCTTCCCATCGACGATGGTCGTGTTGTCCTTGTCGATCACCACCCGCTTGGCGCGGCCCAGATCGTTGAGGGTCACGTTTTCCAGCTTGAAGCCGAGCTCTTCCGAAATGACCTGGCCACCGGTCAGCACCGCGATGTCGCGGAGCATCTCCTTACGGCGGTCACCGAAGCCCGGCGCCTTGACGGCAACCACCTTCAGAGTGCCGCGGAGCTTGTTTACCACCAGGGTCGCCAGGGCCTCGCCCTCGACGTCCTCGGCGATGATCAGCATCGGCTTGCCGCTCTGCGCCACTTTCTCCAGGATCGGGAGCAGTTCCTTCATCGCCGAGATTTTCTTGTCATGGATCAGGATGTAGGGGTCCTCGAGCACCGCCTCCATCTTCTCCGGATCGGTGACGAAATAGGGCGACAGATAGCCTCGGTCGAACTGGATTCCGTCCACCGTCTCCAGGGTCGTCTCCAGGCCCTTGGCCTCTTCGACGGTGATGACGCCGTCCTTGCCGACCTTCTCCATCGCCTCAGCAATCAGGTTGCCGATCTCCTTGTCGTTGTTGGCGGAGATGGTACCGACCTGGGCGATCTCCTTCTTCCCAGCCGAGGGAACGGAGAGGGTCTTCAGCTGCTCGACCACTGCCTCGACTGCGCGGTCGATTCCTCGCTTGAGCTCCATCGGGTTGGCGCCGGCGGTGACGTTCTTGAGGCCCTCACGGAAGATCGCCTGGGCCAGTACGGTCGCCGTGGTGGTGCCGTCGCCGGCCAGATCGGAGGTCTTCGTGGCCACCTCCTTCACCATCTGCGCCCCCATGTTCTCGATCGGGTCACTCAGCTCGATCTCCTTGGCGACAGTGACGCCGTCCTTGGTGACGGTGGGTGAGCCGAACCTCTTGTCGATGACGACATTGCGGCCCTTGGGTCCGAGCGTAATCCTGACCGCCTCGGCCAGCTGGTCGATGCCCTTCTTGAGCTTCGCGCGGGCGTCGGTGCTAAAGAGCAGTTCTTTCGCTGCCATATGTCCTCACTCCCTCTGAGTAATCTGAATCAGCCGATCTTGGCCAGGATGTCGGACGCCTTGATGATGATCAGCTCATCATCGCCGACCTCATACGGCGTCCCGCTGTACTTACCGTAAATCACCTTGTCGCCCGCCTTAACGTCCATCTTTACCCGCTGGCCCTTCTCGATCCGCCCGGGCCCGACGGCGAGCACTTCACCCTGGGTCGGCTTCTCCTTGGCGGTGTCCGGGATATGGAGCCTGCCGCGCATGGTTTCCGCCTCATCTCCGGCAAAATCACCACCCGGTCTTCGAGGGGATGAATCTTGATCTTGGGTTTGGACTTGGTAGCAGTGGTCATGGTACTCCTCCCAGCCAGGTCAGACGTGGTAATAGACGACAACCGACTCTTACGCCGTGTGAAAATGGAGCGGGTCTCTGAGGTTCTGTAACTCCCGGTAATAATAGAGGGAGTCGGCCGCTTGCCCTTGAACCTCAGCCGCTTGAGGAACGCGACTTCCTCCTCGGTCGCGGTGCCGCTGAGGGCAGGATCCTTCAGGAATTCTCTGAGCCCCGTTTCTTCGACGAACTCCTCCGCGGATTTCCTTTCGATAAACTCGAATCTCTTCACATGCCCGGAGACCACCCTGGGGTTTAACCCGATGTCCAGAGCAAACGTCATGAGGTCGATATCCCAGGATTCGATCAGCGGATCCAAGAACGAGACGCAGTGTTCCGCCGACAGGTGGAAGATGTCGGTGTCGAGGAACTCGAGCACGATCACGCGGGTCTCCTCATAGCTGCGGCGGCTGAGGTCCGCCACCATACGGAGCCAGTAGTCATTCTCCAGTTCCTCAGTGGCAACTCCTTTGACTACGTCGAGCAGCGTCTGGGTGACCAGGCGCTCGAGCTCGCCGAAGGGCTCCTTCTCGAAGATCGCGCGTACGTGTGCCTCTTTCTCGGGGGCGCACTTCCGGAGGACCAGTTCGCGGACTTCGCGGAACAGGGGCGTGGCTCCTCCGCCAACTCCCTCTTTAGTTCCTGCTTTCGCTGGACGTTCGCCAAACGCGCCAGCTCCCCGCTGGGAAGCTTCAAAAACTTGTCCATCTTGTCGTAGATGTCCGTGCGCTTGGGCGCGGGGGGCGCCTTCCGCCGAGTCAGCAGCTGCGAGATGTAGGACTCGGTTACCTGCGCGGCCCGGGCGAGTTCCCGCTGCTCCAACCCGAATTCCTCCAGCCGCTGCCTGATGACCAATGACACGTCCACGGGAGTCCTCCTCGAGCGCGACACTAATCTGATTAACAATTGTAAGTTAAGTCACTGCACGTCTACATTGGCAAGTTGGAACGATACACTTGACAATTGTAAAGTACAGTGCAACTACGTTGCGCCCAGTTCAACCATCCATAGTGAATCGGACACTGCTGAAACCATATCCCAAAGGAGTTCCCATGTACGCTCGACACGTCTCTTTCAATCTGAAGCCCATTAAGCGGGAAGAGCTTACCCAGATATTCGAGAAAGACATCCTCCCCCTGCTTCAGAAGCAGAACGGCTTTACCGATGAGATCACGTTCGTCAGCCCAGATGGCAGGCAAGTAATCGCGATCAGCCTGTGGGAGAGCAAGGAGAACGCGGACCTGTATAGCCGCGAGACCTATCCCCAAGTGCTCAAGAGTCTGGCGAGAGTGACTGAAGGCACGCCGGAAGTGCGTGGCTACGAGGTTGCCATCTCGACCCTCCACAAGACCGCCGCTACCAGGTATAAGCCGGCTGTTTCCGGTTATTCAACTACGCATAGTCACCAAGGAGTTCTATCATGTACGCCCGGAATGTTTCGATGAATCTGAAGCCCAATACAGCCCGTGAGTTCACGCAGACGTTCGAAAAGGACATTCTGCCCATTCTCCGGAAGCAGAACGGCTTCAAGGACGAGATCACCTTCGTCGGCCCCGATGGCAAGGACGTACTCGCCATCAGCCTGTGGGATCGCAAGGAAAGCGCGGACATCTATAGCCGCGAGACCTATCCCCAGGTGCTCAAAGGCCTAGCGAGAGTGGTTGAAGGCACGCCGGAAGTGCATGCCTACGATGTCAGCAACTCGACCTGGCACAAGATCGCCGCTACCATCTAAGCCTGAACTGATGGTTGGACGAAGAAGGGGGAGAGCGGCTGAGTCCGCTCTCCCCCTTTGTCGTCAGCATGAAACCTCACTCAATGTTTGTGCGCACGATCACCCTACTTCAGGCACGCCAGTATCGCAGCTCTCCCCGGCGCAGGTCTGCCCTGGCACCCTCGGCCAAGCGTCCATAGCCAGCAAGGATCGCGTCGAGCTCACGCTCTTCCAGCTGTTCCAGATCCAGCAGGGCGTTGTGAGCCCCTGCCGTAGCGCGAAGCAGCTCGTCCAGCTTTACCTGCACCGCCTCGGCATCACGGTTTTGAGTAGCCTGAATGAGGAATACCATTAAGAACGTGATGACGGTCGTACCCGTATTGATGACCAGCTGCCAGGTATCACTGAACCGAAACAAGGGGCCCGTCACCAGCCAGGCGAGGATCACGCCCACAGCGAGGGTGAAGGTCGAGGGCCTCCCCGTCACGCGCGCCGTGGCTTTCGCCAGTCGAGTAAAGCGCGATCGAGACTTCGTGGGGCGCATGGGTTGGTCCTTTCCGTGAAAGCGCGAGCTGGTGACCCCGGGCACACTGTTGAGCCCGTCCCGGAGCCCATATTCCGGTCGCGGAGTGTGACAGATTGCGCAATGTGTCGACCCTGCGGGAGGATCAAGTGAGCATTACAACTCCAGTTCGACAAGCACAGCTTAGGCCTGAGTGTGCCGAGCGCTATCCGACGCTTCCCGCCAGCAGGTGGACCTCGGCCACCTGCCTGGCCGATCTGGTGGCCTTCTCCCGGGGAGACCCGCTCGAGAAGGAGCGCACCCTCTGCGAAGCTGACTTCCGGTTCCGCGGCGGCTTGCCTCGCTGGTCGGGCCAATCGTTCGCCCGTACACGCGTCGGCGAATCCCCTTTGAGTGGTAGAGCCTATCGTCCGGGTGGCCGCCGCGCTCTCGAGCCGCGACGACGAGAACTCTCGTTTTGACTCGTATCGTCCGACTCGCCTCCAAGGTGACCGGTACCGCCATCCAAGCTGCCAAGGGTAATGGCCAATCGCCTGCGCCAGCAACACCTGACCATGCGCTATTGACCTTCTGTCCAATACGATGTAGTATACATTAACCGTTTGGTCAATAGCGTCGGGCTCTGACAGTACGCTGCGATGGCAGGACCAGGCTGGAATACTTCGTGATCGTTCGGGCGTCCGCGGCCAACGACGCCGTGACCGTCGCCTGCGGGAACCTGGCACCACCGACGCTGTAGTGCTCCCTGAGTTACAAAACTCAGGTTTGGTGAAGTGAGCTGGATAGGTCGACCGGGTGCCCTGAGGCACCCGGTCGGCCTTGCGGAAAGACTCGACCCTATGGCAATGAGAACCGAACCGGAGGGATCCTGGTATGATCGAACGACCCGCACGCACTAGCACGAACGGCTCGTCCAGTGAACTGCCTAAAGACCTGACCGAACGGGTGCAGGCGCGGGTAGCCGAGGCAGCCTTCGCTCTGGATCGGCGCGCCACCGCTACCCGTCCCAAGTCCCACCGACGTCGCGCCACTCTAGCTACGTCTGCGGGGGACAGCGCTCGGAGCCCAGAGGAGGCATTAGCGGAACAGTCGCTCCGCCGAGTTTTTCGGGACCTGGGGACTTCCTACCGCCGCTTCCGCAAACACACCGGCGCTCCACTCACCCCTGGTCTTCGGGATGCCGCCTACAGCTTCCGGGCGGAACCCAGCCTCACCAGCCTGGTAGCCGTCGCGGCTTTCCTGGACGAGCTCGATCTTCTGACCTGAAGTAGTCCCATAAAAAAAGGCGGCCCGCATTCCCCGAAGGGAACGCGGGCCGCCCGCGCACTGGTTACCCGGAGTCGGAGAATTTACTTCTCCGTTCTTCTTCTCTCGGCCACCGCCTAAACTGAAGCGTTTGCGGTGTGGCCTCGAGAGCTCCGGCTTCTATCCCCAGATGGCTTGCGTACCATCTGGTTCACCAGCGTGAGCGCTGCAAGTCGGCTGAATCGCGGATCAACCTCTTGCTCGGCACGCCGCCGCGCTACTGCGACGTGGACGGGACACGCGATTGGTCTCGTCTCTCCAAATCGAAAAGGATCAGTTTTCGTCTTGGCGATGACAACATAAGAAAGCGTTTTCGCGCGCGCAAGAGCCTGATTTGTTATCCACCACTGTGCACATTTTTCACATTTCCACAGAGGAGAATGCGCGGTGTTCTAGAGCGGCAACTGCTTCCATGCCTTCCGTAAAAGTTTCCGGGTATTCTTGAATCGCAATCGCTGCAATGCTTCGTCGTACGAGCACCAGCTCCGGCTGCGGCCCTTCTCGGGAGGGCCCACTTCACGCTTGAGCAACGCCAGGAAGTATTCCACTCGAAAGCCCGCGCCGAGAAAACGATACTCCAGAGCTCCCGCCGGCCCGACGCACCTGGCAGTTACCCCAGCCTCCTCGCGAGCTTCCCGCAATGCAGCCTCCTCCGCGGTTTCATTCTTCTCGACATGTCCCTTGGGGAAGATCCAGCGATCGGGATTTCGCTTCGCGGTTACCAGCAACACGCGGGGCTCTTCCTGATCCAATCGCACGATAATGGCACCGCTCTGTCGAATCAGCAGCATGGGGTCCGGTGACTCGGGTCAGGTTCACAAGCTTATGTCGGTACCCCAGCCTCGCAATGGCGCGCACAAAAAAGCGGGGCGCCACCTCGGCGCCCCGCCCTTACCTGCTAATTGATGGCTTCGATCAGTAGGAGCTCCGCGGACTCACCGTGTTCGGGTCAGCGCCTACTTTGGACCCGATCTGCTGAGCCATGCTCAGGTGCTGCTCCAAAACCGGGAGGTCGTTGGAAACCAGATTCCGCACCTGAGTCGAGCGGGCATTTTTGCCGTCGGTACGGAAGGCTGTGAGATAGTCCTTGTGATTCTGGATCATGAGCGTCATGTAGGCCCGGTCGAAATCCTTGCCGGAGAGCTTCTGGAGATCCTCGAGCTTCCTCCGGTGTTTCTTGCCGTAGCTCGGATTGATCGTCAGACCGCTGGCGGCAGCCATGTTCACCCACTCGTTCTGTAGCCGGGCGTTGTCGCTGATCATCCGCTGGGCATACCGGCGTACGTCGGAGTTTTGGGCCTTACTCTGCGCCAGCTGGGCGAGATCCGTCTCCAGCTTGTTGTCGGCCGTCTCCTCGCGGATGAACTTGATATCCGCTTTCACGTTCCGGTCCACGACTCCAGTGGAGGGGGACGGAGTGGCACCGGTGGTTGTAGTGGTGGTGGGCGTGGTCGTCACTACCGTGGTGTTTGCCCCCACCTGGGCGCCGACCTGCTGCGCCAGCATCACGTGCTGCCGTACAATCGGGAGATCGTTGGCCACACGGGCTCTCACCGCAGCCGTCTGGGCGGACTGGCCCTCGGTCTGCAACAGGTTGAGTGCATCCTGATGGCCCTGGATCATGAGGTTCATGTACGACTGGTCGAACGCCGTGCCGGACAGGCGGTTCAACTGATCCAGTTTGGCTTTATCCGTGTTGTCGAGCTGAGGATTGACCGACATCCCGTTCTGCGAAGCCATGGAGATCCATTCACTCTCCATGCGGCTGTGGTCGCTGACCATGCGCTGGGCAAACTGACGAACCGAGGGGTTCACCGCCTTCTGCTGGGCCACCTGGCCCAGGCGGGTCTCCAGCAGATCATCGGTGATGACATCGCGAATAAGCTTGCCGTCAGCGGTGATGCCGACCGTCGAAGAGGTACCGACCGGGGTGGGGACCTTGCCCGTTTGGCCCGGGGGAACGCCGGCCTGGTCGGTCGGAACATTCGGAGTGGGCGACGTTTGTCCCGGGGTCGTCCCGGCTCCGGGGGCAGTGCCTTGCGCCTGATAGTAGAGACATGGGGACAACCACGAGGCCGAGTATCAGCCCACCGGCAGCCGTGGCCATGAGTCTTCGGTTACGCATCTTCCTGCCTTCCTTTCCTATGCTCGTATCCAGAGATCGTTTGCCACGCCTATCCTCCCAATTGCCCACACGATCCATGACAAATAAGTGAGTTGTCTCACTGGGGGATGTGACCCGAGACACGATTCATCAGGGGTCGATTCCTCCAGCCAGGCCTTGGGGATAGCAACAGTCGGACCGTTCTGGCCGGCTATCGCCTAACTTGGTGAACGACACCACCAAGCCGGGCGGCTGAGTCAGCCGCGAGCGTCGCCTGGAGCAGACAGTCGTGTCACCTGAGGGGTACGGTCCGGGGTAGGGTACCGCGGGCGCCGGCTCGAAGGGCGTCGAGGCTCCAGGGC
Source organism: uncultured Gemmatimonadales bacterium (assembly GCA_963792265.1). Lineage (GTDB taxonomy): Bacteria > Gemmatimonadota > Gemmatimonadetes > Gemmatimonadales > GWC2-71-9 > CAVVWJ01. The sequence continues at coordinate 60,173 of CAWBVP010000003.1, read as the reverse complement.
CCCGGCCCGGCGGAGGAGAGATAGAGAAAGGTGAAGCAGAACTGTATTGCCGGGTGCCCCTGATTGAGCACCGGCCAGAAGCCCTGCGGGGCGTGGCCTATGAAGTAGGCGAAGGCCATTTCGCCCGAAAGCAGAAATGCCACCGGCCGGGTGAACAGGCCCAGCAGCAGAAAGGCACCCCCGAAGGTTTCCAGGACGCTCGCGAACCAGGCGAGCGAACCCAAGGGCGCGGTGCCTCCGCCCGGCATGATGGGAGCGGGCAAGCCGAACAGTTTCGCAGTACCGAACTGAATGAACAGAAAGGCCGCCACGATCCTCAAGATGCTGCGCAAGTAGGGCTCCCAGGAGCGCCACCTGGCTACCAGACTCGGTGCAGGCATGATGATGTCCTCATCGGTCGAGGTTTACAGCGAGACTGCACCGGGGCTGGTCATACCTGGCGCAGCTTCCACTTCCCTTGCCGGAACAGTACCGCGCTGACCAGGGCCAGGGTGGAATAGCCGATCGTGATCGCGAGAAAGACGCCGAACGGGCCCAGGCCGGCCACCCGCGCCAGGAAGTAGGCGAGCGGGATCTCCCACAGCCAGAAGCAGGCGAGGTTGATCCAGGTAGGCGTCCAGGTGTCTCCCGCCCCGTTGAATGACTGAGTCAGCACCATTCCCAGGGCATAGAACAGGAAGCCGTAACTCATGGTGCGAAGGGCGAGAACGCCGGTGGGCGCGGCGGTGGGATCGTGGGTAAAGAGGCCCACTATCTGGTTGGCGAAGATGATGAACAGCACCCCCACGGCACCCAGCACCACCATGTTGTAGCCGCCGGCGATCCACACGGCCCGTTCCGCCCGATCGGGCTTGCCGGCACCGAGCGATTGTCCCACCATCGTGGCGGCAGCGTTGGACAGTCCCCACGAGGGCAGCAGGCAGAAGATCACCAACCGGATGGCGATGGTGTAACCCGCAAGCGCCGCGCTGCCGAAGGTCGAGACGATGCGAACCAGGCCGATGTAACTCGCGGTGCCAACGAGAACCTGAAACGTCCCCGACCCGGAGAGGCGGACCAGGTTTGCCATGATAGCGGGCTTGAGGGCGAGGTGCTCCCGGCGGATAGCGATGCGGGCGTCGCCCCGGCTGAGGCGGTACAGCTGATAGAGGACACCGGTGCCGCGGCCGATGGTCGTCGCAACTGCGGCGCCGGTGACCCCGAGCTGGGGGAAAGGTCCCAGGCCGAAGATCAGACAGGGGCCGAGCAGGATGTTGATGATGTTGGCGAGCCAGAGCACTCGCATGGCAATCGCGGCATCTCCGGCACCCCGGAAGATTGCATTGATCAGGAACAGCAGCAGCACCGTGGCACTGCCGCCCAGCATCATCCGGGTATAGCCGGATCCGATGGCGATCACAGCAGGTGAGGCGCCCATCAGGCCCAGGAGCTTCGGGGCCAGGGTGATGCCCAGGACGGCGACCACCGCGGCGACCACCAGGCCCAGGGCTATGCCCTGCACCGCCGCCTGGGCGGCCTCGTCCGGCCGCTTCTCACCGATCCGGCGGGCAACCACCGCCGCCACACCGATGGACAGTCCCATTGCCGCCGTGTAGACCAGGGTCAGCATGGACTCGGTCAGGCCGACGGTGGCGATCGCATCGGGTCCCAGACGAGACACCCAGAAGACGTCCACCACCGCAAAGACCGATTCCATCGCCATCTCGAGGACCATCGGGATGGCCAGCAGCACGATGGCCCGGCCGACCGGGCCGGAGGTGTAATCGTGCGCAACCCCTCGTATGGCATCGCGCACGACGGTCCAGAAGGTGTACCGGGGAGGGGCCGACTCGATGACTGGCTGCGTGGTCATGGTTCCCTTGGGCTAGGCTCTACCCTGGACGTCGAACGGGCGGCCCCGAGATCGACAGCTGGCACTGACTTGAGGCTGCGCGGCAGCAGCCGAGTGTCTCCCAACCGCTCCGCCCACCCGGCAAATCCCTCGGTCGGGCCCTTCCACCGCAGCTCCGCCACCGTGCCGAAAAGGGGTGCGTCCGACCGGAGGGTCGCCAAATCCTTGAAGAGCAAGGCGAGGTCGCGGTTATCGCCCAGCACCGTGGCCGGGAAGTCCTCTATGACCCCGTACTGGTTGAGCAGCCGGGCCGCCGTGACCGCCCCGATCCCTGCGATGCCGGGATAACCGTCCGCCGAATCGCCCACCAGGGCAAGGAAGTCGGGAATCAGAGCTGGGTCCACCCCGAACTTGGCGCGAACCCCGGCGGCGTCGAGAATCTTTCCTCCTCGGCGATCGACCTGTACCACTCGGTTGCTTCGCACGGACTGCCCCAGATCCTTATCGGGTGTCCAGATGCAAACCTGTTCCACCGCCGCATCCTCCGAGGCAATGTCGAGCCGCGGAGGCCAGCGCGTCGTCCGCCTCCAGCTCCACCATAGGCCACACAGCCACGCCCATAGCGGCTAAGGCCTCTTCAAGAGGATGGAATTGAGCCCAGAGCGCCGGCTCGATGCCGGCGCCGGTCTTGTAGCCGGCCCAGAGGTCGTTCCGGAATGACTCGATGACGTGATCGGTCGCCACCCCGACGTGGGTTCCCCCGGTCTCGATCAGCTGCAGGACGGTGTGCAGCACCCCGTTAACCGCAGCGAATGGACGGTCCTCTCCTTTATTGAAGCGGCGCTGACCGTAAAAGTGGCGGAACAGCTCGTAGGTGCCGTCGAGGAGATGGATGATCACGGAGTTACATTCTCACTTATGAGTGACTCGTATCCCATCGCCCCGCCGATCGAGCCGATGCTCGCCAAACTGGCCGACGACCTGCCGGCTGAAGGAAACTTTCTTTACGAGCCGAAATGGGACGGGTTCCGCGCCATCGTCTTTCGGAGCGCATCCGACGTCTTCATTCAGAGCCGCGACCTGCGACCGCTGGACCGCTACTTCCCCGAGCTGCATGAGGCACTGCTCGAGAAGCTGCCCCAAGGCTGCGTCGATCGACGGCGAGATCGTGATCGCCACCCCGCACGGGCTCGATTTCGATGCGCTGCAGATGCGACTCCATCCGGCGGCCTCCCGAGTCACCAAGCTCGCGAAGGAGACGCCGGCCTCGTTCGTCGGCTTCGACCTGCTGGCATCGGAGGGCAAGAATCGGATGGACGCCCCCCAGAGCCAGCGGCGGGCGCTTCTGGAAAGAGTGATCGCGAAGGCCGGGCGCGCCGGTCTATCTCACGCCGATGACGCGGGACCGCGATACCGCCGTCCAATGGCTCGACCAGTTCGAGGGCGCGGGTCTCGATGGTGTCATCGCCAAGCCGGCTGACAGCCCCTACCAACCGGGCAAGCGGGCGATGATCAAGGTGAAGCACGCCCGCACCGCCGAGTGCGTGGTGGCCGGGTTTCGCTGGCACAAGACCGGAAAGGATGCGGTGGGCTCCTTGCTCCTGGGCCTGTACGACGATCGGGGCGTGCTGCAACACGTCGGAGTCACCTCTTCCTTCACCATGGCCATGCGCCGGCAGCTCGCGGTCGAGCTGGCGCCGCTGCGGAAAAACGCGCTGGAGCATCATCCCTGGAAAGAGTGGGCCGAGGCTGACGCGAGCGAATTCAACCGGATGCCGGGGGGGCAAAGCCGCTGGAGTGCGGGCAAGGATCTCTCCTGGGAGCCGCTGCGCCTGGAGCGGGTGGTGGAGGTGAAGTACGACCACTTGCAGGGCAATCGATTCCGCCACGCCGCCACATTCCTGCGCTGGCGCCCGGACAAACAACCGAGCGACTGCCGGTACGACCAGCTCGAGGTCACCCGGGCCTACGACCTGGACAAAGTCTTTTCGTCCGGGTCGAGCGGCTCCTGAACCGGCCGCAGCTCGGCGGGCACGTTCTGCAGATTCACCCGGATGCGGGTCCAGGTGGTGGAACGGCCGCGCATCGAATCGACCAGCACGTCTGCCGGCTCGAGGTGCCGCGGCGGCTTCCGGGTGCCGCGCCTTCCAGCGCTCCAGTCCCGCGAGCGCAGCTTCCTTCCGCTGCGCCCGGCCGATCTCGATCAACGGATGCTTTGACGTCCGCCGTTTGGATGGTTGCACCCGGGCCGGCTCGCCTTCCTGCTTCTTATAATGCGGTGGCCAGGGTGCGTCGCCCAGACCGTCTCGCTCGTGCTGCGCCGAGAGCTCCAGTAAGCGCTCCAGCGATCCGGGATGCAGATCGATCTCCTGGTGCGGGTCGCCGATCCGGGCAAAACGCGCGGGCATGGTCGTCATGGTGAAGTCGCCCGGCTCGGCGCTGGGCACCTCGTCCCAGCGGAGTGGGGCCGACACCCGGGCATCGGGCTTGGGCCGCACCGAGTAGGCCGAGGCCACGGTCCGGTCCTTGGCGTTCTGATTGTAGTCCACGAATACCCCGTGGCGCTCCTCCTTCCACCACTTGCTGGTGGCGATTGTGGGCGCCCGCCGCTCCACCTCGCGCGCAAGCGCCAGCGCTGCCCGCCGCACCTCGTCGAAGCTCCAGCGTCGCTCGATCCGGACATTGACGTGCATGCCGCGGGAGCCCGACGTCTTGGGCCAGCCTTGGAGACCGTAGTCCTCTAGCGTGTTCTTGACCACCTCTGCCACCTCACGCACCTGTTTCCACTCCACACCAGGCACCGGGTCGAGGTCCACCCGCAGCTCGTCCGGATGGTCCAGGTCATCCGCGCGCACCGGATGCGGGTGCAGCTCCAGGCAAGCGAGGTTGGCGAGCCAGACCAGTGTCGGCGGCATCCCGCGGCACCACCTCATCGGCGCTGCGGCCGGAGGGAAATCGGAGCGATACCACCTCGATCCAGGGCGGACGCGACGCCGGCGCGCGTTTCTGATAGAAGAATTCACCGCCGATGCCATTGGGATAGCGCACCAGCATGTTGGGCCGTCCGCCGGCGCCGCGCAGCGCTCCGGAGCTACCGCCAGGTAATACCGGGCCAGGTCGAGCTTGGTGTACTTCAGCTCCGGGAAGAGCACTTTGTGCGGGTTGGAGATGGCGACCTCGCGGTCGCCCACGACCAGGAGCTCGGAGTCCGTCACCGGGGCTGCATGGAGCGCTCGAGCAGCAGCGTGCGCTCGCGGACGTTCTGGGTAAGCGATGCTGCCCGCTCGAATTCGGCGCGGGCTTCGTCGAAACGGCCCAGCTTGTCCAGGAGATCGCCCCGGACCGCCGGCAGCAGGTGATAGGACTTGAGCGACGGCTCGGCTCTCAGCGCATCTACCAACTCCAATCCCGCCGCGGGGCCCAATGCCATGCCCACCGCCACCGCTCGATTCAGCTCCACCACAGGGGAGGGCGCGACCTGCGCCAGCACAGCGTACAGCGCCGCGATGCGCTCCCAATCGGTCTCCTCGCCGGTTCGGGCCCGGGCGTGACAGGCGGCGATGGCGGCCTGCAACGCGTAGGGGCCGTGGGCGCCACCGAGCTGCTCGGCGCGTTGCAGGGCAGCGAGACCGCGACGGATGAGCAGCTGATCCCAGCGGGAGCGGTTTTGATCCAGCAGCAGGATCGGCTCTCCTGAAGGACCCACCCGGGCTCTCGACCGCGAGGCCTGGATCTCCATCAGCGCCACCAGACCGTGGGCCTCCGGCTCCTCCGGCGCCAGCTCGGCCAGGATGCGGCCGAGCCGGAGCGCATCCTCACAGAGAGCGGGCCGGAGCCAGTCATCGCCCGCGGTGGCCGCGTAGCCCTCGTTGAAGATCAGGTAGACCACCTCCAGCACCGACGACAGCCGGGCGTTCAGCTCGGCCCCGCGGGGCACCTCGAAGGGAACTGCGCGCGTCGGCGAGGGTGCGCTTGGCCCGGACGATGCGCTGGGCGACGGTGGGCGCGGGTACCAGGAAGGCCCGCGCGATCTCCTCGGTGGTCAGTCCACCGAGCAGGCGGAGGGTCAGCGCGACCCGCGCCTCGGTGGACAGGACGGGGTGGCAGGCGGTGAACATCAGACGCAGAAGATCGTCGCCCACGTGGTCGTCGAGCGCGGCATCCAGCTTCGGTACCGCCTGCTCCTGCTGGGCCTCGAGCTCGTAGCCCAACTGCTGGTGCTTGCGCTCCAGGCGGGTGCGGCGGCGAAGCAGATCAATCGCGCGATGCTTGGCCGTGGCCATGAGCCAGGCGCCCGGGTTGTCCGGTACCCCCGACTCCGGCCAGCGTTCGAGCGCGGCCACCAGCGCGTCCTGAGCGAGATCTTCAGCAACACCGACATCGCCCACCATCCGGGCGAGCCCGGCGATCAGCCTGGCGGACTCGATCCGCCAGACCGCGTCGATGGCGAGATGGGTATCGGGAGCCGTCACGGCTCCCAATCACGCCATCTTCACCCGCCGGTGCAAGGTTCTCCTGAGCCGAGAACTAGAGCGCCGCGCCTGCCTGGGCCGGCTCGCGATGTTTCACTTTGGCGGGCTCGGCCGCAGACTCGGGAGCGCAAGTCCCGCTCTCGTATATCTGGCGAATCTCGCTCTCACCCTCGCCCGCCACTTCCATGAAGCGCCGGCTCCATTGGATCGCCTCCTCCTTCGACTTTACTTCGAAGAGCGCGAAGCCGGCGATGAGCTCCTTGGTTTCAGTGAAGGGCCCGTCGGTCACGGTGAACTTCCGCCCGCGTACCGGACCCGAGCGCCCTTCGAGCTCGGCAGGCACCCCTCGGTCGCCAGCAGCACACCGGCCTTGGTCATCTCGTCGATCAACCTGCCCATCTTCTGCATTGTCTCCTGGCTCGGCGGAGTGCCCTCCGGAGCGGAGGGCCGGTACAGCCCTAGGAACTTCATGGTCGTTCTCCTGGTAGACTGGTTGGATTCGAAGGCTGCGGCTACCTCTTGCCCGCCCCCATCTCACGAAAGCGCTCCACTGCCTCGCCGGGGGCGAAGTCTTCCAGCTCGAAGAGCTGGCGCACCTCGATCTCGGCTTCCCGGCCATCTACCGCCGGATTGGGAAAACGTTTCGTCCATTCCAGCGCCTCTTCCTTGGATCTCGCCTGAATGATCGTGTAGCCTGCGATCAGCTCCTTGGTCTCGCTGAAAGGGCCGTCGATCACCTTGCGCTTGTCGCCGGAAAACTTGATCCGCCAACCTTTGGAGGTCGGCTGCAGCCCGGAGGCATCGAGCAGGACGCCGGCTTTCGCCAGCTCCTCATGATAGTCCGCCATGGCCGACATCAGCTGCTCCTCCGGCATGACGCCCGCTTCGCTGTCCTTCGTGGCCTTGACTACGATCATGAATCGCATCGTCGGTCTCCGGTTTAGCGCTTGCCGGCAGGCTGCGCGCGCTGACGAGGGTCTCCTGCTGAACCGCACCATCGTAGTTGACCATCCAAGGGATTCCGAACCGGTCCACCAGCATGCCGAAGCGCTCGGCCCAGAAGGTCTTCTCGATCGGATATTGCACGTGCCGTCGCGAGCCAGCTCGCGAAAGATACGGTCCGCCTCGGCCGCGGTGTCGACCTGCAGCGACACGTACACGCCCTGGGGCTTCTGGTAATGCTCGGGAGGGCTGTCCGACGCCATCAAGACGGTGTTCCCTACGGTCAAACGGGCGTGAAGCACCCGATCACGCCACGCCGCGGTACCTGCTCTGCGATAGGCGAGTCGCCGTGGGTCATGATCGATTCGATCTTACCGCCCAGGCTGCGCTCATAAAACTTGAATGCTTCCGCGCAGTCGCCATTGAAATTGAGATATGGAACGACCTGCATTGTGCTATTCCTCAGTTGATGGTTATCGAGCTTTGGATCTAGGCCTACCTCTTCGCCGCCGTTTGGGCGCGGATCCGTTCCTCTTGCTGCCTGAGCTCGGGAGTGAATTCGGCACCGAAGTCTTCCGTCTCGAACACCTGCCGGATCTCGACCTCGCCTTCCTGGAACGGGGCGCGCTTGAGCCATTCGATCGCCTCGGCCCTGACTTCACCTGCCAGAGCCAGAAGCCGGCAACCAGCTCCTTGGTCTCGGCAAAGGGGCCGTCGACCACCGTGCGCTTGGAGCCGGAGAACCGAACCCGGGCGCCCTTGGAGCTGGGCTGAAGTCCCTCGCCCGCCAACATCACGCCGGCTTTCGCCAGCTCTTCGTTGAACTTGCCCATCTCGGTCAGCATTTTCCTGTCGGGCAGGACCCCCGCCTCGGAGTCCTTGTTGGCTTTGACCAGCACCATGAATCGCATTGTCGTATCTCCTGTGAGCTTTGCGTTCTTGGCATCCATCCTCTACTTACCCGTCGAACGAACGCCAGCGAAATCGGCAAACCAACTAGCGGTCTTTCAGCTCCCAATGACACGTCGAATGAGGGGAGACAAAATCGACAGACTCGGGTGGGGTTGGGAGGCCACGGTGGCAAGTGCTTACTACTTGAGAGGTTTCGGATCCGCCTACTGACCGCCGGTCACGATCAGAAGGACGGCGGCCAGCGCGCAGCCCACCCCGGTCAGCTGCCACCGGTTGAGCCGCTCGCTGAGGACGATCCGGGCCAACAACACCGTACTGGCGGGGTAGAGGGATGACAAGGTGACTACCAGGCTGAGCGGTCCCTGTTGAGCCGCCAGCAGGTAGAGCGCGTTGGCCGACATGTCGATGACACCGCAGACCCCGGCCAATGCCAGGGTGCTCGCGGGCATCCTGAGAGACTGTTTGGTGGCGAGCGCGGTCAGCCCGAAGAGCGTCACCGAAGCGGAGCGCGCGACCAGGAGGGGCCACATCCCGGCTTCAGATCTGGTCTGTGCGAGTGCCAGAAAGAAGAAGCCGATGGCGACGCCCGATGCCAGGGCGGTTCCGATGCCGGTTGGCTGCTCGCGCGATGCGGACCGAGCGGTTGGCCCGGCGGTTTGTTGCCGGCTGACCAGGACGATGGACACGACGCCGAGTGCTATTCCTGCGACCGCAAGCGGCACCGGCCGCTCACCCAGGAACACCGACACCAACACCGGAATGGCGACGGCACATACGGCCGTGGTGGGCGCCACAACCGCCATGATTCCGATGGCGAGCGCGCGGTACAGCAACGCGACGCCAATTCCGCCGGACAAACCGGCACAGGCACCCCAGAGCAGATCGGCTTGCGTGGGCAGTGCTGTGAGGTAACAGTGGCAGGAGCAGCGCCAGCATCAGTAGACCGCTGAGCTGGGAAAGAAAGACCACCGGGATGGTGCCGGCCCGCCGGGTGGCGAGCCCCCCGGTAAAATCGCCGGCACCATAGAGCACTGCCGAACCCAGTGCCAGAAGGAAGACCATTCAAAAAGCTAATTGCTTACCAGTGCGAGAATGTTGCCGTCGGGATCCTTGAACCAGGCGGCCTTCATGTTTCCCCCGACATGGACATCGCCCTTGAGGGTAAGGCCCGGCATGTCGTAGTGCTCGAAGCTCACCCCTTTGGCCCTGAGCGACTGCACGATCTGTTCGATGTCGTCTCCCACCCCCCAGGTTGCCGCGGTGGCCTTGTTGGTCCCGGCGTACTGGGATTGGTAGACCAGAACTTTGGAGCTCCCACTCTTGAAGACCAGGGCCTCGGGCATGCTGTCATCGAGCATTTTAAGGCCGACGGTATCCTGGTAAAACTTGCGGGCAGACTTGGTATCTCTGACGGCAATGGTGGCCGCTGCGTCCTTGAGGGCCAGGGTTGCCGCCGCGTCTTTAACGGCGGGCATTTCCGGCCTCCTGGCTCTGCGCTCCGGCAGTTTGACCGGCGCTCGAGTCCGTCTCCCAAATGGCGAAGGTATTGCCCTCCGGATCGTTGAGCTGGGCGAACCATCCCATTCCGGGCACCGGGCTCTTGCCCATCAGCTGCTTGGCTCCCAGCTTCTCGGCTTTGCGGAGGAAATCGTCCACGCTCTCGACGCTGATGTAGTTGACCGGGGGCTGGTTGGGATACATCCGACGCATCAGCCCTCCATTCACGCCCGGTTCGGTGGGCTTTCCCGAGGCATCGGTCGGAACCGTCTTGACCATCCAGTACTCGAAGTCCGGGTCTCGGTACTCCATCCCTTCACTCGAGCCTTCAAAGCGCTGAATGTCCCAGCCGAACAAATCCCTATAGAACTTGGCCGCCCGTTCGGGATTGTCGGCCGGAATCTCGAAATGCACGATCGTGTGAGCCATGGTGTCCCTCTCCTCTCCGTGAGCGGGAGCAGCAGCGCGTTCTGCCGCGCCCGAGTACATACCGCCTAGTATGTATCGTTCGGGACCGGTGCCGTCAACCCCGGTTGACAGGCCGGCAGCCGAATTGTTACATACCAAGTGGTATGGAACCCGTTTCCCGGAGAAACATGGCCAGGACACCAGTGCGACGGCGCATTCGAGAACCCGGCGTCACCCGGGAGAAGCTGCTCCAGGCTGCCTTCGAGGAGATATATCGACGGGGATTTCAGGCGGCGAGTCTGGACACCATTCTGGCTCGCGCCAAGGTCACCAAAGGAGCGCTGTACCACCACTTCCCTGACAAGGCGGCCCTGGGCTACGCGGTGGTAGACGAGGTCGTGAAAGGTTTGCTTCTGAAACGCTGGCTGGGCCTGCTGGAACGGTTCGGCGGCGATCCCCTCACTGCGCTGCAGCGAACCCTCCGACACCGGGCGGCCAACCCCGGACCCCACGAGATCGAGCTCGGTTGCCCGCTCAACAACCTCGCCCAGGAGATGTCCCCCATAGACGAGCAGTTCCGCCGGGCGGTCAACGCGACCTTCGATGCCTGGAGGGATGGGTTCGCCCGGGCCCTCGAGCGGGGGCAGGCGGAGGGCTCGGTGAGGCGGGATGTGGACGCCCGCAAGGTGGCGTCCTTCGTGGTGGCCGCGGTGGAGGGCTCGTCCGGCCTGGCCAAGAGTGCGCAGAGCGCGGCGATGCTTCGTTCCAACCTTGCGGTCTTAGGCGACTTTCTCGAGAGCCTCCGCCCGGAAAGGACCCGGGGGAGGAAGGGGTCGTCAAAGAGGGGCGCCGCGAATTAAGCTTCGCGCCATGCCCAACACCAATTCTGCACTGCGGGACGAGGCCGAGGCCTCGTTCGTCAAGCGGGTACGCGCCGCGGCCGACCTGCTTGAAGCGATCGTGGCGGATCGGGGACTCCTCGCCCAGGTCCCGCCAGACGACCAGCGAAGACTCCTCCAAGCGGCAGGCCAGGTATACGTTCCCGATCCGGTCGCCCGCCGCCGATTGGTGCGAGCCAGCATCCGCCGGCAGAAGGCAGAACGGGTCAATCGGGAGGACCGGGCGCTGGACCAGACCGGGATCCGCACGCTCCGCCGGAAGGCCGTCTTCACCAGTCCGAATGTCTTCCCGCCTCCCGGCTTCGAGCAGCGCAATGTCGAAGATGATCCGGATTTTAAAGAGGCCGTAGAGCCGCAGCATTGCTACGTCTGCAAAGAGAAGTACACCGCGCTGCACCACTTCTATGATCAGATGTGCCCTCCGTGCGCGGCTTTCAACTTTGCCAAGCGCACCGAACTGGCCGATCTGCGGGGCCGGGTGGCGCTGCTCACCGGTGGCAGAGTAAAGATCGGCTACCAGGCCGGGCTCAAGCTGCTCCGGGCCGGGGCGCATTTGATCGTCACCACCCGATTCCCGCGCGACTCGGCGGCACGATATGCCGCAGAGCCTGACTTCGACCAGTGGGAGCACCGGCTCGAGATCTTCGGTCTCGACCTGCGCCACACGCCCAGCGTGGAGGCGTTCTGTCACGAGCTGCTCGCCACCAGGGAGCGGCTCGATTTCATCATCAACAATGCCTGCCAGACCGTCCGGCGTCCCCCTGAGTTCTACCAGCACATGATGGCACGGGAGACCGCGGCCCTGCATGAGATGCCCGCCCATGTCCACCGGCTGCTCGGCACCTATGAAGGGTGGCGGGGCGTTCACCTCCCGCTCGACCCCGAGGCGGCAGTCACTCCGATGGCCTTTGAGCGGAGACTGCCCAGCATCGCCGGGCTGGCCAATTCAGCCGAGCTGTCCCAGGTTCGCCTGCTGCCGGAGGAGCGCGGCTCGCAAAAGCATCTGTTTCCCGAGGGCCGTCTGGATCAGGACCTGCAGCAGGTGGATCTACGGGAGCGCAACTCCTGGCGAATGCTGCTGGCCGATGTGCCATCAGTGGAGTTGCTGGAGGTGCAGCTGGTCAATGCCATCGCCCCCTTCATACTGAATGCGCGACTCAAGCCGCTGATGCTGCGCACGCCGGAGCGGGACAAGCACATCGTCAACGTGTCCGCCGTCGAAGGGCAGTTTTACCGGAACTTCAAGACCACCCGGCATCCCCACACCAACATGGCGAAGGCCGCGCTCAACATGATGACCCGTACTGCGGCGGCGGACTACCACGGGGACGGGATCCACATGAACAGCGTGGACACCGGCTGGGTGACGGACGAAGACCCGGCCGAGCTGGCCGCCCGAAAGGTCGCCGAGCACCGGTTCCATCCGCCGCTCGACATCGTCGACGGCGCCGCCCGCATTGTGGACCCGATCATGGCCGGGTTCAACTCGGGCGAACATGTATGGGGAAAGTTTCTCAAGGATTACCGGCCGACCGATTGGTGAGCGTTTTCCTGCTTTGGTTGCAAGGTCGTAAGCTCAATCCCCTCCGGGAGGCCTTGGGGAAATCGGGCGAATGGCGTGAGCTCCGCCCAGGCCAGAGGGGGCTGCTTCCGCTCCGGGGCGCGCGTCTCCCCTCCAACAGCAAGTGATCCGCCGATAATCCACATCGGCGCCGTAAAGATGAGAAATCCTCCATTCGAGAGAGTCGAGATCGCTCCCACCACGGCCCATGTGGTCAGCCCACCGGTTTGGGCTTCATACGCCGTGAGTTTGCCGTGCTTTACTCCGGCAGTCGGAATCACCAGGACCTGGCTCTCACTCAGGATCCAGACGCTGTCGGCGTTCACGGCGATCAGCTCCCCGTCGGTGCGGCGCTCCGATTGGTCATAGGTAAGCTCGATCCACCCCCCGTAGCTCGCGGATTGGGCCTGCGTCGGCGTCGGCAGCCATCCCTTTGGCGCAGTGTTTTTCGCGCACGCCACGCCGGCAACGGCCACGGCAAGACCCGCACTCAGGACTGGGTTAATGGCGGACATACCGGCTGCTCCAGAACAGTCTCTCCAGCTCCGGCTCCTGCCGTTTGAAAGCGGGAGCCAGGGTTCGGACCGCGCCCGCAGGGTCGAACAGGATCTGGGCGGCCAGGGCCAGATTCTCCTCCGCCAGCCACTCTCGGCGCATCCATTCCAGATAGTAGCCTCGGGCTTCGAGCAGCAGCTCGTACCCCGCCGGGCCAGGCGGCAGTCGGTACTCGAGATCGTAGGTGTCGCCCGGTAAAGTCACCAGCGACTTACTGGTGTCCACCAGGGCACGCAACGCAGCGGCGTCGTCCTGTCCCCCGCGCTCGACCCGGATCGGAGGAACCCGCACTGGGCGGAGTGGCTTACCCAAATGGCCCAGAGCCAGGTAATCGATCCGCCACAAGCCGCGGGTGAGCTGGAGCCGGACCCGGACCGGCCCAGTCTGGCCGGGCGGAAGCGGTACTACTTTGGTATCGGGCGCGAGGGGTCCGGTTTCCCCTGCGCTCCCTGCCAGTACCCACTCTCCTCCAGAGCCGGGAACCAGCACATCGATCCTGCCGAGCAGGTGACCAATGCCTTGAGCCCGCCCCCGCGCAGCGGGGCCCCCACTCGCGAGCGCCGCGAGGGCGGAGGGAGCATAGGTACCCAGGTACGCGAGCGTCTGATAGAGGAGGTAGGTGCTCATCAGCGACTGACGCGACGTGATGACCAGGCCGAGATCCTGTGAGCCGTCGGAGTCAAATTCGAGATGAATCGTCTCTCGAGAGGCGAGATCAAGGGAGTCCGCCAGGCTGGTTCGCTCCCGGCCGTCGAAAGAGGCGACGACTTCCCGGCAGTCCACACCCGCACCGGTACACCGGACGGGCGGGCGTAACCCAGTGGTGGGCCGGAACTGGCCCTCTGGAGTTATGAAAACCCGTCCGTCGGATGGCCGCGGCACGGCCAAGAGGTCGGCATAGCGGATGACGTGAGTTTCAAGGGCCTCGTTCCTGAGGTGCAACTTGAAGCGGCGACCAGTCACCCGTGCGCGATACAGAGCGTCGACATCGACGGCCTCGAGCGCCGGGGCGATGCTCGCGGAAAACCCTTCGGCCTGCAGAAAGCGCCCGGTGCTGTCGTTGACGTAGAACGTGGGACAGGAACCAAAACAGGTCTTGGGATTCGCGATGCATACCGCGGTTACCGCGGCGGTGACCCCGGTCATAACTGAGAGTGCCGTGACGGCGCCTCCCTGGTGGAGCAGATTAGTCTCGAACAGCGCCACCGAGTCAACCGGCAGCTGGAATTCTCCCTCCTTCACCAGAGCCCGGTTGGGATTGAGCAGCGAACCGCGGCCGGTGACGAGTGTACCCGAGGAATCCACCTTCCAGGAGCCCAGCACATAGACGTAACCGGTTCGGAGGTGAGCCTTCAGGTAGGGCGACTTCTGATCGAGGGTGGAGGCCTGAGACGGCGGCACCATCGTTCGGCGCACACGGGAGGGAGCACAGGCGAGGAGAGCCAAGCCGAGTGCGAGAGGAGACCAGCGGGCTAGTGGGTTCACGCTCATAGCATGCCCTCGGGGCCCTTCTGGATATGTCCTGGAGGACATTGAGCTACAATACGGGCCGGGACGAGCGGGGTCAACCATCCTTTTCTGTTTCAAGAATTGATTTGTGCTGGGCTCGGGGCGCACCGATGCTGGTGGCGAGCGCACCCAATCACGAGATCATCTCTCCCACTGTGGTGCGGCGAGGCTCGAAGGATTGGTGGATGTGGGCAGTCAATGGTGGAACTGGGTGCGCGGATGCCAAGGCCAGGGTGGAGGTCCGCCACTCGGAGGACGGCCTGCACTGGTCTCCGCCACTCCCGACGGAATTAAGTCAGCCGAGCTTCTTTCCCTGGCACATAGATGTGCAATGGATACCGGCCAGGAATGAGTTCTGGGCGGTATACAATGTCAAAATCGCGGGGAACTGCGCGACGCCCGCAGTGTTTCTGGCGACCAGTCCTGATGGAGTAAACTGGACCCCCCAGAATCAGCCACTACTGGCCAAGGGCAGCATTCCCGCCTTCGCGGACGTAGTGTATCGCAGCACCTTCAGCTACGACCCGGTCAGCGACGACATCATTTTCTGGTACTCGGGTGCGAGATACGATGGGAGGGAGTACGTGTGGAGTGCGGCGTGCAGCGCCGGGCTCGAGCGGACGTATTTCATCCCTCCAACGCCATTTCCGACCCCGGACCGCTACTGGTCCCACCACCGGCCGAGCTGAAGGAGTGGCCCTGAGCCGGGTCTACAACATCTCCGAAACCGGGTTCAGCTCCCCCTCCCGAAACCGGCTCGGCCGGAGAGGACTTACGTCAACTGTCGAGGCAGCTCCGTCGCTGATTACCTCCGCCAGGAGCTGGCCCAGGGCCGGCGCATGCATCACCCCGTGCCCCGAGCAGCCATTCAACAGGAACAGGTTGGGGCAGCCTGGGGCGGCGCCCAGAATGGCGTGCTTGTCGGGCGAGACCTCGTAGAGTCCCGCCCAGCAGGCGTCCCGGTCTATGGCCGCGCGACGCACCACCGGCACCCGCCGGTGCGCCTTTGCGATCACCGCCTCGATCCACTCACTGTCTACGGCAGTATCGAATGGTTGTCCCGGCACTCCCGGCGTGGGCCAGAGGAGCAGAACCCGACCTTCCCGCACTCGCAGGTGAAAGCCGTCGGCCGTGAAGATGGTCATCGGCATGGTGTCGGGCAGGAGGTCGGTCGGTGCGGTCGCAGCCACCTGTCGCCGGAGCGGGGCGACCGGCAGATCGAGACCGGCCCACCGCGCCACCTGGGCGGCCCACGGACCGGCCGCGTTCACCACCGCCGCGGGGGAAACCGGACCGCGCGAGGTCTCCACCACGGCAATGCGATTGTCCTGCCCGCGCCTGAGCCCGGTAACCTCGACCTGCCACTCCAGCTTCACCCCCAGCCTCTGGGCGGCAGTGAGATACCCTTCAACGATCCCCAGGGGACGGATGAAACCGTCGCTGGGGCAGAACGCTCCCCCGATTACCTCATCGAGAGCGACTGCGGGATTGAGCCGCGCGATCTCCTCGGGCCCGACTTCGACCGCCTCGGTCAGCCCCTCCTGGTGCTGAACTCTCCGGGCTGCCCGGAGTACCTCGAGCTCGCCTGCCGTGGAAGCGAGCCAGAGGTAACCCGCCGGAAGGTATCCCGCGTTCCCGCCCGTCTCCTCCGTAAAGCAGCGGAGCTTGTCGCGCGAGAGCAACGACAGCCGCACATTGATCGGCGTGGCGTATTGGGCCCGGAACCCGCCGGTTGCCTTGCCGGTGCTGCCCTGACCGGGACCGTGAGAGCGGTCGAGCACCAGGATCTCGCGCCAGCCGCGACGCGCGAGGTGATATGCCACGCTCGCGCCGATCACGCCCGCACCGACGATGACGATCGAGGCTGTCCTCATGCGCTGAAGACGTGCTCCGGATGTCTGAAGCTCTTGAACTCGAGCGCGTTGCCGCTGAGATCGAGGAGGAACATGGTCGCCTGCTCTCCCGGCTGTCCCGGGTAGCGGATTCTGGGCTCGAGAATGAAGGCTATCCCCGCGCCGCGGATGCGATCGGCCAGAGCCGAAAACGCATCCCACTCCAGCAGCGCCCCGAAATGCGGCATCGGCACCTGAATGCCCTCGACCTGGCCGGTATGCTGGGTCGGCGTCACCAGACCGGTGGTGTGCGCCGAGATCTGGTTTCCGAAGAAATCGAAGTCGACCCAGGTATCGGTGCTGCGTCCCTCGGGGCAGCCGAGGATATCGCCGTAGAACCGGCGCGTTGAGGAGAGATCCCGAACGAAGAAGGCGTAATGGAATGGTTGCGGCATACGTGGCTTGCTCTGGCCTGCAGGGTAATAGTTACTTCCTAGCCCGCTCCCAACCTAAAGTGCACCGGTATGGAGCAGTGAAATTGGGGTCAAGGTTCCCGTCACGCCGAATCGCTCGCCATGGACACGGCCACAATCCTTCATGCGGACCTGGACGCGTTCTACGCCTCGGTCGAGCAGATGCTCGACCCGTCCCTCAAGGGGAAGCCGATCGCGGTCGGGGGCGGCGTGGTGCTCGCGGCGTCCTACGAAGCGAAGGCCTTCGGCGTCCACGGCGGCATGCCGGGTCGGCGGGCGCGAGAGCTTTGCCCCGACCTGGTCTTCGTCGGCGGGCACTTCAAGGAGTACCAACGGCTCGGCGACGCCGCGATCAGGGTACTGGGCGACTTCACGCCGCTGGTCGAGCGGATCTCGATCGACGAGGCTTTCGCCGACGTCGCAGGCTGCACCCACCTCTTCGGCACGCCGGCCGAGATCGCCGCGGCGATCCGCCGACGGGTGCGCGACGAACTGGCCCTTCCCATCTCCGTCGGCGTCGCCCGCACAAAGCACCTCGCCAAGATCGCCTCGCAGGTCGCCAAGCCCGACGGGCTGGTTGTCGTCGACCCGGAGACCGAGCTCGCCTTCCTTCATGATTTGCCGGTGGAGATGATGTGGGGCGTCGGCCCGGCGACCAGGGCGCGACTCGCCGAAAGCGGCATCGCTACCATCGGCGACCTGGCGAAGAGCTCCCCAGGCGCGATTGCCCGGCTGCTCGGCCGTGCCGCGGGCGAGAGGCTGGCCGCCCTCGCCTGGAACCGCGATCCTCGCGCCATCCGGACCCATGTCCGCGCCCGCTCGGTCGGAGCGCAATCGGCGCTCGGCCGAAGGCCCGTCGAGGACCCGGTCATCCGCCCGGTCGCTCCGCCACCTTGCCGACCGGGTCGGCTCGCGCCTGCGGGCGAAGGGCAAGTCCGGGCGGACCGTGACGGTGCGGGTGCGCTTCGGCGACCTCCGCTCGGTCACCCACGCCGTGACGCTGCCGCAACCCGTCGCCGCGACTGCCATCCTCGCGGAGATCGCCGAGGACCTGGTGCGAGCCGTCCTCAGGAGCCATCCCGAAGAACGCGCGATCTCTCTGCTTGCCATCTCGGTATCGCATATCGAGGAGCAGCCGGTGGTGCAGCTCGATCTGCCGCTCGGCCTCGCCGACGAGGCGCGGCGCCCGGGCGCCAGGAGAGGGATGGCGCACCTCCTCGCGGACCGCGCCATCGACGCGATCCGTGACCGTTTCGGCTGGGAATCCGTCGGCTACGCCTCGGTCGCCCTCGACGCCCGCCGCTCCGTTCCCGACGCCTTCCGCGAGCTGGCGGAGCGGAAGTTGTAGGGTCCGACCGGCGTCATTCCGGGTACTCGTCCTTCCGCCAGGAACGGGGCTCGGCGGGTTGGGGTTTCGGCGTTCGCTCGAGCAGGAAGCTGAAGTAGGGCGCGACGAACGGATCGGGCGCCGTCACCGTGTAGGTGTGGTAGACGGTCCCGTTTTCGCGTGCAAAGGCGATCCAGCCCGGGGTCTCGCGCAGGCCGTCCTTGAGCGGGGCCCCGACCTGGCCTGACCACTCCTGGAGCCAGCCGGGCGGGTTCTCGATCATCTCCTTGACCTCGGGAACCTGCTGCGCCTGCTCCTGGGTGATCGCAAGGCCGAAGTCAAAGGCGAAATCCGTGTTGTAGGTGGAGACGTAGGGGAACTGCCAGCCCATCCGCCGCTTGTAGGCGGTCAGCCGCTCGATCGGTGCCCGGGAGAAGCAGAGCAGCGTCACGTCGCTGTGGTTCAGGTGGATGAGCGAGCCGTCGAGCCCGTCGCCCAGGCTGGTACAGCCGGGGCAGGCGCCGAGCGTGTAGTCGGGGCCGAACATGATGTTGTAGGCGAGTAGCTGGGAGCGTCCGTCGAAGAGCTCGGCGAGGGTCTTCTTCCCGTCCTCGGTGTCGAACTCGTACTCCTTCTCTACCGGGACCCACGGGAGCTCGTGACGCTTGCTCACGATTTCCTTGTTCCGCTCCGCCTGCACGGCTTCGAGCTTGGCGAGCTCGCCCCGGGCGGCCAGCCACGCTTCACGGGTTCCGGTTCTGTGATCGGTCAGCTGTTGTGTCATCGTTTCGTTCCTTATAGGACAAGATCGCGAATGTGCCACCTTGGCGCTCGCGCGTTACCTCCTCGACAGGCTTTGGCGCGCCGAATTGGAGCTTAGGAACGAGCGGGATCTGCCACAAGAGCCAACTGCGCGTGGATTGTCCAGGCCAATTGGTGGATGTCCTTCCTGGCAGTGATGTCGATCTCCGGTACCCCCGAACGACGTATGGGTAGAGCAGGCCACCAGGGCCGCTCCCAATTATAGAGGAGGTCCTATGCGGGTCATGGTGCTCGTGAAGGCGACCAAGGAGTCGGAAGTGGTGTCGGATCCCTTCGAGATGGAAGGGGCCGAGGAGATGTTCGAGCAGATGGGGAGGTTCAACGAGGAGCTGATCAAGGCGGGGATCATGCTCGCCGGTGACGGGCTCAAGCCGAGCAAGTTCGGGAAGCGGATCCACTTCGATGGGACCAAGCGGTCGGTGACCGACGGCCCCTTCGCCGAGACGAAGGAGCTGGTGGCGGGGTTCTGGATCTGGCAGGTCCGGTCGATGGAAGAGGCGATCGAGTGGGCCAAGCGGTGCCCCAACCCGATGCCGGGTCCGAGCGACCTCGAGATCCGCCCCATCTGGGAGTCGGAGGACTTCGGCCCCGAGATCGCGGCGGGGGTGAACGAGCTTCGCGCCAAGGTCGCGAAGAACACCAAGTAGGACGCACCCGAGCCCCCAAAAAACGGCCGGTGCGGTTGCACCGGCCATTGCCCCTCCTGGGCTCGAGCCGAAGGACTTTGCCGTACTTTACTCGCTCAAATGCTAGAATTTGTCCAGGTCAAGCACGCACCATCAGTCATTCTCTCCTCAACCGAGTAAGCGCATTCCGCGCCTCGATCACAAAGGGCTGCAGCTGAGGGTCGGCGCGGCGCCAGACATCGACCACGAACTGGTAGGAGTCCATCGCCTTCTGGCGCTCGCTCAGTCCTTCCGCGATGCGGGCTCGCTCCAGCATGCCCAGGGCGCAGAGCGGGCCCCCGCCACTCCAAGCCCAGTGATCCAGTACCGCTCCCGCCTCCCGGGCCCGGCCGCGCGCCTTGAGCAGCTGGGCTTCCGTCAGCTTCTCATAATAGCAGTTGTTCTCTAAGCAGAGCGTATCCGGAATCGTCTGAAAGAGGCGCAACGCCTGGGCGGAATCGGCTCGAGCCAGGGCGAGATAGGCAGTCCCGGCCACCTGGAGGTACCGGCTCTGGAGCTTACCGTGGGCGCTTCTCTGACGTTGGGCTTCATGACCGGCGCGCAGTACGAACTGCGCCATGGAGGCAGTGTCCTTTCGAGCCAGCCACCAGGGGAGCCCTCGCAATTGCCGCGCGGTGCCGAGAGGGGAGGCCGGCCATGCTTTCCCAACCTCGATGGCGTGTCCGTAGGTAGTCGCGGCCAGTGATTCCGGGATCACCCCCAGAAGGCTGAGCCCGAGAAATGGATCGAGGAAGTCGGTGAACCGCGAGGCGTTCGGGTCGAGGAGCAAGCGGCGGTCCACATCATATGCCTCTCGAAGGTGGCCCCGGAAGGCGAGCTCGAGCGCCAGGTACTGACGGTACATCAGAGTATCCGACCAGGGGTCGACACCGGTGCCGCTCCGTGTGGTCAGCGTCGGAGGAGCCGGATCGCGGCCTCGGCTGAGTCGGCCCACCAGCCGAGGTTCATCATGCCGGCACCGAAGAGCACCTGCGCGGAGGCGCTGTCAATCACCCGACTCGTCTCCGGTGCGTGTGACCGCGCGGGATCAAGCATCAGGCCTGCCAGTCGAAACGTTGGCTTATGGACGTCAATAGGATCCAGGCGTAGGTAGGCGTCGGCGTACTTTCGGGCCAGGTCAGGGCGATTCAGCTGGATCGCCAGTCGCACCGTGTGCTCGTACGCCGCCGCGAACCCAGGGTCGAGCGCAATGGCATGGTCGAAGGCCTCGAGCGCCGGACCCGGGACGCCTCCCAGCGGAGGAGACTGGTGGAACCGCGCTTCACCGAGGTCGAGCCACACCTCGGGGTCACCGGGATAGCGGCGGGCGGTCTCTTCCAGGGTAGAAAGCGCACGATACTTGAAGCGAATCAGCTCGGCGGGGTCGGTTGCGTCGTCAGCCGCGATGAGAAAGAGTCGACGGCGATCAGCAGGCTGTCTTTAGGAGAAACTCCGTGATTAAGCCTGATCGACTTCCGGAGGTATTCCTCCATTGGCTGGTCCGCATTCGAGCTCGCGGGAAACCAGCTGAGCACCAAATTCATTCGGCGGAAGGCCAGGGCGAACGTGCTGTCCTGCGCAATGGCCTGATCGTAATGCACTAGGGCTGAGTCCCAGAGTCCGCGCCGATAGAACTGCTCGCCATATAAAAAGGCCTTCAGCGCGGGGAGCGATCTCGAGCCGATCGATACTCGTCGCACCGCGCCGATCGGCCGATTCTGTCCCAGCACTTGAAGGATCCTGACTCCGAGCGAGTCGGCCAAACCTCCGGTGCTCGAGATCTCGCCTTTGACCTCGAGATCAGTCTCGGCTCCGCTTCGTGACAGTCCTTCACCGTGGCTCTCAGACTGACAGTGTCCTTCGCTCTGCTGATGCTCCCAAACCACCAGGCCCGAACCGGTACGGCGGCCGAAGTGCTCGGCCGAAACCCGGTCGGCCCGGCCCTCCAGAGCTTCAGGCTGATTGTCTGCGGGACTGTGCGAGCGGTCCGGCACCGTCGAGGTCCCGGGAGAGCACGTCCACCAGCCCCTCGTGCCAGATCTGAAGCGACGGATCGAGCACGTCGAACGGAGCGATCGCCAGAAGGTTAGGATCGGTGGGCAAATCCCCTCGATGACGCGACAAAGGACGCCCGCCGCAATCACGGCCGCCACGCCGATGACGGCTCCCCAACGCCGTACGTTTGTGGAAGCACGCCGTGCCGGTGCGATCTCGGGCGCCACACTAAGGTTGTCGGCGAGGCCTTCTGCCGGTGCGAGCTGGTCAACTGAAGCCGGGTGGTCTGCTCCAGCTGATGCGATAGCTTGGCTCCGTTTCCAGGTGCTTCGTTTCCAAGTACCCCATTCCCCGTTGCGGGTCGTTGGTGTTCCACCGGGATAGCTCTGCCGGGGGATCGTCCCCCAGTTCGGAGCGCAACAGCTCCCCGTGTGCCTGACCGCGGCGCAGCGCCTCTGCGTGATCGCCGGCATTATCCAGGGCAGTCATCAGACCCAGTGCGGCCCGGGAGCTCAGCGGATCGAGCTCGAGCAGGCGCCGCCACCAGTCCGCCGCCACCCGGTGCTCGCCCTGTTCCGTCGCTTCGGCCGACAACACCTCCAACGCCCCCCGGTACTGGCTGGCTCTTCCGCGCCCGCTCGTTCTCGGCCCAAGTCTCGAATTCTCCGCCCCCATTCAGGTAGAAGCCGTCCAGAAATGGGGCAGTGTAGAAGGAGACAGCTCGGGCAGGATCGTGCTCGTCCAGGGCGAAGGTGAACGATTCGACGTCGCTCGAGATTACGGCGGGATTGAGCCGGAGCTGGATCGATCCCAGGAACAGGTCGGGCGCCTGGAGATCACGACGGAGAGCATAGCAGGCTTGGTTGAGGAGTCCGCGGCCGTGCTCGGCGTCAGTCTCGGGCCATAAGGAGGCGATGAGCTTGTCCCGGCTGAGGCCGCGGTTCCCTGAGGCGGCCAGGAGGACGAGCAGCCCCAGTGTCTTTCGTTGCTGGGCCGCGCCAGTCCCTGGGATGCCGTCGATGTCGAGCGAGAGTCCGCCGAAGGTCTTGAGGTGCAGCATGTTGCCCCGTTTGAGTGGGCTTTGATCGGCTTCTCATCGGGTGTTCCTAACTTACCGCCCGTACCGTGAACTAGCGAATCGCGCAGGTAACGAATTCCCATTGCGGGCCAAGTCGGGGAGACATTCTTGAGCCACCAAAAGCTTCTTATGGCCACTGCCGCCATTGCCGCTGTCGTCACCACCGCCTGTTCGGATATGACGGCTCCGAGGCAGGCGGCGGCATCATTCGCGGAAAGCGGGAGCTTCCGGGTCGTGAAGAACTGCTCGTCATACCAGGGTCAAGCTGGGCAATCCTGCACTATCACATCCTCCACGCTTAACCGGCTCCGGCCAGGGTCGACGATCACTTATAGCAGCGGTGTTGGTGAGAATGGCATTCTGATCACTGACATATCGTCGACGGAGCGGACCACGGCAACAACGTCGCCGTCGGGCATTGCACGGTAGATCTCCGTTTCAACACGACTGGATACGGGACGGGAGTATGCGAGCTCACGGGAGGCACCGGGAAGTTCAAGGGAATCCACACCCACGCCGAGGTCAGCCCACTGCTGCCATTCGAGGATTTGAACTTTGAATGGGTAGGCAGTTGCAGCTTTAGCAAGTGAGCCTGGAGAAACAGACGAATGCTCCGCACCATTTGAGCTGATGCGGAGCCTTCGTATTCCCCGTACCCTCGCTGCGCTCGGGGCAAGCACCGGGCTCGATCCGGAGCGGCGCAGCCGCGAAGGACGAGACCAGAAAAGACAGCCCAGGGTTTTCACCCTGGGCATTGCCCCTCCTGGGCTCGAGCCGAAGGCCACCTGTTGGGGTGAACCAGGACTCTCCTGATCCAGAGGGGCCATCAGTAACCACCCGAATTCCAGCAACTTGCAACCCTTTACGCGAGTTCGTGTCACCCGATGCTGGAGTTTGCTGGGTTTTATGCCGTACTTTGCCGTACTTTACTCGCTCAAATGTCGGAGTTTGCCGCAATCCATTCCACCGACCTACTACCGCAGGTTGACTAGCCAGTCGCTTCCAGCCTGCTCATCTTAGAGCACCCATCTCTGGCTGCCATCTTGCCTGACCTTCTAACACGTCTTCAGGCCGCACTGGCGGAGCGCTACCGCCTCGAGCGTGAACTCGGCCATGGGGGATGGCTCACGGTCTTTCTGGGGCATGACCTTAAGCATGACCGTCCGATTGCGCTAAAAGTGCTACATCCAGAGCTCGCGGCTGTCCTTGGGCCGGAGCGGTTCCTCCGAGAAATCCGCATAGCCGCCCAGTTCACCCATCCTTACATCCTATCTCTGCACGACTCGGGTCAAGTCGAAGGACTCCTCTATTACATAATGCCGTATGTCGCGGGGGAGTCCCTCCGCGAGCGGCTCCTGCGGGAGAAACAGCTGCCGCTGGAGGACGCGCTAACGACAACCCGCGAGGTGAGCGGATCCGTTGAATTGCGCACACACACATGCAATCGTGCCGGATCTCCAGCCGAGAACAATTCCACCGGCGTACCACCGTGGCGGCACCGGATTGGCGTTGCCCGAGCTATCGGGGTGGCCAGCGGAGAGCAGCTCGCCGACCGGTCTCGCAGTCGGAACGCCGGCCTACACGCCCGGAGCAGGCAGCAGCTGGCAGTCGACGCCCGGCCGCATCTACCGCGCTGGGCTGCGTGCTCTCACGCTCGCCGCCCACCACCATCCCCCCTCCCCGCCGGTGCCCGGCCGGTGGCGATCGCTGAGCCGTTCACCGCGCCGAACCCGGCCGCCTTCGGAACCGCCTCCGGTGCCGTCGAGCCAGCGCTGATCAAAGCGCTCGCCGGCCCGCCGACCGGTCGCAGCCGCAATTTCGTCGAGGCCCTGAGCCACGCCGCCGCCGTCCCGTCACCGGCCCAGTCCGTCGCCGTTTTGCCATTTCTGAACCTGAGCGGTAATCCCGAGAACGACTACTTCGCGGACAGCATTACCGAAGACGTAATCGCGCAGCTCTCTAAGATCCGCGCCCTCAAGGTGATCTCTCGCACGTCAGTGATGCCGTTCAAGAAGCGGGAGCAGAGTGCTTTGGAGATAGGGACCCAGTTGGGCGTGGCAACGCTGCTGGAGGGGAGCGTAAGGCGCGCTCGCGATCGAGTTCGAATAGTGGCGCAGCTGATCGATGTCGCCACGAATCGGCACCTCTGGGCTGAGACGTACGACCGTGAACTCATCGATATCTTCGCGATCCAAAGCGATGTAGCGCTACGCATCGCCGTCGCACTAGAAGCTGAGCTCTCACCCGACGAGCAAGCCAGCCTGAAAAACCACGCAGCCGCCGGTCGTTCTCAGAATCCTGAGGCATACGAGGCCTATCTCAAAGGCCGTTTCCGTTGGTACCAGCACACGCCCGGGAACCTGAGATCGCCCTGCGCTACTTCGAGCTGGCGCTGCAAAAGGATCCGAATTACGCCCTCGCCCATGGAGCGGTAGCCGACACTTGGGGCGGGCGGACTTTCTTAGGGCTAGTGGCACCTCGGGAAGCTTATCCGGCCGTACGGGCGGGCGTGTTCAGAGCCATCGAGCTGGACGATACCATCGCGGAAACCCACGACCTCATGGGCAGGCTGCAGATGTGGTTTGAGTGGGACTTGAAAACCGCCGAGCAGGCGTTCCAGCGGGCGATTCAGCTCAACGCCAACTATGCGGACGTGCGCGTGTTTTACGCTTGGCTGCTGAATACGGTAAAACGTTGGACAGAGGCCAAGACTCAGATAGTGCGGGCGCTGGAACTGGATCCCCTTAATGCCTTCTTCCAGTCGTCTCTAGGTTTCGGACTCTTTCTCCAGCGCAGGTATAACGATGCGATCGATCAGTTTCGCAGAACCCTCCGCATGGATCCAGGTGTTCTGCTTGCTCACTCAGGTCTCTGGATCAGCCTTCACCAGAAAAACATGTACGACGAAGCCCTGCGGGAGGCGAAAAAATATTTCGAAGCACTGGAGGATCAAGAAGTCACCGATGCCTTGACCAACGGTTTCGCGGAGGGAGGCCATGCCCGCTCGATGCACCTCGCCGCTGATACGCATGGGGCAGCCGTTCAGTCAGACCTACGTCCCACCAACACGGGTTGCTCGACCTGTATGCTTACGCCAATGAAGGCGACCTGGCGATCCAGTGGCTCGAAAAGGCGTATGCAGAGCGCGACTTCGAGATCATTTACCTGTCCATTCACGCCGAGTTGGGACGAATCTGCACTCCGACCCGCAGTTCCAGGATCTGCAGGCTCGCGTGAAGTCGGTACTCGATCGCTTGCGCAATAATGCCGTGCCACGCAGGAAAAGCGGCGCGGTGCTTTCGCACCGGCCATTGCCCCTCCTGGGCTCGAACCAGGACTCTCCTGATCCAGAGGGACCTCTGGAACACGCTGAACTCCAGCAACTCGCTACCATTTACGCGAGTTCGTGTCACCCGATGCTGGAGTTTGAGGGCTTTGATGCCGGACTTTGCCGTACTTTACTCACTCAAATGTCAGAGTTGGCTAAGGGCGACCAGCGCCTTCCTTGCAGAAGATTGACTAGCCAGTGCCTTCCAGATGAATGCCGGCATCAAACCCGCCGCAAAGTGCCTGCAGCCCGCTCCAAGGTTGACACTGCCGACGCGACACGACGGCTGCCCCGCACGAGATGGACGCTGCCGGTGCGCGAACGTTGTTCCGGCCGTTCATGAAGTGACCTGTGAGGATGTCTCACTGTCAGCACCACCCGATTGGTTCGGCCGCCATGTGAACCGACTCCACCTTTGATCTGAAGCCGACGCAGTTCAGGCTCCGAGCCTCACACTTTTCATCTGCCCCCCCTTACGAGCCGCCGAACTTGCCCCTATCGTACTGCTGAACCGCGTCTCATTTTGTGCTGGTCTGGGTCTCGCCTCTCTGCACCGCCATGGTCCCGGAGTTCGCGAAGCTATGGATCAGACGGTAGACTGGGATACGACGACATGGGTTCTAGTTCCCTGCTCACATCATCGCTGATTACGGCGATAATGTGGGGCTGTGCATCGGAGCCGTGGCCTGATCCTCCGGCCGTTGATCGGGCGGCCTTCCTGACCGAGCACGCAACCTGGCGATCGGAGCGCGCGCAGTCGCTACGGGATTACTGGGTGGGGCTCGCCGGCCTGTGGCTCCTGAGCGAAGGGCGTACGGCATTCGGCACAGACTCTTCCCTCTCCATCGTGGTCGCGGAGTCTGGGAAGGGACGGCTCATCGGAACGTTGGTCCCGGAATGGTCGGACCGTTCGGCTCGAGCCGAGCGACTCCGGTCTCCTCCTGTCCACCGACAACCATCCGTATCGTCCGATCGACTCTAACGTTGTCCTCCTGACCGACGAGGACTCGGTGCCAGCTACGTTCGCTTCGGATCCTCCCGCTTCTGGATCCACCGAGTGGACGATCGCGAGTACGTCAGAGTCATGGACCTCAGGAGTCCACGACTGAAGGAGTTCACCCTAGCCCCGGAGTACCAGCCGGACCCTCGGTGGCGTGTTCCCGCACGATTCCACCCTTATACCCAGCCGAAGGTGTTTCGCATTGCAGAGGTGACCGGCGACGATGAAACCGTCAGCGTTCCCGGAGAGCTCGAATTCCCGTGCGTGGCAGGCAGTTTCACCTTTGAGCCTTTGCCGAGCCGGGAGATTCCACCACGCTCTGGCTCATGTTAAGGACTCCACCAATCTGCGGGACACCTACGGCGCAGGCCGCTATCTCTGGGTGCCTGCTCGGACTCCACCGGCTGGACGATCCTAGACTTCGATCGTGCGTAAGTCCCCCGTGCGAGTACACCGCCTACTCTATCTGTCCCCTTCCGCCACCAGAGAATGACCTCGCGGCCTGGATTGAGGCCGGCGAGAAAGCGAGCTCGTTAGCCGTCGCTCGCACCAGTCCGCTCTCGGTTATCGAGGTAGTGACCCGATGCTGCTGCGGCCCTGTGCGCTTGGATCAGGGGTGAGCAGGCCCTACGGAGCACGGCGGGTGGAGACGCCGCTGCAGAAATATCGGATAGGCGCAGGATTTCGGGTAGAAACCCGGAGTCGGTGAGGCGCCAAACTTCTCTCTTCCGAAATATGTGGGCAACAGAGCGGAAAATGATGTGGCAGCGACAGAGAGCAGGGCCTCATAACTCTTATGAAATATTATAAGCAGCCCGATGAAGAAATGCAGCGATATGTGCGTGGAGTTCTGCGGAAAGCCGGCGATCGGTTCCGGAAGACTATGAGCAAAGGTGCCAGTCTTCGGAAAAGAAATTTAACAGCAACTGACCGCGCGTCAATGGGGAAAGCGCCGTCACCGGAAATCCGATGCGGCGCCTTAGTTGCCCCTCCTGGGCTCGAACCAGGACTCTCCTGATCCAGAGTCAGGCGTGTTGCCAGTTACACCAAGGGGCAGTTTTTTCTCTATGGAGCTGAGGGGGATCGAACCCCTGACCTCTGCAGTGCGATTGCAGCGCTCTCCCAGCTGAGCTACAGCCCCAAGAGCGGGGTAAAGCTATCGTCCGACCCCCTGCGCAGTCAACCAAAATCTTGGCCTAGAAAGATGGATCTCACCTCCGGCGCGCCGTTCTGGATCGTCAACGATGGGCTGCTCGCAACCTATCCCCGCCTCAAGCACGACCGGCGCTGCGATGTCGCGGTTATCGGGGGCGGCATCAGCGGAGCACTGGTGGCCCACCGTTTCGCGCGGGAGGGCATCCAGGTGCTCCTGGTCGAGGGCCGGGAGATCGGGTTCGGCAGCACCGGGGCCAGCACTGCCCTGATTCAGTACGAGATCGACCGCCACCTCTGCCAACTGATCGACCAGGTGGGGGAGACCCACGCCGTGCGCAGCTACGAGCTGTGCCAGGACGCGGTTCATGGGATCGAACGGCTGGCCACCGCCAATGGGGACAGCTGCGGTTATCAGCGAAAGAAGAGCCTGTACCTGGCCAGCCGCCCCCGGGACCGCCGGGTGCTGGAGGATGAATGCGCGGCACGCCGCCGGGTAGGAATCGAGGTGGATTTTCTGAGTGCCAAGGATATCCGCGATCGCTTCTCCTTTCAGCGGCCCGCCGCCCTGCTCTCTTCCCTCGCCGGTGAAGTCGACCCCTTCCGTTTGACCCACAAGCTGATCGCTGAGGCCGTCCGGCTCGGCCTCGAAGTGTACGACCGCACCACGGTCTCGGGACTCAAGCCGGGCAAAGACGGGGTGGAGCTCAGGACCGCAAATGGGTGCCGGATCCAGGCGCGGAAGGTGGTCTTCGCGACCGGATACGAAACCCCCGAGTACCTGGACCAGAAGATTGTGAAGCTCACGAGCACCTTTGCTCTCGCCACTTCGCCGGGGCAAACCTTCGACGGCTGGGGCGAAGAGCACTGCCTGATCTGGGAGGCCGCCCGGCCTTACTTCTATGCTCGCACTACGGCCGATGGCCGCGCCATCATCGGCGGGGCCGACAAGCCGTTTGCCACGGCTCACAAGCAGGAGAAGCTGATCCGGCGGCAAACCGGCCGGCTGGCAACTCAGTTGCCGAAGTTGTTCCCTGCCATCCCCGCCGACGTCGATTGGACGTGGGGGGGAACGTTCGGAGAGACCCGGGATGGACTTCCGTACATCGGGACCCTGCCCCAGTTTCCCCACGGATACTTTGCCCTGGGATATGGTGGAAACGGCATCACGTTCAGCTACGTCGCGGCTGAGCTGCTGCTGGATTTGTTCCTGCAGCGGAGAAACCCTGACCTGAAGATCTTTCGATTCGATCGGTAGGTGATCGTCGAAGGAGAGGAGATCACGACATGCGGCCAACGAGACTGCGGATTACCCTGGGCCTCTGCCTGCTGGTGATCTCTGGAACCGGACGACTCGCAGGGCAGGAGCACCAGCATCCGCCGGGGCAGCCGACCAGCGATACCGGAGCCACCCCGCTCTACGACAATCTGGGGACACTGCACAAGGACATCACCACAGAGTCGGAGGTCACCCAGAAATACTTCGATCAGGGGCTCCGCCTGATCTATGCCTTCAACCACGATGAGGCCATCAAGTCGTTCCAGGAGGGGCTGAAGCGCGACTCCACCTGCGCTATGTGTTACTGGGGCATTGCCTACGCTCTAGGCCCGAACATCAACCTTCCGATGGACACTTCCAAGGTCGCCCCGGCCTGGGACGCGATGCACCAGGCTGTACGGTATTCGGTGGCGGTGACGCCGAAGGAACGGGCCTTCATCGACGCATTGGCGAAGCGCTATTCGGGGGATCCGACCGCAAGCCGCCCTGCCCTCGACAGCGCCTGGGCCCGGGCCATCGGCAAGGTCTCCCGGCTCTATCCCGATGACGACGATGCCGCGACGCTCTATGCCGAGGCGCTCATGGACCTCCGGCCGTGGAACTACTGGACCAACGGCGGCAGGCCCAAAGCACCTTCCACGCTGGAACAACTTCGAGTGGTCGAGCGAGTAGTCCAGCGAAACCCCGATCACCCCGGCGCCTGCCACTACTACATCCATGCCATTGAAGCGTCCAACGAGGCGTACAAGGCTCTGCCCTGCGCCCAGCGCCTCGGCAGCCTGATGCCCGGCGCGGGCCACCTGGTCCACATGCCCACCCACATCTACATCAAGCTGGGCCAGTGGGAGCTGGCCGCCGAGCACAACGCTCATGCGGTGCAGGCGGATGAGCACTACATCAGCGAGCGGCATCCCACCGGGGTGTACCCGATGGGCTACTACCCCCACAACTTCCACGTCATGTGGTACGCGCTCCAGATGCTGGGCCGGAGCGAGGCCGCCTTGGACGCAGCCCGGAACATCGTACAGAAGGTCCCCGCGGATGTGATGCGGCAAGTACCGCCGTTTGAAGGTTACGCCCCCACCTTCCTCTACACCTTGGCCCGGTTCTCCCGCTGGGACGACATCCTCAAACAGCCGGCTCCGCCTTCCGATCTGCGCTACGCCACCGCCGCCTGGCACTACGTGCGCGCCCTGGCCCATACCGCACAAGGCAAACCTGATTCCGCCGCGGTGGAGCGCGACAGCCTGGTTGTTATCACCCTCGCCATGCCGGGCGATAAAATTGTGGGACAGAATTCGGCGAAGGCAGTGCTTCAGGTGGCGGTTCGCCATCTAGCGGGAGAAATGGCAGCCCGAGCCGGCCGCACCAAGCTCGCGGTGCAGCAACTCGGGAAGGCCGTTTCCCTCGAGGACGAGCTGATCTATGACGAGCCGCCAGACTGGTACATGCCGATCCGCCAACGGCTCGGTGCCGTGCTCCTTGCCGCGGGGCGGTATCGCCAGGCCGAGAAAGTGTTTCGAGCTGATCTGGTCCGCCGGCCGGAGAACGGCTGGTCACTATACGGCCTGGCGCAGAGCCTCAAGGCCCAGAACCGAGGTCATGAGGCAGCGCAGATCGAGCAGCGGTTCGAGAGGGCCTGGAAGACAGCCGATGTGAAGCTGGCCGAACGATAAGACATACCGAGAGACCGCGGCCCATCCTGGGAGCAAGCCCGAGAAAGGGTTGTTCCCAGGAGGGCGAGGGTCACGTCACATTAGAGTCGCAGCTCAATGACAGGAGCCGCTACCGGTATCCCGGAAACTCCCCGAGACCGGTACAAAGCTGTAG
The DNA here is from genome assembly GCA_963792265.1 of uncultured Gemmatimonadales bacterium. Lineage (GTDB taxonomy): Bacteria > Gemmatimonadota > Gemmatimonadetes > Gemmatimonadales > GWC2-71-9 > CAVVWJ01. The sequence continues at coordinate 28,806 of CAWBVP010000003.1, read as the reverse complement.
GTGTAGCCAGTCGGCCGGAGCTCGAGCCTGAGCACCCCATAGCCGCGATAACGGACCTGGCTGTTGGGCATGGGACTGCGGAACGCATATAGGCCATTGCCCCCGGTTCCGGCGACGAACTGGACGATTCCTTTGGACCGATCCGATCCGCCGGTCGGAGTTTGCGGAGCAAAACGTTCGTACTGGTGGTTGTGCCCGCTCAGCACGATCTCGGCTCCGGCGTTATACAAGATGGTAAAGAGCGGCCGCATCCTGGTGGCGGGAGGATGAACCGCACCCGAGGTGAAGAGCGGCTGGTGCCAGTAGGCCAGAGTGCACTTGGCGCGGTTGGAGGCCAGGTCGGCTTTCAGCCATGTCGCCTCGGCCGACAGGTTGCTTTCACTGTTCAACGACACGAGATGCCAGGCCCCAGCGTTGAAGCTGTAGTAGCCCCGCCCCCTGGGACCAGCCGCACTCCCGAAATAGGAGAAGTAGCCGGGTGCACCGGCCTGGTGGTAGTCATGGTTGCCCGGAGCTGGGCGGGTGCGGGATTTGAACCTTCCCCACGTGGAGTTGTAGCACCGATAGTTTGCGGTGGTCCCATCAGGATAGGCGTTGTCTCCCAGGGTCAGCACCGTCCCGGGGATGCGGTCTATCAACCGTGCGGTGGCGCTGGACTGATTGCCGGAGCCGCAAGCGGCGATGTCGCCGGCTGCGACGACCGTCACGGTACCCCCGGCCGTGGCGAATTCCGCCGGCGCTGGCTCGGCAGGACGGTTTGGTTCGGTGGGTTGGGGGGTTTGATCGTTACAGGCAAAGATGCCGAGCAGCAGGGCCGCTCCGGCGGTGGGGAGGTGTTTCACACTCATTAGTTCCTCACTGGTTTAAACTCGCTGCCCTTCGTAGGCATGAAATGCCCCACGCCCTCCAACAGACCGTAAAACCAGCGGCCCGCCTGGAGTGCCAGGGCGTTGACGGATTTACGCGATGTAAAGAGCCGGGGGACTGACTGAGTGAATTACTGTGCGGTGCGCGAAGGAATGTACGCCGGAGTGAACGCCATCTCGTCTTCTAGGCTTCGCGCGTATTGCTAGTGTGGGAAGAATGGAGCTTGGTGTCAACTGCCCAAAATGGCCTGCTTCCGGTCAAAACTGTCCTGTTTCCAGGTTCATGTTCCCCCTCCTCCAAGTTCCACGCTTCTATTGATACTGGATGTACATCGGCTTGGGATACAGCTGCAGGACCTCGTCCGGCTTCATCATAGGTCTGTCATTCTTGAAAAACAGCTTGAAGCCGGTGTATTGGACCGGATGCCGGACCACAAACCACCGGTAAGCCCCCATCTTGCTGCCGGGCGGACCGTAGCCATCCATATCGACTACGACCTGGACTCGGGGGTCCAGCCGGATCCGAGAAGCGTTGGTCAGCATGTTGCGGGTGAACCGGTGCACCACCAGGATTTTGGGGGGAAGCGATTGTTCCTCTACTATCTTGGCAAGCACATCGACCGCGTGATTCACCTCCGCCGCATCCATCCGTCCCATCCAGTCGGTGCCGGGGCGCTTTCCGTCCTTCATGGCAAATTCGGGGTCCAGCGCCAGATGGACGTAGGGACGCTTGAGGTATGGTATCAGAACCGGCAACTCCTCTTCGATTGTGCTCGCCCCAACCTGAATGTCGAGGATCAACAACCAGCCTCGCTCTTCCGCCCAGCTCGCCACCCGCTCGATAACGCTGTCGGGCATTTGCAGCCGATACTTTCTGGCCGGCCCCGGATATCCCTGCGCGACCGTTGCAATGAGATGCAGCGCGGGGAGCACCTTCTGACCGCTGTCGGCCGCGGCCCACTCGGTAGCCTTTTGTTCCAGCCGACGAAGCATTGCCTCCGGCTCGATCTCGCCCAGAATCCCCATACGCTTCGATAACGGATTACCGTAGAACGCCACGATCCGGTGCTCCGGAAGCAGCGAGCCCGGAAGCGGCTCGGGGCCCCTTCACCGGCCAAAGGGCGGAGTCTCCGGGACTGATGTTGAATAGGCTCTTTGGGGGCTTCGCTGGGGTAGTCACCTTGGTGGCTGACTTGGGGCTGGAATCGACCTTTGCCGGATGAGCCGGGGCGCTGCGCCGGGCCGAATCCGCGCCGGCGGAATCCGTCTTGAGGGAATCAGCTTTAGTGGTATCGTCTTTCGCCGAGTCTGCGGCAGAGTCGGTTGCCGCGATGGGCGGGCTGCTGCGGGGGATCAGGATCGCGTGCGGCACCCAGAGCTTGGGCTCAGTCTCCCAATCCTGTACCGTGGTATCGGCCTCGCCCGCCTGGGCTGTCCCCGCCTGCGCGTTGCCACAGGCCATGCAGCCAACGCTGAGAAATGCCGCAACCGTGGTAGACCGCCACATCCGGATCGGAGCCGAGGAGCTGTCCATGACCTTCTGACAGTGGGGAGTTGATCGGGGTGAGTGCCGCATCGTAACGACCTGCAAGCTCGGGGCCAAGACCTTACGGCGATGAAAGCCGCAGCTGCCGGTCGTGCCAGCGCGACAGGACCAGGAGCGCGGTTATCGCTCCGATCAGCGCCAGCATCATGTCCCACTGGGTATCCCAGGGATCGCCCTGGGTCCCCAGAAACGCCTCGGCCGCCGATCCGGTCGAGAGGGCAGTCCAGAATTCGATCAGCTCGTAGAAGGCGCTGAAGGCAAGGCAGAAGCAGATCACCAAGAACGGCAGCCATCGACTGCCGCGCAGGGGCGACTGCCGGATGAAAACTTCCCGGGCTACGATGGCGGGCACAAAACCCTGGGCGAAGTGGCCGATCCGATCGTAGTGGTTTCGGGTAAAGCCAAATGCCTCCTTCATCCAGTAGCCCAAGGGTACCTCAGCGTAGGTGTACTTCCCCCCCACCATCAGGATGATGGCGTGAAGCGCAATGAGGGTATACGCGAGTGGAGTAAAGCGAAATCTGGGATAGACGTAAATCAGCACCGGGAGCGCCAGCATGACCGGAAATACCTCGAGTACCCAGGTGAAGCGATCATGCGGTGCAATACCGGACCAGATGAACACCAGCAGCACGACTGCGAGCAGTGTGAGCTCATAAGCAGACGGACGGACTCGAGAACGGTCCATGGAATCCTCGGTCAGCGGGGCGCATCGGGTACGGAGTCGACTGCATCGGCGTAGGGTACATCCACCGTCATCCCATCACGCGCGATCACCGTTTCCGGAAAGACGGCCCGGGCCTCTGCCAGTAGCTCGGAGGCGTCCCGGTTGTAGCGGGAGCTGATATGGGTGAGCACCAGCCGGCGCACTCCGGCCTCGAGCGCAACCCTTGCGGCTTCGGCGGCGGTGGAGTGGCCGGTTTCCCGCGCGCGCTCCAGCTCGTCGCTACCGAAGGTCGCCTCGTGCACCAGGACGTCGGCACCCTTGGCCGCCTCGATCACCGACAGATGGGGACGAGTGTCGCCCGAATAGACCAGGGTCCGGCCGTCCCGTGGTTCCCCAACCAGGTCCGCTGGGGCAACGGTGCGGCCGTCGGGCAGGCTCACGGTCTCACCCTTGTGCAAACGGCCCCAGAGCGGGCCCTCCGGGATCCCCAGCTCTCGCGCCCGCGCCGGATTGAACCGGCCGAGCCGCAGGTGCTCCACCAAAGCGTACCCGACGGTATCGGCCCGATGGTCGGTCTCGAACACGACGAGGTCGTACTCCTGCCGTCCGAGCCGGTCCCCCGGCCTGACCTCATGGATTTCGACCGGAAACTTGTTTCGTTCGATGCCCAGGGAAATGGCCGCGTTCAGGATTCTCTGGGCCCCCTTCGGTCCATAGAGCACCACCGGCGAGGCCCGGTCCTGGAGTCCCATGGTTCGCAGCAGGCCGGTGATGCCCAGCAGGTGATCGGCGTGGTAGTGGGTAAAGAACACTTCTTTGAAGGTGAACCCAACGCCGTACCGCATCATCTGGCGCTGAGTGCCCTCACCGCAGTCGAAGAGAATCGTCTCGCCTTCACGCTGCACCGCCAGACCGGGAACGTTGCGATCAACGGTAGGAATGGAGGCGGCCGTGCCGAGGAAGGTGAGGGATAACATGCCGGGGAAGATACAGCGTGAGCGGGAACTGCCAAAAACGTGAGCGGTTAGAAGAGTTTTATCGTCACCGGAACCTTCCCGGGATGCGCCTTCAACTCGTCCAGCAGCTCCTTCATGGATTTCGAGAGATCCCGCATGTCGTAGTAGAGCCCGCTGTCGGTAGCGAACTTGCCCAGGGTGCCCTGCCCCCGGTTCACCGCCGCCAGCAAGGTGTCGAGCCGCTCACCGGTGGAACGCATCTGGGCGGTCATGGCGGCCAGATTCCTGGTGAGCGTGTCCGTGTTAGACAGAGTGCGGGCCACAGCCGGGTTGGCCAGCGTGCTGTCGAGCCGGACACTCAGCTGGCGGAAAGCGGCCATGGTCTTGGTGAGCTCAGCGGTCGGGCCAGAGGTGGAGTCGCTGTAGATCCGCATGGTCCGCTCCGACGCCTTGAGCGTGCCCTCGAGAGCGGTCAGGGTAGAGCGTAGCTGGTCAGCGGTCTTCTGATTCATGATCGCCTGGGCACCGACCAGAATGCTGTCGGCCCGATCGCTCAGCTCCAGCGCCCGTCCGGACAGACCCAGATCCTGGCTGCCCAGGATGACCTTACCCGGTGGCAGGAACTCGGACGCCTGCCCCGGATCGAAGTCGATCGCGTAGTCGCCCACGAGAGTCACCGAAACGATCTTGGCATCTGCATCCACCCTGGGGCGGATCTTGGGTGGGAGGCTCGCGATCACCAGCACCTTCCCCACATCCAGGAACTCGATTCGCTCCACCTTGCCGACGTTGACCCCGGAGACCCGCACCGGGGAGGCCCGTTTGAGCCCGCTCGCGTTGGCGAACTGGAGCCGCACCACATTGCTGGAGTGCACGGAGCGCCCGCTCAGCCACATGGTTCCAAAAATGAAAACCAGAATGGCAACCGTGACGATCACGCCGACGGTGACTTCGCGTGAGTAGCGCAGGTCCATAGTGGCTCAGGCCGCGAACGAGGGGTTGTCGAAGTCGCGCTCGAGGAACTCCCGCACTTTAGGATTCTTCGAGTCGAGGAACTCCTGCGGAGTACCCTGCATCACGATGGTACCTTCGCTCAGGAGAGCGAGCCGGTCAGCCACCCGGAACGCGCCCCGCACATCGTGGGTCACCATGACGCTGGTCACACCCAGCTCGTCATCCAGCCGCTGCACCAGCCCGTCGATGATATCGGCATTGACGGGATCGAGGCCCGAGGTCGGCTCGTCGTACAGGAGGTACTTGGGCTTGCCGGCAATCGCTCGAGCGATGCCAACCCGTTTCCGCATGCCACCAGAGAGCTGGGCCGGGTACTTCTCGATGGTGTCAGGCGGCAGGTTTACCAGCCGGATGCACTCGGCGATGCGTTCCCGGCAATACTCCAGATCCCGAAACTTGTTTTCGTCGGTGATGCCAAGCCGCACGTTCTCGAAGACATTCATCGAGTCGAACAGCGCTCCATTCTGGAAGACGTACCCGATCTGGGAGCGGAGCTCCGACAGCTCCTTCCGCTTGAGCGTGTTCACATCCTTCCCGTCCACGATGACCGTGCCCCGATCCGGATGGATCAGGCCGATGATATGCTTGAGCAACACGCTCTTGCCGGTGCCCGAAGGGCCCAGGAGCGCAACCGTCTCGCCTTCACGAACCTCGAAGTCGACCCGGTCCAGCACCACCTGCTTGCCGAAGGCCTTATGCAGACCGTAGAGCTCGATCATTGGTTGAGCAACAACCGGGTGAGAACCGTGTCGAGCACCAGGATAAGCACGGAGCTCGTGACCACCGCCGTAGTGGTGGACCGTCCCACACCCTCAGCCCCCTGCTGGGTGTTGAATCCCATGTAGCATGAGATGATGGTGATGGATCCGGCAAAGAAGAACGCCTTGATCACCGAATACCAGGCGTCCCACGGCCTCCAGTAGTACTGGGCGCCGTAGATGAAATCGGCGTCGGTCACCGGCAGCACCGCCTTGACTGAGATCCACCCGGAGAGGACGCCGGAGAGATTTGCCAGCACGGTCAGCGCCGGGATCATCAGCAGGCCGGCCAGCACCCGCGGGATCACCAGGTGGGAGGCGGGAGAGCGGCCCAGGCTTTCGAGCGCGTCGATCTGCTCGGTGACCCGCATGGTACCCAGCTCGGCAGCGTAGCGGGCGCCGATCCGACCGGCCAGGATCAGCGCAGTCAGCACCGGTCCCAGCTCCAGGATGATCGAGGAGACCACCAGGGTACCGACGACATAATAAGGAATGCTGCCGGTGAACTGATACCCGGTCTGGAGCGCCGTGACCGCCCCGGCAAACGCCGAGATCAGGAGGACGATAAACAGGCTGCCGGCCCCGATATTCCAGGCCTCCACCATCATCCGGGGCCACCAGATCCTGACCTCGGACAACCCGCGGATCGCTTCGATAACGAAGTAGGTCAGCCGCCCCACATGGGACGCGCCCTCCAGAAACCATCGGCCGATCCGGGCAAAGAGGTTCATGGGCCTCAAAGGTAACGCGTTATTATCTCTCATGCCCGTTCAATCACCGCGCAACGCCGCTGCGTTCCGCCGCTGCCTCCTCCGCTGGTTTCGCCGTCACGGGCGCGACCTGGCCTGGCGCCGGACCCGCAATCCCTATCACGTCATCGTCTCCGAGTTCATGCTGCAGCAGACCCAAGTGTCACGGGTGGAGGCGTATTACCAGCGGTTTTTGGATCGCTATCCCACGATTGAAGCACTGGCGTCGGCACCGGCCGGGATGGTCCGGGAAAGCTGGGACGGACTGGGATATTACCGGAGGGCGGCCAACCTGCATCGGCTGGCGCAGGAGGTGGTCCGGGATCACGCCGGTCTCATCCCGGCCGATCCAGCCGAGCTCCGCCGACTTCCGGGGGTCGGCCGCTACACGGCCGGGGCGGTCGCGAGCTTCGCGTTCGAGCGCGTGGCCCCGGCAGTTGATACCAATGTGGCCAGGGTGCTACGGCGCGCCTTTCACCCGCGCACGTCGGGCAAGGCACTCAACCAGCAGAGTATGGAGCACCGCCGAACGCATGCTCCCTCGCGGGGCAAAACCGCGTGGGCCTTCAATCAGGCGATCATGGAGTTGGGAGCGCTGGTTTGTACGGCGAGGGTGGCCCGCTGTGGGGTATGCCCTGTGCGGTCAGTCTGCGCCACCGGCCGGCGTTGGCTAGCCGCAGCATGGCTCCGGCAAGCAGCGCAACCAGCCCGAACGTCCCTGAAATGGACGCCACGATCCGCTGCCGCGCCCGCAGCTCGTCGAAGTACCTGGCGCGCTTCGCCGGTGGGATCGAGCCGGCCGAGCCGGGTCGCAGTAGGAAGCGAGATGAGGAGGGTGAGCAGTGCGGCGATGATACCCGCGCCCTGCATGGTGCACCAGCCAGATGCTGAAGCCGGCCACGATCCGTGCCGCTGAGCTGAAAGGTCAGGATGAGCCCGGAGAGCACCGTGAGTAAGCGCTCCGGGCGCGATGGCAATCTTCGTCAATGTTGCCTGCGATCTGACCATCGCTCCCAGGCCGCTCCGGTCCTCTCGCTTGGCGGCGATCCCAATGATCATCGAGCCGCGATGGCCCCGCCCAACCAGAGGGTGAAGCCCAGCAGATGGAGAAAGAGCCAGATCCGGCTCACGAGGTGACCGCGGAAAGGATGGAGCCGTCGATCGGCTGACGCCCGCTGAACCCGGTGTCGATCTCGTGCCAGTGATTGATCCGGTCCTCGCCCAGGCGCCAGCAGAGAAAGATGGGCCGGTCCTCGCGCAGTGAGTAGAAATCCACCAGTCCGGCCTCAAATCCCTTGAACACGCAGCCGATCGACTCCAGCTCCTGGAGATACCGGTTGATTCGATCGGCGTGCCGGGTGACCTCCTCCCGGGCGGCCACCAGCTCGCGGGTCTCTCCCCAGTCAGCCCGGGCGCCGCCGGTGAGCAGCTCGAACCGTCCGACCGCCGCCCGCCAGGCGGGATATTCCACCGTCAGGTCGGCGACCACCCGCCGCACCAGCGGCAGGGTCCGTTCGGCTTCTTCCAGAGTGAACAGCTTGAATTCGGGCATCGCCTCGCGACCTATCCTAGAACGATTTTCACGTCCGGAATCTGCTCCGGGTGGCTGATGAATCCCACTACCCGACCCTGATCGTCGACGACTGTGATGGTGGGACGCAGGTGTGACTCATTGGGATCGTTGTCCATCCGCACTTCAAAGCCCTGGAGCTCCCGATCCGGCCGCACCACCGGCGAATTGGTTCGCATCAACGAGTCCGCCCGGGTATGCCAGGGATGCTTTCCTTCCGCCAGGCACCGGGTCACCAGGTCACGATCGCTCAGCGTGCCGAGAAAGCGACGGGTGCGGTGGTCATCGACCACCGGAACCACTGAGATATTGCGGGTCTTGAGCATGATCGCGACCTCGCTCGCCATCGCGCCGGCCACAGCAACATGGGGATCCGGCACCATCACCTCGGAGGCTTTCATGGGCTCAATTTGCCCGGAATGAGATGAGGGTCAAGAGTCTCTACCCCAGTGCTCCAGCGCCTCGCGCGCGGCGCGACGACCTTCGTTGGCATATTCTCGAACCCGATCCACCCTGAACGTTGCCTCCCGCTCCACCCGGGGCCGGACATAGACCAGCGGCGGCCGTGCCGGATCAGCCCGCCAGAGCGCGAGCTGACTCTGCGAATTCGCCGCCATGAGGATGCCGACCGCATCGTCGTGAGCCCGCACCAGAGCAGGCACCCGACTGGACTCAGCCGGTGCCGCAAGATCGAAGCCCGGCCCGACGTCCACTGCGAGCACCAGCTCCACGTCGAGCTCGGCGGCAGGTCCCAAGGGCACGACCGCGCGAAGCCCGCCGTCGCCGAAGCGGCGGCCGTTGAGGATCACCGGCGGGTAGTAGAGTGGAAGGGCGCAGCTGGCACAGAGCACGTCCACCAGCGGAGCATTCGTCGCGCCCGCACCGAAGAGCACCAGCTCCCCGGTGTCCAGGTCTACCGCGGTGACGGTGAGCGGCACCGAGAGATCGGAGAAGCGGCGGGCAGGCACCATGCTTTCGATCGCCCGCCTGAGCGGCGCCGGCCGCAGCAGAGACTGAAGGAAGAGTCCTGCCACTGGAGCGAGAGGGTTGCGCACCACACCACGAGGACCTGCCTCGGCCATCCGCTCGAGCAGCTCGTCACTCCCCACCCCGCTGGCCAGCCCGGCAGCGATCACCGCTCCCATCGAGGTCGCCACGTACCAGGCCGGCTCGAAGCCGGCTTCCTTGAGGGCGCGGCAGGCACCCAGATGCGCGGCGGTCTTGGCGCCACCACCACTCAGCACCAGCGCGGCTGGACGGACCGTCAAGGCCGCCGCTTGCGCTCGCGGTGGGCCGCCTCCGCCCGGGCGTAGCGCTCCCGCTCCTCACTGGTCTCCGGCACCAGCCGGGGCACTCGCTTCGGCTTGCCCTGGTCGTCGACGGCCACGAACACCACGTGCGCGGTGTGCGTGTGCCGCCGCTCGCCGCTGCTCACCATCTCGGAGTACACCTCGACCGTAATGTCCATCGACGAGCTGCCCACGAAGTCCAGCGTGGCCGCGCAGGTCACCAGCGCCCCGAGCGGTATGCGTTCGCGGAAATCGACCCGCTCGATGCTGGCGGTGACGGCCGGGCCGCCGGCGTGACGAATCGCCGCCACCGCGGCGGCCTGATCCACCAGGGCCATCAGCTCGCCGCCGAAAAGGTCGCCCCGGACATTTTGCATGTGCGGCATCACGAAGGTGGTGATTTGGCCGACGGAGTAGGACATAGGACGGGAATCGGGGAGCATCCGGGGCTGCGCCTCCTCCGTCCGCTTAGTAGTCAACCGGCCTCAGATAGTACTCCCCGATGGCCGTGCCGCTCAGCATGGCCACGGTGGGCAACCGGCGCTTCCAGTGGGTGGAGTCCAGCCGGGTACGAACCAGCTCGATCTCCGCGGGCTCGAAACCGAGGGCCGCGATCTCGGGGGCCTTGTAGCCCAGCAGAATCCAGTGGAGGATGGCATCGGCGCGGGGGTAGGAAATCCCGAAATCGCCCTCATCGGTCTGGCCTTTGATCAGATCGGCACTGGCAGGCTTGGAGACGATTACGTCGGGCACTCCCAGATGACGGGCCAGGGCCCAGACCTGGGTCTTGAATAGATCGCCTATCGGGTTGACCGGAGGCGAGTCATCGGCATGCCAGGTGAAGTAACCGAAGAGCCGCTCGGTCTTGTTGCCGGTACCAAGGGGCAGCGCCCGTAGTGCGGCGGAGAGGTCGAAGAGCGTAATCATGCGAGTCCGGGCCATGATATTACCCAGTCGAGCCGGTTCCACCTCGCCCCCGATGGCGCCGGCCAGCGCGTCTACCGCGCTGCTGATATCCACCGTGCGGTGCCCAATGCCGAGCTGGTCGATTACCAGCTGGGCGTGGGCGAGACTCTCGGGGCTGGAGGTCCGGTACGGCATCCGGACGCCGATGACATTGGCGGCACCCAGTGCCTCCGCCGCGAGGTAGGCCACCAGCGAGCTATCCACTCCGCCTGAAAGTCCGATCAGCACCCGCTGGAACTTCCGGCGGCGCTGCACCTCGTCCCGAATGAACTCGACCAGCCAGCGTCGGGTGAGATCGGGATCGATGGCGAGCGGATCTTGCCTGGGGTTAAAGCGGGCGGGTAAGGGGGGAAGCGGGGCAGCGGGGCGGCGGGGCGTGACGGCGGGGCCTGGATCCTGACGCCGTGCCTCCGACTCTGACTCGTCATTGCACCGGTGACCCGTTCGCTGCCTCCTGCCCCGCTGCCCCGCTGCCCTCGCTTCTCCCGCCTGGCAGCATGAAGCGACCCGAGCAAGTGCGGCAGCCTCATCTCCAGGTCCGCCAGCAGCGGCAGGTCTGCACGGGCCCGGGTAATCTCCTCGAAATCGATTACGGCAGGGATGACTGCTTCCTGGAAAACCGGCGCCTGCGCCAGAATATCGCCTCGTGGCCCGGCAAGAATCGACCCTCCGGGAAATGCCTTGCCACCTTCGAAGCCGACCAGTTGAGCCAGCGCCACATACACCCCGTGCTCGCCGGCAATGTCCTGTGCCAGCCTGCCCCACCGAGCCAGACTCACCGGTCGGCCGGCGGTGTCATCGGTGGTGATCACGCCCCGCGCTGGACTGGCGCTCGGAATGATGATGACCTGAGCTCCGTCCAGAGCCGCCAGCATGGGGGTAAACGAGTGCCAGGCGTCCTCGCAAATGAGCAGCGCGGCTCGGCCCCAGCGGGTATTGAAGGCCTGAACGCTACGCCCGGCTTCGACGAATCTCTCCTCGTCGAAGACGCCGTAGGTGGGCAGGAAAATCTTGCGGTGGATATGACGGATCCCGGCATCGGAACCGCCGAGAGTAGCGTACAGGCCCGAGTTGTAGAGCCGGTTGCCGTGAACCTCGTAGAATCCCAGTGCCACATCGAGGGGCGGTATGCCCGCCTCCTCATGCTGACGGCTCAGATCGTCGAACAGCTGATCGGCAGAGATGGCCAGGTCGCGGACGCCGCCTTCGAGGAAGTAGCCGGTCAGCGCCGTTTCCGGCGCGACCACGCAGCTCGGGCGGCTCCGGCCAGGCTCCGACCTCCCGAAGCAGGGCGCCAAAGCGGCATAGATTCTCCTGATACGCCCCCTTCTGGGGCCGCACCTGGGCAATGGCAAGGCGGAGCACGGCTGAAAAGTAAACCTCTTACCTCTCTTCTCTCACCTCTTACTTTACCCCCATGCTTCTCTATGTTGCGGTCGGCAGCGCCATCGGTGGGATGAGCCGCTATCTGATGGGCGGGCTGATCCAGCGTTTGCTGGATACAACCTTCCCTGCCGGGACCCTCCTCATCAACATCTCTGGCTCATTTCTGCTCGGCGCCATCCTCCGGTACGCCATCGAGACTCCCACGCTCAGTCCCGAGATCCGCGCCTTCCTCACCATAGGCTTTTGCGGCGGCTACACTACCTTCTCGACCTTCAGCTATGAGACCGTGGCCCTGCTCGAGGACGGCGAGTGGACCCGGGCTGGACTGTATGTGGGAGCCAGTGTCCTGCTTTCCCTCCTCGGTGTCTTCCTCGGCTTCGCCCTGGCCCGGGAAGTGATCGTTCTGCGAGAGCGGATCTAGGAGGCCCCATGCACGGGTTGACCGGTGAACGGGTGCTCATGCGGATCCACATCGGCGAGCGGGACAAACACCACGGAAAGCCGCTTTATGAGGCGATCGTGCACCTGTTGCGTGAGCGTCACTTTGCCGGCGCCACCGTCTTTCGAGGGATAATGGGCTTTGGCGCCAGCGCAGGGATTCATACTGAGAAGGTCCTTCGCCTCTCACTCGACCTGCCGTTGGTGGTGGAGTGCGTTGACACCGAGGAGAAGATTGAGGCCATTCTTCCCGAGCTCGACGGGATGATCGGGGGAGGATTGATCACCCTCGAGCGGGCCAGGGTAATCGTGTATCGTCCTGATCAGCCTACCCGCTAACCTCTTACCTCTCACTTCGCAGCTTACGGCATGTCTCAACCCTTCCAGGCTGTCCGGGATGTCACCAACGCCTGCCAGATCCTTCCCACGGTCATTACCGGGGGCCAACCCAACGCCGCCCAGCTGCGCGCGCTGAAGAGCGCCGGCGGGGATATCGTGCTCGATATCAGAGACCCGATGGAGCCCCGGTTGGTGGAGGAGCCCGACCTGGTGCGCCAACTGGGCATGGAGTACGTGAATATTCCGGTTCGACCCGGCTCCCTGGATGATGCCACCCTGGAGCGGATCCTCCATGTCCTTCGGGAGGCGGGCGACAAAACGGTGTTCTTTCATTGCGGCAGCGGAAACCGGGTAGGCGGGGCGCTGATTCCATACTTCATTCTGGATCAAGGTTTGGAGGAACAGGACGCCGTGGATCAGGCCATGCGGGTGGGCCTTCGCAGCGCCGAGATTATGGAATGGGGACTGGACTATGCGCGGCGAAACCAGCAGCCTCGCGAACCGTAGGAATTCTATGCATTCCGTCTCCCGTTCCCTGGCCGCCATACTGGTGGCTACGCTTGTGGCCACGCCTCTCTCAGCCCAGGGCCAAGCCAAACCGATCGATCCCGCCAACCTGGATACCACCTGCGCTCCGTGTCAGAACTTCTTCCAGTACGCCAATGGCGGTTGGCTCAAGCGCAGCAGCATCCCGGCTGACCAGCCCCGATGGGGCAGCTTCAACGAGCTCCAGGAACAGAACTACGCCGCCTTGCAAGGTGTCCTGACCGATGCAGCGAAGAATGCTTCATCCACCAAGGATCCGAACCTTCGCAAGCTCGGCGTCTTTTACAGCACCTGTATGGACTCGGCTGCCGTCGAGGCTGCGGGGATCAGGCCGCTTCAGCCGGAGTTAGCGCAGATCAACACCATTCACGATCGACGGGGAGTGCAGGCCGCCATCGCCCGGCTGCATGGGATGGGTATCCCGGCGGGCTTTGTCTTCCGATCGGTCCCTGACGCCAAGAAGAGCGCGCGCACCATCGCCGAGGTGTACCAAGGCGGCCTGGGGCTTCCCGATCGAGACTACTACCTGAAGCCAGACTCCGGCTCGGAGAAGATTCGCCGAGAATACGTCGGTCACGTTGCCAAGATGCTTCAGCTCTCGGGTCTCGACAAAACGAGGTCTGAGTGGTCGGCACTTGCGATTATGCGGTTGGAAACGGCGCTGGCACGGGGCTCGATGACCAGGGAGGCTCAGAGAGATCCGGAGGCGGTCTACCATCTGACCAGGACCACCGATCTCCAGAAAACCACGCCCGGGTTTGCCTGGATTCCTTATCTCTCGAAGTCGGGACTGAGCGAAGTCGAGGAGATCAACGTCGCCCAACCCGAGTTCGTGCACACCCTGGATTCCCTGCTGAGCTCGGCGCCTCTGGGCAGCTGGAAGGCCTACCTGCGGTGGAACCTGCTCGCCAACACCGCGCCGGCCCTGAGCTCACCCTTTGTCAAAGAAAGCTTCCGCTTCAATTCGACGGTGCTCCAGGGAGTGGCCGAAATGCGCCCGCGCTGGAAGCGCTGCCTGAGGCTGACCGATGGCGCGGTGGGTGAGATCCTCGGACAGGCGTACGTCAAGAAGAACTTTACGCCGGAGGCTAAGGCGCGGGCCCTGGAGATGGTGCGCAACATCCGGAGAGAGCTACGCAGCCGGCTAAGCACCCTCGCCTGGATGACCGAGGAGACCAAGACCAAGGCATACGCCAAGCTGGATTCGATCATCAATAAGATCGGGTATCCCGACAAATGGCGAGACTACAGCCAGTTGGAGGCGCGGCGCGGCCCCTTCGTGAATAACCTGCTGCTGGCCAACGAATTCGAGACCAGGCGGCAGCTGCAGAAGATCGGCCGGCCCACCGATCGAACGGAATGGGGCATGACGCCACCCACGGTGAATGCCTACTACAACCCTCGGACCAATGAGATCACCTTCCCCGCGGGAATCATGCAGCCGCCGTTCTTCGATCCCCAGGCGGATGATGCGGTGAACTATGGCGGCATGGGTTCCGTTATCGGCCACGAGATCACGCACGGCTTCGACGACCAGGGAAGGCAGTTCGATGCGCTGGGCAACTTGAGTGGTTGGTGGTCTGACGCGGACTCCAAGGAGTTCAACCGGCGGGCCGAGGTGGTGCAGAAACAGTTCGACGGTTATGTCGCAGTCGACAGCCTCCATGTGAACGGCAAGCTGACGCTAGGTGAGAACATTGCGGATCTTGGCGGGTTGCTCATTGCATACGGGGCATACCGGCGCTCGCTCGAAGGCAAGCCGGAGCCGGCGCCCATCGATGGGCTAACCGGCCCCCAACGCTTCTTCCTGGCCTGGGCTCAGATCTGGCGGGCCAAGAGCCGTCCTGAATTCACCCGGTTACTGGTGAACGTCGACCCGCACGCTCCTCCGGAGTTCCGAACCATCGGTCCGCTGTCCAACATTCCCGCCTTTGCCGAGGCGTTCGGGTGCAAGCCGGGAGATCCGATGGTGCGGCCCGACAAAGATCGGGCGCAGATCTGGTAGTTAGCGGTGCCGCCTTCCACCCTCGTCCGATCTGGAGCGCTCGCCTCCCCGATCGGGAGCCGGGGCTGAGCGCTCAACCTGGCGCGGCTCTTCCCGGGCCCGTTCGACCGGCCGGGACTCCTCCCGGGGCCGCTCGACCTGGCGCGGCTGGTCCCGGGTCCTCGGGGCATCATCCCGCGCCGGCGTCGCTTCCCGGGCCGGACGGGCCTCGACCTCCCGCCTCACCAATCTCGGCTCACCCGACGAGCGACTGGGCTCGGCAGACGACCGACTGGGCTCCTGCTCAGCCGGCCGGGCACGACGGGCTTCCACGGGCCGATCCAAGACCCGACGGGCGGCATCTACCGTGCTCCTTTGCGCGCCGCCATCGCGGGGCTGCTGGGTCTGAAGCTCCTGCCTCCGGCCTTCGACGATCCGGCGGACCGGATTGGAGGTGGCGGGTTCCCGGACCGGGGAAACCGGTGGGAGATAGACCGTGTTCACCGCCTGGCGAACCACGTTTCGGTCCCGAAAAAGGGGATTGCCGTCGGTGCCCCGGAACCGGTAGGGCGTATAGGCGTTGTTCCGCCCCCGGTACCAGGCGTCGTCGTTCAGGCGATTCCGGTAGGGATAGTTGTAATAGGGCCGGTAGGTAGAACGGGCTGACGATAGACCGGCGCGTAATAGTACGGATCGTAGAAGAACGGATTGTAGAATGGATCGTAGGCGTAGAAGTACGGATCGTAGTAGTAACGCCGATAGGGCCGGCCGAAAAACAGGCCGATGGAGAAGCTGTACGGTGAGTAGTACGAATGGCCGCAGCTATAACGGTAGCACGACGTCATCGTACACCGAGCCGTAGTAGTGGGACGAGTAGTCCGAGGCATAGACCACTCGTTCCACGACCTCGTAGCTGAGAATGTCGTAGTCGAAGCTTCCCTGTGCCATCCGCCGGACCAGCTCGTTCAGCTCCGCCTCCGGATTGGTGGAGAGGCGGGAGGGAGCGAGCGCCCGGTAATCCCAATGATCGTCTAGCACAAAGCCTTCAAACCGGAACGGTTCCCGGGCCACCGCCGCGTACACAGTGCCCCGGCCTTTGCCGTCGGCCTCGAACGCCTCCCGGCCGCCGCGGCCGCGAACCTCATACTTCTTGCCGCCGCGGACGAAATTGTCTTTGTCGGGATCGAGGGGGAACAGCACCCGCAGGTAACCATCCGGGTCCACGTGGAAAACGATGAGGTAGCCATCGTCCTTGGTCCGAACCTGGACCTTGGCACGATCTCCGGGCAAGAAACGGCGATCGTTACTGATCCAGAGCTGAATGGGCGGGTCGTCATGCGACGTAACCGCCGGCTGGACGGGAGCAGGCCCGCCAGCAAGGAACAGGGGAAGGAGCAGCGCGGCGATCATAGCACCTCCCAGCGACCTGGGTTACAGCTGGAAACTACGTGGGGGTACGGGGATACGAGATTAACCATTGCGGAAAAGGTGTTGCGAACCGCGTGCCACCACGTAGAAAGTTGTCATCCAACAACTTATAAATGCGCGAGAGACCAAAAACGTCCCTTTTAAGCGACTCCGGGTGCCGAATAGGACAACTTCCTGGGGTCGCTCAGGGCTTGCTCGTCTCCCGACCCCCGTTCCAGCGGTGCCAGTACATTCTCATTTCGGTAATGTGCTCCCCCTCGGTCTCGCAGAAAATCGCACCCCGGGCCTCCACCCACTCCCCGGTGCGGCGGCGGCGAAATACGCACTTGAACTCCGTGGAGAACCAGGGGCCTGCTCCATAGATCTCCCCGGAGCTGAAGTTGATCTCAGACTGGTTGTAGGGAACTTCAGCCCAGTAGGCTCGGACGGCCTCAGTCCCCGCAATGGCTCGGAGAAGGGTGTCTCGATAAATACGACCTCAGGCCCGTAGACTGACATCAGCAGATCAACGTTACCTCTTGACCATCCCTGGCCGAAGGTGTCGATCAGCGAGCGGCCCAAGTCTCGGATCGCCCCAGTAGATTGCTCAATCGCCATGTTAAAGAACATACCCACTCGGCAACCGGCCCGCGCCATTCTCGCGGCCGGAGTGTTCCTGCTTACGGCAGCGGCGTTACCGGCTCAGACCCCCTGTCCTCCGGCGGCCGATTCGACCATCGACCGCGGCTGGAAGTCGTACCGCGCGGGCGCCATCAAGGCGGCTAACGAGGCTTCGAGCGGGCGGGCCGGGTTTGTCCTCAAAATCTCGACGCCAGGGTTGGGCTTGGTCTCACCCAGCTTCGACTGGGCCAGGTGGCCCGGGCGGACTCGCTGTTCCGCGGCGTGCTGGAGCTGAGTGCCACCAATTCCGACGCCTGGGAAGGACGAGCCCACAGCGCTTATCGGCTGGGCGATGTCAGCGCTGCCGTTGCCGCGGCCCAGCGGGCTCTCCAACTGGCACCCAATAACCCCGAGCTACGCGCGTTTCTGGATCAGATCTCCCCGGAATGGAGCGTACTCCATCCCCGGTAAGGGCCGGTCGGCAACGCTTCAGCTGGTAGCCAGGACTCGGGGACGGCAATTCGAGATCTCACGACCGCGGGGGGATGGCGGCCATTCTACATCCAGGGGGTGAACCTGGGGGTCGCGCTGCCGGGCAGGTACCCCTCGGAGTTCCCGACCGATTCGGCGGTCTACGCCGGTTGGCTCGATACCTTGGCGGCGATGAATGCGAATACGCTGCGGTTGTATACCATGCTGCCGCCTTCCTTTTACCGAGCTCTCCGCGGCTGGAATCTGTCGCACCCCGACCGAACCCTCTGGCTGATCCATGGTGTGTGGACCGAGCTCCCGCCGCGCAACAACTTCGATGACCCAGGCGTGGAAGAGCGGGTTTCAGGACGAGATGCGCCGGGTGGTCGACTGTCATTCACGGCTCCGCCACTATTCCGCCTCGGCCCGGGCATGCTGCGGGGCGCTACGACGCCGATGTCTCTCGCTGGGTCCTGGGCTACATCATCGGTCGAGAGTGGGAGCCATTTGCGGTCAAGGAGTACGACGCGAAGAATGTAGGCAGGAAGGCTTTTGAGGGACGCTACCTGCGGGTGCGCGCGGGGCCAGCCATGGATCTTTGGCTCGCCGGGCAATGCGACTTGATGCTGGGGTATGAAGCCGACACCTACAATGCGCTGCGGCCGATTGCCTACACCAACTGGCCAACCTTGGATCCCCTCACCCATCCCACCGAATCTACGACCAAGGAGGAGGCTTACTGGCGCCGGAGGGCCGGTCGTGCAAGTCACGCCACGAAACTCGAATACGAGAATGACGTGATCGGGATCGATGCCAACCTAGTGGAGCCGACTGCGGCCAATCCTGCGGGGTGGTTTGCGAGCTATCACGCCTACCCTTATTACCCTGATTTCATGTTCCTCGACCCGGGCTACCGCAACGCCCGATCATCGAAGGAATCTCCAGCTATTTTGGCTACTTGCGGGATCTGGTGCTGCACCACGATGCGATTCCCACAGTCATCTCCGAGTACGGCGTGCCATCGAGCCGGGGGACAGCTCATATCCATCCCCAGGGTTGGAGTCACGGCGGGCACGATGAGGGGTCCATGGCCGCGATCGACGCCCGCCTCACACGGGAAATTCGGGAATCCGGCGCCGCCGGCGCGATCATCTTTGCCTGGCTCGACGAGTGGTTCAAGAAAAATTGGGCGGTAATCGACTACGAGATCCCGTCGGACCATACCCGGCTGTGGCACAACGTGATGGACGCGGAACAGAACTATGGGATTATGGGGGAGTACGCCGGCAACTCTCGCACAACACCGGTGCCTAGGTGGAGATGCCCCCATCGCCTAGGCGTGAGCCTGGGTTTGGTGGACCAGTGTTGAAGGGAGCCAACGACCCCGGAACCCGGGCTCTGAGAGCACGGTGGCAATGAATCATTCCTCTATCTGGCGGTGGGAGTTACCCGGGGCTCCTTTCCCTGGAAAACCCCAAGGAATCCAGCTCGCCATCGACACTTATCCAACACTCTCGTGGGACAACATCGGCTCCCCGCGAAGCCAGGCGTTCGCAGCGAAGATCGGCTTCGAATTCCTGGTCAGATCTTCCGGATTCCGGGCCGGCGGATGCTGGTAACGCCGGACTACAATCGCCACTCCTCGCGTCTTGACCCGGTCACCGGGGATGACCGGGGGCAGTTTTACCAGCGGCGCCCACCCGCACCGGCTCAGCGACCGCGCGTCGCGGTCGGCGGCAGGTTTGAGGAGCTGACCGGCGACCGCCGCGGGCACGATCAAGCGCTTCGTCAAGTTCGGGCTCGTCGGCGCGTCGGGCGTGCCGGTCACGCTGCTGGCCAACTACCTGCTCGCGCCCGGCGCCGGGCTGGCGCTGCCGGTCTCGACCGCCCTGGCGGTCGAGGTCGCGATCTTCACCAACTTCCTCGGCAACCACCTCTGGACCTTCGCCGGGTCGGACGTCCGGTCGCGGACGATCCCGTCGGTCGAGCGGCAGCCCCTGGTCGGGCCGATGGTCACCTGGGCGCTGCGACCGGGCGTGCGGCGGTTCGTCAAGTTCAACGCCGTCTCGCTGGTCGGGCTCGTGATCACGACGGCGGTGACCACCTTCGCGGCCAGCCACTACGGGACGGGCTGCGCGAGATCGCCGGGGGATGCCTACTTCCTGCCCGCCACCCTGCTCGGGATCGCGGTCGCGATGGTCTGGAACTTCCTCGCCAACGTGATCTGGACCTGGGCCTGACCGACTAGAGGCAGCGCTCGTACAGCGCGACGATCTCCTCGGCGGTCGGAACGCGGGGGTTGTTCTGGGGCGAGCCCGAGGCGAGCGCATCGTCGGCCATCTGGGCGGCGGCCGCGCGCAGGGCGGCCGGGTTGACGACCCGGCCGAGGCGCCGGGATCTCTAGCTCCGTGGCCAGGCGCTCGAGCGCGGCCGGCAGGTCGGCCGCCGAGCCGAGCCCCATCGCCGCGCGACGTCGTCGTAGCGGTCCGGCGCAGACGGCAGGCTCCACTCGACCGCGGTCGCGAGCAGCATCGAGTTCGAGAGGCCGTGGGCGACGTGGAAGTGGGCCCCGATCGGGCAGGGTAATGCCGTGCACGAGCGCGACCGAGGCGTTGCAGAAGGCGATGCCGGCGTGGAGCGCGCCGATCACGGTGTGAGCGCGGGCCTCGAGGTCGCGGCCGTCGCGGAAGGCGCGGACCAGGTTCGGGGCAAGCTGAGCCGATCGCGCCGAGGGCGAACAGGTCGGCGGTCGGCTGGCGCCGGCGCCGCGAGACGTAGGCCTCGATCGCGTGGGTGAGCGCGTCGACGCCGGCCGACGCCGTCACGGGCGGCGGCGGATTCCCGACCGTGGGAGCGGGTCGCAGACCGCGACGTCGGGGAGCAGTTTCCAGTCGGTGATCAGCATCTTGACGTTGGTCCGCGGGTCGGTGATGACGGTGTAGCGGGTCGCCTCGGAGCCGGTCCCGGCGGTCGTGCTGGCCAGGACGAGCGGGCCGGCGCGGGGAGGTCAGGCGGTCGCGGCCCATGTCGTCGACGATCGTGCCGGGGTTGGTCGCCATCGCGGCGACGGCCTTGGCGGTGTTGAGGACCGAGCCGCCGCCGATGCCGACGACCACCTGCGCGTCGATCCGCCGCAGCGCCGGAGGCCGCGGTCGACCTCGTCGGTCGTCGGCTCACCCGGCACGTCGGCGAACAGCTCGAAGGCGTCGGCGCCGGCCCGCAGCGCCTCGATCGTGCTGCCGACCTCGGGGATGCGGGCGCAGTTCGCGTCCGACACGCAGAGGACCCGCCGTACAGCGCGGCGACCCGCTCCGGCAGCGCGCGGTGGGCGCCAGGGCCGACGTCGAGGACGCCGGGAAGGCGGAACTCGTAGGCGCCATCAGCCATCAGCGGTCAGCCAGACCTTAACACGGCCGGATGGGCACGGAGCACGCTCCCCTTTGACTCCTTCCCGTGCTCGGCGTTTGTTGACAAGCGCCCGATCGCGCGGTAGTTTGCGGCCGAATCGTAGGAGAGTGGAAATGGTCCTTTCTCGACGCACGCTCGTGCGCGCTCTCGGCGGCTACGGCGCGCTCATACTCGTCGCGGCCTGCTCGTCCCGCACCGAGCCCGACCGCGGCGCCAGGCGAAGACGGAGGCCAAGCCAGCCGCGGCCGCGAGCGAGCCGGCGCCGGCGGCGACGAGCGCGCCGGCCGCCGGCGCGGCGACCAAGCCCGCCGAGGCGGCCAAGCCCGCCGAGGCGGCCAAGCCGGCCGAGCGACCAAGCCAGCGGCCGCGGCCGCGCCGGCCAAGCCCGGCGCGGGCGGCACGATCACCTTCGCGCTCGAAAACGACGTGATCGACTTCGACCCGATGCTCTCGCGGGCGTTCGTCGACCGCAACGTCCACTACCAGATCTACGACTCGCTGGTGCGCGTCGACCCGACGGGCAAGATCATCCCGTGGCTGGCCGAGAAGTGGGACACCTCGGCCGACGGCAAGACGGTCACCTTCACGCTGCGCAAGGACGTCAAGTACCACGACGGCACGCCGTTCGACGCCGAGTCCGTCAAGTGGAACATCGACCGCTACCGCACCGACCGACGGCTCGGCCCGCACGGGCGAGCTCGCGCCGGTCGACGAGCGTCGACGTCGTCGACGCGGCCACCGTCAAGTTCAACCTGAAGTCGCCGTTCTCGCCGCTCCTCGGTCGCTGCTCGTCGACCGCGCCGGCATGATGGTCTCGCGCAAGGCGGTCGAGGCCGGCGGGCGCCGACTTCACCCGCAAGGCGTTCAAGGCCGGCACCGGCCCGTTCATCCTCACCGAGGCCGTCAAGGACGACCACATCACGCTCGAGAAGAACCCGGACTGGTGGGGCAAGGACGCGGACGGGCAGCAAGCTGCCGCTACCTCGACAAGATCATCGTCAAGCCGATCACCGACGGCGACGTGCGTCTCACCAACCTGAGGACCGGCGACGCCCAGATCGTCAACAACATCGCCCGCAAGGACGTCGCGGCGGTCAAGACCGACTCGACGCTCGACCTACCAGGAGGTGCCGGGCCTTCGCCTGGAACAGCCTGGTCCCGAACGCAAGGAAGGCTTCATCTTCAACGAGCGCGCGCTACGTCAAGGCCGTCTCGATGGCGATCGACCGCAAGGAGATCCTCGACAAGGCCTGCTTCGGCGTCGGCGCGGTCGGCTACGGGCCGATCGCGCCGGCGCACTTCGCGTACGACCCGAACTTCAAGCCGTTCGAGAAGCCGACCCGGACGGCGCGAAGAAGCTGGTCGCGGAGGTCGGCAAGGGCGCCGCTCGACGTTCGAGCTGCTGGTGTCGTCCGGCGACGCCGGCCTGCTGCAGCAGGCGCAGCTGATCCAGGCCCAGCTCGCGCAAGGCCGACATCGACGCGCAGATCGACGCAGCTCGAGTTCGCGCAGATCCTCAAGCTGCAGCAGAGCACAAGTTCACCGGGCATGACCTACGTCGGCTGGAGCGGACGGCTCGACCCCGACGGCAACACCTACGACTTCGTCTACACCGGCCGGCCGAACAACGACTCGCAGCTACTCGAACAAGGACGTCGACAAGCTGCTCGACGAGCAGCGCGCCGACGACCGACGAGGCGAAGCGCAAGGAGCTGCTCGCAAGGCCGAGCAGATCTACGTCGTCGACGACCCGGCCCGCGTCTGGTTCGGCTTCGGCGTGTCGCCAGATCCTGACCATGAAGAAGCTGCAGGGTCTCGAGCCTACCCCGACCAGATCCCGCGCTTCCAGTACGGCGAGCTCGCGTCGCAGCCAAGCTGAGAGCGGCCAGGCGACGGAGTGACCAGCTACATCCTCCGCCGCCTCGTGCTGATGGTGCCCGTCGCGTTTCTGGTCACCGTGATCGTCTTCGTGCTCGTGCGGCTCTCGCCGGGCGACCCGGTGCTCGCGTTCGCCGGCGAGGAGCGCGATCCGGCCAGCTCGACGCAGATCCGCGACTCGCTCGGGCTCGACCAGCCGCTGCCGGTCCAGTACGTCGCCTGGCTCGGCGCACGCGCGTCCAGGGCGACCTCGGCCGCTCGATCCGGACCCAGCAGCGGGTCGCCGAGGCGATCGTCGAGCGGCTGCCGGCCACGCTCGAGCTGGGCGTCGCCGCGCTGCTGTTCTCGGTCACCGTCGCGCTGGTCGTCGGCATCCTCTCGGCGGTGCAAGCGCAACTCGGCGCTCGACCTGCTGGCGACCGAGCTCACGCTCGCCGGCGTCTCGTTGCCGAACTTCTTCCTCGGGCTGGTGCTGATCCTCCTCTTCGCGCTCGTCGTTCCGGCATCTTCCCGCCGGGCGGCTACGCGCCGCTCACGAGGACCCGGCGAGAACCTGCGGCGCCTGGTCCTGCCGGCGGTGACGCTCGCGACCGCCAGCCTGGCGGTGAATATGCGCCAGGTGCGCTCGAGCCTGCTCGACGTGTTCGGCCAGGACTACATCCGCACCGCGCGCGCGAAGGGGCTGCGCGAGCGCGCGGTGATCGCGCGGCACGCGCTCAAGAACGCGCTGATCCCGGTCGTGACGCTGATCGGCCTGCAGGTCGGCGCGATCATCGAGGGCGCGATCATCACCGAGACGATCTTCTTCTGGCCCGGCGTCGGGCGGCTGGCGGTCGACAGCGATCGGCGGGCGCGACTATCCCGGTCGTGCAGGCGGTGGTGCTGGTCTCGGCGCTCTCGTTCATGCTCAGCACGCTGCTGGTCGACATCCTCTACGCGCTGGCTGGACCCGCGCATCTCGTACGCGAGGCGGCGGCGGCTGAGCGACGCTCGGCGCGTCCGGGCGGTCGCCAGCTCGCGGTCGCCGCGGTCGAGCGACGTCGCGCCGCGCGGCCGTCGCGCTACTTCGCTGCGGCGCAACCCGCGGGTGCTCGTCGGCGGGCGCGTCGTGCTGCTGTCGCTGCTCGTCGCTGGCGTTCGCGCCGCTGCATCGCGCCGTACGACCCGATCGTCGGTCGACGTCTCGCGACGGCGCTCGAGGCGCCGAGCCTGGCGCACTGGCTCGGCACGGACGACCTCGGGCCGCGACGTGCTCACGCGGGTGATCTGGGGCGCGCGCGTGTCGCTGTCGGTCGGCGCTGATCTCGGTGCTCATCGGGCTGCGTGGTCGGCGTGTCGCTCGGGCTGGTCGGCCGGCTACCTCGGCGGCGCGGTCGACCTGCTGGTGATGCGCGTGATCGACGCGCTGCTGGCGTTCCCGGCGCTGCTGCTGGCGATCTCGATCACGGCGGCGCTCGGGCCGCAGATCCAGAACGCGATGATCGCCATCGGCATCGTCGCGATTCCCGGCCTACGCGCGGCTGACCCGCGGCCAGGTGCTCGCGGTGCGCGAGCGCGAGTTCATCGTCGCGGCGCGGGCGATCGGCGCGCGCCGCTCGCGGATCGTGCTGCGGCACATCCTGCCGAACATCGTCGAACGCGCTGATCGTGCAGGCCACGCTCTCGACGGCGTTCGCGATCCTGGCCGAGGCGGCGCTCTCGTTCCTCGGCCTGGGCGCCGCAGCCGCCGACGCCGTCGTGGGGCCAGGACATCAACTACTCGCAGCGCTACCTGCCCGAACCTGATGTGGTGGATGAGCGTCGGACCGGGGCTCGCGATCTTCCTGGCCGTGTTCGCGTTCAACTTCCTGGGCGACGCGCTGCGCGACGCGCTCGACCCGCAGCTTCGGAGCCGGGGTAGGACGTCGGGGCGTTCGGGGGGACGGGCTAGGAGGCCTGCGCGGCGACGGTCTCCATCTCGAGCTCGATCATGCCCGGTCCGGATCGCGTACTTGATCAGCTCGGTCCGCCCGCGCACGCCGAGCTTGCGCGCGATGTGGTCCTTGTGCGCCTCGACCGTCTTGACCGAGAGGACCAGCCTCTGCGCGATCTCCTGGTTGCCGAGCCCCTCCGCGACCAGCTGCAGCACCTCGCGCTCGCGCACCGAGAGCAGCTCCTTCGGCGGCGCCTGCGGCCGGTCGGTCGCGTAGCGGACCAGTTCTGCGCGATCCGCTCGGCCAGCTGCGGGCGAGTGGTACGACGCCGCCGCGGTGGACGGTCCGGACCGCCAGCAGCAGCTCCTCCACCTCGGCGTCCTTGAGCAGGCAGCCGGTCGCGCCGGCGCGCAGCATCGCCAGGATCTGCTCGTCGTCGGTCCCGAGCGTCAGCAGCAGGACCGCGCACGCCGCGGCGGCGCCGATCAGCGCGGTCGCCTCGACGCCCGAGACGACCGGCAGCTGGGTGTCCATCACCACGATGTCCGGCTGGGCGCGCTCGGCCATCTCGACCGCCTCCTTGCCGTCCTCGGCCTCGGACGACCTCGATGTCGGGCTGGGCGGCCAGGACCGTGCGCAGCGCCTGGCGCAGCAGCGTGTGGCGGTACGCCATCAGCACCTTGATCCGCCCGACCGGCCGGGGCCTGGTGTCGCCCTGACAGGGCAGCGGTCGACGTCGACATTCCTCGGAGACCTCCCTACCCGTCCAGCGGGCTGTGGTCCTAATAGTGCTCGGTGAGCCGGCGGTCGGTTCACTGCGGGGCCGGCCGGAAACGGTCCGAAAGGTCCTGGTCGAGTAGGAGTGGGGCGCAGGACCTCTGATCAAGATGAAGGGTGACGGCCCGCCCGCCCGTAGGGGCCTTCCGGAGGGCCTGGACCGCCGCGGCGCATCGGATCATCGAGCCAGCAACGCAAGGAGACGCTCGATGGCCAGCCACGGCCGCTGCCGCAAGTGCGGCGGCAACCTCTTCCCCGGCGAGGACATCTACTCGAAGTACCTGCACTGCCTGCAGTGCGGCACCAGCCAGGAGCTGACCAAGCTCGGCTCGCTCGACGAGGAGCTGGCCGCCACCTGGCCCCCACCGCGAGCGCCTGGGCCTGGCCGCCTCCCGCCTCGTAGCCCTCGCAATACCGCCGCCCGACCCGCCCGCTAGAATGCCCTCGACGATGGCGATCAGCGAGGCCTCACGACTATTACCGCATCCTGCGGGTCGACCCTCAGGCCGAGCCCCAAGTGATCAACGCCGCCTACCGCAAGCTGGCCGCGATGTACCACCGACGTCGACCCCTCGCCGGACGCGCAGTCCGCGCATGTCGAGATCAACCAGGCCTACGGCATCCTGCGCGACCCGCGACTCGCGGGCGCCTACTACCGCCTGCCCGCGGCCTCGAGATGGCGCGGCGCGCCGACAGGCGGCCCGCGCAGCCGTGCCCGGCGAACGCCGAGAGGTTGGTATCGAGGGCTTCGCGTGCGCGACGATTACGATGGTCATCTCGGGCGTCATCCTGAACGTGTCTTCAGCGCTTTCGCTGGCCCGGGGGGCCGCTGGATGGCGATCGGCCTGATCGTCGTCCTGCTGGCCTGGAAGGGTGGGCCATCTTCCGGTACTTCAGCGGCAAGGGCTGAAGCGAAGCAGGACGACCTCGCGCCGAGAAAATCGGCGCGTCGAAACGCTCCCGCGCGGATCGGGTGCCTGGCGATGACCGGCCGGGGCCGCCTCAGTGTGTTCCCTGCGCGGCCATCACGGTCGGCATGCCTTGCAGCCCGCGCAGGGTGTTGATCTCGCCCCGGTGCCCGTTGAAGTGCCCGAGCATGTGCAGCGAGATCGCCTCGCCGACGGATTCGGTGCCGGTCCGCGGGCGGCACCTCGCGCTCGAGGTCGGCGTCTGTCGCGTGTCGAGGAACCGCTCGGTCGCCGCCCAGACCGCCTCCTGGTAGGCGGCGAATGCGTCCATGTCGTCGATCCGCACCTCCTGGGCGTCGGCGTCGGACTGCCCGGTCCCGAATCCCTCCGCGGGGAGGCCCGTCCGCGCCGCCCAATCCTCGTTCCAGATCGTCGGTTGGTTGAGGTATCCGGGCGTTGACGATCAGATCCTCGACCCGGGCCGTGTGCCAGAGGCACCACGCGATCGAGTGGCTCCCGTTCGCGGGAACGAAGCGCAGCTGCTCGTCGGTCCCGTTCCGCGCGTCGGCGAGCGCGCCGTGCGCGAATGCGAGCCCTCGCTTGATGAACTGCACCGTGCTCACACGTCCCTCCCCTGTGCTCGTCGCTCTCGAGCTCGCCGCCGGTCCGCGGTCGGACCGCGCGCGCATGGTAGGACAGGCGCAACCGCGGCATCGTCACCCGTGGGCAGAGGCGCCAGCGCGCCGCGGACGGACATCGATGCGATCCCGCGGCACGGGCTAGGCCCGGTTCGCGCAGCCGCGGGTCGAGCGCGTCGCGCAGCCCGTCGCCCAGCAAGTTGAAGGCGAGCACCGTCACCATGATCGCCGAGCCGGGCGTAGCGCGCATCCACGACGCCAGCTGGCCAGGTAGCGCGCGGCCGTTGAGTCCTGGCCCCAGGACGGCGTCGGCGGCTGGGTGCCCAGGCCGAGGAACCACAGCGCCGCCTCGGCCAGGATCGCGAGCGTCGACGAGCGTCGCCTGGACGATGAGCGGCGTCGAGCATGTTCGGCAGGATGTGGCGCGAGCATGATCCGCGGTCGGCGGCGCCGAGCGCGCGCGCGGCCTCGACGAACTCGCGCTCGCGGATCGACGAGCACCTGGCCGCGGGTCAGCCGGGCGAAGGCCGGATCGCGACGATCCCGATCGCGATCATCGCGTTCGCAGATCCGCGGCCCGAGCGCCGCCGGATCGCGATCGCCAGCACCAGCGCCGGGAACGCCAGCAGCGCGTCGATGAGCGCATGATCAGCTGGTCGACCGCGCCGCCGAAGTAGCCGGCCGATCAGCCCGAGGTCACGCCGACGCATCAGGGCGATCGCGACCGAGACGACGCCGACCGGAGCGAGACCCGCGCCCGTAGACGACCCGGCTGAGACATGTCGCGGCCGAGGTCGTCGGTGCCGAGCAGGTCGCAGGCCGGGGGCTCGAGGCGGTGCGCGGCGTCGACCTGTCGATCGGGTCGTACGGCGCGATCAGCGGCGCGAGCGAGCGCCAGCGCGATGAGCAGCGACCAGACGATGCCCGCGCCGACCAGCACGCGCGGGTCGGCGGCGCAGGAGTCAGCGCCGAGCGGCCAGGCGGCCGGCGCCGGCGCGCCTGCGCGAGCGCGAGGTCGCGCCGGCGCGTCAGGCGTCGCCGTCGCGCCGGTGTGCGAGATCCGCGGGTCGAGCGAGGCGTAGAGCAGGTCGACGCAGCAGGTTGAGCCAGAACAGAGCGCCGACGAACAGGACGACCGCCCTGCACCACCGGGTAGTCGCGGACGGGATCGCGTCGACCACCAGCCGCCCGACGCCGGGCCAGAAGAAGATCGTCTCGGTCATGATCGCGCCGCTCGAGAGGGCGCCGACCTGGAGGCCGACGATGTCACGACCGGGATCAGCGCGTTCTTGAGCGCGTGGCGCAGGATCACCGACGCTCGCGCAGCCCCTTGGCGCGCGCGGTCCGCATGTAGTCCTGGCCGAGCACCTCCGAGCATCGCTCGAGCGGGTCTGGCGCACGATCACCGCCAGCCGCGGTGCGAGCGCGATCGCGGGCAGCACCAGCCGCACGCAGATTGCAGCCCGGGTCCTCGGCCAGCCTGACGTAGCCGCCGGGCGGAAAGTTCCGCAGCGCCAGTGTGAAGACCGAGGATCAGCATCAGCCCGAGGCAGAAGTTCGGCATCGACAGGCCGGCCAGCGCGAAGCCGGTCGCCACCTCGAGCAGCGAGTTGCGCCGGACGGCCGAGAGCGACCCCGAGCGCCATCGCGACCGACGACCGAGAGACAGGACCGCGGCCAGCGCCGAGCTCGACCGTGGCCGGCAGCCGCT
>CAWBVP010000002.1:0-222376 GCA_963792265.1 uncultured Gemmatimonadales bacterium | reverse complement strand
TTCGGTGCCCACGCGCATCCCTTGGGCACGCCCGCGGCCTTGCAATAGACCTCGGCATGGGCCGATGTTGCGATGGACAACAAACCGATAATGACGACAACTCTGTCAATCACACTCACCTCCCGAAATCCAACCTGCCGCAACCTGCAGTGAATATCTGATACCTGATTTCGCGTATACCTATAGCTGACTGTTTGCCGCGCACACTTCCCCGAGTTCGCCGATCATGAGCCGCTTCTGGAGTCCGGTCGTCCACACGCTGTCGCCCTATGTGCCGGGCGAGCAGCCGAAGCGCGGACGGCATCGTCAAGCTCAACACCAACGAGAATCCCTATCCGCCGTCGCCGCGCGTGCTGGCGGCGATCGCCGCGGCTGCGGAACGCCTGCGCCTCTATCCCGATCCGCGGCGCGACCGCGCTGCGCGAGGCGATCGCCGCGCGCCACGGCGTTGCGCCGGACCAGGTGTTCGTCGGCAACGGCTCGGACGAGGTGCTGGCCCATACCTTCCAGGCGCTGCTGAAGCATGATGCGCCGCTGCTGTTTCCCGACATCACCTACAGCTTCTACCCGGTCTATTGCGGCCTGTACGGCATCGCTACGAGGAGGTGCCGCTCGATGCCGCGATGCGCGTGCAGCTCGCCGACTACCGGCGGCCGTGCAGCGCCATCCTGCTGTCCAACCCGAACGCGCCGACCGGCATCGCGCCTGCCGCGCGCACGCGATCGAGGCGCTGGCTGGCCGAGCATCCGCGACCGGCTGGTGGTGGTCGACGAGGCCTATGTCGATTTCGGCGGCGAGAGCGCGGTGCCGCTGGTCGCGCGCCACGACAATCTGCTGGTCGTCCAGACGCTCTCCAAGTCGCGCTCGCTGGCCGGCCTGCGGGTCGGCTTCGCGATCGGCCAGCGGCCGCTGATCGAGGCGCTGGAGCGGGTCAAGGACAGCTTCAATTCCTATCCGCTCGATCGCCTTGCCATTGCCGGCGCGGTCGCCGCGCTCGAGGACGAGGCGTGGTTCCAGGAGACGCGCGCGGCGCATCATCGCCAGCCGCGAATCGCTGGCCGCGCGCGCTTCCGGGCTCGGCTTCGAGGTGCTGCCGTCGCAGGCGAACTTCGTGTTCGCGCGCCATCCCGGCCGCGCGGCGCCGAGCTTGCCGCCGGGCTGCGCGAGCGCGGCGTCCTGGTGCGGCACTTCAGAAGCCGCGCATCGAGGATTTCCTGCGCATCACCGTCGGCACGGACGACAATGCGATCGCCTGATCGCGGTGCTGCGCCGTTTAATTTAAAGCAACACCGCCGCCCGTGAAGGCGCGCGATGCCTGCAGGCGAAGTTAATCGTGCTGCCGGCCGCGCGAGTGCTATCGTCACGTCATGTCCATCGAATGGACCATCTCCCACGGGTCCCGTCTGGTCGTCGCCGTGGCCAAGGGCGAGATGCAGCTCGAGCACATGCGCGACTTCCTGCAGGCGATCGATCGGGAAGGCGCACGCCCCTACGCCAAGATGATCGACGTCAAGGGGCTGACGACGCGCTTCGAGCCGGAGCAGATCGGCGCGCTTGCGGCGGTCGTGCGCGAGCGCGAGGTCGACGGGGCGGTGGGGCCGATCGCCATCGTCGTCGGCCCCGGGTCTCTCGCCCAACAGGCGCGCGCCTTCTCCGAGCGCGGCCACCTGGTCCGGCCGATTCGCGTCTTCGCCGAGTTGCACGAGGCCCGTGCTCGCTCGACCAGCAGCGTGACAACATCGTCGACCCGCGCGCGAACGTTCTGCCGCTGCCGCCACTGAAAATCGAATAGCCGAGCGCGGCACTCCGTGCCGCTCGCGGTCCGGAAGAGCGTGACGGGCCGCTCGAAATCGCCGACATTCGGCCAACGGCGAAGAGGGGCTGCATGTACCGGTTCTTCTACCTCTTGATGGCGGTGATCGTCTGTGGAGCGGCATCTGCGCAGGGTCAGACCTCGCCGGCGCGCCCAGATCGACCTCACCTTCCGATCCTCCACGTACGACGACTTTCGCCAGCTTCTCGCGCGGCAAGCCGGTCGGCCGGTGACGATCCGGGCACACCTGGCTTTTCCGGAGCAGGCGAAGGATCGTTATCCCGCAGTCATCGTTGTTCACGCGATCAGCGGTTATCGTGACGCCCATGAAGGCGACATCGCCGCCGAATTGCGCAAGGCCGGCTTCGCCACCTTGACCTATCGACAGCTTTGCCGCGCGTGGCACCACCGGGGAGGTGTTTGCATCGTCACCCGGCTATCTGGCGGCCGGCGTGGCGGACGCCTACGCCGCGCTTCAGCTTCTGGCGCACCGACCGCGGATCGACGCCGACCACGTTGCCATCCTCGGCTTCTCGTTACGGCGCCGATGTGGCGCATCATGCGGCGTTCGAGACTGCTTCGCGCGGCGCTCAATTGCGGGACAGGGCCGCTTTGCCGCGCATGTCGCTTTCTATCCCGCCGGCACCTTCGGCGTGTTTGCCGAGCGCAGCGCCTATACCGGATCGCCGGTGTTCATGCTGCTCGGCGGCAAGGACGACAATCTGCCGGTGGCGAAGATCGAGGGCTATCTGGCCTACGCCCGGGCCGCCGGCCATCCGGCGCCGATCGAGCCCGTGATTTATCCGGATGCCTTCATGCGTGGACGGTTTCCGGCGTTCCCAGCGCTTCTACCCGACTACGTCAGTACGAAGAAATGTCCGGTTATCCTTCTCGGGACGAACCGGGTCATTCCCTCGTCGAGGGCCAGCCGAAGCCCTTCGACCCTGCCGCCTTCGTGGGTGCCTGCCGCAGCGCCGGATATTCGATGGGATTTGACGCGGCGGTTCGCGTCCATCGATCGCCGACACGGAGCGGTTCCTTCAGCGCACGCTCCAGCCGTAGGGCATGATCGTTTTGCTGGGAGGGCGGCTCTCCCAGCCGCTCTTCTCATGCTCTTCTGGACTGCGCGCTCATGCGCACATGTGAATGCGTCCGATCATGAGCGCGCAGGATGCGCGTGGTCCGGAAGGCATGGGCGGCGTGGTCGTCGCTGGAAGCGCGCCTTCGCCCGGTCCACACCGAGTGAACTCTGTAGCCTGCAACTGAGACTCCGCCAAGGGCGATGCGACGAAAAGCAAGTTCGCGCTAAGTCGGCGGCTGGTCCTGTCCGTCGGCCAACTCGACGGCGAGCTTTTCGTTGTCCTGCGCCCACTTCACGATCTCGACGAAGATCGGGCGCAGGCGGCGGGCGTTGGGCGTGATCTCGTATTCCACCCGCGGCGGCACCTCGGCGAAGATCGTGCGCTTGATCAGGCCGTCCTTCTCCAGGGCGCGCAGCTGGGCGGTCAGCATGTGCTGGGTGATGCCCGGCAGGCCGCGCTTGAGCTCGCCGAAGCGATGGGTGCCCTGGCTCAGCAGCCAGAGGATCTCGAGCTTCCAGCGGCCCGCGATCATGCCGACGGCACGGCGGAATTCGGTCTGAAGGGTCTTGGCGAAATCGCGATCGGTACGCGCGCGCTTCAATATCGACCATGAGTTCTATATATCATACTAGGTCTAAAAATCAATCCTACTTGAGGGAACCATACAGGAGACTAAATCCGTTCTGTTGAAAGGAATTACCCTGCCGTGGACGGCTCGCAATCGCCCCCTCTCAAGTTCGACCAGGTCGAGTACCAGACCCAGTTCGAACCGCCGAAGACCAAACCAACGACCGACAACCAGCGCCGGCGCCGCCGGCCTGCTGACGCTTCTGGCTGCCGTCGTGCTGGTCGTGGGCGCGGGCTACGGCACCTATTGGTTCGCCGTACGGCCGCCATTTCGAATCGACCAACGACGCCTATCTCGGCGCCGACAGCGTCACGATCGCGCCGAAGGTGGCGGGCTACGTCGCCGAGGTCGCGGTCGGCGACAACCAGCGGGTCAAGGCTGGCGACGTGCTGGTGCGCATCGATCCGCGCGACTACCGACCGCGCTCGACAGCGCGAGCCGCCGATCTCGAGAACGCGCAGGCCACCGCCGCCAACATCGACGCCCAGCTCAAGGAGCAGCAGGCGACGATCACCGCAGGCCCAGGCCGCGGTCGATTTCGCCGAGCAGGAGCTCAAGCGCTACGACGACCTCGCGCGCACCGGCGCCGGCAGCGCGCAGCGCCAGCAGCAGACCACGTCCGACCTCGCCCAGCGGCCGGCGCCACGCTTCCGGCCGCGCAGGCGCATATCGACGTGCTGAAGACGCAGCGCCAGCAGGCCGACGCGACGATCGCGGCCAAGACCGCGGCGCTCGACCAGGCGAAGATCAACCTGTCGCAGACCACGCATCACCGCGCCGATCGACGGCGTGGTCGGCGACCGCACCGTGCGGCCGGGCCAGTATCGTGCAGCGCCGGCACGCGGCTGCTGACCATCGTGCCGACGCAGAGCATCTATCTGGTCGCGAACTTCAAGGAGACGCAGACCGGCGCAGATGCATCCCGGCCAGCCGGTCGCGGTCGCCATCGATTCCTTCCCGGCCATTCCGATCAAGGGCACGGTCGACAGCCTCGCGCCCGGCACCGGCGCGCAGTTCGCGCTGCTGCCGCCGGAGAACGCGACCGGCAACTTCACCAAGATCGTGCAGCGCGTGCCGGTGAAGATCGTGCTCGACCCGAGGATCCGCTGGCGGCGCAGCTGCGGCCGGGCCTGTCGGTCACCGCCGACCGTCGACACGCGCGGCCAGCGCCGCGCAGCCGCGGCGAGCTGGCCCTGACCGGAGGCAGCGAGGCGCAGCGCATGCCGCGCCGGCCGCGTGGCGCCGAGCGCGAGCTGACGCTGCGCGACTGGCTGGCGGTCGGTCGGCGGCATCGCTCGGCGCGTTCATGGCGATCCTCGACATCCAGATCACCAATGCCTCGCTCGCCGAGATCCAGGCGGCGCGATCGGCGCCACGCCCGACGAAGGCAGCTGGATCTCGACCGGCTACCTGATGGCCGAGATCATCGTCATCCCGCTGACCGGCTGGCTGGCGCGCATCTTCGGCCTGCGCCGCTTCCTGTCGAGCAACTCGATGCTGTTCACTCGGCTTCTCGATCCCTGCGCGCTGTCGCAACCAGCCTGCCGAGATGATCCTGTGGCGCGCCGGCCAGGGCTTCACCGGCGGCGTGCTGATCCCGACCGCCATCACCATCGTGCGCAGCCGCGCTGCCGCCAGCAAGCAGCCGATCGGCGTGGCGATGTTCGGCATGGTCGCGACCTTCGCGCCGGCGATCGGCCCGACCGTCGGCGGCTGGCTGACCGAGAACTGTAGCTGGCACTACATCTTCTATCTCAACGTCGCTGCCCGGCGTCGCCGCGGTCGCGATCCAGCTCGTGCGGCGCTCGACAAGGAGCGGCCGCAGCTCGGGGAGCTGCGCGGCGCCGACTGGCTCGGCATCGCGTCGATGGCGATCGGCCTCGGCTCGCTGATCTTCGTGCTCGAGGAGGGCCAGCGCGAGGAGTGGTTCGGCTCGCGCCTGATCGTCGCCGCCGACGATCGCTGCGGCCATCGGCATCGCGGTGTTCCTGATCGCCGAGCTGACGGCCGACAAGCCGTTCATCAACCTCCGCCTGTTCAAGCAACCCGTCGGTCGGCGGCTCGGGCATCCTGATGGCGGTGTTCGGCGCCACCGCCTTCGGCTCGGTCTATCTCATCCCGGCCTATCTCGCGCAGGTCCAGGGCTACAACGCCCAGCAGATCGGCGAGGTGGTGATGTGGAGCGGCATCCCGCAGCTCTTCCTGCTGCCGCTCATGCCGTTCCTGATGAAGCGCGTCGATCCGCGCCTGCTGGTGGCGTGCGGCCTGATCCTGTTCGCGGTGAGCTGCTTCATCAATGTCGACATGTCGCCCGACACGGCGATGGACCAGCTGATGCTGCCGCAGCTCCTGCGCGCCGCCGGCCAGCCGCTGGCGACCATCCCGCTGACCCAGCTCTCGGTGGTCGGCCTGACGCGGCGCGACACCGCCGATTCGGCCGCGCATCACCAGCGTGATGCGCAACCTCGGCGCCTCGGTCGGCATCGCCATGCTGTCGACCGTGGTGCAGGTCCGCGAGCAGGTGCACTTCTCGGTGATTGCCGAAGCGATGAGCCGCAACAGCCTGCGCCTGCAGGAGCGCCTGCAGAGCCTGGGCGCGATGTTCGGCTCGCACGGCGTCGACAGCGGCACCGCCCAACTGCAGAGCGCCAGCCTGCTGGCGAGCCAGGTCCGCCAGTCGGCGACGGTGATGGCCTACGGCGACAGCTTCTGGATCCTCGGCGTCTGCATCATCGCGAGCCTCGCGACGCTCGCTGATCCTGCGCAAGCCGCCGAAGGGCGCCCGCGATCGCCGCCGACGCGCACTGAAACTCTGTGGATAACCGCGGGCGGCGGAGCCTCGTCCTGGGCATTGGCCCGGCCAGAGTCGCCTGCGTTTGCCTAAGGAATACGCGAGGCCATTGCCCGTAATAGGTGTTCGATGGCGCGATGGTGCAAACTCGCGTGGATGACCATGCCTGTCTTGCGCCTCCTGCTGCGCAAACGCTGCTCGACCCGCTCCGGCGGTGCTTCTGCGTGCGCCTGGGGCCGCGAACCCGGAAGAATTCAAAACCGGGGTGGGGGTGTCGCGGACTTGGGACCGAAGAGGCCTCGGATGTCGATGCCGTCGGCATCCGAGCCCTTCAACACCTGGGACGATTTGGGACGAGTGGTCGGTCGGTTGCTCACTGCTGTGCTGTTCCTGTTGCCGATCTCTGCTTCAGCTCAGGGGCCGGTCCGGGGCTCGACCACATCCCGATCGTGGTTCGCGATCTCGACCGTGCTGCCGCGGACTTCGCGGCACTGGGCTTCGTGCTGAAGCCCGGCCGGCCGCATGCCAACGGCTTGCGCAACGCCCACGCCAAGTTCGCCGACGGCACCGAGCTCGAGCTGATCTCGCCGGGCGCGCCAGTCGATGAGCTGTCACGGCGCTACGTCGACTGGCTGAAGCAGGGTGACGGGCCGATCGCGCTCGGCCTGTTCGTCCCGCAGGGAACGCCGGCGCCCATCGAGGGCATCTTCTTCGATCACCGGCAGAAGTCGCCGACCGATCGTCCCGCGCACTTCGCCCATCCCAACGGTGCGTCGACCTTGGCTGCGGCGTGGCTGGCCGGAAGCCGCGCCGAACGCGCGCTGGCCGAGTTTGCGGGCGGCTGGCCGGTCGATTGGCCGGCCTGCTCGCCGTTCGGCACCGTCGCCCGCGTGCTTCGATTGACCGACGGCGAGATCGTGTTGCTGCCGGCCAGCGTGCAGCGATCCGGCCGGCCGATCGTCGGCGCCACCGTCGCGGTCGCGAGTCTCGATCCGGTGCGCCGCTTCCTGCCGCGCGCGGTCGAGGCGTGTCGCGGCAGCCTATGGGTCGAGACCCACGGGCTGTGGCTGGAGTTTCGGGCGCGATGAGCCTACTGCGGCTCGATCTTGGCGATCTTGACGTAGTCGGCCCACTTGGCGCGCTCCTCGCGGTCCTGCTGCGGCGCATTGCGCGAGGTCGAGCGTGCGCGGGCGTCAGCGCGAACTCGTCGACCAGGCGCTTGTTGATCGCCGGCGAGGAAGATCGCCTCGTTGATCAGCGTGTTCAGCCGCTGCTTGATCGTCGTCGGGCACCGCCTTCGGCACGGCGATCGGCGAGGAAGCCGGTGCTGACGAAGCCGGGATAGGTCTCGCTCAGCGTCGGCACGTCGGGATAGAGCGGGCTGCGCTCGGGCAGCGAGATCGCCAGCGTCCGCACCTTCTTGGCCACGACCTGGCCGCGCGCCGCGGTGAGATCGACGAACATGAACTGGATCGCGCCGGCATAGAGGTCGTTCCAGGCATTGCCGATCGCCTTGTAGGCGACGCCCTGCCACTCGACGCCGGCCTTCTCGCCCAGCACCGCCGACGGCACCTGCGAGCTCGCGTTGAAGTAGCCGTAGTTGAGCTTGCCGGGATTGGCCTTGGCGTAGGCGACCAGATCGGCCAGCGACTTGTACGGGCTGTCGGCCGGCACGACGAGGAAGGCGCCGCTCGAGCCGATCACGCCGACGACCTGGAAGTCCTTCTCCGGGTCGTAGCCCGGGTTCTTGTACATGTGGATGTTGGCGGCGTTGGTCGAGGTCGTGGCCAGCATCAGCGTGTAGCCGTCGGGCGGCGAGGCCTTCACCGACAGCACGCCGACGATGCCGTTGGCGCCGGCCTTGTTCTCGACCACGAACGGCTGGCCGGTCTTGTCCTCCATGTACTTGCCGACCAGGCGGGCGGTGATGTCGCCCGAGCCGCCCGGCGCGAAGGGCACGACGATGTGGATCGGCCTTGGTCGGGCCAGGTGTCGGCCGCGCGTCGCGCAAGGCGGGCAGCAGGCGGCGAGAGCGGGGACAGCGAGAAGCGCGCGGCGAGACAGCGATCTGCGAAATGTGGGCATGGCGCTGCAGTCTAGAGGAAACGCGCGCGCATGGACAGCGCGCCGGCCTGCAGCCCTACCTTGCAGCGCATGTCACAATCAGGCCGTCCGCCGCTCGACGGCATCCGCGTCGTCGATTTCACCCGCGTGATCGCGGGACCCATGTGCACCCAGATCCTGTCCGACATGGGCGCCGAGGTCATCAAGATCGAGAACCCCGACGGCGGCGACGACACGCGCAAGGGCGCCGGTCCGCGCGCCGGCGGCGAGCGGCGAGAGCCACTTCTTCATGACCTACAACCGCGGCAAGAAGAGCGTCGCGCTCGACTTCACCAAGCCCGACGGCCAGGCGATCGTGCACAAGCTGCTCGAGAAGGCCGACGTGATGATCGAGAATTTCCGGCCGGGCGTGCTCAAGAAGTACGGGCTCGACTACGCCAGCGCTGCGCGAGAAGTACCCGAGGCTGATCTATCTCTCGATCTCGGCCTACGGCCAGACCGGGCCGCTGTCGGACCGGCCGGGCTACGATCCGGTGCTGCAGGCCGAGTCGGGCATGATGAGCGTCAACGGCGAGGCCAACGGCGAGGGGCTGCGCCATGCCATCGCCATCGTCGACACCATGACGGCGATCCATTCGGCGGCGGCGATCAATGCCGCGCTCTATGCGCGCGCCGCGACACGGCAAGGGCCAGCATATCGACCTCGCGCTCTACGACACCGCGCTCGCCTGCCTCGGCAACATGGGCTCGTACTACCTGATCGGCGGCGACCAGCCCCGGCGCGCCGGCAACGGCCATTTCGCTTCGGCGCCCAACAGCTCGTTCGAGACCAGCGAACGGCAAGATCTACATGGCGGTCGCCAACCAGAAGCTGTTCACCGACACCTGCAAGGCGATGGGCCATCCCGAATGGGCGACCGATCCGCGCTTCGCCACGCATCGCCGACCGCGTCGCCAACAAGCCCGCGCTGACGCGCATGATGGAAGAGGTGCTAAGACCGACACCAAGGAGAACTGGGCGCAGAAGCTGCGCCACCTGCCGGCCGGCCCGATCCGCACCATGAAGGAGGCGCTCGACGAGCCCGAGGTCAAGCGCCGCGGCATGCTCAAGACCTACAAGCACACGCGGGTCGGCGACGTGCCGCTGATCGGCTCGAACTACCGCTTCTCCGACACGCCGGTCGACGACACCCGCCCGCCGCCGTCGCTGGGCGAGCACACCGATCGGTGCTGAGGGAGCTGGCCGGCCTCGGCGCCGCCGAGATCGAGGCGCTGCGCGAGAAGAAGGTCATCGGCTGAGCGTTTAACTTTCTGCTGGGGCGCGCCACTCCAGTGGCGCGATCATAATCATACATGCGCCACTGGAGTGGCGCGCCCCCAGCGAAAGAGATCAAGCCCGCGGCTTGGCGGCCATCGCTTCGCGCAGGCGGGCGGCGGCGCTGCGGCCGACCTCGACCGGCTCGGCGAGGCCGTCCAGGGTGAGCCGCGTGCCGGCTGCGCGACAGCGTCTCGACATGGCGCAGGCGGTCGCGGTTGACGATCAGCGAGCGGGCGAGGCGGAGGAACGGCGGCGCGGACAGCAGGCTCTCGAAATGCGCCAGCGTGCGCCAGATCATCACCGGCGGCTGGCCGGCCAGATGGACCTGCGTGAAATCGCCGTCGGCGCGCAGGATCACGATCTCGCCCCGACTGGGCGAACACCGTGCGCCGCGGAGTGCGCAACTCGATCGCGGGCGCGCCCTACGGGCGGCGCGCGCGCTGGCGTTCGACCCGGACCAGCAATTCGGCAAGGCGGTCGGGATTGACCGGTGAACGCGATGGAGTAGTAGATCTGCGGCAGGACGACTTCCTGGGCGGTGGACCACTCGGCGATGGTAAAGCCGGCAAGGTGCCGGACCGTGAACTGGAGCGACACGGCCGTCGTCGTCGAGCCGACGAGGAGCGGGGCAATCAGGACCAGGGATCGCGTTGGGCTCTGCCGCGCATAGGCGGCCCGCATGGCCGTGGACAGCAGCACGCAGCACGGTACCCACCGTAGCGTGCGCACCACCGATATCCCGAGGCTGCGATAGGTGACCTATGCGGGATCGGTTGTGCCGCAGACGGCGCTGGCGTCGTTCCTGCATCCCGGTCCCGATTGCCCTGCTCTCCGCTCGGCTCGACGACGACGGCCGTGTCGCTCGTCCGCGTCCGGCACCTTGGCTTTACCATCGCCGAGTGGCCGCCGCCAGGAAGTGGTCCTACCGCCTACTCTCCATACCCGAAGGACTGGTGATCGTCACCAAGCTCGGGGCCCGCCGCCCGCCCGACAAGTCGTGGCAGCCGGCCATCTCGCCCCAGGACCTGACCGACGGCGTCCACGACAACCTCCGCAACCTGGGCCTGGATGCGCTCGACATCGTCAACTACCGCGTGATGGGGTCGGGCCTCGGCCCCGCGGAGGGGTCCATCGCCGAGCAGGTGACGGTGCTGGCCGACCTCCGGCGCAAGGGGCTGATCCGCCACATCGGCCTGAGCAACGTCACGGCCGCCCAGGTGGCCGAGGCGCAGGCGATCACCGACATCGTGTGCGTGCAGAACAACTACAACCTGGCCCACCGCCACGACGACGCCCTGATCGACGACCTGGCCCGGCAGGGCATCGCCTACGTGCCGTTCTTCCCGCTCGGCGGGTTCACGCCGCTGCAGTCGTCCACCCTGTCGGCCGTCGCGGACCGGCTCGGCGCCACGCCGATGCAGGTCGCGCTGGCGTGGCTGCTGCACCGCTCGCCCAACATCCTGCTGATCCCCGGCACGTCGTCGGTCGCCCACCTCCGCGAGAACCTGGCCGCGGGCGAGTTGACGCTGTCGCCGGAAGTCTTGGCGGAGTTGGACGGGATCGCCGCCGCGGCGGCATCAGTGAAGTAACCGAGCAACTTCTGCCAGTCGACCTGAGCGCTGCAGAAAGCCAGCTCCCCGGTGCCATCGCGATCGGTATCGGCGCCACGCTGGTGATGGACCTCTGGAATCTGTTCCTGAAGCGCGCCTTCGACATCCCATCGCTCGACTACTGTCTGCTCGGACGCTGGCTCCTCCACCTACCGGAGGGGACGTTCCGGCATGCGAGTATCGGCTGCGGCGCCGAAAGCCCTTCGAGTGCCCGGTCGGCTGGATGGCCCACTACACCATCGGAGTCCTGTTCGCGGTCGGGTTGGTCGCTGTTGACCTCGGGCGATTGGCTGGCGCGGCCCACCCTGTTGCCGGCGCTGCTCTACGGCATCGCCACCGTGGTGTTCCCCTTCTTCATCCTGCAGCCGTCATTGGGCCTCGGCATCGCCGGCTCGAGAACGGCCAATCCAGCCCAGGCCAGGCTCAAGAGCCTGATGACCCATGTCGTGTTCGGGGTCGGGCTGTATCTCTGTGCGTTGGGTCTGAGGCACCTGATGCGAGCCTGATCCGGCTAGGTGATCCACACCACGGTCCTTCATATAGCGCCGGCCACTATTCGCGTGACACCGGCTCACCCACCAAGGAGGACCCATGCCGGAGAAAGAGACCATCGAGCGCGCCCGTGAGGACGCTCGCGAGGGCAAGTCGCCGTCCACCCAGGCCGGCGAGTTCGTGCGGGAAGAAATCCATCACATCCGGGAAGGGAAGCACGGCGCCCGCTCCACCCAGCAGGCGATCGCCATCGGGCTGTCGAAGGCTCGGCGGGCGGGCGTGAAGCTGAAGCCGCCCAAGAAAGGCACCACCTCCGAGGAACCCGCCGGCCGCCGCGCGCGACTCCCGCAAGGCCAAGAGCGGCAGCAGGAAGAAGACCTTGGTCCGGCGCTCCCGGGCGATGCTGAAGCGGCTCAAGCGCGAAGGCCACAGCGCTGCGTCTCCCCAGGCGCTGGCGAGGCAGGCGCGGTCGGCGGCCCGGCGCCGGAGCGCGGCGAGCCGGTCGGCATCGGCCAAGAAGGCCGTGCGGACCAAGGGGCCGGCCAAGCGGCGGGCGGCGGCGAAGAAGGGGGCGAGGACGAGGGCTCGGCGGGCATGGCTCAACCAACGACCACCGCCCCAACCAGGGGCGACACCCAGATCCGCGAGCGCATCGATGCGTTGGCGCGAGCGTTACGAGCCAAGGACCTCGACGTTTTCGACGGCCTGGCACGCACCCGCCGGACATCGTCACCTTCGACCTCATGCCCTTGCAAACCCTGGGCGCAGACGCCTATCGCAAGAACTTCGAGGCCTGGTTCGCGTCGGTGCAAGGGCCGATCGACTTTGAGATCCGGGACTTGAAGGTCACACTGCGGGATGACATCGCCTTCTGCCACTACCTGGGTCACGTGAGGAGTACCCGTACCTCCGGAGAGAAAACCGATTACTGGGTACGGGTGACTGCGGGTTTGCGGGAGACGAACGGCCAGTGGATGGTCACCCATGAGCACGTGTCGCTGCCGTTCCTTATGGAGAGACCCTGCAAGCCCGGCTCCTCGAGGTCGGCTGACTCGCTCGAAGCGCAGTACGTGATGTCCACACCCAGGAAGTAAGAACAATTGCCAGGCTGGCGGGCATTGGGATGACTTGAGGCTCCGCAAAAGCTGAAACACGGAAGGCACGGAAAAGCACGGAAGACACGGAACCCTCCCCGTTTAACCGGACTGGTGCGCCAGAACATGTTTTTGTTCAACATGGCCTCGTCCTCCGTGCCCTCCGTGTTTAGCTCTTCTAGAAGCTGTCCGCCTGGGGATCCCAGAACGGATCGTCCAGCCCAATCCCCGCAAAGATCCGCCGCATCTCGTCCGGCCCGGGGCGCCGCGCCTCGGGCGACAGCCGGGTGGCGTACCAGGTGACTGCCAGTTGCCACAACTGCTCCATGGTGACCAGCGGTCGCCGCACAATTCCGCGCGCCCGGCACCACTCTTCACCAGTTCTTCCGACCGGAAGAAGAGCATGGTGCTTCAGGTGAAGACCAGGTCCGCCCACCAGCGGGCCGCCGGGACCTGGCAGTGGAAGAGCCACTGGCTCGGCTCCGGCCCGCCGGACCGACCGGCAGATGCAGGGGCTCACCCGACTGCCCGCAGCTCGAGTGCACCACCGCCTCCTGGTGCAAGGCGGCGGGGATGCCGAGCGCGTCCCAGGCGCAGTTGGCGAAGTACGTTCGCCGCCCTCTTCCACTGTGTGCGGCGTAGGCACCCCGGAAAAGGGCGGGGCCATGCGTATGGTCTCGCCGTCCGGCTCAGGAGCAGGACGCGATTCGCCCGCAGGCGGGCATAGCCGGCTCGGACATCGTCCTCAGCACACGCGAGTTCGGCGGCCACCTGGGTTAGCGAGGGTGCCTGGCCGGTCGCACGAAGTGCTGGTAGACTGCTTGCCGGACGTTGGTGTCGAAATCCATCGGGACCTCCTATGCCCATGAAGATGCATCGGAATGCGGCACCGTGGCGGAAATCGTCTGAACGTTGGCACAAACACCGGGGCGCGACTCCTATCATTGCTCAACCCATGAGACTGCCGGATAGGAGAGCACCCCATGAAGCGCCTGTTGCTGGTGATTGTCGCTGCCGTGATCCCGTCGCTCCTGGCTGCCCAGACCGGCAAAGGCCCCTACCTTCTCCTCGGCGTGCTCCGCCGGTTGGAAGGACACGACTTCGCATTCGATGCCGGAGTGGCGCGCCACTGGCAGTGGCACCGGGACCACCGGGACCCGTACGTGTGGTACGCCTGGGACATCCGCTTCGGTGAGCGAGTCGGCGGGCTCGTGTTTGCCAGCTTCAATCACTCAGCCGGCAGCCTGGACAGCGCGGTCTCACCCGCGGATGACTGGGCGGACTGGCGTATGACCGGCGCGCCACACTCCGAGTTCACCAACCTCGAGACCTATCGCTATCTGCCGGAGCTCTCCCGGGGTACCGGCGACCCCGACCCAGCCATGTTGCTCGAGTTCACGACGGTTGCGGTTCAGCCGGCCGCAGCGAGCGCCTTCGAAGCCAAGCTCAAGGCGGGACAGCCGTCTTTGAAGGAGGAGACCCTCTGGTACCGGCTGGTGGCCGGCGGCCCGGTGCCCAAGTATCTCCGGCTGCGTCCTCGGTCCCGGTTATCGGCGGCGACTGAGGGCGCGGACGACCCGGTCCTGGCCCAGGCCAATGCGATGATCACCCGGATCAGCGTGGAGCTGTTGCTTTCGGAGCCGAGCCTGACGATCGACGTTGCCCGAGCTGGGAGGAATTAGCTGAACTTATGCGGCTGCTGTCGTGGAACATCCTGGCGGGCGGCGGTTCCCGTTGTCGCGCGATCGTCCGGTTACTCCAGCGCTATGACGCGGACGTCATCGTGCTCCAGGAGACCATACCCACTCGGGCGGCCGATCTCTGCCACGCATTAAGGAAGAGCGGGTACGGCCACGGCCTCAGCGCGCCGCGGTCGCCTGGAGAGCGAGGTCTCTGTGTGCTGGCCCGGATGCCGCTCAAACGGGTGGCTGAAGCTCCACCTCCTCACGCCCATATCCATCCGCGGGGCTGGCTCGAGGTGGAAGTCCCCGACCGGGGCTGGCGCATAGCCGCCGTGTATGGACCGGCCGAGGGCCCGGCGGTTCCCGCCTTCTGGAATGCGGCCGCCGCGTGGCTGCCCTGCCGCGCCACTCAGCCGTTCATCATGCTGGGCGATTTCAACGCCGGCGCCTCCAGGGTGGATGCCAGAGATTACCGCTTCAAGGCCGGGCGAGCCTTCACCGGCCTGGCGGAGATCGGACTCATCGATCTGTGGCGGCGGGAACATGGGGACCGGCGAGACCACACCTGGTTCAGCCATCCCGGCAGCCGTCACCGGGGTCGGGGATTCCGGATCGATCATGCCTTCGCATCCCCCATCCTCGCCCGGCGGGCGACCAGCTGCCGTTACGACCATGGCGTTCGCCAGCGCCGCCTCTCGGACCACTCGCTGCTCATCGTGGACCTCCTCGAACCCTCCTTAAAAACTGCCGCCCGCAGTCAGGATCGAGGTAGCCCGGCGCTCCGTAAAAGCTGAAACACGTTCGGGATCGCGCAGGAGAGCTTTTGGTCAACAGCACACCATTCAGCTTCCAGGTGCGGCCCGAACTCGGTCGGTGTGCAGTTGAACAACAACATGTTCTTGGCACACCAAGCTCGGGTTCTACAGGGAGCGTTCCGTGTCTTCCGTGCTTTTTCCGTGTCCTCCGTGTTTCCAGCTTTTGCCATAATCAGGGGCGTTGACCATCCGTTCCCCCCAGACCTCAAGGAATGGTGGGACCCG
Source organism: uncultured Gemmatimonadales bacterium (assembly GCA_963792265.1). Lineage (GTDB taxonomy): Bacteria > Gemmatimonadota > Gemmatimonadetes > Gemmatimonadales > GWC2-71-9 > CAVVWJ01. The sequence continues at coordinate 206,762 of CAWBVP010000002.1, read as the reverse complement.
CCGACGGGAGTTACCTGAATCGTACTCGTGGTCAGCAGCGGCGCCGTCGTCGCGGTCGTGAGCGAGCCCCCGTGGTCCCGGCGCTGACCGCCGATACACCGTCCGCTGGCCGGGTCATCGTGGCAATGGCAGAGTCGCCCGGTCAGGCGTGACCACCGCCAACTGGATGTTGCATCGGTTGGGGTTCACTGGGCCTTGCTCACAGGCCATGCGAGGACCGCAAGATGGGGCAACGCCTCCCCTAGCGGGCTGAGCTCGATCCGGCCGATGGCAGCACGGCGGGCCGGAACACGGTGACCGCCGAACCCTCGGCCAGGAAGGCGGACGTCGGCGGAGCGGCGAACACTTCACCGAAGGCAGCGCCGTAGAAGGCTCCCATGTCGCCACCGATCTGCGCCCCAGTGCCGTGCCACACCCGCCAGGCGGGGTGCGCTACCCGATACTCGATGGTCCGGCCATCGCGCTGACGGGTGTAGCCCCAGTAGTGCTCGGCGATGAATGCCGCCTCGGACTCCGCGGCCGGCACGGTGGGCATGCCGGACCCGGTGAGCGCCAGATGGTGCCAGCCGGCAGCGCTCTGCCAGGCGTAGCGTACGCGTACCGGCTCGCCTCCGGTACCGGTCGACACCTCGCTCCGCATCGGCAACGCGAGGTAGGGCTCGTTGTAGACCGCCCGCGCGACCAGCGGCGATCGCCCGCCGGGGCACGATCTCCCGGATGAACGTCACCCCGCGCCGAACCTCGCCCTCGACGGCCCGCCGGACGTAGAAGCGGAGGTTCACTTCCTCGAAGTGCTGATGGAACGGCACCGGGCAGCCGAGCACGCGGGTGTGGAGGAAGCGAAACCCGACCAGACTCAGGAAGACTCGGCCGTCATGCCGGTCGAGCTCGGTGCCGCGCGGCACGTAGGGCTGGAGCAGAGCGGCGGGCACTTCGTAGTTGAGCAGCGCGATATAGCGCCACTCAGCCGTGAGAAAGGCTGGCGCCCCCTCACCCGGCATCGGGCCCGCGCGGATCGGGCGGCGCGAGCCCGCAGGCGGCCGACACTTGCAGCCGGTGCCGCGCGAAGGTGCGGTAAGCCCAGTCGAAGAGCTGGCGGCCGACCGGGAGGATGCTCGCGATGTAGAGCGGCCAGGCCCACCAGCGCCGGCGCATGACGTAGCGGTAGACGGCGGCTCCCGACGTGAGCCGGCCATCGGCGTGCAGCAGCCGGAGGTCCTGGACCAGCTGTTCCAGGGTGAGCCCGGTGCGCTCGCCGACCCAGGGAGCCTGCAGGGGAGCGACGTCGAGACCAATCCGCCGCAGCGTGGGCGCCCAGAACGGCACCCAGCGGCTGCAGACGCCACAGGCGTTGTCGTAGAGAACCCAGCCGGCTACCAGGTCCTGCCGTGGGGTTGCACTCATCCGGCTGTCCGAGACAGAGGAGACGAAATCAGCGGTTCGACAGCTTCAGCACCTCTTCGGGAAGCCGGGCGCCCCGCACCTCGATAGACCTGCGCCAGTGAGGGCAGCGCTTGTGCCTCTAGTCGCGCAGCCGACCGAAAAGGCTTCAAGCCGAGCCCGGTCCCGACCAAGAAAACGGGATGTGCTTGCTGGAGCGGCCAGACCAATCCCAGCGAAAGCCGAACCCCTCGGCTCGATTCGATTATCGCCGTGCCTTGGGTGGCCGACGGCTCCTGGCCCGACGCTCGGACCCGGGAGGATTGTGAACCTGAACCCGCTCGCCCGGCCGGGTTCGTCGGCCCTGAGAGAGCCTCTGCGACCGCGAGTACCTTGCCGGGAATCTCCGCCCGCCAGAAGGCTAGATCCTTGGCCACCGCATAATCGATCGGTGCGTACTCGATCCCACGGAGCTCGCCGAGTACCTGCGCGAATCCGCCCGGCCAGCCTCCGGCCTGGCCGCCAAGCATCATTTGCAGCGCTTCCCGCTGTTCCGGGTTCGCCCGGGCGTCGATGTACATCCCCATGGTGACTTTGGCGCCCGCCCAGACGTTGCCGGTGAATACGCCGAGCGCTAAGACGTTGAGGCCGTCGAGGGAGACTTTCCCATACGCGCCACTACGGATATGCCAGGCGAGAACTCCTTCACAATCGCCGTGGGTTGGTGGTTGCGCGAAGTAACAGGGGCAGGGAATGCTACACTTGCAGACATCGAACCAGTCGCCCTGGGCATGCCATTGCGGGATGGTGGTCATGTGTCCTCCGGTATGCACAGATCTTACCTTGACGATCTTGGTGCGTCCGCCTAACGGATTGCTCCGTTCAGCGGCTTCCGCGTAATCGGTGAAGACGTAGTCCCTCGTTCTTCACGATCGTGTGGCACGCGAACCCGCACTTCGCGTCGTTCCCCTGCGGCGGCTGTCGGCCGTGGTAGCCGGGCGTGAAGGTATCGGACGCCGCGTCGTACTCGAACGCGGCATATCCCCATCCGCCGCTGTCCGCGAACCGCTTGCTGTCCTTCACCATGAAGTCGACGTCATGCAGTGCGCCGGGCACCGTCGCGGCGGGGAAGGTCTCCATCTTCGTCGGGTTCCAATGGATCTTCGCCATCTTGGAGCCGTCGGGCAAAGGCTTGCCGTTCCCGGGATTGCCGGCCTTGTAGGCCTGATCATCACGGGATTCGCCAGGATCGCAGCAATCAGAGGTCCGTCCTGACTGATGGAGACCAGATGCCAGCCCTCATACCCCCTGAACTCGGCGAACGCGAGCCCACCCGGCACCTTCACGCTGTACTTGTCCTGCTGGGCGAACCCGGCGCTGGCGCCAAAAACACTGACGAGTCCCGTCACGGTCGCAATGGCCCGCATGCATCTGCTCGACATTCCAGTTGCCCCTTTCCCAGGCGTGGTGGAGTGATCAGCTGGCTCCATTATACCGTTATACCTTGGTTGAGACAGAATCGGGGGGAGGTTGTTGCGGAAGTGCTGATGCACCCCCTCCCGCACCGAGGCGCGGGAGGGGGCAACGCCCTCGATGGGGTGGTGAGCCTCTAACTCGCGTGCGCTATCGCCTCCTTGGCAGCCTGGACGATCAGATTGGCCACCGCCTCTGGCTGTGAGACGTAGACCGCGTGACTACCCGCGACCTCGACGATGGTAGCTCCCGCCCGGTTGGACATGAAGCGCTGTGCGTCAGGCGGGATCATCCGGTCCTCGCTCGACACCAAAGACCAGCTCGGCTTCGTCTTCCAGGCCGGCTCGCTGATGGTGGCACTCACGGCCTCGAGGCCCCAGGGAACCTGGGAATCCGCCATGAACGCTGCCCGCTCAGGGTCTACGTCGGCGGCGAAGGACGTGGGGAACCTGGCCCTGTCCAGTAGCAGAAAGCCGTCCTGCGGTGGCAGGATCGGGGGAGCCGCGGCGCTCGGCGGGATCCGGTCTTTTATAAGGGACTCCACCGATTCTCCTTTGTCGGGGATCCAGCCGGCGATGTAGACCAGTCCCACTACCTTGGGATCGGTGCCGGCCTCGGTAATCACCGCGCCGCCATAGGAGTGGCCGACGAGTATCACGGGGCCGTTCTGCGTGGCCAGGACCCGTTTGGTCGCTTCGACGTCGTCGGTCAGCGAGATGGTGGGATGCTGGACCACGCTGACCGAAAACCGGCTTTTCCGCAGGGAACGGTAAACACCTTCCCAACCGGAGCCGTCGGCCCAGGCACCATGGACGAGTACAATGTTCATGGCCTCGGAGTCGGGTGTTGCGGGCATGAAGGCCTCCTTTCCGGAGCATACGCTAGGCTTCGGTGCGGCGGCCGTCAAGATCGTGGGAGTGATGCGTGACTGTTTCGTGACATCGGAGGTTTCGCTCGGCGTGGAGGTCTTGATTGTCGGGGCCGGACCCACCGGTCTCGTGCTCGCGCTCTGGCTGACCCGGCTCGGCATTCAGGTGCGGATCATCGACAAGACCGCCGAGCCGGGAACCACCTCTCGCGCCCTGGCCGTCCAGGCTCGCACGCTGGAGCTCTACCACCAGGTCGGCCTGGCCGACGCGGTCATCGCCGGCGGCGTCAAGGTCCCGAGCCTCAACTTCTGGGTGAAGGGCGCCAAGGCCGCGCGGGTGCCGTTACGGCGCATGGGAGAAGGGTTGACCCCCTTCCCTTCGCGCTGATCTTTCCGCAGGACGCCCACGAGCGATTGCTGATCGAGCGGCTGGACGCGCTGGGGGTGAAGGTCGAGCGCCAGACCGAGTTGCTCCGCTTCGAGCAAGACGACGGCGAGCGTGCGGGCGACGCTCCGGCGGCGCGGACGGCGCCGAAGAAGTCTGCGAGGCCGCCTATCTCGCGGGCTGCGACGGTGCGCATTCGACCGTCCGGGAAGCGCTGGCGCATCGGCTTTCCCGGCGGAACCTATACCGGGCTGTTCTATGTCGCCGACGTGGAGGCGACCGGCCCGGCGACCGACGACGAGCTGCATCTCGATCTCGAGGATGCCGATTTCCTGGTCGTCTTTCCCCTGAAGGGAGCGGGCCGCCTGCGCCTGGTCGGAACCGTGCGCGACCTGCCGGGCCGCGAAGCCGGCAAGCTGACCTTCGACGACGTGCAGCGGCGAGGCGATCGAGCATCTGAAGCTCAACGATCGTGAAGGTGAACTGGTTCTCGACCTATCGCGTGCATCACCGCGTCGCGCAGCACTTCCGCGCAGGGCCGCGCGTTCCTGCTGGGAGACGCCGCGCACATCCACAGCCCGGTCGGCGGCCAGGGGATGAACACCGGCATCGGCGACGCCGTGAACCTCGCGTGGAAGCTCGCCGCCGTGCTGAACGGAGGCGGCGCCGACCAGCCTGCTCGACACCTACGAGCCGGAGCGCATCGCCTTTGCCCGGCGGCTGGTCGCCACCACCGATCGCGATATTCACCCTGGTGACGAAGCGAGGCCCGTATCGCCCGCTTGGTCCGCACCCGGCTGGTTCCGCTGGTCGTGCCCCTGCTGTTCCGACTTCCGCCGTTCCGTCGCTTCATGTTCCGCACCGTGTCGCAGATCGGCATCAACTATCGCAACAGCCCACTGAGCGCGGGCGCCGCCGGGGCCGTCCGCGGCGGGGATCGGCTGCCCTGGGTCGAGACCGGAGCCGGGACAAGACAACTTCGCTCCGCTCACATCGCTGAAGTGGCAGGTGCACGTCTACGGCGAAGCCCGACCCGGCGTGGCCGAAGCCTGCGCCGAGCTGCAGCTTCCGCTCCATCGTCTTCGCCTGGCAGCCGGCGATGCGGCGAGCCGGCCTCGAGCGCGGGGCGCTCTATCTCATCCGGCCGGACGGCTACGTCGCCCTGGCGGACCCTCGGGCCGACCCGGAGCGGTTGCGTCGTTATTTCGCTGAACGGGGCGGTTTGGGCCTAGCACCGCGGCCAAGCTGATCGCGCAGTGGATTTCCCTGATGAACGCTCCGTTCGAGGAGTAGGCCTGTGATCCCTGTGGCACCTGGCAAATGGAGCTCCGCAAAAACAATTCACCACAGAGGCACAGAGGACACAGAGGGATCACTGGCCCAATTGGCTCACGACATCGCGGCATTCACTATCTGAGCACATGTTTTTTGTGGGATTGCAATGGAGCTCCATGTGTGTAGGAGCCCCACCACAAATTGCCATCTCGGATGCCGGATGCCGAATGCCGCGATGTCGTGAGCCAATCGGAAAGAGGAGCCCTCTGTGTCCTCTGTGCCTCTGTGGTGAATTGGTCTTGCGAAGCTTCGAGGTCACACCATGCCGGCCCTTCGCCGCTCGGATGATGGCCGCTCCCTCTACCACTCGCTGAAAGGGACTTACCATGAAAGTCGTGATCATCGGCGGAAGCGGGCTCATCGGATCGAAGCTCGTCGCCCGCCTTCGGGAGCAGGGCCACGAGGCCCTGCCGGCGTCTCCGGATACCGGCGTCAACACCCTCACCGGGGAGGGACTGACCCAAGTCCTTGCCGGTGCGGCCGTGGTCGTCGACGTGTCGAACTCTCCCTCGTTCGAAGACGCGGCGGTGCTCAAGTTCTTCCAGACCTCGACCGGCAATCTCCTCGCCGCCGAAGCGGCGGCGGGTGTGGGTCATCACGTCGCGTTGTCGGTCGTCGGCAGCGACCGGATGCCTGGGAGCGGATACCTCCGGGCCAAGGTCGCCCAGGAGAAGCTGATCGCTGAGTCGGGTATCCCTTACACGCGTCATCCGCTCGACCCAGTTCTTCGAGTTCCTCAAGCGGATCGCGGACGAGGCCACCGACGGGAACACGGTGCGCATCGCCCCCGTGCTGTTCCAACCCATCGCGGCGGACGACGTCGCGAAGGCGGTGGCTCGGGTTGCGGTGGCGGCTCCAGTGAACGGGATCGTCGAGATCGCCGGGCCCCAGCAGTTCCGCTTCGACCAATTCATTCGACTGGGTCTCAGCGCACGGCAGGATCCCCGGGTCGTGGTCGCCGACCCGCAGGCGCACTACTTCGGCACCGAGCTGGGCGAGCGGTCGCTGGTGCCCACTGGCGATGCCAGGTTGGGCGAGATTCGTCTCGAGGAATGGCTCGGCAAGTCCGTGCCCCAGCCGGCGCACGCCTGACGACAAGTATCCGGCTCGACGGAGACGACCACCACGGTCAGGTCGGGACCGGATGCGCTGATAAGGAGTGGTAGTCCCATGCTGAAAGCAACGCTGGTGGCCGTACTGTCTGTCTTTCTCGCCGGCCCACTGCTGGCCCAGCAGAACGTGGTCACGCCGCTGATGACAAAGGCGCTGGCGGACCTGCCCGGCAAGGAAGCTCTGATGCTCACGGTGGTGTACCCGCCCGGCGGCGGAGACCCCGTCCACCGGCACAATGCGCACGCATTCGTCTATGTACTGGAGGGGTCAGTGGTGATGCAGCTGAAGGGAGGAAAGCCAGTGACGTTGACCGCCGGGCAGACGTTCTATGAGGGCCCCAACGACGTGCATACCGTCGGCCGCAGCGCCAGCACTACCAAGCCTGCCAAGATTCTGGTGCTGCTGGTGAAGAACCAAGGCGCCCCCGCGGTCGTGCCGGCTCAGTAATGAGCAAGTCTCGGATGGAAGCATTCAGCGATGCGTTCTTCGCCATCATCATGACCATCATGGTGCTGGAGCTGAAAGTTCCCCACGGGGTCAGCCTCGCGGCTCTGAGCACCTTGCTTCCGGTATTCCTGAGCTACGTGCTGAGCTTCGTCTATCTCGGCATCTACTGGAACAATCACCATCACCTGCTGCAGTGTCACCCACCAGGTGAGCGGCGGGATCCTCTGGGCCAACCTGCACCTGCTGTTCTGGCTCTCATTGATTCCTTTCGTCACTGGCTGGATGGGCGAAAATCAATTTGCGCCGCTCCCCACAGCGTTGTATGGAGTGATTCTGTTGCTCGCCGGCTGCGCGTATCTGCTGCTCCAACATCAAATTCTCATCCGAGAGGGGCCCGACTCGATACTGGCAGCGGCGGTCGGCAGGGATTGGAAAGGCAAGGTCTCCACGCTGCTCTATGCCCTGGGGATAGCGCTCGCGTTTCTGCGTCCGTGGATTGCCGGAGTAGTCTATGTATCAGTTGCGCTCATGTGGCTGGTCCCGGATCGGCGAATCGAGCGTAAGGTCGCCCACGCGCACTCATAGATTGCCCCCCCTCAAGCGCGCGAAAGACTCCAGGCGATGAGGATGGCGACCGCTGCCGGCACCGCAAAGACCACCAGGAAGATCGGCGCCTCCTCTGCCACTGAGTACCCGGCTTTGGCGACCCCGACCCACAGGTTGATCGCAGCTCCAACCAGCCAGACCGGAACGAACCACCGCGCGGCGGCCGCCATTCCGGCCGTTGGGGCGGCAGCATGAACGAATCGCGCCCCGAGAACAAAAAGGCCCAAGAGAAGCAGGCCGCCGGCGATCACCTTGAGGGTGTGCGACATGGATCCGCATCCTTCCCGGTTGCGGGAGTGAATCCGTCAGTTAGGCTGCGAAGTTCGCGATCACCGACCGTATCGCAGTCCGAATGGCTCCGCCAGTGCGGCTACCGTGGCCTCAGGTAAGGCCGCGTCAAGCAGCAAGCCGTTAGCGAAGGCATCATGCCACTCAATGAGACACCGCTCGTCGGCATAGAGGAACATGTGATGCAGAACCTCATCGCTCTCCCGGCCTTCAGCAGCGGCGATCAAGTTCTCCCAGAACTCAGCCGAGCAGCTGCAGACGTACCGTCCTGCTGAGGGCCAGAGGATATTGCGCGGTGCCGGATTGCGTTCGGGCGCGGCGTATCGAACGTAGATGTCGTGCACCGGCCGCGCGATCCGCGTACCCTCGGCGGAAAAGTGAGTCGCCTCGGGGAAGAGCTTACTGACGAGGCGGAAGAACGGCACTGGTTGCTCGATCCCTTCGTCAATATCCCACCGACGATCAAACCGTAGCGTGAATCTCATGCGTCCTTCTATAGAGGTTATCCTTTGCTCCTCGGACGCACGATGATGGTCGACAACATGGTGGCGATGAGGACCCGCTCGCCAGCCCCGGCTGTAAATACGTCGGCTTGGCAGACCGTGAGGGTCCGCCCCGGGCGCAGCACCCGGCCGCAGGCCAGAAACGCCTCACCCAGGGCCGGTGCCAGCAGGTTGATCTTGAACTCCACGGCCAGGACATCCGTGTCGGGCGGAGCCAGGGTGTAGGCGGCGTAGCCGTTGGCCGAGTCGGCGACGCTCGCAATGGCCCCCGCGTGCATAAACCCGTTCTGCTGACAGAACTGCGCGGCAAACGGAAACGCCAGCCGCACCTCGCCCGGGGCGATGAAGACGATCTCGGCGCCGAGCGTGGCCATATGGCTTTGGCGACTGAAGCTCTCGCGCACCCGCGCCTCGTAGGCGGGATCTTTGGGTATCCACGGGCTGCTCACGCCGAGTCACGCCACGCTAAACACGGTAAAGACCACGACCCACCAGGGAATAGTGAGAACCAGGACGAGCCAGAGTCGCCGTAGCAGATCCTGGCCCTCGTCAACGTATTGGTCCGGGCGGAGGGCGCGAATGCCGCCCCAGGCGAACGGGCTATCGGTTGGGCGGCGATAGCGAAAGAGCCGGAAGTGCAGATAGCCGAGAGCGATCAGCGGAATGAGGATGAGGGCGGTGAACAGGATGGCTGGAATGCGAATCATGAGTGCAACTCTAGCCCCGATGCGCCGATCTTCCCGTGCCTGGCTCAGCAGACGCTCTGCGAAATCGAGGCGTTCCTGGGTTTCGGCCAACTCTTGCTGGACGTCCTGGACACTACGTTCAAGTGCCTCGAGCCGCGCAGTGATCTCGGGCGATGCCGACCCTGGGAGAGGGGCACGCAGGCGCGCTATCTTGACCGCCGCGAAAGCAATAATCGCCGCGATCGGTATGAGTGGGCCAAGAAAAGCAGGGTCCATGTGGCCTTCCTCGTTCAGGCCTGAATTTGCTGCCCAACGGGATGCGCCCTAAGCTGCGGCGCCACCCTCTACGGGGCACCAACGCAATTCTACCATCGACGATGGGCACCGCCAGCTTCAGGTGCTTGTTACGCCGCAGCCCCTACTGTTTGGGAGCCACCAGGGTGTTCTGGGTGGCTGCGATCCGCCAACGACCATCCCTGCGCGTCAGTACGTGACGCATGCGCGAGAGGACGACGCCAGGCTCGGTTTCTCGCGCACCCACGGCCGGGAGATATGCATAATCCCGTACCGCGAAATTCACATCCGCGATGGCGACATCAGGTGAAAGGAAGACCAATCGTCGTATCGTCCCCTGCGCGTGGCTACCGCGAAAGTGCGCGTGCCAAATTGCTTCGTGGCGAGCGCGAATCGCATTCGATCCGCTAAAAATCAGGCCACTCACATTGACGAATTCGGCGTCCGGCCAGAACATGGAGGTCCAGCGACCGGCGTCAGCTGCGCCCCAGGCACTATCCAGTGTCGCGACAACGGTGCGAATCGCTTGAGAATCCGCAGGTGCTCCCAGCGTCTGCCCTGACAGCGATCCCGCACGAAGCGCGACCAGCACGAAAAACAGACCCCAAAACGGCTGCTCATGGGTGGATTCTCCGAATCCAATGGATGCGCCCTAACGGACCGCGCATCAGCTACGGCGACGTGCCTGCGCTGGTTAAGCGTCCGCCTCGCCTCGTAAGCTCAAGCCGCAATTCTTGCAATTCTGCGTCAAAAGGCTGGCTCCGCCAAGTGGCCACCTAATGTATAAGAGCTCGCCCCTGTCAACTGAACTAGGTACCGCGCGCCCTCATGCGCGGCCCCGACCCGCGGTCAGCGGTCGATGACGGCCATGTTCCCTTCGTCGTGGCGCTCGCCGGCGGCCGGCGTGAGGTTGTTCAGCCGTTCGACCTGCTCGGCGCTCAGCTCGATGCGGTCGGCGGCGGTGTTCTCCTCGACGCGGGCGACCCGCTTGGTGCCGGGAATCGGGGCGATGTCGTCGCCCTGCGCGAGCAGCCAGGCCAGAGCGATCTGTGCCGGTGTTGCACCCGCCTCGGCGGCAACGGCCTCGACCTCGTCGACGATGCGCAGGTTGCGCTGGAAGTTCTCGCCGGTGAAGCGCGGGTTGGTCTTGCGCCAGTCGTCGTCGGAGAGCTGCTCGGGCGAGCGGATCTCGCCGGTGAGGAAGCCGTGGCCGAGCGGCGAGTAGGGAACGAAGCCGATGCCCAGCTCGCGCAGCAGCGGCAGCAGTTCGGCCTCCGGGTCACGGGTCCACAGGGAGTACTCGGTCTGCAGCGCGGCGACCGGGTGCACGGCGTGGGCGCGGCGGATCGTGGCGGGGCCGGCCTCGGACAGGCCGATGTGGCGGACCTTGCCCTCGGCGACCAGCTCGGCCAGAGCGCCGACGGTGTCCTCGATGGGGGTCTTCGGGTCGACCCGGTGCTGGTAGTACAGGTCGATGTGGTCGGTGCCGAGCCGCTTCAGGGAGCCCTCGACCGCGGCGCGGATGTTCGCCGGGCTGCTGTCGAGGACGCCGGGGCCGCCACCGGAGTGCGAGACGATGCCGAACTTCGTCGCCAACACGACCTGGTCGCGGCGGCCCTTGATGGCCCGGCCGACCAGTTCCTCGTTGAGGTAGGGGCCGTAGATCTCGGCGGTGTCGAGGTGGGTGACGCCCAGGTCCAGCGCCCGGTGGATGGCGCGAATCGACTCGGCGTCGCTGCCCGCCCCGATGTTGTAGTAGCCGGACATCGACATGGCGCCGAGTCCTATGCGGGAGACGTCGAGTCCGCCGATCGAGATGTGCTTCATGGCGATGTGACTCCGTTCTAGTTTGGAGACTTCAATGCGGCGCGATCTCGTTCCTGGGTCAGCATTCGCTCGGCAAAGTCCAGGCGCTCCTGCAGCTCGGCCAGCTGAGATGACTGGCTAGCCAGGCTGTTCTGGACGTCGTCCAGGGCTGCGGCGTGGTCCTTCAACTGATCGCTGAGATGGGCTACCTCGGATCGCGAGGATCCCCGCCCGCGTAAGGCCCCGGAGATTGCTCCGGCGACCAGCACGAGGGTGGCTCCGGCGATCACGAGTGCAGTCAAAAATACGGGCTCGCTCATGGTGATATCTCTCCGGAGTGCAGAAATGGGTTCGCCAAGCTCACACCTTGATCTCTAACGATATGACCGACACCGACTGGGCGCAGGCGGCGATGTCTGGTCGCCCATTAGATCCTGAGTAAGAGGCTGGGGAATCTGCATATCAACTGTCAATGATTCACGGGATGTCTTTGCCACGGCGTACCAAGCTTGACACTCGGCCGTCACAATGCGCTAACCTGACGCGCCAGCCGCATGCGCTTGTCAGGCGGTGCGGCGCCGTGAACTTCGCGTCCGTCGGATCGGCATCACCTCGAGGAGCGTGCGCAACGCTTTGTTGACCGCCTTCGCGTCCCCGAACGCGGCGGCAATATCGGGGTCCAGAACGATGATCTGACTTCCCGGCTTGAGTCGTGCTGCGTACTTGTTGCGTGCCCCTTTGCTGAAGTCATACTCGGGGCGCATGGTGTCGCGGTCACGAGAGCGACTGCTGGGCGATTTGCGGCTAGGCTTCTTCTTCATAGGTTTTCCGCTCGCGGCGAGGCCCATGAGCACGAAACGTTCCTCAGCAGCGGCCTTCGCCGGATCCCACGTGAAGCGCAGACTCATCTCGGAATCTAGCGTGTCTACGAGAGCTCGGGCATCCGCCGAACGGACCGCGGATCAGCCGCGACGACTCCTCAGCCAGGATCCTACGTTTCTTAAACCTGACGCGCCGCCGGCTGCATGCGCTTGTTAGGTGGCACCGGCGATGGCACGAGTCCATTCGGCCCACGACACGGCGCTCAAGTCCGGCCGTGGCGTACCCGCGATGGGCGCCAATAGCTCCAGCACGTGGCCATCGGGATCGTCAAAGTAGATCGAGGCCGCCGGAATGAAGCCGAACACCGTCGGGGTCGTGGTGCGCTGCTGGAAAAAGTCGCGGAATTCGATACCGTGCTCCTCGAGCCCGGACACTAGCGCTGGGAGCTCGTCCAGTCCCACTTCGAACGCAAAGTGCTGGGGGCGGATGTGGTCATGGGGACGCTCCCACAGGCCGAGCAGGGCGCGACCCCGGTCGCCGACCCAGAGCAACGCGAAGCGGCTAGCGCCTCGCGAATGGGCATCAACGCGCGCCGCGTCTACCTCGCGTCGCACCGCCAGCTCCAGCCCAAGGACCGCCGTGTAGAACTCCAGCGAGCGATCGAGGTCAGCGACGTCTATGTGGGTCTCGAACAGGCCGTGCACTATGACCTCACTTCTTCAAGAAGGTCACTTGGTGCCACCTAACGGACCGCGCATCAGCTGCGCCGAGTTGCCCATTTCCCCACTATCTAAACATTCCTTCAAACTGAAGCGACCGCCAGCTGCGCTTGTTAGGCGTCACCTGACGGGGGCCACTTGTTGGAATGCCATTTGGCTGTTATAATTCTGCCATATGGCAAGCGCTGCCACTCTCCCGGATACTCCTGATATTGCAGAGGTTAAGGCCCAGCTCGCCAAGGTATCTCGGGCTCAGCACTTCTATGTTGCCCTGTTGGGACTCCGCAACTACAAACCCTTCAAGATCTACCTCCAGCTTCGAAAAGGCTTGCCTTACACTGCTTTTGAGCGATTCCAGAGAAATACGCGCCTCAGCTCCGCAACACTAGCCGAGTTAATTCAGCTCCCTGCTCGCACAATGGCAAGGCGGAAAGAAACCGGTCGACTCCAGCCTGATGAGTCTGATCGACTGATTCGAGTCGCCCGGGTGTTTGGTCGCGCACTTGAGTTGTTCGAGGGAGATCCTGAGGGGGCGCGCCACTGGTTGTCTTCTAAGCAACGCCTCCTGGGTAATCTTGTTCCGCTTGAGCTCGCGAGCACCGATGTAGGTGCCCTCGAGGTGGAACACCTGATCGGTCGTCTTGAGCACGGCATACCAGCATAAAAAGTGATCAGCGCGTGGCGCATCTCAAAGACGCGGTACGCGCCGACTGCATTCGACGGAGAAGGGGCACGCCTGAATGGAGGCCGCTGGAATAGCGTCGGGACCCGGATGTCGTATGCCTCCCAATCTGTCGCCCTTGCCACGCTGGAAGTCCTGGTCGGGCTACAGGATACCGCCCTCCTGCCTGCGTATTCTCTCATCAAGGTAGAGTTCCCCGAGAGTGTGGTCGAAGCACTCGATAGAGGCTTGCTTCCACCAGCCTGGAACCAGCACCCGCCTTCAGAAGAAACCCAGATGTTAGGGGATTTGTGGGCGGCGGAAGCGCGATCAGTCGTCCTCAAGGTACCGAGCGCAGTAGTGGAAGCAGAGTACAACTACCTGCTCAACCCTGAGCACGAGGATTTCGATCAAGTCATCGTTCACCCAGCAGAGCGATTTCGCCTAGATCCTCGTCTTCTCACTTAGATGATGCTGAGTGTCGCTGCCGCTGGTCCTTCGGAATAATCCCAAGACAACAAACCGCCGCCGACAGTCCGGACCATCGGCGGCGATTCATTCCACCCCTCGCCTCGATGGCTCGGGGCAAGCTTCCTGCCTGACGCCCGCCTCACGCTGCGGGCCTCACCTCTCCTTCCGCCGGCGGGCCTCCTCCGGCTCCGCGTCGCCCGCCCGCGGCTTCCCCAGCACCGTGCTCGCACTGATCCAGGATCCCAACAGCTGCTCCTGGTCGGCGAACCGCTGCCGGTTCCGGCCATCCATCACCCGAACCGTCCGGACGATCTCGGCCGCCGCGCCCGGAGCTCCCGGGTCGCGCCCACGTGCGCCGTCCGCCCGTCGTTCCCCAGCGCCATCGCCGCGTCGAACTGGTCGAGCGTCTGGACGAACTCGTCCAGCACCGACTGCGCCAGGCCGTACTTGGTGAGCACCTCCCGGTGGGTCTGCGCCGCGCTCGCCATGCTCCGCGCCGCGGTCCGGAACGCGAGGAAGGTGGACGCCCCCGGCTTGAAGGTGAACGTCTTCCCCAGCTCGTGCTCCTCCCGCGCGGCCGCTCGCCCCACCTCGGCCAGGTGCGCGATCGGAACGCCGCGCATCTGCCGCCGGAGCTCCTCCTTCCGCGCCGAGGCGGCGTGGACGTGGACCAGCCCGTCGCGCTGCGCGGTCGCGGTCTCCGTCGCCCGCGCCAGCAGCTGCTCCAGCCTGGCCACCGCCGTCACCATGCCCGGCTCGGTGTCGGGATGCGCCTGGCTGAACTCCAGCGCGCGCATCCCCATCTCGATTTTCCTGCGTGAATCCGCGTTCATACTTTCCTCCTGTGAATCGGCCGGAGGATGGCCGGGCATCCCGGCACTCGTGATGATGATGAATTCAGAGGACCGACACGCACCCGGCGCGTGCCGGTCGTGCGAGAGGAGAAGCATCAGGCGTGCCAGCGACTGCACGCGCACAAAACTCATTGCGCTGCGCTCGAAGTCGTTCCGTGCAATCCCGATGTCGTCGCGCGCCGCGAAATTTATGTCGCGCGGCCGGCGCGTCGCCCCGCGCGCGCGAATGCCACGACTTCGCGCCCGCACGCTTTGTCGCACACGCTTCATGGCGCGGCGTTCGATCGAGAGGAAGATCGTCTCCGATTTTTGGGGGCGCGATCCGGTCGTGGTGTCGCGATTGGATCGAAATGGCCGTTGAATGCGTCGGGGGCGCGGATTTGTCGCGGGGCACAGCGATCGATTTTTGGTGCGCGAATCCCGCGGGGGGAGGACGCTGTCACCCAAGATTCTGGCGCAGGGGTCGGTTGTCGCCCGTGTCGGGTTCTTCCGCGTCGCAGGCACTCGGCGCGGGTCGAATCTTGGGGCCGCGCCTTGCGATCGCAGTCAGAGGTCCGCATCTGGGAGCGCACTCCGAGGATCAACGACCACATCCGACGGAAGTCAGCGTCCCAGGCAGTGGATCCCTCACCTGTGGACTGACGCATGTCCGTCTCAGGGGTGCGTCCGACGAGGACCGGCCTCGCCGTCCGATGAGACGCTCAGGGAACCCTTGACCCATCCGCCGGTTATCTGCTATGACAACCATCGAACTGGGCCTGGACACCTTTGGCGACGTCACCCTCGACGCCGACGGCCGCCTTCTGCCCCAAGCCCGCGTCCTCCGGGACGTCATCGCCGAAGCCGAGCTGGCCGACCGGGTCGGCGTGGACTTCTTCGGCGTCGGCGAGCACCACCGCCCCGACTTCGCCATCAGCGCCCCCGAGGTGCTGCTCGCCGCCATTGCCGGCCGCACCGAGCGCCTCCGGCTCGGCACCGCCGTCACCGTCCTCAGCTCCGACGACCCGATCCGGGTCTACCAGCGCTTCAGCACGCTCAACGCCGTCTCCAATGGCCGCGCCGAGGTGATCCTGGGCCGCGGCTCGTTCACCGATCGTTCCCGCTCTTCGGCTACTCGCTGGACGACTACAACGTCCTGTTCGAGGAGAAGCTCGCGATCTTCGCCGCCCTCCGGGACGCCGACCGCACCGGCCAGCCGGTCCGCTGGAAGGGAACGATTCGCCCGCCGCTCGATGGCGTCCGGGTCTATCCACCGGTCGAGCACCCGCCGCTCAGCACCTGGGTGGTGTCGGCGGCAGCCCCGAGTCGGTCGTCCGCGCCGCGCGCTACGGCTTTCCGCTGACGCTCGCCATCATCGGCGGCGACCCGCGCCGGTTCAAGCCTTACGTCGAGCTCTATCACCGGGCGCTCAACCAATTCGGCCATGATCCGCTGCCGGTCGGCATCCACTCGCCGGGGCACATCGCGGAAACCGATGCCCAGGCGCGCGAGGAGCTGTGGCCGGCCTATCAGGTCATGCGAAACCGTATCGGCGCCGAGCGGGGGTGGGGCCCGACCAGCCGGGCGGAGTTCGATCGCGAGATCGCCGAGGGTCGCTGTACGTCGGCTCGCCCGAGACGGTCGCCCGGAAGATCGCGGCAACGGTGCGCGGCCTCGGCGCGTCCCGCTTCGATCTCAAGTACAGCGCCGGCACCCTCGACCACGAGCGGCTGCTTCGGAGCATCGAGCTCTACGGGCGCGAGGTCATCCCCCGGGTGCGCGAAGAGTCAGGAGCGAGGAGCTTGGAGCTGGCTCACTCGTGAAAATCGTCGTCTTTGGCGCCACCGGGAACATCGGCCGGCGCATCGTGAAGGAAGCTTTGAGCCGCGGCCACGAGGTCACCGGCGTCGTGCGCGACCCCGCCGCCGTCGAGACCCCCGACCCGCGCGTCCGTCTGGTCAAGGCCGACGCGACCCGGGCTGGCGATGTCGCCCGAGCCGTGAAGGGCGCCGACGCGGTGGTGAGCGCCATCTCACCCGCCCGAACGCGCGCGGGCTCCCCGCACCGTCGCTCCAGGCCAACGCGCGGGCCCTGATCGAGGGGCTGCGGTCGGCGAAGGTGAAGCGCGTGCTCTATGTGGGCGGCGCGAGCAGCCTGGAAGTTTCCCCCGGGCAGGCCCTCGCCGACCAGCCTGACTTTCCCGAGATCTACAAGGCGGAGGCGCGCGAAGGACGCGAGGCGCTGGCGGTGTGGCGGAACTAGGCGAAGGGGCTCGACTGGACTTACCTGAGCCCTGCGGTCGAGATCGGCCCGGGCCAGCGGACCGGGAAGTACCGCACTACCGATGACAAGGTGTTGTTCGACCCGGCGGGCAAGAGCTTCATCTCGTTCGACGATTACGCTGTCGCTGTGCTCGACGAGCTGGAGCGTCCCGGGCACATTGGCCGGCGCTTCGGGGTGGCGTATTGACTTGCGTTGGTGACTCCCGCTCCTGACTCCCGACTCCTACAACAACTTGACGATCCACTCCCCCACGGAATAGCCGATCGCCGCCACCCCGGCGCCCACCAGGAACATGTCCAGCCCGCTCCGGAACACCCCCCGGCCGGTGAAGAAGCTCCGCGCCGCACCCACCCCGAAGTGGGAGACCATCGCCAACCCGAACGACGTCCAGATCGCCCCGGGCCGCTATTAAATAGAAGAGGAGCCACCGGGATGAAGGCGCCGAACGCGGTGGCCACGCCGGTGATCCACCCCTCCCGCATCGGCGTGCTGGTGGCCTCGCCGATCTTGAGCTCCTCCCGCACCTGCTCCTCCAGCGCCCGCTCCGGATCCCGCATCACCTGGGTGGCCAGCAGCTCGGCCTGACTCTCCGGGATCCCCTTGGCCTGGTACAGCAGGCTCAGCTCCTCCCGCTCCAGCTCGGGCATCAGCCGGATCTCTTCCTTCTCCATCGCGATCTCGTGGTCGAACACCTCGCGCTCGCTCTTGGCGGCGAGGTACCCCGACGAGCCCATGGACAGCGCGTCGGCCACCATGCCGGCGAGACCGGCCACCACCACCGCATGCTCCGCCGCCAGGAGATTCCCCTGCGCTCCGATCATGCCGGCCACCAGCCCGAAGTTGGCGGTCAGCCCGTCGTTGAAGCCGTAGACCACATTGCGGAGAAAGCCGCCGGCTTCGGTCTTGTGCCACGGCTCGCCCTTGCCCCCGCTCATCCGGGACAGGGTCTCGGCATGCTCCGCGGATTCCTTGGCCAGGAGCAAGGCGGTGGGGCCGGCGGTCCCATCGGGCGATCCCCGGTACATATTGAGGTAGCCTTTGACCTCGCGGCCCTCCTCCTGGAGCAGCATGGGAAGCAGCACGTTGCTGCCCAGCCGGTGGGCCAGCCAGGCCCGGAGCCGAGCCCCCCGGGACGGCGCCGGCACCCCGACCGCGTGGCCATTGTCGGCCAAGAGCTTACGCCACATGTCCACGTGCCGGTCTTCCACCGCGGCTAGCTTGCTATAGATCTCGGATCTCCCCGGGTCTCGCTCGGCCTGGGCCAGCTCGCGATAGAGAAACGCGGCATCGGCCTCGTCCTCGAGGTGGTGGATCCATTCGTGGGGGGCGGGTGTTGCGGTAGTAGGCATGAGGGGATTTATAGTAGGGTGAGAGGTGAGAGGTAAGAGGTGAGAGGGAAGGTGGAGGGTGTCAGTCTGAGCGTAGCGAGGAGCCGGAGACCTGAAGGTTCGAGAGCTGGTCGGGTTCCGGCCTCCTCTCTCCGCTCGTATGACAAGGCTCTCACCTGCCTGCAACCCTTAGCCGGCTCCCTGCATCCTTATATACGCTATGACCGGGACGTATCTTGATGGATTCCCTGCTCGCCAACGCCGAAACGGTCGTCGCCCGTGCCCGCACCGGAGATCCGGAGGCCTTGGGCGCGCTCTATCGTTCCTTTGAGGTACCGGTCTACAATCTGGCTCGCCGGATCTGCCGCACCACGGA
Source organism: uncultured Gemmatimonadales bacterium (assembly GCA_963792265.1). Lineage (GTDB taxonomy): Bacteria > Gemmatimonadota > Gemmatimonadetes > Gemmatimonadales > GWC2-71-9 > CAVVWJ01. The sequence continues at coordinate 188,085 of CAWBVP010000002.1, read as the reverse complement.
AGACGCGGAGGACGTGCTGCAGGAGACCTCTTCGAGGTCTGCCGCAGCATCGGGCGCTATCGCGAAGAAGGCACGCTGTGGGGTTGGATCCGCACCATCGCCGCCAGCAAGGCGCTGATGCGAATCCGGCGCAACAAGTATCGCGACACCGACGAGCTGAACGACCAGGTGACCGGGAAGAAGCAGGAAGACACCCACCTGCGGATGGATCTCGAAGCCGCCCTGGAACGACTCTCGGAAACCTCTCGCGCGGTGGTCTGGCTCCACGACGTGGAGGGATACACCCACGAAGAGATCGCTACGATGATGGGAAAGACCCCGAGCTTCTCGAAGTCTCAGCTGGCGCGAGCCCACCTGCGGCTGCGCAAATGGCTCGGGGAGGAGGCCGCCGCATGATGACTCATCTCTCAATGGAAGCGCTGCTCGCCCTGCGCGAGCCCGGCGTCGAGCCGGGGACCGCGGCCGCGCGCGAGCACGTGAATCAATGTCCCCAATGCCAGGCCGAAGTGGACCGGCTGCATCAGCGAGTGGCCCGGCTCAAGGCGCTGACCCCGCTGAGTCCCGGCCGGGACCGCTGGCCGGAGACGGCGGCCCGGTTCCGTGCGGCGCGGCGGGAGCGCCGCAATCGGATGCTGGGATTTGCCGGGTTGGCCGCCGCGGCATCGCTGGCTGTCGTGGTCTCCTTCGGACGCCTTCCCCATGCCACGCTGGCCAATGCCGAGCAGCTCACCCAGGCCATGCAGCGCTCGCAGGCCCTCGAAACGCATTGAGCGCGTACAATCCCGAGGCCCGCATGCTCGACGGCCGCACCGCCGGCATCGCCCAGGAGCTGGAAGACCGGATTGCCCGGGTAGACCGGGAGCTGGAAGTGGCCGAGCTCTCGCCCCAGCAGGCCCGCGACGACGAGCTGCTCAAGCTCTGGCGCGAACGGGTCGGCCTGCTGGACGCGCTAGTAGATGTACACGTCACCCGAGCCAGTAACGCAGGGCTCTGATTCCCGGGGGAAAAATGCACATGACTCGGCGCTCACTGATCGTGGCGACGCTCGCCGTTCCAGCCTGGCTCCCTGGACGCGGGCCTGGCTCAGGATCCCTCCGAGGCGCCGGCCGGAGACCCTTCGAGCTCCGCCTGGATCGCGGACCCGACCGGCTGATGCAGTTCGTGATGAACCGGCGAGCCCGGCTGGGTCTCAAGGTCAACCTGAGAACCCGGGGCACCGACTCGGTGGGCGCCTACGTGGACGCGGTCACTCCCAACGGCCCGGCCGCCAAAGCCGGAATCCAGAGCGGTGACCTCATCACCAAAGTGGACGGCAAGTCGGTCCTGGCCGGCCGCCCCGGCCGCGGAAACCGGCCAGCAATCGCTCCCCGGACTCCGCCTCATCGAGCTGGCTGCCCGCTCCAACCCAACGACACCATTGCGGTCGAATACCGCCGGGGCAAGGAACGGAAGACCGTCTCCGTGGTCACCGCCGACGAGCCGGATATCCTGTTCCAGGCTGCGCCCGGCGGTCCCGGCGGCCGGACCTTCGCCTTCCGCCAGATTTCCCGACGGTCCCCGGCCCATGTCACTGCAGTTGGACGACGAGTTCGAGGCCCCGGTCGGCGGCCCCGTCTTCCTGTCGGCTCACCCCTGGCCAACCTCGAGCTGGCTCCGCTGAACCCCGATCTGGGCCGCTACTTCGGCACCACCGAGGGCGTGCTGGTGGTGAGCGCCCCCAAGGACTCCGCGCTGGGCCTCAAGGGTGGCGACGTGATCCTGGCGGTGGACGGCCGCAAGCCGGCCAGTCCGTCTCATGTGCTTCGCATCCTGCGCAGCTACGAGAACGGCGAGGCTGCAGGATGGATGTGCTGCGCAGCCACAAGCGGGAGACGGTGACCGGCCGCGCAGGGGAGCCACCGGCCGACTACGACCGTCCGCTCCGCCTGCCCGCCTCGACCGCCTGTGTGCTCCCGCTACAGATGCCGGGCCCGCCATAGGCTATTCTCGGTCCACCTTGGAGGCAAAGGGAACTATGGGAATCCTGTGGACCTTGATCATTGGGTTAGTTGTCGGCGCTATCGCCAAGCCATCATGCCGGGACGGGACCCGGGCGGGATCATCGTGACGATGTTGATCGGTGTAGCTGGCGCCCTCCTGGCGGGGTTCTTGGGCCGGGCACTGGGCTGGTATCGTCAACCCGGTACAGGCCCCGGGATTATCGCCTCGATCATTGGCGCGTTGATTCTGCTGTTCCTCTACCGGATGTTCACCGGCCGGGAGGGGACGACAGTCCCGTAAGGCGGCAGGACCGAAAGCTCGCGAGACCTAAGCGGTACCAGCGAGCGGTAGGCGGAACGGACTGCCGGCAGAAGCGACTGACCCGGTCAGCGCTTAACCCTTTGCCACGCCATCGCCAATCGCCAGTTGCCAGGTCTTCGCCACCGGCCTGCCTGCCGCCTCTTGCCTAGCCTGAGCTCCTGGCTGCCACTCCTAGCTCCTCAGCTCTTTCCCGTCTCCGGATGCACCACCGGCAGCTCTCTGAACATCGGGAAGTCCAGGCTCTGGCTCCGTCGCTCATGGCCTGGGACGGGTCGGGTGCACCTCGATGATCAGGCCGCAGGCGCCCGCGCGAGCGATCCCAGGCTCAGTGGCATCACCAGCGAGCGTACCCCGGCGGCGTGACTGGGATCGACGATCACCGGCAGGTGAGTTCGCTCCCGCACCAGGGCCACCGCGTTGAGGTCGAGGGTGTGGCGGGTGGCCCGCTCGAAGGTTCGGATTCCTCGCTCGCACAGCACTACGTGGGGATTCCCCTCGGCCAGCACGTACTCCGCCGCCATCAGCCACTCCTCGATGGTGGCCCCCGCTCCCCGCTTCAGCAGGATCGGCTTCCCGCTCCGGCTGGCGGCCCGCAGCAGGCTGAAGTTCTGCATGTTCCGGGCGCCGATCTGCAGCATGTCGGCAAAGTGGGCCACCACCGGCACCTCCTCCCAGCTCAATACCTCGGTGACCACCGGCAAGCCCGGTGCGCTCCCGGGCGTCGGCCAGGTAGCGGAGCCCCTTCACCCCCAGCCCCTGGAAGTCATAGGGCGACGTGCGCGGCTTGTAGGCCCCTCCCCGCAGCATGTCACCCCCGGCGTCGGCCACCGCCTCGGCTGTCTCCAGGATCATCGCCTCGCTCTCCACCGAGCAGGGCCCCGCGATCAGAATCGGACTGCCCCCGCCGAAGCTCAGGTCCCGCACCTGGACCACGGTCCCCTCCGGATGCCGGCGCCGGTCGATCAGAGGCACGCTGGGCTTCTCCACCCGATGGGCCGGAGGCGGTACCGGAGCGGACAGGCGGGAGCCCTCGGTCCACGCCTCGTAGCTGCCCAGCACGATGAGCTTGGCCGCGAGCGCCTCGATCTCCTCCAGCGCTTCCGCCACCCGGGGATCGTCTGCCGCACCCTCCACATCCACGTAAAAACGGTAGGTCCACGGCGCCGAACGCTCAGGCCGGGACTGCAGCGCCATCAGGTTGACCCCCCGGGCTCCAAACGCCTGCAGTGTCAAGGCGAGCATGCCCGGCTTGTGGTCGACCAGCACGATGAGCGAGGTCTTGAAGCGCGCCGCTCCCTCAGACCGGAGGCCATCGGCCAGCTCGGCACGGGTGAAGCTGAGGAACCGGGTCTGATTGGTGGGATCATCCTCGATCCGCTCGGCCAGCGGAACCAGCCCATGGGCGTCCGCCGCGGGCCGGGCCGCGATGGCTGCGAGCGCCGGGTTCTTTTCCTGGGCCACGATCTCGGCGCTTCCCGCCGTATCCCAGGCACTCACCAGCTCCGCATCGGGCAAGTGCTCCGCCAGCCAGATGCGGCACTGCCCCAGGGCGACCGGATGCGACAGCACCCGCCGGATTCCCGACAACGGAGCGCCCGGCAGCGCCATGATCGTGTGATGCACCGGATGCAGGATCTCATGGGTCAGGCGTAGAGTTCCGTCGCCAAAAGCCTCGTTGAGCAGGTCGTAGGTCGTGGTGACCGAGCCGATCAGCGAGTTCTCGATCGGCAGACATCCGGCGTCGGCCCGGCGCTCCCGCACCGCGGCCACCACGTCCTTCACCTCGCGGCAGGGTAGCACGGTGAGATCGGGCCAGCGACGTCGTGCGGCGGCCTCGCTGAACGATCCTTGAGAGCCTTGAATGGCAACGCGCATCGTACGCTCCAGAGGGAGACAAAAACAAAAGCCCCGCCGGCTGAGTCCGGCGGGGCATCGACGTTATCGGGCGGGTGACTGCGGCTAGCGCACTCTACCAGGACCCGACGGGCATCGAGCCGCGCCGGCGTTGGTAAAGAAGAACCAGTAATTCCGTCCGAGAACCATGGGATGAACCTACGGCCGGCCGGAAAGGGTTGTCAAGAGCAGGTTTATCTTCCTATCGTGCCCCGCCCGCGCCGCTCCGCCCGTTTTGTCTGGCTCATCGTCGCGCTGGCTGCGCCGAGCCTCGCGCGCGGCCAGGGTCTGCCTGAGCTCGCTCCCATCAATCCGGTCGCCACCGCCCGCAGTGGACTCTACTTTCAGCCGGTTCGAAACCCGGCGCCGGGCCGCTGGACCGCCGCGTTCTCCCTGGACTACGCCAGCATCATCGAGTACAACCGGGTCCTCTTCCGCGAGGCGGACTACGTGCTCGACGCCGAGGTCATGCGATTCAGCCTGGACCTGGCTCGCGACCTTACGCCGAACAGCTTCATTACCGTAAGGACGTCGGTGGAGGGAGCCTACGCCGGATTCATGGACGGCTTCCTCAACTGGTACCACCGGCTGTTGGGCATCCGGATCCGGGAGCGAGAGCAACGGCCCCTGGACCAGTTCCTCTACACTATTACCCTGCCGGATGGAATCGGAGTCAACCGGACTCGGAGCAACCTGTTTCTTCAGGACGTTCGGGTGGGAGTGGGGATCCGGCACACTCCCAATATCCAGTCCCTGCTCTCGCTGACCCTGCCCACGTCCACCGGGCCCGATGGTTACGGCAAGGGTGTCGTTTCGGTCGGGGTCCTCAACAGCTTCCGCACCTCCTTCACGCCCCGGCTGATCTATGAGGGCGGCCTGGGCCTGGGCTTTACGCCGAAGCACGGTGCGCTGCAGCAGAGCCAGCGGCAGATCTTTGCCACCGCCAGCTCCGGTTTAAGACTCGGCATCTGGGGCCGGCAGTCCCTGTTTGCCAACGCGTTCTATCACTCCCCCTACTATCACGACACCACCCTGCCCGCTCTGGATCGGAAAGAGCTGTCGCTGGATTTCGGCTGGATCCTTCGGACCCATCGGGGGGGCGAGTGGCGGGTGGGTATGACCGAGGACCTGGAGCCGGGCGGGCCGGGCGTGGATCTGGTGTTTCGCTTTGGCAGGAGCTTCTAGGAGGAGCTAGGAGCTCCAAACAGAAACTGCTCCATGTTCTGAAACAGGAACTCTTTAGCCTTGGGCTCCCGGAGGTTGAGCCCGTAGTGGTTGATCAGCTGCTGCTGGGTCTTGAGCCACTCGGCCCAGCATACCCCGCAGATCTGGTCGAAGGCTCGGCGCCCCAGGTCGTTCTGAAACGGCTGAAATGCCATCCGCTCGCGGTCCTGGCCGCAGCGGACGCAGTGTAACGTCGTGGTCATCGGGGCAAGATAGACATCCTTAATAATGTGATCCAGTCTATGGGCGGATCTCCCCAAAGGCACTAGTATGAGCTAGGGAGTGAGCCGGCGGCGGCTGGGGTCGTTGTTTCGGAGGGCTCGGGCTCCGCTCGCGGTGCCCAGACCCGCTCCGACGCCGAACACTACGGCGGTGGTCACTGTTACCAGAGGCAGCAGGACGGCCGGCCAGGCAATCAGGGCGGCCGCGAGGCCCGCAATCACGGGTGCGACAGGGGAGTGGACCGCGTCCACGAAGCGGAGCCGGCGGCGCACGAAGTTGCGCGTCAGGATGAATCCGATTGCACCGGCCGTCAAAGTGATGAGAATTTGTAGCATAATCCGGTTCCTGGATTGGGATTTGCGTTACAGTACGGAACGTTAGGGCGAAAGATTCAGTTAAAGACCGGTTGATATTTGTGGTATGCGAATCGCGGGCTGTGACCGTGTCCTTGGCTAAGCTCTTTCACCAGTAACCGAAGGAGCCTAACAATGCCTAGACATCCGACCGTTTTGGTGCCGAACATTGGTCCCATGGATCACGCCTGGGACCTGCTCGGCGAATGGCAGGCCGAGTTCGAGCTCCCCGAAACAGAGTCGCCGGTGCACGGCAAAGTCATGTTCAAGTCCTGGACCGATGCCGAGCTGCAGCTGGATCCAATCGAGGCCGCAATCGCGGGGATTCCGTCCAGCGTACCGCTCGAGCGGGCCAGCGAGATCCATCTGACCGATGCCGGCGGGGGAGCGCTCCAGTGGGTGCTCCATGCTCCGTCCACCAACTGGTCGCTGCAGGCCACCCTGTGGCCCGGGTCGTTGCACCTCTTCGTACACGACGCGGATGATGACGAGGAGCAGCTCTATCGGGCCCGCGCTACCCGGGATCAGGAGTATTACCGGCGCAAGTACCCGATCGAGACGAAGTGACCTGATTTAACGCTGCCCGCCATCCCTGTGGTGACGGGCGGCTTTTCACGTAATAGTTCTCTCTAAATAGAAGGAGACATGGAAGTCCGCTCGCTGCAGGGTTCGCTCCGCGGTTTCGGTGTCAAGCCAACAGTCGCCTATCTCCAGGTAGATACCCTCACACCAGCCGATCGGGTCAAACGGGCCGCGACCATTTTCGGGCTCGGCATGGTGCTGGCCCTGATCGCGATTCCCATCCCCATCGTCCACTTCATTCTGGTACCCGGCGCAATTCTCGTCGGAACGGTACTCGCCCTGGTGAGATTGGGGCAGTCAGAGATCTTCCGCAGCGCCAAGGGGCGCTGTCCCTTCTGCGGCCAGGAGCAGAGCTTCAGCGTGATGGGCCGGTTCCGGCTGCCCAAGAAGCTCTACTGCTCCGCGTGTCAGCGGCAGCTGCTGCTGGAAGAGGCTACCATCGCACCGCCGCACTCCCCCACATGAATCCCGATCCGAAGGCGGTCATCACCAGCAGGTCGCCCCGCTGGAGCCGTCCATTGCGCACGCATTCGTCGAGGGCGATGGGGATGGTGGCGGCCGTCGTGTTGCCGTACCACATGATGTTGTTGTAGACCTGGTCGTCCCGGAGCCGCAGATCCTTCTGCATCACCTCCGCGATCCGGAGATTGGCCTGGTGGGCCAATAGCAGTTTCATATCCTCCGGAGTCTGCCCGGTGGATGCCAGCACCGCGCGGACCGATTCCGGCATCCGCACGACCGCGTGACGAAATACTTCTCTCCCGTCCATCTCGAGATACTGCCGGCCGGCCTGAATCTGTTCCGGAGACACCCTGGGGTGATACATCGAGCCCGGGGCATCGACCCACAATTTCTCGGCGTGGCTCCCCTCCGAGTGGAGATCGAACGCCAGGATGCCGCCGTCGCCGTTGTCGGCCGGGCCCAGCACGACGGCGCCGGCCCCATCGGCAAAGATGACTGCGACATGGCGGCCGGCGGTGGAGATCTCCAGCCCGGTGGACTGGACCTCACCGCCGACCACCAGGATGTGCCGGTACGGTCCCGCCCGGATCCAGGCATCCGCCACCGAGAGCGCGTAGATGAATCCGCTGCACTGGGCCCGGATATCGAGGGCGGGAATGGTGTTGGTGAGGCCCAGCAATCTCTGGAGATAGACCCCGTTGCCCGGGGCGAAGTGATCCGGACTGGAGGTGGCGTACACGATGGCGTCGAGATCGCCCGGACTGAGGCCGGCCATCTCCAGGGCCTGCTGGGTTGCCCGCAGCCCCAGCTCGGTTCCGGTCTCGCCCTCGTTGACCCAGTGCCGCTGCTGAATTCCGGTTCGGGTCCGGATCCACTCGTCGGTGGTATCCATGAGCGCAGACAGCTCATCGTTGGTGACGACCCGGTCGGGCACGGCGAATCCGGTCCCCAGAAAGCGAGCGCGCATCAGCCTATCTTGCTCCCCGCCGAATCGGTCCGCAAGGTGAAGAGCTAGCGGTCACCGGTCCAGCTATCGGGGGCTCGCGCTCGAGGGTCCGTGCGCCGACCCCGTCGATTCCTCACTGCGTCATGACCCGACCCCAGATCCAGCCAGCCAGGAGATCGTCAGCGGCCAGCCCATGCTGCGCCAGGTCTCCCAGAGCACGCCGAGAGGCGTGAGCCAGGCCGGCCACCAGTCGTCCGGCCGGAGCCGGTGGCGCTCGATGATGCGGACCGCCTCGAAGCCGCCGGTCCTGAGCTGTCGCAGCACCGCGGCGCAGGTGTCGCCGGCGTTCGAAGCTAAAGGAACCAGATTCCAGACCATGCTGGTGGCTCCCCAGCCATGGCTGTCGCTCACCCCGACCACAAATCGGTTGCCTGCCTTCGCCAGCGCGATGACGGAATCCCGCTCCGGCCGGGTGAGCTCGTTGGCCTTGGGGGAGGCGTTGACGATCTCCAGCCCGTCGAGCCCGGCGGCGAGCAGGGTGTCGAGCCGGCCCCAGTGGTTGCGGCGGTACTCGGGCAGCGACGCGACCGAGAGTGCCCCGTAGGCTGTATCGCTGACTTGCAGCAGGGTGAGCAACGCGCCGAGCGAGCTGTTGAATCGGGTTTGGTCCACCGGGAGGGTATCGCCCAGGAGCACGATGTGCGCCCGCCAGGCGCTGACCTCGATGCCGGGGCACAGTGTCGGACTCGTGACTCGCGACTCGTGACTCACGATGTTATGGTCGGTGATGAACACCGCGTCGAAGCCGGCTCTTCGGTGCCACCGCCGGTTGGCTTCCCGGTCGAAGCCGCGCATCAAGGTGTTGCGCACGTCGTGAGAGACGTTGGTGTGGCTGTGAAAGTCGACCACCAGCTCGCCGGGAGCGGCGCCGGCCAGCGCGCGCATGGGCCGATGCCAGAGCGCTCCGGCGGCGATAAACGTCAGGAGCAGCAAGCTCGACAGGGCCAGCGCGCCGAGCTCTCTGAGCCAGAAGCGGCGGGGGAGCCCAGTCCAGGCGCGCACGATACGCCACGCCAGGTAGAGCAGGGCCAGCCCGACGAGGAAACCCTTCAGCCGGCTCATGCTGAGCAGGGAGACTCCGTCCCATAGCGTGAAGATGGGGGCGAACAGGAAGTACAGGGCCGGAGTGGTGAGGTGGAGATTGGGCGGAGCGGCGCCATGCACCGGGTCGGAGAGCTCCGGCACCGCCGCCGCTCGCGCGGCCAACAGGATGAGGCTCAGCCCGATGGCAACCGACAGGCTTCCTCGACGCTGGATACGACGATGAGCTTGAGAGATGATGAGCTGGATGAGGAGTTCCCTCTGGGCGACGGCACGGCGGAGACCAGTGCGACGGTCTCCTGTCCCTACTGCGGCGAAATCAATGAGATCGGCTTGGATCCGGGAAGTGGCAGCGAGCAGGAGTACGTGGAGGACTGTCAGGTCTGTTGCCGGGCCTGGACCGTGCGAGTGGTCTATCTCCCCGACGGCAGCGCCAGCGTGTCGGTCGAGCCGGAAAACCTGAGCTAGATCCCGCCGAGCCAGGGATAGCCCTGGTCTTCCCAGTACCCGCCCGGGCCGATCCCGGGTGAAGGTCATCGCGGTCAGATACTTCGTCAGCTTGTAGCCCAGCTTGATGGGAGAGTACAGCCGGAGTGGAGCGCCGTGATTCATCATCAAGGGACGGTCGTTCCAGGCGTAGGCCAGGATGGTCTGGGGATGCATGGCGCTGGTGAGGTCCCAGCCGTTGTAGTATCCGCTGTCGAACGAATCGAACCGGAGATAGCGCGCTTCCGCCGTCGGTTGGACCATGGCGGTAATCGCGGAGAGCGGCACCCCGGTCCAGGTGCCCACCGCGGTCCAGCCCTCCACACAGTGGTGCTTCACGGTGTAGGTCAGACGGGGCAGCGCCTGGAGCTCCCGCAGGCTCAGCTGCAGCGGCCGCCGCACCATGCCGCCCACTTTCAAGCGCCCACTTTTTCGGATCGCTCACTGCCGGGAACGACCCGGTCTGATTGTAGGTGATGGAGTAGGCCGGAAAATTGCTCCATCTCGGTTCGAGCCGAAACCGGGTATTCCGGGGCCAGCCGGGACGGTGAGAGCAGGATCTTTTCCCCGATCCAGTCGTTGATCCGGCTGAAGGTCCGGAGCTTCGGTTCCAGCGCAGACCCTCCATCCCAGCCGCAGGCCGCCACCAGTGCTGCCGGGCCCGCCACGGCGCCGAGTCGCAATAGATCGCGCCGGGTGAGCCGGCGCCTCTCGTCAGTCATGGCTGGGAAACCTTCCTCGATACCATCCGGTGATCATTCCTCGCAGTGAGGCTGGATCTACCAGCAGAACCAGGGCGACATGCAGCAAGGTAAATCCCACAAAGAGCCAGACCGCAACAAAGTGCCAGTAGCGGGCCAGCTCGTAGCCGCCGAACAGGGCAGTGAGCCAGCTCAGTTGCACCGGCTTGTAGATGGCGAAGCCGCTCAGCGCCGCAATAGCGCCCAGGACGACAATGAAGGTGTAGGCCAGCCTTTGTAGCGCGTTGTGTTTTCCCTGGGCCGGATGCTCCTTGCGCAGCCGGAGATAGTAGAGCTGCATCTGAGTCGCCGGGCCGATGTCCCGGGGCCGGAAGACCAGGGTTCTCCATTCGCCGGAAAGCACCAGGAATCCGAGATACACCAGCCCGGTGATGACAAAGGGCCAGGCCAGGAAGAAGTGCCAGTTGAGTCCTCCGGCCAGCCAGCCACCCAGCCGGGACCATTCCGGTGCGGCCGAACCGTCCAGCGGATTGGGGAGCGGGTAGACGTTGCCCCGAGGCCCGAAATGAGGATAGGCGTCGTAGATCTGCAGCCCGCTCGCCACCATGCCTACCAGAAAAAGCGCATTGAGCCAGTGGGTCAGCCGCACCACTCCGGCGTAGCGCTTGACCAGGGGTCTGGGCCCGGTGAGCTCTGCCGGATGGTCAGCCAGGGGCTCGGATGGAGAACTCATAAGCAATTAATGCCGAAGGGTGGATTCCAGTTCCAGGAGCGCTGCGGCGGCCTGATAGCCGGCAGCAAGCGCACCAGGTACGGTAGCGTTCCGGCCCGGAGGCGCCAGAGCCTCGCCGGAAAGGAAGAGCGTACCCGCCACTGGAGCGCTTAGGGTTTCCCGAGCGGCGCGCGCACCAACCCCACCATAACTGTAGGCGCCGCGGGAGAAGGGGTCGGTCAACCAGTCGTGGGTGTAGGCCGCCCGCAGCCAACGCTCGAGATCTTCCACTGCTACTCCGAAGATGCTGGAAGCCGACTGCAAAGCCAGCGTGGTCAGCTCTGGCTTACTTCGGCCGGCGAGCGGCTGGGCCCGAGGTCCGCCGGCCCAGCCGGTGAGAAAGGGCAGCTCCGGGGGTGCCGTAGTCCACCAGACCGGAAACGGCTCATTCCGGCCGTGCACAAAGCTCGGCACCGGCTCTCCGGGCTGGATCCACCAGGCCGTCTCGAACCGAAGGGTGATCCGGTGTGCCAGCCCCATCTCCCACTTTCCCAGCGCCGGGCCCCAGCCGGCCGGCTCAGGATCCAGCAGTGCGCCGGCAGAAGCCACTCCGCCTTAAGGGCGCTCAGCGGCAGGGTCAGGATGGCTTGTGCAGCGGTAAACTCCACACTTCCGCCCGAACCGGTCCGGGCTTCGACCTGGACCGCTCCCGGCTGCCAGCGGATTCGCTTCACGATTGTGTCGGTGTGCACGGTGGCGTGACTCACCTGGAGCCGTTCTGCCAGGCGCGACACCAGCGCGCCGTACCCGCCCACCACTCGAAGCGCACGATCCCCATCCATCCGCTGAGCCGCCTGGTTCTCGGCCAGCGCGGCGGTTCCGAAGCGGTCGAGGTCGGCTCCGTGAAAGCTCTGCAGGTAGGCGGTCAAAGTCTCCCGCTCATCGGGAGTGAAATGCTGCTTTGCGCGTTGCTGAATGAGCAGGGAGACGGGGACGTCCTGGCGGTCGGGCGTGCGCAGCTCCAGCAGGCGGTCTACCAGCGCCTCGATGTCGGCGAGCGACCGATCGGGTCTCTGCCGAGCCCGCTCGTGCACCTCGGGGAGCTCATCGAGCTCGAGGCCCAGCGCATCGATGGTTCGGAGAAATTCCGAGGATTCGCCCTGCACGAACTCGGCGCCCAGCTCCACCGGATGTTTGAGCGCGGGGTCCAGCACGGTATGCACCCGTCCGCCCAGCCGAGCGCGCGCCTCCAGCAGGGTGACCTTGCGGCCGGCTTCCGCGAGGCAGCCGGCCGCGGCGAGGCCGGCCACACCGCCGCCCAGCACTATCACCTCGCCAGGCATGACCGGCAGCTGTCAGGGCTTACTCGTACCGAAGGGCTACGATCGGATCCAGCATCGACGCTCGGCGGGCCGGCCAGAGGCCGAAGAAGAGTCCCACTGCCGCGCTGAAGGCGAATGCCACCACGACTGCCAGGGGCGAGATCAGGGTGTTCCACTGCATCACCTTTGAGAGCAGAATGGCGGTGCCGATCCCGAGGAGTATGCCAAGAGTACCCCCCAGAAGACAGAGCGTCAGGGCCTCGATCAGAAACTGCATGAGGATGTTCAGCCGGGTGGCGCCGAGCGCCTTGCGCACCCCGATTTCGCGGGTACGCTCGGTCACCGAGACCAGCATGATGTTCATGATCCCGATCCCGCCCACCAGCAGGCTCACTGCGGCAATGCTCGCCAGCAGGCTGGTGAAGACCTGGGTGGCCTGCTGCTGAGTCGCCAGCACATCCTGCTGATTCCGGATGGTGAAGTCGTTGTCCCCGCCGGGCCGGATCTTGTGCTCCCGCCGGAGCACCCGCTCCAGATCCACCATGCCCTGTTCGATCGGGACGCTGTCTTTCACCTGAATCGAGAAGGTGCGCAGCCGGTTGCTGCCGAAGACCCGATACCGCGCCGTCTCCAGTGGGATGAGGATCTGTTCATCGGGGTTGCCGAACCCGCCGGCCGATCCCTTCTCGCTCAGGACCCCGATGACTTCGAAGGGAATCCCTCGGATGAGGAGGGTCTGGTGAATCATACCCGCCGGATTGCCGTTGAGCATTTTGGGTACCGCCGAGCCGAGGACGGCGTACCGCTGCCGGGCTTGATCCTCGCCCGGGGTGAACATCCGGCCATACGGAATGGTGTAATTCTTCACGTCGGTGTAGTTCGACGTGGTCCCGATCACGTTGATGTTGCTGTTCTGGTTGCCGTACTTCACCTGCAACGATTGCTGCATCTCGGGCACGACCGCCTTGAGCAATCGGGCGTCGCGCATCAGCGCATCGTAGTCATCCGTGCTCAGGATGGTGCGGTCGGTGGTCCTGACTCCGCCTACACTGGCCTGGCCGGCCGTGACGGAGAAGACGTTGGCGCCCAGTGCAGCGATCCGGTCGTTGACTGCCTTCTGGGCGCCATTGCCCAACGCCACCATCGTGATCACGGCGCCGACGCCGATGATGATGCCGAGTGCAGTCAGCACCGAGCGCAGCATGTTGGCCCGGATCGATTGCAATGCGACCGCGATGGTTTCCCCGAGCAGCATGGTTACGGCCTCGCGCCTCCCGAGGGCTGGGCGCCGTCTGCTGCCGCATACCCGGCACCGCGCCGCCACCGGTCGCCCGATTGAAGCGGTCCCGCATGTCCTGTTGCGACTGCACCATGCTGGCGCTGGGAAGAATCAGCACCGAGTCGGACGCAGTCACGCCCTCCAGCACCTCGCTGTAATCCATGTCGCTGAGACCGGTACGGACCCACACGGGGGTCGGCTGGCCGTTGCGCTTGACGAACACGATGTACTGGCGCTGCGCCCTGGGCCTGGCCCCGGCCGCCGCGGCCACCGGGCCGCCGACCGGCCCTGGCCGCCGGCCGCGTCGGCGCGGCTCCATCGAAGCGTGCCGCGCCGAGTCAGCCAGTAGCCGAGTCTCCTGCGCCTGCGTGTGCTGGAGGAATCCCGTGCGGCCGGTCCGGCTGCTGCCAGCTGCTGTCTGCACGGCGGTGGGAGAGAGCCCCAGCACCGAGGCTGCCGACCCGACATCCTGCTGGGTGCGGAGCGCGGCGGTCGGCACCGCGAGCACACTGTCCCGCTGGCCGACGTGGATCTCCACCTCCGAGTTCATTCCCGGCCGGAGCAGCCCCTGCTCGTTGGCGATGCGGACCACCACCGGGAACATGGTGACGTTCTGGTTGGTGGTCGCCTGGGGCTCGATCTTGACGACCGTGCCCGAGAACGGCCGGTTGGGGTAGGCATCCACCGTCACCGTGGCCCGCTGGCCGGCCTGCACCTTTCCGATGTCGGTCTCATCGACCAGGGTCTGGACCTGGACCTGGTTGAGGTCGGCCATCTTCAGCAGCGTAGTCCCACCGCTCACGTTCGAGGTGGCCGATGCGATCACCGTTCCCCGCTCGACGTCCTTCTCCAGAATGGTCCCGGTGATCGGAGCCCGCACATCGGTGTCTTCCAGCTGGATGCGGGCGTTGTCGACCGCGACCTGGCTGTTCACCACCTGGGACCGCGCGTCGGCATAGTCCAGCACCGCGCTGTCGTGCTCCTGCTCGGTGATGGACTGAGACTTAAAGAGCTCGTCGGCCCGGCGCTTCTGGCTGGTCGAGTTGGCCAGCTTGGCCTTGGCCACGTCGAGGTCGGCCTGCGCCTGGGCCATCGCGTTCCGGGCATTGCGCGGGTCCACCTTGACCAGTGACGCCCCTCGCTTGACGATCTGTCCGGTCTCGGCGTTCAGCTGCAGGATCTCGCCGGACGCCTTGGATTTGACCTCGACCGTGGTGTCGGGCTGCACCGCGCCGGAGGCCTGGGCGGACACGATGATGTCGCGCCGCTCGACCGGGACGGCCTCATAGGCAACCGGCTTCGCCGCCTTCTTGCAGGAAAGCGCGATCAGCCCAACCGCGGCGACTCTCATTCCGAGCCAGGTGAGCGACCGCATTCGTGGTGATGGCATCAAACCCCCTGCTTCGCCGTGTCGAAGTCCCGCTCCACTTTGCCGTCCTTGAGGTGCACCTGCCGGCGGGCGTGCTCTGCGATGTCGTGCTCGTGAGTGACGAGGACGATGGTCTGGCCATCGCCATGCAGGGCCTCGAAGAGCGCCAGGATCTCTTCGCTGGTGGCGCTGTCGAGGTTTCCGGTGGGCTCGTCGGCCAGCACAATGCTGGGCCGGTTCACCAGCGCCCGGGCGATGGCGACCCGCTGGCGCTGGCCGCCCGACAGCTCATTGGGGCGGTGATTCATCCGATCCATTAAACCCACCTTGACCAGTGCCTCCTTGGCCAGCTCGCGCCGCTCCTTGGCGCCCACGCCGGCATACACCAACGGGAGCTCCACATTGTGCAGGCTGGTGGCCCGGGGAAGCAGGTTGAAGGTCTGGAAAACGAAACCGATCTCCTTGTTGCGGATTCGGGCCAGCTCGTCGTCCTCCAGCTCGGAAACCCGGAAGCCGTTGAGCCAATACTCACCGGCCGTGGGGCTGTCCAGGCAACCGACCAGGTTCATCAGCGTCGATTTACCCGAGCCCGAAGGACCCATGATGGCGACAAACTCGTTCTTGCGGATGGTGAGATCCACCCCGCGGAGTGCCCGCACCACCTCGCCGCCCATATCGTACTCGCGCTGGAGATTTCGGGTGACGATCACCGCGTCCCGGGGGACGTCGGCTGGCAGCATGGCCATCCGCTCTTCGGTGTTCGGCAGGGTGCTGGTCAAAGGTTCCGTCCAATCAGCGCTTCGATCTGCGCTTTGGCGCGGAGGTAATCGAAACGGGCATTCACCACGTCCACCTCCGCCTGGTTGAGAGCTTCCTGAGACGTGAGCAGGTCTACAATGGTCGATGCACCCAGCCGGTAACGCTCTTGCTGCACCCGGAGGTCCTCGGTGGCGGCAGCGACGCTGATCCCCGTAATCTGGATTCGCTGCCGGGCGGCGTCCAATTGGGCCAGGGCGGTAATCAGGTCAGCATCGACCTGGCGTTGGGCATCCGAGGCGTTGGCCTCGGCCAGATCCTGGTTCGCCTCCTGTTGCACGATATTCAGCTCTCGCTGGAAGCCGTTGAAGAGATTCCACCGAAGTCCCAGACTCAGCTGCCGTTGGTTCTGAAAGTTGTAGTCGTTGGCCCGGCTGCCATTCCAGCCGGTGTTGGCCGCAAGGGAGAGGGTAGGCCAGTAAGACGAGCGCGAGGCACCGACGTTAGCCCGCGCCTCCGCCGCATTGGCCGCGGCACTCTTCACTCGGGGAGACTTCGACTCGGCCTCGGCGCGGAGCGTCTGCGGTATCGACCGGCGGGACGACCCGGTAAAACGCCGAATCGTCGGCGGCCTGAACCCGTCCGGGCAGGCCGGTGAGCCGGGCCAG
Source organism: uncultured Gemmatimonadales bacterium (assembly GCA_963792265.1). Lineage (GTDB taxonomy): Bacteria > Gemmatimonadota > Gemmatimonadetes > Gemmatimonadales > GWC2-71-9 > CAVVWJ01. The sequence goes on along the minus strand of CAWBVP010000002.1, from coordinate 171,708 downwards.
GTTTGCCTCCGCCTGGGCGAGCAGAGCCTGGGTCGCGATCAGGTCGAGCCGAGCCGTTGCCGAGGGTGACCAGGGAACGGAGGGAGTCGGAGCGGGTGGCCGAGCCGGCCCTGAGCTTGGCCACCGAGACATTGAGCTGGCTCTCAGCCCGGCTGCACGCTGCTCTCGCGCACCCGCAGCAGCTGGGACGCGGCCAGCGCATCGAGAAACTGATTGGTGGTGGTCGAGCGCCTGCTGAAACCGGGCATCGATCAGAGAGGCGTCCGCCGCCTCCTCGCCGGCCCGAGCCGCCCGCATGTCGGCGCCGCGGCGAAAGCCGGTAAACAGGTCGAGGCTGGCCGACAGGGAAGTACTGAGGCTGCGGTTGGTCGAGTTGCCCCCGGTGATCTGGCCGGTGATCGGATCGATCCGCGAGGTGCCTTCGGAGAAGAAGTCGCTCGCCGAGGATTGGCCGACACGGTAGGGAGGATACGCGCCCAAGGCGCTCCTCCGCCGGGCACCGGCGGTCTGAACGCTGCAGCCGCCTGCACCACCTCCGGCTGGACCCGCTCCGAAAGCCGGATGGCCTCGGCCAGAGTGACCGAGCGCGCTCTGCGCCGCGCCGGCACTCGCGGCGGCGAGGGATAGGAAAATACCTGGCAGGAAACAGACGTAGGATCATCAGTATTTACGCTCGCAGAGGCTGGGTCTGTTGGGCTCAGGGTCTAACGCATGCCTCCAGCGAAAGTTTCAACTAGGAACGCTGCCTACCGGTCTGCCCGCCGGCGGAACGCTTCCCGGGCCGTCGCCAGGGCAAACCAGGCGCAGAGCACCGCGAGTATGTAGGCCGATATCCGGGGCAATGCCACCAGCAGAATCCCCAGTAGAATGAAGATGGCGCTGATGGGGATGAATACCGAGCGACGGGCGTTGCTGGCGATGGCGCGGAGCACCAGGACGGCCCGCCGGCGGGTCTCCCGGCGGCTGCGCCGATATGCCGTCTGGGTCATCACGGGATCCTGGTGGGTCAGCACCGTTGGAAGGGCCTGGCTGATGCGCCGGGGACCCTTCACCCGGCGGCTGGCGACCTCGCGGCTGCGGGCGACGTCGTGGCGAAACTGGTCTTCCATGGCCTGGGCCAGGCTGGGGTCCTCGATCAGGACGTCCAGCTCGTAATTGCCCAGCAGGCTGGATGGATTGAGGTTGCTGGATCCGATGCGGACCCAGCGGTTGTCACACATGATGGTCTTGGCGTGAAGCATGGGACCATCCCATTCGTAGATCCGCACTCCGCTCCGCAGCAGGTCGCGGTAGCCGATGCGGGACAGATTGCGGATCAGGGGAACATCGCTCGAGCCGGGCACCAGCAGGCGGACGTCGACGCCGTCCCGCGCCGAGTCGCTGCAAGGCCTGAAACAGTCGCGGGGGAGCGACGAGATAGGCGTCGGTGATCCAGAGCCGCTCGACACTCCCCACCGCCAGCAGCTCGATGACCCGGTAGGCCCGCTCCCTGCCCGGGCTCGCCGCTGATCACCCGCACTTCGGCGTCGCCGGCCGGCGCCACCACTCCGGCAACCTGCTCCGGCGGCACCGCGGCACCGGTCAGCTCCCACAGGTTGACGAAAGTCTGATCCAGAACCGCGGCGGCCGGGCCTCGAATGTCCACCGCCGTGTCTCTCCACGGCTGGCCGCCGGAATGACTCTCGCCGGTCCACTCGCAGCCAATACACAGACCGCCGAGGATGGCACGAGAGCCATCCGCCACGACCAGCTTGCGGTGATTGCGGGAGAGATTGGTGACCGCATCGATCACCTGCGGGCGATGGAAGGGGCGTACCTCGACTCCGGCTCCGCGGAGATAGCGCCAGTAACCACGGCGGGTGCCTACCGAGCCAAACCAATCGTACAGCACCCGGACGTGGACCCCGGCCCGGGCCCGGGAGGCGAGCAGCTCGGCAAAGCGCCAGCCGGCCGAGTCGCTGCGGATAATGTAATTCTCGAAATGGACCCAGTGCCGGGCCTGAGCGATCACCTCCAGCATGGCCGCGTAGGTATCGGGGCCATCGATCAGCAGATCCACCTTGTTGCCGGGTACGGGGCGGCCGCCGGCCGCACGATTGATCGCGCAGGCTACCGACTGCTCCGCCGGAATCAACCGCGGGCCGGTCACGGTCCGCCGAGTCCCAGCCTTCCTTCGTGGGGTCTGAGCGCGCCGAGCACAAACCCGATGTGCTCGTCGAGGGGAACCCCCAGCTCCTCGGCGCCACGGATCACGTCCTCCCGGCTCACGCCTCGAGCGAACGCCTTGTCCTTGAGCTTCTTCTTGACGCTGGAGACCTCGAGATCCTGCAGGCTGCGGGAGGGTCGCACCAGGGCGCAGGCCACCAGGAATCCGGCCAGCTCGTCCACTGCAAACAGGGCCTGGGCCATGGGGGTGTCCCGGGGGACGCCGCAGTAATTGGCGTGGCCCAGGATGGCGCGTTGCATCGGTTCAGGGAGGCCTTGGCCGGCCAGAAGCCGCACGCCCTCGGCGGGGTGGCCCTCGGTGGCCGAGTGGTCGGCGTTAGGAAACCGCTCGTAATCGAAGTCGTGCAGCAGGCCCACGATGCCCCAGGCCTCGGGATCTTCGCCCGATCGCTCGGCCATGGCTCGCATGGCGATCTCGACCGCATACATGTGCTTCCGGAGGGCATCGGAGGCGGTGTACTCGTGCATGAGGGCGAGCGCGTCGCGGTCCAGTCATGGTCGTAAGGTAAGAGGTGACAGGTGACATTAAGGGCTCGTTTCGAGGTTCTCGCCTTCACTTCTCACCTCTCACTGCTGATGTTGCTGCTGGGGATAGCCGGCGGAGAGGGCCACCCGATTGGCCAGCTCGCCGTCGAGGCTGATCTCGAAGGCGTATTGGCCGGGACGGGGCAGAGGAACATCGAACACCAGAACCGCTCCGGCCTCCACGTCCACTACCCCCGCCGGTGGCTCGCCAAACTGCACCGTGCCTTCACCGCCCAGGAGCTCGCTTCCGCTGTCATCGACGAAGCGGATGCGGATGGTGTGCACCCCGATTTCAGTGCGCCGGCCCCGCACTCGAAGCACCAGGTGAGTGCGGGGATAGACCGCGGGAAAGTTGGAGAGCCACACGTGCTGAAACATCCCCAGCACGCTGAGCTTGCCCTGCTGGTCGATCAGGGCGTAGTCGGCGACAACCGCAAAGTCGAGATGCAGGGGTCAGGCGACCCGGATGGAGTTTATGACGTCGTTCTGCTTGATCTGGTTCACCACATCCATACCCTGGGTCACCTGGCCGAAGACGGTGTGTACCTTATCGAGATGCGGCTGGGGGGAGTGGGTGATGAAGAACTGGCTGCCCCCGGTGTCCTTCCCGGCGTGGGCCATGGAGAGGGTGCCGGCAGTGTGCTTGTGGGTATTGAGGTGGGTCTCGCACTTGATCTTGTACCCGGGCCCGCCGGTGCCTACGCGGGGATTGTTCGGCTCCTTGGAGAGCGGATCTCCTCCCTGAATCATGAAATTGGAGATGACCCGGTGGAACCGGGTTCCATCGTAGAACTTGCTGTTGGCCAGTTTCTCGAAGTTGCTGACAGTGCCCGGTACTTCGGTGTCGAACAACTCGGCCTTTATCGTGCCCTTGCTGGTTTCGATTGTCGCGCTCTTAGCCACGTTGCTCCCCTAGGAATTTGGCTGCCTAAATGTAACCAAAAGCGTTTAGCCGCAGATAAACGCAGATAACAGAGATACTGCTAAACGCTTTGACTCAAGCTGGAACTGCGGATCGGAATGATTCCAACGTAGCCTGCCAACTTGCCAGATCGGCTGCGGGTTGGCTGCAGGTGGCGCCGGTGCAGGCATAACCTCGCGCGCCGTTGCCTCCGGTAAGCATGCCTCGGATCGCCGCCGGCAGCATCTGGCGGCCGGCGTCGTCCCGATCGACCAGCTGCACCAGCCGCCGCGGCACGAATCCACCGAGCGAGGCGTGGTGCATCGCCTGGGTCGCAGGATCGCGACGGTCGCCGACTACCACGAGGTGGGTGGCAGGGTTCAGCTGCCAGTCCACGGCCAACAGATAGGTTGCCGCATACAGGCCGAGCTCCGCGGCTCGTCCGGCGAACGCGGCCACCACGGCGGCACCCCGCTCCTTCCAGCGGGGCTCGCCAGTGAGCTCGTGCAGCCGGGCCAGGACAATAGCGGCGACTCCATTGGGAGAAGGCGTGGGCGCGTCCTGGATTGGCTTGGCCCGAGCGGGGAGCAGCCCGGCCTCACCGGCGCGTCCCCGCGCGGTGTCGAAGAGTCCACCGGCGGCCTCGTCCCGGTAATCGACCCACACCCGATCCATCAGGCTCGCGGCCCAGTCGAGCCAGCCCCGGTCTCCGGTGCTCTCGTAGGCGTCGAGCGCCGCCGCGGCCGCCTGAACCTGGTCCTCCAGCAGGCCGGTGACGCCGCCCGGAGTGTGGGCAACCGCATCGGACTCGACGCTCTCCCGCCGGATTCTTTTCAGGGTAAGGAGCGCGTGCTCCCGGGCCCAGTCGTCGCCCAGCACTGCCGCGGCACGGAGCATGGCCGAGGCGAGCATGGCATTCCAGTTGGTGTACCGGGTACGGTCGACGAACGGGGCCGGCCGCTGGCCTCGGGCGGCGCGCAGCTTTTCCTGGGCCGTACGCAACAACTGTTCGGTTGCCGCTTCGCCGCGGGTGCTGCGCATCGCGATCTTGGGCACGGTGGAGGCAATGAAGAGCACGTTCTTTCCCGGATCGTGCTGCATCTCACCCGCGGTGCCGATGTCGTAATACGCCCCGGCGACGTCGAGCTCTTCCGGGCTGAGGACCGCGGCCGCCTCGTCCCGGGTCCAGGTGAAGTAGTCGCCATCGTCATCCAGCCCGACATCGGCGTCCTGGCTCGCCGCGTACCCGCCCTCGGGATCGGCCATCACCTCGCGCACCCAGTGGACGATGCCGCGGGCCACGTCGGCATATTCCTGCGTCCCCAAGCAGGGAGTAGGCATCGAGGTAGGTCTTCAGCAGCTCGGAGTTGTCGTACGACATTTTCTCGAAGTGGGGCACGATCCACGACGCGTCGACGCTGTAGCGGTGAAAGCCGCCGCCGAGTTGATCGTGTACCCCGCCTCGCGCCATGCCCTGGAGGGTCCGATCGATGATGGTGCGGATCTGGTCGGTCGGCTGATCATGCCAGCGATGCAGCAACAGTGTGATCGCCCCGGGATGGGGAAACTTTGGCTCGCTGCCGAAGCCGCCGTTCACCGGATCGAAGAGCCTGACGATCTGGGACATCGCTTCATCCAGCAGCGACTGCGAGACCGGACCCGGCGCTGCCTCGTCGAGGTGCTCGTCGAGTACCCGGCGAATGGCGCCGGCCTGGGTCTGCACCTGATCCCGGCGATTGCGGTAGGCATCGAGCACGCCGGAGAGAACGCTGCGGAATCCGGGCCGACCGTACTTGCCATCAGGCGGGAAGTAGGTGCCGCCGAAGAACACCTCGCCGCGCGGGGTGAGGAACGCGGTGAGGGGCCAGCCACCCTGCTGGGTGAGCAGTCTGCACCGCCCGCTGATACCGGGCATCTACGTCAGGTCGTTCGTCCCGGTCCACCTTGATGCAGACGAAATGCTGATTGAGGAACTGGGCCAGCTCGGGGTTTTCGTAGGACTCGCCGTCCATGACGTGGCACCAGTGACACCACACAGCGCCGATGTCGAGCAGCACTGGTTTATCGGCTGCTTCCGCGGCCGCAAAGGCTTCCTGACCCCAAGGATACCAATGAATGGGCTGATGGGCGGCGGACTGAAGATAGGCCGAGCGTGAGTCGGCGAGGTGGTTGGCGGTCACGCTGGAAATCTACCAGTGCCACCAGCCAGCGTGGTGACTTTCGACCGAGAAGGACTAGCTTCAGGCATGCTTGGACCAGATGAGCTCATTGCCCGACTGGGCAACAGCGGAATCATGGCCTTCGTGGTCGCGCTTCTGCTGGGGCTGAGGCACGCCACCGACCCGGATCATCTCACCGCCGTCTCGACCCTCTTCCTGGGGGACGCGCGAAACGGGCCTCGCCGAGCCACGTTGCTCGGTCTGGCTTGGGGGTTGGGTCACGCGACCACGCTCTTTGCGTTCGGACTTCCCGTCGTGCTCTTCCGCCGTTACCTGCCGGGGCCGGTCCAACGCGGGGCCGAAGCAGCGATCGGCCTGGTCATCGTGGCGCTCGCCATCCGGCTCCTGGTCCGCTGGCACCGGGGCTATTTCCACGTGCATCCTCACAGCCACGGCTCAGTGCAGCATGCCCATCCTCATGCCCACGAACACCGGCACGAAGCTGCCAGTCAATCCGTTCCCCACGCCCACCCCCACGCGGAGGGACTGGGCCGCTCACCACTTACCGCCTTTGGAATCGGGATGGTGCACGGGGTAGGCGGCTCGGCAGGAGTCGGGGTGCTGCTGGTCGGCGCGGTATCGGGCCAGATGCAGGGAGTCCTGGCACTGGTGGTGTTTGCCGCCGCCACCGCGGTCTCGATGGCGCTGGTTTCTACCGCGTTCGGCCATGCCCTGGCTCGCGGCACGGTGAAGCGCCGACTGGCCGAGCTGGTGCCCTTGTTGGGGGTGGCGAGTCTGTTGTTCGGAGTGTGGTATTCGGTTGGCGCGCTCCGGAATCCGCTGTAGCCGGACCGGAGCGCGCCGGAGCAGGTCTACTTGTGGCTCAGTGAGTACACGTACGCGGCGACCGCCTTCACGTCGTCATCACTGAGGTTGCCGCCCCCTTTCGGCGGCATGACGATTCCGCTCTTCGACTCCTCCTTGGGCACACCGTGGATCACCTGGTTCGTGATGTCGTCCAGGGTTCCCTTGCTGTGGATCCATTCCGCGTCGGTGAGATTCGGCCCCACCAATCCTTCCGCGTTGCTGCCGTGACAGGCGTAGCAGTTGCCGGCGCCATGAAAGATCTTGTCGCCCTGGGCGATGAGCTCCGGGCTGACCGCAGCCGTGGCCCCGGGCCCGGGGGTCTGGGCGGGCGCGGGGTTCGCCTCGGTCTGGGAAGTGCTCTGGGCCGACGCCGAGCCGGCCCCGGCAGTCGCGAGTGCAACGATAAGACCGAGACGGGTCTGGATACGCATGGAGGAGCTCCTAATGGGAAAGTGGCACTTCATTAGGATACCCGCGCGTGGAATCTGGTCAAGCAGGCCGCCGCGAGACCGATCAAGGGCCGGACGATATCGGCTTGATCTCGACTCTGCGGTTGGCCGCGCGCCCGCGGGGAGTGGTATCCTGGGTGCGGGGCACGGTGGATCCGTAGCCTCGAGCGACCATCTGCTGGAACGGCACCCCCTTGGCCACCAGATAGTTGCGCACCGCCTCGGCCCGCAGCGTTGACAGGTGCTGATTGTCTGCCGGCGACCCCGAGTTATCGGTGTGACCGCCGATCTCGATCCTCATGCGCGGACTGGCAATGAGCACCTTGGCCAGAGAATCGAGCTCCACATAGGAGCCGGACTGCAGGCGGGCGCTACCCGACTCGAAGGTCACGCCCTCCAGCACCAGAGGACCATTGGGCTGCCCCATCGCTGCCCGCGCCGCTCTCGCCTGGGCCGACGTATCGGGGGTGGCGGCGGGGGCAGTGGGTGGTTGGGCAGTCGGTGGCGGGGCCGCCGGTGCATTGGCCGGTTGCCTTCCGCTCTGTCCCACCGGGCACCCGTAGGCATTTACCGTGGCCCCGATCGAAGTTCGGGGGCAGCGATCGAGTCCGTCGAGTACTCCATCGGCGTCTTCGTCACCCGGGCAACCGAGCGCGTCTACCGTAGCGCCCTTGGGCGTATCGGAGCAGCGGTCGAGGCCGTCGGGGATGCCATCACCGTCGCTGTCCTTGGGGCACCCGCGCGCATCAACCAGCACTCCGGCAGGTGTATCGGGGCACTTGTCGATGCCATCGGCGAATGTTGTCCCCATCGCTGTCGCGAGTGCAGCCGGTCGGATCCACCGTGGCGCCGATCGGCGTGTTGGGGCAGCGATCGATCCCGTTGGGCACGCCGTCACTATCGTTGTCGAGAGGGCAGCCGAACTCGTTGACTTGAGCTCCGAGCGGCGTGTTGGCGCAGCGGTCCCGGGTATTGGGTACGCCGTCACCGTCGCTGTCGGGGAGTGGCTTGCTGCCCAACATCAGGCTCAGGCCGAGATTGAGGCCGTAGTTGGTGAAGCGCGTCGTTACTGAGCGTCGGGCCGGAGCAACTCCGGTATCGCTGGTGGTTTTGTTGAAGTTCATCATGGCTTCGGCGCGCGCCATCACCAGTGGGGTGAGAGCGAGTCGAAAGCCGATGCCCGCTATGATCGGTTTGGCTGTCCCGCAGATGGTCGGAGTAGTGCAAGGATCCTTGCCATACCGGGTCTTCCCCGACTCCCAGCTTAGCGTAGGCCCAGTTCTGGTTCCCAGCGGGAGATTGTAGAGGGCCGATACCGACAGCGGTCTTGACGCCGACCCCGAGTGCGGGTCTTTGGCCTTGGGACTCGCGGTGGAGGCTTCCGCCCTCAAACGAAAAATTGAGCGGAAGCCACACGCCGATCCGGCCCAATCCACCGGCCGCGCCGCCCAGATCAGTCGATCGACCCGAAGCCCGGTAGGCACCCGCGGCGCCGACCTCGAACAGATAGCGCCGCTCCTGGGCCGCCGCCGAGTGGGCGAGGCCAGGCATATAACACAAGAGCGCCCAGGAGCAGCAGCACCCGGGCCAAACCCCCGCAGGGGTGTCGGTAGGTCAGCATGGCTCAAATAGATACGGCTATGGGATGAGCCTGACAAGGAGCGCCGTCACAGCCCGCATTCGCCCTTGGCATCTCTCCCGCCGGCCACTACGATTCGCGGCGGTCCTGCTGCATCCTCCGCAAAGCGAGCGTGGTACAGATGCATGTGACGATTCAGTATTGCGTTGTCTGAAACTACAAGCCCCGAGCCGCCGGTCTGGCGGCTGAGCTGAAGCAGGCCTATCCCGACGCTCAGGTCCGGCTGGTCGAGTCCTCCGGCGGCGTGTTCGAGGTGACGGTGGACGGCACACTCGTGTTCTCCAAGAAGGCGACCAGGCGGCACGCCGAGCCGGGTGAGGTCTTGAAGGCAATCGAGCGGGTGAGAGGTTCAAAGTGACCCATGCGCATTGCCATCTCAACCGGGGGCGGTGACGCCCCTGGACTGAACGCGGTCATTCGCGCCGTCGTGCTCTCGGCGCATCATCGCGGATGGCAGTCCTACGGGATTCAGCGCGGGTACGAGGGCCTGCTCAGCTTCGACGGGGTCGTGCCACTCGGCCCGGCCCAAGTGCGCGGCATTACCCACCTCGGCGGTACCATCCTCGGTACCACCAACCGGGGCAATCCCTTCCGCTACGTCAGCCGGGACCCAGAGGGCCCGGAGCGCGAGATCGATCGCTCCGACGATCTGGTCGCCGCGTTCCAGGCCAGCGGATTCGACGCCCTCGGTCTCCATCGGCGGCGATGGCAGCCTGCAGATCTCCTACGAGCTCTGGAAGAAGGGCCTTCCGGTCGTCTGCGTTCCCAAGACGATCGATAACGATGTCAGCGGCACCCAGCGTTCGTTTGGCTTCGACACGGCGGTCAGCACGGCCACCGAGGCCATCGACCGGCTGCACTCCACCGCCGAAAGCCACGACCGGGTCATGGTCGTGGAGCTCATGGGGCGATACGCCGGCTGGATTTCCCTCTACAGCGGACTGTCCGGCAGCGCCGACGTCATCCTGATTCCCGAAATCCCCTTCGACATCGAGAAGGTCTGCGCCAAGATCCGGAGCCGGGAGGCGGCCGGCCGCCGGTTCAGCATTGTCGTGGTGGCGGAAGGCGCCCGGTCGAAGGACGGCGACATTGAACTGCTAGAGCGCCGGGGTCCCGGCACCGTGGACCGGCTGGGTGGCATTGCCAGCAAAGTTGCCCGAGCCATCGAGCATCATACTGGCAAAGAAACCCGTACCCTTGTTCTGGGTCACTTGCAGCGTGGTGGATCTCCCACCACGTATGACCGGCTGCTGGCCCTTCGGTTCGGCGCGGCGGCGGTGCGCGCCATCGCCGACGGAGTCTTCGGAGTGATGGTGGGGCTCAAAGGGCCCGGCATCGAGCAGGTCCCACTGGAAGAGGTCGTGGGCCGCTCGAAGAACGTCCCCCTCGATTCGGACACGATCGCCACCGCGCGGGAACTGGGCATCAGTCTGGGAGACTAGAAGCTCCGCCACCAGATGCCCACCTACCCTGAAACCCCCGCTTACGACATCAGCGACGTCCTCCACGGTGAGACCATCGCCGACCCGTACCGCTGGCTGGAGGACGGCGAAGCCCCGGAGACCCGGGACTGGACTGACCGGCAGAACGCGCTCACCCAGGCTTACCTCTCGTCCGTGCCCGGGAGACAGCGCATCCGCAGCCGGCTGGAGGAGCTCCTGGGCATCGGTGTACTCGGCGTCCCCGTCCCGGTGCGAGGGCGGTATTTCTATCTCCGGCGGGAAGGACAACAGAATCAGCCGGTGCTCTATTGGCGTCAGGGCGCGGGTGGAGCGGATCGCGTTGCCGTCGATCCCAATGCGCTGAACGCCGCCGGCACCACGGCCTTGGATTGGTATTACCCGAGCCAGGATGGCAGGCTGCTGGCCTATGGCCTGTCCCAGAACGGCAGCGAAGAGAGCGAGCTTCAGGTGCTCGAGGTGGAGAGCGGCCGTCATCTGCCCGACCGGATCCCGCGAATGCGCGCGGCTTCTCTGGCCTGGCTGCCCGACGCGACGGGATTCTACTACACCAGGTATCCTGCGCCGGGCGAGGTCCCCCCAGGTGAAGAGCATTACCACCGGGCCATCTACTTCCATCGTCTGGGTGACGATCCCGAGGCCGATGCCCTGGTGTTTCGCCCCAGCCAGAAGGAGTTCTGGCCCGGCGTCAGTCTGTCCCCCGACGGACGTTGGCTGCTCATCCTGGTCGCCCGCACCTTCGACCAGACCGATGTTTATATCCAGGATCTGAGGGCCGGCGGGCCACTGGTAACTGTTGCAGAGAATCTGCCGGCGTCATTCGAAGGCGAGATCGCCCACGGGCGACTCTTTCTCCGCACCAACCTCGACGCTCCGACCTACCGACTCTACCAGGTGAATCCTGAGCATCCCGAGCGGAGTGCCTGGCGGGAGATGGTCCCTCCCCGGGCCGGGGCCGTACTGGAAAGCGTCAGCATTGCGGGTGACCGGCTGGGCCTGGGATATCTGGAGCGCGCCTCGTCTCGCTTCCGCCTGGTCGATCTGGCCGGCCGGCTGGTACAGGAAGTGGAATTGCCGGCTCTGGGCAGCCTGTTCGGAGTCGGGGCCGAGTGGGACGGCCACGAGCTCTTCTACGGGTTCTCGTCCTATACCGTGCCGCCGACCGTCTATCGGATCGATCTCGCCACCGGCGCGACGTCGCTCTGGAGGCGAGTGGAGGCTGATGTTGATCCCGAGCGGTTCGCGGTGCGCCAGGTGAGCTACGTCTCCCGGGACGGCACCCCGATTTCGATGTTCCTGGTGCACCAGGTCGGGCTCAAGCAAACCGGAGACAATCCGACCTATCTCACGGGCTACGGCGGTTTCAACATCAGCATGACCCCCTCGTTCTCCCGCTCGATGTTGCTGTGGCTGGAGCGGGGCGGGGTGATTGCCGTTCCCAACATCCGCGGGGGCGGTGAATATGGCGAGAGCTGGCATCAAGCCGGCATCCTCGCCTCCAAGCAGAACAGCTTCGATGACTTCATTGGCGCGGCGGAGTGGTTGATTGCCCAGGGCTACACCCGGCCCGAGCACCTCGCCGCCGCCGGCGGCTCCAATGGTGGTCTGCTGGTCGGCGCCGTTCTCACCCAGCGGCCCGAGCTGTTCCGGGCGGTGCTGGTCCAGGTGCCGCTGCTCGACATGCTCCGCTACCACCGGTTTCTCATCGCCCGGCTATGGATTCCGGAATACGGCTCGGCCGATGACCCGGCGCAGTTCCGTTGGTTGCGAGCGTACTCTCCCTACCATCACGTCCGGAGCGGGGTGGCATATCCCGCGGTCCTCCTTGCCACTGCGGAGAGCGACACCCGGGTTGACCCGATGCACGCCCGGAAAATGGCGGCCCGGCTGCAGGCGGCGACATCGGCGGACCGGCCCATCCTGTTGCGGCTCGAGGCGAGGGCCGGACACGGGGCGGGGAAGCCGCTCTCCAAGGTTCTCGACGAGCTCACCGACAGCTGGACCTTTGTGTTTTCGGAGTTGGGGGTTGAGGTTTGACTAGAGTGCTGGGCTATGGTCATGCTATGGGCTGCGCCTGCGACTGGAGAGCCCATAGCGCATAGCCCATATCAATGGCTCAGAATCTCTCGACCCGCCAGCGTCACCATGGCTCATCCCGCCGAGTGGCTGGCCCTGTTGCGGATCGTGGTCGGTCTCTATTTCGTGAAGTCGTTGGTGACCAAGATGACCATCGTGCTGCTGGGCGGCATCGTTCCTCTGCCCGCCGTCTCCGAGCGCTGGCTCACGGTCATGCCCAAGATCGTGGCCAAACAGGCCTCGGAAAACCCGCTGGTGCTCTACAAACAATTCCTCGACGGAACCGTGCTCACCCACAGCAGCATCTTTGCCCAACTGACCGCCTGGGGTGAAACCGTTACCGGGATCGGTTTGACGCTGGGGTTGTTGACCGGGCTGGCTTCCCTGGTGGGGCTCCTGCTGGTGATCAACTACGGCCTGGCCACCCAATGGATGTCGCCGGGGCAGCAGGGCTTTCATCTGGTGCTCTTCTTCCTGATGCTGGCGTTCTTCTTTGCCCGGGCGGGGCGCACCTGGGGGCTGGACCGCCTGCTGGCCCGGCGAAACCCCCGGTCGTTTCTGTCCCGCCGTCCGCTATCCTGAGGCCCGCAGTCTAGCGCACAATACGAGGAGTGGAGCGCATCCCTCCGACGACCCCGTCGGCCTCACAGTGCGCGTCATGCTCGCTGTAGATCAGGCAGAATACGCCGTCGGCGTGCCAGCGGTCGTACCAGAGCCGCATGGCGGTCCGATCCTGGGCGGAGAACCGGGTGGACGGGCGGTCGTCGGTGTAGAGGGCGATGTGGGTATGAACCGTCCCCGACCACTCAGGCGGTCCGCACTTGTCGACGGACGCGGTGGCTGAGATTCCCATCGAGTCGGCGTCTTCAGGGTCGAGCGGGGCGACCTGGGAGACGAAAACGGTGTCGTTGCGAATGGAGCTGGCCAGGCAGGCGACTCGCTCCTCCCGTGCCGCCAGGCTCGCTCGCCAGAGTGCACCCAAGGTTTGGCCGGCTTCACGGCTGAAGCGAAAGGCCGGTCGGGGCACTCCGGCTTCTTGAGCAGCTGCCAACACCGGTGACCCGGCCAACATCAGGAGGAGGAGCGCCGGGGCCGTCAGTCGCATCGTCTAGTAATGAGACCGGGGGAAGAGCACCGCTCCTTGCGGGCCCTCGATCTCGCAGATCACCTCCTGGCTGCTGTAAAGCAGGCAAAAGACTCCATCGGCCTGCCATCGTCTCCACCACATCATCATCACGCCCCGATCCGCCCCGGAAAAGAGCGAGTAGGGCCGCAGTCCGTCGCGGAGCGCCACGTGAGTATGGATGGTTCCCCGCCACTCGGGTGGGCCGCACTGTTGCAGCGATGCGGCGGCCGAAATGCCCAAAGAATCCGCTGGGCCCGGGTCTAGCGGGAGCACTCGAGAGATATGGACCGTGTCGCTGTCTATGGTTGCCGCCAGACAAGCCACCCGCTCCGCCTTGGCCTGGGAGCTGGCTTCCCAGAGGCGGTGCAGCGCCGGCCGGGCGTCGAGGTCGAAGAGGAAAGTGCTGGGAATGGGTCGTGCCCTGCCTGCGGTGAGCAGCAGGCCAACAGCTCCGCCCGCAACCAGGATGAAAGAGACCCGCCACCGTCGACTCATATCAGACCCGAGCATTTCCGGTATAGAGGTCGGCCCGAGTGAGGGGTAGTGACACCTGGCCTCGAGGGTTTGGCTTCGCGAGGAGCACCTGGTCCAGTGCCATTCGCCCGGCGGCGAACCGGCTGGCGCAGCCGGACATGTAAAGCCTCCAGGTGCGATAGGTCCGCTCTCCCACCAGCTTGGTGACAGCCTCGGCCGAGCTCTCCAGTCGACGAATCCAATGCCGTAGGGTCATGGCGTAATGCTCCCGCAGGTTCTCCACGTCTCTGGTGTCGAAACCCGAGGCTTCGGCAGCGCCGATGACCATGTCCAGGGACACGAGGTCCCCGTCGGGAAACACGTAACGATCCATGAAAGCGCCTTCGCGCCAATCCCAGCGAGGGAAAAGCCGGCTCAACCCGCTTTGCCCCGGTTCGTCCACCCAGGTGATGCCGGTGTTCAGAAAGAGTCCCCTGCACGCAGCAGCCGGAAGACGGTCGAGAAGTAGGTCTTCAACTGCTCCGCGTCCCACGTGCTCGACCATTCCGACACTAACGATTTTGTCGAACGCCGGTTTCGACGGGCAGGTCTCGGTAATCCCGCACCTCGACGACGCACTGCTCGCCCAAGCCCTGCTCGGCGATGGCCCGCCTGGCGTAGAATGCCTGCGCCTCGCTCAGAGTGATGCCGACCGCGTGTACCCCGTGGTGCCGGACGGCATGGCGCAACAAGGCTCCCCATCCGCAGCCTATATCGAGCAAGCGGTCGCCCGGCTTGAGCCGGAGCTTCCGGCAGAGATACTCCAGCTTGGCCGCCTGGGCCTCGTCCAGGCTCTCTTCTCCGGTTGGAAAATAGGCGCAGGAATAGACCATCTGCCGATCGAGCCAGAGGGCATAGAAGTCGTTGCCGAGATCGTAGTGGTAACGAACAGCTGCGGCGTCGCGCTGGGGCGAATGGCGAGGCCCCAGGCGGCTACGCCTGATCAGCCCGGCTCTCCAGCGACGGCGAGGAGAGCGTGGGAGCCTTCGGAGCCGCACCATGAGGCGTGCCGCCGCCACTGGCGAAGCCAAGCGCTTGCGCAGCTGGGTCGCCAATACGGCGGCCGCCTCCATGTCTCCCTCCACGTCGAAGTCCCCCCGAACATACGCCTCCGCCAGGCTGAGCTGCGAAGGCGGCAACAGCATCCGGGCAAGTGATCCCGGGTGATTGAGCACTATGGTGAAGGCGGGAGAGACCGCCGCGCCGGGTGGCTCGGTGGTGCCGTCCCAGTACCGAATGGCAAAGGCGCGGGTAGCCGGAGGTCCGAAGAGATCGAGGAGGATGGAGCGGTTACGGTCTCGGAGCGACCGGTGAGGTGCAGATTCCGACAATGGCGCGACAGCGGTAGTCCAATCACCTGACATATCCTACTCCTTCCGTGCGGCGCCGGGATGACCTAGGGGCCGGCGCTCCCCGGGCTGGGGCCGATGGCCACCCCCCATGGGATCTTGCCTACTGGAATCGTCTTGATGACGTGCAAGGTCTTGGTATCCACCACGCTGACATCGTTCGAAGGCCCGTTCGCGGTATACAGCTTGGTCCCGTCGGAAGTAAGCGCTATTCCCCAGGGCCGCTGACCTACCTTGACCGAGCCGACGATCTTGTTCGTGGCCGGGTCGATCACGACCACGGTGCCGCCGCGCCCGGTGGCTATGTAGACCAGCTTCCCATCGGGGGACACCCTCACCCCCATTGGCTTCGCGTCCTTGGGCAGACGGATAGTGGCGAGCACCTTGTTGCTGGCCACATCGATCACCGAGACGGTGCCTCCGACTTCGGCAGTCGAGTACGCTCGTTTTCCGTCGGGTGTGAAGGCCACATCCCGGGGCCGGCGATCGACCTTGATGCGGGCCTTTACCGCCCCGCTAGCCGCGTCGAGCACTCTGATCGATGTGTCGCTCTCGGCGGTCACGTACACCAGCTTGCCATCGGGGCTGATCCGCACTCCCTCCGGTTCGGCTCCGACCGGAACCGTGGTGTCGATGGTGCCGCTCTTCAGGTCGACCAGCGACGCCGACCCGGCGTCCTCGTTGGAGATGTACAGCCGAGATCCATCGTGGGAGATATCGAACTGTTCCGGATCGGAGCCGCCGGGCAATATCCGGCGTACTTTCCGCGCGGCCACGTCCACCTCGGCGATGCCGTCTTTGGTCTTGTCCGCTTTGAGCTTCTCGCACTCCGCGTCAGGCATACTGGGCGGGCACTTCGGTGATCCGCTGAGGGCGACGTAGACCAGCCGCCCGTCAGGACTGACCTTGACCCCGCGGGGCCGGGTGCCGACCGGGATGGTGGCGATGAGGCTGTCGGTTCGGGTATCGATGACACTCAGATTCTGAGAATCTTCGTTGGTCACGTAAGCCAGCTCGCCGGAAGGCGGAGCCGCCTGGCCGTTTGAAGCCGTCACGGTGTCGGCCCGTCCACCCAGCGAGGGGCGTTCCTTGCCGCAGCCCAAGGCTGTCAGACCACACGAGAGCGCGATCAGCGCGATTCTATTGGCGGGGGCATCACTTCGCATCGAAGGTCGCTTTCTCCCGGTTGCGGGCCTGATCCAGCCCCTGAATGCTGGCCACGCCGACCGCGGAGGTGAAGTCGGCTTCGTCGATGTTTGCCTTGGCCAGCTTGGCATCGGTAAGATCGGCCCGGGTCAGGTCGGTCTGGATCAGGTCCGCGTTCATCAGGTTGGTTCGCGCCAGCTTGGCGTTGGTGAGGTTGGCGTGGGACAGGTCGGCCTTGAACAGATTGGCGTCGGAGAGATCGGCTCCGCTGAGGTCGGCCCCGACGAACGTGGCCCGCATGACCCCCATCGATTGATTCCCTGGGTCGGCTCCAGCGTTGGCATGGCGGAGACTGGCACCGTTGAGCTTGGCTCCCCGGAGATAACCGATGATCCGGGTGCCGGCCAGATTGGCGTTGCTCAGGTCGGCCGCCTCGATGATCGTCGCGAAGAGACTGGCACCCTCCAGATTGGCCCGCTGAAAGTTGGCACGCCGGAGGACGCTGCCATCCAGGTTGGCCTTGGTGAGATCGGCGTCGGTAAGTACCGCGTCGGTGAGATCGGCGGTAAACAGGTTTGCGCCGGCCAGTTTGGTGCCCGCCAATCGCGCGCCGGTCAGGTTGGCCCGCTTGAAGTCCACGCCGCTGAGGTCCAGCCCGCTCAGGTCCACCTTGCTGAGATCCGGCGGCTTGTCTTCAGTGCCCGAGGCCAGCTTTGCCTTGAGCTGAGGCAAGCTCATTCGTACGGCCGGCGAATCTACCACCTCTGCCGCCGTGGCCGCCTCTCGAGGGAGTACACAGGCCAGCGGCTCCTTCGACGGACGTGCGCCCGCCGGTAGCGACCCAGCCGAGTGCGGCCAGCCCCAGCAGGCCAAGCATCCGAAGCCGCACCAGCGGAGAGCTCATCCTCTATGCCCCCGACTTCACCGCGGGCCGGCCCGGCGCAATCTTCGCATCGCTCCGGCCTTTCACGTAGGCGTAGATCTTCTCGATGGTGGGCAGCTCCATTCCCAGGGCGCACCAGGATGGCATCCCCTTGGCCGGGCGTCCGGCGCACACCGTCTGAATGAACAACTCCTTGGTGTTGATCGGGCCGTCGGGCTTGAGCGAGAGGATGAGGTGCGGAGCGATAGTCGTGCCTTGTACGTCCTCGCCATGACAGCGGGCGCAGTTCAGGTTGAACTGCTTCCAGCCATCGTAGACCTCCTGGGAGACCGTGTCGCGGGGAGCCTGGTGATACTGATCTCTCAGCTCCTGGGCCGAGGCCCGGGAAGCCAGCGCGCACAAGCCCAACACGATGGCTGGACCGCGCAGCGCGCGGGCAAGACGGACGAGGTGGGTGTAGCCATGCTCGGCAGGCGATCCTTTCGGGTGGGGCAGAGGGGGTGACGCGGTCGGATTCAGGGTTTAGCCGCGCGTCCTGAATCCGCTGGCGCCTCGGTCTTCGAGGGGAATAACCGGGACTCCATAGCTGCTTTCAGAATGGCCTGGATGTCGGGCGCTCTCCGGTCGAGCAGAGTCTGCAGGCTGTCGCGCAGCGCCTTATCCTGGCGCCGGACCGCCATGCCGATGTTGTACTGCATGGGAAAGCCGGTGGCCGAATCCCTGCTCGGCCGCGATGCGGGGTGAGCACCAGCGGCACCGAGGCCTTCTTCACGAAGTAGCCGGCCATCGGCCCCCAGACGATCGCCACGTCGATGTCCTTCTTGGCCACCCCGTTGATGATGTCTTCGGGCCGGATATTCTCGGTCATACGAGGTGTTGTAGCCCCGGAGGTTGCCGACCACGCCGTAGCGGCTGAGGGCCATTGCCGGCGGCGAGTTCTCGCCGTCGTCGGAGTCGAACATATTGACTCCGATCTTGAGCTTCTTGAGCCGGGGATCGGCCAGCGACTTGATGTCCTCGAAGCCGCTCTCCCTTGCGGCTGACGAAGGCATAGCCGGAGCGGTAATACGGCTTGGTGACGCCGGCCTGTCCAGCCCGGCGGGGGATTCGATGATCACGTCGCAATAGGTGCCGTTCAGCGCCCGGTAATAGCCCCGCCGGACCGGCCACCAGGCGTACTCGATCTTCGACTTCCAGTCCTTGGCGATCAGCTCGGCAATCTTCTTTTCGTAACCCTTCGCCCTTCTGGTTGGAGAAGCGGCATGTTGTCCGTGTCGGCGCAGACCCGGAGGACCCCAGGCTGCTGGACGCGGGCCGCAGCGCCTGAGCCGGCAGAGCTGAGCGGCAGGCGCAGGCTAGCCCAAGGACCAGCGAGACGCGAGCCGGAAGCGATGCAGGACATCGAACAGTCACGTGGGAGGGGCCAGCCAGCGGGTACCACCGGCAAGTCCCTCCGGCAGTGGAACAAGAACGGCGCCGGAGCGAACAGCTGCCCGGCGCCGTCTCTCACTTCCTGTAATGTATCCCGGTAAAAGGCTGGAGGGGAAACCTCCAGCCCTGCCGGGTTACCGCTTACTTCATTGCCGTGATTCTTGAGCGCGAAGACCGTCAGCACGCCACCCTGGTTGCTGAAGTTACCCGCGTCGCCGAACGCGCCCAGCGCGCCCAGACCGGCGGTCGGATCTTCGGCGCCGATGCCGGCGGCTACGCCGATGCCGGCCCAGCCACCGATGCCGGAGAGCACGGCCACGTACTGCTGGCCATCGGGACCGTTGTAGGTCATCGGGTTGCCGATGATGCCCGACGGGGTCTTGTACTGCCACAGGCTCTTGCCGGTCTTCTGGTCAAGCGCCTTGAGCCAGCCTTCCATGGTGCCGTAGAAGACCAGGCCACCCGCCGTGGTGAGCGCCCCGCCGTAGGCCGCGAGGTTCTCCTTGTTCGACCACACCGCCTTGCCCTTCATCGGATCCCAGGCGATGAAATTGCCACGGTGACCGCCCGGGCCCGGGAACATCCGCACGATCGCGCCGACGTACGGCTGACCGGCGGTGTACTTCACTTCGACGCCTTCATAGTCCATGCAGATGTGGTTCGCCGGGACGTAGAAGAGGCCGGTCATCGGCGAGTAGGCCGACGGCTGCTGATCCTTGAAGCCGATCGCCGCGGGGCAGATGCCCTCGGTGTTCTTCTTCGCGGTGGTGCCGTACTTCGGATCCTTCTCCGGCACGCCGGTGGTCAGATCGACCCGCTTGGCCCAGTTGACCGGACCATAGGGCTGCGCGACCAGGACCTTACCGGTGGTGCGGTCGAGGGTGTAGCCGAAGCCGTTACGGTCGAAGTGCGCCAGCAGCTTCTTGCCACCGCTCTCGAACAGGACGTTCTCGTTGACGCCATCGTAGTCCCACTCATCGTGCGGCGTCATCTGATAGGCCCACTTCACCTGCCCGTTGTCCGGGTTGCGGGCGAAGATGGTCATGGACCACTTGTTGTCGCCCGGCCGCTGGTCGGGGTTCCAGGTGCCCGGGTTGCCGGTGCTGTAGTAGAAGAGGTTCAGCTCGGGGTCGTAGGAGTACCAGCCCCAGGTGGTGCCGCCGCCCCGCTTCCACTCATCACCCTGCCAGGTCGAGACGCCGAGGTCCTTGCCCTTGTGGGACGGATAGTTGGCGTTGGCGTCGCCCTCGATCAGGACTTCGCTGTCCGGCCCGGTGCTATAGCCGCGCCAGACTTCTTTGCCGTCGTTGACATTGTACGCCGTCACGCGGCCGCGGACGCCGAACTCACCGCCCGAGATACCGGCGATGACGAGGTCCTTGATCACGATCGGGGCGTTGGTCATCGTCGAGCCCTGCTTGTAGTCGGCGTTCTTGACCTTCCACAGCTCTTTGCCGGTCTTGGCATCGAGCGCGAGCAGCTCACCCTGGAGCAGCTGGATGAAGATCTTGCCGCTCGGGTGATAGGCGGTCCCGCGGTTCACCAGGTCGCAGCACGCGATTGGAATCGCGTCGGGCGACTGGTTGGGCACGTGCTTCCAGATCTGCGGCGCGCCGGGCTTGGAGAGATCGAGCGCGTACACGATGTTCGGGAAGGACGTGTGCACGTACATCACGTTGCCGATCACGAGCGGATTGCCCTCGTGCCCCCGAAGCGTCCCGGTCGAGAACGACCAGACGGGCCGGAGCTCGGCCACGTTCGACGTCGTGATCTGCTTGAGCGGGCTGAACCGCTGCAGGCTGTAATCACGACCGGTCATGTGCCATTCGCCCTCGGGCGCGTTCAGGGTCCAAGCCCCCGACCGCGCCTGTTGGGCGCTGGCTGACATCGCTACGGCTACCGAGAGACCCGCAGCGAGCCCGCCAGACACCACCTTCTGCGCAAAACGGTTCATAACTGACCTCAGGGAAAAGGGTGATTCTCCTGCTTTACTAACATTCCACGTGAGTGATTCTATGCCTCGTGCTGCGAATACCGACTTCAAACGCAGAGGGTGGCCGGAGGCCCGCGCTCGACGGTCGGAAGCATCCATCGGCGGAGCGTGGCCCCGGTCCTGAAGTACTACGCCTGAGCGAATCCCGCTGGATGGATTGGGAGGCGCGATCAGCAGAGTGCGGATCGATCGCGCGAGACTGAGAATGGGACCGGAGAGTGGTGGACCGGGAGGGACCGTCGAAAGACCTGCACTGGTGGGTATACGAATCTCCTGGCCGCCAAGGTACGTCCGGCCAGCGGTTCCAGCATCGACGAAATGGTGGCAGCAAACGGGAGCAAACCCATTACATCCCTCAGGGGAGGCCGCTCGACCCTTGTCCGTCAGTAAAGAACTGCAACTGGGGAGACAGCATGCCAACCGGCCATGCCGCTACAGCGTTTTTTGGTTCCGTCCCGCAACGAGCGGAGATCAATAGCGCAAGACCCGGCCGGGTCTTGAAACCTGCCAAGTCGCCAATTACGGGAGGCTTAGAGGGGTCAGTATACACCCTGAAAAATGAACTGTCAATCAGTTCGGGGAGCCTGCCGGACCGGTCCAAACCCGGGCTCCCTGAGCCGCAAATCCCCCTGCGAAAACCCGACCGGTAGACCCCAGGGCCCGCCGAGCCCGGTCCGCCAGCGCCTCGGCCTGGGCGTCGTTTTCGACCAGCCCGTAGGCGGCCGGACCCCAGGAGCTCTGCCCCACCCCTGCCGCGCCCCACTCGGCCAGATCGGCTACCAGCCTCGCCGTCGGTCCGGGAGCGAAGACTCCGCCCTGCTGGGCCGCAAACCAGGCGCCGGTCACCCGTTGAATTTCCGACAGTGCCGCCCCGAAGCTGGGCAGGTCGGCCTCCACCAGCGCAGGGAGCAGCTGCATCAGCACCAGGTGCGAGACCCGCTCGACTTCCCGGTCCGGCGGAGAGGGAAGCTGCTCGAACGCTCGCGCCTCGGCCTCACCACTCAGGCCCCTGCCGCCGGCGGGCACCGCAACCACGTAGCGCCAGCTCTCCGGAATGGCAAAGCGCGCCAGCAGCGGCGCCAGCCGATCCGAGCCCGGTTGCCGGCCACCCTCCACGATGAACCCGCCGAGCGCAAAGGCCCAGGTTCCTATGGCCGACCGCCGGCCCCGGCCGGTAGCCCGGGCCAGCTCCACCGGGTCCGGTGGGAGGCCGCGCAACTCGGCGATGGCGCGGCCGACCGAGAGACCCAACTGCGTTCCGGAGCCGAGTCCGGCGTGATCGGGAATGGTGCGGTGGAGAACCAGGTGGACGCCGCCGCTGCAGGCGATGGAAGGCAAGAAACCGGTTGGCGAATTCGGTAGCCCGCTCGGCGTCGGGTCCTTCGGCCGAGACCCGAGCCGAGGGCCGGGCTTCCAGCAGTAATGAAGGGTTGGGAATCGCCGCGCCGAGGCCGCCGAAACAGCGCCCCAGCCGGCCGCGCAGATCGAGCACCCCGAAATGCAGCCGGGCAGGAGCCTCGACGAAAATGCTAGTGCGATCGGACATACTGGGTCAGGAGCTCCATCGCCTCCTGCTCCCGAGGCCCGGCGGTCTTGTCCACGATGACCTGGAGTCGGGCGAACTCCTCCCGGATCTGCTCCGGCGGAATCAGGTGGGTACGAGTGGCCAGGATGGCGGCCTCGAGCACCGCATGGCGAGCCCGATTGAACCCGATGAACTCGCGGCGCACTCCCCGGTGCACCACTCGGGTCTCGATGCGAGAGCGCGGCGGAGTGGCGTCGATCTGCAGCACCTCGAGCTCCCGCCAGGAGCAGGCGGCCTCGAGCACAACGCCACTAACCACGCGGGCCGGGGACGAGGGAAACTGGGGACTCGAGATCGCTCCCTGAGCGAAGAGCATGACATCGTCGGTGAGGTTGACGACCGCGGCGCGGGTGGCGCTCAGATTACGAAAGGTGGTCGTCTCCAGAAACGGCTTCAGCACAATGGTCTCATCGCCCCACTCCACTCCCATGGGGGCAAAGTTGATGGCCCCCTGGGTGTCCCTCGTGGTCACGATGGTCTCGACGATCACCGAACCAGGTCAACCGGCGGGGGGTTGGTGGCCAGGCTGCTGCTGTCGAAGCGACGGGGTAGAAGGACCCCATCGGCCCCTTCGGGAAGTGGCCGGGGGCTGGCAGGCACGCCATGGAGGAAGTGGTCGAGAATACGGTAACCGTGCTCGGTCAATACCGACTCGGGGTGGAACTGTACCCCGTAGACTGGGTGCTTCACGTGGCGGACCGCCATGATCTCCCCGTCTTCCGACGTCGCCGTCACCTCCAGGCTGGGCGGTACCGACCCGGGCGCGATGACCAGGGAGTGATACCGGGTGGCTATGAAAGGACTGGGGAGCCCGGAGAACAATCCGGTGCCAGAGTGATGGATCCGGGAAGTCTTTCCGTGCATGGGGTGGCCTGCGCGCAGGATAGCTCCTCCGTAGGCGGCTCCAATGCACTGGTGGCCCAGACACACGCCGAGGATCGGTATCAGGGGCCCGATCCGGCGGACGACTTCGGTAGAGATCCCGGCCTCGTTGGGCGAGCAAGGTCCAGGGGAGATGATGATGTGCGACGGGCTCAGGCCGAGGATCTCGTCCACGTCGATGGCATCGTGCCGCCGAACCAGCGGGGTTTCGCCCAGCTCACGTACATAACGGGCGAGGTTGTAGACGAAGGAGTCGTAGTTGTCGATTAGCAGGATCATCTGATTCGCGGACTCTCAACTAACGTCTCGATCAACCCCCGGGCCTTGTCGAGCGTCTCCCGATACTCCAGCTCCGGATCGGAATCGGCCACGATCCCGCCGCCGGCCTGAAAGTATACCTGCCCCCGAAGCGCCAGATAGGTACGAATGACGATGCTGGTATCCATCGCGCCAGTGACGCTGATGTATCCCACTGAGCCGCAGTACACCCCCCGTTGAGTCGGCTCCAGCTCAGCGATGATCTCCATCGCTCTCACCTTGGGCGCGCCGGTGATCGAGCCGCCGGGGAACGCCGCCCGGATCAAATCGGCCGCCTGGGCGCCCGGCTCCAGCTCACCGATCACGGTCGACACCAGATGGTGCACCGTGGGATGGTGCTCCAGAGCAAAGAGCTCCGGGACGCGAACAGTTCCCGCCCGGCAGACCCGGGAGAGATCGTTTCGCAGCAGGTCCACAATCATCACGTTTTCCGCGCGGTCCTTCTCGCTCTCCGCCAGCGCCCGGCCCAGCGCCGCGTCGTGCATCGGCCCCAGTCCGCGAGGGCGGGTGCCCTTGATCGGCCGGGTCTCGACCAGCCGCCGCTGTTCGTCGAGCCGAAGAAAGCGCTCCGGTGAAGCACTGAGGATGGCCATGTCGCCGTAGTCGAGGTAGGCGGCGAAGGGGGCAGGGTTGCGCCGGCGCAGCCGCCGATAGAGATCGAACGGCTTCTCGGGCAACCCGGTCTGAAACCGCTGGGAGAGATTGGCCTGGAAGATGTCTCCGGCGATGATGTACTCCCTCACCCGGCCAACGGCGTCGAGGTAGTCCTGGTGAGTGAAGGTCGAGCGCAGTCCGATCTCGCGGGCGCCCACGATCCCTTTGACTGGGTACGACGGGGCGGGGGAATCTCCGGGAAGAGGTGGCGCGACTCCAGGCGGCCTTGCCGGTTCAACTGTTGGCTTGGCCACCCGTCCACCCAGGCGCTCGCGCACCAGATCCATCCGCTTGCGCGCCCGAGGCTCCCGCTCCGCTCCGGTGGCCGGCAGGCCGGTCGAGATCAGCCAGGCGGTCCCGATTCGGTGGTCCCAGGCGATCACCCAGTCATAGAGTCCCAGCACAACATCGGGGATCGAGAGATCGTCATACCGGGTTCGCGGCAGACGTTCGAGCACCGCACCCCAGTCGTAGCCGATGTAGCCGGCCAATCCGCCCTGAAATGGTGGAACCCCGGACACCGGTGCCAATGGCTCCTGGGGCAGCAGTCCGCGGGCCACGGTGAGCGCGTCCCCAGGGACGGTGATCCACGGGGTGCTCGCTGCTTGCCGCATCTCGGTGACGCTGCCCTTGCTTCGAACGAGAGCGACGGGGTCGGCAGAAAGGAAGGAGTACTGCTCGAGGTCTCCGGTGGGCCGCTCCTCCTGCGGCCGGCGCGGATAGGGGTGCATGGCCGCGCTGTCGAGGAAAAAAAGGTAAGGAAGATCCAGGAAGCGGGCGCAGACCTCCGCGGGCTCAGCGGTCTCGCCCAAGGGCTCGACCAGCGGAGCGTACCCCGGCTTCATCCTCCATCCGCCGGAGGAGCGCCTGCCCGCTTTCTTCGCGACCGCTGGGTCAGCTTGACGTGCTCCGACTTCACGTCATCTGGTGGGGTGAGGTAGCCCCAAGTGAGAGCCCCCTCCTGGCGGTAGGTCTTGCCCAGGGTGATCGCCAACTTGGCCTTCATCAGCTCCCGGCCCAGATAGAAGGCATGAGTGGCCTCGTCCACTCCCAACTGGGAGAAGATCTCCTGGATGTCGGTGCCGCGGACAAAGATCTCGTTGTTGAAGACGGTGATGGTCTGCCGATCGGCGAAGATCCGGAAGTTGGGATCCCGGACTGCCGCGTGGAGCCGGCGCAGCTCGGCCTCGTCCCACTCGAGGATCTCGGGGTCTTTCACCGTGAGCAGCCGGTCGTCTACACCCTTGGGGACGGTCCGATGGCTCACCGAGTAGTGCATGAGACGGCGAGCGATATCGATCTCCCGCACCGCGCCCCGGGCCCACGGGATCACTTCGGTGGTCAGGACCGCGCGGACGCCCACCTCCTCACAGATCGCCAGCAGCACGGCATTGACCCCGGTGCTGTCGGCACTGGTAAGCTCAGTGATGTTGCCGACACCCATCAGCTGCGCCGACGTCGGGTACCGGCGGTGCACCTCGGCGTACCGCTCCAGCGAGGCCATGAACCCGAATCCGATCGGCTCGATGACGGGATCGATCAGGTAGCGAACGTTCCACCGCTCCAGCGCCTCGATGCTGCGGTCGAGAGTGTCGAGCCCCTCGCCGAAGTCGGGGATGACCACCACCCGGGTCTCGCTGCCGCCGAGCTGGCGGGCCACCTCGAGGTTGGAGTTGTTTACGCTGAGGACCAACTCCGCCCCGGCTTCCACTGCGCTGACAATTTCCCCGGGATCGAAGCTGTCCACACTGACCCGCATTCCGGCCTGGCGCAGCTCGCGCACCAGGTTGCCCAGCTGGGGGAAAGGAACGCCGGGAGTACAACCGATGTCGATGAGATCAGCACCGCTGGCCTGGAAGTAATTGGCGGCGGCTCTGAACTGGGCGGGTGGGAGCTTTGGCGCGTTGTTGATCTCGGCCAGAATCTCGATCGCATAGCTGCCGTAATCCGGCGCTGCCTGAGCCTGGCCGAAGTAATGGGGAATCTGGCGCAGGTCCTTGGGCCCTTTCTCTGCCTTTACCCCGAACCGGTCGATCAGGATGCCGGGATCTCCTTCACAGAGCCCCGGAATGAGGACGAGATCGGTTTCTGGCGGCACCTCCAGATGTTTGGCAATCCAGGGAGTGGTCATCAGCGCAGCCACGGTGATCTTCAAGACCGCGACCGGCGCCTCGAAGGGAGGCCGCATGTCGGCCAGCACCCGCCGGAGCGCCGGCTCCGCCAGGGTGCCGGTTACGAAGAGGACCCGGCGGGGGGAGCGACTATCTCGGATCCCCCGGTCGCACCCACTTGTTGGGCGTGCCCTCGAGCGCCCCACCCTGGGGACGCCAAAGAACGACCTCCTCGATCTTCCGGGCCAGCTCGAAATCCTTGTCGGTGATTCCGCCGGCCGCATGATTCTGGAGCTTCACGGTGAGCCGGCCCCAGGTAACGGTCAGGTCCGGATGATGGTAGGCCGCTTCTGCCAGGAAGCCGACCGCGTTGACCAGCATCAGCGTGGTGGGCCAGCCATCGGTCTTGTACACCCGCCGGATCCAGCCGTCCTCGTAATACCAGCCGGACAGCTCCTTGAGCCGCTCGTTGATTTCGGTTTCGTTGTAGGTTCGTCTCTTTGGTTGCCGGCATCGTTCCTCCTTGTTCGCTATGGGCCATTGGTCGATCTGGCTATCAGCTCTGAGTGCTGGGAGCTAGTCGGCAACCGCAGCAGCCAATAGCTCATAGCCCGCTCTCACATCACCACTCCCCCATTCACCATAATCATCTGCCCGCTGAGAAACGCCGCGTCGTCCGAGGCCAGAAAGAGCGCGGCGGCGGCCACGTCCTCGGGCTTCCCCCAGCGCCGGAGTGGCGTCATCTCGATCACTTTCTGCCGAAATTTGGGATCGGCCTCCTCGCCGAAGGCAGTCTCGATGAACCCGGGGGCAAGGATGTTCACCCGGATTGCCGGTGCCACATCGCGGGCGAGCGATCTGCTGAAGCTGGCAACCCCGCCTTTAGCGGCAGAGTACACCGCGGGATTCTCTCCTTCCATACCCTGGGTGACGTGATCCCAGGCCATGTTGATGATGGTCCCGCCACCCTGTTCTCGCATGAGATCGACGGCCGCCCAGGAGGCCAGCACCGTGCCGCGAAGATCGACGGCAAGCACCAGATCGAGTTTTTGTAGCCGGGAGAGCCGGCCGGCCTCGCCGGTCAGGATATCGGCTCCCGCGTTGTTGATCCAGACATCCACCCGGTCGAACGCCTGGCGCAGATGCTTGACGAGTGCTTCGATGTCGTCGGGTCGGCTGATATCGGCGCGCACTACCTCCACCCGGCGGCCCAACTCGCGGGCCTCCCGGGCAGTGGCTTCCGCACCATCCCGATTCTTGCGATAGGTGATGGCCAGATCGGCACCGGCCCCGGCGCACCGGAGTGCGATGGCGCGGCCGATTCCACTGGATGCTCCGGTTACCAAGACGCATTTCCGGTCCAGCACAGCCGCCGCCTCCCCTCCGACTCGGGCCGGTGCTAACTTCTTAAATCCTAACATATCAGCGCCTTAGCATCTTACAAGGGAGCGGGCATGGAGTTGTTGGTGAGTGTGAGGTCAGGAGCGGAGGTGGAACCCGCTCTGAAGGGCGGTGCCGACATCATCGACGCCAAGGAGCCGGGCCGCGGCTCCCTGGGAGCCGTATCGCCCGCCGTGCTCGCCGAGATCGTTGCTCGGATCCCTCCAGACCAGGCCCTCAGCGTTGCATTGGGAGATTTTGCCGACCCTGCCGCGGTAGAAGAAGCGATCACCTCGGTGTCCATATCGCCCCGGCTCGCTCCGCTCTACTTCAAGCTCGGCTTTGCCGGGGTGATCGCGCGGAACCGGCTCGAAACCATGATCGCGAGAGCTGTCGCAGCAGCGGAGCGGCACCAGGCTTCACCTCGCATCGTGGTGGTTGCCTATGCCGACTCGGCCCGGGCGGGAGGTACCTTGCCCGAAGCGTTGAGAGACATCGCGGTCACTCAAGGCGCGGCGGGGGTGCTGCTCGATACCTCTATGAAGGATGGCCGTGGTCTGCTCGGTTGGATGGACCAGGTCGCCCTGGAGCGCTGGGTCATTCGCGGGAAGGAGGCGGCGTTATTGACCGCTCTGGCAGGGGAGCTGAAGCTGGAGGACATCGGCCTTGATCGGCAGGGCGGATCCCGATGTGGTGGGGTTCCGCGGAGCCGCCTGCGACGGGGGCCGGGACGGCCGGGTCAACCCGAGCCGGGTTCAGGCTTTGCGCGAACAGGTCGGGCTTGGTTCGGGATCCGTTCAGGGGAGCCGTTTTTCCTAGTGGCGGCATGGGTGGCGAAACGCGTGATCCCGGGGCGATTTCTAGCGGCCGCGAGGTACCCTAACTTCCACAAACTCAACGCTTAGGGGGATCGCTCGGGGGCATAACACTTGCTCGGGAACCGGAGGCTGCGGCTCTCTAGGGTTCCGTTTCTCCCCAGCCCGGGCTCGAATGTGACTCTGCCGTCCACACCGCTACGGAGCAGGTTCGGGCGTCGGCTACTGATTCTTTTCGTCGGCTGTGCACTGGTCCCGATGGCGGTGCTTGCCGTCCTGTCCTACCGTCACGTTAAACAGCAGCTCTACCGGCAGAGCGAGAGTGGGCTCAAGCAGGCCAATGTCGCTGTGGCCCAGTCCATCTTCGAGCGGCTGCTGCTGCTCGACGCGACGCTGAAGAGCATTCCTCCCAGCGCCATTATCCAGCTGAATGCCGCCAAGCGGATGCCGCCGGTGGCAAGCCAACCCGAAGATTTCCGCTCGCGCCCGGCTGGGGAATCAGACCCAGGCCGGTCCACTCGATGGCCGGGTGGCTATGGGTGGTGTTCTGCTCGACCGTAACCGCAAAGCGGCCACGGCCACCGCCAGCGACAACGCGCGCCGCCGGACCGAGCTCATCGAAGCCAGTAAGGCGCTGATCGCGGGTCTCGACCTGCTGGCCCGGCAGCGGTTCGTGGCCGTGGAGTTCATCGGCGATGACGGCAAAGGAGTCGAGATTTTCGGCCGGCTCACTCGCCGCCCCCGGCTTACGGCTCGAGACAGCTCCGATCTCCGGCTGGGACTGCCACTCATTACCGTGGTCCACAGCAACGCGGAAGGCTCGCGGGTCTATCTGCTGCGCCGGCTGGTTCGCCGGGGCGAGGTGCGGGGCACGTTTGTGGGGGAGGTCAGTCCCGAATATCTGTGGAGCAACCTGGATCAGAGCCTGCCGTCGCCCACGACCCGGATGGCCGTGCTCGACGAATCCTCGCACCTGCTCTTCAGCTCGACCAAGTCGCCGCTTCCACGTCCCCGAGCGATGCCGCAAACGGTGTGGATGCCTCGGGACACGATCAAAGCTGTGGCCCCCAGCGAGTACTACCTGACAGCGTCGTCCGCCATCGCGCTGGACGCGGCCTTTGCGGCCCAGCCCTGGACCGTGGTGTTCAGCGAGTCCAAGGAGCAGGTGCTGGAGCCGATGGTGGAGTTCACCAACACCTTCCTCCTGGTGACCGGCCTCTCCAGCCTGGCCGTGCTGCTGCTCAGCATGAGCCAGATCCGTCGCAGCGTGCTGCCGCTGGAGGAGCTGCAGAAGGGCACCCGCCGTATTGCCCAGCGCGACTTCACCAGCCGGGTGACGGTGACCAGCCGGGATGAGTTCGAGCAGCTGGCGTCTTCCTTCAACACCATGGCCACCCAGCTCGGCCGGCAATTCAATGCCCTCGCCACCGCCGCGGAGATCGACCGGGCGGTGCTTTCGGCCACCGACGCCACCACCATCGTGGACACCGTGCTGGGCCGGATCCGGGACGTGTTCCCCTGCAGCATGGTCAGCGTGACCCTGGGCGTGCCCGACGGCGCCAAGTCTCTGACCAGCGTGATCCAGGATTACGAAAACGGCGGCCACCGCCGAGTCGAGCGGATCGGCCTCCGGCCTTCGGATGTTCAAGCACTGCTCATTGGCCCTGAGGTGTTCGTGCTGCGGTCCGGTGAGACCGTGCCCAGCTATCTCGCTGCCGCTGGCGGCGCTGGGCGCCGCATCATTCGTGGTGCTTCCGCTGCTCATACCAACGGCAGCTGTCCGGCATCATGGCCCTGGGAGAGCGATTCGATCTGGCGCCGACCGAAGAAGACCGGGTGCAGATGCGCCGGCTGGCGGACCAGGCGGCCGTCGCGCTGGCCAACGCGCGAATGCTGGAGCAGGTCCGGGAGCTGGCGTACTACGACAGCCTGACCGGTCTGCCCAACCGCCTCTCGTACAAGGAGCGGCT
Organism: uncultured Gemmatimonadales bacterium; assembly: GCA_963792265.1. Classification (GTDB taxonomy): domain Bacteria; phylum Gemmatimonadota; class Gemmatimonadetes; order Gemmatimonadales; family GWC2-71-9; genus CAVVWJ01. The sequence goes on along the minus strand of CAWBVP010000002.1, from coordinate 141,250 downwards.
GGCCTATGCCCTGGAGCAGGCCAGCCGGAACCAGCGGCTGGTGGCGGCGTTCTTCATCGACCTGGACCATTTCAGCCGGATCAACGACACCCTGGGCCACGAGGTGGGAGACCAGCTCCTGCGGCACGTCGCGTCCCGGCTTCGCTCCTGCTGCCGGGAACGGGAAGACGAGGTGGGACCGGCCGTGACCACGCTGGCGCCTGAAGTCGCCCGGCTGGGCGGTGACGAGTTCACCGTCATCATGCCGGGGCTGCACGACGCCCAGGATGCGGCCAAGCTGGCCCGCCGGATCCTCTCCAGCTTTGCCCAGCCGGTGCGGGTGGGCACCCACGAGATCTTCGTCAACGCCAGCATCGGCATCGCCATCTACCCTATGACGGCGAGGACATCGATACCCTGCTGATGCACGCCGACACCGCGATGTACAAGGCCAAAGAGCAGGGGGGCAGCAGCTATCAGACCTACTCCAAGTCCATGACCACAACCGCCCTTCAGCGGATGACCCTGGAGAACGATCTCCGGCGGGCGCTGGAGCGCAACGAGTTCGAGGTCCACTACCAGCCGATCGTCGACGCCTACACCAGTACCGTTGTCGGCGCGGAGGCGTTGCTGCGTTGGCGTCATCCCGAGCTGGGTCTGCTCCTCCCCTCCGAGTTCATTCCGATCGCGGAGGAGAACGGCCTGATCGTTCCGATGGGCGAGTGGATTCTGCAGAGCGCCTGCCTGCAGAACCGAGCCTGGCAGGACGCCGGCCTGCCCCGCATCCGGGTCGGAGTGAATCTCTCCAGCCGGCAGCTGAAGCGGACGCTGACCGAGACCATCGGCCGCGCGCTACAGATCAGCGGGCTGGAGCCCCGGTACCTCAGCCTCGAGCTCACCGAGAGCGTCCTGGTGAACCACCACAAGGAGGGCACCGAGGCGTTGCACGCACTCCGGGCCATGGGTCTCCACCTGGCGGTGGACGACTTCGGGACCGGCTATTCCTCCTTCAGTTACCTGAAGCACTTCCCGCTGGACACGCTCAAGATCGACCGGTCCTTCATCCGGGAGATCGCCATTCACCCCGATGACGCGGCGATCACCACGGCGATCATCGCCATGGGACATGCGCTGGGCCTGCGAGTGATTGCGGAGGGAGTGGAGACCGAGGCGCACCTGACCCTGCTGCAGAAGCAGGGTTGCGACGAGGTCCAGGGTTACCTGGTCGGCCGGCCGGTACCCAGCGACCGCTTCGTCGATCATCTGGCCCGCAAGCGCTCCGGCAACAGCGGCCCGCACTCGGCGGCTGCGGTCTACTCGCTGAGCCGCCGGCCCAACTGTTCGATCCGGTCGTATCCAATAACCGAGTACGGCAGTCCCTGCAGGCAGAGCAGTGGTGAAGTACGCATCCACCGTCCCCACCGCAGTCGGCTTGATCAGAATCAGGCGCGCTGCATCCAGGGCCCCAGCCACGAATGCGGCTATGCTGTCGCTGGTCACCTCCCAGGTGTGGGGGAGAACGTCGGCCGAGCGCATCCAGCGGGAAGGCGCCAGCACCGCCGGGCGGCCGAGCGCCACCACTTCTGCAACCGTACCCGGCTCATCCACCAGCACTGCATTCTCAATTCGCTCGGAGAGCACGTGGGCGTATTGATCCATGGCCAAAATCGCCATCCAGTGCGCCGCATCGGAAGACATGCCCTACCTGACGCTCGAACTCCCGCACGCTGTCGGCGAACGGGCCACCGCCTGGAATGATCAGGAGACGATGATTCCGCGACGCGCGGGCGAGCTCGCGACCCACCCGATCGAGGGCCTGCGGGATCGTTGCCAGCGACCCCCCGACCTTGATGACGATCATGCTGGTCGGGCTGCTCCGTCGAGACTTTGGCGGAGCAACCCCGCCACGGCTGCGGCGGGCGCGGTTCGAGCGGCGTCTCCCATTCGCTCGGCCAGTGGAATGACCTTGAGTCCGGCAGTGCGCGCGGCCTCCGCGGCAATAAAGTCGCCCAAACCCGTCACCACGGCCGCAGTGATCTCCGGCCGGCTCCGGCAAAGCCGGCGAATTGCCGCCGTGATCGCGCGGAGCTGTGCCTCGGCCAATGCGGCGGCAATGGCATCGATGGCGGAATCGTCCAGCATGTCCCGGTCGGCGCAGACGACCCGGGCGAGGCGTTCCCCGGCAAACTCGCGGGTTGCCGGGCGGCCGTCGGGGGTGGGGCAGGTATAATCTGCGGGACTCAGTCGACCGAGCCAGAGATACGCGTCACCGATGAGCGCAAAGCCTTCGGCCGACACGGTCGCTTCTCGATTCCAGAGCGGGACTCTTTGAGCCACCGCCTCAGCGGGTGTACGCAGCGCACCGGTGTAGACCAGCTCTCCACTCAGCAACCGTTCCGGGTCGGTACGACCCTCGGCCGCTAACCTTCCCCCGACGATCGGAATGACATCGGTCGAAGTGGTGCCGATGTCGATCAACATGCAGGTGGGCACCGATTGCGCTACCCAGTTGGCCGTAGCCGCCCAGTTCGAGGCCGCCACAGTCATGGGCATTTCCCGGGCTTCTCGGGGGCTGACGAATCGATCCGTCCACGGTGTATACGTGCAGACGGTCCGGAGGGAACACTGCTTCGAGGGCGTCGAGAATGAAGCCGATCCCTTCCCGCTTGGTGCGAAACGCCTGGGAGAGCTCCGCGGTCATGGTCACCGCATGGGAGTCATCCGCCGCGGCGCCGAGCTGCTGCGCCACTGACAGCAGGCGTGCACCAAGCGCCTGCGGCTCCCGCTGGAACTCATACGGCAGGCACAGACTCCTGAAAATCGGGCCGCCCGATTCGGTCTCCAGCCGGGCAGCCTTGGTGTTGACCCCGCCGATGTCCCAACCCAGGTACGCCGATGTGCCGCTCATTCAGGGGCCGTAGAAACTAGAGAGCCATGCAGATCATTCCGGTGCTGGATCTGGCTGGGGGAATAGCGGTGCATGCGCAGGCCGGCGAGCGCAGCCGGTATGCTCCACTCGAGTCGGGCCTCACGCCCGGGCGGGTGGGAGATCCGCTCGCGTTGCTGCGTGCCTTTCATGCCACCCTCGGGATCCATGAGTGTTACGTCGCGGACCTCGACGCCATTCAAGGTGGCGCGGTCCAGCGAGCTCTGCTTCGGGAGCTGGCAGAGTTTCACACCGGATTTGACGGCGCGCTATTGGTAGACGCCGGCACCCACCGGCCCGACGGCGCGGTCGAGCTCCTCTCCTCTGGTGCGAGCCAGGTGGTCGTGGGGCTGGAAACGCTGCCCGCCTTTGCGGATTTGGTGGCGATCGTCGCGGCGGTGGGCCCGAGCCAGGTCGTGTTCAGTCTCGATCTCCGGTTGGGCAGCCCCATTCTTCATCCGGCCATGCAGGATGCCCAGGGGCCCGGCCCCGACGCGCTTCACTTGGCCGAGCAGGCGGCTGCGGCCGGCGCCGGGACGCTGTTGGCTTTGGATCTCGGTCGGGTCGGAACAGGATGCGGAGTAGATCTTGGTCTGCTCGAATCACTGCGACGCCGCTTGCCTGATATCCGGCTTCTGGCCGGGGGCGGGATCCTCACTCGGCGCGACCTGGAACGGATGCGGGATACGGGCTGCGACGCCGCGCTGGTGGCCAGTGCCATCCACAACGGCCGGCTCTCCGCGGCGGATCTCGCCGCCGTTTCCAACTGACCGGTCAGTCGGGGACGAGCGCTTCCCGGTAGGTGGCCGATTGGCCGTAGTTCTCTTCCACCTCCAGCTCGACGCTGGTCAGATGGGTGTAGCCCCGGTTGGCCAGCTCCTGCCGCACCTGGATGCCAAGGTACTGCGCCAGCATCTCAGCCGTGCTGTTAGGAATCGGAATCAGAGCGCAGTCGCGCCGAGGAAACACGTAGGTTGGCTGCCCGAAGTAGTCGACCGCAACCCGGTCACCCTCCTCCCGATACGCGAGCTTGGGATTGAGGGTGGGTAACAGCACCTTGTGGTCGATTGCATCCACCAGTTGGCGGGTGATCTGCTTCAGCACGCTGAAGTCCAGTACGAAGAGACACTCCGAATCTACCGTGCCCTCGACCGCCACCCCGACCCGGTAGTTGTGGCCGTGCAGCGACTCGCACTGATGCCCTTTGAAGGTGATGAAGTGGGCCGAAGCGAATACCAGATAATCTTTGCTGACCTGGACCCGGAAGTTGCTCTGCACAGCGGTTCTCCTAACGATCCCATCCACCTTCAAGTATAACGACGAATAACGAGGCGCATGTGAGATCTGCCGTCGTACCTGGATTACGCCGGTTTCGGGGATCGCGCAACTCGGCGTCCAGCCCCGCCAGGGCCTTTCGGCCGGCTTCGGACCGAGTACCACCGGCCGCCCGTACCTCGCGTGCCCGGCGGGAAACCGCTGCTGCCTCGGCCGGCCCGAGCTTACGTGCTATATGAGTGTCGGCGACAGTCTCCAGCAAGGTCAGGTAGGCTTCCACCGCGGCGTCGGTCCAGGGGAGGCCCGCGCGACGAGCGGCCAGGAGTGCCGGTACTCCGGTGTCGAAGGTGAGCGCAAAGTCGGTGACGTACTCCCGGGCGATGGCGTCCCGCTCTGCCGCGAGCGCCATGGCATCTCGCAGCGGCACCGTAGGCGCGGCGGCCACGTCCTCTGCCTTGCGATTCCCCCAGGCCGCCCGGCCGCGCCTGACGAATGGCGGCGTATACTTCGGCCGCGTCGTCGACGGTCGTCTCAGTCAGTATCCGGCTTACCCGCTGCCGCAACGTACCCCCTTCCACGAGGGCCGCCCGCGCGAGCGGCGCCAGCAGAAGCACAATGCCGAGGTTGGTGTTGGATCGGGTCCAACGCAGGGTGTCTTCCACGGCGCGGCGAATGATGCGCCCCAGCGGCTGCCGGCCGGCCTCGGCCAGCGCGGGGCCGATGGCGACAGCGCTGGCCAGAAAATCTTCGTATCGGGTATCGTGAAAGTGACGCTCGGGCGAGACATTCCCCGGTTTGGGCGCGCTCACTTCCAGCAGGCATGCCAGTTGGCCGGCGGCCGCCACTTCGGCGGGAGTGGTCACCGCGGGGGCAGCGCGAGATAATCGACCAGGCTTCCCGCGACGTCGAGTCCGGTCGCCTGCTGTAATCCCTTCCATCCTGGAATCCCGTTCACTTCCAGCACGTACGTAATTCCGTCCTGTCCGGTCAGCAGATCCACCCCGGCGTACTCCGCCCCAACCGCAGACGCTGCCCGAAGAGCGAGACTGGTGAGCTCAGGAGTCAACGATACGCTTCGGGCCGTGCCGCCCCGGGCCAGGTTGGTCCGCCACCCCTCGGAGCGGCGCTCGATCGCGCCGATCAGGCGGCCGCCGATCACAAAGGCGCGGATGTCCGCCCCTTCATGGTCGATGGCTCGCTGCAGGTAATAGACCCCACGGATCTGCTCGATAGTGCGGAAGACGCGATAGGCCATTTCCTCGTCGCTGACCCGCACCATGCCGAGCCCCATGGAGCCGAAGAGTGGCTTCACGATCACGTCGCCCAGCGCCCGAAAGCCGGCAAACGCCTCCTCGGAGCTCTCGCAGACGATGGTCTCTGGTGTGGGGAGGCCACAGCGCTCGAGGAGCGTGGAAGTCCAGAACTTGTCGACCGTCCGCTCGATGGCCCGAGGCGAGTTCACTACCCGGACGCTCCGGTCTTCCAGCCGATGCAGCGCGTCGACCCGGAAGATGATCTGCTCCAGCGTGCCGGAGGGGATGATGCGCGCCAGCACGGCGTCAGCGCTGTCGAGCTCGGTCTGGAGGCTTCGAAGGCCGGGGGCTGGCCCAATCTTCGCGACCAGCCCCTCGTATGGTAGCACGGCGGCCTGGTGTCCTCGCTCGGACGCGGCTCGCTCCAGCTCGCGAGTATGCCAACCCGGCCGAGCTGCAAGGACAACCAGTTTCACAGCTACTTCGTCTCCACCCCGATCAGCGCGTCGAGACCACCGCTGGCAAATTTGCCCAGATCGCCCGCCACCTGCTTGAACCCTTGAGTGGCGATACCCTTTTTGAGGGCTTCGACGGAAGGGAAGTAGAGCTCAGCCTGGCGGTAACGCGCCGGGGCCGAGCCGTCCAGGTTGGAGTCAAACTTGGTGAGCTCCGCTCGCTCGAAGCCGATTTCCTTCTTTTTCGCGGTGACCAGTGGCAAGTGGGTGTCCGCGTAGTACTTCTCGAACTTCGCCGTGTCCTTAGGAGTCTTATAGATGACCGTGACTATGGCGGCGGGAGCATCGGCGGTCCCGAGCTCGTGCGAATTCGTAGTGCTGGCGATCATCGCGGTAAAGCCGCCACTGGCAAAATATTTCAGGTCGCTGGCCACCTTCTCGAACCCCGGAGTGGCGATACCCTTCTTGAGCGCTTCCATTGAAGGAAAGTAGAGCTCAGCCTGGCGGTAGTAGGTCGGCTTCTTTCCATCCGCAGTCGAGGTGAACCGGGTCAGGTCTGCCCGGGTGAACCCGATGTCATCCTGATTCGACACGACCAATGGAACGTGGATCGTCCGATAGTACTTCTCGAAATCAGCGGTGTCCTTTGGCTGGTTGTAGAGTACGGTCACGATCGCTTGCGGGCCGGCCGGCGCCGGCGCTGCCGCCGCCGTCGTGTCGGACGCAGGAGCCCCCGCTCCCTTATCGCCGGTCTTGCCGCAGCCGGCGGCAAAGGCAAACGCGGGGACCAGCAACCAGCTCGAGCCACGTCGCATGGAATGCTCCTGGATTAGGGTTTGTAGAGCGAGGCTTCCAGCACCTCGGGGTTCAGCCGGCCCGCGTGGAAAGTCGTCCCGGTCTCAGTGCTGGTGAGCCATACCTCTCCGGGACTGAAAAGCAGGGGATCGATCTTGTAAAAGTCGCCGTCGTAACGCTGGAAGATCTCATAGAAAGGAGTGCCGTAGTCCCGTGAAGCGGACGCCGGAACCTGAGCAGCCAGCTGTTCCAGCTCGGAGTCGCCGGCCCGGATGGTGAAGCGGGCCTGTCCCCCGTACAGAATGCAGTCGTTGGTGCGTCCGATGGCCCTGATATCGTTCCTGGCCAGCGGAGCCAGCGGAGCGGTCCCGAAGGCGCTCACCACCCGGCGCACGTCAAACCCCAGGGTTTCCATCTTGTGCAATGCGGTTTCGACGATGCGGGCGGAGATCTGCACCCCGCCGGCGAGACTGGCCGTGGGAGCCACGACAAAGGTGAGCTGGGCCGGCTGCAACCGGGCCTTCTCCGCCACCCAGGCGACCACTTCCTCGGTCGGTAGGGTCCGCGTCTCCAGCACCAGGACCCCTTCGTCGGCGCGTTCCTCGTATCCCAGCTTCTCGAACAGCTCGCGCTCTACCCGGGCGTGGGCCCGGAGCGGGCCCGAGCCCATCGCGAAGAACTTGCCTACCGATATTGCCCACCCGGCGTACTGGGAAGCCATGCACGCCACCGCAGGATGGTCGGTCCATACGATCACGCCGGGATAGGATTGGCTTCCGATCTGGAGCGGGCCCAAGTTCACGTTTCCCAGCCCCCCCATGCAGATCTCAGCCAGTATGAGTCCCGCGTCGTACCCTCCATCAGTCTCCACTCCCGCATCGATGATCCGGGCACCGTTTCCGCAGACGGGATGCGCGGACCCGAAGCAGGTCGGCCTGATCGACCATGCTCTCCACGATTTCGCTGGCGGTCTCGTTCATTCTGAGGGATTCCACCTGCGGCTCCACTGTTGTCATTTGGCTACCCATTCGAGGATCTCTCCCTTACCCAGCTCGGCCATGTCTCCACTATACCGCCGATAGAAACCGTTGAGGTGCTTCCGCTGGACCGCCAGCCCATATCGACTGCTCAGGCGGCTGAGCAGTAGTCGAAGCACGGTGGGCTGATAGGTGCAGGCCAATACATATGTAGCCGGTGGCGTGATCCGGCCCAGAGCGACAACCGAGCCGCGCTTGGACCACAGTCCGGTCTCCCGGCCGGCCGTGCCGAGAACGACCACCGTCCCGGCGATCATCCCGAGGCCGGTGCGCTCGCCCGCGCTCTTGGCAATGACGAGCAGGCCCCGGCGCATGCCGGCTCCGGCCTCGGGACCGGCAGAGCCCCGTACGATCAGCTCCCCGCCGGTCATGCCTCGCTTGTAGCCCAGCGGGGCCGCGCCGGCCCGAGGCCCGGCGTCGCCCTCGATGTCCAGGGATCCGCCCGCGAGCGCCAGGCCGGCTTCCTGGCCCACGCTTCCTTCTATGGTGACCTCGCCCTCGGTGAGTCCGGCGGCCACGCGATCGGCGTTGGAAAGGTCGCCGACGAAGCGGATTTTGCCACCGGGTTCACCGGTGAGCTCGAAGAGGTCGCCCAACCGCACCCGGCCGGTGCGCTCCAGGTACACTGGCCGTTCCGCCACTTCCCGGGCGGAGAGCGTCGCCCAGGGTGAGGACAGCACTTCTCCGAAATCCCCCCGCTCGGTCAACCCGGACTTCAGCCGCGCCAGCAGCCCGCCGCTCATGCGTCCGCGCCCTGCATGATCTTCCGCAGATGAAAATGATGGGGACCGAGCTTGCCGCCGTAATTCCCGGCGCTGATGGCCACCACGCCGTCGCGGCAGGCGGCATCGATCCCTGACTTCATGGCGGCGGCGATCGATGGCGCATCGGTGCCGTTGATGACGATTTCGAGCACCGAGTTCACCCCGTCAGGCAGAGCGGTTTCCGTTACCGCCCGGAGGGTGGGACAAAACGCGTCGTTGGTCGAGGCGATCATGGACTTGATCCGGCGGGAGCCGACCTTGCTCCCGCTGCGGACCACGCCACCGGGGAACGGAAGAATGACATTCGGCTGCGCGGCCATCGTGTCCGCCGCAGCTTCCGCCGCCGACAGTGCGGCATCCGCCGTCGTGGCAAGGATCAGGAAATTCCCGCCGCCCACACCCTTCAGCATGCCGAACTTCTCCTGAACCAGAAACTCTCCCTCCATCACCGGAATCCTCCAGAAGCGCTCCCCGGCAATGATCTTGCTGCTCTGAAAGCCGTCCCCGAAGAAGCGGAGTGCGGAGCCGACTCCCACCCGGTCGGGGGCATCGGGCAATCCATCGTAGCAGGCGGTCGTGGGGCAGGTAAGCACCGTCTGTCCGATGCGCTCGATCAACCGCTTCCCCATATCGTCCTTGCCCATCGTCATCAGCAGCATGCTGATGCCCGGCCGGCCATCCGGCGTCTCCGTGGCGGGGAGCTCGCGCTCGATTCCGGCTTCCACCTTGCAGCCAATGACCGAGGTGGCAAACCCGGTCAGCTTTAGGGCAGCCTCCTTCACCCACCGGGCGTTGCGACCGGTGACGATGACGCGCGCGACCCGCATGGTGAACGCTTCAGCGAAGGTGTCCTCGATAAAGACGCCCCGAATCTTCATATCACGGCGACGCCGGTCGGGCCATCAGCTGAGCTGCATCGGCGCATCGGGAATCCCCTGGACCGGATAGTTCTCGAACGACACCGTCGAGTAAGCCTCGAAGTGACGCTTCAAGTCCGGAAGCATGGCCTCGTCATAACCGGGCTGGAGCCGGAGCCGGCGGCCTCGTGGGGCTCTCCGCAGCTGGCCTTCCTCGACCAGCAGCGACCCACCCTTGATCACATATCTCGGCGAAGCGAACATCCTGGCGATGTCGGCGTCCTTCTGGTAGACGGTGACATCAGCGTCCGCCCCCACCCCGAGGTGTCCCTTCTGCTTGAGGCCGAGCAGGCGGGCAGGCCCGGCTCGAGTAATGATGGCGATCTCATTGAGGGTGTACTCTCGGCTGAGTCCGTCAGCCAGCGCTGAGCCCGGCCAGCAGCTTCGGATTGACGCTCTTGAGCCGCTCGTCCCGGACGCTCCGGTCCATCAACAGCTGAATGAGCGCGGGGTAGGAGAGGAATGATCCGCCGTTCGGGTGATCGGTCGACAGCACCACTCGCCACGGATCCTGACTCAGCAGAAACAGCTCCAGGCCGATGGCCCATTGCAGAGCGGAAACGGCCGCCTTGTCCTTGTACATGAAGGGGACGATTCCGCAGCCGGTCTCCAGCTCGATGTCAATGTTGACCCACTTCCGGCCGCTGCTCTTGTGCAGCATGTACTCGACCGGACCGTCGGCCGTGACCGTGGTGGCGGGGCCGAACATGACCTGGCCGACATCGACGCTCAATTCCCGATGGTCATTGACGTATTCGATGAGGGGCCGGGCGCCGGAGCTCCAGGGCGGTCCACCGTAGCTGTGAAATTGCAGATGGGTGAAGTGAGCCCGGCGCCCGGCCAGGGCCTGCATGGTGGCCAGGGTGACCGCCGAGTTGCCGGGGACGCCGAGGTTGTTGCAGTGAATGTGAACCGGATGGGGAAGACCCAGTTCGTTGCCGGCGTCGGCCAGGGTCTCCAGAATGGCTCGCGGGGTAACGTCGCGGCCGGCCAGCTTGTCGTCGAGACCGTTGAGGTTGCGCTGCCCCGACTTCCAGGCCTCTACGCCGCCGGGGTTCACGATCTTGATGGCATACGCCCCGGTGGACCCGATCAGCCAAGCCGCGTAGTCGCGGGCGCGGTTGCGCTCGCCGGCAGCCACCTGGCGAAGAAGGTATTCGTCATTCCCCAGCAACACGAAAATTCCGCCGTCCACACAAGGAGTGTCCTCCAGCTCCGCATGGCTGTGCCGGGCCATGAGCGGAGCCACCGCCGCATCGAACACGGTGGTGTACCCCAGGCCGGCGTAGCGATAGCCGGTGGTGAAGGTCGTGGGAAGGGTGCCTCCGGTGCCCGAGCGGGCACCGTCGAACTGCTCGAGCAGATCGGGAGCGGGCGCTGGATCAGTTGCGTGCTCCTCAGGCAAGAGCCGCCGGGCCTGATTGCAGCTCGAGCTGGCAAGGTGGGAGTGAATGTCTACTCCTCCTGGCATCACCACCATTCCCCGGGCGTCGAGTGCTGGCGCTCCATCCGGCAGGGTCTCGACGATACGGCCGTCCTCAATACAGATGTCCCGGACCTGTCCGTCGATCGCATTGGCCGGGTCGTACACCGTGCCGCCGGTAATCCGAAGTGTGGCCTTGCTCACAGGGACTTCCGCTCCAGTTGCGCTCGTACAGCCGCACCGAGCCGGGTGAGCGTCTCCGCGGCTGAACGCGGGCCCGGAAGCGGCGGCCGGAGTGGCAGCGCCACCTCATCCATCCGGTAGGCGATGCCTGACTCGTGGATTCCCGCCACGCCGGTGTCGATGGCCACCCGGGTAGGGAACGACGCCTGGCTTGCTCGGGGGCCGATGGTGATTACGCTCGCGCCGGAGAACGAGTTCGGCGGGGAGCCGTCGAGCGGCGGCGCACCGGCCAGCAGCACGGCGCGAAAGGCGCCCGTGGCCAGACGGTCGAGGCCTCGCTCAGCCGGTGTGTAGCGGGGATACCCTCGAGAGTAGTCCACTGCGAAGGGGTATCCGGTCTGCCAGGTGAGCACCGCCTCCGCCCCGGTTCGATTCCCTCCCGCCCGAAGGCTGCTCAGCGTTGCCCGGGTGGGCTCGTTGAGCGCCTCCGTCAGCGCAATGAGTCCCTCGACCCTCAGCGGATCCCGCCGCCCGCCCGATGGGCTCGGCGTCGTGCACGATCACCGCGTAGCGAGATTGCATCAGCCGCTTCGCAATGACGACAGCCTGACCCAGGTTCCCGGCAGGCTCACCCACCCGGTTGCCCGCCACTGTTGCGCGCATGAGCGAGAGCGCAGGGATCTCATCATCCGGAGCCCAGGTCGAGCGAGAGATCAGCCTCCTTGACCCCGCGTTCCGCACCAATGCTTACCGAAATGACAAACCGTCCCTTGCGGCCCTGCGGTATCTGGGTGCCCACCGGCTCGAGCGCGTAGCGCGACAGGTAGCGGGGATAACGATCCGAGGGATCCACGCCCCAGAAGAGCAGGACGTCACCCCGGTTGCGAATCTCACCCAGAGTGGATCCGGTGCGTCCCCGGCGCTGGGCGGCGATCAGCCCGGTGGCCGCGGTCGCCGAAGTCGCAGAGTCCACGACTGCGCCCAGAACGTCGGCCAGGGAAAGAGCGGCGCGCTGAGCCTCCGAACTGAGATCAGGACCCAGATAGACGAGGCACCGGCCCCGCGCCTCAACCAGTACGGTGGCGGCCTCATTCAATGCCTCTTCCAGGCTCACCGGCTGGCCTTGGCGCTTTATCTCCGTCGGCACGGTGCCGTCACCGAACCAGGCGCGACCGATAGGGCAGATCGGAGCCGCGTCCACGATCCGGCCGTCGGTTACGCTGACGGTGACGTCGTCACAGCCGCATCCGCAGCCCAGACAGGTGACGTGTTCCACCCTCTGACCGGCCATTACGCCGCTCGCCGCTTTCGGGACTCGACCGAGCGATAGATGCCGGCTGCACGCTGCCACAGCAGCCGCAGACAGGCCAGTTCGCTCCCGGCTTCCGCGAACACGGTGCAGATCGGATGACCGCGCAGGATTTTATCGCCGGAATGGGGCACGTCGGCCAGCGATGACCGGCCTGCCCAACGGAGGGTATTCCCCAGCCGGACGTCGTGGCGGGCGAAGACGATGACCTTCCCATGCACCCGTTCGCTCAGGCGCCGGGGGCAGGGGCAGCTCGCCGTCGCAGGCCCGAGCGTGAACCTCGAAGAGGTTAATGCCCGAACTCCGCTCCACCAGCTCCATAGAGGCGGAGTACCGGGGGTTTACCTCGAGCGGGTAGGGGACGCCGTTCCTGGCGATGAAGTCGATGCCGTTGAGCCCTACGAGCCCGAACTCGCGGGTTACCGCGGCGGCCAGGGCTATCGCCCGTTCCAACAACTGCGCCTGGCGGGGAAAGAGTGGTAGGGCCGGAGGAGCGAGCAGGCTACCGCAGTAGCGAAAGCCGGCCACGCCCAGTTGCGGCTCGCCCACGAGCTGACGGGTGAGCCCGAGGGTGACCGCGCTGCGACCGTCGGCCGCAAACACAATGGACCCGGGCAGCCCGTGAATCCGTTCCTGCAGGTATCTGCCTCGCGAGACCGGCTGCCCGGCGCGCCAGATCCTGACTCCGTGGCCCCCACCGGATCGCCGGGGCTTGAGTAGCCACTGGGTCCGGCCGGAGGAGGGCGATGCGGGAGAAGCTCGGGTTTCCGGCGTGGCAAAGCCTCGCTCCCGGAGTGAGCGCGCAAGCTCGATGGGATTGCGTACCCGCGCCAACACCTCAGGTGGATTGCCCAACAGGCGGCGGCCCTGCTTCAGGACCGCAACGGCGGCCGGATCGTTCTCGAAATTCGAGGTGTAGGCCACCCATGGCGCGGAGATTGTCGCAGCGGCGACGGCAGCGGCGACGGGGCTGAAACCGTCCCTGCGGTTCGAGGTGCCTGGATCACCTCTGCCACCGCGCGTAGATCGCGATCGCCGAAGCCATCCACGGCGGTGACCCGATACCCCGCCTTGGCGGCGGAGACTGCCAGCGCCCGGGTCGTCAGTCCGGCCATCAGCACGTTGCCCCGGGTTCTCTCAGTCATCATGGGAGACCCAGGCGCTCGCGCGCCGCCGCAGGGGAAATGAAGACGAGATGGTCGAGCACCGTGCCCCGCGCCTCCCGAATTCTCAATCGCCGCACCAACTCTGCGTGGCGGCCTCCAGCCAGCCCATCGGCCAGCAGCGCGGCGCCCTGGGCCCCCTGCTTGGCATGAGCCGCAAAGCCGGTGAGCACCCGCACCGTCCCAATATCGGCCAAGTCCATCGTCAGCCGCTGCCGGATTTCCGGATCCTCAGCGTTCCGTCCCGAGAGCAGGATCTCTCGGCCGAGGGCGCGGAGCACCGAAGCTGGCGCACGGCCTTGGCCGCGCCCTCGAGGTAGGCTGCCCTGGCCACCGACGCTCTTGCCGGATCGCGCTGGATCACTGAGCTCACCCCGCCCTGAAACAGTGCTGCCTTGGAGATCCGGCCCGCGAGGAACGCCACCTCGCCATCCAGCGCTCCGGCAGCGCGCCACCCAATCGGACCGCTGGTCCCCCCGATGCCGTCAACGATCTGACCTCGCTCGACCGCCACTGCGGCGGTAAACGCTCCGCCAAGCTCGATCAGGATGAATGAGACCGCTTCGGGACTGCACTTCAGCCGCTCTGCCTGGTCGTGAATCCCCAGTACGGCCGCGCACAGCTTGTCCGCCGTTCCCAGATCTACCCGGTTGAGCTTTCGATGGTCGGGCACCGTATCGAGGTGGATGACCCCGGGCGTGTAGACCACCGGAAGGCCCGAGGCCCCGAGCCGTCGCGCCAGGCCGCGAAGCCCACCGATGCCCTCCGGGCTCGTCCGGGGCGGCCAGAAAGGCCAGACGGAGATCGGCCTCGGTGGCATCGGTTGCGCGGAGCAGGGGCAGGCCATAACCGGAAGGGCCGGCGATGAGGTCGGGGAGACCCGCGTGGGTGAGAAAGCTCGAGGAGACCGTCCGGATGGGCCAGCGCCTCCTCCGTGGGCCAGCTTTGGTCGAGGTACAGTTGGCCATCCGCGATCCCGCACACGTCGATGCTGACGGTGCCCGGGTCGATTCCCACGACGCGGGTCATCGCCTACTTCTTTTTCGCCAGCTCTTTTCTGCCCTCCGGCTCTTTTCTCGCCGCCGGCTCCTTCGTGGCCACCAGCTCCCGCGCGATGTCGGCAATAGCCTCGGCGTCCAGGACCAGATCGTTGCGGGTGAACAGCTTTGCCACGCAGGCCTTGTGCAGCTTGGTCTTGAAGTTGCCGACCCCAAAAGCGCCGAACACCACCACGCCATTCTTCTTCATGCCGGCGTCGCTGACGTCGATCCCCTCGATCCCGAGCGGCGGAACGGCATTCAGATCCACCGCAACCTTGAGCGTCTTCACTCCGGTCCAGGCCGACTTAGGCACCATCTGCACCCCGGCCGGTCCGGAGTTCAGCAGGACCTCCACACCCTGGACACAGTTCGGGCAGTTTGGAAGGATCGTTCAGGGTGACCGCTTCCACCTGGACGTTGAAGCGGGCGCTGATGAACTGGCGAGCCTTTTCGCCCTGCTCCGGCTTGCGCGATGTGATGGTGACGCGGGCCCCGTCCTTGGCGAGAAGGCCGGCTGCCCGTTGACCCACCGGCCCGGTGCCGGCCAGGATGAGGACCTTTTTCCCCTGCATGTCGCCCAGGGTCTCCTCGATCTTACCACCGCCGCCACCGCCGTCGTGTTGGAGCCGTTGGAGTCCAGCATGATGGAAACGCGAAAACGGCGAGAACAGCGCGTCCTGCGCCATGGCCAGCAGCTGCTCGCCGGCCGACATGTTGCTACCGCCGATCCAGACCGCGGTGTTGTGCAGGTCCTTGGGACCCCGGGTGAAGATGCAACCGTGGATGAGATCGCGGACGTCACCCTCGGTTACCCCTCCGTAACTCATCACCACCTCGGCGCCGGCATCGTAGGCGACGACCTGATCGAAAACGCTCGGCAGCCTCGAACTGTCGAGTTGAAGCAGAAGCTTGCGCATCGGTGAATGCTCCGATGGTGTCTAAAAGACGAGGGGCGCACCCCGTCAGCGGGCCGCCCCTCGTGGAAATCTCGGATAGCGGGACTGTACGATCAGCCCTCAGCGCCGCTGGCAAACGGATGCCGCGCGCGCCTTGTACCGCTGCAGCACCTCATCCACCGTCGGCTTGCCCTGCAGCGCCCGCTGGATCGACTCCTTGGTGGCCTGATAGTTGTAGTCGTAGATCTTCTTGTCGTTCTCGGCCTGCCAGTGGATGAACACCCCGACCAGGATGCAGAGATCGTTGGCCTTGCCCTTGTCGATCACCCCGCTGGCCACGCTGTCCACGACCGCGCGGGCCACTGCCGCCTGCGCCGGGCCGAACATCTGCACCGCCTGCTTGGCGCCCTTGATCGTGACCTTGTTGAAGAGCACGGTGTCGGGCTTGGCCGGCAGATTCGGCGTGACGACGGCCAGCAGGTGATTGAAGCCGTCGGTGTTGGTGGCGAGCGCATTCACGAACGCGGCGCCCGCTGGGCCACTCTTCGAGCCGATGATCAGGTCGATGTGGGCAATTTCGTTGCCTTCTCCGACCAGCGATTCACCGATGTAGAATTCCCCGGCCATAGCTGCCTCCGTATCCGTTTTGTTGAAGAAGGAAAGAATCTCGCGCCACATGGTCAGCTCGACGTTGGCGAAGGGTGAGCTCGGATCAGGAGCAGCGTGGAAAACGGACAACCCGGCCACGCGGTCCCGCAAGGCGGGTAGCTCAGCGCGCTGAGTACTTTGCCGGACGTTGAGGACCCTAGTATGGAACCCGCTATGAAGCGGTGTCAAGTCGAAGCAACTGTTCCTATCAGCTTGTTTCGCGTTGTTTTGCCGCATCCGAGTGACAAGCTCGATCTTGATCGCTCGGTGTCTTCGGTATATATTCGGGTCTATGGCAGCTCGACCCCGATCAGTGCAGCCTGTATTCTTCCGCTTCCTTCGAAGGCTCAAAGCCGAGGTCGGACCAACATGTACGGCGCGGTGCCGTATTTGATGAGTGCGTTCGGTCTGGATCGGACACCGCGTTTGCAGTGGTCTGTGAATGGCTGGATCATCAAGATCAGACCGTCCGATGCAGCCCGTTCCATCCAGCAACAGCCGCTGTGCATCGGACGCGCCGCGCCAGGCCGGACAAGCTGGCCACCGCCGCCGGACATCTGACCGATCGGTCTGTTTTTCTCCGCACTACAACGTCTTAGCTTACTGGCACAGGCTTCGCACTGGGCGAGCGGAGCAGATTGCGCTTCGGTTCGCCGTCGTTGCGAAGCGCGACTTACCAAGCTGACAGTCGGTGAGCTTCGGGGTTCTCAGCATGTGCTGCGGCTCACCGCAAGAGCCGATCGACGGAGGCATTGTCGCCCAGGAGGCTGTATGTCGTTCCCGCGATGCGGCTCCCGCCGCACCCTCTGGCTGGTTCTCTTCGCCCTGGCGCTGGCGGCCTCGCCGGTTCACGCCCAGTACTTCGGCCGCAACAAGGTTCAGTACCAGAGCTTCGATTTGCAGGTGCTCAAGACCGAGCACTTCGACATCTACTTCTATACCGGTGAGCAGCGCGCGGCCGCCCAGCGCCGCGCGGATGGCGAGCGCTGGCGCACCCGACTGGGCACGGTGTTCAACCACGAGCTCTCCGGGCGGCAGCCGCTGATTCTGTACGCCAGCTCCGACCGAATTCCAGCAGACCAACGCCATCGGCGGCGACCTCGGCGAGGGAACCGGCGGTGTCACCGAGGCGCTTCGGCGGCGGATCGTGCTTCCCATTGGCGGCACCCTCGGCGACCTCGATCACGTGATCGGCCACGAGCTGACCCACGCCTTCCAGTACGACATCACCGGACGGGCGCTCCGCGAGCTCGGCGGTCTCCCGGCCGCCACCGCCCTGCCCCTGTGGTTCATCGAGGGCATGGCCGAGTATATGTCGCTGGGTCCGATCCACGCGCCGACGGCGATGTGGATGCGGGGAGCCATCCAGGACACGGCCAAAGACAGCCTGCCCACGTTCAGGCAGCTCGACGACCCTCGCTACTTCCCCTACCGGTATGGGCACGCGCTGCTGGCGTATGTGGCCGGACACTGGGGCGATCAGGCGATTGGACGTCTGCTGGCCACGGCCGGCCGCAGCACGGGGCCATGGAGCCAGCCATTCGCGAGGTTCTGGGGCTCACCCCCGATGCCTGGTAGCGCGCTGGCATGCCGAGCTTCATGCCACCTACGATCCGTTGAAAGCCGAGACCCGGGAGCCGGCATACGTTCGGCCCCCAGGTCGTGGGTGCGCGCAATGGAACTCGCTACAATGTTTCGCCGTCGCTCAGTCCCGATGGCAGCCAGATGATGTTCCTGTCCGACCGGGATCTCTTCTCCATCGATCTCTTTCTGGCTGATGCGAGAACCGGCAAGATCAAGCGTCAGGTCACCAAGACGGCTGTGGATGCCCACCTGCAGAGCCTGGAGTTCATCGAGTCTGCCGGGAGCTGGTCTCCCGACGGGAAGCAGTTCGTGTTCTCGGCCATCAGTGGCGGCCACCCGGTGCTCGTCCTGTACGACGTGGCCCGGGGCAAGCGGACCCGGGAGATCCCGTTTCCCCAGCTGGGCCAGATCCTGAATCCCAGCTGGTCGCCCGATGGACGCTCCATCGCGTTCTCCGGTCTCTCCGGTGGGCTGACCGATCTGTACGTCTATGACCTGGAGACCAAGCAACTCCGGCAGCTCACCAACGACCCGTTCGCGGACCTGCAGCCGGCCTGGGCGCCCGATGGCCGGACGCATCGCCTTTGCCACCGACCGATTCAGCACCGATCTCGCAACGCTGAAGGTCGGGGCCCAATCACTCGGCCTGATAGATGTGGCCAGCGGCCAGGTCAGCCCGGTGCCAGGCTCCGGAGACTGCGCGACAGCTCAACCCGCAGTGGTCACCCGACGGGAGCAATCTCTACTTCCTGTCCGATCCCGACGGCATCACCAACGTCTATCAGCTCCACCTTGCCAGCGGCCAGCTCTTCCGGCTCACCAACCTGTACACCGGTGTCAGCGGGATCACCGAGACCAGCCCCGCGCTGACGGTGGCGCAGCGGTCGGGCCGCCTGCTCTACAGCGTCTTCCGGGCTAACGGATACGAGCTCTACGCCATTGACCAGCCGCAGCCGGTGCCAGCCGAGCCGACGGTGGCATACCGCGCCTACGGAACGGTCCCGGTTGCAGCGGCTACCCTGCCGCCGCTCGACCCGCAAGGACGAAACGCTGGTTGATCTGCTGCACGATTCCCAGACGGGGCTTCCCGCCCAAGCTGATTTCCCGGTGGCGCCCTACAGGCCCAAGCTGTCCCTGACCTACGTGGGCCAGCCATCGCTGCTGGTGGGAAGCAGTCAGTTCGGGACCTATGTGGGTGGCGGCGCCTCGCTCTACTTCAGCGATATACTGGGCGATCACAATCTGGTGACGGGTTTGAACGTGCAGGGGAGTCTCAAGGACGTGAATGCCCTGGTCGCCTACCAGAACCTGAGCCACCGGCTGAATTGGGAGGTGGGCATAGATCAGACGCCGTACCTCACCGGCGGATTTGCTGAAGGCACGGCCGATGTAAACGGCGAGACGGCTCTGGTCGACCAGCAGCTTATTCAGCGGCAGACGGCCCGCGATATCTACGGACAGATAGCGTACCCCTTCAGCACGGTCCAACGGATCGAGTTCCAGGCCGGCTACACCAACATCGCGTTCGACAACGAGCTTCGGACCCAGGCCTTTTCGCTGCTGACGGGGGACCAGCTGCTGGACCAGACTCAGGACCTCCCTTCCGGCAGAGCGTTGAGTCTAGGCATAGGAAGCGCCGCGCTGGTCTACGACAACTCATTCTTTGGCGCCACCAGCCCGATCTTCGGGCAGCGCTATCGCTTCGAGGTGTCGCCGACCATCGGATCGCTGAACTACGTTGGCGTGCTGGCGGACTACCGCAGGTATATCATGCCGGCCCGACCGTTCACCTTCGCCACCCGGCTGCTGCACTACGGCCGTTATGGCAACGGGGGTGAAGATCCCCGGCTGCAGCCGCTCTATCTCGGCTACCCCGGCTTGGTGCGAGGGTATGACTTCAATTCCTTCGACCCATCGGAGTGCCAGCCGGGTCCGGGGCAAGACCCGAACTC
The DNA here is from genome assembly GCA_963792265.1 of uncultured Gemmatimonadales bacterium. Lineage (GTDB taxonomy): Bacteria > Gemmatimonadota > Gemmatimonadetes > Gemmatimonadales > GWC2-71-9 > CAVVWJ01. The sequence goes on along the minus strand of CAWBVP010000002.1, from coordinate 121,651 downwards.
CTGCCCGGTCTTCGATCAGCTGCTGGGGAGTCGAATGGTCGTGGGTAACGTCGAGCTTCGATTCCCTCTGCTCGGCGTATTGGGACTGGGCTCGGGATACTACGGAGCCTTCCCGATCGAGTTCGCTCTGTTCGGGGACGGGGGGCTGGCCTGGGATACCACGCACCAACCTTCAGTACTTGGCTCCGGCACCCGCGATCCGGTCTTCAGCACCGGCGCGGCGCTTCGGATAAACCTGCTCGGCTTCGCCGTCGGCGAAGTGGATCTGGTTCACCCCTTTGATCGCCCAGGGAGGAACTGGGTCTGGGAGTTTTCGCTGCAACCGGGGTTCTAGAAGGCGGTAAGGCGGTAGGGCGGTAAGGCGGTAGAGTTCTGGTAATAAGAGCGGTGAGTTCCCCTGCATTCGCCGTTCCTGAATTGCCGCCCTACCGCCCTACCGCCCTACCGCCTTCCTTTACGCATGCATCCTTCCCGCGACCACCATCTCCCGCCCGATCCCAACGCCTATCGCCTCGCTCCCCATCCCAAGGGCCGGATTATCGTCATCGCTCCCACCCGGGCGGCGTGCGAGACGATCGAGCTGGCTCTCAGTCTCCAGGTAGATACCCTGCTCGAGCGGGAGCACGGCGAGGAGCTGCGCCAGTGGGCCGGAGCGGGAATTGCCTTCGGCATCGTGGCGGGAACCGGCACCGGTAAAACACTGGGTATCCGATCCATCGCCGAGTCCATTCTGCGGGAGCCGCTCTACGCCGGAGTGGTCAATCGCGAGCGGGAGGCCACCCCGGAAACTCCCAACTGGAATGTGGTGATCGTGACCACCGGTATAGCTCGTCGCTGGTTTCAGGATGACCTGATCACCGGACGGGACACCATCGTGGTCGACGAGATCCACCAGACCTCGGCCGAGCTGGAGCTCTGCCTTGCGCTGGGCAAGCGGGCGGGCTGCCGCTTCATCTGGCTGAGCGCCACAGTGGATCCGACGTTCTACGCTCAATACCTGAACAGCTAAGGAAGTGCTGGTGACCCAGGCCTTCGATCCCGCCCTGAAGGCCAAAGTGCAGGTGCTCCCCCAGCAGCCTGACGAATTCCTGAACGACCGCTATATCCGCCATCTAATGAAGGAGAAGCGGGGGGTCGCGGTCTTCGTTCCCACCCGCGCCGAAGTCGAAAAGCTGGCCGAGGGTCTCGGATCCCAGTGGCCCCGGCTCACGACGGCGTTTTATCACGGGGGGAGCCGATCAGAGTGATTCGCCCCTTTCTGGAGGGCGAGGTCGAGCGTCCCTTCCTGTTGGCGATGACCGCGGCCGGCCAGTCGGCGCTCAACGTTCGAGGTCTCAATACCGTTGTGATCTACGACGCCCGCTACGGCAATGTGGTCGACCGCGGCCGCAACGTGCTGCACCGGCTGTATCTCGGTGCCAACGAGATTCTCCAGATGGCCGGCCGGGTCCACGGCCGGGTGCCCAATGGCGAGGTGGTCATTCTGAGTGACCGAAACCTCGTGTTCGAATCGCTTCGGCCCACCCCGCCTGAGTTCCAGTTGGCGGGTGACGCCGAACGGGTTGCCATCACCTGTGCTGCACTGGGGGTCGACGCCAGGGATCTGGACCTTCCGGTGCCGCTCGATCGCACCGCTTACAATCGGGCGATCACACTGCTCACCAGCCGAGGCCTGATCGAGAACGGGAAGTTGACCAGCTATGGACGAGAGGTCGAGGCGCTTCCGGTAGAACGGCCCTGGGGCGAGCTGCTGGTCCATGCGGGCGAAGAGCTGATTCCGATGGTTGCCGTCTCCTCCAACATCGAGTCGCTCCATCGGATGACCCGGGAGGAGCGCGACCTCCATGGGGTGATCGTCAACGGCAGTGACCACCTCACGGCTTACAATCTCTATGCCGAGGCGGTCAACCAGCACGGCTACCTGGGCGAGGTGTATGGCTTGCCCCGCCATCTATTCGAGGATGGTCTCGCCGAGTGGGCCGAGCGTCGTGGGGTCCTGGTGAAGGCGATCGAGGACACTGCCCTGGGCTTGGCGTCAGTCTACCGGTCGCTCGAGCTGCCCTTGCCCAAGCAGCTGCCCTACGCCTCGAAGGATGTGCGGCGGGACTGGGCCGATCTGCTCGCCCGCTTCATGCCGTTCGACCTGGTGATCGACGAGCACACCGCCGATGGTCAGGAGGCGAGAGTCTCCAAGACCTCGGTGGCGGGAAGCTGGGGTGCGGTGGCCGGGACGCTGCGCTACTTCGCTGATCGTTTCGGGGTCCCCCGCGCCGCAATCGAGGGAACCACTCTGTCGTACGATTTGGTGCGGAAGTATGCCACGCTGGGGTCACCTCAGGATCGTCTTGGGCGGGCCCCGAAAGCATCAGGCCCTGATGGTCGAGCGCCGGCGCAGCTACTTCGGGTTCGAGCTGGACACCGAGATCGAGCCGATCGAGGGAAAGATCCCCGCCGAGCTGCTGCCGGCAGCTCGTGATGCGCTCACCGAGGCGCTCATCAGGGGAGAGACCATCCATCCCGATCAGAACCGGCTGCGCCGGACCCTGGCGGAGCTGGATGAGCTCTGGCGCCGGTCGGGCGGCACCCTGAAAGAGCTGGCGCCGGAGCGCATTGCGCGCCCTGATCCGACGCCAGCTCGAAGGCGTCAGCAGCTGGGATGAGTTCCTCCGCACCCGGATCGTGCTCGACCCGGCGGAGCTGGTGGGCGTCGAAGACCGGGAGCGGCTGCAGGCGTTGCCCGGGAGCCTGCATGTCCGGGGCGACGCGGTGCCGCTCGACTACGAGATCCAGAACGGAGAGGGCGTCGCCCGGGTCCGGCTGCGGGAGGGCCAGGCCAAGCGGCTACGGGCGGACGAGCTGCCGCGGCTGGATCGGCCCCTCCGTTTTGCGGTACAGCGGGGGCGCCATCCGCCGATCCTGGCGGATACCATCCCTGCGCTGCAAGAAATGTTGCGGCGGTCTCCCCGGACCCACGCTGACGAGGACTCTGATCCTGGCCGCCACCGCGGCGGACGGCGGCGTCAGCGGCAGGGCCATCGGGCCCGGCGAGGCGGCGGACCTCGGGGGCGCCCGCGTCGGTAGCTAGGGCCTCGACCCGACCGGATGTCCCCGGCCAAGCCGCTGGTCCACCTTGCCCTCGTGGTGGTCCAGCTTCTCTTTGCCAGCCTGGCTATCGCCGGCCGGTTTGTGCTTCCGCATTTCCCTGCTGGTGCCCTGGTCTGCTTTCGGGTGCTGGGAGCCACCGCAGTCCTCTTTCTCGTCAATGCGGCAACCGGAGGTCAGTGGGTGCGGGACCGGGGCGACCTGCTCCGGTTGGCCGTACTTGGTCTGCTCGGCATCGCTGCCAACCAGACCCTCTTCCTCTATGGGTTACGGCACACCACCGCCATCAACGCCACCATTCTGGTGACTACCGTCCCGGTTTTTACGGTCCTTGGCGGGGTGCTCACCCGGAGGGAGCCGCCTTCGGCGCTCAAGTTCGCCGGCATTGGCCTGGCTGCTCTGGGCACGATTTACCTGATCGGTCCCGATCGCATCTCACTCGCTCCCGACGTGGCGCTGGGGAACGCCCTCATCGTGCTGGGCATGGTCTGCTATGCCGCCTACTTCCTCTACGCGCGATCGGTGGTTGGCCGGTACCAGCCGATCACGGTGAGCTTCTATGTGATGTTGTTCGCCTCGTTCGGTGTCCTGCCTTTCGGGGTGATCGCCATGCGGAGCTTGCAGCTGTCGACCATCAGCGGTCCCGTGTGGCTCTGGGTGGGCTACATCGTGATCTTCCCCACCATCGTGAGCTACCTGCTCAACATCTGGGCGCTGCAACGAGTGTCCTCCAACCTGGTAACAGTCTACATCTACCTCCAGCCGCTCATTGCGGCGGCGGTGGCGCCACTGGTGCTCCAGGGTGAGCGGCTGACCACCCGGGCGGTGGTTGCCGGACTGGCCATTTTCACCGGCCTGGGCTTGGTGATTCTGGCCGAGCTTCGGCAGCATCGGGAGATCCCGGTAGAACCGGTGGGAGAGTAAAGGCGCAACGGCGCATTGTGCACCATGCCGGGTCCTGAGCGTCTAGATAGTCAGGAAACCAGACGGCCCCTGTACCCGTATCTTTGAACTATGCCCGAGACCCTGTCGCTTTATCCGACTATGCCCTCAGTCTTTTCCCCCTTGGCCAAGGCCCTGCTGGACGGGTTCAGCGAGGGAGTCGTGGTTTTTGACGTCGAAGGACGGCTGCTGTACTCCAATCAGCCGGCCCGGGAGGCTCTGTCCGGCATGGATCTGTCCGAAGGGGCACCCGATCTCCAGCCCCGGTTGGCCGCCCTCGGCGGCCGCCTCCGCCCTCTGCGGGTTGGCGGGCTCGAGCTGGGGGAGGCCATGTTCATTCCCGGACTGGCCGGCGCCACTACGTTGGCCGCGGAGAGAAAGAGGCTATCGTCAAGACACTCGACGCGCACGGCTGGAAGCTCGCCGAGACCGCTCGTTCGCTGGGTATCAGCCGTACCACCCTCTGGCGCCGGCTGAAGGCGTACGGGCTTCATCGCGACGGCCGGAGCAAATGGGCGCAAACCTCGTAGCTTCTCGGCACCACCTTCCTTCTCCTACTTCTTCAACACACCACGTTCACCCGGCTCCCGACCTCCTGAGGCATCGTATCGCCTCGGGGTGGGTTGCCCTTTCTGTCCTGCTCGGCGGCTGTGGCTGGCTGCCGCAAAGGCCGGCCCAAGGCGGCCACCTGGAAGCAACCTGGAGCGGACCAGACCAGGGAAAGATCTCGGCCCCGGCCAGCGCTGAATGGTGCCCCGACCGACGAGTACTGGAGATCCGCGCGGTTCAGGGCGATACCGGCATCGCCTTCGCGCTCTACCCTAAGGACACTCTCCTCGCCGGGGCGGTACCGGGTGGTGGATCCTCCCCGGGCAGAGAGCCTGCCCCCGGCTGCGGCTGTGGCCCTCCGGTGGTTCACCCAAAATGCGGTCAAGGGCTTTCAGGGAGACACCGGGACGGTTTTTCTGGACCGTTCCCCGTCAGGCGAGCTAGGCGGCAGTGTGACGGCAGGCGCGCGTTCGGTGATCGATACCCAACGGGTGACGGTCCGGGGGACCTTTCAGGGGCTTACCATTCATCCCTCGCCCGAGCCCGGTTGCACCGTAGTACATTGACGCATGGAGAACACCTACTTCCGTAAGGGTTTCGGCCTCAAGAGCGAGATCGCCGGCCGGCTCAGCGCCGACTACCACAGCGGCATCGTCGAGTCGCTCAAGGCCAACGATTATCGGCTACAGGTAGGGCGGCTGACCTTCCGCCTGGCCCGCGAATTCGGCTTCTGCTACGGGGTGGATCGGGCCGTCGAATACGCCTATGAGACCCGGACCAAGTTTCCCGGCCGCCGGCTCTTCCTGGTGGGCGAGATCATTCACAATCCCCACGTCAACGAGAAGCTCCGCAACATGGGGATCACCCTCCTGGACCACCGCGATGGTGGTGAGTTCGACTTTTCCGCGGTGACGCCGGACGACGTGGTCATCATGCCGGCCTTTGGGGTGACCATAGGGGACTTCGAGCGGCTCCGGGCTATCGGCTGCGTGCTGGTGGACACCACCTGCGGCTCGGTGCTGAACGTCTGGAAGCGGGTCGAGAGTTACGCCAGGGACGGCTTCACCGCCATCATCCATGGCAAGCATTACCACGAAGAGACCAAGGCCACGGCCAGCCAGGTCATGAAGTATCCGGGCGGCCGCTATCTGGTGGTGCTCGACATGACCGAAGCTCGGATGATCTGCGACTTCATCGAGCGGGGCGGAGACCTTCGCTCCGCTGGAAGCCCGGTTCGGCAAGGCGGTGTCACCCGGCTTCGATTTCGAGCGGGACCTGACCCGGGTAGGACTGGCCAACCAGACCACCATGCTCTCCGGCGAATCGCTGGCCATCGCTGAGGAGGTGCGGAAGAGCATGGTCCGGCGGTACGGGCCGAATCCATTGACCAGCACTTTCGTTCCTTCGACACCATCTGCTCCGCAACCCAGGAGCGGCAGGACGCGGTGCTCGCATTGCTGCAGGAGCCGCTCGACCTGATGGTCGTGGTAGGCGGATACAACTCCAGCAATACCTGCCACCTGGCTGCGCTGGTCCGGCAGCACGGGGTGGCTCGCCTACCACATCGAGGATGCCGAAGCGGTGGATGTCGACCACCGGCGCAATCCGGCACCAGCCGATCGGCACCAAATCGGAGGTCAGTGACCGAGGGATGGCTGGGGTCTTCAAGCGTCATCGGGATCACCGCCGGGGCGTCGACCCCGAACAACAAGATGGGTGAGACCATCGCGCGGATCTGTGCCGTCGCCGGGGTGGATCTGGAGGCGGCGCTTGGGTAGGCGGGGCAGCGGGGCAGGCGGGCAGCGGGCCGCTTTAGTCGACCTCAGCCATACCGTCGAGCACGGGATGACCACGTATCCCGGTCTTCCCGGCCCGATCATCTGCGACTACCTGAGTCGGGAGGCCTCCCGGAGCCGGTATGCGCCAGGGGTGGAGTTCCAGATCGGCAAGATCGAGATGGTGGCCAACACCGGCACTTACATCGACTCGCCGTTCCATCGGTATGCCGATGGCAAGGACCTGGCTCAACTTCCGCTGGAATCGTTGGCAGATCTCGATGCGGTAGTGGTGCGGATCCCGCCGGGCGCCGGGCGCCCGATCGGCCGGTCGGCATTCGAAGACGTGGAGGTCCGGGGCAAGGCGGTGCTGGTGCAGACCGGGTGGGACGCGCACTGGCGCACCGAGCGCTACCTCTCAGGGCATCCGTTTCTCAGCGGCGATGCGGCGGAATATCTGGTGAGTCAGGGCGTCACGCTGGTCGGCATCGATTCCCTCAACATCGACGACACCGAGGATCTCGACCCGCCCGGTCCATTCGACCCTGCTCGGCGCCGAGGTGCCGATCGTCGAGCACATGTGCAATCTCGCCAGCCTTCCTCAGCAGGATTTCCGCTTCTTTGCGGTGCCGGCCAAAGTCGCCGGCTTCGGCACCTGGCCGGTGCGAGCTTTTGGGCATGTCCTTACCGTCAGACTAACGTCTCCGGCTTTCCAGCAGTCGCCCTTCGCTCGACTCAGGTTGAAATCGTGGCGGTCCCGGCCATCGGGATGAAGCTCACCAACCTGCGGCGGCTCAACGGGCGGGAGTGGCTCTGGCGCAGCGACCAGATCCCGCTGGCGCCGCCCAAACCGGGGGCCTCATACGTGGAGACCGCGGACAGCGGGGGCTGGGACGAGTGCTTTCCTACCGTGGGGGCGTGTCCCGATTCCCGGAGCGCCGCCGGGGACACCACTGCTTCCGGACCATGGCGAGTTGTGGAGCGCTCCCTGGGACAGCTCGGTCTACGAGACTGCAGACGGGAACCACCCTCGCGGGCTCGGCGCAAGGTACCGTATTCCCCTACGAGTTTCAGCGCACGGTCACCCTCGACCCGGACGAGCCGGTCGTGCGACTGCAGCTATGCGCTCCGCCACACCGGCGCGACGCCGTTCCCCTGGATCTGGTCGGCCCACCCGCTGCTCAACGTTCAGCCAGGGTCGGTGCTGGAGCTTCCGGGTGTCACCCAGGTGAAGATCGCCGCGGTGCACGGGCGCGATGACCTAAGCGAGAACGATGTAGTGAGCTGGCCCGGCGCCATCGGAGGAGATGCCGGGCGATTCACTTTTCCGGAGAGCGGGGGCTGGGCGGTGAAGCTCTTCGGCGATTTTGGCCGGCGAGGGGCGGATGGTTCTGACCGACCCCCGACGGGGAGAGCGTTTGGAGATGGGGTCTCACCCGACCAGGTCCCCCAGGTGGGGGTCTGGATCAACTGCCGGGGCTGGGCACCGCCGGGCCGCCCTCCCTACTACAATCTCGCGCTGGAGCCCTGCATCGGAGCGCCCGGATCGCCTCGACATCGCGGTTCGGGACTGGCATACGGCGCAGACCCTGCAGCCGGGCGAGGAGCGCAAGTGGTCGCGTCAGCCTGTGGCTGCCGGACAAGGACGACTGATCAAAGCATTTCGGCGATCGCCGCGATCGTCAGCGGCGCGCTGCCCTCCGTGCGGTTATTGACCAGTAGATAGGCCGGAATCCGCTGATTTACCGCTGCCTGCACCAGCCGAACCAGATCCCGCCGCAGCTTTGGGTTCGGCTCCCGAATCCGGTCGTAGGGGGCGAAGGCGTCCACCGCCTCATTGTAGGTGCGTCCCGGCCGCAATAACGCACGGGCCACGATGAATGATGCCGGAATCGACCCGGGCAGATCGAGCTGATGACCGATGGGAGGCATCCGGGTCCACGAGTTGAAGACGTGGCCCACGCCGTGCTCTCGCAGCACCGCGAAGTACATGGGAGTGAGAAACTCATCGTTCCGGATCTCGACGGCATACTGCCCTTCGCGGGGCAGCGCAGATAAGAACTCGTCCAGCCGGTCGGCAAAGCGCTGGGGACCGATGCCGCTGGACTTGGCGATGGTCTGGAACTCGAAGACGAAGGGGCCGGTGTTCGCGCTGAAGTGGCGTTGGTACGGCTGGTAAATCTCCTCGATGAACAGATCCGGATTGAGGAAATCCGGGTTGACCTTACCGGCGCGGTCCGGATCCTGGGCCTTGGTAAAGGTGTGCACCGTGAGCTGACTCCACACCTTGCTCACGCAGGGGAAGCCCGGCGGGAGCTGCTCGGCATAGCTTCGAAGCACCGCTTCGGTCGGAGGGCCGTAGAAGCTGGAATCGACCCCCACGGTACCGAAGAGCGGAAAGGCGGCGTACTCCTTCAGCATCTTCGCCGCCGCCCCCTTGGGACCATAGTCCTGGTGGTACACCAAGCCACGCCAGCCAGGATAATTCCAGGTCGAGGTCCCGAAGCGGATCAACGGAGGGATGCGATCCCGGAGCCGCTCGAAATCTGCGAGGCTGTACGGCTCAGCCTTGATCCCTGCCATACGAGCTCACGGCTCCGGCACGATCTTGAAGACCCCGCCGTTGGTGGACATCAGGTAGAGCTCGCCGGCGGCATCTTCCCCGAAGCTGGTGATCGAGCCACCGGGTTGGAGCACCCGCCAGTCGGTCAGCTCGGTGGCGGCCCCGCCCGCCAGGCGAAAGCTGCGAACCCACCCCTGGCAAAAGTCGGCAAAGAAGTAGAGGCCTTGAAGCGCTGGAACGGCAGCGCCGCGATAGACGTAGCCGCCGGTGATGGAGCAGCCCTGGCCATGGGTGTACTCGTGCACCGGCAGGGTGAGTCCGGTCTCGTTGCACGGGCTGGTGATGAAGCAATGCTTCCCTTCCATCAGGTTCCAGCCGTAGTTCAAGCCTTTGCCGGCTCCTTCCGCCGCAGGAGACGACGTCGACTTCCTCGAACCGGGACTCGCCCACGTCGGCGATGTACAGATCTCCCGTTACCCCGGTCGAAGCTGAAGCGCCAGGGATTGCGCAGCCCGTAGCTCCAGATCTCCGGTCGAACGCCGGCCTGCCCGACGAACGGATTGTCCGCCGGCACGGTGTAGGAAGAGCCGGCTTGCACGTCCACGCGCAGGATGGAGCCGAGCAGGTCGGAGCGATCCTGGCCCCGGCCCTGGGGATCGCCGGCCCGACCCGCCGTCGCCCAGGCCGAGGTAGAGCATCCCATCCGGGCCGAACAGCAGCTGTCCCCCGTTGTGGTTGGCGTAGGGCTGAGTGGCGGTCAGGATGATCTGTTCGCTGCCCGGGTTGGCAATGTCGGGGTCCGCTGAAACCTGGAAGCTGGAAACCCGGGTATTGCCAAGGGGGTCGGAGTAGTGGACGAAGAAACGTCCATTGGCGGCGTAATTGGGATCGAAGGCCAGGCCGAGCAATCCTTGTTCGCCGCACGTTGGATACCTGTGGGCTGATGTCGAGGAACGCGGTGGGCAGGAGAGTGCCGGCTTTGACGATGCGAATGCTGCCGGCCTTCTCGACAATGAAGAGCCGGTTCAGGTCCCCCGGCGGAGCCGTCAGATAAAGCGGAAAGGTCAGGCCGGCGACCACCTGCTGCAGCCGGGCGCCGCTCCCTTGCGGCAGGGTCGGCCCGGTCTGAGAGCTGCAGGCGCTGGCGCCCAGGACCAGATTGAGCGAGAGTCCGAGTCCTGCCAGCATGGGGGAAAGACGCATTACTCATTTCTCCACGGAGCAGGGAGTGTAATGGCAGTCACGGGATGGCGTCGAGCGGCGTGGTTGTGCTGGGTAACTGCCTGTACTCCGGTCGGCCTCTGGCTGTACGAGGACCCGGTGGTCACGGTCGCGGGGATCACGGCTCAATCTGGAGGCATCCAGCCAGTCAGCAACTCCAGTCATCATTGCCCTCGCGGTGAAAAACTCCAACGACTATCCGCTCTCCACCGAGCAGGTCGAGCTGTCGCTTCGTCTGGATGGGGTTCCCATCGGCAGTCTCAAGCGCGACAGCACCGTGCAGGTGGCGACCGACACGGTGTCGACGGTGGCGCTGGCCTTGGCGTTGGAGGAGCACGCCACGCCCGAGCATCTCCAGGCTCTTCGGCTCCGGTACCCACAACTTCGCGGTCCGGGGCCGGGCCACGTTCCGCACGCCAATCGGCACCCGCAAGGTCCGCTTTGCCCAGGAAGGCGACATGGTCTTCGAGCGCTCGGCCGGCTCACTGCGATAGCTCTGACCCGGGCCCGCTCCAGCCGGTCCAGGTGGGTCAGTGTGAGCGTCACCGCCCCGAACTCCTCCTCTACCTTGCCTCGGAAGATGAAGGGCCCCTGGTCGAACAGAACGTGACCCCGCTCACGATAGACCTTCGGAAACAGCACCGCCTCGATTAACCCGTGTCCATCATCGAAGGTCACAAATTCCATCGGCTCATCTGCCTTGGTATGCACCGGCTTGGCCGTGGTGAGCATCCCGGCAGCCAGCACGTGGCGGCCCGATGTGCTGGTGCAGCTCGGTGCTGGGACACAGCCGAAAATGTCGCAGCCGGTCGGCGTGGAGCAGCATCGGGTGCGCGTCGCTGATGAACCCGAGGGCCTCGTATTCCTCCCGGCGGCGGCGCTCGGGGGAGTATTCCTTGAGAGCCGGGACGGCGGGCGGAAGGTCGTCGAACCAGTCAGCGGGGCAGCGGGGCAGCGGGGCAGCGGGGCGGTCGACTCCGAATGACGACCTCGCGTTGGTGTGCTGTTGCTGCCCGCGGCCCCGCTGCCCCGCTGCCCCGCCGATCCACCATCCACAGCATCATCGGCCGGGTCCAGCCCTGGGCGATCGAATCGAGCGCGCCGACCTTGATCAGGAGACGCAGGTCGGACGGGAGCGATTCCGGTGCGCGCGCGGAGGTCAAAGATGCTGCTGAAATCGGTCCGGCTTCCGCCTCGCTCCGCAAGGACGACCCGCGCAGTCATCACCCGCTCTACCCATCGGCCGAGAGCCCCTTGATATACTGCAGCCCGATCCGAATCTCCCGTCCCTTCCCGCTGCAGCGGAAATCGCTGGCATTGATGTCGGGCGGAAGCACCCTGAGCCCCATGCGCATGGCCTCGGCCACATAGGCAAACGGCTGGTAGAATCCACCGCCGTTGGACAGCACCGCGGCCATGAACTCCGCCGGGTGATGGGCTCGCAGCGCGCACGCGTGCTGGGCCACCTGGATGTAGGAGCACGAGTGTCCCTTGCAGAAGCTGTATCCCGCGAAGGACATGATCATCTCCCACACTCGCTTGGCCGCGTCCGGATCGCGGCCCAGCCGCATGGCTCCGGTGAAGAACTCTTCGGCGTAGGCGCCGAGGTGCTTGGCGGGCCGCTTCTTGGAGAGCGCCTTGCGGAGTCCGTCGCCGGTGGCGGGCGACATGCCCGGCGAAGGTAGCGCAGACATTCACCACGTCCTCCTGATACACCATGATCCCGAACGACTCCTCCAGCGTGTCGCGGAGACACGGATCGAGCGGCTCATAGGGGGCGCCGTTGCGCAACCGCTCTAGATAAAGCTGGATGTACTTGTTCGAGGCGGGACGGATCATGCTGGTGTTCAGCACCAGCAGCTCGAATGTGTCCGCCCGGCTCTTGGCGCAAAGGAGCCGGGATGCGGGGGATTCGGTGTAGAAGACGCCCATGGTCTTGCCGGTGCGGAACAGCTCCTTGGCCGCTTCGTCGTCGCCGGCGGTAGACGAGGTATAGTCGATCCGGTAGTTGGTATGGCCGTGGACCGCCTCGATGGCATCGCGGATCACCGCCAGCGAGCGATTGCCGAGGAGATCGATCTTCACCAGGCCAGCGTCTTCGGTACCATCTTTTTCGAATTGGATGACCGGAACCGCGAGATCGGGATTGCACTCGAGGGTCTTGGCCGCCCGCTCCACCGGCACATAGTCGGTGAGCGGGGTGGGAGTGATCACGACTCCGCCGGCATGGACCGACAAGTGCCGTGGGGATCCCGACCAGACCCACGGCCAGGCGGGCAAACTCCTGCCAGGTATTGGCCAGACTCAGGCCCTGAAAGTTGGGGTGAGTCGCTATCAGGTCGGGGAGCTGCCGCTCGCCATCCTCGAAGAAGGGAATCCGCCGGGTCACCTCCCGGATCTCGCCGGCCGGCCTGCCGTGCACTTTGGCCACCTCGCGCAAGGCGCCTCGGGGCTGAAAGCAGTTATGGTTGGCCACCATGGCGGAATGAAGCCGGGGATACTGGCGGAAGACGTACTCCAGCACTTTGTCGCGCTCATCCCAGGGGAAATCGAGATCGATGTCGGGCGGATCGCTGCGCTCCAGGTTGAGAAAGCGCTCGAACACGAGCTGGGAGCGAATGGGATCGACGTGGGTGATGCCGAGGCAGTAACTCACCACCGAATTGGCGACTGACCCCCGGCCGCAGTGGGTGGGGCCATTGCGGACGATGTCACGCACCACGAGGAAGTAGTCGGCAAATCCCTTCCGCGCGATGATCCCGAGCTCCAGCTCCAACCGCTCCTGCAGCTCTGGGGTGACAACCGGATAACGCCAGCGGGCGCCTTGCAGTGTCATCTCCCGGAGCTGCGCAAAAGCGGAATCGGTATCGGCAACCCGAGGCGGCACCGTGCGCCGGCCCACCGGGATGGTGTAGCTGCACTGTTCAGCGATCTCCTCCGCTGCCCGAATGGCCTCGGGGCAGTCGGGAAAGTGGCGGGCCAGCTCGTCGCCGGAGCAGAGCCACGCCTGGGGAGGCCAGACCTCTTCTGCCGGCAGGGATGAAAGGGTGGTATTCAGGGCGATGGCGCGCAGCAGCCGGTGGCGGCTCCATTCCTCGGCTCGCGCGGCCACCACGCCGTTGGTGGCGACGACGGGAAGGCGGAGTCGCCGGGCGGCGGCCAGCACCGCGTGGCGCGCTCTCCCGGGCCGCAGCTCGGCGTAGAGGTTTGCAGGGCCACTGAGCCGCAGCGTCTCTTCCAGGAATACGATGTCGCGAGATATAAGGATGAGGCCGTCACGATCAGTGGCCAAGGATGTCAGCGCGGACGGCATACTCGTCGGGTCGCGCCTGACACCCCTTTCCACCCCTTGCGCGCCCTCAGGCACGCGTCCGGGCTCCGCTACTCTCCCAATGAATACGAGTAATGGCACGGCACAGCGCTGCCCAACCCTGCTCGTTGGTGGCGAGCGCTACCGTCTCCTGGCCGTTCGCGACGAGGTGCGCGCCGAGGATGGGGCGCACGCCCGCGGCGGCACAGGCGCGCTGGAACTCGACCGCGCCGTAGACCCCGTTGGTGTCGGTGCAGGCCAGCGCCCGGAAGCCCCGCTGCGCCGCGGCGTCCGCGAGCGCCTCGGGACTGGAGACCCCGAGACCGAAGGAGAAATGGGAGTGGACGTGGAGGTGGGTGAACATCTACGCCCGCTTACCGCTTACAAACGCTTTCCTACGTCCCGCTCACGCTGTTTTCAAGAAACTCATCGATCAATCGATTGAACTCGTCTGGCTGATCGAGCTGGATCCAGTGGCCGGTGCCCGTCACCACTCCGGTGGGGAAATCCGCTGGCCCAGCCGGTGCAGGCTGAACCGGCATCGTTCTGCGGGGTGACGATCGACAGCATCGGGCCCCTGGTACCGTGCCAGCGAGGGGATCGGGATCGAACTGCATCACGCTCCGCAGCACCTGCAGCACGGCTTCCTTCGGATCGCGCCGAGATCGGCGAGCAGCCGCTCCCGAACGGCACTATTCGGCCCGGCGATGCCGGTCCAGTATTGCCGGATCATGGTGGTGCATAGTCCGATTCGAGTCCCGGCGAGAAAGGCTCCAGCCTCGGCGGCCGGGATCTGTTTCCCATCGCCGATGGGATCCACCAGCAAGCAGGCCGGCTACCCGATCGGGATGAACGCCGGCGTAGGTCAGCGCCACTCCACCGCCCATGCTGTGACCCACCAGCACGAACCGATCCAGGCCCAGGGTATCCACCACCGCCGCAATGTCGCCGGCCATTCCCGCGATCGAGTAGTCGCCATTCCTGGGTGGCTCCGACTGCCCGTGGCCCCGAAGATCGAGCGCGACGGCCCGGTGTTTCGGCCGCAGGTGTTCCAGTTGTCGATCCCAATGGGTCGAGTTTCCCGCCAGTGAGTGCACCAACACTACCGGTGGCCCTTCTCGTCCGCCGTCCGACACCCAAAGGGCCCCGACGGGCCCGCTCACCCAACTCCCGCTTACGCCTTTCATTCCCCGCTCACGCTTTTTCCCCGGATTAACCGACCAGGCCGGGTTTCGGCGAAGGACTGTCTGATATACCGGGCAGCTGGGGACATGGGCGCCGGGGAGATAGCCGATGCTCATCAGAAACTCGCCTACGATCTCACCGCCGGTGAAGCGGAAGGTCTGCTTGAAGAGCTTGACCCACTCCTCCTTCGATCGCGGGTGATGAGCGGCCAGCCAGCCGGCGAACGATCCATGGGTTTTCCGGAGCTCCAGAATTGTTTTGGCGTTGGCAATGGCGGCATCCACCTTCAGCCGGTTGCGAATGATTCCCGCGTCGTTCAGCAGCCGCTTGCGGTCGCGGGCGCCGTAGGCCGCTACCACCTCAGGATCGAAGCCGCCATAGGCCCGGCGAAATGCCTCCCGCTTCTTGAGAATGGTGAGCCAGGAGAGCCCGGCCTGGTTGATCTCGAGCATGAGCCGCTCGAACAGCTCCGCATCACTCTCGAGGGGAAAGCCATACTCCCGATCATGGTACGGCCCATGCCATTGGTGACTCGGTGCCACATCGCAATAGGTTTGGGCCATACCGGACTATCGACTATTAGCAATCAGCTGAATAACACGAACTCATGAAATAAAGCCGCGAAGTATGTTTCGTGACTCAGCCAATAGGAACCCCATGCGCGCGGTGATTTACGAGGGAGCCGGCGGACCCGAGGTCATCACCATCGGCGAAGTCCCCAAGCCGGAGGTCGGCAAAGATCACATCCGGGTGCGGGTCCACGCGGCCGGACTGAACCGGGCCGACCTCATCCAGCGACGGGGCCAGTATGCGGCACCGCATGGCTGGCCGGCGAACATTCCGGGGCTCGAATATGCCGGGGAAGTCGAGGCCGTGCGGCCAGGGGTCACTCGCTGGAAGGTGGGCGACCGGGTCATGGGCCTGGTCGGAGGCGGGGCTCAGGCGGAGATGGTCGTGGTCCACCAGGACGAAGTGCTGCCCATTCCGCGGGGGTTGTCCTACGCCGAAGCAGCGGCGATTCCCGAGGCGTTTCTGACCGCCTACGATGCGTTGGTGACTCGAGGCCGGCTCCAGCGAGGCGATCGAGTGCTGATCCACGCGGCTGGAAGCGGGGTCGGCACCGCGGCGGCGCAGATTGCCAAGCAGCTGGGCGCCACCGTGCTCGGCACCTCGCGCAGCGGGGACAAGCTGGCCCGGGCCCTGGTCTATGGACTCGACATCGGGATCGACACCACGCAAACGCCTTTTCGCGAGGCGGTGGGCGAGCCGGTCCAGGTGATCCTCGACGTCCTGGGTGGACCGGCTCTGGCCGACAATCTGGCGGTACTCGCGCCCCGAGGCCGCCTGATCCTGCTCGGCTTCCTGGCGGGGAGCGAAACTGACGCCGACCTGGGACCGATTCTGCGGAAGCGACTCGAGGTCGTCGGCACCATGATGCGGACGCGGGGGCTGGAGGAGCGAATTCCACTGGTTCGGGAGTTCGGAGCGCGCATGCTGCCTCTGTTCGAGACCAGGGAGCAGGGGGCCGCACTTCGGCCGGTGCTGGAACGAACCTACCCGATGACTCAGCTGGCCGACGCGCATCGGGTTCTCGAGGGGAATGCGACCTTCGGGAAGATCGTGGTGACCTGGTGACATCCTGTCCGCTGGACATGCTGTCCCGGCCAGGCTGTCTCCCGGATCGATAAAACCGCCTGACGCCTGCCTGCAACAACCAATTCTCCAGCTACTTGCATCTCCATACCCGATGGCGCAGAGGTTGCCCTGGAGTCCCGAAAGGGATCTCGATGGAGGAACCATGTCTGGCCGAACGATCCTGATCGTTACCACTGCGACGGTGCTCTGCGTCGCCGGCTGCAGTCACCAGAGCCCGCAGAACGTGACACCCATTCAGTCCAGCAGATATTTGGCAAATAACAGTCAGGAAATTGCCCAGGACAGATCGGCGCTGCAGGAAGACGACAGCGTGCTGGCGCGGAAACGGCGTGAGCTCAAGCGGGAGCAGGACCAGCTCCTTACCTACGAGCGCGATCAGGACGCTACTCGCAAGAAGCTGCAGGCCGAGCAGATCTTGCCGGGCGACAGTAGCTCGGTGGATAGCGATGACGCGAGCCTGGCCCGCCTGGACCGAGAGGTTACCGACGAGCATCGTCAAATCGCCCGGCTGGAGCAGGAGCTCAAGCAGGTGCAATGGGATGTCAAGAAGGACTCGCAATACCTGAGAACGGATCGCCGAGCGGCACGGCGGGAGCGGGCTGACTCCGTGGCGCATTCGCGGGCTTAGCCTGGCGCAGCGAGAGGTGGGCCATCCCCCGCCCGACGCTCCGCATTCCCCACCGGCGGTGAATCTGGTCGAGGGCATGCTGGAGTTGGCCGGTCCGCCGGTCCGTCTCGCTCGCCCGCCCACAGGTCCAGCTGCGCCTCAGCCTCCCACAACTGGTCCAGGGTGAGGGCGACAGTCCGCACGGCCAACCGTTTGCTGTTGGCCAGCGCAAAGGCGCGCCGGGCGGCACCCCAGAGCTCCGCATCGAGAACGGCGGCACTCAGGGGAACGGTGCGCGAGGTGGCGGTGTAATCGACATAGATCGCCTGCAGCCGCAGTCGTCCGGCGGTGAGCCCGCGCCGGCGCAGCCGCCGCCCCAGTCGCTCGCTCATCAGCCGAAACAGGGGGTGCAGTACGCCGACGTCATTGGTGTCGGTGGTCAGCGTATGAACCTGGTGAAACTCGGATTGCCGTTCGGGGGACAAAACCGGCCGGGAATCGATCCCTCGCGCCCGGGCCCGGAGCACTCGGCCGTGCCGGCCGAAAACAGCGCAGAGCGCGTTCTCGGGAATAGCCGCCACCTCACCGATGAGATCGAGCTGATAATCGTCCAGCCTTTGGCGCAGACGGGGATCGAGCTCGGGCAGCACCTCGAGGGGATGGGGAGCGAGAAAACCTCGCTCATCCCCTGCTGGGACATAGAGCAGCTCCTGTTCCCCTTCCCGCCTTCCCGCCTTAATCGCTGCCTCACTCACCAGCTTGTTCGCGGCGATCCCAACCGAGAGAGGAAGACCCAGCCGCTCGCTCACCTCCCGCCGGATACAGGCAGCGACGTCCTGAGGCGAACCGAAGAGCCGGCCGGTTCCGGTGAGATCGAGGAATGCATGACCGTATCCCCGGGGCTCGATGGTAGGAGCGAAGCAGCGCAGGATCTCGAGAAGTGCCTGGGAAGCGCGAGCATACAGCTGAGGGTTGGGGGGCAGAAGAATAAGATCGGGACAGAGCCGCTGAGCCTTCCGCACCGACATTCCTGGACTCAGGCCGGCCCGCCTGGCCTCGGCGGACAGCGCCAGAATCGTGGCTCGATCGACACCGGGCGGAGCGACCCCCACGGGCCGGGTCTGGAGCGCAGGCAGCGCCAGACCCTCGAGGGTAGTACAGAAAGCGGGTGGATCGACGAACAATACGGAACGCATATGGGCTCCCAGCTATTTATCCGACCAGACCGCCAGCTCGTTGCCGCTGGGGTCGGCAAAGTGAAACCGCCGGCCCCCCGGAAAGCTGAAAATGGAGCGGACGATCTTTCCTCCCGCTTGTTTGACCCGCCGCTCCATGGCTTCGAGATCGGCCGCATAGATGACCACCAGCGGTCCGCCAGTTTTCACCTGCGGTACGGTCTGGAAACCTCCCGCCAGCCGGCCGTCGGCAAAGCTGGCGTAGTCGGGTCCGTAATCCTCGAAGGTCCAGCCGAAGGCGCCACCATAGAACTGCTTGGCTTCGGCGACGCTCTTGACTGAGAATTCGATGTAATCGATGCGGCGGTCGTGCTCGGCGTTGGTCATAGCAGCTCCTTTTGTGCAGCAAGGCCGGCGGTCTCTCTCCGGGGCATACGACCCTCGAGCTGACGCCGCCTTCGCATGCCTTCATCAACCGCAAAGCCGTACGCCTGCTGCAACGCGCGCAGCCGCCGGCTGAGAGCGTCCTGGTAACTCTGGCTGACATGGTCCTTGCCGGCATAGTGCCGTCGATACCGCTCGGCCAGCTCGGGAAACTCCCGCTCGAGGTGGGGAAGGAAGCGGTGCCGCGCTGCGGGGCCGAGCCGGAGCGCCGACCCGACCACGTAGCGGGCACCCGCCTCCTTGGCCGCCTCCATCAGCCGGGCCAACCCGGCCCAATCATCAGTGATGCCAGGGACGATCGGCGCGATCAGGAGCCCCGCGTAAATGCCGCTCTGGCTGAGCCGGCGGAGAGCCCGGAGCCGTGCTCCCGGAACCGGTGAGCGAAGCTCCAACCGGCGGGCGAGCCGGGAGTCCGCCGTGGCCAGTGAGATGTTGACGCTCACCTCATTGTGTTTCGATAGCGCCTGCAGCAGGTCGAGATCGCGGGTGATGAGGGGTGACTTGGTGATGATGCTGATCGAGAGCCCGTGATAGGAGCGCAGTACCTCCAGAATCCGGCGGGTGAGCTGGAACCGCCGCTCAGCCGGCTGATAGGGATCGGTAGCGGTGCCGATGACCAGGGAGTGACCGGCTATCCGGGCGGGATTGAGCGTGCGCGCGAGCACTGCGGCGACTTCGGTCTTCACCAGGATTTCTTTCTCGAATGCCTCCCAGGCGGGCAGCGGAACGGCGGTGGCGGCGGGGCAGATCGCTCCGCTGCTCGAAAGCATCCGGTGTGCTGTTACCGCCCGCTGCCCCGCTCCCCGCTGCCCCGCCGCTCCATTGCCCACCGATGAGTATCCCGCGCATAGCAGTAGGTGCAGCCGAACTCACAACCGACATACGGATTGATGGACCAGAACCCCATGCCGGTGGAGGCTGGAGTGTTGAGCACCGAGTTTACCGATAGCTCGATGAACTTGGTGCCCCGGCTGCGCTGGTCGAGGAGGGGTAGGCGGGCAGCGGGCGGGTGCCCTCTGGGCGGATGGGCGGCGGGGCAGTAAGTCCAGTTGAGCTCCGCTTCTCGGTTGCTGTTGCTGCCCGTCCGCCCCGCTCCGCCCAGCCCCGCCCCGCCTCCTTCACCCGCATTGTCCCCAGCCACACTGAGCGCAGCTGACGCAAGCCGAGGAGCGCACGAGAGGACCGGCGCAATCGGGACAGACACCAATCGAATGGGCTGGCTGACGAGGTTCTTGGGGACGGGAAGCGCTATCGGATGCGAGCTGAAGAGCGGTTTTGCGATCCGACGAAGGTGTGCGGTGGGATTGAAGCGGCGACACGTGAGCCCCCGGAAGGATTCGGGATTTATTCGGAACGCTAACCCGAATATATCCCGAAGCTAGGTGGCGTCAAGCGGAGCCGCCTTAGCTGCGGCGCTGCTTCGTTCCCAGATAGGTTCCCAGCGCTGCATCATAGACGCGCACCTTCGTAATCACCCCGGCACGGTCCGGGTCCACCAGGCGCACATGGATCAACCGGCGATCCTGCTGGGGCCGGTATAACACCCAGCTTTCCGGTGGGGCCGTCGGCTCGACTTGAGCGCAAGCTCCCGCAGGCGGCTGCTCCCGGATCGGTTTTCCCGGGAACCAGAGCCGGCACTCACCGGCCGCGGGCAGTTGAGCCGGGGGTATGCGGAGCGGGGATTTATCATCGTTCTCGTCCACCGTGAGCCGGTCTTCGAACACCACTGCGCCACTCTTCGGATCGGCCGAGGCGGGGCTCGACTTCCCGGCGCATCCCGCTCCGCCGACCATCGTTCCATATACCAGTGCCACGAGCGGCAATCGGTTTGGCAGAAGCATCGATCTCTCCATTGGTTCAGCCCTGAATCGAAAGCCCGCCCCGGTTGAACAGGAAGAACCGAAGGGGGTGTTAAGTTGGTGAATCTATGGCCGACCCCGCCGCCAGCGGCGTTTCCGAGACGACTCGGGTCGAAGCGTTCAGCGATGGAATCTTTGCCATCGCCATCACGCTCCTCGTCCTCAATATCCGGGTTCCCGCGCCGGACCTGACCGGCCACGGGAGCACCTTGTTACCGGCCCTCCTCCACCTCTGGCCGGCCTACCTCGGCTACCTCATCAGCTTCTTTACTATCGGCATCATGTGGGTGAATCATCACAGCATGTTCGTGCTGATCCGGCGGACCGACCGTTACTTCCTGCTCCTCAGCGTGTTCTTCCTGATGTGGATCGCCTTTCTGCCGTTTCCCACCGCGGTCATGGCCGAGTACCTGCCGGAGCCCAAGGGAAGGAAAGTCGCGCTCGCCCTCTACAGCGCGACGTTCGTCCTGATCGCCGTGGCCTACAATGCGCTCTGGTGGTATGCAGTGCGCGGAGGCCGGCTGCTGCATGAAGACGCGGACCGGGAAGCGGTACGGACCATCAGCAGACGCTACCTGCTGGGACCGATCGCCTACGCGGTCTCTTTCGCGCTGGCATTCGTCAATGCGTGGGCCAGCCTGGCGGTCCACGGCTTCCTGGCAGCCTTTTACATTCTGCCGGTCAGAAAGCCGACCGAGCGCCGTCCAGCGATGTGAGGTGGCAATGAACTTCTCCTTCGACGATGCCCTTCCGATTCTCCGCAGCACACCCGTCGGTGCTGCGGGCCTGGCTGAAGGACGTGCCCGACTCCTGGATCAGGGCGAACGAAGGTGCCGACACCTGGAGTCCATTCGACATAGTGGGCCACCTCATTCACGGTGAGCGCACTGACTGGATGGAGCGGGTGGATGTGATTCTCGCGCATGGCGAGTCGCGGCCGTTCACGCCGTTCGACCGCTTTGCCCAATTCGAAGCCTCCCGGGGTAAGTCGCTTCGCCAGCTGCTCGACACCTTTGCCGAGCTGCGCGCCGCGAATCTCGCCCGGCTGGAGTCGCTCCGACTTGGGCAGGGGGGATTTCGATCGACGCGGACGCCACCCCGAGCTGGGCCAGGTGACCTTGGGTCAGCTTCTGGCGACCTGGGTGGCGCACGACCTCAGTCATCTGGGGCAGATTGCCCGGGTCATGGGACGGCAGTACACCGAGGCGGTCGGCCCCTGGGTGGAATATCTGCCTATGCTGGGGACCAGCCGGCGCTGACCGGCTCAGGTCTGCTTGCGGCGCACCACTCGTGCTTCTTCATGGGGCACCACAAAGTCTTCTTCGGTGGGTGGGCGCATCCAGAGATCGAAGGCTAGAAAGAGCGTCTTGGAGAAAGGAAAGAAGCCGACGGGCACCACCAGCATCAGGACGATGGTCGTGATCTGAAACAGACCCCAGGGCGGATCGGGCCAGGTCGAGACCAGGAAAGCAACCACCCACACGCTGAACACCGTCTCCATTGCCATGAGGTTGAAGAAGTAGGCTCCCAACCAGTAGCCCTGCTCCCCTCTCTCCAAGCCGAGACCGCACACGGGGCAGTTCGGCACCAGATGAGACCAGGTGACGAAGATGGGCTCCCCGCCACAGTGAGGGCAGCGCAGGCGCAAGGCGCGGATAAACAGGGTGGTGACGCGTCGGAGGGAGGGCGGGGAATCGAGGGAGCTGGGCATCGCCGCGACGTTTCTAGGTGACCCTCACTTTAACTGGAATGTGGGCCGCCAGCCAGCGTTCCAGATCACTGAGCACCTCGGCATGGTTGAGATCGGCAAAAAGGGCGTGATACGCCTCGGGGTACTCCCGAAACTCCCGGTCCGGATGGCGCAACTTGCCGAAGAAGCTACGGCTCCCATCCGGTGGCACCATGCGATCGGCGGATCCGTGGAGGATGAGCACTGGTACTGAGAGATCCGCCGCCCGCTGTTGCACCCGGGCGATGGCCGCGGTGACCTCGGTGGAGAGGCGGGCAGTGCCTCGGCGATGAAAGTACGGGTCCGACAGGACCGTCTCTCTCACCGACGGATCGCGGGCCAGACCGGTGAGATCCATTCCCACTTGGAGGGAGAAGCGAGGGATGACCCGCGACATCACCTTGCCCAGCGCCATGAGGACGGCGGGGACGCCCAGCCGTCCGAGTGGCGGGGCCGCGGCGATCACACCGGCCAATCCTGCAGCGTGGTCGAGGGCGTAGTCGAGCACGACCAGGCCACCGAGGCTATTCCCCAGCAGAAACAGCGGCAGATCCCCTTCCCATTCCCGGACCCGGCCCAGGAATGCCTGGAGGTCGTCCCGGTATTCCTGCCAGCTTCGGAGGTAGGCCCGCTGACCCGGTGACCGGCCATTGCCGCGCATGTCGTAGGCGTAGAGCGCAACGCCCCGCGCTGGGACATAGGCAGAGAGATTGGGGTAGAGCCCGCTGTGGTCGCCCAGCCCATGGAGATTGACGAGCACTGCCCGCGGCCGCGACCCCGAAGGAAGCCAGGCCTGGTAGTACAAGGAGCTGCCGTCCCAACCGGTAAACCTGCCCTCGCGGTGCTTCACCCCGGAGTCGCGGTCCAGCACTAACGGCTCACGAGCGCGGGTGACTCCTCCCGGAGCCACCCTTCCGGCGAGGACAGTACTTCCGGCCACGGAAACCGGCCGAACCTCGCCCGGCGGGGTCAGGGAACCTGAGGGAGAGAAATGGAGATGATAAAGGGTGGCGCCGGCATTGCGAGCGTGCTCGGCCACGAATCCCGCCAGAGCATCCGGCCACCCTCCAGCCGGCGGTCGGATCCCGGCTCCCCGGCGATGCCGCTCGATGGCGTCGATCATGGCAGGGCGGGGAACCTCGAGCCGGCGGTACCGTTCGCGAAGGTGGCGCTCATCTTCCCGGGGGTCGGCGAGGCGTAGGCCGGATGAAGTCACAGGAGCAGCGTCCGATCAGCAGCCGAGCTACCGTCTGGGCCTCTGGATGTACCGCTCTCAGCGTTTGCTGCTCGCTGAAACTCCCGAGATCGGCGACGGCTTTGTGCGGCAGCATGGAGCGGACTTCGCTGAGGGTGAGCGGGCTGGCGATGTACAGGAAGTAGCACATGGAGCTGAGAGGTGAGAGGTAGGAGTAGAAGCGAGGGAGAGGAATGGGGCTCCAAGCTCCTGACTCCTACTCCCACCTCAGATCGGCAGATCATCCCGCACCAGCACCAATATCGCCGCCTGGGGCACGACCAGATACTTCTTCTCCTCGAAGGTGATTTCAACCGCCGCCTTACGAAAGAAGATCGCGTGATCTCCCACCCGGGCCTGCATGCCTCGAGTCCGGGTCTCCCTGGTGTCGATCTTCCAGGGCTCGTCGTCCAGGCTGCTGAGATCGGCCACCGGAGTTCCCGGTCCCGTCGCTACGATGAGTCCGGTCTGCACCTGTTGGGAATCGATCGCGGTCGCCGGCAGGTAGAGCCCTACCCGGGTACGTTCGTCCCCATCTTCCGGCGTGATGAGGACCCGGTCGCCAACCACCATGAGCTGTTTCCGGGGGAACTCCATCACCGCTTCCCGTTAGACCCGTTTCCCTCGGCTTGATGGACGGTCACCAGCTCGACGATGCGCAACCGACGGCTGGCCGTGGGCAGCCGGAGACTTACCTCCTCACCCACTTTTCCTCCGGCCAGAGCCCGGCCCAGGGGTGACGCCAGCGAAATGTGGCCGGCGTCGATATCCATCATCTCTGCCAGGACCACCACGTAGGTGTCGGTTTCGTGGGTTTCCAGGTCGAGAACTTTGACCCGTGATCCGAGTCCCACCCGATCCAGGGGAGCCTGGGTATTGGCCAGCTGGCCCAGCTGGCTCAGCCGTTGATGGAGCTGTCCCAGACGGGCCTGGACGAACTGCTGCCGTTCCAGGGCCGCCTTGTACTCCGAATTCTCCCGCAGATCGCCCAGGGCCACGGCCTGGGCGATGGCCTGGGGCAATAGAATGTTGAGCTCATGGCTGAGCTGATCGATCTCCCGGCTCAGCTTCTCCTGCATCTCACGAATCATCGGTGTAACCAGGCGTAAAAAGGATCGGCCCGGAGAGCGGCCTCTCCAGGCTGTGAAGGAAGTCTGTCTCAAAGATACAACGCTTCCTTGACACTCACGAGGGCAAAGGGTAAAGTGCTGCTGGTTCAGGTTTTCCCTCTGTACCGGTGGCTTCTTTACGAACAGGATGAACGCGTAATGCCTTTCAGGACCACTGCCTGGCACTCGTCCCGGTTGGCCATCGCGCTCTGCCTGCTCGCTCTGGTGCTGGCAGGCTGCAGTCCGGAGCATTATCCCCAAACCACGCTGCTACCTCGCGGCGATTTCGCCCGCATCGCGGACGATCTGCTGGACACCACGGTGAAGTGGGCCGTCCTGGTGTTCGTCCTGGTCGAAGGTGCGCTGGTCTATTCCATCTTTCGTTTCCGGGGCAAGCCCGGCGATTCTGAGCCGCACCAGACTCACGGCAATACCACGGTCGAGATCATCTGGACGGTCATTCCAGCCTTGATTCTTGCCGCCATCGCCGTGCCCACCGTGCAAGCGATCTTTCTGACCAATGCGACTCCCAAGGCGGATGCCCTCCGGATCGAGGTGGTGGGTCATCAGTGGTGGTGGGAGTTTCGCTATCCCGAATACAACCTGACTACGGCCAACGAGATCCACGTCCCGATGGGCCGGACGGTCTCGCTGCACATGGGAAGCGCCGACGTCATTCACAGCTTCTGGGTGCCCCAATTCGCGGCCAAGCGCGATGTGTTCGCCAACCGGGAGACCCGGTTGTGGTTCAAGGCCGAGGTAGTAGGCGAGTACCCGGGACAGTGCGCCGAGTTCTGTGGGATCCAGCACGCCCGGATGGGGTACCGAATCCGGGCCCAGACGCCGGAGGAGTTTCAGGCCTGGGTAGCGCACATGCAGACGTTGGCGCCCAAGCCGCTCCGGCCGCCGGCGCCAGCCCAAGCCGGCACCGCATCCAAGCCGCGGCGGAGGCGCTCCGACCAGGCGGTTCACACGGCGAGTGCGGGAGCGTCGGTTCAGGCCCCCGCGGGTCAGGGTCCGGACTACGCCACCGGCGAGAAGCTGTTCCAGGCCAAGGGGTGCGTCGCCTGCCACGCGCTCTACGCGGTCAACGCGCCCAAGGGGATGATCGGTCCCAATCTGGCCAACGTAGGCGCCCGGTCTTACATCGCCGCCGGCACCTTGAAGAACACCGACGAGAACATGGCGCGCTGGATCCAGAATCCCCAGGCCATCAAGAAGGGGGTCTTGATGCCCAACCTGGGCGTTACCGAGCCCGAAGCGCGCGCGCTGGTCGCCTATCTCCGGGCGCATCAGTAGGCCCATGACAGAACGGATATAAGACTCGTATGGCAACCAGGGTTCAACCTCACGCGCCTCCACCGGTTAGTCACGGCGAGAAGACCGGCCTATGGAGCTGGATCACCACGGTCGATCACAAGCGCATCGGGATCCTCTACGGCACCACCGCCTTCATCTTCTTTCTGATGGGGGGCATTGAGGCGCTGCTGATTCGGATCCAGCTGGGGAGTCCGGAGAATACCTTCCTCTCGGCGGAGAGGTACAACGAGCTGTTCACGATGCACGGCACAACCATGATCTTCCTGGCGATCATGCCGTTGTCGGCCATGTTTTTCAATTTCATGATCCCGCTGCAGATCGGGGCGCGGGACGTGGCCTTTCCCCGGCTGAACGCGTTCAGCTACTGGGTCTTCCTGGCCGGGGGCCTGTTTCTCAACTCGAGCTGGCTGTTCGGCTTAGCGCCGGACACCGGCTGGTTCGGCTACGCCAATCTGACGTCCACCCAGTACTCCCCCGGGCTCAACGTCGACTTCTGGATGATCGGTCTCCAAGTCCTGGGCATCGCGTCGCTCGCCGCGGCGGTCAACTTCTTTGTGACCATCGTCAATCTTCGGGCGCCCGGCATGAAGCTCATGCGGATGCCGATGTTCGTATGGATGAGCTTCATTACCCAGGTGCTGCTGCTCCTGGCGTTTCCGGTCATCACCGTGGCGCTGTTCCTGCTCATGTTCGACCGGTTCTTTGGTACCCATTTCTTCGTCCCGTCGGGCGGGGGAGATCCGATTCTCTGGCAGCACCTCTTTTGGATCTTCGGCCACCCCGAGGTCTACATCCTCATTCTGCCGGCGTTCGGCATCATCTCGGAGGTGCTGCCGGTATTCTCCCGCAAGCCGCTCTTCGGCTATGCGGCAATGGTGTTTTCGGGTGTGTTCATCGCTTTCCTGGGGTTCGGCGTCTGGGCCCACCACATGTTCGCCACCGGCATGGGCCCGATTGCCGACGCGTTCTTCGCGCTTTCTACCATGCTGATCGCCATTCCCACCGGGGTGAAGATCTTCAACTGGATGGGCACCATGTGGGGCGGGTCGCTGCAGTTTCGAACGCCGATGTACTTCGCGATCGGTTTCATCGCGATGTTTATCATCGGCGGCCTGTCCGGTGTCATGCACGCATCGCCACCCGCCGACCTGCAGCAAACCGACACCTATTTCGTGGTGGCGCATTTCCACTATGTGCTGTTCGGCGGCAGCATCTTCGGAATCACGGCCGGTGCCTATTACTGGTGGCCCAAGATGTTCGGCCGGATGCTGAGCGAGTCGCTGGGGAAATTGCACTTCTGGCTGATGCTCATCGGGTTCAACCTGACCTTTTTCCCGATGCATTTCGTGGGGCTGAACGGGATGCCCCGGCGTACATACACCTACCCCAAAGGACTCGGCTTCGAGACCTTGAACCAGATCGAGACCGCGGGCTCGTTCCTGCTGGCGCTCGCCTTCGTGGTTTTCCTGGTCAACATCTTCCAGGCCTGGCGCAAGCCGCGGAACGCTCCCGGCCGATCCCTGGAACGGTGCCACGCTCGAATGGGCGATCCCCTCGCCTCCGCAGGAGTTCAACTTTGCCCAGATCCCTGTGGTGCACGGGCGGGACGCGCTCTGGGAAGCCAAGCGCGAGCGCCGGGGTAAGCTCCCCGAACCGCCGCGGGTGAGCGGGCAGGGCATTCACATGCCCAATCCCTCGTTTTGGCCGGTGGTCGCCGCCATCGGAGTCCTGGCCGTGCTCCTGTCCTTGATGTTCCTGCCCCACTTCGGTCCCTTGGGCGTCGTGGTCGCGGCGGGGGTCCTGTTCCTCGGGGTGTTCAAGTGGGCCTTCGAGCCCGCGGGATGAGCTCACGCTTTTTTGAAGAGGAGTATCTGTGGCCGCAGTAGCTCACGAGGTTCCCCACGGGCTCGAGCATGCGACGGCAACCGGGCTGGACAGCCGGAAGCTGGCCATCTGGACCTTTATCGGCTCCGAGTGCCTGTTCTTCGCCGCGCTGATCTCGAACTATCTGGTCAATAAGGGCCGGAGCCTGGTCGGTCCGTTCCCCCACGAGCCGTGGACCTCGCCCAGTGGCGAGCACTTCAAGCCGATCCTGGAGATCCCTCTGGTCACCCTGGGAACGGCGCTGCTCCTGTTCAGCTCGCTCTTCGTGGTACTGGCCCTAAGTGGAGCGCAGCGAGGCAGCCGGAAGGCGCTGGTCGGCTGGCTGGCCGCCACCATTGCCTGTGGCGTCTTCTTCGTCGGGATGCAGGCGTATGAGTTCACCCATTTCGTGCATGAAGGTCTCACGTTGAAGACCAACCTCTTCGGCGCGAGCTTCTACATCCTGACCGGCTTCCATGGCACCCACGTCACCATCGGTGTGATCTGGCTTGCCACCCTCTGGATTCTGGCGGCGCGGGGCAAGATCCCGCCGTCCAAGGCGCTCAACCTCGAGATGGCCGCGCTGTACTGGCACTTCGTGGACGTGGTGTGGATCGTGATCTTCCCGGTCGTCTACCTCATCAAGTGAGTCCGGTATAATGGACGCTCATGTGACCACCGCCCACCCGCAGGAACACGCGCATCCCAGTGCCGGGCTGTACGCCAAGGTCGGGCTGGTTTTGTTCGTCCTCACGGCGCTCGAGGTGGGCTTGTACGAGATCACCTACGGCGAGCATGTAGGGGACATGGCATCCTCCATCAAGCCGTTCTTCGTTCCCATGCTCCTGCTTCTCTCCGCCGCCAAGTTTGCCCTGGTGGCAATGTTCTATATGCACCTCAAGCAGGACAGCAAGCTGTTCACCGGGATCTTCGTCTTTCCCCTGATCATCGCAACGATCATCATCGTCTCACTGATGGTCCTGATGGCGTACCACATGACGTTCGCGCGGTCGGGTTGAGCCCACCCCGACCTACCGCCCCGTACGAATGGAGCTGGTCGCTTCACCCCAGCGTCCTCCTAGGCACCGGACTTCTCGGTGCCTTGTACTTTTACGGCATCGGACCTCTCCGCCGCCGGCACGGCTGGAGCCCACCCGCCTCACCCGCCCAGATCCTCTCGTTTTGTGCCTCGTTGGCCCTCCTGCTGATCTCGCTGAATGGGCCGGTTCATGACCTGAGCGATTACTACCTTTTCTCCGTCCACATGGTGCAGCACCTGGTGCTCACCCTGGTCTTCCCGCCGCTCTTTCTGGCCGGCATCCCAGCCTGGCTGCTGCGCTATCTGTTGATTCGCCCCGGGGTTCGCCCCATCGCCCGGCTGCTGACCCGTCCCTGGTTTGCCGCCCTCCTGTTCAGCATCACCATAGCGGTGTGGCACCTGCGGCCGGCCTACGATCTCATGATGCGCAACCACGACGTGCACATCGCCACCCATCTGCTCTTTATGGTGACGGCGACGCTGATGTGGTGGCCGGTTATGAGCCCTCTGCCCGAATTCCCTCGGCTCCCGCCCCTCCTGGCGATGCTCTACCTCTTTCTGGTCGGCATCCCCATGCAGCTGGTGGGAGCGCTGATCACCTTCGCGGACGAGGTACTCTATCCCTGGTATCTCGCCGCCCCGCGCACCGCCGGCCTTTCCCCCCTCGACGATCAGCAGCTCGGCGGGCTCTTGATGTGGATTCCCGGCAATCTCTGGTTGTTCGGGGCGATTGGCGTCGTCTTCTTCAGCTGGGCGAGAGAGGAGGAGCGGAGTAGTAGCTAGCAGCAGGGGCTAGGAGCCCCGGGCGGAAAGAGCCAGGCAGAACCATCCCACCAGAAAGGCAACTCCGCCGAGCGGGGTAATTGCACCCAGCCAGCGGGCTCCGGTCAACGCCAGAGCGTAGAGACTGCCGGAGAAGAGCACCGTCCCAGCCACAAACAGCCATCCAGCCCACTGCGCCGTGCTCCCGGGCCAGCGGCTCAGCGCCCAGGCTACCGCCAGCAGGCCGAGTGCGTGATACATCTGGTAGCGTGCCGCGGTCTCGAAGACGGCGAGGTACTCGGGACTCAACCGGCCGCGGAGAGCGTGCGCCCCGAACGCCCCGGCTGCCACGGAGAGGAATGCCGACCCTGCGCCGAGGCTGAAGAAAAGGCGATCCATCAGCTCATCGGGTGGAGAGCCGCTGGGCTTCGAGCTCCTGGGGGGTGGCGCGCCGGTCGGCCCATGCGGCCACGGCGGCGGCAGCGAGGAAGAACACGATGCCGCTCACCGCCACGACGCTCATGCTCGGTGGCAACGGCCCGTATTGGCTGGCCAGATAGGTCCCCACGAGCAACACCACCACGATGGCGAGCCGGAGGAAGCGAACCGGATGGCGATGGGACCGTAACGTCAGGTACAGAGCGAGACCGATTCCGAACACCAGGAGCTCAGCGATCATCGTGGCGGTGGGATTGTTCCACAGGCCCAGTCCCAGCTTGGGCGAGTCGTTGCCGATGATGGGGAGATCAGCCACGTGCACCAGGACGTCGAGCGGCCAATGAGAGAACACTGCTACTCCCACGATGACGGCAGCCTGCCAGTGCCGCGTGGTGTCCCGGGTGGGCCAGGAGTAGTAGAGGGCTGCTGCCACGACACCCCAGATCACCGCGGCCAGCAGGCCATGTGATATAGGGTAGTCGAGGAATTCGATCGGAGTGACTGCGGTATAGCCGGGCACGATCCGGGCGTGTTCCCAGCCCAGCAGGATGAAGATCCCCCACAGCAGGTCCGCCAGCTGGACCGCCAAGAAGAGGGTGCCCAGCGACAGCTTCGGCTCGGCGCGCTTGAGTGCGAACGCGACGCCGTAGTGGCCCAGGAACATGGCGAGAACTTACTTCAGCCAGGCACCTCCGTCCACGACCATGATCGCGCCGGTAACCCAGTCACCCGCCGGACTGGCCAGATAGGTGACCATCTGCCCGATGTCCTCCGGGTTGCCCCACCGGCCCAGAGGGATCGAATCGGCCGCGTACTTCTCCATGCCGAAGAGGTCCGGCGCGTCGGCTCCGGGCGGAGTGAACGCCTTCTTCACTCCTTCGGTGGGAATCGGCCCCGGGGCCACCGCATTGACCGTGATGCGATCGCGGGCCCACTCGAGCGCGAGAGTCCGGGTCAGCGCATCGACGCCGGCCTTGGCCGCCGTGGCGTGGGCCATCAAAGGCCAGCCACGATAATGCAGCGTCATGGAGATGGAGATGATTCGGCCGCTGCCCTGGGCCTTCATCAGCGGATAGGCTGCCTGGCAACAGTAAAACGTTCCGTACAGATCGGTTTCTACGACAGCACGCCAGGCATTGGGCGACAGGGTTGCTGTGGGTGCGTAAAAATTCCCGGCCGCGTTATTGACTAAAATATCGAGCCGCCCGTGAGTCTGGGCCACCTGGTCAACCATGCGGGCGACTGATTCCGGCTCCCGCACGTTGGCCTCCACGGTGCTGACCTTGGTACCAGCGGCACGAAGCTTCTCCGCCGCCGGACTGAGGTGCTCCGGCTTTCGGCTTGCAATGGCGATTTCGGCGCCCGCGGCTGCCAGAGACGAGGCGATTCCCAGCCCAATCCCGGTCCCGCCTCCCGTGATCAGCGCCACCCGTCCCCGGAGGACGTCCGGCCGGAATACGCTGTCTGCCGGTTGGCTCAACCGCCGCCCCGTCGAGCAGCCAGCCGGGAAGTGAACGCCTCCAGCCGGCGGCGAAACTCATCACTCTGCAGCGCCTGAAGCTGGACCGCGCCCTCGCCCGCCATGGCCTGCTCCAGCGCGCCGACCTCCTGCGCTCGGGACAGGCGCTTGATGGCCCTTATGCTGGAATCCGCCGCGGCGACCAGGGCGCCGACAATGCGCTGCACCCCCGCGTCCAGCTCGGCCTCCTCGATCACCTCTTCCACCAGTCCAATTTGGAGCGCGGTCGCGGCGTTCAGCGTCTCGTCGGTCAGCAGCACCCGCATGGCCCGGCCGATCCCGACCAGGCGGGGCAGGGTGAAGGTGGAACCGCCGTCGGGCACGAGACCCATACGGGCAAAGGCTGAGGTGAACGAGGCGCTGGTCGCTGCCAGGCGCATGTCGCAGGCCAGCGAGAGATCGAAGCCAAAGCCGGCAGCAGTGCCTTGCACGACGGCGAGCACCGGTATGGGACAGCGAACGATCGCCAGCACGGCCGACTGAAAGTCACCTAAACCGTGCTGCAGGTCAGAAACCGCTGGAGTCTCGCCGAGGGAATCGAGCCAGTGGAGGTCGAGACCGGCGCAAAAGTGACCGCCCGCGCCACTGAGCAGGATGACTCGGGCCTCACCGGCTTCTTCAATCTGCTCGATCTCTTGCGCCAACCCGCGGGCCATCCCGGGAGTGAGCGCGTTCCGGCGAGCCGGCCGGTTGAGGGTGAGCCGGTGAACCGGCCCGTCGGGTTGAGACATCAACTCGGCCATGCCACTTCTCGCTGATAACTTTTTAAGCGCGGCTGCCCTGCTGGCCTAAAGGGCAGAATGAGCTAGTATTATACGAAGAAGCTCGAGTTCACACCCGCGGCTCCCCCCTGGTCCTACATCAGCCTCGGCTTCAACCAGGCTTGGTGGTCCTTCCCGATCCCAACGGTCTTGGAGCGGTCGCGGGCGCACGACGGGCCCTGGTCGTCGACGATGAGCCGACGATCAGGACGGCGCTTGCCCGCTATCTTCGCCGCCGCGGTTGGGAAGCCGACGAGGCGGAAGATGGGAAAACCGCGCTCCGGAAACTGGGCCGCGCTGCTCCGGGCGGATACCAGGTCGTGGTCTCCGATCTCCGCATGCCGCACTGTACCGGGGTTGAGCTGCACGACTGGCTGGCCGAACACCGTCCCGACCTGTTCGCTTGCCTCATCCTCACTACGGGAGACCTGGCGTCCCCGTCACTCTCGGAATTTGTGACCCGGACCCCCCGGCCCTTGATCGAGAAGCCGTTCGAGCTCGCAGTGCTGGCTCAATTGATCGAAGCCGTGGCCCGCGGTCGATAACCTCTCAACTCCCACCATCAGGCACCGCCATGCCCATGGCGTGGTAGCCATTATCTACGTACACCACGCTGCCGGTGATGGCGCGCGCCAGGGGACTGCAGAGAAATGCCGCGGTGCTCCCCACATCGCCGGAGTCGATGGCGCGGGGGAGGGGAGAGTTGTTGGAGGTGTAGCGGATCATGGTGTCGATGAATCCGATCGCGGTTGCCGCCCGAGAGGCCCAGGGTCCCGCGGAAATGGCGTTGACCCGAACGCCCCAGCGCCGCCCCGCCTCGAAGGCCAGGGTTCGGGTGTCTGCCTCCAGCGCAGCCTTGGCCGACGACATCCCCCCGCCATAGCCGGGAATCACTCGTTCCCCAGCCATGTAGCTCAATGAGAGGAATGCCCCCCCTTCCCGCATCAGCGGCGAGAGATGGCGAACCAGTGACACGTTGCTGTAGGCACTGACGCTGATGGCGGAGAGGTAGCCTTGCCGGGACGTGTCCACCAAGGGCGATTTGACCTCCGGCGCGTTGGCCAGGCTGTGGATCACGATGTCCAGCTTCCCCGAGCCGAAGTCGCTCCGGACCCGGTCGGTCATGCCTTGAATGCTGAAGTCGCCCACATCCTTGTACCTCTTATTCTCCCTCACGTCAGCCGGGGCGTCGGCCAGGGTGTCGAAGGCGGCGTCCAGCGGGTAGATCCGCTCGAACTCGAGCTTGCGGCCGTCGGAGAGCCGCATCGACTCCTCCATCTTTCCCCGCTCGAGCAGCTTGGTGAAGATGCCCAGAGCCGGAGGCCAGCTGCCCAGGCAGATGCTGGCTCCTGCTTCTGCAAGCGCTTTGGCGATGGCGAATCCGAAGCCGCCGTCGTCGGAAACACCCGCGACCAGAGCCCGCTTCCCGGTCAGATCGATTGCAAGCATGCGGTGGTCCTCAGAGGTCAGTCGCGGGAATGTACTGCTTGCCCTGAGCGCTGCGAAGGGGCGGTGGAAGGCGGTAGGGCGGTAGGCGCGTTAGGGTCATTCGTCCCGCAGCACTTCGAGTGGAGTTCGGCGAACGACATCACGGCTGTTCGCAAGCCCCACGAGCACGGTCAGGGCGACAATGCTCAAGGTAAGTCCGGTCATGGGCAGCAGCGGCAGCGAGAATCTGCCGTCAAACACAAAGCGCGCCAGCGCCCAGCCCGCGGCGGCGGCCAGGATGAAAGCGACGGCTGAAGCGAGGAGGCCGAGGGACAGATATTCGGCGAGTACAACCCGGAGGATCTGGCTTCGAGTGGCCCCCAGGGTGCGGAGCAACGCCCCCTCGCGGATTCGCTGGAATCGGCTGGTCGCGAGCGCGCCGACCAGCACCAGAGCTCCAACCCCGAGGCTGAAGAGTGCCATGAATCGGATGGCCAGCGCCACCCGATCGACCAGCCGCTCGAGCGCCTCTTGTAACATCGAAAGGTCCAGCGTGGACACGTTGGAGAACCGCTCGGCCAGTCTACGCTGAAACCGGCCCCGTTCCGCCGGGCTACCAATTCGGGTCAGAACCACGAACGTTTGCGGCGCTTGCTCCAGTGCGCTGGGTGGGAACACTACGAAGAAGTTGGGCTCGAACCTGGCCCAGTCCACCTCGCGGAGGCTGGTGACCCGGGTGGGCAACGAGATGCCCTGGACGTCCCACACGATCTCGTCGCCCACACCGACACCGAGCTCCCGGGCAACGTCCTGCTCCACCGAGATGCCCACCGGCGACTTGCGTCGGGCCACGGAA
Source organism: uncultured Gemmatimonadales bacterium (assembly GCA_963792265.1). GTDB lineage: Bacteria > Gemmatimonadota > Gemmatimonadetes > Gemmatimonadales > GWC2-71-9 > CAVVWJ01. The sequence goes on along the minus strand of CAWBVP010000002.1, from coordinate 87,205 downwards.
GACCCCGGCCACGATCCGCTCGGTTCCCACCACGGAGTCGCGGTAGGTGGACCGGTACTCCCGACGAAAGACCCAGGCGTTCGAGGGATCTTTCCCGCTCGTGGAATCGCCGGCTAGCAGCTGCGCCACCGGGCGTCCCTTCACCGATCGGATTCGCATGGGCACGATGGGGGTGGGAGTGGACACCGGCAGCCCGGCGCTCCGGAGTTCCCCCTCGACCCCGCGGAGCTGGTCAGACTGAATGTCGAACAGCACCAGATTGGGTCGGGCCGGACCGCCGGCCAGTCGAAGCTGCCGCAGCAGATTGTGCTGCACCAGGAAGAGCGTGCCCAGCAGAAAAGCTCCGAAACCTATGGCCAGAACCAGGGTTACTGTCTGGTTCGAGGGTCGCTGCAGGTTGGCCAGCCCTTGCCGCCAGACATAGGGCCACCGGGCTGGAAGCCACCGGCGCACCAGTCGGATGAGGGTCCAGGATGCACCCCATAGCAGGAGCAAGGCCCCTGCGATTCCTCCGGCGAAGATTACCCCCTGACGCCAGCTACCCACCTGCCGTACGGCCAGAAGTACGACGCTGCCAGCCAGCGCGAGTGCGGCCAACGCCCACGGAAGATCTCGGGGTGCCCGAGCCACCTCATAGGGACGCCGCAGCGCGGAGAGCGGTGAGATCCGGCGCACGCCGAGCAGCGGGAGCAAGGTGAAGGTGAAGGCGACCCAGAGCCCCATCCCGACGCCCAGACCTACAGCACTCCAGGATATTGTCGGTGCGACATCAACCGGAAGCAGTCCGGCGAGCAGTCCGGGTAGGAGCCGCTGGAGCGCCAGGCCCAGGAGGGCGCCGGCTACGCTGCCGGCCAGCCCCATTATTACCGCCTCAGTCAGGTAGATGGCGAAGATCCGCCCTGCGGTGGCCCCGAGGCAACGGAGCACAGCGATCGAGTCGGCGCGCTGCCGAACAAAGACAACCACCGCGCTCGCCACGCCGACGCCGCCGAGGAGCAACGCCATCAGCGCTACCAAGCCCAGATATCCGGTCAGGCGGGTGAGCACATCGTTGAGGTTGCGCTGGTCATCGGCAACGGTGCGAACCTGGACCCGTTCCGGCCGAAGCGGTGCCCGGTAACGCTCGGCGAGCTGCTGGGCGGTGGAGCCGGACGAAAGCTTGAGGAAACTCTCGTACTGGACCCGGGCGCCAAACCCGAGCAGACCGGTCTCCTTGAGATAGCTCGCCGGGATGTACACTCGGGGCCCGAACGCAAAGCGGAATCCGACCTCACTCGGCGCGCTCTCGATAGTGCCGGTGATGACGAACCGCCCTTCGCCAAGGGCGACGGTGTCGCCCAATCGAGCGCTGAGGGCGGTCAGCAGGGAAGGGTCTACCACGATGTGCCGGCCCGATTGCAGCTCGTTCCAGGCGCCCCGGGGCTCGGTCTTGATCGCCCCATAGAAGGGGTAGCGTCCCTGCCACCGCGGCCACCTGGACCAGCCGCGTCCCGGCCGTGCGAGGGACATACGCCATCCCGGCAAAGCTGGTGACCCGGGCCTGTTCGGAGTGCTTCGCCAGGGTATCGAGGAGCGCCTCAACTCGGGGAGAAAAGGGCTGCCTCCCCGCCAGCGATAGATCGGCCCCCAGCAGCGCCCGGGCCTGCTGTCTGACGGTCTCCTGCAGGTTGTCGGTGAACGAGTTGATGGCCACCAGGGCCGCCACCCCGATGGCGACGGTTCCCATGAGCAGGAACAGCCGGCGGGGTGCGGCGCGCAGCTCCCGGACCGCCATCCGGGTCACGAACCCAAAGCCGGTCACGCGGCGGTGTCCGCTACGACTTTCCCGTCAGCCAGCCGGATGGTGCGGTGGGCGCGAGCTGCGAGATCGAGATCGTGAGTGACGAGAACGAGCGTGGTGCCGAGATCGCGGTTCAGCTCCACCATGAGATCGATGATGGTGGCCCCGGTGCTCGCATCCAGGTTGCCGGTGGGCTCGTCGGCGAAAAGAACCTTGGGCCCGATGCTGAAGCCGCGGGCCAGCGCCACCCGCTGTTGCTCGCCCCCGGAGAGCTGGGCCGGGTAGTGATGTTCCCGGCCTGAGAGTCCCACTCGGCCGAGCAGCTCCCGGGCTTTCCCGGCTGCATTCGGGGTTCCGCGAAGCTCGAGCGGCACCTGGACATTCTCCTGGGCCGTCAGCGTAGGAAGCAGCTGGAACGACTGAAATACGAAGCCAATCTTCTCAGCCCGCAGGCGGGCTCGCTGATCCTCGTTCAAGCCGCCCAGGCTTTGCCCATCGAGATACACTTCTCCCCCGCTCGGCCGATCGAGCCCCGCCAGCAGTCCCAGCAGCGTCGTCTTGCCGCTTCCCGATGGTCCCAGAATCGCAAGGAATCCGCCGGGCTCAAGGCTGAAGGTGATATCCTTCAGCACGACGATATCCCGGCTACCTGAGCGGTAAGTCCGGCTCAGCGATCGGCAATGCAACATGGCATCAGGCATCTCGAATGATACTCAGATACGGCATCGTGCTCGGCCTGGTTGCAGGCTTGCTCGGCTGCGAGCGGCCACGAGATAATCCACCGGCAAGCTCCCAAACTCCGACGCCATCCTTGGAGAGGCCAACCGTCGTATTCCTCGGCACCAGCCTCACGGCTGGGCTGGGTCTCGATCCGGAGCAAGCTTATCCCGCGCTGATCCAGAAGAAGATCGACTCCGCGGGGTTGGGCTATCGGGTGGTCAATGCCGGGGTGAGCGGAGAGACATCGGCGGGAGCCCTGAGGAGGGTTGATTGGCTGTTTCAGCAGCCGGTTTCCGTCCTGGTGGTCGAGACCGGTGCCAATGATGGCCTCCGTGGCCTGTCACCCGATTCATTGCGGGCCAACATTCAAGCCATCTTCGATCGGGCCAAGCGGCTGCAGCCTCCTCCCCGGCTGGTGCTCCTGGGCATGCGAGTCCCGCCCAACTACGGCAGGACCTATAGCCAGCAGTTTCAGGCGCTCTATCCCGAGCTGGCCCGGGCCAACAACGCGACCCTGGTTCCGTTTCTCTTGCAAGATGTAGGTGGCATTGCCGGCCTGAACCAGGCGGATGGGGTCCATCCCACGGCGGAAGGCCAGCGGAAGATGGCGGAGACGGTGTGGCGGGTGCTGGAGCCGGTATTGAAAAGAAAAGCGTGAGCGGGAAGGACAACGTGAGCGGTGAGCGGGTCACACCGAGCGCAGTAAGATCCTCCAGTGCCTCTACCGCGGCGTCAATCTCTTCCCTGGTGTTGTAATAATGAGGGGAGATCCGGAGCGCTGAGGTCGCTTTCTTCTCATCCATATCGATGACTGCGTCTTCCCGGTGGGGGGAGCTGGTGTTGATTCCTCGCGCCCGAAGCGCCAGCTTGAGCTCCTTCGAGTCCCGCCCTGCAATCGATGCTGTGGCAATGGCGCAGAGCTCCGGGCCTCGATCCAGGACCCGAACGCCGGGGATCGCCTGCAGGCGCTGCCTTACATAGGCGGCGAGCTCACGGGCCCGGTCTCGCGCAGTCTCCAGGCCGACATCGAGGGCATAGCGGGCCGCCGCGCCCAACCCCAGCACGAGGGCGTAGGCGAACTCCCAGGTCTCGAACCGGCGCGCGTCGGGGGCCAGATCGAAGGCATCGGCTTCGGTCCAGCTGGCTCCATGCATATCGACCAACAGCGGATGAGCTCCGCGCTGCAGCATCCGATCAGACACGTACAGGAACCCGAGCCCCCGCGGCCCGCGGAGGAACTTGCGGGAGGCCGCGGCCAGGAAGTCACAGTGCAGCCGGCGGACGTCGATCGGCATCTGGCCGACTGCCTGACACCCATCCACCAGGTAGGGTAACCCGGCGTCGCGGCAGATTTCGCCTACTGCCTCTGCCGGCTGCACCAGGCCGGAGTTGGTCGGGATCCAGGTGAGCGAGACCAGGGCAGGACGGCGCTGAGCGATGAGCCTGCGAACTTCCTCGGGATCGACGCCTCCCTCGGGCGCATCGGGTGCGCGAACCACCTGAACTCCTCGGCGCCGGGCCAGCGAGAGGTACGTGATCTGGTTGGAAGCGTAATCGGCGCGGGTGGTGAGAATCACGTCGCCGGGGCCGAGATCAAGGGAGCTGATCGCCTGATTAAACGCGACGGTGGAGTTCTGGACTATGGCCACGTTCTGAGGGCCGGCGCCGAGCAAGCGGCCCACCGCCTGGTAGGTCGCTCGCAGCGATGCCACCTCTGCCTCAGCGGCTTCGTAGCCGCCGATCCGATCCTCCAGGTCGAGATGGGCCCGCACCGCGTCACGCACTGGTTGGGGGACCAACGCAGCGCCGGCGTTGTTGAGGTGAACCACCTGGTCGCACCCCGGCGTTTCCGCGCGCCAGCGGAGCAGCTCGTCTGCCACAGCCATGGTCATCGTTCGATCCATGCTCCCAGCTCCTCGATCCCGCGCTGCCAATGGTGGCTGAAGCGCTCGGCCGCGGCGGCACGGTCGTTTCGCCGCAAAGCCTCGATAATTCGGGCGTGGTGCTGAGTCGAGAGACTCACCCGGCCGGCCTCACGAAGGTACGCCCGCATGTAGCGGGCGGGCACCTGCCACAGGGTAGCGATGATATCGCGGAGCCGTCCGTTAGGGCAGTCCTGGAGGAGGGTTCGATGCCACTCCTCGTCCAGTGCGATGCAGCGGTCTACGTCGCCCCGGGTCCGGGTCAGCTCCCCGTCGATCTCGCTCAGGCGAGCCAGCCGCTCCGCCGGAATGTCCCCGCAACTCTGCAGGGCCAGGCATTCCAGGGTCGAGAGGATAGCGCCGGTCTCTCGCATTTCTACCGGGTCCAGGCGACCGACAGTGAACCCGCGGCCCATGTCGGCAGCCACGACACCTTCGCGAGAGAGACGGAGCAGTGCTTCCCGAACCGGGGTCCGGCTGACTCCCAGCTGAGTTGCGAGGGCGGTGTCTCGGATCCTGGTTCCGGCGGGCAGGTCGCCGCGGTAGATCCGCTCCAGGATGGCGCTGTAGACCTCGTTGCGGAGCGGGGTTCGGACGATCATAAGATCCGCCTATGGTAGTTTGGTATTCTGTATACAATATGCAGAGAGTGGCAAACTGGCCACTCACCCGCACTGCTCACCACCGCCAGTCCTCGCGCTCGGCCCGGCTCTCGCGCCAGGTACCAGAGTTGCTTAGCGTCCCCCAACCCCTCAGCCCTTCCGGCCCAGAAGAGAGGAGATCTCGATGCTGAAATGGCTCGCGGCACCGCTGGCCCTCGCCCTCGGCGCGGCACCTCTGGCGGCCCAAACCGAAACGGTACTCAAAGAATACTTCGAGGGGAGAACAGTTTCCCCCAAGCTGGCGATGCCGGGCACCGAGGACGGCATCGACATTTACCCGGGCAGCCCTCGCCCGCTGGACTATCCCCAGTACGCGAGCCGGCTCAAGAAGTTTGGCACGTCCATCAAAGCGGGCGAGCCCGTCACGGTCACGAAAATTAAGCTCAAGTCGAAGCACATCGAGTTCCAGCTCGGCGGCGGGGGCTACGGGACTTTTGGGGACGAGACCTCGACCAACGTCGCAACCCAGGCCGCCCCCAAGACGAAACGAGAGAAGAACCTCGAGGCCGAAATTCCGCGGGAGACCGATCCGGCCAAGAAGCGAGCCATGAAGGAGGAGCTCGACGATCTGCAGGCCGCCCGTGAGCGGGAGGACGCCCGCAACCGGTCAGCGGTAGCGGAAGCGCAGGAGCATCGGAAGCAGAACATCCGGCAGATGCGGTTGGAGGGCGGATCCCGCTTCAACATCCGCTACCAGGACGAGGTTCGCTCCGACGCCCTCACGCCGGAATCAGTCATGGCCGCGCTGGCGCAGTACGTCGACTTCGGACAGCTGCGGGCCAACGAGCCGGCCACCTCGGTACCCGGAGCGACATCGCCGCAGGCGTCCAGCCTGCCGAGGGGACCGGGCTCTCTGCACAAGGGCATGCTGCTCCAGGAGGCGGATGCGCTGCTGGGCTCGCCCGTGTCGAGCAGTGAGCGCAAGGAAGGCAGCCCTCAGGGTAGCCGACCGGGCCTATACCACGCCGAATGGCCGAGTTACCGCCTGGTTTGTGGAGGGGGTACTGATTCGCTATACCATCTCGTCGGAGTAACGCGGAGACCGCGGCTTCTGCGATGAAACTCCTGGCCTTTGCGGCCTCACTGAAGCGGGAATCGCTCAACCGCAAGCTGCTCAACCTGGCGGTCGAGCTGGCTCGGGACTCTGGCGTCGCAGTCGACCTAGCCGAGTTTCGCGAATTCGACATGCCGCTGTACAACGCTGACGTTCAGGCCTCAGCCGGATTTCCCGAAGGGGCCATGGAGATGAGCCGCCGGATCGAAGCCGCCGACGGGCTCATCATCGCGTCTCCCGAATACAACTATTCCATGCCGGGTACGCTCAAGAATGCGATCGACTGGGTATCCCGGATGAAGCCGATGCCGTTGAGAGGGAAACATGGCCTCTTGCTGGCGGCATCGAGCACCGTTGCCGGAGGAACCCGGGGCCTCTGGGCCCTCCGGGTGCCGCTCGAGGGCCTCGGCGTCACCCTGTACCCGGATATGTTCGCGCTCGCCCAGGCAGCTCAAGCCCTGGACGAGCGCGGAGAGTTAAGAGATCCCGAGCTGCGGGAACGCCTGGAGAAGATGGTTACCGGCTACCTCCGGATGGGCGCGAAGCTATCAGCGTCCTGATCGGGCTGGCTCCATTTCCTCTAGTCTGGCATCCAACTCGAACTGCACGTTGCCCTGGAGCGCGGTCGAGACCGGACACCCGTTCTTCGCGGCTTCGGCTGCCTTGGCAAAGCCGCCCTGGTCCACGCCCGGCACCTTGCCCCGGACCTCAAGTCGCATCTTGGTAATCTTGAATCCCTCACCTGCCTTCTCGACGGTGCAGGAGGCCTTGGTGCTGATGCGGGTGGCTGGGGTGCCGCTCTTCTCCAGCCCTGCGGAAAGAGCCATGCTGAGGCAGGCAGCGTGTGCTGCCGCAATGAGCTCCTCAGGGTTGGTGCCTCGGGCTCCTTCGAATCGGGTGGCAAAGGAGTAGTCACCCTCGAATGCGCCGGAGCCGGCCTTAAAGTGCCCGCGGCCGTTCCTCAGGACCCCCTCCCACACTGCGCTTGCACTGCTGGTCGGCATTTTTCGATTCTCCTCGTTATGGAAAGTTTGGCGGCGAGTCAACTCACCGGTTTTCCGTCGCTGTCGATCAGGCGGATCTCACCCAGGTTGAGCTCGCGCAATCCAGGCTCGATCTTCGCGCGATCACCCACGACGACCCACACCAGCTTATCGGGGTGAACCACCTCCACTGCCGCCGCGGTCAGATCGGGTATGGTCTGGGCCCGGACTTTGTCGGCAAAGGTATCATAGTAGCGGTCGTCCAGGCCGAAAGAAACGATGTCGACAATGGCCCCGGCCAGCGCGTCCATGGTCTCCCAGGATCCTGGCAAAGTCAGGGTCAAGGATGCCTGGGCTCGGGACAGCTCATCCGGTTGGATCGGCCGATCCTTGATGATTCCCCGCAGCTCCTTATCCAGCTCGACGACCGCTTCCTTGGTCTTGTCGGTCTGCACCGGCGCGTACGCCACAAACGGCCGCTGCCCTCGTGCGTCGCGAAAGAAGGTAAAGGCGCCGTAGGCCCAATGCTTGTCTTCCCGCAGATTCATGTTCACCCGAGAGCTGAAATCACTGCCCAACACGCCGTTCATGGTTTGAATGCTGATTTCCGCGGGGATTCGCCTTGGGTGGCGCGACGTTCCCCGCAATGATAAGCGACTGCAACGAGCCGGGTCGGTCGATCAGGTAGACCACCGGCTTGGGCTGCTGGGCCACCTCGGCGATGGACTTGGTGGGCACGGCGCCAGGCTTCCAGCCGGCGAAGAGCTGTTCCAGCTTCGGGCGAATCTCTTCCATCGTGGTTGCCCCAACCACCACCAGGGTGGCATGGTTGGGCTTGAACCACGTCCTGGTGAAAACGGATCAGATCTTCCCGGGTGATTCTCGCGGTGGACTCCTCCGTTCCCGAGCCGGTCCAGGGATTGGCGTAGGCATGACCCTTACCATAGAGCAGTCCGGGAAACACCCGCAGCGCCAGGCCGACTGGGTCAGCCTTTTCCTGGCCAATCTGAGCCAGCCGCTGCTTCTTGAGCCGCTCGAAGTCGGGGCGGGGGAAGGAGGGATGGAGAATCACGTCGGCGTAAATCGCGAGCGAGGGATCGAGGGTCTCCCGCAGCGCCTCGAGGGAGACACTGGACACGTCGAGCCTCGAGCCGGTACTGAGGTTGGCCCCCAGCTGTGCGAGCTGGTCGCTGATCTGGAGCGCGTTGCGCTGGGTGGTCCCTTCGTCGAGCATCGCCATTGCGAGACTCGCGGTACCCGGAATGGCGGACTGATCCGCGGCAAAACCGGCATCTAAAAGCAGATCGAAGCGGACCTGCGGAATGGAAGCGCGGCGGGCAAGGACGATCTTGAGCCCATTGGAAAGGGTGGCTCGCTCCAGCGCCGGGAACTTGGTGTCGGGAGGCGCACCGAGATCCGGAAGCTTGGAGCGATCGGCGCCCGCCTTGGCGGTCTGGAATTCGGCATAGGGCTGAACTTCCAGGCTGTATACCCCGTCCGAGAGCCACTGCCTCGCCGAGCTCAGGAGTTGCTGGGGGGTGGCGTGCTGAACCCGCTGCAGCCGCACTTGGTAGAAGTCGGGTCGCCCGGCAAATACCTCGCCCTGGGCCAGCACGTCCGACTTCCCCCCAAAGCCGCCGATCCGTTCCACTCCTCTGATGAAGCCCGCTCGGTATTGAGTCTTGACCCGGCGGAGCTCGGCCGGGGTAGGTCCGCTGCTCAGAAAACGCCGGAGCTCCTCGTCCACCGCCTTCTCCACCCGGGCCAGGTTCCCGTCCGGTCGGGCGGTGGCCTCGATGACAAAGAGTCCGCCGATTTCCCGCAGATCCAGCGAGGCTGACACGTCGGTAGCGATCTGCTCGTCGTAGACCAGCCGCTTATACAGGCGGGAAGTCTTGCCGCTGCTGAGGACGTTACTGACCAGGTCGAGGTAATCGGCGTCGGCCGTGGCCCACCCGGGAATATTCCAGACCTTGTAGATCCTGGCTTGGGGAACCCGATCCTGCATTATCCCCCGCTGAGCTTCCGGTGCGCTTGGCCACCCAGGCCTGCTGCCGTGCCACCGGTGGGCCCGGGGGTATGTCTCCAAAATATTTCTCGACCTTTTGCCGGGCCGTGGCGGCGTCGATGTCTCCTGCCACAACGACCACGGCATTGGCCGCGCCGTAGTAGGTCCGGAACCACTCCTTGACGTCATCCAGCTTGGCGGCGTCCAGGTCTTCCATGGCGCCGATAGTGGTCCACGAATAGGGATGGTTGGGCGGATACAGCTTGGGAGTGAGGAAGTCCCAGACCTTACCGTAGGGCTCGTTTTCCCCCTGCCGCTTCTCGTTCTGCACCACCCCGCGTTGCTCGTCGAGCTTGGGTTGGCTGATCGCACCCGTGAGGTGCCCCATCCGGTCGGACTCCATCCAGAGCGCCAGGTCGAGCGCGTTGGTGGGCACATTCTCGAAGTAATTGGTGCGGTCCTCGTTGGTGGTGCCGTTCATGTCGGTGGCGCCGGCCTTTTCCATCGGGCCGAAGAAATCCTTGTCGTAGTTCTCGCTCCCGTTGAACATCAGGTGCTCGAACAGATGGGCGAATCCGGTCCGCCCCACCTTTTCGTTCTTGGAGCCGACGTGGTACCAGACGTTGACCGCCACGATGGGTGCCTTGTGGTCCTCGTGAACGATCAAGGTGAGCCCATTGGGAAGCACGAATTTCTTGAAGGGAATCTCGATCCCTGCTGGTGCCGGCGCGGGGGTCTGCGCCGGCAGCGGCAGGGCAAGGGCCAGGAAAGCAGCAGGTAGCACGATCGCCTCGGTAGAAATGATTGCCATCACAGACGCCCATGGGCCGGCGAAAGTTGCAGCAGCAGGCTAAGCCGAAGGGAGGGCCGGGGCCGGCGGAGGTTGGTTGAGGGCGAGCCAGTAACGGCCGATCGCCTGCACCGCCGTGCAAAGCTCCTGGTATTTCACCGGCTTCTGCACGCAGCTGTTGGCCCCCAGCTGGTAGCATTGCGCCAGCTCTCGGGGGTCATCCGAGGAGGTCAGCACGACCACCGGAACCATGCAGGTTCGGGAATTGGCTCGAATCGCGCGAAGCACCTCGAGCCCGTCCAGCTTGGGAAGGTTCAGGTCCAGCAACACCAGACGGGGAAGCGGTGAGCCGCTCCGCTGCCGAAATGCGCCCCGGCCGAAGAGATAGTCGAGCGCTTCTTCACCATCCCGAGCCACGTCGATCCGGCTGCTCGGATCCAGCTCCTGTAGCGGCCGCAACGTGAGCTCCGCTTCGAGGGGATTATCCTCGATGAGCAGGATATCGGTAATGGGCGGGGCGGGTGCTCTTTGGGCGGGTGGGCGGCGGGGCGGGTGCCCCCCGGGCGGGTGGGTAGTGTGAGTAGGGCGACGTTTCATGAAGCCTGCAGACCGCTATCACCTGCATGCAGCCCTACCTTGGTAGCTCCAGGCTGCCCCGCCGCCCCGCTGCCCCGCTGCCCCTCTTCTTTGCTGCCCCGCTGCCCATCCGCCCGGAGGGCACCCGCCCCGCCGCCCAGCGTCATGTAGAACGTCGCCCCGGCTTCCGGCTCGCCCTCGGCCCAGATCCGGCCGCCGTGTTTGTGGACGATCCGCTGAACCACCGCCAGGCCGGCGCCGTTGCCCTCGAACTCATCGGCCCGATGCAGCCGCTGGAATACCCCGAACAGCTTGCCGGCATAAGCCATTTTGAAGCCCACCCCGTTGTCCTCGACGGCCAGGCCGACCTGTCCGTCAGACTCCACCGGCCGAATTCGGATGGTGGCCTTGTCCCGAGTACGGGTGAATTTCACGGCGTTGGCGAGGAGGTTGGTGAGCGCGATCTTGATCAAGCCGGGATCGGCGTCGACGGTCGGCAGCTCCTCCACCTGCCAGTCTATAGTTCTCCCGTCCATGCTCCGACCGGAGCTGGCCGATCACGTCTTCCACTATCGGAGTAAGCTGGACCTCACGGCGGGACAGGTCCTGCCGGCCGATGCGGGAGAGATTGACCAGGTCGTCCACCAGAGTGGTCATCTTATCGGCCGCCTGGTGGATCCGCTCGGCGTAGTGCCGGGCCGACGCGTCCAGCTCCGGTCCTGATTCATCCAGCAGCAGACGGGAAAAGCCGAGCAGCTGGCGCAGGGGAGATCGAAGGTCGTGCGAAACCGAGTACAGCACGGTTTCCAGCTCGGCCACGGCGGCCCGGACGGCGGCGCCTCGCTCCGCCAGTCTCCGCTCCAGCTCACCGCTTTGGCGAGCGAGCTCTTCCCGGAGCCGGGCGTGCTGGATGGCGATGGCGATGGGTGTTGCCACCTCCAGGGCGATGTCCCGGTGCTCGGCGTCGAATGCCGCCGGCGTAGCCGAGCTCAGGTTGATCTCGCCGATGGCCTCGCCCTCGACCAGGAGGGGAACCGACAGCACGGTCCGCAGGCCCTCGGCCAACAACTGACGGTGGACCGGGGGAGGATCTTCTACCGTGCTCAGGTCTTCGATGTAGCGCACCGCCCCGCTCCGAAGCGCCTCGCCCGGCAGGTGATCGCTGAGTGGGGTCGTGTCCCCGGTCAGGTGCACGCCTCCGGAAAAGCCGGCAATCATCTGCGCCTCGCGGCGCTTGAAGTCGAACAGCACCACGGTGCAGCGTTGGCAGGGGACCATCCGGCGCATTCGCCCCAGTGCCGCGCGGCCAATCTCAGCCGGCGATTGAGCAGCGACGATGGCCTGGTCCATGTCGTGCAACATCGCTAGACGGTCAGCCGAGCGGCGGAGCTGATCCTCGGCCCGCTTCCGTTCGGTGATGTCAGTGACCATCCCGACCGTCCCCACCAGGGCGCCGTCTTTTCCCAGGATAGGACTGGATGAGACCAGTCCCCAGAGCTGGCTCCCGTCCCGGCGCCGGAACCGAAGGTCCTGGCTCTGACCCGGCCGCGGCCCGCGGTGGCTCAGGGTGTGCTTGGCTCCGGGCCGGGAATCCGACTCGATGAAGTCGTAGACCGGGCGACCCAGCAGGCTGCCATTGGAGTATCCCAGAAGGTCGGCCAACCGCTGATTGACGTAGGTCATGACTCCGCGGTCATCGGCCACCCAGATTCCCTCCTGGGCCACGTCCACCAGCTGCTTGAACCGCTGCTCGCTCTCCTGCAGCGCGCGGGTCCGATCCTCCAGGCGGGTCTGGCGTCCTTCGAACGCGGCCGCGTGGCCGAAGGCCGCACCCATGAGACCGCCGAGGAGACGGAGTGCCTTCGCGTCCCGGTCGGTAAAGGCGTGAGCTTGGGGAGATACGACCTTGAGGACCCCGAGAGTCCGCTGATCGTCCCGCAGGGGGACGACCATCAGCGAGTGGATGCCTAACTCCCGGTAGTACGAGTGAGCTGACCCGGGGATCGGTAAAGGTGTCGTCGCTGCGTTGCAGCTCCCCGGTGCGGATACAGATACCGGACAGGCTGGAGCTGAGCTTTAGCCGGGGGGCCTCGGTCCCCACGTGCACCAGCGGAACCAGATCCTCGCCTTCGATCGCCTCGATCACCGCGCCACTGGCGCCGGTCAGCCCCTGGCTGCGCTCAGCGATGACCCGCATGACTGTGGCGGAGTCGAGCCCGGCCGCCATGACCGCCTGCTCCACCTCGAGCACCGCCTGAAAGAGCTCGGTATCCAGCCGCAGCTCTTCCTCGGCCAGCTTGCGCTCGGTGATGTCGAACTCGGTCCCCATATACCCGATCTGGCGGCCGGACTCGTCCCGCATCGGCTCCCAGGAGCTGGAGCACCAGCGGATCTGACCGGTTCGGGTGACCACCCGGTACTCCTGATCTCTCAGCGCCCCGCCCTGGGCCAGGCGCTCCCACTCGGCCAGAATCGCGGGCCGGTCGTCGGGATGGATGTACTGGAGAAACTCCTGATCCCGAAGATCCTCTTCCGGGTATCCGGTGAGCCGCTCGAAGGCCGGGTTTACGAACTTGAGCCGCCGGTCCATGTCGTAGGCGATCACGCCTTCGCGCATGGTGGCGGTCACCGTCTGCAGCTGGCTGCGGACCTCCGCCGCTGCGCGCTCGACCCGGCGCCGGCGCACGCTCTCCCGCGAGAGCAACACCGCCAGGCCGACCAACAGCACGATCGCTACGCCGCCGGCTATGATGAGGCTGACTGGAATCGGAATCAGTGGGACCACGAGTCCTGCGCAGGGTTGGAGTCTGACTTCCCCGAAGATACATCTCCATCAGAGGCCCGGTCGAGGACGCCGGCGGACGCTGGCGGCAAGTTCTAGGGCGGCCTACTGTTCCCCGATGGCGTTCCTGGACAGCAAGCGCGACCGCGGCGCGTTCCTGATCTTCGTGCTGGGCATGGGCTTGGTCTCTGCCCTCTGGCCCTTCAGCACCGGATTGGTAGGGGCCCCGGTCCTTTACGTCATCTTTTCCCCGGTCTACCGCTGGCTGGCCCGGGGGATGAGGCCGGGTCTGGCTGCGGGCCTGGTGGTGTTGCTGGGCGTCATCCTGGTCCTGGGCCCTGGGGTTTCCCTGGTCGGCATCATCGCCGGCGAGGCCCAGGACATGGCGAAAGGGGTGATCCGGAGTCCCCTCCTCGCCCGGCTGCGCGAGCTGCGAATCGGGCCCTACGATGTCGGGGCCCAGATCGAGGCCATAGGGTCGAGCATAGTGGCCTGGATCGGCTCGAGCGCCCTTGGCCTGATCGGTACCGCCACCCGGCTGGGAATTCAGCTGACCATCGCCTTTTTCGGACTCTATTACCTGCTACTTGCCCCCCAAATGGCCTGGAAGCAGGTCCAGCCTTTCATCCCCTTCTCCCGCCATAACGCCGAGCTGCTGCGGACCCGCTTCCGCGACGTGACCATCTCGACCCTGATCGGAACCGGGCTGACCGCCACCGTGCAGGGCCTCCTGGTTGGTCTGGCTTTCTGGGCTGCCGGGATCCAGAACGCGCTGTTCTGGGGAGTGGTGACCATCGTCCTGGCCATCCTGCCGGTGGTGGGGAGCGGACTGGTATGGGGCCCGGGCGCGCTGGCGCTGGCGTTGGAGGGACAGTACGGCCGGGCGATCGGCCTGGCTCTCTGGGGTGTCATCGTCGTGGGGAACGTCGATAACGTCATCCGGCCGATGGTATTCCGCCGGTGGGCTCAGATCCACCCGTTCATCACCATCATCGGCGCCTTTGCCGGCATCCAGTATTTCGGGTTGCTTGGCCTGCTGATCGGCCCCTTGGCGATCTCCTACTTCTTCGAGCTTATCCGGATGTACCGGGCGGAGTATCTGGAGGACGAAGATGCCGCCGAGGCAATCGATCCCAAAACCAGAACACCGGTACCCCAAGCGCGATCAGCGCGGTCCCCTTGATCGCGTTCACCGGATTCGACACGATCGATCCTACCACGACGTAGAGCGCCGCCAGGATGAAGACGATCGGAGCGGCCGGGTAGCCCGGCATCCTGAAGCGCAGGTTCTGCTGCTCCAGCCCCCGGCGCTCGCGCGCGCGGAAGAAGAACAGGGTGGCGGCGGTAGATCCGAAGAAGATCCAGTCTCCAAAAACGACGTAGTCCAGCAGATCACCGTAGCGGCCGGTGAGGGTGAGGATGATCCCCCAGCCGCACTGGAAGACGATCGCGGCCGTGGGCGTGCGGTACCTGGGGTGCAACCGGGCCAGGCTGGGAAAGAAGAGGCCGTCGCTGGCCATGGCCCGGTAGACCCGGGGCGAGACCAGGATGACCAGGTTGAGAAACCCGAAGGTAGAGATGGCAATGCCCGCGGCGATGATTGCGCGACCCTTGGCGCCAAACAGCGCGCCCATCGCATCGGCCGCCGGCGCGGTGCTGCGGGCCAGACCGGCGATCCCGAGCGTCCTCAGATAGGCGACATTGGCCAGCAGGTATACCGCAACCACGATGACCACCCCGGCCACCAGCGCCCGCGGCAGGTTGCGCGCTGGATCGATCAGCTCCTCGGCCACGAAGTTGGTCTGCTGCCAGCCGCCAATGGCGAAGAGCACCGGCACCAGGGCAGCCCCCACTGCCAGGATCACACCACCTTCCAGTGGAGGAAGCGGATCCACCGGCCGCTGCCGGTGAGCCGGCGCTGAGCCCGCCCACGATGAGGAACCCCAGGGCTCCCAGCTTCAGCAGGGTGAGCACGTTCTGGGTCATGGCCCCCGGCTTCACCCCGACGTAGTTGACGGCGGAGAGCAGCAGGATCGCGCCGATTGCGAGGGGAACTCGGGTGGAGGGAGGCCAGCCGAGTAGGGTGGCCGTGTAGCTGGCGAAGGTGACCGCCACGGCGGCAATAGCTCCGGTGGCAATCACCAGCAGCAGGGTCCAGGCATAAAGGAAGGCGGGTAGCCTTCCATACGCGTCCCGCAAGTAGACGTAGCCGCCGCCCGCCACGGGGCGGCGGGCGCCGAGCTCGGCAAAGACCAGCGCCCCGATCAGGGCGATGACTCCGCCCAGTATCCATACCGTGAGGGTGAGACCCACGCTCCGAACCCGGTCGGCAACCAAAGCCGGGTTCAGGAAGATGCCCGACCCGATGATGCCGCCTACTACCATCATGGTGGCGGAGAACAATCCCAGCCGGGGAGCGTAGCCCTCCGGTGATCCGTCACTCGGCGGCGGGCGGACGGCTGCTGTAGCTTCAGACATGGTCAACCCGGGTCGAGGTTCCTGGAAACGATGACCCGTTTAGTGAATGAGCGGAAGTGAGCAGAGGAGATCTCGTGGGCATTCACCACGTCACCGCCATCGCCGGCGATCCCCAGCGCAACCTCGATTTCTATGCCGGCACGCTCGGCCTACGGCTGGTGAAGCTGACGGTCAACTTCGACGATCCCGGCACCTATCACCTGTACTATGGCGACGAGATCGGCCGGCCAGGATCGCTCCTCACCTTCTTCGCGTGGCCTGGCGGGCAGCGCGGCCGGCAGGGAACCAGCCAGGCCGCCGTTGTCTCCTTCGGCATTCCACCGGCATCGCTCGGTTACTGGATCGAGCGGCTGCTCGCCCAGGGCATCAAGTATGAGGGCCCCATCCGGAAGTTCGACGAGCCGGTGCTCACGTTGAGCGACCCGGACGGGCTCCTGCTGGAGCTGGTCGCGACACCGAAGGTGAACGGCACCCCGCCCTGGGCCGACGGGCCGCTGCCCCCGGAGCACGCCATCCGCGGATTGCATGGAGTGACGTTGTGGGAGGACGGCGACAGCGGCTCCGCCGACTTCCTGGCCGGCACCATGGGGTTCGCATCTGGCCCCGAAGAGGGCGGGGTGCTGCGGCTCCAGTCGAGCGACTCTGGAGTTGGGAGCGTAGTCAATCTTCGCCGAGCAAACGGCTTCTGGCGCGGAGCCGGTGGGGTGGGAACCGTTCACCACGTGGCCTTCCGAGCGGCTACCGATGAGGCTCAGTTAACCAAGCGGGCGGAGATTGAAGCTCAGGGGCTGGGGATCACTCCAGTGATCGACCGGCAATACTTCCGCTCGGTCTACTTCAGGGAGCCGGGCGGCGTGCTCTTCGAGATCGCCACCGACGGCCCCGGGTTCCTCGTCGACGAGGACCGTAGCGAATTGGGGACGCACCTGAAGCTCCCTCCAATGTATGAGTCCAGCCGGGAGGACATCGAGCAGCAGCTACCGCCGGTCCGGCTGCCCCAGGCGCACGATTGGGCGCGCGAGGTGAGCGCGGAGCTGGGTTTCGTGCATCGGTTCGTCCCCGGAAGCCGTCCCGGGGCGGTACCCCTGCTGCTGCTGCACGGCACCGGCGGAAACGAGGACGACCTGCTCTCATTGGGCAGGTCTCTCGCTCCCGGCGCGCCGCTGCTCAGCCCCCGGGGGCAGGTGTTGGAAAATGGGATGCCGCGATTCTTCCGCCGACTGGCGGAAGGGGTCTTCGACCTGGACGACCTTCGGTTTCGGGCCCAACAGCTGGCGGAGTTCCTTGCCGCAGCGAGGCAGCGCTACGGGCTCGGTGACATTCCCCCAGCGGCGTTGGGCTTCTCCAATGGAGCGAACATCGCCGCGGCCTTGCTGCTACTGCATCCCGGCAGCCTGAGCTCCGCGCTCCTGCTCCGGCCCATGGTTCCCCTGGTGCCGGACCCCTTGCCCTCGCTCGAGGGAGTCCGGGTGCTCGTTGCAGCTGGAAAGCAGGATCCCATTGTCCGGCCGGCGCAGAGTCAGGCGCTCGCGGATTTGTTGGGCCGGGCCGGTGCCGATGTCACCCTCCATTGGAGCAACGCGGGGCATGGACTGACCCGCGAAGACCTGGAAGCCGGCGAGCGATGGATGGAGTTCGGTCTTTCTTCTCTTACGTAGACTTTGGCGGTTTCGCATTGGTAGACAGTCGCTGCGAGTCGCCATCCCGTGGCGTCTGGCGTCGCCCAATCAGATTACTTGCCGGCCGTACGCCAGCCGCGCCGGCGATTCCCGAGAGGAACTATGTGATGCTTCCTGCCGCCATTGAACAGGAGCGCCTCTTCGTGGCCGAGCGTCTCCTGTCCGAAATCGAACGTCGCCACGGCCTGCCCCATCCCGCCAATCGAGAGATCCACCCCGTCATCGTCGACCGTTTCCTGACCGCCTACCTCCCCGAGACCAGGGATGGTGAGCCCGCGCCGTCTGCGCTCGAGTTCGCCTTTTCCCGGAGTCTGACCGAGGCCCTGACTCTCCTGCTGGGGGTAGTGAAAGAGACCGACACCGGATTTGGCGCTGCCCTGTACGTCCATGATCTCGACACGGCTAACGGCGGAAGCCTAGTCGAGGAAGCCGCGGGCAAGATCGACTCGAGGAATTGAGTTCCTCTCCGGCCCTGATCACGCTCTTCCTGGTCGGCTTGGTTGCGGCCAGGGAGAGCGAGGCACAGGCAGGCGATAGCTCGGTTTCCGGCCTGGCGGCCCGGTTGGCCTCCGTTTCCGCAGTGACCGGCTACGAGCAGGCGATGGTGGACACCGTCCTTCGCCTCTTGCCCGGCTCCATCCGTGACCGCGCGGGAAATGCCCGGCTTCAGCTGGGGGGTGGATCGCCCAAGCGCCTGGTAGTCTGTCCGCTCGACGAGCCCGGGTATGTGGTTGGATCGATGCGGGAAGACGGCTATCTCACTCTCCGCCGCCTGCCCGGGCAAGTCTCCCCCCTTTTCGATCAGCAACTCGAAGGACATCGGGTCACCATTCAGGGTCGGCGAGGGCCGGTACCCGGCGTGGTCGCGGTGCGCTCGATTCACCTGACTCGGGGCCGGAATGCACCATCCGACTCCTTGTTCAGCGTAGACGATGCGTACGTGGACGTTGGCGCCGAGTCGCGGGCTCAGGCGATGGCGCTGGGACTCGGCGTTCTCTCGCCGGTTACCCTGACCAAACGTCCAAACCGATACGGTGATGGCCTGCTGGCAGCGCCGGTGGCCGGGCGGCGGGCGGCGTGCGCGGCCCTGGTGCTTGCGGTGCGGCAGTCCCGGGTCCGAGCCAAGCTGCTTCCGCCGGTCACGGTGGCGTTCGCGGTCCAACAAGGAATGCCAGAGCTGGGCCTAGGTCCCCTGGCGAATACCCTCGGCCCATTCGACGAAACCCTAGTAGTAGACGGCCGGCCCGGTTCGCTGGGTACGCTGCAACGGGGCGCCGATACGACCGCATCGGTCAAGTGGCCCGGGCTTGGGAAGGTGTCCCGCTGGTCCCTTCCGGTCATCTATGGAGGCACTCCGGTCGAGACTGTCCGCCTGGCTGACGCGGACACTCTGCGGGCGGCGCTGGTGCAGTGGATCGGTGGTGGCAGGTGAGATCCGGGACCGCCCTGCTCCTGCTCGCGTACCCCGGACTGCTCCAGGCCCAAGCATCGGCCCGCGTCGCCGAGGTCGAGCAGGTTCTCGCTCCTCTGGTCCAGAGCTACGGCGTTTCCGGGATGGAGGCGCCGGTGCGAGCCACCGTCCAGAAGTTGCTTCCCGCCTGGGCTCGAACGATCACCGACACCGCTGGCAATCTGTGGCTGACCGTAGGAAAGGGTGAGCCTACGGTGGTGTTCGTGGCGCATCTGGACGAGGTAGGATTTCGAGTCACTGGGATCCGGGAGGATGGGTCTCTCGAGCTGGCGGCCGTGGGCGGAATCTTTCCTTCATTGTGGGAAGCCCAGCCGGCCCTGGTGCACACCGGTCGGGAGGTGATCCCGGGCGTCTTCCTGCCTCGGGACTCGGTGCCACCGGCGGAGCTCCGCCGCACACCCTCGGCTTTGCGGGCCGATGTCGGCGCTGGATCGCGGGCTGCCGCCGAGGCCATGGGCATCAGCGTAGGCAATACACTGACCATGCCGAAGCAGTTCGTCCGACTCGCCGGCAATCGGGCCACCGGCCGCTCCTTCGACGACCGGGTGGGCGACGCGGCCCAGATTCTGGCGGTGCGCCATCTGGATCGCCAACGGCTGCATCACACGGTCGTCTTCATCTGGAGTGTGCGCGAGGAGATCGGGCTGGAGGGCGCCCGGGCCGCGGCAAGCGCGCTCGGGGTGAAGCCGATTCGAGTCCACGCGATCGATACGTTCGTCAGCGCCGACTCTCCGCTGGAGCCGAAGAATTTCGGGCTGGCGCCCCTCGGGCGGGGTGCGGTCGCGCGAGCTCTGGACAACAGCTCGGCGACCCCGCCGGCCATGGTGGACTCACTCGCAGCCCTGGCGCGAGCGCGACGCATACCCTTTCAAGTAGGTACCACCAACGGCGGGAACGACGGCTCGATGTTCGTACCCTACGGGGTGCCCGATGTCCCCATCGGGTGGCCCCTGCGTTACTCCCATTCGCCGGCGGAGACCATC
Organism: uncultured Gemmatimonadales bacterium; assembly: GCA_963792265.1. Lineage (GTDB taxonomy): Bacteria > Gemmatimonadota > Gemmatimonadetes > Gemmatimonadales > GWC2-71-9 > CAVVWJ01. Next base: position 67,317 of record CAWBVP010000002.1, on the reverse strand, counting down.
GACCTGAGGGACGTGGTCAGCCTGGCCGATATGATCCAGGCCGTGGCGGAGCAGTGGTAGGCCGCCGAGGCATCACCCTCCGGAGATAGCGGCGACCACCGTGATCTCGTCGCCGTCAGCGACCGGGGCGCCGAAGCCTCCCCGGAACCGCGCGTCTTCGTCGTTGAGATAGAACGCCACGAAGGGATAGGGCCCGCCGCGCTCGTCCTGGAGCCTCGGCGCCAGCCGGGGAAACCGCTCCGCAATCCTCGCCACCACCTCACCCAGCGTCGATCCGCTCGATTCCAGCGTCGCCTGGCCATCCGCCAGACGGGCCAGAATCGTCGGGAGACTCAATGTCACTGACATAACCGTTACTCCCCGGTTCAGGCTAACTGTTCCACCAGTGCCGCAAGCTCGCGGAGCTTGGGCGCAATGATCGGCAGATCACTCGCGGTGTCGGAAACGGCGTCGACGGTCTTGAGGCCGTTGCCGGTAATGCAGAGAACCACCTCGTCGTCCGGTTGGAAGCGTCCTTCCGCCGCGAGCGCGAGGGCGCCCGCCAGGGTGACCCCACCGGCCGTCTCAGCGAAGACACCGGTGGTCTCGGCCAGAAGCCGAATTCCCTGGGACAGCGCTTCATCACTCACGGCCGCGGCCCATCCTCCGGTCTCCCGAATGGCGCGGGAGGCGAAGAGGCCGTCGGCAGGGCTCCCGATCGCCAGCGATCGCGCGATGGTGTTGGGGATGACCGGCTGAAGCACGTCGGTCTCTTCCCGCACCAGCCGGACAATCGGAGCGCAACCCGCCGCCTGGGTCCCATACAGCCGCGGCAGCTCACCGGACACGAGACCGGCGTGCACGAACTCCTGGAATCCTTTCCTCAGCTTCGTAACCAGTGAGCCGCCCGCCATCGGCGCGATGACCGCGGTGGGTAACCGCCAGCCCAGCTGTTCGGCGACCTCGAAGGCGATGGTCTTGGACCCCTCGCCGTAGTAGCTCCGGAGATTCACGTTCACGATACCCCAGTTGAACCGCTCGGCCGCCTGGGTGCATAGGCGATTGACGTCGTCGTAGGTCCCCCGGATGCGAACGAGGTGGGGGCCGAAGACGGCGGTTGCCACTACCTTGGCAGCTTCGAGATCGTGGGGAATGAAGATCCAGGCCGGGAGTCCGGCTCGGGCTGCCTGCGCAGCCACTGAATTGGCCAGGTTGCCGGTCGAGGCACAGCCGACGGTGTCGAGTCCGAGGGCGCGCGCGGCGTTGATCGCCGTGGCAACGACCCGGTCCTTGAATGAAAGGCTCGGATGAGAGACGCTGTCGTTCTTGAGCCAGGCCCGAGCGACACCCAGCTTGCGGGCCAACGCTGGCGCCTCCACTAGCGGGGTCAGCCCGGTGTCGAGCGAGAGCGTGGGGGCACCCTCGAAAGGCAGAAACTCGGTGTAACGCCAGAGCGAACGGTCCCGCCTGGCGATAGTGGCGCGATCAGGCAACGCCCGGCCGGCGGGATAGATCGGCTCCAGCGGACCGAGGCAGCGCTCGCAGATCGCGGTCGGACCGGGTGGATACTCGGCCCGACATATGGCACACTGTAGGGGGAGAACTCGGAGGGTCTCACCCGGGGAGTGAAGAGCGACGCGCTCCTCGGGATGAGCCGCTTGGGTAGTCGCAGCGGGCATGTTGGATCTTTCCGCCTGCCCCCGCTGTCCTCTTGCACCGGCCCCAATGAAAAGCGCCCGGTGCCAAAAAGACACTCGGGACGCGAGGCTTTTTAGCATTTGTTTAACGTGGCTGCAATACGCCGCAAATCACCACGAAGGAGCAGTTGTCAATAGTCAGAGTACAACGCCGGCCGGGCCAGCGCAAGAGATTCTGAGAAACCTGACCCCGGGCCGCGCCGTCAGTCGAAGAAGGACCCCAGCGTCAACGAACCAGCTCCTGGAGGATCGCGATGCGACACGATGCCTTGTCTCAGATCGGGCGGATGGCAGCTCTGCTGCCGGGCCTGGCTTCGGTATACCTCTCTTCCCCGGCACCGAGCTTGCCGCCGCCTCGGATCGTCGAGTATGTCATCCCCCGTCCCGGCAATTTTCCTCATGATCCCGCCGTCGCTCCTGACGGCAGCGTGTGGTACACCGACCAGCGCAACAGCTACATCGGTAAGCTGGATCCGGAGACCGGCAAGGTGGTGGACTATCCCACGCCTACACCGGGATCGGGGCCTCACGGCCTGACGGTCGCTCCTGACGGCTCGGTCTGGTATACCGGCCAGGGCGCCGGACTGCTGGGACGGCTCGACCCGAAAACCGGGAAGATCGTGGAGTACCCGCTTCCGGGGGAGGCCGCCAACCCGCACACCCCGATCATTTATAACGGCAAGGTCTGGTTTACTGACGCCAGCAACAACGTCTACGGCAGCCTGGATCTCAAGACCGGAACGGCCAAGGTGTATCGCGCTCCTACGCCGGGGTCGGTTCCTTACGGCATCGTCACGGCACCCGATGGCTCCCTCTGGATCGCTTTCCTTGGCACCAATAAGCTGGGCCGGGTGAATCCGGCCGACGGATCGATGAAGGAGTTTGTGCTGCCGGCCGAGGGCGCTCGTCCGCGCCGGCTTCAAGTGGGCGGGGACGGAACGGTCTGGTACACCGATTACGGGCGGGGTTACCTGGGTGCGCTGGATCCGAAGTCGGGAAAGGTGCGGGAGTGGAGGTCGCCCTCAGGTGACGCCGGCCCCTACGGGATCGCCATCGGCACCGACGGCCGGATTTGGTACAACGAGTCACGCAGCAGCATGATGGTGTCGTTCGATCCCAAGAGCGAGAAGATGGAGACGGTAAAGATCCCCACACCCGGCGCCGTCGTCCGCCACATGGAGACCGACAGCACTCGTCACCGGATCTGGCTCGCCCTCAGCGGCACGGGACGACTGGGCAAGATCGAGCTGGGACAGTAATTCTCGGCGCCGCCCTTGTGCCTGGCGGCAAAAGATGCATACTTATGCAATATGCATTCTGGCCCAGGCACCCTCGCGCTCGCCTTCTCGGGCGGACTGGACACCTCCTACTGCGTCCCCCGGCTCACCGACGACGGCTGGGCGGTCCACACCGTTTATGTGGACACCGGCGGCTCGTCCTCTGCCGAGCGGCGGGCTATCCGGCGCCAAGCCGAGCAGGTGGGCGCGGTTCAGCATCATGAGGTCGATGCCCGCCAGGAGGTTTACGACCGGTTCGTCCGGTTCCTGATTCAAGGCAACGTGCTCCGGGGGGAGGTCTACCCCCTGAGTGTCGCGGCTGAGCGCACTCAGCAGGCTCTCTCCGTGGTCGACGTCGCCCGCCGGATCGGCGCCCGGGCCGTGGCGCACGGCTCTACCGGCGCGGGGAACGATCAGGTTCGCTTCGACGTCGCCCTGCGGGTCCTCGCGCCCGATCTCCAGATCGTCACTCCCATTCGGGATGAGGCGATTCGGCGAGAGCAGGCGATCGCCTTTCTCACCTCTCGCGGCCTTCCGATTCCACCCAAGGCCGGCGACTACTCCATCAATCGCGGACTCTGGGGCACCACCTGGGGCGGAGGCTGGACCCACGACACCTGGGCCGGCCCACCGAATGAGCTGCTGGAGCCGGGTCCCGACGCTCCCGATCCCCGGGAGATAGTGATCGCGTGGGACCGCGGCCTTGCAGTGGCGCTGGACGGCCAGCCGCTCACCGGCCCCGCATTAATCCACGCCCTGGGCGAGCTGACGGCAGAGTACGGCGTCGGTCGTAATATCCACGTGGGGGAGACCGCGCTCGGCATCAAAGGCCGCATCGGATTTGAGGCCGGCGCCGCGCTCCTGCTCATCGGTGCGCATCGGGAGCTGGAAAAGCTGGTGCTCACCAAGTGGCAGGCCTTCTGGAAGGACCAGCTCGCGCGGTTCTACGGCGATCGGTTACATGAGGGGCAGTACTTCGACCCGTCACTGCGCGACATCGAAGCGTTGATCACCAGTTCCCAGGAGCGGGTAACCGGCGAGACTCGGGTGCGCCTCGCTCCCGGCCGCTTCCACGTCGTCGGAACCCGGAGCCCACACTCCATGATGGACCCTGCGGTAGCTACCTACGGCGAAGAGAACCGGCTCTGGACCGGCGACGAGGCTCGCGCGTTTGCCCGGGTTGCCGCGGTACCGTCGCTGCTGGCGGCCCGAGCGGCCAATGGAACCAAGGAGAAATAAGATGGTCGTCACCACCCGTGTGCGACTCGACCGGATCGCCTCATCGACCAGGAACGCCGGGCTCACCCCGGAAGTGATCGTGGGCGACCAGATCGTGGCCGCGGAGGGCTATCTCCTCGCGGTGCGGATCCTGGAGGACAAGTCGACCTACAACACGGTGGAAGACGTCACCGGCCGGATGCTTTCGCTCCGAGGCGGAGACGTGCTTGCCGGCACTCTGGGCACCCGCCGTGCTCTCCGCGGGTATGCCGGCGTGGTTCCGTCCCATATCGCCGTCGGCGACACCATCGAAGTCCTGAACCTCGGCGGAATTCTGGGGCAGTGTACCTCCGCCAATCCTGAGATCGGGCCACCCTTCAAGGCCGAGGTGCTGGGAGCTATTCTCGCCTTTCCCGAGCTGGGAGACCGGGTGGGCCGGCCGGCGCACATTCGGGATCGCGCGGTTCCACCGGCCGATCGGCTCGAGAGCACCGTACCGGTGGTATACGTGGCCGGCACCTGCATGAATGCGGGTAAGACGGTGGCAGCCACCGAGCTGGTTCGCGGACTGGCCCGTAGCGGGCTCCGGGTCGCAGCCGCCAAGTTGACCGGCGTGTCGCTGATGCGGGATGCGCTCTCGATGCTCGACGCCGGCGCCGTTGCAGCACTCACTTTTAACGACGTGGGAATCGCGAGCACCCATCCCGGGGTGACGGTCGCTACCGCCAAGGGAATCTTCAACCGGCTCGCGGGCTCGAAACCGGACGTGATCGTGGCCGAGTTGGGAGATGGAATCCTGGGTGAGTATGGAGTCCAGGACATTCTGCACGACGCCGACCTGATGCGGGTAGGGGCAGCCTACATCATGGCGGCGCCAGACCCGGTGGCCTGCTGGGGTGCCGCCGAGCTGATGCGAGACGAGTTCAGCCTGCCGATCACGGCCATTACCGGCCCGGCCACCGACAACGAGGTTGGCCTGGTCTACATCCAGACCGGCCTCGGCCTCCGGGCTCACAATGCCCGTAGGGATGCGGCTGGACTGGTGGAGGTTGTCCACAAGGCGCTGAATGATTGGACGAGTCGCGAGTCAGGAGTCACGAGTCCGGACGCATCCGGCATGGCGTCTCCCCCGACTCGCGACTCACGACTCGCGACTGTCGAAGCTACGATGAAAGTCGCCGTCGTAGGCGGTGCCGGTTACGCAGCCGGCGAGCTTTTGCGTCTCCTGCTCCAGCATCCGCAGGTGACCGAGTGCATGGTCACCAGCCGGAGCCAGGCGGGAAAGCCGATCGGGGAGGTGCATCCTGCGCTGGCCCCGCTCACTGGCTGCCCGCTTTTCCGGTGCTACCGCTGGAGAGGCGGCCCGGGGGCAGGACGTCGTCTTCCTGGCGCTGGAGCATGGTGAGTCCTCCAGAGTCGCTCCCGAGATCATCGATGCTGGACCGGGGCTGATTGTCGATCTGGCCGCCGACTTCAGAGTGCAAGACCTTGGGCTCTACCAGCGTTTTTACGGCGATCACCCGGCGCCCGAGCTGGTCTCCCGCTTTCGGTACGGGCTGGCGGACATTGCCGGAGCCAAGCTTCGCGGAGCGAGCGCCATCGCTGCGCCAGGATGTTTCGCTACCGCGGCGCAGCTGGCCTTGTATCCCATCGCGCGGGCCGGCCTGGATGTCACTCCTTCGCTCTTTGCGGTGACCGGCAGCAGCGGCGCTGGTGCCCAGCTCAAGGCAACCACCCACCACCCCAGCCGGGCCCACAACCTTTTTGCCTATTCGATTCTGGGGCACCGGCATGAGGCCGAGATTCTCCAGAGCTGGCGTGAATGGGTCGGCCGAGCCGATGCGACGGCTCGGCTCATGGCGCACGCGGGCCCCTTTGTCCGCGGGATCTATCTCACCCTGCACGCCTACCTGCCCGATGAGGTGACCCTGACCTCGGCGTCCGGCAGCGCCGCGGGAGCGTGGTTCCGCGAGGCATATGGCGGCCGGCCGTTTGTTCGGGTGCTGGATCAGCCACCCGAGCTCACCCACGCCGTGGGTACCAACTACGCCCTCATTCACGCCGTGGAAAGCCCGGACGGTCGCGAGCTACAGGTGAGCGTGGCCATCGACAACCTGGTGAAGGGCGCCGGCGGACAGGCGGTTCAGGCGATGAACCTGGCGCTGGGAATGGATGAATGTGCCGGGCTTACCGGGGCCGCGATCTTCCCATGCTGACCACCAGTCCGACGCTCGGTCAGTCCGCCCTTCTCCCGGTCTACGCCCAGTTTCCGGTACGTCCCGTTCGGGGCCGGGGTTCCTGGTTGATCGACGAGCAGGGAGACGAGTGGCTCGATGCCTATGGTGGTCACGCGGTGGCCGCCACCGGACACAGCCACCCGGACGTCGTGCGTGCCATCGCGGATCAGGCGGCGCGAGCTGCTGTTCTACTCCACCGCTGTGGCCCATCCCCGCCGGGAGGAGCTGGCTGCTAAGCTGGTTGAGCTGTGCCCCCAGCCGCTGGGGCGAGTGTTCCTCTGTAATTCGGGTGCGGAAGCCAATGAAAACGCGCTCCACCTGGCGCGGAGGCACACCGGAAGGCAGACGGTGGTCTCGGTCAAAGGGGGATGGCATGGCCGTACCGCAGCAACGCTCGCCTGCACCGATGGCGCGAGGTACGAGGAAGCCGCCCGGCGCAGTGGGATCCCCCTTTCCCGGAAGGTGGCGTTCAACGACGTCGATGCGCTCGAGCGCGCGGTGGACGAGAGTGTGGCGGCGTTCATCGTCGAGCCGGTGCAGGGCTTTGCCGGGGCGCGCGACTGCGATCCCGAATTCCTCCGCGCAGCCCGCCGACTGTGCGACCGGCAACGGCGTGGTACTGATTTTCGATGAGGTCCAGTGTGGGGTGGGCCGCTGTGGCGCCTTCAGTGCTGCCGAGTCATTCGGAGTGATCCCGACGTGCTCACCTTTGCCAAAGGTCTCGGCGCGGGAATTCCGATCGCCGCCGTCATCGCCAACGACGAAGTCACCCAGAGCCTTTCGCTCGGCGACCTCGGCAGCACCTTCGGCGGCGGACCGGTACCGTGTGCGGCCGCGCTGGCCAACATCGCGGTGATCGAGCGCGACCGGCTGGTCGACAACGCGGTCGAGGTGGGGGGCTACCTCGTCGAGGCAGCCAGATCACTCGGCGTGCGTCGGGTGAGCGGCCGGGGACTCCTCCTCGGCCTCCATCTCGACCGGCCCGCGGTTGAGGTGCAGACCGCATTGTTCGGTCACCGGATCCTGACCGGCACCTCGACCGATCCCCAGGTGCTGCGCCTGCTCCCGCCGCTGTCCTTTTCCGGGCGGGAGGCTGACCTGCTGCTCTCCGGACTCGAGGCCGTGCTCCAGTGACCAAGCGCGACTTCCTGGCCCTGGAGGACTGGAGCTCCGCTGAGATCGAGGAGCTGCTCGCGCTCGCCGGTCGGATCAAGCGGGGCGAGATCAGTGGTGGCCTGGAGAAGAAAGTGCTGGCCATGGTGTTCATGGATCCCAGCCTTCGAACCAGAACCAGCTTCGAGACCGCGATGTTTCTGCATGGCGGTCATGCGGTGGTGCTGGAGCCGGGGAAGGGAAGCTGGTCGTTGGAAACCGAGCCCGGCGCGGTGATGGATGGCGACACGGTGGAGCACATCGTGGATGCAGCCCGAGTCCTGGGCCGCTACGCCGATGCGCTGGGGGTTCGCTCCTTTCCCCGGGGCAAGGACTGGGCGGTGGCGCGCCAGGATGCGATTCTGCACAGTTTTGCCAAACACTGCGAGAAGCCGGTGATCAATCTCGAGTCGGCCCGCCGGCACCCCTGCCAGGCGCTCGCCGATGCCATGACGCTCCGGGAAAAGCTGGGGCAGGTCGAGGGGAAGCGGTTCGTGCTCACCTGGGCCTGGCATCCCAAGGCGCTTCCCACTGCGGTGCCGGCGAGCGCGGCGCTGGCGGCGGCTCAGCTGGGGATGGAGATCGTAATCGCGCGGCCGGAGGGCTACGAGCTGGATCCGGAAGACACGGCCCTCATCCGCAAGATCGCGCAGCAGGCGGGCGGCGAGTTCGTGCACATCATCGATGACCCAGACGAGGCACTGGTCGGCGCCGACGCGGTGTACGTCAAATCGTGGGGCTCGGTCAAGCTCTACGGAAAGCCGGAACAGGAAGCCGAGCAGCGCGCCGGACTGCGCGACTGGCGACTCACCCCTTCCCGGCTCCGTTCGACCCGCGGCGGGAAAGGAATCGTCATGCACTGCCTGCCGGTACGGCGGAACGTCGAAATCGATGACAAAGTTCTCGACGGGCCCAATTCGGTGGTGGTCGACCAGGCCGAGAATCGGCTGCATGCGCAGCGGGCGTTGCTGCTTGAACTGATAGGTAAACGTGAGAAGTAAGCGGTGAGCAGGTGAGAGGGCCGCCTGAGCCGTCCGTCTCACTTCTCACCTCTCACCGTCTCACTCTGCAGGAGCCGACATTGGCTATCGATACAACTAAAGGCATCGCCGGCCTCAAGGGCGCACTGCGCTACGTCCGCGCCTATCGCGACCAGGTTTTCGTGGTCAAGCTCGGCGGCGAGGTCCTGAGCGAGCCGGACATTCTCGACAGCGTCACTGGACAACTGGCCCTGTTGTCGTCGCTGAGCATCCGGCTGGTCGTGGTCCACGGCGGCGGCCCCCAGGCAACGGCGCTCAGCCGGCGGTTGGGCGTCGAGCCTCGCATGGTGGCCGGCCGCCGGGTCACCGACGATGGCGCTCTCGATGTCGCCAAGATGGTCTATGCCGGCCAGCTCAACGTGGATCTGCTCGCGGCATTGCGGGACCACCGGGTGCAGGCGGTCGGCCTGAGCGGCGTCGATGCCGAGCTGATTACGGCGCATCGCCGGCCTCCGGTCACGGTGGTGGACGACTCCGGCGCCACCTTAAAGGTCGACTACGGACACGTCGGCGACATCGACCGGGTAGATCCCCGAGTCCTGCTCACGCTGATGGAAGCCCGCATGGTTCCGGTGGTGGCGAGCCTGGCCGGCGGAGAGGGAAACGAGGTCTACAACGTCAACGCCGATACCGTAGCGGAATCGCTGGCGGTGGCGCTGAGGGCGCAGAAGCTGATCTTCCTGACCGGGGCGCCGGGCGTGCTCCGCGACCGCAACGATCCTTCCACCCTGGTGACCTTTGCCGACCCCGACGATCTCGCCGGTCTCATGGCCAACGGTGCCCTCGCGGGGGGTATGCGTCCCAAGGTCGAGGCCTGCATTCGCGCGGCCACGGGCGGGGTTGAGCGCACTCACATCATCGACGGACGGGCTCCCGACGCACTGCTGCTCGAAGTTTTCACCGGCTCCGGCTGCGGCACCATGATCGTGGGCCGGAAAGAGAAGGCCACCTATTTGGGGGTGGATCTTGCCGGGTGAGGTGGAGCTGCTTCGCGAGCTGGTGGCCATACCTTCGGTGAGTGGGGAAGAGGCGGAAGCGGCCGTCTTCGTCGAGGAAACGGCTCGCCGCTGGGGGCTCGACGTCACCCGGGACGCCCATGGAATACGAATCGAGCTGAGCGGCCGGAAGGGCGGGCCGACGATTGCGCTGGTGTCCCATCTCGACGTGGTACCGCCCGGCTCCGGCTGGACCCGGGATCCGTTCGTCCCTGTCATCCAGGGGAATTGCCTCTATGGTCGGGGATCGGGCGATGCCAAGGCGTCGGTGACGGCGATGCTCTACGCCGCCAAGGACGTGGCCGCTACCGGCGGTATCGATTCCGGCAGGCTGCTGCTTCTGTTCGGGTTCGGCGAGGAGACCAAGAACACCACTATGGGCGGCGCGGTCGAGGCCGCAGGCGGTATCGATGCTGCGGTGATCGGAGAGCCTACCGGGCTCGACTTCGCCATCGCCCAGCGCGGGCTCATGATGGTCGATCTTCTCGCCCAGGGCGACCAGCGCCACGCCGGTTACGCCTCGAGCGATGGTGAGTTCACCAATGCTGCCCTGGTGCTGGCGCGCGATCTCCTCCGGCTCGACGGTCTCTTTGCCCAACGAGCTCATCCACTCCTGGGCCGCGCCACCGCGACACCGACCATGCTGGAGTCGGGCGTAGGACGCAATGTGACGCCTCCGGTAGCGCGGGCCGTGCTCGACGTCCGCAGCACGCCCGACTGGACCCACGAGGAGCTCGCCGAAGAGCTGCGGCGGTCGCTCACCTCCGATGTGATCGTGACCTCCCGCCGGCTGGTTCCCTGCGAGACACCGGCAAACTCCCGCCTCCTCGCCACCGCCACGCAGCTTCGCCCCGAAGCCCGGCACTTCGGCAGCCCGACTTGCTCCGACTGGGTCTTCTTTCGGGAGTGGGACGCGTTCAAGTGCGGGCCCGGCACCAGCCGGCGGTCGCACACCGCGGATGAATACGTGGACCTTCCCGAGGTCACCGCCGCGCGGACCTTCTACGCCGATCTGGTCCGCGCGTACCTGGCAGGACAGCAGCAATGACCCGCTCCAACACGCTCTGGAGCACGACCGCTCCCGATCCCCGCGTATTCGAGTACACGGTAGCGGACGATCGGGATTGGGACGCCCGTCTCCTCCGCTGGGATGTGCTGGGGAGTCTCGGTCATATAGAAGGGCTGAAGGCCGGCCGGCTCATCACCGGGGCGGAGCATGCCGAGCTGCGCCGCGGGTTGCGTGAGGTGCTCGGCTCGGTGGTGCAGGGAAGACTCAAGCTCGACCGCCGCCATGAGGACGTCCATACCGCCGTCGAGTACTGGCTCACTCACCGGGCTCCCGGGACCGGAGAGCGGCTCCACACCGGCCGCTCCCGCAACGATCAGGTGGCCTGCGACCTCCGGCTCTATCTCAAGGACGAGCTGCTGGGACTCCACACCTCTGCGCTGGCCTTCGCCGGCGTCCTTCTCGCCTTCGCTCAACGGCACCGCGCGGTCCTCTGGCCGGGCTACACCCACGGACGCCGGGCCATGCCCTCTTCCGTGGGGCTCTGGGCTGGTGCGCTCGCGGAAGGAGTGCTCGACACAGTGGAGTCACTCCCCGCGCTCTGGGCCCGGGTGGATCGCTCCCCGCTCGGCAGCGCTGCCGGCTATGGGGTGCCGCTTCCGCTGCAGCGACAGTTGGTGGCCAAGGCGTTGGGCTTTGCCGATCTGGATCTCAACGTTGCCTCGGTGCAGGGGGGCAGAGGAAAGCTGGAGGCGGCCGTGCTGTTCTGGTGCACCCAACTGGGGCACGACGTTGCCCGGCTTTGCCAGGACATCATCCTGTTCAGCGGCGAGGAGTTTGGCTACCTGATTCTCCCGCCGGACCTGGCCACCGGCTCGAGCATCATGCCGCAGAAGCGGAACCCCGATCTCTTCGAGCTCACCCGGGGCCGCGCCGCCGCGGTGGAGGGCGATTTGCTCTCGGTTCTCCAGATCAAGGCCAAGCTTTCCGGAGGCTATCACCGCGACTTTCAGCTGCTCAAGGAACCGCTCATGCGGGGACTGGATCGCACCCGCGGGATGCTGGAGGCGATGACTCATGCGCTGCCCAAGCTCAAGGTCGATCGGCGGCGCTGCCAGGCCGCTCTTGCCGGAGGGACATTGGCCACCGATGAGGTCATGCGCCGGGTCGAAGCGGGCCGTCCATTTCGGAGTGCCTACCACGAGGTCTCCGCTGCATTAAAGGAAGGGAAGAGCTTCAAGCCGCCCACTCCGGACCAGATCCTGGCGCGGCGAAGATCGGCCGGGGGTCTGGGCAACCTGGGCCTGTCCGCGGTTCGGGCCCGGATCCGCAAGGCACAGAGCTGGGGCACCCGGGAGCGGAAGCGATTCGACCGCGCTCTTGCCAGGCTCGTCGGCAGAGCTGCCCTCCCGCCCAGGGCACCCGCCCCGCCGCCCTGCTGCCCCGCCCACGTGACCGCGGATCGCCGGAGACGGCACCTCAAGATCCTGGAGCTGATAACCACCCGGTCGGTGCGTACTCAGGAGGAGCTGGCCGAAGCGTTGACGGCGCAGGGCTGGGAGGTAACCCAGTCATCGGTGAGCCGGGACATTGCCGCGCTGAGGCTGGTGAAGGCGGACGGCGCGTATCGTCGCCCGCCTCCTCAGGTCCCTCGGGCCGATCCGGACCAGCGGCGGGTGTCGGAAGGGGTACTCACCATCGAGACCGCCGGCGACTCCCTGGTCGTGCTGCACACCTCGCCGGGCGAGGCCAACCACGTCGCGGTCGCGCTCGACCGGCTCGCGTGGCCTGAGGTGATCGGCACCATCGCAGGCGATGATACCATCTTTCTCGCGGTCAAGGACTCGACGGCGCAGCGGCGGGTAGCGCGCGCGGTTCGCCAGTTGGGAAGTAACTAGACCTCAGACCTGCACTGCGGCCAGGGCATCCCGCATCGCGACGGCAGTGGGCCAGCGGTCGGCCGGGTTCTTGGCCATCGCTTTGCCGATCGCGGCCGCCAGGTAGGTCGGCGTGTCCGGCCGAACGGTCCGCACATCGGGAGCCGGCTGGGTAAGGTGAAGCTGGAGCACCACCGCCTCGTTCCGGTGGTTGAAGGGCGGCCGGCCTGCCATGCATTCGTACAGCACGCAGCCCAGAGAATAGAGATCGCAGCGGTGGTCGATGTCGGTTGCTGCGCTGATCTGTTCCGGGCTCATGTACGACGAGGTGCCGACTGCTATGCCCGATCGGGTCAGCTGGTCGCTGCCCGATGCCGCCACCGCGCGGGCAATGCCGAAATCGAGCAGAACTGCGCCCTGGGAGGAAAGCACCACATTGGCGGGCTTCACGTCGCGGTGAACGATGCCGTGCCCGTGCGCGTGGTCGAGTGCGCCGAGCACATCCCCGGCAAACCGCATAGTTTCGGCAACGGGAAGCTGTGCCGTCTGGTCCAACCGCTCCCGCAGAGTCGCCCCCTCCACGAAGCTCATTACGTAGTAGACCAGCCAATCGTTCTCGCCGGAGTCCAGGATCCGGGCGATGTGAGGGTGATTCAGCTGAGAGGCGAGGCGGATTTCGCGGAGGAAGCGGTCGGCGGCGACACTGACCAGTAGCTCGGGGTGTAGAATCTTGAGCGCGACCTTGCGGCCGGTCGGGTCGGTAGCGAGGAAGATGCGCGCGTTCCCGCCCCGGCCGATCTCGCGCTCGACGTCGTACTTTCCAGTGAAGGCCTGGCGAACCAGCGCCAGCATGTCCCGCCGGATAGGCGTGTCCTTGCTGAGGACGCTTCAATGGTGATCGGCTGCCGGCAACAGCGCAAGCGTTCCACTCCATGAAGCGCTTCGAGTGTCGAGCCATCCTCTTTGACCTCGATGGGGTGCTGGTCGACTCGACCGGGTACATCGAGGATCAATGGCGCCGCTGGGCCGTTGCCAAGGGACTCGACCCGGAGCCGTTCCTCCAGGTCTGCCACGGACGTCGGGCGATCGAAACCATCCGCCTCGCCGCTCCTGATCTGGATGCCGAAGCCGAGGTAGCCGCTTTCAAGCCGCAGGATGCCAGCGCTAGTCCGTTGCTGGTGCCCCTGGAAGGAGCGGCCCGCTTGCTCCGCATGCTGCCGGCGGAGAGCTGGGCAGTGGCGACCTCGGCCCCCCGACCCATGGCAACCAGCCGGCTGCTCCAGGCCGGCTTACCCCTTCCGACGGTGCTGGTCGGTGCGGAGGACGTGCTTCATGGCAAGCCCAGTCCCGATGTGTACCTCATTGCTGCCGCGGCGCTCGCGGTGTCTCCGCGGGATTGTCTGGTGATTGAGGATGCGCCGGCCGGGATCGAGGCCGCGCGGGCTGCCGGCATGGGCGTGATCGCCCTGACCACTACGCACCGGCGGAGCGTGCTCGCCGCCGACGCGTGTGCTGCGTCCCTGGCCGCCATCCACATCGGCCGGATCGACCATACGGCACGGGGCGCCCGTTTGCTGGAGGTTCTGGTGGTGGATTCATGACCCCGGCGCTTCGGTGTTGATGGCCTTGACCTTGCTGGGGAGGCAAGGGTAAAGTCACTACCCCTCGAACCGCCGTATTCCCAATTTTGGGGTGTAGCTCAATTGGCAGAGCGCCCGGCTGTTAACCGGGAGGTTGCTGGTTCGACCCCAGCCGCCCCAGTAGAGCCATTTCCTGGCTTCTAGCTCAACTTCTGATACGCCGCCAAGGTCAAAAACTCCGGAAACACCTCCGCCGAAAACAGTCCGTCCAGCAGCTCGCTGGCGCTGGCGAGCCGGGCAGGGTCACCGCTTTCCGCCAGCAGTCTCGCGCGCTCCTCTTCCAGTATGGATCGACAGAGCTCGATGGTGATCGGCGTGCCCGACTCGGTGCTGGCCCGGTGACGGATCCATTGCCAGAGCTGGGATCGGGCGATCTCCGCGGTGGCCGCGTCTTCCATCAGGTTGTTGATCGCGACCGCGCCCGAGCCACCCAGCCAGGCGGCCAGGTATTGAAGGGCCACGCTGATGTTCCCCCGTACCCCCGCCTCAGTGATCTTGCCCCCTGGCACCCGAACGTCCAGGAGCTGAGCCCGGTCGATCTTCACGTCATCTCGTTGCTGTGCCTTCTGGTTCGGTCGGGGGCCGAGCACCTGTGAGAATACCTCCTGGACCACGGGAACGAGATCAGGATGCGCCACCCAGGCTCCGTCGTACCCGGCCCTGGCCTCCCTGGTCTTGTCCTCCCGGACCCGCGCGAGCGCGGTCTGGTTCACCTGGGGGTCCCGTCGGCTGGGGATGAATGCAGCCATCCCGCCGATCGCGTGAGCGCCCCGCCGGTGACAGGTCTGCACCAGCAGCTCGGTATAGGCCCGCATGAACGGCACCGTCATGGTCAGCTGGGAGCGATCCGGCAAGAGGAACTCAGGCCGATCGCGGAAGTTCTTGATGATGCTGAACAGGTAATCCCAGCGACCGGCATTGAGGCCGGCGGCATGGGCGCGCAGCTCGTAGAGAATTTCGTCCATCTCATAGGCCGCGAGAATCGTTTCGATCAATACCGTGGCCCGCACCGTTCCTCGCGGAATGCCCAATCGGTCCTGGGCCAGGTCGAACACCTCGTTCCACAATCGGGCTTCGAGATGGTTCTCCAGCTTGGGGAGATAGAAATACGGTCCGCTGCCGCGGCGCAGGAGCTCCCTGGCGTTGTGAAAGAAATACAGCCCGAAGTCGAACAAGCTCGCCGACATCGGCTCCCCGTTGAACAGCACATGCTTCTCTTCCAGATGCCAACCCCGGGGACGCACCACCAGCGTGGCAAGCTCCTGGTTCAGGCGGTAGCGCTTGCCCTCTGGACTGGCGTATTCCAGGGTCCGGCGCACCGCTTGGCTGCAGTTGAGCTGCCCTTCGATCACGTTGGTCCATGGCGGCGAGAGCGCGTCTTCGAAGTCGGCCATGAATACCCTGGCCCCGGAGTTGAGCGCGTTGATCATCATTTTGCGCTCGACCGGGCCGGTGATCTCGACCTGACGGTCGTTCAGATCGGCCGGAGCCGGTGCCACCTTCCACTGGTCTTCCCGGATCTGACGGGTTTCGGGCAGAAAATCGGGAAACTTCCCGTTACGGAGCGACTGCTGTACCTCTCGCCTGCGTTGCAGCAGGGCCTTACGGCGGGGCCCGAACTCATCCGCCAGAAGCTCGAGAAACTCCAGGGCTTCGGGCGTCATGATCTGCTCCGCGCCAGCCACCCGCGGAGCTCGGATCTCAATGCCTTTCATTTCAGGCTACGTGGTAGACCATGAACGCGAAGTGGCAGGCGCTGCCGGCCAGAACCAGCAGGTGCCAAATCTCATGGTGTCCGAAGCGGCCCGGAAACGGGTCCGGCCGCTGCCGGCTGTAGATCACCGCTCCGACGGTATATGCCAGACCCCCCGCAATCAGCCACAACAGTCCAGGCACCGAGACCGCTCGGGCGAGAGGAACCACCGCCACCACCGCCAGATAGCCCATGGCCAGATAGGTGGCCGTGGAGATCCATACCGGTGCGTCCAGGAAAAAGAGTTTGAATGGAATACCCGCGACCGCAATCAACCAGACCGCCACCAGGAGACTCCATCCTAGAGGACTGTGTAAGGTGATGAGGGCTATAGGCGTATAGGTCCCTGCGATGAGGAAATAGATCGCGATGTGATCCAGCGTCCTTAGCGCTCGGAGCGGCCGGTCTGACAGTGGGAGAACGTGATAGAGTGTGCTGGCTCCGTAGAGCAGAATCAGGGTGGCGCCGTAGACCGAGAATGCAGCTAGCTGCCAGGGCCCGTGGGCCATCCTGAGCAGCAGCACGGTCCCAGCCCCCGCGAGGAGCAGGCCGACCAGGTGGGACGCTCCGTTGACCGGCTCCCGGATTCGCATCCCGGAATTTAGCAGGGGACCCATTCCAATGAACCGGTCCCTCCTTGTCGCCCGGCGCAGCCCGCCATAGCCTTATCCGGTGCGCATCGCCCTGTTTTCCGAAGTCTACTGGCCCATGGTAAGCGGAGTGGGAGTGACCCTCCTGCGCCTGACCGAGGCGCTGGAGCAACGCGGCCACCAGGTCCGGGTCTATTCCGCCAGTTATCCGTTACCCAAAGGCCAGCAGGACCGGGCCGAGGTACACCGGTCGCCCAGTGTACCGCTCTTCCTTTATCCCGACGTGCAGTGGGCGTTCCCCCGGCTCCGCGATGTGGTCGAGGATGCTGCCCGGTTCCGGCCCGACGTGGTGCATGTGGCAACCGAGTTTGCGTTAGGTCTCGCTGGGCTCAAGGCCGCGCGCCAGCTGCGTCTTCCCCTCATCGCGTCGGCCCACACCGACTACGACAAGTATGCGGCACGCTACGGCGTGGACTGGGCGCTCCGAGTCGGATGGCACTACCTCCGCTGGTTCTACGGACAGGCCCATCGGGTGCTGTGCCCCTCCCGGATCTACGAGGAGCATCTTCATAGCCGAGGGGTTACCCACACGGGAGTCTGGAGCCGGGGAGTCGATCCGGCTCACTTCCATCCCCGGTTCCGGAGCGAGGCCTACCGCCAGGCCCTGGGCCTCGGACCGCGGGATCTTCTGGTGACCTATATCGGGCGGATCGCAAAGGAAAAGAATCTGGTCCAGCTGCTGGCGGCATGGGAGGCCTTGGCCGCGGAGCGCGGACGCGCTCAGCTGGCGCTGGTGGGACGGGGGCCACTGGAAGAGGAGATCCGCCGGCGCGACATTCCCGGGGTGCACGTGCTCGGACTCATGCACGACCGGGATCTCTCCGAGGCCTATGCCTCAGCCGACATCTTCGTATTTCCCTCAGCGACCGAGACCTTCGGCAACTCCCTGCTGGAGGCCATGGGCTCCGGCCTGCCGTCGCTGGCGGCCTCGGCCGGCGGAGTGCTCGAGTTTGCCCAGCACGGTCGCAATGCCTGGCTGGTTTCCCCCAACAGCGCGGCCGCGCTCACCCTCGGCCTTCGGTGTCTGCTGCAGGATGCTGGATTACGGGCCGGCTTGGCTGGAGGGAGCGCTGCAGACGGCGCGGGAGCGGGGTTGGGACCAGGTGTACGATAGCCTGCTGCACGACTATCAGGACGCGGTGGACAGCAAGCGGCTGATCCAGGCGGCCTGAGCCGTCCGCAAGTTAAATCCCCAGCCGTCTTACTCAAAATCAGATAGGCCAATCCCGCTATCGCCGCGCTCATCGGCATGGTGAGAAGCCAGGCCCAGACGATCCGCTTGGCCACGCCCCATCGTACGGCGGAAAGCCGCTGAGCCGCACCCACTCCCACAATGGCGCCCGTGATGGTGTGAGTGGTGCTCACCGGCACGCCCAACCGGGACGCGATGAGCACCGTAATCCCGCCAGCGGTCTCGGCACAAAAGCCGCCGAAAGGCCGTAGCTTGGTGATCCGCGTTCCCATTGTCTTTACGATGCGCCAGCCACCCAACGCGGTGCCGCACGCGATGGCCGTATAGGCGGTCATCTCGACCCAGAGCGGGATCCGATCGGCGCTAGGCACGTAGAAGAAAGACAACCATCCGGTTTGCTCGGCAAAGATCGGCCGGGTCGACACCAGCAGCCCCACGATGATGCCCATGGTCTTCTGCGCATCGTTGGCGCCGTGACTCAGAGAGTAGAGGGCTGCCGAGAGCAGTTGTAATCGCCGGAAGATCTTGTCCAGCGGGCCCGGCCGCTGGGAACGTAAGAGCCAGGAGAGACCAACCGTCAGCCCCAGGGCGATAGCCATCCCCAGCAGGGGCGACAAGACGATAAATGCAATTGGCAGAACCCAGCCCGCAAGGATGAGAGCCCCAAACCCAGCCTTCGCGATTGCGGCACCGGCGTACCCCCCCAGCAGCGCGTGAGACGAGGACGTCGGCAAACCCAGGTACCAGGTTATCAGATCCCAGAGGATGGCGCCGAGGAGGGCGCCCAGCACGACACTGGGATCCACGACACTGGGATCGACGAGCCCCTTGCCAATCGTCTTGGCTACTGCCGTGCCGACCACGAAGGCGGCCGCAAAGTTGAAGAAGGCGGCCCAAATCACCGCGACGCCCGGAGTCAGGACCCGGGTGGAGACCACTGTGGCAATGGAGTTGGCGCTGTCGTGGAACCCGTTGATGAAATCGAACGCGAAGGCGACCGCGACGATGATCAGAACGTAGACGACGTCGTGGCTCATGCTCAGGCGTGCTTGATGGAGATGGACTCCAGCACGTTGCCTACGTCCTCCATGTGGTCCAGCGTGTTCTCCATTGTGTCGTAGATCTCTTTCCACTTGATGACGTCTAACGGATCGGGCGAGCCCTCGAACAGCTTCGCGACCCACTCGTGATACACCGAGTCACCCTCCTCCTCCAGCCGCTTGACCTGCTCGCAGGCATCGAGCACGGTCCGGTCCTTGTTCTTTTCCAGGCTCTGCACCGCGACCTAGCAGCGCTTGAGTGGCGCGGACCACGACCTCGGCCAGCAGGACGGCACCCGGGGGCGCCGTCCCGGCGTGATACATCTCGACTCGGTGCGCCGCTCCATCGATCAAGTCCACCACATCATCGAGCCGGGAAGCCAAGAGGTGAATGTCCTCCCGGTCCAGCGGGGTGATGAACACTCGATCCAGCCGGGTGACTACTTCGTGGGTGATCTCGTCTGCCTGATGTTCCAGTCGCTTGATCGCATCGACGATGGCGTGCCGGCGGATCGAATCGGCCCGGAGTAAGTCGAGCTGAAGCTTGGCGGCTTCGACGCTGAGGGAGGCCACCGAGGTGAAGAGATCGAAGAACTTTTCGTCGCGGGGCAGTAGGCGCATCGGAACACCTTGATGAGGGGCTGAGCGGCGGGAAGATAGTCCCGACCATCGGGTTGGCAAGGTTAGCTAAGTGCTTGACGCGGACCGATTCGCGGGCAGATTCATGATTAGGACCTCCGCCTACCGGGCGGAGTACAGTGCTTCCCGCCTAAGTGGCGGACCACCGGGATTCGCCAAGGCGATTTCGGGGCTTATGACCCATAGTATGCTCAACCGCCCCGACCGGCTGGCGGCCCTCCGCCAAACCGCTCTGCTCGATACCCCCCCCGAGGAAGGTTTCGACCGGCTGACCCGGATGGCCGCCCGGCTTCTGGGGGCCTCGACCGCGCTCATCACCCTGGTTGCCGACGATCGTCAGTTCTTTAAGAGCGCCATAGGGTTACCGGAACCCTGGGCAACCCGCCGAACCGCACCGCTTTCCTTTTCCTTCTGCTCCCAGGTGGTGGCCACCGCCGAGCCCCTGGTGCTGGAAGACGCCCGGAAGCACCCCCTCCTCGGCCACAGCCCGGCCATCCGTGAGCTGGGGTGGATCTCCTATGCCGGGGTTCCCCTGATCACCCGGGACCGGCAGGTGGTCGGCGCCTTCTGTGTGGTGGATAGGATGCCGAGGCTCTGGTCGGAGCGCGACATCGCTCTGCTGCAGGACCTCGCCGGATCCGCGGTTACCGAGATCGAGCTGCGGCGCGAGATCACCCGGCGTCGCCAAGCCGAGGTCGGCCAACGCGACAGCCAGGAGCAGTTTCAAAATACCTTCGAGCAAGTGGGCATCGGCATGGCGCTCATTTCGCTCGATGGCCGTTGGCTCCGGGTTAACCGGGTCCTCTCCGAGATGCTCGGCTCGCCGCCCGATCTGCTGATCGGCTACCCCGCCGACTCCCGCACCCATCCGGACGACACCACGATGGACCGTGAGGCCATTCGCTTGCTGCTCGCCGGCGAGTGCCGCACCTACACCATGGAGAAGCGGTTCCTCCGGCCATCCGGAGAAGTCGTCTGGGGTCTGGTGAACGTGTCCCTGGTGGCCGGGCCCGAGGGTGAGCCGGCTCATTTCATCGCCGCGATTACCGACGTCACCGATCGGAGACAGGCCGAGCGGGAAATGCGGGAGCGGGAAGAGCGCTACCTCCATCTCGCTCAGGCCTCGAGGGAGGCGGTACGGGAGTGGGACCTCATCACCGATCAGGTGAGCTGGGATCCCGCGACCGGGCCGCTCTTGGACTACTCCCAGGCAGATCTGGGCACTGCGCCGGACTGGTGGTACGAACGGATCCACCCGGAAGACCGCGAGCGCGTAGTCGCCAGTATCGATGCGGCCATCGGCCAGGGTGCGACGAGCTGGTCGGAGGCTTACCGCTTCCGCCGGGCCGACGGCTCATTTGCGGACCTGCAGAGCCGGGCCTACATCGCCCGGGATGATTCGGGGAAGCCGCTCCGTCTGGTGAGCGCCATGACCGAAGCCGCCGAACGGAAGAGCGAGCGCAGGCTGCAGGAAGTGCTCGACGCCTTGCCGGCAGGAGTCTGGGTGGTGGACAAACAGGGTCGGATCGTGCTCGCGAATGCGGTGAGCAAAGGAATTTGGGGGGGTACGCCGGAGTCCGCGCTGAGTCCGGCGGCGCAGGATAAAGCGTGGTGGACCGGGACCGGCCAGCCGGTTCCCCCGGAGGAATGGGGAGTCACCCGGGCCCTCGAACGGGGAGAGAGCTCCTCGCTCGAGGAGCTGACGCTGGAGACTGCTGATGGGTCCCAAAAGATCATTCAGAACTCAGCCACACCGATCCGCGATGCTGGGGGCGAGATCGTGGGCGCGATCAACCTCAGTGAGGACGTCACCGGAAAGAAGGCCGCTGAAGCGGCCCAGCGGGAAGCAGAGGAGCGGCAGCGGCAACAGGACGAGCAGCGGCGCCAAGCGGACGAGCAGCAGCGCCAGGAAGAGCGGCAGCTGGAGCGGCAACAGGAGGAGGAGCGCCAGCGGCAGCAGGACCAGGAGCTCCAGGCTCAGAAGATGGATGCGATCGGCCGGCTCGCCGGAGGAGTCGCCCACGACTTCAACAACCTGTTGACCGGGATACTCAGCTACAGCGATCTCATCCTGCAGGAGCTCCGGCCCAGCGATCCAATCCGGGCCGATGTTGAGCAAATCCGTGACGCCGGCCAGCGCGCGGCAGGCCTCACCCGGCAGCTGCTGGCCTTCAGCCGGCGGCAGCTGCTGCATCCCCGGGTCGTGTCACTCAACACCACCGTCACCGAGCTGGAGCCGATGTTGCAGCGACTGCTTGGCGCCGGCATCTCTCTGGAGACCAACCTCGACCCGGCACTGGGCAAAGTCCTGGCGGATCCGAGCCAGCTGGAGCAGGCGTTGGTCAACCTGGTTCTAAATGCCCGCGAGGCCATGCCGGAAGGGGGCCTCCTGCGGATCGCCACCACGAACCTGGAGGGCGAGCCGACCGCATGGCAGCTGGAAAACGGGGCCCAGCCGGAGGCCTACGTCTGCGTCACGCTCAGCGATACGGGCATCGGCATGGACGAAGTCACCCAGAGCCGGATCTTCGAGCCTTTCTTCACCACCAAGAGCAGCGCAAGCGGTCGGGGATTGGGTCTGGCCACGGTGTATGGAATCGTGGAGCAGAGTGGAGGGCAGGTCGCGGTGGAGAGCGCACCGGGGCAGGGTACCAGCTTTACCATCTACTTGCCGCGCTACTGGGGGCCGGAGGCCGCAGTAGGCACCATCGAGCAGCGCTTGCCGCAGGTGGGGACCGAAACTCTTCTGCTGGTGGAAGACGAGGCCGCCGTGCGCGCATCGGTTCGCCGTTTGCTGGAGTGGCACGGCTACACCGTGCTGGAAGCCAGGAACGGTGAGGATGCGCTTCGGGTCTATGAAGCCCACGAGAGCGGAATCGATCTCGTGCTTACCGACCTTGTGATGCCGGAAATGGGGGGGCACGAGCTGGTCGAGCGCCTCCGCGCTCGCGATCCGGGTCTGAGGGTACTGTTCATGTCCGGCTACACCGAGCGCGCGTTTACCAGCAACGGCTCCATGCCTCCGGGGACCGGCTTCGTGGAAAAGCCGTTCACGGTGGAGACGCTGATGCGCCGGCTGAGGGAGGTTTTGGATACGTGAGCGCCTCTCCTAATCCCGCTTACGCTTTTCAACTAACAGGGCCACCAGGTCTGCCGGCGTCTTCAACCAGTAGTCCGGCTTCGTAGGCTCCAGGTAATCTCTGCCGAACGGCCCCCACAGCGCCGCGGCGGTGCGGACACCCGCTGCTCGTCCCGAAATCATGTCGTGGACGCTGTCTCCCACATACACGGTCGTGGCCTTATCAGCCCCGAGTAGCTTGACCGCCTTGTCGACCGGCTCCGGATGCGGCTTCGGGTTGGCGACTTCATCGGCGCAGACCAGTACGTCGATCAGGGCGTCCAGGCCCACCAGCTTGAGACCTCGCAGCGCGCCTTGGCGGTTCTTGCTGGTGACCAGCCCAGTCTGGATGCCGGCTGCCTTGATCTCCCGCACCGCGTCGACCACGCCGGGATACACCGTCACCATCTGGTCATGGTGCTTCAGGTTGTACTCCCGGTAGGTAGCGATCATCGCCTCCAACTTTTCGGGGTGCTCTTGCCAGGCGGCGAACTGCACCTGGAGCGGCGTGCCTACGCCCTTGAGCCATTCCTCGTCGGTGCGGGCGGGGAATCCGTGTTGCTCCAGCGTGTGATGGTAGCTGTCGAGGATGAGCCGGACGGAGTCGATCAGCGTTCCGTCGAGGTCGAAGAGAGCGGTTTGTAGTCGGGGCATTCGGGGGAAGCTAGCTCGGCAGTGCCGAGTTGCGCAGGCCCGAAGACGATCAGCCCGGTCAGCCGCACCTCAATACTATCCCACGCTGGCGTGGGAGCAGGGAGCCGGCTCACGGCCCGCCAAAGATCCTGATCGGTGGCCGTGGCCAACTGCGCTACCAGCGCCGCCTCGCCCGCCGTATGACCACCGCTCACGAACGCGAGCGCGCATTCCAGTTGGTCCAGCCGGACCGGGTTGTGCCGCCGCGCAGCATCCCGAACCATGCCCTGCAGTCTGCCGGCGAGCTGGCGGGCAGCCGGTG
Organism: uncultured Gemmatimonadales bacterium; assembly: GCA_963792265.1. GTDB lineage: Bacteria > Gemmatimonadota > Gemmatimonadetes > Gemmatimonadales > GWC2-71-9 > CAVVWJ01. The sequence goes on along the minus strand of CAWBVP010000002.1, from coordinate 43,852 downwards.
TCGGATCCGGCCTGATCCATCGCCGGCCCCGAGTCAAAGCCAGCCGTTCACGAAGGGGGATCGCCAGAAGCGTCAGCCACTCACGGAGGACTTCGCCGCTCAGGGACCGGACTCCGGGCTCCGCGGCCGCTGCCGTCAGGCGCGCCGTGACTGTTTCCGGCGCATCCGTCCATCCGCCACCTGACTCCAGCCAGATCACGGTGGTTGAAAGGCAGACTGGCTCGTCCGATCGGTACAGTGCAAAGCCGGCCAGTAGCCCGGAGTGGCCCGATGAAGGCAGAAGGGCGACACCGGCGCGGGCCTCTCCACCGCTGAATTGCTCCGCCACTGCCGAGCGCCAGCGCCATACCCGGCGTCCTTCCGGACCCAGGCCAGCGCGCGCCGGTAGCCTCGCCTTGCGAGCGAGCACAGCTTCAGTTCTGAGAGAATTTTCCAAAACTGCCGGCGATGCGAAACGCACTGCTTCGACGGCTGGGTAGGTCGAGCCGTATCGCACCGAACGGCCCTCGCGCTGTTCCAGTCGCATGGGTGTCCAGGGCAAGTCGTAGTGAATCACCCGGGCCGCCCGCTGCAGATCGAGACCTTCGGCCGCCACGTCAGTCACGATGAGGTGACCCGGGGCCATCGGGTCCGTCGTCGGCCGTCTAAACCAGCTCAGCACCTCGTGCCTCGGCATCGTTGCCCGCCCGATGCCCGCATGGTCCCCGGTGCACCAGGCCAGTCTTAGATGGGACAGCCGATCCCGAATGTATCTCACCGTGTCCCGGCTACAGCTGAACACCAAGGTTGGATCGCCGGCGCTTAGAATCCGGCCCAGCCGCTCCAGCTTCAGGTCTGCACCTAGAGTTGCCACCTCAGCTGCGCCGATGAGATCCCTGAGCGCGGAGAGATCATCGAGCACCAGATCCGTCGCTGAGTCGGCCCCAGGGAGTAGCTCCCACCAAACCAGCTGGTCTCCCAGGTCGCCAGTGAAGCGCCTCAGCTCGGACCGATCCATGGCGCGGCCCGCTCTGCAGGCATCCTGGGCATGCAAGAGGAGCTTCAGGTACCGGCGCAGTGCTCCGGCTGTATGCAGCCGGACTGGAGCCCGCGGCTCGCAGCAGAACGCTGCGGATCAGAGCCGCGATGGGCACGGACCCGGAGAGGCGTAGCCGGTTCAGCGGTTGGATGAGTCGGGCAAGGGCGTCGGCCTCAGGCGATGTAGCACGGCTGATACGCTGGCTTCTCGCCGGCCGGTGATCGGTCGTCATTTCACGCTGGATGACGAGCTGGCCCAGTGCCGGCACCGGACAGCTTCCGGCCAGAACTTTTTTGAGCGACATGACGCCGTCCCATGCCAGAGCGTTGTCTCTGACAGCCAGAAGCAGCTGGTACGCCAGGTCAGCAGTGCGGTTCACGATGGGAGTAGCGGTCACCAGGAGAGCCGGCCTTCCCACCAGCCAGGGCGCGAGCCGTTGGTAACGTCGGGTGCGTGGATTTCGGAAGTGATGACTCTCGTCGATGATCACGAGTCCGCCAGTGCCGGAGGGCAGCTGGCCCCGGCTTGCCCGTTGGTGGGTGGAGCAAACCAACGGGACGCCCAGACGGCGAGCCGTCGCTTCCCACTGGTCGAGCAGGCTGGCCGGCACCAAACACGCCGTGGGGCCACGGTTCATTGCCTGTGCGATGGCCAGCGAGACGAAGGTCTTGCCGCTTCCGACCGGATCGGCCAGCACGGCACCCCGATAGCGCCGCACCGCGGCGAGGACTCGCCGGAAGCTGGGGACCTGCTCCGGAAGCAACCAACCTGGCGGGGAATCGGAGTGCTCTGGAGGCGCAAGACTCCCAGCCAGAGAGCTCGCGACCGCCGCGGCTGATGCTGGAGACCCCGGCTGCAATGCTGTCAGAAGCGGATCGGGCACCCCGATCAGCGATTCAGCGACGATCGCCGGCGGTAGCGTCCACCACATCACGAAGCGCGCCCTGTGCCGAGCTCGAAAGCGCCAGATGGGCGGCCACGAGGTCGTCGATGTCGGCCTGGACTTCGATACCCGCACGCCCGGCTCGGGAGAGTTGGATGAGAGCTCCATCCAGCAGAACCGGGCCAGGAAGCGGGAGTCCCGCTACCACGTCAGCGTTAAAGCGGGCATAACCGCCCGAGGCCGGCATTGCGCCGGTCCGGGCGGCTGCCCTGAGCCAGGTCGAATTGAGCCAGGCTGCCAAGGCAAGGGCCCGGTCTGCGCTCGAGACTGCCACGGCGTAGCAGCTGTTAAGTGGGATCAGTGCCCGCTCTCGCCGCGTCACCAAGGCTGCGGCCACGAGCCTTCGAGCCAGATCGGACCAGACCACCCGGTGTCTGGCAACCGCCGTACGGGTCCGGAAGAGAGTCCACCACGGCCCACCCCGGTAATCCCGGCGAGCCCGGAGCGCGGCCTCATGCGCGCCGAGATAAGCCCGCGCTCTCGGTGGTAGCTCCTGGCGGACTCGACCCTCAGGGTCATGAGTCCAGAGCAACCTGATCCTGTGGTCGCAGCGGAACATCTGCAGGTCCCGGCCCCGAACCGCCCAACGCAGCAGCTCCGGCTCGAGGTCGATGGGGGGATTCAGAAAGACGCGATTGAGTCCGGTTTTCACGCCGAGATGGCAGCTGATTGACTCTCCCAACTTGGGATGCTCGTTCTCGAGGGCGGCGAGCACTCGACCGATTCGCCCGCCGGTCAGGATCCAGGGCGCTCCGCCCCGCAGTTCGGTCTGGCTGGGACCGCTCTCAGAGACCGTCGGCAGAGTGGTTCGAACCCGATGCCTGGGTTCAGGGGCCGAACGGCTTGCCACCAGTGCCATCGGGTAGACAGTGGCATCGAATTCCGGTCCAGCTGACCGGGTAAGGTCTGCAACCGCATGGAGGGTGGTCGTGCTGGCGAGCTCGTGCCGCGCTGCTGCTCCATAGCGAGCGGTCGCGATCTTCGCCGGAACCAACAGGGCAATTACGCCGCCGGGGGCAGTGAGCTCGACCGCACGTTCGACGAACGCCACAGCCAGATCCGGAGCGTTGCCGTATCCTCGACCATTCGCTCGCCACCAGCGGTACCGACCCGCCAGCCGCGACCGCAGCTCGGCTGGTATGGCCTCAGATCTGAGCCAGGGAGGGTTGCCGATGACGAGATCAAATCCACCGCGGGTAAACACATCGGCGAAGTGACTTTGATAATGGAACCAGGGGACTTCGCCGTCGCGAGCGAGTCTTCGGCGCATTTGCCGTAACTGGCGCAGCCGGGCGCGCAGCTCGGTGAGCCTCACCCGCAGCTCCCGATCCAGGCCACGCCGCTGACCAAACAGGTCATGGGTGCGAGCTTGAACCACGCACTCCGAGATGCGGGCAGCGCATCCCGCTTCCACCGCCGCCAAGGTGGCGCTCAGTGAGCGCGCCTCCAACGTGCGCAGCCGGCGGAGCAGGGCCCGTTTGGGCGGGCCGCTGGCGGCGACCACCTCCCGTCGCAACCGGGACAACTCGTCGGCCAGGCCCAACGCACCGTGGTATGAGGGACCTGCGGGGCCGATCGGGTCGAACAGGCTGTCCCCCTGGCGAATCAAGCAATCCAGGTTTGGCAGCGGAGTCACTGCCTCGGGGCCCTCCGCGGGATCATCCGCGATCACCGCGAGCCAGAGACGCAGCTCGGTCAGACGGACCGCAGCGGCACTCTGATCCACTCCGAAGAGATTGTGCTGCAGCACCCGCCGCTTCTCAGCGCTCGCCGGAGCTCCTCTACCCGCCGCTGCGGAGAGGCGCTCCAATGCGCCGAGTAGAAATGCTCCCGAGCCTACGGCCGGGTCGAGCAGGGTAATGGAGGAGAGCACCCCAGCAGTTGCCCTGTCAGGCTCGGCAATGCGCCTTTCGGCCTCCGAGTCGCTACATCCGAGTCGGCTCCCGACGAGCGCGCTCAGGGCAGCGCTGAGGACTGCCTGCACCAGCGAGGATGGGGTATAGAATGTTCCGGAAGCGCGACGCGCTTCCGGAGCCATGACCCCCTCGAAGACTCGGCCAAGCATGTCTGGCGCGACCAGCCCGGCACTGTTGCGCTCGGCTACGGTGAAATGGAATCGTTCGAACAACCGCTCGAAGGCTTCGATCCAGAGGCGGTTGGAAATGTCGGCGCGAAAGCGTCGCTCCAAAGGGTGCGGTTCGAAGAGACCTCCGTTGAGGAACGGGATCGGTCCGAATCCGGCGGCGATCCGGCTCCGCAGTCCCAACGGCCGGTTGAGGGTCCCGAAGAAAAGCGGGCGCAGGAGGTCCCGATGGATCTTCCGCCCCCGATCGAGGCAACGATCGACCTGCTCGGCCAGAAACCGTTCCCGCCCCAGCCATCCCTTGGTCTGAATGAAATAAAGGAAGAGCACTCGGGTGAGCTGTAGCAGCGCCAGGCTGTGACGGTCATCCGACATCATAGGGCCGGGAAGACCGGCGGCCAGCCGGTCTAACGTGGCTCTGAACTCCCGAAAAAAGCGCCGGCCCACCGGTTCCGTGGAAAGCGCGTCAGCGGCCTTGGCGGCAAAGGCGAGGGTTCCCCCGTCCGGCAGACCAGCCAGCCTGGCGAGGCAGGCGACTGTCTCCGGGTCGGGGTTAGCCAGGTCCAGCGCGATGGCGGGCTGCCGCTCGAAGCCGAGGGCGACGACCAGCCGGCGAACCGTCGGGTCCAGGGCTAGCACCAGGCCGACCCCGCCTTTGCGACAGATCCTGCCGGCAAGTAGCGCCGCATCGCGCTCCGGAGCCTTACTCTCGAGCGCGAACCAGGGCAGTCCCCGGGTTTGCCCTACCGCCCAGACCCGGAGCGGGCGCTGAGCTCCTCGATTCCACGCCGCGTCCGGTACTGCTTCCCACATCGGCTCGTGACCGAGCATGGCGACCAAGCAGGGAAGGTCGGACAGCAGATGAATTGATTGGAGAGACTTTTGGACGTCCACGCCTGGAGCGCTCCGCGATTGGCGGAACGCCAGGCTAAGTCACTCAGAGTATCTTGATGGTATCGACTTCCCGCCGGTGGTAGCGAAATTGGCTCGAGGACACTTATGAATCGACTCCCGATTGCAGTCGTGCTATCCATAGTATTGCTGACTGGTGCAGCGGGTCTTCGGGCTCAATCGTCAACCGACGGCGGCACTTTCATCCTGCTCCGCGGCCGGGACACGGTGGCGGTCGAGCAGTTCAGCCGAGAGCCCACCAAGCTGGAGGGTACCCTCGCTCTCCGTAACCCCAAGAAAACGTCAGAGCGCTACTCCGCGGTGATTGCACCCGATGCTACGCTTCCCCTGATCGAGGTGACTACCCGCGAAGGAGTGGACAGCGGACCCCGCAAGGCCAAGATCGTCCAACGGGCCCGAGTGATCTTCAAGGAAGACAGCGTGGCGGTCGACGAAATGGGGAGTGCCGGCCTGATGACCCGCGTGTTCGGCACCGAGGCGGGAGCCGTTCCCTATCTCAATCTGTCGTTTGCATTGTTGGAGCAGGCCGTCCGGCGCGCTCGAGCGACGCCGGGAGGATCCAGCGTTTCCTTCTTCAACCTGGGTGGGGGACAGACGCTGAGCGCCAAGCTCACTCCGGTGGGCGCCGATTCCCTGAAGCTCGATATCGGCGATATCCGATTTGACCTTCGAGTTGATCCCGCCGGCCGGTTGCTCGGCGGACGGATACCGGTGCAGGATGTGGTGGTGGATCGAAACGGTATGATGCGCCGGAAGGAACGTACGTGAGCCGAGCCGGAGGAGCCGCTATCTAGGGAACCGCGTGCCTGCCCGTTGCCCCGCCTACCCGCTGCCCCGCCCGTACACCCTTCCCCTCCACTCCACCCTGCGGTTTCCCCTCCAGGTGGAGCGCAACACGATGTATAGAGTCATCATGGCTCCAAGCGGGTAACCCAGACCGTAGCGCAGCGGAATTCGCATCCCATGGCATATCAGCATCCAGAATCCGGCCGAGAGTGCGGTCGCCACGAGCGCGCTCTCCCGAAGATCTAGGGCTGAGGGCCCTGCCAGGGTAAACACCAACGCGATCAACGGGACCAGCCAGAAAACCATGGCGATCACCAGCATGAACGGCACCAGCGCACGCTGGAGCGGCTCGTCTGGAAACGATCGTCTCCCTCCGAGGTAGATGTTCTTGGACCAGCCCTCAATCAGATGGGGCAAACCCTGGTACATTCGCGTCTCCATCAGTCGCTCGGCAAACGCAAAGTGCAGTTTGAGCCCTCGCTGTAAATAGGTCTGTGCCAGTGCCAGATCCTCCGCCACTTCCCCGCGCACGGCCGCGTGGGTGCCCGCCGTCTCATATGCCTCGCGCCGGGTCAGGATGAACTGGCCGTTCGCGATTACATCTCGAGATCGGCGTCGCCCGGTTGACGCTGGCCGGACTGTATCGAAGCGCCAGCAGGAACCAGACCTGCGGCATGATGATCCGCTCCCAGAAGGTCAGGCATCGCTGCACCGGCGACACCGTCACCAGCGCGGCCTTTTCATTCAGCAGCGCACCCACGGCGCGCTCCAACAGCCCGGGTTCGTGCCGGGTGTCCGCATCGGTGAACAGGAGTAACTCCCCCTTGGCTTCCCGGTATCCTTGCAGGCAGGCCCACGGCTTCCCGTACCAATCCGGCGGCAGTTCCTCCCCCCGGATCAGGCGAACTCGGGGGTCGGCCTCCAGCCGCTGGACGGTGGTCGCGGTGTCGTCGGTCGATCGGTCGTCTACCACCAGCAGCTCGAAAGGGTGATAGGTCGTCGCCAGAATGGAGCGGACGACGGTCTCGATGGTGGCCGATTCGTTGCGTGCGGGGATGATGATCGAGACGAGCAAGCCCTGGGCGGGCGGCGCATCACTCAGGTTTGGGGTCCGGCGGGCCAGGCGGGGGAGAGTGAGGTAGGGAAGGAGCCAGGGAACTGCCGGCAGCAGTGCGACGTCCCTCGTTACTTGGTCTGCTGTCGAACGACCGCTTGCAGCTCCTGCTCCAAGCCGTCGAGCTGGCGCTCGACCTCGGCGAAGTCGTGCTCTGGGCCGGGCACCGGCACGCCGTTCTGGGAGAAGAGGGTCGCTACCAACGCGTCGGTGTAGCCCACCACTGCCACGGCCACACCTTTGTCGATGACCCGGTTCAGCCGCAGCATGATGGCCATTCCTTGTCGGGCCCGCATGGCAACCAGGACGGGAGCCAGATTCCGAATCAACAGCTCGCGCAGGAACTGCAGCTCCTCGACTACCTCACCGGCGGCAAGCCCGCGGGCCGAGGCGGTACGGCCGTAGTGCTCGCAGACCCGAAACCATACCTTGTTGATTTCCCGACGAAGAGGACCCACCATCTCGGTCATGACGTCGAACAGGAGCCGGAACTCCCGCTCGACGGTGGATCTCGGTATCGTGGGAGCGGCGGTCATGCGGTCTCCCAACCAATCGGCCCACTGAGAGACCATCGAATCGCGCATTTCGGCGATCACACGACCGGCCACGAGCAACGCGGGTTGTGAAGCACGCACTACGCGTACGTCCTGGTAAAGGTCCGTCAATTTACAGCCGAGCTTTCATGGGGTCAAAACCGCTGGTTCGGCCTCCCCGACTCGCTTCTGGCAGCCGAATCGGGCTGGTGGCGCCTGCAGGTCCGCTACTGGAAAGGGATGATTTAACACGCGCCCAGGAGCTCTGCCGTGCTCTGGGTTACCAGCCGGTGTTGGGGAGGCACACCCACCACCGCTTTGGCTATTTGGCTGGTACCGACGAAGAGCGTGTAACCGATCTTAATAGTGCCCTCCGCGACTCGTCCACTGATGCCATTTGGTGCATAAGAGGTGGCTATGGCTCGCTCCGGTTGCTGGACCAGGTGGACTACGCCGCCATGGCGGAGCAGCCCAAGGCGTTGATCGGCTTTTCTGACGCGACCGCCCTGCTCAATGCCGTCCACCGGCTCACCGGGGTGGTGACCTTCCACGGACCGGTGGCGCGAGCCAGCCTGACTGCCTTTAGCCGGCTGCACTTCGACCGGGTGCTCACCGCAGCCCAGCCGGCCGGCCGGTTGGGCCGGATCCCGCTCCCGCCCGACGTCCTGGTCCCCCAGGACAACCGCATCGTTTCCCTGTGCGGCGGCGTCTCGGAAGGACCCCTGGCCGGAGGTAACCTCACCCTGCTCCAGTGCCTGATCGGCACCCCCTATTTCCCAGAGCTGGCCGGGGCAATCCTCTTCCTGGAGGATGTAGGGGAGGATCTCTACCGGGTCGATCGGATGCTGGCCCACCTCCGCCTCATCGGGGCGCTCCGCCGTCTCGCCGGTGTGCTGGTAGGGCGCTTCACCGATCTCAGGCGCTCCGGTGGAGACGGCGCCCTCGGGTTTGACGAGGTACTGGCCGGCTACTTCGAGCCCCTGGGCATCCCGGTGGCCTACGGTTTCCCGGTCGGTCACATCGAGGGCCAATGGACCTTGCCGCTTGGGGTACGAGCGAGGCTCGATGCCGACCGGGGCGAGGTCGAGCTCCTGGAGCCGGCCGTAGCCTGACGCTGGGTCCGGATTACCATTCCTGCATGGCCACACCCACCCTCAGCAAGCATTCGGTGCCCGGCGTCCTGGGCCAGATTCTGATCGATGTTCGCGCCGGAGGCCGAACCTCCCCTCGTCCGGCGGTGGTGGTGCTGCACGGCTTCAAGGGCTTCAAGGACTGGGGAATGTTTCCTCCCCTGGGCGAGCGCCTGGCCCAAGCCGGCTTTACCGCGGTGAGCGTCAACCTGAGCGGGAGCGGAGTAGACGACGCGGGGGAGTTCTCGCTTCCCGATCGGTTCGGCCATAACACGTTCACCGCCGAGCTGGACGATGCCGGCCGAGTCATCGATGCGCTGACCCAGGCCGAGCTCGGGGTCCCGTCCCCGTCGACCGTGGGGTTGATTGGACACTCCCGTGGCGGCGGCATTGCCGTGCTTCAGACCGCGCGCGATCCCCGGGTTCGCGCTCTGGTAACCTGGTCCGCGATCTCCCGGGTCGAGCGCTGGCCCGCAGTCCAACGAAAAGCGTGGCGGGAGGCGGGCCACACCGAGATCCGGAACGCCAGAACCGGACAGGTTCTGCCGCTTTACCCCGACGTGCTCGACGACATCGAGCGGAATGCCGACTCACTCGACATCGAGGCGGCCGCGGGGCGAATCACGGTTCCCTGGCTGATCATTCACGGCACCGAAGACGAGTCGGTAGGATTCAGCGAGGCGGAGTCGCTCAAGGCGGCGAGCTCCCGGAAAAAGACCCGGCTCCTCCCGGTCGAAAAGGGCGGCCATACTTTCGGGGCCACCCATCCGTGGCGCTCCAGCACGCCCCAGCTCGACACCGTGTTTGACGCCACTATCGAGTGGCTTGCGACGCACCTCAAGTAGCCGGTCGAATCAGTTGTCCTCCGAGATGAGTGGAAGGATCTGCGTCGTGACCGGGGCCAACCGGGGGATCGGCCGTGCCACCGCAGAGGGGCTGGCGCGCATGGGTGCTAAAGTGATTCTGGTCTGCCGCCGGAAGGAGGACGGGGAGGCGGTCTCCCGGGAGATCGCGGCGCAGGCGCCGGTCGCTCCCGATGTCGTGACCGCCGATCTTTCTTCCCAGCTCTCCATCAGACAGGCCGCCGGCTATATCCGGGGCCGCTACCCCAGCCTCCATGTGCTGATCAACAACGCCGGGGTCATTCCCCCGCGGCGGGAGGTCACGGTCGACGGGCTGGAGATGCAGTTCGCCGTCAATCATCTGGCCTATTTTCTTCTCACCAATTTGCTGCTGCCGCAGATCAAGGCTGGAGCCCCTTCTCGGATAATCAACGTCTCCTCGGGAGCTCACACCCACGCCGCCATGGACTTTGATGATCTCCAGGCGCGAGCGGAGTTACCAGCCCAAATCGGTCTATGCCCGCTCGAAGTTGGCCAACATCCTGTTCACCTATGAGCTGTCCCGCCGCCTGGCCGGCACCGGGGTGACCGTTAACTGTCTGAACCCCGGAGTAGTCGCGACCAGGATGCTGGCCGATTACATGGGAGTGCCGCTGGCCGGACCCGCGCTGGCCCGGACCTTTGGTGCCTCGCCGGAGGAGGGCGCTGCAACCAGCATCTATCTGGCGTCTTCCCCTGAATTGGAGTTCGTCACGGGGAAGTACTTCGAGCGCAAGCAGCCGACCACTTCGTCGCCGGCGTCTCACGACGAGGCCGTCGCTCGTCGATTATGGGAGCTGAGCGAGCGGCTGGCCGGCCTGTCCCCTTGACCATGGGCCGACCTTCGGCGAACCTCATTCCATGCCGATCTACGACTACCGCTGCGCCGGTTGCGGCGCCCAGTTCGAGCAGCTGGTCCGGCGCGACCAGGAGGTCAGCTGTCCCCACTGCTCGGGTGCCAATCTTGAGCGTCTCATCTCACTTCCGGCTCGCCCCGCTGCCGGCGGCCGCCAGCCGGACTACAGTCGCCTCGGGCCGCCGCCCAGCGGTGGCTGCTGCGGAGGTGGCTGCCAATCGCACTCGCATTAACCCCGCGGCTTGCCCGCCTCCGTCAGAGTCTTAAGAATCACCCCCCGGGCGAAGCCGACGATCCCTCCCTGATCTGGGCTGCCGTAGCGGTGATTCTTGCCCCCGATCCCGACGCCATTCTTCTGATTCGCAGGGCCGAACGGACTGGAGATCCCTGGTCCGGTCACATCGCGCTGCCGGGCGGCCGCCGGGAGCCTGCCGATCCAGACCTGGTTGCCACCGCCATCCGAGAGACCGGTGAGGAGCTCGGCATCCCGCTTGAGGAAAGCGACTTGGCGGGTGGCCTCCAAGATGTTGTCCCCCGTACGCCCGCGCTGCCGCCAATAGCGGTTCGTCCCTACGTGTTCATCCTTCCGGCCCAACCGGCGGTCATCCCCAACAATGAGGTGGCCTCGGCTCACTGGGTGACCATCGACCACCTGCTTCGACCGGACACTCACCACCCCGTGCGGCTCGAGGTGGCCGGAGAAAGCCGCCAGGTCCAAGCCTACCAATTGGAGGAAGGCATGGTCTGGGGGATGACCGAGCGGATCCTGACCAGCCTCCTCTCCCACCTCAGACGATCGCCATCAGCAACCGAGCAGGACTGAAAATCTTTGCACCGGCTCAACTTGACATTAGGTGGCTCTCACAGCAGTATTAGGCTGTCCTAAATTGGAGCCATAGTGAGCGCCGCCTCGGTCAGCGAACCTCTTACCCGCTCGGTAGAAGACTATCTCAAGGCCATTTACCAGCTCTCGCCCGAGGGCCGGCCGGCGGCTACCAGTGAGATCGCGCATCTCCTGGCCCTGTCGCCACCCTCGGTCACGGGAATGGTCAAGCGGTTGTCGGAGCACGGCCTCCTGGAGCACGTCCCCTATCGGGGGGTACAGCTCACGGAGGAGGGCCGTCGCGCTGCCCTTCGGATGGTTCGCCGGCACCGGCTCATCGAGGCTTACCTGGTCGAATTTCTGGGCTACTCCTGGGATGCGGTGCACGAGGAGGCCGAGCGGTTGGAGCACGCGGTCTCCGACGCTCTGGTCGAGCGCATGGCGGCCGCACTGGGCCACCCCAACGTCGATCCTCATGGCGATCCCATCCCCTCCGCCGACGGCTCCATTCAGGAGCTCGCCTGCACTCCGCTCTCCGATATTCCCGTGGGAGAAACGGTAGAGATCCACCGGGTCCATGAGAACCAGCCGGAACACCTCCGCTACATCGCATCACTGGGGCTTCGTCCTGGAGTGCGGGTTCGGGTCGTCGATCGCCAGCCGATCGACAATCTGGTCACCGTCGAGGTAGCCGGAGAGCAGCACGTGATCGGTCGGGAGCTCGGCCATGCTCTCCAGTGTGCCTGGAGTGGAGACCGATGAGCGCCGCGTCGACCCAGCCTCTGTCCGAGGGGGCTTGGCGGTATCCCCGCACGCTTCCTAGCCTCCCGGAATCGTACCACACGATTCAGGTGCCGAAGGGAGTCTCCTTCTGGCGGAAGGCCCTGGCCTTTGCCGGGCCAGGCTACATGGTGGCGGTGGGGTACATGGACCCGGGCAACTGGGCCACCGACCTCGCCGGTGGAGCGCGCTTCGGGTATACCCTGCTCAGCGTCATCCTGCTGTCCAACCTGATGGCGATTCTGCTCCAGGCGCTGGCGCTCAAGCTGGGCATTGCCACGCGGCAGAGATCTGGCGCAGGCCTGTCGCGACCACTACTCCCGGCCGGTCAGTTTTGTGCTTTGGGTATTGTGCGAGATCGCCATCGCCGCGTGCGATCTGGCCGAGGTGATCGGATCGGCCATCGCGCTCAACCTGCTGTTCGGCATTCCGCTGGTGTGGGGCGTGTGCCTCACGGCGTTCGACGTGCTGCTGATTCTCCTGCTCCAGCACAAGGGCTTCCGCTATCTCGAGGCGCTGGTCATCACCCTGGTGGCAACGATCGGCGTCTGTTTTGCCGCTGAGCTGATCATGGCCCGACCCGACCTGGCCCAGGTGGCCGGGGGTCTGGTGCCGACAACTCAGATCGTGACCAATCCGATGATGCTGTACATCGCGATCGGCATTCTCGGCGCCACGGTGATGCCGCACAACCTCTATCTTCACTCTTCCATCGTGCAGACCCGAAAGGTGTTGCCCGATGCCGAGTCGAAGCGGGAGGCCATTCGGTTTGCCACGCTTGACTCCACCCTGGCGCTGCTGTTCGCCTTTTTCATCAACGCCTCGATCCTGATCCTGGCGGCCGCCACGTTCCATAACTCGGGCCACCCCGAGGTGGCTGACATCGGAGACGCCTACCGCCTGCTGACGCCGTTGCTGGGTACCACGGTCGCCAGCACGCTCTTCGCGGTGGCGCTCCTGGCTTCGGGGCAGAATTCGACGATCACCGGCACACTGGCCGGTCAGATCGTCATGGAGGGGTTCCTCAACATCCGGCTGCCGGCCTGGCTCCGGCGACTTATCACCCGGCTGATCGCCATCGTTCCGGCCGTGATCGTCACCGCGATGTATGGAGAGCACGGAGCCGGCGGGCTCCTCATCCTGAGCCAGGTCATTCTGAGCCTTCAACTCTCCTTCGCGGTGGTCCCGCTGGTCTACTTCACCAGCCAACGGACCAAGATGGGACAGTTTGTGAACAGCCGCGGCCTGGCCGCGTTGTCGTGGCTGGTTGCAAGCGTCATCATGGGTCTCAATGCCTGGCTCCTCATCGGGACGTTCCGGCTGTGGCTTGCGTAGAGGGGAGAAGTGAGAGGTAAGCGGTTAGACGGGAGGTGAGGTGTGAGATGTGAAATGGTGAAGGCGTGCCGTCCGCTGGCATTGGTGGTCCTCCTTCTCAGCTCTCACTTCTCACCTCTCACCTCGCAGGCCATTCAGGACAACAGCTTCCTTCTGGAAGAGGCGTACAACCAGGAGTCGGGCGTCGTCCAGCACATCAACGCCTTTACCCGCTCCTCGAATGCCGACTGGAGCTACTCCTTTACCCAGGAGTGGCCTCTGGGGGGCATTCGCCACCAGCTCAGCTACACCATTCCGATTGAGAACATCAAGGGATTCGGCACCGGGTTGGGCGACCTGGCCTTGAATTACCGGTATCAGCTTGCCGGTAACCCCGAGGCGCGGGCGGTCGCTGCCCCCCGTCTGAGTATCCTGCTTCCGACCGGTGATGAGAAGGAGGGGCGCGGTGGGGGAGCTGTAGGATTCCAGGTAAACCTTCCAGTGACTCTGGTGTTCAGCAAAGCGATCGTCACCCACTGGAATGCGGGAGCCACGCTTACGCCGTCCGCGCGCAGTCCACTGGGAGGGAGGTCCACCACCCACAGCTACAACTTCGGCGCGAGCGTGGTGTGGCTGTTTCGGCCTTCGTTCAATTTTCTGGTGGAAACGGTTTTGGATGATACCAGGACGTTTGCTGCTGACGGCCGCATCGTTGGTGAGACCGGATGGGTGCTAAACCCCGGCATTCGGTGGGCCTTCGATCTACCGGGTGAGCTTCAGATCGTGCCCGGAGTTGCTTATACCATCGGGCTGGGGCCGGGTCCTGATGAAAACGCGCTGTTCCTCTATCTCAGCTTCGAGCATCCCTTCCAGCGTCAGTAGCCCACGATTCTCCGCAGCTCGGCGAGCCTCTCGTCCCTCGCGCCTTTGAGCACGTCGCCCTCTCCGTCGTAGGCCCGCTCGATCAGTCGAATCAGTTGCTGGTGTTCGTTGGGCGGAAGCTGAAACCCGGTGTCTCCTTCCCACCGGCTCTCCAGCGCCCGGAGAATGGTGCTGAGCTGAGCTGTCTGTCGCTCACCCGCATCGAGATAGGCCGTCTGAAATGGACCTGCCGCGGCCCAGCGTGCCGCCAGCCCCGATGACATCAGCGCGTCCACGTCCCGCACATCCAGGACCCCATCGAGCACCAGCCGAATACACTCCCGCCACACGGCAACCGCGATGCGGCCGGTCGCGTTGCCGGGAATCTCCCTTCGAAGCACGACCGGGATCCGGCCCAGCCTACGCAACCACCCTTTTACATCCTCCAGGCAGGTGGGGTCGGTGAGAGGACCTGGCACCACCTCCACAGCCAGAATCTGCTCTACCGGATCGAGGGCGTGGGCCACCAGAAGCCGGCTGGGACGCCGGAGGCGGGCACAGAGGTCGGTAGGTGAGAGGCCTCCTGCTCCGCAGGTTACGATCGCAGCCATCCGCGCGGCCCGCTCCACCTGCTCCAGCAACCGCTGCCGGTGCAGCAGGTCGCTGGAGGTTGCATCGATGATCCAATCCGCCGTCGTCACCGCGTCCAGGAGGCTCCGCCCGAGGCGCGGTTCTCCCGGTGCCGGGTCGCGCTCGTCCCTGATCGCCGGGATGCCGGAGCCGAGCGAATGCCGCTTTCGGGTGGCGATGTCCTCCTCGCCGGTGTGCAGCAGGGTCGCGTCGGGGTCGTAGATAGTCAGCGGCCAGCCCGCCCCGGCCACGAGCGTGGCCCAACCGCGACCCGTTTCGCTCATGCCCAGGATGGCAACCTTCGGGTGGCTCTGAGCCGCCATGCAAGCTCCTTCGGTGAAGTCACGGCTGGTCCGGCGTCCGGCACCACTACTTTAACACCGTGGCTATGGAAACGAATCAATGACCCGGCTCCCGCTTCTCCTCGCTCTGGGGGCGCGAGCCCTGGCGGCTCAGCTACCCCAGGTGGCACTGGAGCGCCAGCTCGCCCAGGAGCTGCATCTCTCGGTCGGCGACACCGTTCGCCTGGGCCCCACGCCGGACTCGGCGACGACGCTGGTCGCCATCGCTGCGGTGTACGAGCCACGGCCTGACCCGGCGGAGATCGCGAAACGGGAGCGCCATCTCCGGATGCATCTTCCCGACCTCGCCGGGCTCCTGGGCGCTCCCGACCGGGTCGACCGGTTTGGTTTGGGCATCGCCCCCGGAGTAGCAGCCGACACCGCCGCAGCGCGACTCAACCGGGGAGCATTCGGCTACCGCGCCTATACCTCGCGCGCCATAGCCGCGGAGTCATCCCAGACCTTTACGGTGGTGAGCCGATTCCACCGTGCGATCGCCGTCATCACCATCGTTGCCGGCGCCGTGTTCCTGCTCTGCATCATGTTGCTCAAAGTCGAGGAGCGACGGCTCGATGCCGCGGTCATGCGCTTTGTCGGGGTCCGCCGCCGGACAGTGTTTCTAGCCCTCCTGCTCGAGGCGGTGCTGGTCGCGGCAGTGGGGTCGGCGGTCGGCACCGGCCTGGCGTACGCCGCCGGCACTGCCACAAACACCTATTATCGGCACTTCTTCGACACCTCTCTAACCTTCTCGGTCATCACGCCGGGCATCGTCCTCTTCAGCGTGGTCCTCGCCCTGGTCCTCGGGGCCCTCGCCGGCGCTTTGGCGTCCTGGCGACTGGTCCATACCCGGCCGCTGGTGCTCTGGGGGAGAGGATGAGGGGACTCAGCTGGGCGCTCCGTAGTCTGGGTCGGCACCGCCTGAGGACCGGGCTCTCGATCCTGGGCATCGCCATTTCGGCTGCCATGCTGCTGGACATGGTGATGCTGAGTGGTGGGATCGAGAAATCGTTTGCCGAGCTTTTGCTGGCGCGAGGGTACCAGATCCGGCTCACCCCCAAAGGGACACTTCCGTTCGACACTGAGGCCACCTTGGCGGATGTGAGCGGGATCCTGACCGCTCTCCGGGAGAATCCCGCCATCGAGAAAGCGGGCGCCGTCTTGGGTGGCTCGCTTTACGGCCGCCGGGGAGACTCCCTGGTCACTCTGTTCGGATATGGCATTGAGCCCGGATCCCAGGCCCTCTACCAGCTGGAGTCGGGTCGTGACCTGTCCCCGGACGACACTGCTGGCGTGCTCCTCAGTGACCCAGCGGCACGCCTGCTGGGGGCTGCTGTGGGGGACACCGTAGACCTGGTCGGCCGGCTCGATCCCCAGGTCATCACCGAGGCGGTGAGCCGGCAGCTCACCGTTCGCGGGACGGTGCGGTGGGTTTACGACTACAAAGGACAACCGTCGGTTGGAACCGTGCTGCCGGTCATGCAGACCCTCTCCCGAGGCAGGGAGGGGGACCCGGCCTCACTCATCATGGTCAAAGTGCGGAGTGACCCGGCGGTCTCGGCGGTCGCGGCACAGCTGCGTCGCGCATTTCCTGAGGTCGAGGTCAGCAGCGTGGCTGACCTGGTGAAGTACTTCAAGCAGCGGCTGGTCTATTTCCGCCAGCTTTCCTACATCCTGGGCAGCATGAGCCTGATCGTCACGGTGCTGCTGGTGGCCACTCTACTCACCATCACCGTCAACGAGAGGTTGGGAGAGATCGCCACCCTGCGTGCCATTGGGGTTAGTCGGGCAACGGTTATTCGTGAGGTACTCATCGAGGGCATGGCGCTCACGCTGGTGGGCTCCGGGTTCGGGATCTTGCTCGGCCTGGCAACGGCCCGCTATCTCGACAGCATCCTCACCAGCTTTCCGGGACTTCCGGCAGCATTCTCGTTCTTTGTGCCCCGGCGGGAGAGTCTCACTACTGCCGGCCTGGTCCTGGCCCTGACCGGGTCCTTGGCCGGACTCTATCCCGCGTGGCTCGCCGCCCGCGCTCCCATCGCCGCCACTCTCCGGGCGGAGGCCACGTGAGCCCGGTGCTCCAGGCCCGAAATCTGTCCAAGGATTACCCCATGAACGGGGAGCTGGTTCATGCCCTCCGGAGCGTTTCGCTCGAGGTCAATCCCGCTGAATACGTGGCGATTGCGGGGCCTTCCGGCAGCGGCAAATCCACTCTGCTGCAACTGATCGGTGGGATCGACATCCCCTCTTCCGGTGACGTCGAGATCCTCGGCACCACGCCTGCGCACGCTGTCCGATCGCGATCTCACCCGGCTGCGGCTCACCCGGTTGGGCTTCGTCTTTCAGCGCTTCCACCTTCTTCCCGTGCTCACAGCACGGGAAAACGTCGAGCTGCCGATGGCCGAGGCAGGGATGCCGCGCCAGGCCAGACAGGCGCGCGCTACCGAGTTGCTCGACTATGTCGGCTTGAGACACCGGGCGGGGCATCGAGCCACCCAGCTGTCAGGGGGGGAGATGCAGCGAGTGGCCATTGCGCGGGCGCTGGCCAATCGCCCGGTGCTGCTCCTGGCGGACGAGCCGACCGGCGAGCTGGATGCCGCGACCGGCGAGGAGATCTTGCAGCTCTTCCGCCGGATCAACGCGGATGGCACCACTCTGATCGTGATTACCCACGACGAGCGGCTTGCTGCCCAGGCTGGCCGGGTCATCCACATGCTCGACGGCCGGATTCTGTCGGATTCCCGGTGATCAGCACCCTCGCGTTTCGTCATCTCCTGGTGCGAAAGCTCCGCTCGCTCGTTCTTGCTGCTGGGCTTTTCTCTCGGCGTAGGAGTCATGATCGTCCTGCTCTCCGTGGGCCAGGCCATGCTGGAGCAGTCCCGGGACGTCTCTCTGATCGGTGGAGGCGAGGTGACCGTGCTTCCCCAGGGCATCGATGTCGAGGCGATGCGGACCGGCGGGGTGAGCGGCATGTTCTTCGGCATCGACCGGGCCCGGTTATTGACCCGGCAGATCCTGGGTGGACCTCGCCAGCACGACATGATTCGCACGGTTTCGCCTGCCGTTGAAGGCAAGCTGCTCTACCTGCGCACCGGCACCCGTCTGGTACCGGTGCGCGCGGGGGGTGAGGTTCCGAGCCGGGCCCGCGCGGTAGGATCCGGGCTGAAGGTGCTGTCTGGCCGTTGGGAAGATTCGGAGGCGGACTCGAGCTACATCAGCCCCACACGCGCAGCAGCTGTATGACGAGCTCGACCGCTTTCATCTGCCTTCGCAGCCCGATTCCTCCTGGGGCGAGTGGCACTACTTCAATCTCGTCATCTCGCCCCGCGAATGGTGGTACATCACCTACCTGATCGGAGGAGATGTTCGGGGGAAGGATTGGGGAGGACAGCTCCTCGTCACCCACCGGCGTCCCGACGGGCAATACGACCGGTTCGTCCTCCCCACACCGCCAGCCCGGATCGCCTTCGACACCGCTCACGCCGACGTCACTCTGGGTGAGAGCTTCGTGCGCCAGCGCAACGGCGTCTACCGTCTGCATGGGTCGGCGCCGGGCACGTCAGGTCGGCTGCGCTTTGACTTGAAGCTGACGCCGGCCCCGAATCGCTACTTCCCCCCGGTCGAGCTGCGAGACAACGGTCTCATGTCCGGCTATGTAGTGCCGGGATTGGTGGCCAACGCCAGCGGTGAGATTTGCGCCGGCCGGCGCTGCCGACCCTTGGTGGACGTTCCCGCATACCACGATCACAACTGGGGCGTTTGGCGGGATGTCACCTGGGAATGGGGTGCCGCTAGGGGAGACAGCCTCAGTCTTCTGTACGGGGGTGTATACGGCTCGTCGGCGCGCTCGCCGTTTTTCCTGAGCGTGTTGGACTCGCTCGGAGTAAAGCAGGTGCTTCGTTTCAACCGGATTGACTACGAGGGTAAACGGGAAACCGCAGGCGGGGTCCGAGCCAGCGCTCCAGCCCGGCTCAGACTGCTCGCCACCCGGGAGAGTGACACGCTACGCCTCGATGTGCACGTGGTCGACGCGCTCGGCACCCGGATGAGCACTGGGGGTTTCCGCCGGGTGTTCCTCCAGATGCGCGGTCGATTTTCCCTCGAGGGCCGGCTTCTCGGCAGAACAGTGGCCGACTCCGGAACCGGATTTTTCGAGACCTACATTGTCCCCTGAAGCGCGGCGTCCTCGGCAGCGTACTCCGCAGCGCCTGGGTCTCCGGTCTCGGGAGGATGTGCGCGTTCCCAGTCGATGGTCCGACGCAGCCCCTCATCAGCCGGCACCGATTCGCTAAACCCCAGGTCCTGACGAACCCGGCGCGTGTCTACCACGAGGTCCTGTCGCGATTGGTACGGTGTGCGCAGATGGGCCGGGAGCCGCTCCGAGCTGAGTGGCACCACGGTACCGCTCCACCCAGACAACTCGCCTAGCTGCCGAACCCGCTCCGCGACCGTGGGGACCACGGCTTCTCCGATGTTGTATACCTGGCCCACTGCCCGCTCGTCCGTCACGGCGAGTGCTATGGCCTGGGCCACATCCTCCACATAGCCGTGGGTCCACCGCCAGCTCGCCTGCTGCACTTCCAGAAGAATCGCCGGCCGGTGGTCGTCCATTCGCTTGATGTAGGAACGGAAGCGGTGGTGAGAGTCACCCGGTCCGTACACTGCCGGGAGCCGAAGCACGGTGGCGGGCAGCCGGCCGCCCAGGAGCGCCCGCTCAGCCAGAATCTTCTCGTAATGGTAAGTCCAGTCTGAGGGCCCGGCGGCCGCGTGACGATAAGGAAACAGGGTCTCGCGGAGCGGTGCATTCTCGTCGATGGGGACGGCCTCCGGAGGCCCCGGCTCGGTTCCGAGCAATCGGCCGTAGGCTCGATAGACATCGCCGCTGCTGAGAGCCACGAGCCGGCGGGCGACGCCAATGAAACGGGCTACTACGGCCCGGGCATCGTCCTCCCCCACCGGAAACATGTGAAGCACGACGTCCGGAGCGGGATCGCTCAGGCTGGAAGGAAAGTGGAGAACCGGTATTGACGCGCGGGAGCTGTGGATGTGGCGGACTGCCGCAGGGAGCTCAGGCTCGTGGAGCCCGCGATGATAGACCGTGACCTCGTGACCCCGTTGGTGCAGCGCGGTCACGACGTGCGGGCCGATGAAGTTGGTCCCACCGATGACCAGAACCCGCATGCGCCCTACCTGGTGAGCGCTAGAGACCAAGCCTTACCGACAACCCTGCCGATCGATAGCGAAAGGCTCCACTGGTGGAGCTGACGGCGCTGTTGGTAATCAGTCCGTAGAGCTCGACCCGATTGCCGGCTCCCCAGTGAGGCCCGATCCGTCCCTCCACATGCCACTCAGTCTGGGCCACTCCTCCGCTTCCCACCTGCTGGGCACCCAGACCTCCGCTGAGGCCACCCCCCCAGACTTTATCCTCGAGATTGTAGCCGGCATTTCCCTCGAGGACCCAGAACCGATCGGGCGAAAAATAACCGATTCCCCGCTGCTGATAGCTCATGGTTCGCCCGAAGCCGCCGACGAAGAACCGCCGGTGAATCTGCTGAGTCAGGCCGGCAGCACCGTTAGTACGGTAGTTTCCATCGCTCAGCCAGGTCGCTCCCCCGCCTCCGAAGAGCGTCAGCGTCGGGAGCGGCTTCAGGTCGATGCCGCCGTCCAGAGACTCGAGGTCGAGGCTTCGCTCGATGAGTCCTGCGGTCTCATCGAAGGGTGAGCGCGAATAGGAGAGACTCAGCCCCAGGGCAGCGACCGGACGGTAGCCGACTCGCCCTCGATAGGTTGCCGAGGTACGCGGGGCAGCGACGTCCGGGGTTAGCCGTCGCGCACCTCCCGCTCCAGTGAGCCGGAATCGGCCCAGCACCACTGAGAGACCGGCCTCTCCGCCGACCCGCGTGGCCTGTCGCACGGGGTCGCTGGTCTCCAGGCCGTTCACTGACCCGAAGCTGCTGACCCCCTTACCCAGCGGGGCCGAAGCGGTGAGGGTCTGCCAGTAGCTGGTGTTGTCATCCGAATCGTTGCTCCAGTTCGCCGCGGTTTCGACCGATGAACGCGTACTCGCCCGGGCCAACCGGCGAAGCTCGCGGCCCGCTTTATGGGTCGAGTCGATGGCGAGCGCGTATTCCGCCTGCCGGCCCGCAGCTCCCTCCCGTCCTTGCCACAGATACACGTAGCCCAGCCCCACCCGTGCCTCCACGTCCCGTGAGTTGCGGGTCAGGATCGTCCGATACTGCCGCTCGGCTTCGGTGAGGTTCCCTTTCCATCCGTTGACCTGCGCACTGCCGAACCGGGCGTCGCGATCGACCGAGTCTTTGGCGAGGAGAGCGCGGTAGGAGTCCAGCGCCTCGTCCAGTCGGCCAGCCCAGGAGAGCGCCCGGGCGCGATCCAGGCTGGCTTCCCGGAGGTCGGGCCGCTCGGAAAGGAGGCTGTCGTATCGCAGGAGTGCGTCGGCATACTGCTTGTTCCAGGCCATCACCCTGGCCTGAACCAATCGGGTATCGACATCCCTGGGGTCGGCGGCCCGGGCGCGAGCGAGGAGCACCAATGCTGAGTCGAGCTTGCCTTCCCAGGAGAGCAATATCCCGAGGCGGAGATTCGCGCGGACCGAGCTGGGATTGGTTGCCAGAACCTGCTGGTATCCGGCCCGCGCCGCCGGGTAGTGACCTGCGGCCCAGGCTTGGTCGGCCTCTCGCTGCTGCGCCCGGAGCGGGGTAATCCCGATCGCGAGCAGACTCAGCAGCAGAAGACCGCGTCTCCGGCAGTCTGGGCGCGTTTTGCACGGGCGGTCGACGATCCCCGGTTGAGCTGCCCCTTCTTGGCGGTGCAATGCAGTACCCATCAATGAGTTGCCCGCTCGGCTCGGAGAAGTGATGTGGGGAACGGAAGTTGCCTTGCAAGTTTAGAGCCCGCCCCGGCACCCATCACCGCAGCAAACTGTTGTTGGAGGCAGTCACGGCATGGCACCTGTGCTGGCCCTGGAGCCGCTGAGGAATGGTGTCCTCGGGCTCGCCGCGACCGTCATCCTGCTGGGATTATTTCTAGTCCTCGAACGCAGTGCCTCGGCGATCTCCCGGTTCCGGACTGAGCGCCGGGAACCCGCGCTCACCCGCCTGGTCTATCGCGCTCTGCAGAGCACCTCCGGCCCGCCGGCGGAATTTCGACGGCTCAGCCGGTTCGACCGCAAATTGGTCCGCTCGATTCTCCTCGGTCTGGCTTTGGATCTCCGAGGCGAAACCGGAGACGCCATCGCGGTGCTCTACCGCCACCTCGGATTCCTCAAGGCTGACTTGGCCCAATTGAAGGCCTGGCGCGCAAGCCAACGCGCGAATGCGGCGGCCGATCTCGGCCTGATCCATTTTGCCGACGCGGTATCCGCCCTGACCCAGGCCTTGAACGACTCTGATCTGCGCGTTCGCCAGGCTGCGGTATGGGCCCTCGGGCAAGTCGGCTCTCCCCAGGCCTTGGGTAGTCTCATTCACCTGCTGGGCGATCCCAGCTTGGCGGTGTCGCATCGGGTGCAAGAAGTGCTGGCGGAACGCGGCCGGGAAGTAGTCGGGCCGATGCTCGCTCTATGCCGAGGGAACTGCGAGCCGCTCCGGAAGACTGGCGTCCATTGAGCTATTCGGCTGGCTCCGGATAACCACCGCCTCGGATCTGCTGCTGGTCTCCATGAGTGATCTCGATCCTGAGGTGAGAGTCAAAAGTGTGAAAGCCGCGGCCGCGATCGGCGATCCCCGGTTTCTGGACGCCTTTCACGTCGCCTTGGATGATTCGAGCTGGGCGGTGCGCTGTCAGGCGGCCAAAGGGCTCAGTCTCTTCGGAAGTCCACATTCGGTGCCCCGGCTGGCTCGGGCGCTGCGTGACGAGAAGTGGTGGGTTCGCTTTTATGCCGCAACCGCCCTGGCTGAAGGCGGCCCCCCCGGCGCGGAAGCGCTGTCCAGCGCGCTGCACGATCCTGACCCGTCCGTTCGCGACATGGCCCGGTATCTCCTCGAGCGGGGCGACATGGTGCCGGCACTGCCATGAGCTGGCCCAGCCTGGAATTGACCTGGAGCTGGCCCAGCTGGGAAACTCTCCTGGCGGGCTACGCCAGCTTCATCCTCGTGTTCTTCTTCGCCATCAACTCCTATTACCTGGTCCTCACGGTCGCGGGATTCTTGCGGACCCTACAGGTGTTTCGCGAAGTCCGTCGCCCGGACCAGCGTCGGCTGCTCCGCTCACCGCTGACTCCTCCGGTGTCGGTCCTGGCACCCGCGTTCAACGAAGAGGCGAACGTCGTCGAGAATGTGCGCTCCCTGCTCATGCTGGACTATCCGTTGTTCGAGGTCATTCTCATCAACGATGGATCCAGGGACCGCACCCTCGGTCGCCTGGTAGATGCTTTCGATTTGCGGCGAAGCGCGAGAAGCTTCGAGCGCTCGCTGTCCTGCAAGAATATCCGAGGAGTCTACGAGTCTCCCACCTACACCAACCTCGTCGTCGTCGATAAGCAGAACGGCGGCAAGGCCGATGCGCTCAACGCCGGCCTCAATCTCAGCCTCTACCCGCTGTTTTGTGCCATCGATGCCGATTCCATTCTCGAGCCCGATGCCCTACTGCGGCTGGTGCGTCCCTTCGTCGATGCTCCCGGAGTAACCATCGCCGCCGGAGGGGTGGTGCGGGTGGCCAACGGTTGCGAGATCCACGGGGGACGGGTGCACAAGGTACAGCTGCCCCGCCGGCCGCTGCCGCTGGTGCAGATCGTGGAGTACCTCCGCGCCTTTCTCTTCGGCCGGATGGGATGGAGCACCGGGAACTCCCTGCTGGTCATCTCCGGTGCCTTCGGGCTCTTCGACAAACGCGCTGCGGTGCAGGCCGGTGGCTACGCTACCGATTCGGTCGGGGAGGACATGGAGCTGGTAGTACGGATGCACCGGCAGCGCCGGGAGCGGCGGCAACCCTACCGCATCGGGTTCGTGCCCGATCCGATCTGCTGGACCGAAGTCCCCGAGAGCCTTCGCGTCCTCCGGCGCCAGCGGACCCGCTGGCAACGCGGCCTCATCGACACTCTGGTGAGACATCGGCGGATGATCGGTCGCCCCCGCTACGGCACCGTCGGCATGATCGCCTTGCCCGGCTTCTTCATGTTCGAAATGCTCAGCCCGCTGGTCGAGTTCTCGGGCTACCTCTTGCTCCCGGTGCTCTGGGCGTTGGGCATGCTCAGTCCGGAAGTCGCCGGCACGTTCTTCGTGCTGGCGATCATGTACACCATCCTGGTATCGGCGTTGGCCGTGCTGCTCGAAGACCTCGCCTTCCGCCGCTATCCCAGGGTCGGCGATCTCGGGCGGCTGCTGATCGCCGCGATGCTGGAGAACTTCGGGTTCCGCCAGCTCACGGTGTGGTGGCGGGTTCGGGCCTTCTGGGAGTATCTGCGCGGCGATCTCTCCTGGGGAGCGATGGAGCGACGGGGCGTGAGCGCCACGACATGACCTGGCCACTCCGGAGTCAGACCAGCCCTCAAAGCGGAGCGGCGCTGATCGCGGCCGCGTCCGGCGCCAGCGTGGCGGCGCTCGGCGGGTTGGTCGTGGCCGGCTGGCTCACCGTTGCCGTGGCGCTGATTCAGGTCCTGCCTGGCTTCCCTCCAATGCAATACAACACCGCCCTGGGGTTCATGGTCTGTGGCGCCGCCCTGCTGGCGGCGGCGCTGGAGCTGCGCCGCCCCACCGCACTCCTGGGTGGGCTCGCAGCCGCCATGGGCTTGGCAACCTTGGCTGAATACCTGTTCCGAGCCAATCTTGGCATCGACGACCTGTTGGTCGAAACCTACGTGCTGACCGGCGTCTCCAACCCCGGACGGATGGCCCCGAACAGTGCCGTGGCCCTGGCGCTGGTGGGAGCCGCGTTACTCTGTCTCTCTTATCCTTCGGTGTCACGCGCCCGGCACTTATTCCCCGCGTTGCTCGGTTCCGTGGTTATCGCCCTCGGCACGGCGGCGCTGGTGGGCTACGCAGCCGAAATTCCTGGAGCGTACGGCTGGGGTCATTTCAATCGCATGTCGATACATACCGCCTTCGGCTTCATCATGCTTGGAGGCGGCGTGGTCGGCCTGGCCTGGAACGCGGCAAGAGCGCAGTCGTCCGAGGCTCCGCCTTGGCTGCCCACCCTTGCTGCAGTCGCGGTAATTACCGTGACACTCTGCATGTGGTACGCCCTGGGCGGAGCGCCACCGATTCACCTGGATCCTCCTCTGGCACCGGCAAGCAAGGAGCATGCGCTACCCAACATCACCCTTGCGGCCGGGCTGGTCAGCGCGCTGTTGTTGGCCTGGTCGGTGCGGGCGGGCCAGACCACCCGTCGCCATGCTCACTCGCTGGAGGTGACCAACCAGGCTCTGAACGAGGAGATCCAGGTCCGCGCTCGGATGGAGGAGACGCTGCAGCAGCTCGCCGCCATCGTCGAGTTCTCCGACGACGCGATTATCGCGACCGATCCGGAGGGCCTGATCCTGACCTGGAACCCGGGAGCGGAGCGGCTCTATGGCTATACTCGAGACGAAGTCCTGGGCAAACACGTGTCGTTGCTGCACGCCCGCAAGGAGCTCGAGGCCGACTTGCTCGACCGGCTGAGGAACGGCGGTCGGGTCAGCCAGCTGGAAACCGTCAAGCTGACCAAGGACGGACGGGAGATCGATGTCTCGCTTACCATCTCACTCATCCTGGACCGAAAGGGTCGCTCGATCGGGGCCTCGAGAATCGCAAGGAACATTACCGAGCGGAAGCAGCTCGACCGGATGAAGGACGAGTTCGTGGGCACCGTCTCTCATGAGCTTCGGACTCCACTCACCGCCATCAAGGGCTTCATCGAGCTGGTCGCTGGACGGCGATGCTGGCCCCGTGGCGGAGACCCAGCGCGAGTTTCTCGAGGTGGCGGCCAGGAACGCCGACCGGTTGGGAGCCGTGATCAACGACATTCTCGACGTGAGCCGGATCGAAGCCCAGGGCCTGGAGATCCGGCTGGAGCCGACTGACCTGGTCGCCGTCCTGGAGGACGTGGCGTCCACCTTCCGTGCTCATGGCGCACAACAAAGGGCTCACCCTGCGCCACGAGGTCCCCGTTCTTCCCCGGATTCGGGGAGACGCCGCGAGGCTGGTTCAGGTCTTCAGCAACCTGCTCTCCAATGCCATCAAATACACCCCCAGAGGTGAAGTTGGTATTCGGGCGAGTGCGACCGGCGATCGGGTTGAGGTCGTGGTGTACGACTCCGGCATTGGGCTTACCCCGGAGGAGCAGGGCCAGCTCTTCACGAAATTCTTCCGGGGCCGGGATCCGGTGGTTGCCGATTCCGGCGGGACCGGACTGGGGCTGGTGATCGCAAAGGCGATTGTCGAGAAGCACCAGGGGACCATCGGGGTGGAGAGCAGCCCGGGGGAAGGCACTCGTTTTCGGGTCTCTCCGGTCGCGATTCCGGCTTCAGCCGAGCCGGTCGGGTAAGGGCGGGAAATGGCAAAGATCCTGGTTGCGGAGGACGAGAAGCAGATCGCCGACATGATCTCCTTCAAGCTGACCAATGCCGGTCACCAGGTGGTTCGCGCTCACGACGGGGAGCAGGCCATGCGTCTGCCAAGCGGGAGATGCCCGATCTGATTCTGCTCGATGTGATGATGCCGGGATTGAGTGGGATCGAGGTGCTGCGCCGGCTCAAGAACGATCCACCGCTGCGTTCGGTGCCGGTGATCATGGTGACCGCCAAGGGCCACGAGCGCGATGTGCTCGCGCGGTTTGAGGGGTGGTGCCGCCGACTACATCGTGAAGCCCTTCAGTTTGAAGGAGCTTTCCGCCCGGGTGGAGCTGGCTCTCCGGAAGGAGCCGCCCGCCACAGCGTCCTGAGGCTGTCGTACACCGGCTTGAGCCGGGCGTGCGATCGGGGTCTCGGTCCAGCCGTGCCACCGCCAGCCGGCGAAGTCCCCTGCCCGCCACATCCCCTTCTGCAGAGATGGCAGCGCTCCCAGTATCCTCGGGTTGGAAGCCTTTTGATAGAGCACCACTCCGACATGGAAATCCCCCGCCGGCACCGTCCCGAAGGCTCCCTCGGTCTTCGGGTCCGAGAGTAGAGTCCGGGTGGATGGATCAGTCACGTTGAGCAGGTCCCAGGGAAGCCGAAGCTCGAGCAGCCCGCCTGCTCGTCGAGGTACCAGTCGGCCAGGCTCGAGGCGGCCTCGGTGCCGTGCAGCAGCTGCCCCGGTCGTATCCCCGAGCCGGGAAGAACGTTCCGTCCCGCCCGAAGCGGGCCCGGTTGGTGATGACGAACAGGGAATCGAATCGCCCGTCCTCCCGATCGCGAGTGATCACGGCCGCGGGAAAACCTGCCGACGTCATCGCCGCGTCCCGGGTCGAGGCGCGAATCGTGGCGATTGTAGTCCGGCGTTACCAGCATCCGTCCGCCGCTGGGGCCGGGCAGGTCGATCAGAAACTCGAAGCCGATCTCGCTGCGCACCTGGCTGCCGGGGAGCCGGTGCTGTCCCACGCGGGGCAGATAGGTATCGATGGCGAGCTGGATTCCCAGGGATTCTCCAGGGAAATGTTCCTGGCGGCACTCCACCGCCAGATAGAAGAATGACTCGTCGCTCCAGCTCGAAGCCGGCGCGGCCCGGGTCGCTGGGTCGTCCGACGCTGCCGCACCGAACGGCCAGCCGTGCGCCAGCGCGCGCGGATCCCCACCCAGCACCGGCGTCGTCCGAGCCTCGCCGGCGTACTGGCCCAGTATGCCGTAGTTCTGCTCCGCATCCATCACGTTGTGCCAGAGCCGGGTGTTGTCGAGCGGGATCTCGTACTCGATCACCACCCAGTTCTTCTTGAACCATTCATCCAGCCAGGCAAAGAGAATCGCCCCCGCGGCACCCGGCTCTCGAATCTCCCGGGTGAGCCGGGCGTCGATGGCCGCCATGGCCCGCTCATCATGTCCCCCGTGGCTCCAGCCCTGAGGGATGGATGTGAGCCTCCCCCGGCTCGACGGCACCCCGTACTCCGAAATCACGGTCGGGATCGTCTGTGGTGCGCTACCAGTTCACGCAAGTAGCCGAAATAGCTCGAGGGGCCCTCCGGACGAGCGGGCCTTGCGGTATCCCGGGTCGAGGAACATGAAATCGGGGTAGTAGGGATAGGCGTGATAGCTTGCGAACCACCCTGCCGGATTGGCCGCAGTCGGCTCGACCAGATTGGCATCGAGCCCGATGGCGTCGTTCTCGTATTCCAGTTTCTGTGCCGCGTGACTTGTCACGACCGGACCGCTGGCGCCAGTACGCTTCCTCCGGGTCGTGGATTCGGTCGGATGGCGTGAGCGGATCCAGGGTCGGCCAGTTGGTGTAGGCTATCGGCCGAGCGCGTTGTAGTTGTCGGCCTCATACCCCAGCATCAGAGTCGCATTGCCGGGCCAGCCACAGATCCATGGCCGGCGCCCGTCGCGGACCCGGAGATATCGTCCCTCGAAAGCCTTCCTGCCGACTTCGCTCGCATCGTACGCCTTCACCGCGAATGGCTCCCATTCCCGCCCGATGATGTAGCCCAGGACCCAGCGCGAGACATCGGCGTCGTAGCGGCCCGCCGCGTGCCCCGGCCGAGGCGGGATGGTCGCCGCACCGTGGAGCAGGTCCACCACTCGCGCATTTCGTCCTGGAACTCGACTCTTCCAGGCCGGTCGTCGAATCGTGCTTGGGGGGAGCTCGGTCCAGACTCCGTGCACCAGCCAGAGGGTTCGGTCAGGGTGCGACAGATTCCAGCCGCGGAGCGCTCGATAAAAGGACGGCGGCAGAATGGTATACAGCCGGAGCGTATTCGCGTTCATCGCCGCCAAGGTATCGAGCCAACCGCGTAGACGGCCGAATCGGCGGGGAACTCCGAAGGGACCTCCCGGGGAGGGCAACACCCAGGTTCACCCCCTGGATGTAGAACGGCCGCCACCCCTTGGCAGTGGAGATCTCGAATTGCGGTCCCGGGTTCGGGCGACCAGCTGAAGGGTAGCCGACCGGGCTTCACTGGTGGAGCGCGATTCCATTCCGGGGAGATCTGATCCAGAAAGGCGCGTAGCTCGGGGATTATTGGGTGCCGAGTTGCAGAGCCCGCTGGGCCGCGGCAACGGCAGCGCTGACATCCCCCAGCCGATACGCGCTGTGGGCCCGGCCTTCCCAGGCGTCGGAATTGGTGGCACTCCGCTCCAGGACGCCGCGGAACAGCGAGCCGCCGGGCACCTGGCCTAGTCGAAGCTGGGTCAGACCAAGGCCAACCCTGGCGTCGAGATTTTGAGGACAAACCCGGCCCGCCCGCTCGAAGCTCGATCAGCCTCCTTGATGGCGCCCGCGCGGTACGCCTTCCAGCCGCGCTCGATGGTCGAGTCCGCCGTCGGAGGACAGGCGTCTGAGCCGGTAACGCCGCTGCCGTAAGCAGGAACATTCCGGCCGCGAAAACGGCGCGGGCCGGTTTCCGAGTGGGTATGTTCTTTAACATGGCGATTCAGCAATCTACTGGGGCGATCCGAGACTTGGGCCGCTCGCTGATCCACCTTCGGCCGAGGGATGGTCCAGAGGTAACGTTGATCTGCTGATGTCAGTCTACGGGCCTACGTAGTTTCTATGAGAACCCTTCTCCGAGCCATTGCGGGGCACCGACGCCGTCCGAGCCTACTGGGCTGAAGTTCCCTACAATCAGTCTGAGATCAGCTTCAGCTCCGGGGAGATCTACGGAGCAGGCCCCTGGTTGTCCAGGAGTTCAAGTGCGTCTCCCGCCGCCGCCGCACCGGCGAGTGGGGTTGGAGGCACGGGAGTGCGATCTTTTGTGAGACCCGAGGGGGGAGCACACCACCCCGAAATGGAGGTGTGCCCTGGCATCGCTGGAACGGGGGTCGGAGGAACGAGCAAGCCCTGAGCGACCCAGGAAGTTGTCCTATTCGGCACTCGGAGATCGACTGAAAAGGGACGTTTTTGGTTTCTCGCGCTTTTCTAAGTTGTTCAGATTAAGCATATTCTAGTGATGGTACGCGGTTCGCCCGGTATATTTTTCCGCAATGGTTAATCTCGTATCCCCGTACCCCCACGTTGTAACTTCCAGCTGTAACCCCGGTCGCTGGGAGGTGCTATGATCGCCGCGCTGCTCCTTCCCCTGCTCCTTGCTGGCGGGCCTGCTCCCGTCCAGCCGGCGGTTGCGTCGCATGACGACCCGCCCATTCAGCTCTGGATCAGTAACGACCGCCGTTTCTTGCCCGGAGATCGTGCCCAAGGCTTCGAGGTTCGGAGCAAGGACGATGGCTACCTCATCGTTTTCCACGTGGACCCGGATGGTTACCTGCGGGTGCTGTTCCCCCTCGACCCCGACAAAGACAATTTCGTCCGCGGCGGCAAGAAGTATGAGGTTCGCGGCCGCGGCAGCCCAGGGAGGCGTTCGAGGCCGACGGCAAAGGCCGGGGCACCGTGTACAGCGGCGGTGGCCCGGGAACCGTTCCGCTTTGAAGGCTTTCTGCTCAGTGTTACAATGATTGGGACTACCGGGCCCTCGCTCTACTTTCCGCCTCTCCACCAATCCGGAGGCGGAGCTGGACGGACTGGTCCCGCCGGTGGCACAGAAACGCCGACTCACGACATCCTCAGCTACGAGGTGGTGGGAACGCGTGGTCTACGCCTCCGACTCACCGTCCCGCTACTACTACGGCTCGGTGTACAACGACCCGTGGTGCTCACCGTTATATCCCTGCCGTCACTCGTACTACTCACCGTACAGCTTCTCCATCGGCCTGTTTTTCGGACGGCCCTATCCAGGCGTTACTACTACGATCCGTACTTTTACGCGTACGATCCATTTTATAATCCGTTCTTCTACGATCCGTACTACTACGCGCCGGTGTATCGCCAGCCCTTCTACTACCGGCCCTATTACAACTCTCCCTACCGGAATCGCCTCGACCACGCCTGGTACCGGGGGCGGAACAATGCCTACACGCCGTACCGGTTCCGGGGCACAGACGGCAATCCCCTTTTTGGGACGAAACGTGGTTCGCCAGGCGGTGAACACGGTCTATCTCCCACCGGTTTCCCCGGTTCGGGGACCCGCCACCTCCAATCCGGTCCGCCGGATCGTCGAAGGCCGGAGACAAGAGCTTCAAACCCAGCAGCCCCGCGGTAGCGGCACGCCCGGGACCACGTAGATGCCGCCCGTCGGGTCTTGGGTCGGCCCGTGGAAGCCCGTCGTGCCCGGCCAGCTGAGCCGGAGCCCAGTCGGTCGTCTGCCGAGCCCAGTCGCTCGTCGGGTGAGCCGAGATTGGTGAGGCGGGAGGTCGAGGCCCGCCCGGCTCGGGAAGCGAGCCGGCGCGTGATGATGCATCGAGGACGCGGGACCAGCCGCGTCAGGTCGAGCGGCCCCGGGAGGAATCCCGGCCGGTCGAACGGGCCCGTACAGGCTTTCCACCAGCGATGTTTCGGATGCGGACGTGGCACTCGGCAGCGAGCGATGTGAGGCTCTCAGTCGGCAAGCTTTTACGATAGCTCTCTTAACAAATTCTTAGATTTCTGCAGGTGGGGTTCGCACGCGATTCGCGATGCTTGTGTCGGAAAAAGCAAAATCTCACGAGAGCGAACTTCGCGAAAGTCGAAGGGTTGATGGGGGCGGAGGGCTTAAAATGGCACTTTTCTTGTTCGGAGCAGGAGCCAGAGGGGTGCTAGTTTTGTGAACCCGGCCGACAATCCGTGTTTACCACCGCTGGATTTTGACTTCTACGCACAACTCCAACGCATCGCCAATCTGAAACATAAGCAGACGGTGCGAGACGTAATCAAAGACACGGTTGATCTATTTGGCACAACTTCCAAGTCACCATGGAATCCGTGTTCACGACACTTGAACAGACTTCTCGAATGATCGAAACGACCGGCGAGAACAGAGATTTCAAACGAAGTGATCTGGAGAAAAAGAAGCAGCACCTCATGCAAGCCATTGCGGCTACCCTCGAAGAATGCTCTGCGCAGGTGGTCAGCGGGTCGGCACTGAGTGCGGGTACCACCGAACGCTCGTTGACATCATGAAGCCTTTGGACTCGATAATAACCTTCAACTACGATTGCTTGATTGATGAGACACTTCGGAAACATGGCTCTGGCAAATGGAATCCCCGATACGGATACGGACTAAACCTAGGCAAGGGACGAGGAAATCTGGCGGGCTATGAGCACTGGGCGCCATCGGTCCTGGAACGAAAGACAGAACCATCTCATTGTACAAGCTTCATGGGTCTCTTCACTTTTTGGTGGAAGGAGAGAAGGTCAATCTGAAGCATCGACCTTACACCAAACAGCGTGGAAACCTGCAATTTACGATCATCCCCCCGGAATATCAAACGTTAGATCAAGGCGTGTTCAAACGGATTTGGTACCAAGCGGGTCAGGCTTTACATCGCGCTAGCCACTTGGTGGTTATCGGCTATTCATTTCCAATTCCGAATTCCGATTCTAACGCATTATTTCGGATCAGTATGAAAAAGGACAATTTAAAATCGTTGGTCCTAGTGAATCCGGCGGGAAGCCAGACGTAGAGCCCGCGAGGTCCTAAAACGCGGCTTGGGACCCAAAACCAGAGTTATCGTATTTGACAAGCTTAGCGAATTTGCCGCTGCAACACGTACTCTTTGGGATTAACCAAGACCGTCCGTATCACCGTCTCTGCGGACAAGCGTCTGATCGTGGATTGAGTGCGCAAGAGTAGCCATCATTTCTTGAACAGAACCCCAACTCGGCATCTTTACCGAAATTGTTGAGGCATCCGTTCATCCACTCAATGCTGATCCATGCCTTTTTGAAATCCCCCTTGCCGCATGACTGATCAAGGTCGGATGCAACCCGAGTGAACTCTCGCGGATTCTTGTTTGGATTGTTGAGACAGCCTCCTCACCTGATCGTCGAGTGTCTGCACTACGGCAAGACATTCGTTCTTATTTCGCGGTGTCAGGTCGGTGCGGATGAGAGCCTGTTCGGCGGTCGGCGCAGCAGAGTCGTGTTCCTCGCGGGTCTGGCCTCGACAGAGGAGTTCGAAAACACGCACAGTGAGCCGCGGCTGCACAGAACGAGAGTAGGTTTGCTACACAGGAGTTCGGAGCATGGCGGCGTCCGTTCCTAAAAAACCCTCACCACTGCAAAGAGTATGCCGTGCATGATACCCGGTAACATAAATAGAGTTGAGACATTGGCCGCCTTGACGAGATCGGCGCGAGGAAGGCGAGCGATTTCGTCATGTTGATCTTCGTTTCTGGCCTGAAGGCGATTTTGGGTGGTCCGTCTCTGGGCCGAGGAATCCCGTTTCCCCGAAGTTGATCTTGGATGAAGACTGGTCCGAATGTGGTGGCTAAGCCCGCCATTGGCGCGCTGTTGCGGCTGCGTTTCGGTCTCCGCGGAGACCGTTTCTGGCCTGAAGGCGATTTTGGGCGGTTTCTCTCGGGCCAAGGAATCCTGTTCCCTATGCAGGATGTCCTCCGGCTAGGGCGTTTTAACCAGGAACCCGCAGGCCCGGGCGAGCCGTCAGTAGGCGTGCTCAACGAACGGGATGGCCCGTCAGCGGCGGGGCGAGGGCGGTAGAGCGATGGAGCAGTCGATCCCGCCCTTTTGCGATGGCGAGAACGTGACGTTGATGTCGACCAAGGTGCCGCACGCTTCCATGCTCCAGACTTCGGTCCACGGCTGCGATGCTGCGTTCGTCGCCGAAGTCACGCGAGTGTGGCGGGCAACATAGAAGGTGCTTTGTTCTAATGGGGTGCGGTTCGCCGCGAAGGTCAGAATGGGAAGTTGTGATGTTCGCCCTGACCCCTTTCATCTTTGTATCGAGTCGGATGGACCCGAATGCCCACCCCGTAAGACCAAGCGACAACGGCGTGACCCGCCTCGTGTACGAGGTTCGCTCCTTGTCGTCAGGGTCCCGAGTTGTCATTCTTTTTCGTGCGCCGTTTGACCTTTGCCTTTGTCGCGCCCCCCGACTTATCGATGAGGAAATCGTCGCGCTTCTTGCCTTCTTCCTTCATCACGGCGACCAACCATCGAGGTGTCGCGCCACGTCCCGCCCACAACTCACCATTCGAACCTCGTATTTCGCGGCAACCTTTCTCCCTTTCATTTTGTGCCGCGCCGCTTGCCACCAGCTAAGGACGCGATAGACCCGCCCAAGCTCGCCTACTGCCGTTCCAGGGTGGAGCGAAAACCGGATAGTGCGGTGTCAACTTGCTCGCGAAGTTCCATTCGAGCTTCAACGCTCATTCCGGTTCGTTTCTCTTTGCTCGTTTTGCCATTAGTTTTTCTCCTCCTCCGTTTGACAATGTCGGCTTCCATGACACCAATATGACAAGGTAGCAAGTCCCGAAGGGGGGGATAGCAGACTTTACGATGAAGGGTCAACGTAAGGGTCTCACCCATACCTTCCTCACACAAGTTTTAGCTTGTTAATGGTCTTCTGGTGCGCCTCCTCAATGTCGGCTGCTGCCTCCCTCGTTTTCTGAATGATCTTATGACGTTTTAGATCAAGACGGGTCAACATCGACCCCAAGACCGGCGTGACCTGATGACTCGAATGCCGCCACGCTGAAGGGCTTGGGGTCGATGTTGACCCGTCTTGATCTAAAACGTCATAAGATCATTCAGAAAACGAGGGAGGCAGCAGCCGACATTGAGGAGGCGCACCAGAAGACCATTAACAAGCTAAAACTTGTGTGAGGAAGGTATGGTGTACCTCTAATGTCTACACTCTTTCACATCGTAAAGTCTGCTATCCCCCCCTTCGGGACTTGCTACCTTGTCATATTGGTGTCATTAAGCCGACATCCAAACGGATGAGGAGAAAAACTAATGGCAAAACGAGCAAAGAGAAACCTAACCGGAATGAGCGTTGAAGCTCTAATGGAACTTCGCGAGCAAGTTGACACCGCACTATCCGGTTTTCGCTCCACCCTGGAACGGCAGTTGGCGAGCTTGGGCGGGTCTATCGCGTCCTTAGCTGGTGGTGGCAAGGGGCGCGGCACCAAAATGAAAGGGAGAAAGGTTGCCGCGAAATACAAGGGTCCGAATGGTGAGTTGTGGGCGGGACGTGGCGCGACACCTCGATGGTTGGTCGCCGTGATGAAGGAAGAAGGCAAGAAGCGCGACGATTTCCTCATCGATAAGTCGGGGGGCGCGACAAAGGCAAAGGTCAAACGGCGCGCGAAAAAGAAATGACAACTCGGGACCCTGACGACAAGGAGCGAACCTCGCTACACGAGGCGGGTCACGCCGTTGTCGCTTGGTCTTACGGGGTGGGCATTGGGTCCATCCGACTCGATACAAAGATGAAAGGGGTCAGGGCGAACATCACAACTTCCCATTCTGACCTTCGCGGCGAACCGCACCCCATTAGAACAAAGCACCTTCTATGTTGCCGGCCACACTCGCGTGACTTCGGCGACGAACGCAGCATCGCAGCCGTGGACCGAAGTCTGGAGCATGGAAGCGTGCGGCACCTTGGTCGACATCAACGTCACGTTCTCGCCATCGCCAAAGGGCGGGATCGACTGCTCCATCGCTCTACCGCCCTCGCCCCGCCGCTGACGGGCCATCCCGTTCGTTGAGCACGCCTACTGACGGCTCGCCCGGGCCTGCGGGTTCCTGGTTAAAACGCCCTAGCCGGAGGACATCCTGCATAGGGAACAGGATTCCTTGGCCCAGAGACAAACCGCCCAAAATCGCCTTCAGGCCAGAAACGGTCTCCGCGGAGACCGAAACGCAGCCGCAACAGCGCGCCAATGGCGGGCTTAGCCACCACATTCGGACCAGTCTTCATCCAAGATCAATCTGCATCGGGGAAACGGGATTCCTCGGCCCAGAGACGGACCACCCAAAATCGCCTTCAGGCCAGAAACGAAGATCAACATGACGAAATCGCTCGCCTTCCTCGCGCCGATCTCGTCAAGGCGGCCAATGTCTCAACTCTATTTATGTTACCGGGTATCATGCACGGCATACTCTTTGCAGTGGTGAGGGTTTTTTAGGAACGGACGCCGCCATGCTCCGAACTCCTTGTGTAGCAAACCTACTCTCGTTCTGTGCAGCCGCGTGCTCACTGTGCGTGTTTTCGAACTCCTCTGTCGAGGCCAGACCCGCGAGGAACACGACTCCTGCTGCGCCGACCGCCGAACAGGCTCTCATCCGCACCGACCTGACACCGCGAAATAAGAACGAATGTCTTGCCGTAGTGCAGACACTCGACGATCAGGTGAGGAGGCTGTCTCAACAATCCAAACAAGGAATCCCGCGAGAGTTCACTCGGGTTGCATCCGACCTTGATCAGTCATGCGGCAAGGGGGATTTCAAAAAGGCATGGATCAGCATTGAGTGGATGAACGGATGCCTCAACAATTTCGGTAAAGATGCCGAGTTGGGGTTCTGTTCAAGAAATGATGGCTACTCTTGCGCACTCAATCCACGATCAGACGCTTGTCCGCAGAGACGGTGATACGGACGGTCTTGGTTAATCCCAAAGAGTACGTGTTGCAGCGGCAAATTCGCTAAGCTTGTCAAATACGATAACTTTGGTTTTGGGTCCCAAGCCGCGTTTTAGGACCTCGCGGGCTCTACGTCTGGCTTCCCTGTCCGGATTCACTAGCACCAACGAGTTTAAATTGTCCTTTTTCATACTGATCCGAAATAATGCGTTAGAATGGGAATCCGTAATTGGAAATGAATAGCCGATAACCACCAAGTGGCTAGCGCGATGTAAAGCCTGACCCGCTTGGTACCAAATCCGTTTGAACACGCCTTGATCGTAACGTTTGTTCGATTCCGGGGGGATGATCGTAAATTGCAGGTTTCCACGCTGTTTCGTGTAAGGTCGATGCTTCAGATTGACCTTCTCTCCTTCCACCAAAAAGTGAAGAGACCCATGAAGCTTGTACAATGAGATGGTTCTGTCTTTCGTTCCAGGAGCCGATGGCGCCCAGTGCTCATAGCCCACCAGATTTCCTCGTCCCTTGCCTAGGTTTAGTCCGTATCCGTATCGGGGATTCCATTTGCCAGAGCCATGTTTCCGAAGTGTCTCATCAATCAAGCAATCGTAGTTGAAGGTTATTATCGAGTCCGAAGGCTTCATGATGTCAACGAGCGTTCGGTGGTACCCGCACTCAGTGCCGACCCGCTGACCACCTGCGCAGAGCGACTCTTCGAGGGTAGCCGCAATGGCTTGCATGAGGTGCTGCTTCTTTTTCTCCAGATCACTTCGTTTGAAATCTCTGTTCTCGCCCGTCGTTTCGATCATTCGAGAAGTCTGTTCAAGTGTCGTGAACACGGATTCCATGGTGACTTGGAAGTTGATGCCAAATAGATCAACCGTGTCTTTGATTACGTCTCGCACCGTCTGCTTATGTTTCAGATTGGCGATGCGTTGGAGTTGTGCGTAGAAGTCAAAATCCAGGGGTGGTAAACACGGATTGTCGGCCGGGTTCACAAAACTAGCACCCCTCGTGGCTCCTGCTCCGAACAAGAAAAGTGCCATTTTAAGCCCTCCGCCCCCATCAACCCTTCGACTTTCGCGAAGTTCGCTCTGGTGAGATTTTGCTTTTTCCGACGCAAGCATCGCGAATTGCGTGCGAACCCCACCTGCAGAAATCTAAGAATTTGTTAAGAGAGCTATCGTAAAAGCTTGCCGACTGAGAGCCTCACATCGCTCGCTGCCGAGTGCCACGTCCGCATCCGAAACATCGCTGGTGGAAAGCCTGTGCGAAGGTGCTCGGCATCCAGATTCCGCCTTCGCTGCTGGCCCGCGGACAAGGTGATTGAATGATGAGACGGCGCGATCTTGTTTGGATGAAAGGCATCTAAGGTGCTGCACGGGCACTGCTCCATGCCGGCAAGGTTATCCCTTCGGTGAATGCTGCCGGCCGCGACGAAGTTTACCGGGGTCTTCGCACATAGAGCGAGATAAATCGGTCGATCATCGGGTTGATCTGCTCCGGGACTTCTAGCGACAAGAAATGCCCGGAGCCGACGGCCTTGGCCGTGACCAGTTGCGGGCACAGTGCCGCAAGGCGATCCAGATCCGCGAGCCGATGGGCCGCTTCGATGTACAGCATCGGGACCTGGCACGCCTCGGCGCACTCACGAGCCCGATGCACATCCCAGGGGAACAGACTTTCAAACGTGGACACCAGCACGTGCTGTGGCGTCGCGAGAAAGGTCTGTTCAACATGGGCGCGGCATGTGTCGGTCGGCAGACAGGAGTCCGCCACAATTTTCCGCACCTGGTCCGCAAAATCCGGGCCCCTTAAGCCCTCCAGATACCCGGCGAACACCGTCGCTGCTGAGGCAGGGAATAGCACCCCTGAATTGAGCAGCACCAGGCCTGCAGGAAATTCAGGATAGCGGGCGGCGATTTCAAGCGCCATATTGCCACCCATGCTTTGACCCACGATGACGGGCTTTGTGATCTGCTGCCGGGTGCAGAGCCAGACGAGATCCTCGGCGAAGCCTTCGATCGAATACGACTGTTGCGGCTTGTCGCTCTCACCATGCCCGCGCAGTTCGGCAGTCAACGCCCGACCTTGACGCGCGAAATACTCCATCTGGGGCGTAAAATGCGTGCGATCTCCGCCCAGGCCATGGACGAACAGGAACTCAGGCGGTCCTGCCCCGGCGATGTCGAAGGACAGTTGGATGCCGTCACGCGCGAGTTTCATGGTCATCCAATCGATTGTCCATACGGTCGGAATGCGGCCCAGGTAGGACGCGAGTTGCGGGTGTCTGCGTGGCAAGAACCACCATTGGGGTGAGCTGACCTATCGATCCGAAATAGACCGGATGTAGGCCCAGATCTGATCGGTTTGCTCATCTGACACCACTCCGCGCCACGGGGGCATCTGATTGCGCCCGTCACGCACCGTGCTGTCGAATTTCGCACGATCGGCCGGGGTCAGACGCTGCAGATTGGGGATTTGGCCCGTACTAACTAGCTGATCACCGTGACAGGGCGCGCAATACGTGCTGTAGACAGTCTCTCCCGCTTCGATCTTTGCCCTGTCCGGCAGTGGCTCCTGCGCCAAAGCCGCAGTTGCAAGCCAAAGTGATACGCCGCACCCAACCACGATGCGGGCGCATCGACCAAGATGCTTCATCTTTCAGTTCCGTTTGCGATCCTGGAAATTGAAAGGGAGGCTGCAGCGGCTGCCTCCCTTTCGTAGCTTCGTTTAGGACCGAGTTATTTGTCGAACAACGCGAACGTCCACAAGGAAACGCCGGTCGGCAGGTTGTTGAGGTTGGGATCCCCGCCGCGCTGTGAATAGACGCCGCCCAGCCCGCTAAGGACCGTGACGTATTGCTTGCCATCCTTCTCCCACGTCACCGGATGGCCAATAATGCCCGAGGGAGTCTGGAAGCTCCAAAGGACCTTTCCGGTATCGGCATCGAGTGCCTGGAACTCACCCGTCATC
This sequence comes from uncultured Gemmatimonadales bacterium, assembly GCA_963792265.1. GTDB lineage: Bacteria > Gemmatimonadota > Gemmatimonadetes > Gemmatimonadales > GWC2-71-9 > CAVVWJ01. The sequence goes on along the minus strand of CAWBVP010000002.1, from coordinate 4,400 downwards.
ACGCCGGTGAAGACCAGGTTGCTGGCGGTCACCATGGTCGAAGAATAGTTCGGACTTCGGTACGGCGTCTCCCACTTTGATTGTCCCGTCAGTGGATCAACCGCCTTGAGGTAGCCGCGAATATTGGGATCGTCGGTCACCACGGTCCGCTTTACCGACGGACTGCCGGACGGCTTCCCGGGCTCGAGCTTAGGCGGCTCGGGCGCTTCGTAAGTCATCCCGACGTGCAGGGTATTGACGTAAAGAAGGCCGGTCTGCGGGCTGAAGGCCGGGCTCTGCCAATTCGTGACTCCAGAAACCGAGGGCCAAACCGTGACATTCTTGCCTGCGAGAGCGTCTTTAAACACGTCAGTCACGATCGGACGTCCGGTTTCTTTGTCGATGCCGCTCGCCCAGTTCACCTTCCCATAGGAATTGGCCGCGACCAGCTTTCCGTCCTTCGCGTCGAGCGCGTAGAGGAAGCCGCTTCGGTTGGCTTGGATAATGACCTTGCGAGGGCTTCCACCGACATTGACCGTTGCAATCACCGGCGTCTGCACGCCGTCATAGTCGAAAGGATCGTGGGGCGTCGTTTGGTAATGCCAGACCATCTTCCCCGTGTCCGGCCGAATGGCGATGACGGAGTTTGTGTAAAGGTTGTCACCTTTGCGCGCCCGTGGATTCCAGGGCGAGGGATTGCCGATGCCCCAGTAGACCAGGTCGAGCTCCGCATCATACGTCCCGGTGACCCAGCTGCTGCCACCGCCCGTGAGCGCAGAATCGCCCTCCCATGTGTCGGAGCCGGGCTCGCCCTTGGCCGGAATCGTATAGGTCCGCCACAGATGCTTACCGGTCTTGGCGTCGTAGGCTTCTAGCAGCCCGCGATGACTGAACTCGGCGCCGGCAACGCCGGTGATCACCATGCCGTTGACGATCAGCGGCGCGCCTGTCATCGAGTAACCGTTCGCATGGGTAACTGGTTCCGGCGACTTGACGTGCCAGACGTCTTTTCCGGTCTTCGCATCGAGCGCAATCATCCGGTTGTCCATTAGGGCGCGGATAATTAGCCCCTCGTACATCGCTGCGCCGCGATTAACGATCCCGCAGCACACGACCCGCAGCGTCTCCGGCGGATAGTCATGCAGCGTGCGCCAGATTTGTTTGCCCGTCAGAGCATCGACGGCAGCGGTCGAGTTGTGCGTGGTGATGTAGATGACGTCGTCCTTGACGACCGGGAATGATTCACCACCCTGAAGATCGGCAAGGGAATAGCCCCATACCGGGACCAAACGGTTGACGTTCTGCTTGTTAATCTGAGTCAGTGGGCTGTAGCGCTGTGCGGAATAGCCCATCCCATAGACGAGAACATCGCCGGTAGTCTTCTCGTCGTTCTTCAAATCCTGCGAGGTCTGGGCGAGCACCATGGTCGGAACAGCCGCGCTCAGCAGGACGGCCAACAGCGTTGGTCGCAGCATTATGTCTCCTCCCTCATCGTACCGATCAGCGGCAGATTAGCGCAGGTTGCAAAACCCGAGCCGACACCGCTTCAGCGAAAGACTACAACGTTGGCTCGGCGGGGTGTAGACGTAAACTTACGGTCGCCTGCCAGTTCCTGACCGATAGTGTTGAAAAAGGGCTCGCGATCATCGGCGAACAGTGATTCCGTCGGCTTGAGGCTATCAGTGGCGGAGGTTTGCCATGATGGGTCGGCAGACGGGCGATCAGAGCCAGTTTTTCTACCTGTTCAACCTCGAACAGCGCATTCCGGGAGGTCATTTGCTGCGCCGGATCAATCCGGTGGTGACGCGGTGCTGGCTGGACTTCGTGAGAAGCTGGAGCCCTTCTACAGCGAGATCGGCCGGCCTTCGATTGATCCCGAGCTTATGATCCGGATGCTGATCGTGGGCTACTGCTATGGCATCCGCTTTGAGCGGAGGCTGTGCGAGGAAGTCGAACTGCATCTGGCTTATCGGTGGTTTTGCCGGCTCGATCTCGACGACAGGGTTCCCGATCACTCGACGTTCTCGGTCAATCGCCATGGCCGGTTCCGGCAGAGCGACTTCTTCCGCCATGTGTTCGAGGCGGTGGTTCGAGCCTGCATGGATGCAGGCCTGGTCAAGGGCCAAGGCTTTGCCGTCGATGCCAGTGTTATGGAAGCGGACGCCAGCCGGTATCACGGCAAGGCCGCCCGATGAGATCGACTGGTCGGCGCCGGAGCGCCAGACGCGCGCGGTCGCCGAGTTCCTTGCCGGAGCAATCGACGATGACGACCCCACTGCCGATCGCAAGCCCCCGAAGGTGATCTCGCCGAAGCGACCCGTGCTCGGCATGGACGGCGAAGGCGAACAAGCGTGTGCAGTTCGGCTACGGGCTTAATTATCTGATCGACATCGAGAGCAGCATCATCGTCGATGTCGAGGCCACGCCGGCGCGAACTTATCGACGAGGTCGCCGCCACCAAGACGATGATCGAGCGGACCGAAGGGCGCATGGGGCTCAAGCCGCAACGTCTCGCCGCCGATACGGCCTACGGCACCGGCAAGTTCCTCGGCTGGCTGGTCAGTGCTGGCATCGCACCGCAAATCCCAGTTTGGGACAAAAGCACCCGAGAGGACGGCACCTTCTCACGCAGCGACTTCACCTTCGACCGGGCGCGCAACGTCTATGTCTGCCCTGACGGTAAGTTGCTCACGACGACCGGCAACGTTGGTGACGACCACATCCTGCGCTACCTCGCGTCCAAGCGCGATTGCGATGCATGTCGACTCAAACAGCAATGCTGTCCGAAGATGCTCTTTCGCAAGGTCACACGTGACATCAACGAGGATGCTCGCGATCTCGCCCGCGCACTGATGGGTACGCCGGAGTTCGACAAATCGCGCGACGAGCGCAAGAAAGTCGAGATGCGGTTTGCCCACCTCAAGACCCATCATCGCTTTGAGCGTATGCGATTGAGAGGGCTGTCCGGGGCGCGCGACGAGTTCCACCTCGCCGCAATCGTGCAAAACCTCAAAACACTGGCGAACCATTTCTGGCGGCCACCACCCAACGCGATGACTGCTTGAACATCAATTGCCTTAGGTAAAGCTCGGTAGCGTTAGAGGTCGCCCTCAGGGGCGGGCGGGCTCCTGGATTCCAGGCAGTGGATCGACCGCTGCAGGTCTTCCAAACGAAAATGCCCCGCCAGAGCGGGGCTGGTGCGGGCGAAGCTCAATAATGAGCCGAACTAATCTCTGCTTGTCGCCGTACGGGTACTCGGGCGCGGGTCACAACCTTTTGGTTTTTGGCTCTTTCAGCGCATTGAAGCCATCTCACAGCCATCCGATTCCACGTGGCTTTGCTAGCGGGATTTCTGGTGGCCTTGGCCATCTGCTGGCACTCGGCGGCGTGCTTCAAAAATTCGTCAGCTGGATTGATTGGTGTCATAGGCGCTCGCTTCTTGGATTTCCCTTCCCTATGGACACCATAGAGTGGCGAACAAAACCGGCAACCGCCTCGTGATACCATTAAGCTTGGTGCAGGCGACCAGAATGATCGCACGCGGCTGGAAGGCTGCCGAGTCGCTCGCAAGAGAAGTTTCGATCAACTGTGCATCGCCTCACATTGGGGCGCCGAAAAATATGTGAGCCCTATCTCCCAAGATCAAGGCACGGAGAGGGAACTGCAAATGCGCACAGGGATCGGTATCGCCGTCCTAGTCGCGATTGGCTTGATCTGGTCAGTCGCCGTGATGTCCCAGTGGGTCCCCGTGGCCAGCCCGGAAATGAAGTCAGCCGCGCTTATCCAGCCCCACGAGGCTAATCGGCACTGAGGCCTTTACCACCGGCGGATCTGCATCGGGGAAACGATATTCCTCGGCCCAGAGACAGAACGCCCAAAATCGCATTCAAGCCAGAAACGGTCTCCGCGGAGACTGAAACGCAGCCGCAAAAGCCCGCAAATTGCGGGCTTCTCGGCCGTCTCCGGGAAATCTTCTGGTTCGAACGACTGCGTGGTGGGCCCGGGAGGATTCGGACCTCCAACCAGATCATTATGAGCCGGCGGCTCTGACGATTGGGCTTCGGGCCCGATCGCGCGGGGCTCGGGGGCAGCGCCGCGCGACCCCTTCCCAGTTCAATGCCGACCCGGCGCGGCAACCGCGCCGGACGCGCAATGGCCTTCAAGGGTGCTACCTATATGCAGTCTGCGCTCGAAGGCACTTGGCTGATGCCAAATAACTTATTGAAATAACGTCAACTATTTTCTAGGCCGCGCTTGAACTCACTCCCTTGTGGGGAGGGGTTGGGGTTGGGGTTGGGGGTGGGGTCCTCAATTGCAGTACCGACATTGCCAAACCGACTACCCCCCTCCCCACCCCTCCCCCACAAGGGGGGAGGGAGCAGACCGAGTGTGCCGCCCGCGGTGATCCCTACGGAAACTTC
>CAWBVP010000001.1:0-124831 GCA_963792265.1 uncultured Gemmatimonadales bacterium | reverse complement strand
TCCTTGCGGCCGGCGTCGACCAGCCGGATGCACCGCGGCGCCCTCCTCGTCGGAGGCCTCCAGGTCGACCTCGACGTCGAAGCCCCAGTCGTGGTCGCCGGCCGGGTCGTCGAGGATCTGCCGCACCCGCCAGACGCCGGGCTCGGCCTTGTCGACGATCAGCAGCGCCGGGCCGCGGGCGTCGGCGCCGGTGTCCACCTCGTCGTGCTCGGCGAAGTACGCGCCGCACGACCTCCTCCCAGCGCTCGGCGTCCAGCCCGGAGTCGGCGTCCAGCTCGCCGAGGTCGTACCAGCGGCGCCGGGCGAACAGCTCCACCCGCCGGAACAGCGCGTTGCGCACCATCGCGGTGAACGCCCGCTCGTTGCCGGTCAGCGGGCGCGGCCGGGCCGGCACGGCGACCGGGCGCGTCGAGCGGCTGGTCGGGGTTGGTGAGCTGCTCCCACTCGTCGAGCAGCGACGAGTCGACCTGGCGCACCAGCTCGCCGAGCCACTCGACGAGGTCGGTGACCTCCTCGGTGCGCGCGGCGGCGGGCACGCCGGACCGCAGCGCCTTGAACGCGTCGGACAGGTAGCGCAGCACCGCGCCCTCGGAGCGGGTCAGCCCGTAGGTGTTGACGAACTCCCGGAAGGTGAACGCCCGCTCCCACATCTCCCGGACGACGGACTTCGGCGACAGCTGCCCGTCGGCGGCCCACGGGTTGCTCTGCAGGTACACCTCGAAGGCGTGCCCGAGCAGCTCCTCGAGCGGCTTCGGGATAGGTGACCTCCTCGAGCAGCTCCATCCGCTCGTCGTACTCGATGCCCTCGGCCTTCATCTGCGCGACGGCCTCGCCCTTGGCCTTGTTCAGCTGCGCGGCGAGGATCTGGCGCGGGTCGTCGAGGGTCGCCTCGATGACCGAAACGACGTCGAGCGCATAGGTTTCCGACGTCCGGGTCGAGCACCTCGATCGCGGCGAGCGCGAACGTCGACAGCGGCTGGTTGAGCGCGAAGTCCGGCGGCAGGTCGACGGTCAGGTCGGTAGCGCCGGCCGTCGGGCTCGGGTTCGGCGAGCCGCTCCAGGACGCCGGCCTGCAGCAGCGAGCGGGCGATGCCGATCGCCTCGCGGATGTGCTGGAGCTGCCGCTTGCGCGGCTCGTGGTTCTCGGTGAGCAGCCGGCGCATCGCGACGAACGGGTCGCCGGGCCGGTCGACGACGTCGAGGATCATCGCCGTCGACACCCGCATGTTGCTGGTCAGCGGCTCGGGCGCGGCCTCGACCAGCCGGGTCATCGTCGACTCGCTCCACGGCACCATGCCCTCGGGCACCTTGCGGCGCACCAGCTTTCGGCGCTTCTTCGGGTCGTCGGCGACCTTGGCGAACTGCTTGAGGTTCTCCACCTCGTGCTCGGGCGCCTGGACGACGACGGTGCCCGCGGTGTCGTAGCCGGCCCGGCCGGCCCGCCCGGCGATCTGGTGGAACTCGCGGGCGCTGAGCAGCCGGGTGCGGGTGCCGTCGTACTTCGACAGCGCGGAGAAGACGACGGTGCGGATCGGCACGTTGATGCCGACGCCGAGGGTGTCGGTGCCGCAGATGACCTTGAGCAGGCCGGCCTGGGCCAGCTGCTCCACCAGCCGCCGGTACTTGGGCAGCATCCCGGCGTGGTGCACGCCGATGCCGTGCCGGACCAGCCGCGACAGCGTCGTCCCGAAGGCCGAGGAGAACCGGAACCCGCCGATCAGGTCGGCGATCGCCGCCTTCTCCTCCTTGGTGCACACGTTGACGCTCATCAGCGCCTGCGCCCGCTCCAGCGCCGAGGCCTGGGTGAAGTGGACGACGTAGATCGGCGCCTGCTTCGTGTCGAGCAGATCCTGGATCGTCTCGTGCATCGGCGTCGTCGCGTAGTAGTGGTGCAGCGGAACCGGGCGCTCGGCGTTGGCGACCAGCGCCGTCGGCCGGCCGGTGCGTCGGGTGAGGTCCTCGCGCAGGAACGTGACGTCGCCGAGCGTGGCGCGACATCAGCAGGAACTGGGCCTTCGGCAGCTCCAGCAGCGGCACCTGCCAGGCCCAGCCGCGGTCGGGGTCGCCGTAGAAGTGGAACTCGTCCATCACCACGAGGCCGATGTCGGCGTCGGCGCCCTCGCGCAGCGCGATGTTGGCCAGCACCTCCGCGGTGCAGGCGATGATCGGCGCCCCGCGCGTTGACCGCCGCGTCGCCGGTGAGCATGCCGACGTTGGCCGCGCCGAAGACGCCGCAGAGGGCGAAGAACTTCTCGCTGACCAGCGCCTTGATCGGCGCGGTGTAGTAGCTGCGCCGTCCGGCTGCCAGCGCCGCGTACAGCGCGCCGGTGGCCACCAGCGACTTGCCCGAGCCGGTCGGCGTCGCCAGGACGACGTTCGCGCCGCTGACCAGTTCGATCAGCGCCTCCTCCTGCGCCGGGTACAGCACGGTGCCGCTCGCCTCGGCCCAGGCGGCGAAGGAGGCGAACAGCTCGTCGGGGTCGGCGCCCTTCGCGCGCAGGGCGGACAGGTCGGCCGCGTCGTCGAGCAGGGGAGTGGCGGTCGCGGTCATCGTGGGAACAGCGTGCCCGACGCGGTCGATCGTTCCCGTGCAGGTGTCCGGTTCGCCGCGTGCGCGGTAGCGCGGGCGGCGACGTCCGCGCCGCCACGCGCGCAGGAGGACCCGTGTCCGAGCCCCGCCCCGAGTCCCAGCCCGCCCAGCAGCAGGACCCCGCCCGGCGTGCTCGGGGAGATGGACCCCGAAGCCCGACCACGGCGAGGAGAGCTACCGCGGCTCGGGGCGGCTGACCGGCAAGGCCGCGGTCATCACCGGCGGCGACAGCGGCATCGGCCGGGCCGTCGCGATCGCCTTCGCCCGCGAGGGCGCCGACGTCCTGATCTCCTACCTGAACGAGCACGAGGACGCGCAGGACACCGCGCGCTACGTCGAGGAGGCCGGCCGCCGGTGCGTGCTGGTGCCCGGCGACCTCTCCGACCGCGCGCACTGCCAAGACGATCATCCCGAAGGCGGTCGAGGAGTTCGGCCGGGTCGACGTCCTGGTCAACAACGCCGCCTTCCAGATGAGCCACGACCGCTCGACGAGATCACCGACGAGGAGTGGGACCACACGCTCGCGACCAACCTCACGGCGATGTTCCACCTTGTGCAAGGACGCCATCCCGCACATGCAGCCCGGCGCGTCGATCATCAACTCGCTCGTCGGTGAACTCCGACCTGCCCGAGCCCGAACCTGGCGCCCTACGCCATGACCAAGGCCGGGATCGCCAACTTCACCGCCAGCCTGGCCCAGATGCTCGGCGAGAAGGGCATCCGCGCGAACAGCGTCGCGCCCGGGCCCGATCTGGACGCCGCTGATCCCGGCGACCATGCCGCCGGAGAAGGTCGAGAGCTTCGGCGAGCAGGTGCCGCTGGGCCGGCCGGGCAGCCGGCCGAGCTCGCGCCGGTCTACGTGCTGCTGCCAGCGACGAGGCGTCGCTACGTCTCCGGCGCCCGGGTCGCCGTCACCGGCGGCAAGCCGATCCTCTGAGCGCCCGGGGGCCACACCCGGCCGGCAGACGCATGCGGCGGGTGGTTCCGCGGTACAGGGCAACGCATGGTCTTCATCTGGCGAAGCGGCGGGGGCCGTCGGCGGCGCGGGTTCGGCCCGGGCTACGGCGGCGCCGGTACGGCCCCGGGTACGGGCCGGGATACGGGTACGGGCCCGGGTACGGCTACCGCGCGCGGGTACGGCGGCGGTGGCGGCTCGTGCCTGCGGGACCTGCTGCTCCTGGACGCCGGGTGCTGCCTGGCCGAGATGATCGGCTGCGGCAACAACCTGTTCCTGCGTGGCCCCGTCGCACGCTGCGGCACGTGCACGCCGCGGGCACCGCGTCGCACGGCCGGCTGGCCGACCGGATGATCGCCGCGATCCGGGTCTACCAGCGGGAGATCAGCCCGAAGCGCCCGCCGGTCTGCCACTTCACGCCGTCGCTGCTCGGCCTACGCGGTCGAGGCGCTGGAGCAGCACGGCGCCCGGCGCGGGGCGTGGCTGACCGTGCGGCGGCTGCTCCGGTGCCGGCCCGGGGCCGCGGGCGGCGCCGACCCGGTGCCCGCGGCCGCCTGAAATCCGGTGCGCCCGGCGGACGTCGTCCGCATAACGTCGCCGCGGTGAGCACGGACGACGGGACGACCGGCGTCGCCACCTGGACGGACCCCGCCTGGCGGGCCGACGCCCTGGACTGGGCGGCCGACCGGCTGGCCGAGCGCGGGATGGCGCTCGACGGCGAGCCGGAGCAGCCGCACGTCCGGCGCCTGGTCGACCGCTTTCCGGCTGCCCGTCCGGGCGGGGCCGTCTGGCTGAAGTCGGTCGGCCCGGGCTCGGCCCAGGAGCCGGCCGCTCGTCGCGGCGCTGGGGGAGTGGGTGCCCGAGCACGTCCTCGTGCCGCTCGCCGTGCATCGCGAGCGCCGGCTGATGCTGCTGCCCGACGGCGGCGCCACCCTGCGCGCGGCCGGCGGGGCGTCGTCCGTCGAGGCCTGGGAGGCGATGCTCCGCGACTACGCCCGGCTGCAGGTCGAGCTGGTGCCGCACGCCGACGACATGGTCGCCCTCGGCGTGCCCGACCTGCGTCCCGACCGGCTGCCCGAGCTGGTCGCCGATCTGCTCGACGACGACGAGTCGCTGCTGCTCGACCGCCCCGGCGGGCTGACCGCCGAGGTGCGCGACCGGCTCGTGGCCGACCTCGGCCGAGTACCGCGCGCTGTGCGCGCCGGCTGGCGGACGGCGGCGTCCCGGCGTCGCTGCAGCACGACGACCTGCACGACGCGAACGTCTTCGTCGACGACGGCCGGCACCGGTTCTTCGACTGGGGCGACGCATCGGTCGCGCACCCCTTCCTCAGCCTGCTGGTCGCCGCTCCGGGTGGCGGCGCAGGCGCTCGACGTCCCGAACGGCGACCCGGTCCTGCTCCGGCTGCGCGACGCCTACCTCGACCGTGGAGCGGCGTACGGCAGCCCGGCCGAGCTGCGCGAGCAGGCCGACATGCCCTGCGGGTCGGCCCGCTGCCAGCGGGCGATGACCTGGCGGCGGATCCTGCGCGGTGTGCACCCGGCGGAGCGCGCCGAGTGGCAGACGCCGTCCCGGGGTGGACCGCCGAGTACCTCGAACCGGGCATCCTGACGCCGGCCCGCGGCCGCACCGGCCGACCGTCCGGGAGACTGAGCGCATGGCGGCGACCGACGACCCGTCCGGCGACCTGCAGGTCACCGGCTCCGTCGTCGTGCCCGCGGCCGCGCTGAACTGGCGGTTCTCCCGCTCGTCCGGGCCCGGCGGCCAGGGCGTCAACACCGCCGACTCGCGGGTCGAGCTGTCGGTGGCGCCGCTGGAGATCCCCGGGCTGACCGAGCACCAGCAGCAGCGGCTGGCCGGCCCGGCTGGGCAACCGCCTGGTCGACGGCGTCCTGACCATCGCCGCCAGCGAGCACCGCCAGCAGCTGCGCAACCGGCAGGCGGCCCGCGAGCGGCTGGCCGCCGTCCTCCGGCCGCGCTCGCACCGCCGCCGCCGAGCCGGCGCCGGACCAAGCCGACCCGCGGCTCGCAGGAGCGCCGGATCGAGGCGAAGAAGCAGCGCGGTCAGCTCAAGAAGCAGCGCCGCACCTGGGACTGAGCCCGGCGCGCGTCGTGCCACGATGCCGGCGGCATCGGGCCGGTCGCGGATGACGGCTCATCGCGCGGGTCGCATCGACGGTCGCCCGACGATGCCGACGGACGCCACGATGGTTCAGTGGACGACGCGTCTGGCCCCGGTGCTCGATCGGGCGGCATCGGAGGCGCCCGGCGCCACCGTGTGCGTCATCGGCGGTTCGCGGACACGGTCGTCGGGTTCCGCGACCCACGCGCTGGCGGTGACGGTCGGTCGTCGGCCAGATCGCGTGTCGAGGACGGCGCGGCTGCGCACGCGGCCACGGTCGGCCGCATCGCCGACGTGCGGAGTCCGCCTCGGCGACCAGCGGACGAGGCGGTACCGCCCGGCTCGCATCGAGCGTCGGCGTCAGGCCATGCTCGGAGACGGTGGCAGCCTCGACTGGGCGCTCGCCGGTGACCGCGGCCGGCGAGCTCAGGTCGTCAGGCAGAACGGGTGGCCGGCCGGGTCGGCGAAGACCCGGAACGTGCTGCCCGCCGCCGTCCAGCCGGGTCGCGCCCAGCTCCAGCGCCCGCGCCTCGCCGGCGTCGAGGTCGTCGACCAGGATGTCGAGGTGCGCCTGCTGCGGGCGGGCCGGGTCCGGCCACCGCGGCGGGGTGTAGTCGCTGACCTGCTGGAACATCACGCTCTGGCCGCCGCCGGCGACCAGCGCGCCCTCGGGACCGTCGTAGGTGACCTCCATGCCCAGCAGGTCGGCGTAGAAGCGGGCCAGCGCCGACGCGTCCGGCGCGTCGATCGTCACCGCGAACAGCTCCATCACCGGGCCGACGCCGTCCTGCTGGCACAGGTCGAACGGGTGGCCGGCCGGGTCGGCCAGCGTGATCCAGGTCGGGCCGTCGGCCAGCCGGGTGGCGCCCAGGTCGACGGCCCGCTCGGCCGCGGCCTCGTGGCCGTCGACCTGCAGGTCGAGGTGGAACTGCTGCGGCCGCTCCTGGCCCGGCCACTGCGGCGCGACGTGGTCGGGCGCCAGCTGGAAGGCGATCTCCTGGCCGTCGCCGGTCCGGACGGTGATCCAGTCGGCGTCTGCCGGACGATCTCCCAGCCGGCGAGCTCGGCGTAGAACGAGGCGAGCGACTCGATGTCGGGCGCGTCGAGGGCGACCAGTTCCAGGCGGGCGGCGGCAGTCATGGGCGCGATGGTGCCGCGCCACCTCCGACAGTTCCCAGATCGGTCCCTCCGTCAGCGACGGCCCGGCGGCGCTGCGAGGAAGGCCCGCTCGGCGTCGTTGCCGGTGAGCGCGATCGCCGCGTCGTAGGCGGCGGCCGCCTCGGCGTCCCGGCCCAGCCGCCGCAGCAGGTCGGCCCGCACGGCGTGGAAGCAGCTGGTGGCGCGGCAGGTCCAGCGCCTCCACGAGCGCCAGCGCCGGCGGCCGGGCCGTCCACCTCGGCCACGGCGACCGCGCGGTTGAGCGCCACGACCGGGCTCGGCGCGATCGCCAGCAGCTGGTCGTAGAGCGCACGATCTGCCGCCAGTCGGTGTCGGCCGCGGTCGGCGGCGTCGCTGTGCACGGCGTTGATCGCCGCCTGGAGCTGGTACGGGCCCGGGCCGGTTGCGCCGCAGGCACCGCGCGCACCAGCGCCTGCCCCTCGGCGATCAGCGCGCGGTCCCAGAGGCGCGCGGTCCTGGTCGGCCAGCAGCACGAGGTCGCCGTCCGGCCGGTCGCGCGCCGGCCGGCGCGCCTCGGTGAGCAGCATCAGCGCGAGCAGCCCGGCGACCTCCGGCTCGTCGGGCATCAGCGCGGCCAGCAGCCGGCCGAGCCGGATCGCCTCGGCGCAGAGGTCCTCGCGGACCAGGCGCTCGCCGGACGTCGCCCGGTGGCCCTCGGTGAAGATCAGGTAGACGACGGCGAGCACGGCGGGCAGCCGGTCGGGCAGCTCGGCCTCGCGTCGGCACCCGGTACGGGATGCGGGCGTCGCGGATCTTGCGCCTTCGCCCGCACCAGCCGCTGCGCCATCGTCGGCTCCGGCACGAGGAACGCCGCGCGCGATCTCCGCCGTCGTCAGGCCGCCGAGCAGCCGCAGGGTCAGCGCCACCTGCGCCGGCACGGCGAGCGCCGGGTGGCAGCAGGTGAAGACCAGGCGCAGCCGGTCGTCGGGCACGGGTCCCTCCTCCGCCGGTTCGGCGCTCGGCGTGCAGCAGCGCGGCCTGGGCGTACCGGTCGGCGCGCGAGCGCCTCCCGGCGCAGCCGGTCGATGGCCCGGTTCCGGGCGGTCGTGATGATCCAGCCGGCCGGGCTCGGCGGGACGCCGTCGGCCGGCCAGCGCGCGACGGCGGCGACGAAGGCGTCCTGCACCGCCTCCTCGGCGGCGTCGATGTCGCCGAGGAGGCGGACGAGGACGGCGACCGCCCGCCCGTAGTGCTCGCGGAAGACCGCTCGATCTCGACGGCCGGCTGGCGCGGTCACCGGAAGCGGCGCACCTCGATCGGCAGCGTGGTCGCCCGGGCGAGCTTGCGGCCCCAGTCGAGGGCGGCGTCCAGGTCGTCGACGTCGATGATCGAGAAGCCGCCGACGTGCTCCTTGCCCTCGACGAACGGGCCGTCGGTCATCAGCACGTCGCCGCCGTTCGGCCGGAGCACGGTGCGCGGTCCGGCGGGTGCAGGCCGCCGGCGAACACCCAGACGCCCGGCGTCCCGCATCTCCTGGTCGACGTCGCCGACGTCCTTCATGATCTGCGCCAGGCCTCGGGCTCGGGCGGCCCGCTCCGGTCGGGCTCGACCACGGTCAGCAGGTACTGCGCCATCTCGTCCTCCTCGGGTCGGCGCCGGCCCCTGCCGGCTGCTCACCCTCTGTACGAACGGGCCGCGCCCGGATCGACAGGTCCGCGGAAGAAACCTCAGCGGGGCAGAGGCTGCCGCACCAGCACCCAGAGCGGGAGTTCGTCGTCCGTCGTCCGCGTCGTCGGCGGTGACCTCGAAGCCGAAGCCGCGCAGGAACCGCACGTTCGCCCAGCTGAACACGGCCGCGGCGGCGGGTGTGCCCTCGGCGTCGCAGCGCACCAGCACCGGCGCGAGCACGGCCGCCGCCAGCCCGCGCCGCCGCGCGCGTCGGCCGGACCCCGAGGTGGGCCAGCCACCAGTGCGGCTCGGCCGGCCGGGCGGCCGCGATCAGGGCGGCGGTGCTCGCGCGACGGCGGGCCAGCGGTCGGCCGCGAGGTAGGGCAGCTCCCGGGCCAGGGCCGCGGCGCACGTCGGCCGGGCAGGGGAGCGGTGCTCCGGCGGGCGGCTCCCACACGGCGACGGCGGTGACGTCGTCGGTGACCCAGGCGCGTCCGCGTCGCGACGCCCCGGTGCCCGGCGTCGAGCTCGTGCAGCCGGGTGAGCCGCTGCATCCGGCCGTCGTCGGGCAGCGCCCAGCGGGTCCAGCGCGAGTCGGCCAGGGCGATGGTCAGGGTGGCGGCGATCCGGGGGACGTCGCGCTGCTCGGCGAGCCGGACGTCGGGCGCCTCCTCGTCCGGGTCGTCGATCCGCTGGACGGTGGGACGGCGGCGCGGTCACCCCCCCATTCGACCACCGGGGCGGACCTCAACGCGAGCTAACAACCGCCGGGCGCGCACCGTGAGGACGACGGAACGCAGCGTTGACGCCGGGGCAGTCGATGGGAAACGACGCCACGCACCCTCGTGACATGCCCGCCGCAGCCGTTCCGCAGTCCGCCTCGCGCGGGGCCGGAACCAGCCGGACGACGCAGACCCACTGCCCCTACTGCTCGCTGCAGTGCGGCATGGACGTGACCGCCGGCGACCGGCCCGCCACCCTCGTCCCGGCCGACTTCCCGACCAACAAGGGCGGCCTGTGCTCCAAGGGCTGGTCGTCGGCCGAGCTGCTCGACCACCCCGAGCGGCTGCTCCGCCCGCTGGTCGCGCGCGACGCCCGGCGACCGCACCAGCCCGCTGCGTCGAGACCACCTGGGACGACGCCCTGGGCCGGCTGGTCGCCGCGATCCAGCGCACCCAGGCCGAGCACGGCCGCGACGCGTCGGCTGCTTCGGCGGCGGCGTCGCTGACCAACGAGAAGGCCTACCAGTTCGGCAAGTTCGCCCGGGTCGCGCTGCGCACCAGCGCCGATCGACTACAACGGCCGGTTCTGCATGTCCTCGGCGGCCGCGGCGGCCAACCGGGCGTTCGGCATCGACCGCGGCATGCCGTTCCCGCTGAGCCGACATCGCCGAGGCCGACGTCGTCGTGCTGGTCGGCAGCAACCCGGCCGACACGATGCCGCCGGCCATGCAGTACTTCGACGCGGGCCGCGCGCGAGGGCGCCCAGCACATCGTCGTCGACCCGCGGCGCACGGCGACCGCCGCAGACGCCGCGCCTGCACCTGCAGCCGCTGCCCGGCACCGACCTCGCGCTGGCCAACGGCCTGCTGCACATCGCGCTCGCGCGAGGGCCTGGTCGACGAGCGACTACATCGCCGCCGCGCACCACCGGCTTCGACGCGGTGCGGGCCGGCGTCGGCCGCCTACTGGCCCGACCGGGTCGAGCGGATCACCGGCGTCCCGGTGGCCGACCAGCGCGCGCACCGGTCCGCCGCTGGCCCGCGCCGAGAAGGCGATCATCCTCACCGCCCGCGGCGCCGAGCAGCACCGCAGCGGCACCGACACCGCGCAGGCGTGCATCAACCTCGCGCTCGCCCTCGGCCTGCCCGGCCGGCCGTTCAGCGGCTACGGCACGATCACCGGCCAGGGCAACGGGCAGGGCGGCCGCGAGCACGGGCAGAAGGCCGACCAGCTGCCCGGCTACCGCAAGCTCGACCGACCCGGCCGCCCGCGCGCACGTCGCCGCCGTCTGGGGCATCGACCCGGACGACCTTCCGAGGCCCGGGCGGTCGGCGTTCGAGCTGCTCGACCGCGCTCGGCACCGACGGCGGCGTCCGCACGCTGCTGGTGCTGGCGTCGCAACATCGCGGTCTCGCGCCCCGGACGCCAGCCGGGTCGATGAACCGGCTGGCGCGCGCTCGACTTCCTGGTCGTCTCCGACTTCTTCCTGTCCGAGACCGCCGAGCTCGCCGACGTCGTCCTGCCCACGCGCCAGTGGGCCGAGGAGGACGGCACGATGACCAACCTCGAGGGCCGGGTGATCCGGCGCCGCAGCGCGCTCGACCCGCCGGCCGGCGTCCGCGACGACCTGCAGCTGCTGGCCGACGCTCGCCGACCGGCTCGGGTGCCGGCGACGTACTTCAGCGGCGACCCGCGAGAGGTCTTCGACGAGCTGCGCCGGGCCAGCGCCGGCGGCATCGCCGACTACTCCGGCATCAGCTACGAGCGGATCGACGCCGAGGACGGCGTCTTCTGGCCCTGCCCGGCCGACGACCACCCGGGCACGCCGCGGCTGTTCGCCGAGGCGTTCCCGACCCCGACGGCCGGGCGCGGTTCTCCGCGTCGAGCACCGCCGACGCCGCCGAGCCGCCCGACGCCGACTACCCGTACGTGCTCACCACCGGCCGGGTGATGGCCCAGTACCAGTCGGGCACCCAGACCCGCCGCATCGCAGCCTGTCGATGGTCGCCCCCACGCCGCGCGCCGAGCTGCACCCCGACCTCGCCCGGCGGCTCGGCATCGGCGCCGGACGACGTCGTCGAGCTGACCACCCGCCGCGGCCGGCGCCCGGTTCCACGCGCACGTCACCGACGCGATCCGGCCCGACGTCGTCTTCGCCCCGTTCCACTGGGGCGGCGGCTCCAGCGCCAACGCGCTCACCGACCCGGCGCTCGACCCCATCAGCAGGATGCCCGCCTTCAAGGTCTGCGCGGTCGCCGTCGCCCGCGTCGACGGGCCGCCGGAACGATCGCGCCGCCCGCCGCCGGCCCCAGCCCCAGCCGACGACGCCACCAGCAGTCCACCGCCCCCGAGCCCCGCAGCCCGTCCCGGAAAGGAGCACCCGCGTGAAGAGCAGCCCACGCTTCCTGCAAGGCGTCTTCCCGATCACCGGGGAGGGCCTGGCCAAGCCCGGCCCGATCGACCCCGCGCTGAAGTACATCGGTGCCGAACGGCCTGTCGGCCCAGGCGCTGTACTTCCGCGGCGGCAACTCCGACCGCCGAGCTGGTGACGTGCTGCTGCTGCGCGACGGCGAGCCGATGCGCTGGTTCCCGATCGGCGCCAAGAGCGACGTGCACGTCGCCGCTGCGGGTGGTCGAGGACCTCGACCGGCGGCACCGTTGTCGAGCTGCACGCCGCCGCGCCCGAGGGCGTCACGGCGATCTCGTCATCGACCTGGGACTGGTGGAGGTATGACCGCCGTTCTCGGTGGCCGCCTCGAAGGTCTGACCGCTCTGCAGCCTGGACGACGACGCTCGACACCCGCTCCCGCCTGGTCGTGGTCGGCAACGGGATGGCCGGCGCCCGCTTCGTCGAGGAGGTGCTCGAGCGCGGCGGTGGTGAGCAGTTCCGGATCACCGTCTTCGGCGACGAGCCGCACGGCAACTACAACCGGATCATGCTGTCGCCGGCCTGGCCGGCGAGGAGCACGAGGACGACATCGTCCTCAACAGCCACGACTGGTACGCCGACAACGGCGTGAGCCTCCGGGCCGGCGTCCGCGCCGACCGGATCGACACCGCCGCCAAGCTGGTCCCCGCCGTAGCGGCGGGACTGCACAGTGGTGTAGAAGTCCTTTCCGCTCGCCCGGGCCCAGGGCTCCTGGCGATACCAGTCCCACGACCAGGGCGTCGGCTTCCAGCCCGGCGGCGGAGGCTGGTCGGTCACCCCCTCGATATCGTGCGCCGTCGGATCGTTGGACCGGTCGCCGTTGCGAAAGCGCTCGACGAAGATCTGGTACCAGATGGCATCCTTCGCCCAGGCCGGCACGTCCTGGTTCATCACGGTCTTCTGCCGTCCGAACAGAAACGTCAGCGGGTCCTCCAATCTCGCCCGCCAGGACGCCTCGTTATGCGTCGCGTCTTCGTAGCGGCGGATCACGAAATCTTTTCCTTCGACCAAGTGCTGCCCCAAGAGCCAGGTGCGCACGGCCGCGTGGGTGGGTCCGTAGGCGGAGTCGAGGCTCATGCTGCCGTAGTCGAACCAGTACCGGGTGCCGGGCGGGGCCTTCAGTCCTGCGCGGATGTCGCGAATCACGTACGGCGTTGTGTCCGGGGTTCCCTTGGCCGGGAGGTTCAAGACCCGGGCGGCCACATCTTCGGAGAGAGGAAAGTGGGTCGACATGCAGCCGCAGGCGCCGAACACCTCCGGATGGTGGGTGACCAGGTAGAACGACAGCAATCCACCCATCGATGAGCCCATGGCCGCGGTGTTCGCCGGGCCGGTCAGGGTACGGAACTCCCGGTTGACCCTCGGCATCAGCTCGTCGATGAGGAATCGGGCATACGCCGGCGCATCGTGCCAGGGTGAGTACTCCCGGGAGCGCTCGGCCGTGCTCCAGACCCCGACGACGATGATCGGCGGAATGACACCCCGGTCCACCAGCCGCACCACCGCCTCGTCCACCCCCCAGTCCACGCCGGTGTTAGCGATGCGGGGGTCGAACAGGTTCTGCCCGTCGTGCATGTAGAGGACGGGATAGCGAGTGGTCGGATTCTCGTCGTAGCCCGGCGGCAGCCAGACTTCGACGTGCCGCTTGGGTTCCAGGAACGCCGAGGTCACGCCGGTCCAGTAGACCAGCCGGCCCTTGACCCCGGAGCCGCGCCAGTCGGCGATGTACTCGAGCGGATCCTTCTTGAAGCCGGCGACCTGGTGGACGATCGCGGTGTCGCGATTGAGGACCAAGTGGTAGTTGGGCGGCACGATGCCGGCACCGTTCACCGCCTCACGATCCCAGGTGCCGAGGGTGAACTTGTATTCCAGGATCGTGCCCGGCGGCGCGGTGATCTCGGCGGTACGCTCCTTCCCCGCCCCTGACATCGGCAGACCGTCGGGACGCCACGGCCCCAACTGGGGGAGACTTCCGGCGAGGTAAAGCGTCCCGGTACCTTCGGGCACCCGCGCCCGAATGGTCGCGGTGCAACAATTGGCATCGGACTCGTGTGAGGCCGGCAAGACCAGCGCCATGACAGAGATCGAGACAGGACGTCAGACGATGGGAATTGCATGAGCGAAACATCCCGCCGCTGGAAATGCCCGCAAGCAGCCCTTGCTGAGTGACAGTGCAGGGTCTAAAATAGTGCGCCGCCACGAGCAGTGGCCTTCCGGCACCGATCCGCCCACATCCGAAATGCAGGTCCCTCACCGCCTCCAGCTGGAGATCCGCCGATGAGAAGGAACGTTTTACGACTTAGCTGTCTGGCTCTCGCGCTTGCCAGCGCCGCCTGTCAAGAGCCAGAAGAACGACCTCACCGCCCCACCCGCAGCAACCGCCGAGCTCCAACAGTCCGCCTTTAGCCGGGATCCCAGCCTCCTTAAGCTGCCCGCTTCCGTTCGGGTGAGCGACATGATGGATCTGTCGCGCGCGGTCGTACCGACTACGTGCGACGATAACACGCCGATCAACGACTATTTCCTGCAGCGAGCATTTGAAATACCCCTTCCAAACCTCATCCTGCTGATCAACCGCTGGGCCGATCAGGTCCCCACCTACGAAGCGCTGCTATTCCAGACTACGGCCACGCCCCAGTACTTCGGTTACAACGGCGAATACACTCAGCGAATGACCAAGACGGAACGGGATGTGAAGCGGTTCTGGGATATCCATTCGAGCGACATCCAGGTTGTGCCCATGCACGGCACCGTGCTGGCGAACCCGAGCCGCACCGTACCCACCTATAAGTCAGATGTGTTCCTGGGGTTAGATGATGCCACGGCCAATTCTTGGGCATCCGAGGTCCGAAGCGTGATGCTCACGGAGCCGCAGGTGCACGGGGGCAACCATCCGCTGTTCACCTTCAACGCCTTCGCCATCTCGGCTCCCGAGCTGGGGATTCCCGACAAGGTCGTGATGGGTGATGGGATCCTGGACGGCTACAAGGCCGTCGGATTCGACGACGTAGCGCTTCAGGCCATCTTTGCCCACGAGTTCGGGCATCACATCCAGTACGAGCGGGGTTATCTCGACGAGCTCCCCCCGGGCGCCGATCCTACCACTGTCGATGCTGCGGAGCTGACCCGGCACAACGAGCTGATGGCCGACGCGTTCTCGGCGTACTACCTGACTCACAGCCGAGGCGCGTCCATGAACCGGAAGCGCGTCGCGCAATTCCTGCAGGTCTTCTTCCAGATCGGGGATTGCGCCTTCACCAACCCGGGGCATCACGGCACGCCGATCCAGCGGATGCGGGCGGCGACGTTCGGGTTCGATGTGGCAGACCAGGCCCAGAAGCAGGGGCACATCCTCACCGCCGCCCAGTTCCACGCGCTTTTCCAGGCGAAGTACACGACGTTCGTCGCTCCCTGAGCCGGAACACTATCGGGCGCGGTTCCTCAGGGACCGCGCCCATCTCCGTCCCTGATACGGAGTCAGCTTGGCACTCTCCTCGTCTACCAGCGGCAAGGCCAAACCGGCGAGAGCCCAGGTACGCGCCTACCTGGCGAAGCAATCGCCCGACCCGCGGCGGCGTCTCCGCAAGCTCCGACAGCTCATTCGCTCCGCGGCGCCCCGCGCGGTCGAAGTCTTCAGCTACGGGATTCCCGGCTTCAGGCTCGATGGACGGCCGCTCGTTTGGTACGCCGGCTGGAAAAACCATATCAGCTTGTACCCGATGACCGCGGCTATCAGGCGGGCTTACGCGACCGATCTCAAGGGTTACAAGACCTCGAAGGGAACGATCCAATTTCCCTTGACCAAGGCTCTGCCGGCGACGCTGGTGCGGCGGCTGGTCAAGGCGCGAGTTGCCGAATTGACCAGGAAGAGCAGAACGTGAGCGTTTTGATCCGAGCGCTCACCTACTCAACCCTCTTTATCGGCTTCCTGCTGGTATTCCTGCCCGCGCGGGTGCTCGCCTGGTCGGGAATCGTCCGACCCGCCGGAATCGGCCCAGCCCAAGTTGCCGGCGCAATTCTCGTTGCGGTCGGCGCAGCGCTGGCCCTGTGGTGCATCGCCACGTTCATAGTGAAGGGACGGGGAACGCCGGCGCCCTTCGACCCGCCGAGGCAGCTGGTTGTGGCCGGCCCCTATCGGATGGTGCGCAACCCGATGTACCTCGGCGCCGCTCTAGCATTGGCCGGGGCCGCTCTCTTTTACCGATCCTGGGCGTTGTTGCTTTACTGTGCAGCCTTCCTGCTGATCACCCACCTCTTCGTCGTGGGCTACGAAGAACCCACCCTCCGAGCCAGCTTCGGCCCTGCCTATTTGGATTACTGCCGGCGGGTGAGCCGCTGGATTCCGCGTCACAATCGCCCAGCCTGAGACGCTCTGCTGGTAGCGGAGGCGTGCTTATGGCTGGCAAGAAGGAGGAGCTGCGGTGTCCCGGCTGTGGCCGGAAGGTGCGTTGGGACGAAAGACGAGGGCGGGACCGGGTGGTCTGTCCCCGTTGCCGAATGGTGTTCGAGGACAGACCAGCCCGATTAGCAACCAATGGCGCAACTGCCGGCGCCGAGGGTAAGCCGCGGCAAAGTGCGGGTGACTAGGCTACCTCGCCCCGGCCGTCTCACCCTCGTGAGCCCGTTCCAGCGCTGCGATATCCAGCTTCTTCATCTGCAGCATCGCCTCCATGACGCGTGAGGCTTTGTCTCGATCGGGATCGCTGATCAGCTCGGCCAGCACGGTCGGCACCACCTGCCACGACAACCCGTACTTGTCCTTAACCCAGCCACACGCCTGCGCCTTGGGGTCTCCACCCGGAGTGAGCCGGTCCCAGTAGTAATCGATCTCCTCCTGGGTCCGGCACATGATCTGGAAGGAGACTGCCTCGTTGAACTTGAAGTGTGGGCCACCGTTGAGTGCGGTGAAGGGTTGCCCGTTGAGCTCGAATTCGACCGTCATCACCGAGCCGGCTGGTCTCTTATGCACTTCACGCCCGGCTTCGGTGTACCGGCTGATCCTCCCGATCCGGGAGTCCTTGAAGATGCCGGTGTAGTAGCGCGCTGCCTCCTCGGCCTGGTTGTCAAACCAGAGACAAGGAACGATCGGTTGTTTGGTAGCCATGATTCCTCTCCTCTTTTAGCTCAACGTGATTGATAGCGTCTAGCGCCGGCCGGCCGGGCTGCGCTCCTGCGCCCTGAACTCGGATCTGCGCTCCGGCTTTGCCTCGGCTAGTGCCTTCCGCACACCTGCCGCGTCGAAATCGGTGCCGTAGACCGGCGTGGCCGGCTGCTGCCGCCAGGACTCGTCCAATCCACCGGCGTCGACCCCGTCGAAGCCGAGCTCATCAAGTAGCCGGATCACGACGTCCTTGGACCTCCGATCGTCGCCCGCCACAGGTAGAGCGATGCGCCCGGCTGTGCCTTTCGGCTTACCCCGCTCCAGCAGATGGCTGGCGTAGATGTTGTTGAACGCCTTGACCACCGGCCGGCCGAGCTGGTCGGATACCCAGCGGCTCTCGGTGACCCCATCCTCGATGGGGCCGATCCGGCCATCGCGCTGTTGGGGATAGTAATTGCCCGTGTCTACCACCACGACGTCGTCGGGCACCCCGTTGAAGATGCCGGCCAGCCGCGGAATGTTCTTCAAGGGGATGGTGACGACGACGAGGTCCCCGGCGTGGGCAGCCTGTTGGGCCGTGACCGCCCTGGCGCCTGTCTCTTGCGCCAGTCCGGCCAGCGACTCGGGTCCCCTCGAGTTGGCGATGGATACGTCGTGCCCCAAGGCCCTGAAACGGCGCGCCAGGGTTCCGCCAATCTGGCCGGCGCCGATGATGCCGATTCTCATACTTCCTCCTCGTGATGCTCAGTCCAGCCACGTGCTGTCCGTGGCGCCAAATGAGTCTAACCCCGCGGGCGGAAGAAGTGGACCGTGACTCGTTTTGCGGCCCCTCAACGTATGTTTACCGGCAGCTGATTCCACTCATGACACGGCACCCGCCCGAGGATGCTCATGATCGACCTTCGCCCCCGGTTTCTTACGCTCGCCGCCACCATTCTGGCGGTCGGATCTCCACTCGGTACCCTCCCCGCTCAGACCAGACAGGCAGCCCGCTCCCCCGGTATCGACGTCGCCGGCATGGACCGCTCGGTCAAGCCGGGGGACGATTTCTTCGCCTACGCCAACGGCACCTGGCTCAACGATACGGAGATCCCCGCCGACCGGAGCTCGTACGGGGCGGGCTCCATCCTGAGTGAGGTCACCGATCGCCGGGTGGCCGATCTGATCCAGGAAGTGGCCAAGGGATCCGGGACCGCCGGCTCGGACCGCCGGAAGATCGGCGACTACTACGCCGCGTTCATGGACACGACGGCGATTGAGGCGGCCGGGCTCAAACCACTCCAGCCGACGCTCGACTCCATCGCCGCCATCAAGGACCGGAAGGGCCTGGCGCAATTTCTCGGTTCCACGCTGCGGGCCGACGTGGACGTGCTCAACAACACGAACTTCTACACCGAGAACCTGTTCGGCCTCTGGGTGGCACAGGATCTGGATGATCCAGCTCACTACTCCCCCTTCCTGCTTCAGGGCGGGCTCGGCATGCCCGACCGGAGCTATTACGTCGACACCGCGTCGGCGATGGCCTCGATCCGCGCCAAGTATCAGGACCACGTGGCCGCTATGCTGGGGCTCGCCGGCATTCCCGACAGCGGGGCGAAGGCCGCCGGGATCGTCCGGCTGGAGACCAGGATCGCGGACGCTCACTGGACCCGGGAGGCCTCGGGCGACGTGACCAAGGGAAACAATCATTGGAAGAAGGCAGACTTCGCCGGCAAGGCGCCCGGCCTCGAATGGGAGACGTACTTCTCAGCCGCCGGGCTGGAGCAGGCTCCCCAGGTCGTGGTCTGGCAGCCCAGCGCCGTCACCGGCATCTCGGCTCTGACCGCGAGCGAGCCGCTCGACACCTGGAAGGATTACCTGACCTTCCACGCCATCCAGTCCCGCGTGGCCGTGCTCCCTGCCCCACTTTACCGGCAATCGTTCGCCTTCTTCGGGCCGGTGCTGAGCGGCGCGCAGAAACCGCGCGACCGCTGGAAGCGGGCGGTGACCGCCACCAACAACGCGCTCGGCTTTGCTGTCGGCCGGCTGTACGCCGCCCGCTACTTCCCTCCGGCGGAGAAAGCCCGGGCCCAGGCGATGGTCACCAACCTCATCGCTGCCTTTCGGGACCGGATCGATGGCCTGGATTGGATGGCGCCGGCCACGAAGCAGCAGGCCAAGGCTAAGCTCGCCGTGCTCAAGGTGGGCGTCGGCTACCCCGACCGGTGGCCCAGCTACTCCGGCCTCGAGGTCGTGAAGGATGACGCGTACGGCAACCAGGAACGCGCCCAGCTGTTCCAGTACCGGCAGGCAGTAGGCCGGCTGGGACAGCCGGTGGATCGCGGAGAGTGGGTGATGACCCCGCAGACGGTGAACGCGGTGAACCTGCCGGCAATGAACGCGTTGAACTTCCCGGCGGCGATTCTGCAGCCACCCTACTTCGATGCCCGGCGACCCCTCGCCATGGACTATGGCGCCATCGGTGCCATCATCGGCCATGAGGTGAGCCACAGCTTCGATAATCAGGGCGCACTCTTTGACGCCAAGGGAAGGCTGCACAACTGGTGGACGCCGGAGGACTTCAAACATTTCGAGGCGTCGTCGGCCCAGCTGGTGGCGCAGTACGATCACTACCGGCCATTTCCCGATCTCGCGGTCAAGGGACAGCAGACCCTGGGCGAGAACATCGCGGACGTCGCCGGGCTCGCGGCGGCGTACGATGCCTTCCACCGGTCGCTCGGCGGCAAGCCGGCACCGGTCAGCCAGGGGTTCACGGCCGACCAGCAGTTCTTCATCAGCTTTGCCCAGGCCTGGCGCACCAAGGCCCGGGAGCCGGCCGTCCGGAACCAGATCCTCACCGATGGACACTCGCCGGCTCAGTACCGGGCCTCGACGGTGCGGAACATCGACGCGTGGTATCCGGCGTTCGGGGTGAAGCCGGGAGAGGCGCTCTACCTGGCACCGGCGGACCGGGTGCGAGTCTGGTGAGACCGCGGCGCGCTCCGATCTCGACGGTTCAGGTCCCGGACTACATCTTAAAGGAGCCCGTCGCCAGCGCCGCCTCAGGCCAGAGCCCGTGACTCCACCCGAGGGGAGGAGATTGGATTATGCTCACGACTCGGCGTATAGCACTTCTTGGCTTCGTCTGCAGCATTGCTGCTGCCTGCTCCTCGAGTGATCCGTTCACCACCGGCGACGGCCATGCGTCGGTCCAGGGTCTGGTGACCGGAAGTTCGGGCAGCGCCTTGTCGACCACTACGGTATTCGTTGCCTGCGAAGGCAGCTCCACTGGTACCACTACGACGGATGCCAGCGGCCGTTACCTGATAAACCTCGAGGCGCCAGCCGCCAGCCTGAACGCCAACGGCGGCGACCTCCGCTGCCACTTCACCGAGCCGAACGCCTCGTCTCCCCGAGCCCAGAAAGACACCGTGTTGGGATTTGGCCGGGGACCCGTGCTGGTGCCCCTCCAAACGGTCGACCTGCAGGAGCGGTAGAGAAGGAGCAGTCTGGTGGTGTGCGCTTGGAGCTGGGCCCTGTCGCTGTCCGCAGCTGGCTTCTTCTTGGTTCCCAGCGTTCTCCCGGCCCAAATTTCGGCGGAGAGCATGCGACCGATGCCGCCGCGTTGGCTGGATGCCGGGCCTGACACTGTTTTCCGGAGCGGGGTATTCAGCCTGACGCCGGTAATGTGTCCGGCCTTCACAGCGCTCCTTGGAGAACAGGACTCAAAGCCCAAGACCACCATTCAACTCATGGTGGCCCCCGATCAAACAAGTGCAATGCTTCTGATCGATCCCATTCGAGTGAAAGCCAAAGGCGTAGCGGTACACGATGTGGTAGGAGCGGTGGAGCTGTCGGAGCCTCCTCCGCTGGCGGAACCGGTGCTGCTCCTGCAGCTGCACGTCATCGACACGCTCGAACGGCCCATCGATCAGCGGCAGCTCATCCTCGTTTTCGAGGACAGTAGCTTTGTCGACTTCGGCAGCATGGGGGCATTCCGACTGCACGACTCGAGAGACCACAAGGTGGAGCAGAACCTGACCACCCGCCTGCCGGCTATGGAGTTTCGCAGGATTACTCGCTCGACTAGAGTGGAGGTTCATCTCGGCGATGCGACTTTCGCACTGACCCGGCAGCAACTGGATGGGCTCCGAGCTCTCTATGCGGCGGCCATTTGTGGGGGTCAGCCACGCTCCTGAGCGGCGTCCTCCCCACTCTCGTCGAGATGCAGCTCGTGTTTAGCGGTTCGATGGATGATATACACGATCACCACACCGACGATCAGCGCGCCCAACAGCCACAGCTGCACCCGCCTCACCTTCCCCAGCAACACGGTGGCACTACCGCTGACCAGATAGCCCAGGCCGGTGAACACCGTGGCGCCGATGGCGCAGCCGAGCGCATCAATCAGCAGAAAGCGGGGCAAAGACAGCCCGTGCAGGCCCCAGAAGACCATGCTCGCAGCCTTGGTCCCGTAGACGAAGCGGGCGGCGAGCAGCTCCCACGGCCCCATTCGGTTGGCCAGCCGTTGGATGGTCGGCCCCACCCGCGCGTACAGCTTTCCCTCCCGGAACCGGGGCCCTCGCACCCGGCCCAGCGCATACCAGGCCGTGTCGCCGACCAGGCTCCCCACGGTTCCCGCGGCTATGGCCCAGGGAAACGGGAAGATGCCGAGGTGGGCCACCACGCCGGCAAGAATGAGGCTGAAGTCGCCCTCGATGGCCGAGCCGATCAACACGGCGACCAGTCCATAGTGGATCAGCAGCTGCTGCAGATGCATGAGATCAGGCCGCGGTGGATGAGCTGGAACCCCGAAGCGGCGCTTCCGGCGGCAGCCCAAGATGCTTGCGCGCCGCCGCGAGCGCCTCATCGATATCGCCGAACAAATGTTCCTCCCCGATCTCGTCCAGCAATGCCGAGTTTTCCAGTGCAACCAGGGGTTGCGCCTGCACGTCCGAGAGGAGCACTACGGTTCCATCCTTGTGGGTGCGCCGCACCAGATCGCGGAGTGCGCGGATCGCTGTGGAGTCGATGGCGGGCACGTTGCGCATTCGGACGATGAGCACCTTGGGCTTCTTCGAGACCTCGGAAAGCGTATCCTTAAACTTCTCGGCCGCGCCGAAGAAAAACGGACCGTTGATCTCGTACACCTCGACTCCCGGCGGCACCTGGCGCCGGTAGATCGCGCCCGAGTCGTCGCTGCTGGGCCGGGCATCCTGAAAGTCGCGGGATACCAGGGTCACGTTGGTTACTTCCGCCATTCGCTTCATGAAGAGTAAGGAGGCCAGCACCATCCCCACCCCTATCCCCGCCGTGAGGTCGACCAGCACGGTGAGGAGAAAAGTCACCAGCATCACCAGCGCATCGCTCTTAGGCGCGCGGAGCTCGTTCTTGAACACCTGCCACTCCGCCATGCGCCACGCCACCCAGAGCACGATGGCCGCCAGCGTCGCCAGCGGAATGATCCCGGCCAGCCGTCCAAAGAAGAGGGTGATGGCCAGGAGGGTGAGCGCGTGAATCATCCCCGCCACTGGAGTGCGACCTCCGCTCTTCACGTTGGTGGCGGTTCTGGCGATGGCTCCAGTCGCAGGAATGCCGCCGAAGAGGGGAGTCACCACGTTGGCGACGCCCTGGGCCACCAGCTCCATGTTGGAGCGATGCCGGCCACCGATCATTCCATCCGCGACCACGGCGGACAGCAACGATTCCACTGCGCCGAGTGCCGCGATGGCGAGCGCCGGGCCCACCAGCTGCCGCAGCTCCGCCAGCGACACCGAAGGCAGGGATAGCGGCGGGAACCCGGCCTGGATCGCACCGAAACGAGTGCCGATGGTCTCCACCGGAATGTGGAGCAGCCGGACCAGCAGCGTGGTCGCGATCAGGGCGACGAAGGGGGCCGGCACCCGGTGGCTCACCCGGGGCCAGAACCAGAGAATCAGCAGGGTGCCGGCTGACAGGGCTACCGCCGGGGGGTTGATGGTTCGGATGTTGGCCGCATAAAGACTCAGCCGCTCGATCAGCTCCGGGGGAGCGCTCGCCAGCCGCAAGCCGAGCCCATCGCGCAGCTGTTGGACGATCAGAATGGCGGCGATGCCGGAGGTGAATCCGGTGACGACGGGAAAGGGAATGAACTTGATCGCCGCCCCCAGGCGGGCCACGCCAAAGGCGATCAATAACAGTCCGCCCATTATGGTGGCGACGGTGAGTCCGTCGACACCGTAGCGTTGCACGATCCCGTAAACGATCACGACGAACGCGCCGGTGGGTCCGCCGATCTGCACCCGGGATCCCCCGAGGGCAGAGATCAGAAACCCGGCAATCACCGCGGTATAGAGGCCGCGGTCGGGCGTGACTCCGCTGGCAATGGCAAAGGCAATGGCCAGGGGCAACGCCACGATCCCAACAATTACTCCCGCGGTGAGGTCTGCGAAGAACTGGGCGCGGGTGTAGGTCTTAAGGGTCGTGACCAGTTTGGGGACGAGCACGCGCTCTCCTTCAGGCGATTAGCGCTGGGGACGGCGCCGATGATGCGGGGGTCGGGAGGGCATGTCAACTGTCGGCCGGGGACACAATGGCCTAGTTGCGACCCGCCAAACGAGCCAAATTGTCACGTGCGGGGTGGTTGTGCGCTTCCTGCCGTGGCCGCCGATGGCCGCGTTCTTGCCCCTCGGCAAGGCCACACAGAAAAAGGACGCTGTCATGCGGATAGCTCTTGTCACCGAGTACTACTTTCCTCATCTCGGCGGGGTTACCGAGCACGTCTACAACTTGGCCCGGCTGCTGAACGACTGGGGCCATCCGACCACGGTCATCACGGCCAACATGCCGGTCCCGTCGCGGGGCGCCGATCCGGAGGAGAACTACGAAGATGCTCCTTTCGTTCGAAGGATCGGCCACAGCCGGGTGATCTATAGCGCCGGGTCCTTCGCGCGGGTGACCACG
Source organism: uncultured Gemmatimonadales bacterium (assembly GCA_963792265.1). GTDB lineage: Bacteria > Gemmatimonadota > Gemmatimonadetes > Gemmatimonadales > GWC2-71-9 > CAVVWJ01. Next base: position 101,205 of record CAWBVP010000001.1, on the reverse strand, counting down.
GGCTGGGGCTTGCGCCAGCAGGTGCAGCAGATTCTTCGAGATGAGAAGATCGACGTAGTGCACGTGCACGGCGGTCTCGCGCCGGTGCTGGGTCTGGTGGCCCCGGAAGCGGCGCACGAGCTCGGCATTCCGGCGGTGGCCACCTTTCATTCCTGGTTCAAGCGTTCGGCCCTGATCCAAATCTTCCGCCGGCAGCTCCAGCGACGGCTGGATCGTCATGCAGCGGCCATCGCTGTCAGTCAGCCGGTGGTCGAGGCCCACTCGCGCTATCTCAAGGCCGATTGGCAGATCATTCCCAACGGAGTGGACACCGACTTCTTCCGGCCGCAGGAGCCGCGGCCGGCCTCGCGGCCGCCGGAGCTGTTGTTCCTCGGCCGGCTGGATCCCCGCAATGGACTGGACACGATCCTGGCGGCCATGCCTGCGGTGCTCGCCCGGGTGCCCGAGGCGAAGCTCACCATTGCCGGCGACGGTCCGCTCCGCCCCATGTATGAGCGGATGGCGCGCTCGACCGGGCGGCAGGTCACCTTCGTCGGCCGGGTCAACGGCAACCGTCCCACCTATTACTCCAGGGCTGACCTGTACCTCTGTCCTACCACCATGGCATCCTTCGGGGTAACGCTCCTGGAAGCCATGGCGTGTGGCACTCCTTTACTGGTCTCGGACATCACCGGGTTTCGGGAGCTCGTCGGCGGAGGAGCGGAAGCGGTGATGGTCCATAAAGATGATCCAGCCGCCTGGGCGGACGCCATCATCGCTCTTCTGGGTGACGAGTCCCGGCGGCGAGCTATGGGTGCGGCTGGCCTGAGCAAGTCAGAAGCGTTTGCCTGGCCGCGGATCGCCGACCAAGTTATCGGGGTGTATAACCGGGTCCTGGGTTGTTAGGCACCGCAGCCGTGGGTGGGGCGCTCATCGCCACCGGGTTATGGGGGGCCTACTCCCCCAACAGCAAACTGTTTGGTCCCGTGGTCGGCCGCGGGCCCCGCGGGCCGGTGGCTTTTCTGACTTTCGATGACGGGCCCAACCCCGGCGTGACGGAACGGGTACTGGAGGTCCTGGATCGGGAGGCGGTTCCGGCGACATTTTTCATGGTCGGCAAGCACGTCGAGCGACATCGGGAAACCGCCCGAGCCGTAGCTCGGGCCGGCCACGAGATCGGCAACCACACCTATTCCCATCGGAAGCTCCACCGGGTAGGACCCCGCCGGGTCGTGGAAGAGATCCGTCGCGGGCACGAGACCATTGCGGAGGTCACCGGTGTCGTCCCCCGAAGCTTTCGGGCGCCCCACGGGTACCGAAGTCCCTTTGTCGCTCGAGCGATCGCGCCGTATCGCTACCAGGTGTTCGGCTGGACCTTCGGAGTCTGGGACACCGCCCGGCCGGGAGCGGAGACGATCCGGACCCGGGTCCGCACCGGCCTCCGACCCGGATCGATACTCTTGCTGCACGATGGGGACGGCTACAACCCGAACGGAGATCGGTGGCAGACCGCGGCAGCGCTTCAGGGGATCATCACGGACGTGAAGGCAGCAGGATACCGACTCGCGCCACTGGCCGAGCTGGCAGCCAATTGACCCTCCGGCACTGGCTCACCGCCGGCATCATTCTCCTTGCCGTTGGGTTTGCGCTTCATTTCGGGCTGACCTTTCCCTGGGGCAGGACGTTCGAGGCACTGGCCGATGCGAATTGGCTCCTGCTGGCCGCTGCGAGCGCGATCAACCTGGTATCTCTGGCCGCGAAAGCGGGAACCTGGTACATCCTCCTGTCTCGGCTGGCGCCGGTTTCCCTGGCCACCGCGCAAGCCGCCACGTTTGTGGGCGCCGCAGTAAACTCCATAAGCATTTCAGTCAGCGGCGAAGCGGCCCGGGCTCAGGTAGCGGGCTCGCGCGATGGCGTCAGCTTCGGAGCCGCGGCCGCCTCTCTGGTGGCCACCCGGCTGGTGGAAGCATTGGGATTGATCGTGTTTCTCGGCCTTGCCTTCGTGGTGCTGCCGCCCTGGCCCTCGGCCCGGCTCCTGGGGATTGGTGCTGATCGGACTCGCCGCCGCCATCATGCTGGGATACCGACTGGTGCCGTGGCATCGGGTGCACTCGCGGGCATTAGGACGCTGGCACGAAACCTTCATTCGTATCGCAGCGACGCACGGTCCTCGGGGAATGGCCGACGGCGGTTGCGCTGGCGGCAGCCAGCTGGCTGGCGCAATGGTTCACTTATCACTGGAGCATCAGCGCGACGCACGTGGCGATCACTCCCGCGGTCTCGCTGGCAGCACTGGTCATGGCTAATGTCGCGGGCATCCTGCGACTGACGCCAGGCAACATTGGAGTCATGCAGGGTTCACTCATCCTGGGACTGAGCGCATTTCATGTTCCGGCGGCCAATGCGCTGGCCGGCGGTCTGGCGCTCCAGGCGGTCGAGGTGCTGCCGGTGCTGGCGATCGGCCTAGCCATCGTGGGCCGGCGGGGACTGCGCCAGCTCGTCAGCAAGCGCGCGGCGGCAGTCTGATGGCACACCAAAGCATCGAGCGGCCCGAGCCGGCCAGGGTCAGCTTACCGGTTGATCTGTCGCCTTCCACCTTCTACGACCCACCGGAGGCGCCGGAGGCCGAAGCCGAATCCACCGGGCCGCCGATGGGCCTGCCCCGGCGGCTGGCATTCCTGACCGCCATCATGGCCGTGTTGCTGGTGCTGGGAGCGACCGAAACTGCGCTCTCTTGGTCGGCCAGGACCCGGCTGGAGGACTTCCGTCTGGAATCGGTGGCCCTGGCCAACACCCTCGCTTCGCTCCTGGTCCGCGCCGCTCCAACCGGAAATGTCGATGCTCTCACTCAGAGCATCGAGGGTTGGGCCAAACACCGGATCACCGAGTCCCAGGCGACGGTGTACGTGCTTGAGCGAAATGCGCTGAGCCCGGTGGCGTCCAGCGGGAATCGCCCGATCGACGCGGCCGACCAGACTGCATTTGAAGCGCTCCACCGGCGCAGCACCGAGGTGCGTCTTCTTCATGGTGACGACCCCGGCTGGAGGGTTCTGGTTCCGCTCGGGGCGCGACCCTATGGAGTGCTCGACGTGCGGGTCTCGACCCGGCGACTCCAGGATTGGGCCCGGGTGGAGCGGCAGCGGGCCTATTTCCTGGCGTTGATCTCGGCGCTGATGGTGGCGTTGGGAGTAGCGGTGCTCACTGCCCGCTGGGTTGGACGACCCCTGGCCGAGATCGGCCGGGCCATGGCGGGGGCGCATGGAGGCGCAAAGGGGTCACCTCCGGCGCCGGAAATCGGGCCACCCGAGTTTCGGGAGCTGGCCCGGCGGTACAATCGTCTTAGAGAGGCGCTCACCTCCAGAGAGCAGGAGAGCGCGGCCCGAGCCATGCTGCTTTCCCTGGAGGAGCGGGCCCGGGGATTCGATCGCCTGGCCCTGGTTCAGGAGACCGCCGCCGGGTTTGCCCATGAGATTGGGACCCCCCTCAACACCGTAAGCGGGCACCTCCAGCTGCTGCGGGATGACCTCTCGGCCCAGCAGGACGACGCCGCGGCCGACCGGGTCCGGCTCCTGTTGGCTCAGGTCGACCGGCTGGCGGGGATCGTGCGGGCCGCCCTGGAACGGGGCGCCTGGCCCAAGCCGTACATCCAGACCATTGACCTGACCGAGCTGACCACCCGGATGCTCCGGTTCCTCGAGCCCGCCTTTACCGACGCCGGGGTCACCGCCCGCCTGATTTCCTCCGCGCCGGTCTACGCGACCTGTGATCCCGCAATGGTGGAACAGATCCTGCTAAACCTGCTCAAGAATGCGATCGAGGCGCTATCCCCAGGAAACCTGGTGCAAGTCTCAACTGAGCAGAGTATGGCGGATGCCTGTATCGAAGTGTTCGACGATGGTCCTGGTCTCGATGCCGAAGCCGAGGCCCGCCTGTTCCGCCCCTTCTCGACGACCAAGGGTCCCCAGGGGACCGGCCTGGGGCTCGCCGTGAGTCGCCGCCTGGCGCGTACTCTCGGTGGCGATCTGTTGCACGTACCCAGCGGGCGCGGGGTGCGCTGGCGGCTGGTCCTGCCTGCGGTGCAGCGCACGTGACCAGCGCCGTGGGAACCGCGCCGCGGGCAGCGCGCCTGCTGTTGGTCGATGACGACGAGGCGGCCTGCCGGTTGCTCTCCGAGGTCCTGGAGCGGGAGTCCTATCGGGTCGTGTCCGCTCTCTCCGCCGACGAGGCGATCGCCAAGCTGGATGAGGAGGGACCCTTCGACGCGGTGCTGACCGACTTGCGGATGCCGCGCAAGAGCGGACTCGATCTCCTGCGCCTGGTGCGAGGACGGGACCCGGAGGCCCTGGTACTGGTGCTCACGGCCTTCGGCGATGCCGCCGCGGCCGGCGAGGCCATCCGGGCCGGCGCGTATGACTTCATCAGCAAGCCTTACGATATCGCAACCTTGCGAGAGACGCTGGGGCGGGCCCTCGGACGCCGTAACCTGGCGCGAAAGCACTCCACCACCGATCCACCAGGTACCGGTGAGGAGCCGGAAGGGCTGGCCCTGGTGGGACACAGCCCGGCGATCATCGAGGTGATGAAGACCCTCGCCCGGGTGGCATCCTCCCAGGCGACCGTCCTCATCTACGGGGAGACCGGCACCGGCAAGGAGCTGGTGGCGCGCACCATTCATCGCTACTCCGAGCGGGCGACCCGCCGATTTGTGCCGGTCAACTGCTCGGCATTGGCCGAGGGATTACTCGAGAGCGAGCTGTTCGGACACGTCAAAGGGGCGTTCACCGGCGCCGCCGCCGCGCGCCCCGGTCTCTTCCGGGAAGCAGACAAAGGCACTCTGTTCCTGGACGAGATCGGCGACATCTCGGCCGGGCTGCAGGCTCGCTTGCTGCGCGCGCTGCAGGAGCACGAGATCGTGCCGGTCGGCTCCGAGACTCCGGTGAAGGTAGATGTGCGGGTCCTGGCGGCTACGCACCGCGATCTTCCCGAGCTGGTGCGCCAGGGCCGCTTTCGGGAAGACCTGTATTATCGCCTCGACGTGGTGACGCTGCGGCTTCCTCCACTCCGGGAGCGGCGGCAAGACATACCACTGCTGGTTGACCATTTCCTCCGGGCATTGAGCTCGCGCCACTCTCGTGGTCCCGTCGCGGTCGATCCCGAGGCCCAGCGCCGGCTGCTGGGCTACGATTGGCCCGGCAATATTCGGGAGCTGCAGAACGTACTGGAGCGCGCTGTGCTCCTCGCCGAGCAGGGCGTCATCGGACCCGAGCATCTGGCCACTAGTGTGCGTCCCTCTGCAGTGGCACTACCCGATACACCGGGTCCTGCTCCGGCGATGCGGCCACTAGAGGAAGTGGAACGAGAGCACGTGATCCGCGTACTCGCTGCGACCGGAGGCAATCGGGAAGAGAGCTCCCGGATCCTGGGGATTTCCCGAAGGACGCTGACCCGCATGATCCAGCGGTGGGGACTACCACCGCGCCACGGCTAGGCGGACATTCTGTCCCGCGGTGACAGAGTGGCAGGCCAAAACCTTGTCCACCGTCCCGTGAAGGCCGTTAATTCCACGCATTCCAGCTTCCATCCCCGATAGACCGCTCCCGCTGCTTGGCACGGTGATTGCCTTTCTGTCGTGCACCCAATCAGGCACCATGTTTGGTGCATCGTACTCTGAAGGAGGAAGCATGACTCGAAAGCTAGCGCTGGTCGTGGGTGTACTACTCGGCTCGGTTCCCGCAGCCGGCCTTCTGGCCCAAACCCCGGCCGCCAAGCCCAATCCCAGTTCCACCATGCAGCACGCCCCCGCGGTCAAGTCCACCCAGCAGGACTCCACGGCCAGTAAGTCGGCCGCGCGAACCCATCAGGCGAAGTGGAGCAAGGACCAGATCAAAGAGGCGCAGGCAGGACTGGTTAAGGCCGGCTATTTCAAGGGCGAGCCTAACGGCGTATATGGTAAGAAGACCCGTAAGGCCATCCGCGCCTACCAGAAGGCCAACAACATGCCCGTTACTGGGCGTCTCGACGACGAGCTACTCACGAAGCTGCGGTCGGCCTGAAGTTATAAATCCTCCACCCTACGTGGGCGGCTCGGCGGCCCCCGATCGTCCACGTTACGCCCCTCCGGAAACGGAGGGGCGCCTTCCTTTCTGGAGTTAGTGAAGTGAGCAAATTCACTTCTCACCTCGTAGACCACCTCGAGCTCTATCTCGTCGGGGTAAGTGTCGCCGTTGCTCTGGCCCTGCCCTTCGCAATCGAGGTGGGCACCAACGATCAGGAACTAGCGGTCACGGCGCTGGCCGCTTGCGTGGTCCAAGGCTTCGTGTTCTGGGCGGTGCGCCGGCGCTTCCGCCTGGTGCGGCGGGAGATGATCGCCGAGCTCCGGGCTATGCTCAAGGACCGGATCAACAATCAGCTCACCATCGTGCTCATGTCGGTGACCCAGCGGCGGGACTCCCGGGTCTCCGAGTCTGAGCGCGAGCTGCTGCAGGCGGCAATCGCCGCTACAGTGGCCGTATCCCGCGTGCTCGACGAGCTCTCCATGGAAACGCTCACCCGCTGGAAGGCGAAATACCGGATTGAAGTCTCCAATCCTTCCGGGTCCCAGGCACAGCTCAACGGCGGGCCGGCGGCGGGTGAGATCACGTCCCCGGCAGGGCCGGCCGGCCGCAAAGAAGTGAGCCGGCGGAGCTAAAGCAGAATCGCTCCAGCCAGCCCGAGGAGTAGCAGGAAGCCACAGACATCGGTGAAGGTGGTGACAAAGATCGAGGAGGCCACCGCCGGATCGATGCCCGCCCGTTCCAGGACGATGGGGATGAAGGCGCCGGCGAATCCGGCGATGATCAGATTCCCCACCATGGCGAGAAAGACCACGATACCAAGGCGGGGCCCTTCACCGATGAAGGTAGCCACTGCGCCCACGGTCAGGCCCATGACCAGCCCGTTGATGATGCCGACGAGGATCTCCTTCCCTACCACCTGGGTAAACAGATTCACCGGGATCAGTCCCAGAGCGAGACGGCGCACGGTGACGGCGAGCGCCTGAGTTCCCGCGTTGCCACCCATGCCGGCGATGATTGGCATCCAGACCGCGAGCGCCACGGTTCGCTGGATGGTGTGCTGAAAGAAGTACACGACGCCTCCCGCCAGGAACGCGGTGGCGAGGTTGATCGAGAGCCACGGCAGGCGGCTCTGGACTGCGGTCTTCCAGCCGGCGCCCAGTCCTTCATCCGGCGACACACCACCGAACTTCAGCAGGTCCTCGGTAGTCTCCGCCTCGACGACGTCGATCACGTCGTCGAAGGTGATCCGTCCGAGCAGCCGTCCCTGCTCGCTGACTACTGGCACACTCGGCATGTTGTAGCGCGCCATGAGGCGGGCAACATCTTCCTGGTCCTGATCCGGGGTAACGAAGATATCGGCGTCGGTCATGAACGCCCGCACTGGACGTTCTGGACGACTGATCACGAGATCCTTGAACGGCAGGGTGCCGATCAGCCGCTGTTCGTCATCGACCACGAACACCTGATAGAAATCTTCCACCTCTGCCGCCTGGCGCCGGATTTCCTCCACTGCCTGTCCCGCGGTGGCCGTGTCGAGCACGGTCACCATGTGGGTGGTCATCAGCCCGCCGGCAGTCTCCTCGTCGTAGCGCAGCAGACGATCGACTTCCGAACGATGCTCGACCTCAGAGAGGATCTGCTCCTGCTTGGCCTCGTCCAGCTCGCCGAGAATGTCGGCCGCGTCGTCGTCGTCCAGCTCTTCGACGATCTCCGCGGCCTGCCCGGATCCGAGCGCTGCCAAGGTCTCACTGGCATGGGCATCCTCCGGCATCTCGGCCAGAGCCTGGCTGGACAGCTCGGGGGGCAGCGCCTGAACTACGGTCACGCGCTCCTGCTCGTCGAGCGTGGTGAGCACGTCAGCCAGGTCCGCCGGCTCGAGGTCATGCGCTCGCCGGATGAAGAGCGCGATCTCGCCCTTGCGGACCAACTCGACCATGCGGTCGAGAAGCTTGATCATGAGGAGGGGGGCTGCAGCGGAACCGCGGCCGTGGGTCCTGACCGGATCAGCAGGCGTTCGATCCGGGTGGGTGAAGCCTGCACCACATCGAACTCGAGACCTTGCACTACGAACCGCTCTCCCGCGTTGGGGATCCGACCGGCCCATTCGACCAGGAGACCGCCGACTGTGGTGGAGCGCCCCGGGGGCAGGGATACGCCGAACTGCTCCTCGATGGCCTGGGTCGAGACGTTCCCATCCGTCTCGTACAGGCTGGCGACCGCGGCGAGTGAGGGACGGACCTCCTCATCGTGCTCGTCGAAGATCTCTCCCACCAGCTCTTCCAGCAGGTCTTCCAGGGTAGCGATGCCGAGGGTGCCGCCGAACTCATCCAGCACCACCGACAGATGGCGACGCTCCCGCTGCATGTCGAGCAGAAGATCGCCGCAGTGCCGGCTGGCCGGGGTAACGGCCACCGGCCGCACCGGCAGCGGGTCGCCCGGCTCGAGCTTGAAGAGATCGAACGCGTGCAGCATCCCGATGATGTCGTCGAGGGTGCCTCGAATCACCGGAATCCGGCTGTACCCGCTGCCGGCGAACACCAGGCGGATCTCCTCCAGAGGTGCGTTCTCTTCGATGGCGACGATCTCGGTACGCGGGGTCATCACCTCCCGGACCGGCCGGGAGCTGAAGGCCATCACGCCGCCCACCATCATCAGCTCGTCGTCATCCTCGACTCCGACCGCGGCCCCTTCCCGCCAGATGGAGCGGAGATCGGTGGGCCGGGTAGCGGTCCGGGCGGGCAGCAGCAGCCCCAGCACTCGGGACCAGGGCCGCAGCACCGGGATGACCTTGGCAGCGACCGTCTCGGCCCGGGGTTGAGTCAGCCAACGCGGCACCAGATACGCGGCGAAGAGCACCAGTGGAACCGCCAGCAGCACAAAGGCGACGAGAGAGCGGGGCGCGCTCGAGCCGGCCAGCAGCCCGGGAATCGCCGCGCCCAACAGCAGGACCCCGAGCGACGTCGTGGCTGAGGCTGCGGTGAGGAAGTAGTCGATCTGCGCGAGACCGGCGAGCGAGGCGGAGGCTCCCCGCAACCGGCGGCCCACGGCGCGGGTCAGCTCGGCCCGGCTTACCGTGATGAGCGCGGCGCCCGCGGTGGCGCCAAAAACAGTGAGCGCCACACCCAGCAGGACGGCGAGCCAGATCATCGGGCCGCTCGCTCTGACTGCACCATCGAGGCCTCCACCGGCGGGCGGTGCACCGCAATCCGCTTGACTCGCCGGCGCACGACGTGCTCCACCACCAGGCGGTAACCCTCGACGTCGATCGACTCACCCGAGCGGGGCACCCGGCCGAACTCGGCGAGCACCAGACCGCCGACGGTGCTCACGTCGTCCCGATCGAAGCTGTGCCCGAGCGCCGACTCCAACTCCGACAACGCGACCCCGCCCTCCACCCGCCAATGGTCCTCGCTCACCACCTGGATCGGAGCCACCTCGTCGGTGTCGTACTCGTCCTGAATCTCACCGACGATCTGCTCCAGAATGTCCTCCAGAGTCACGATCCCGGCGGTGCCGCCGAATTCATCCACCACGACTGCGAGATGGCTGGGACCCCGCTGGAAGTCGCGGACTTGGCGGTCGAGCGTCTTCCCTTCCGGCACGAAGGCGGCCGGCCGGATCAGCGCTCGCCACGGCCGCGGGTCTTCCGGCCCGATCGCCAAAATGTCCTTGGCGTAGATCACCCCGATCACGGCATCGGGATGGCCGTCGTAGACCAGCAACCGGGCGTGCTCGGAGCTTCGGAGCGTCTTGACCACCTCATCGCGATCCACTGCCGTGTCCACCGCGACGATATCGATTCGTGGAGTCATCACCTCGGCAACCGTCGTGTCGGCCAGAGAGAACACCCCGAGCAGCATGTCGCGCTGAGCCGAGCCACTCTGCCGCGCGCGGCGAGTCGGGGCCCGAGCTCGGGTCCGCTCATCGGCCCAGGCGGCGAGCCGGAGCAGCGGACGGAACGGCACCAGGGTAGCCGCCGCGGCGCGGCGGGCGGGCCCGGTGAGCTCGGGTGCCACGGCGGCGAGCAGGCGGGGCACCAGGTCACCCAATACCCAGACCAGAAGAATGGCGAGCAGCAGACGCACCAGACCCGCAGCCGGGGACCATGCCCACCAGGCCACTGCCCCGCCGGCTGCCGCTCCTGCCAGCACCAGCAGCGCGAGATTGGCGACATGCAGATTCCTGGACAGCGTGCCCGGGCTCCCTTCGGGCCCCAGCTGGCCGCTGAGCGAGCGAGGCAAATCGGCGTCGGACTCGGCCGCGAGGGCAAACCAGCCCGCCCACAGCGTGAGCAACGCAGCCAGGAGCGGCGCGATGAACAGCTGCAACATCGCGATCACGCCAAAGCCTCCACGTAGCGCTCCTGCCGGCGCCACATCGTCGAGCGGGTTCGCTGCTGTCCCTCGGGATGGTCCCGGCCGAGCGCGTGCAACGTGCCGTGCACCACGAGACGAATCAGCTCCTGCCGCAGCGGAATTTCCCGCGCGCGAGCCTCCCGGCGGGCCACCCAGGGACAGACGTACACGTCGCCAATGGCCGGGCCAACCGGAGTCTCGCAGCCGAAAGGTGAGCACATCGGTTGGCCGGTCATGCCCCTTATGCTCCGCGTTGAGCCGGCGCATCGAGTCGCGGCCCAGAAAGGTCACCGAGATCAGTGCTTCCCGGCGCTCCGCCCGCAGCACCGAGCGGACAATGCGCTCGACCAGCGCCCTCGAGAGCGGAAGCCGGCGGCCGTTCACGACCACCTCACTCGCGCTCGGCCGACTGGAATTCCGGGGTGACGCCGCCACTGGGACGCGGGTATCCAATTCGTTTGTGGTAGGTCCCGGACATCACTCGGGCGAACTCGCGCTTGATCCGGTCCAGATCCCGCAGCGTCAGCGGCGCATCATCCAGCTGGCCGGAGCCCATCTTCTGCTGCACCAGATGCTCGATGGCGCTGCGCACGGCCTCAGGCGTGGGGTTGTTCAGCACCCGGATTGCCGCCTCGGCCGAGTCGGCCAGCATCGCTACGGCAGTCTCCGCAGACTGGGGACGAGGTCCCGGATAGCGGAAATCGGCCGGATCCACCCGGCCCTCCGGGTCGTTGCCTCGTGCCCGGCTCAGAAAGTACGTGATATATGTGGTCCCATGATGTTCTGGGATAAAGGCCCGCACCACTTCGGGCAGAGCTGCGGCGTCGGCCAGCGCGAGCCCGTCGGCCACGTGGCTCTGGATGATATGAGCCGAGTGCAGCGGGCTCATCTGGTCATGGGGATTCGGTCCTCCGCCCTGATTCTCCACAAAATGGCCGGGATTGGCCAGCTTGCCGATGTCGTGGTAATAGCAGCCGACCCGGGCAAGAAGCCCGTTGGCTCCGATGATGTTGCAGGCCGACTCGCAGAGGCTGGCCATGGCGAGGCTGTGGGCCCAGGTACCTGGCGCCTCCAGCGCCAGCCGCCGGAGCAGCGGGCGGCCCAGGTCGGAGAGCTCCAGCAGGGTCAGATCGGTGGTGATACGGGTGGCCGACTCCGCCATCGGCATGAGGATCATGGCGAGCGCCGCGCTGGCCAGCGCGATCACCAGGTCGAGCAGGCAGCTGCCGATCAGGGTGCTGCTGGTCCAGCCCTGAGCCAGACCGACTGCGATGGTCGCGAAGATCCCGGCACCGGCCACCACACCGATGGTGAGGTAGAGATGGCGGCGACGCCGCACTACCCGAATTCCGATGGCGCCGGCGACGCCGCCCACCAGACCGAAGAACAGCACATAGCTCTCCCGCAGCGCCCACTGCCCGTCGAGCAGGATCGCCAGCGTGACGGCGGCGAACACTCCGATCCAGCCGTTGTAGAGCATGGTGACCAGGATGGCCACGAAGGGGATCGGCACCAGCTCGGGCCGTCCGGGGAAGACGCTGGCGAGACCCGCGGTCAGGAGAACGACGAGGGCAAACAGCGCCCCGAAGAAGATCATCTCCCGCAGATGGTTGTAGCTCTCCCGCCGATAGAACAGGATCAGCAGCCAGAACGCGCTGAGCACCATCGCATTGTAGAGCAGAGCTCCAGCGGCGCTGCGGATCGCCAGGCCTCCGGTGCCGCGGCGCAGATGCTCATCCAACAGGGTGAGCAGCTTGGCCCGGGCCTCCTCGGTGACCGGCTCCCCCGCCCGGACAATTCGCTCCCCGGTGCGGACCGAGTACTTCAGCGGGTCCACGCTTCCGCGCAGCTGCTCCCGCCGGGCTGCGGTCACCAGCGGGTCGACCACTATGGTGGGATGGTAAAAGGCGCCGACCAGCCGGCGGAGGGTACGCTGACCCGTGGCCGTGGGCAGATTGATTCCCGCCGCTTCAGCCTGCTCCATCAGGTCGGCGAACGTCAGGATCGAATCGCGGGGAACAATGCGCTCGGTCTCGCCCCGGCGCAGCGCGATCGTCGGGCTCACCTCGCCCAGAATGGCACCGGCGTCGGCCACTCCCTTGGAAAGCCCTTCGGCCAGGAAGTGCGTGAACACCTCCTGGATCTGCCGCCGGTTGGTGGAGTCGGCGAGGTACTTGGTCTCCTCCGACCCCAGGCGGAGCCGGGAGCCGACCGCCTTCTCGACCGAATCGGCACCACCGGCCGCGGCCGCGCGGGCCAGGTCGGCAAAGAAGCCACGGGCAGCTGCCAGCGAGGAGTCGTAGGCGGTGGGGCTGAAGCGATAGACTGGCTGGGCCGTCAGCGCGCGGGATTCACCTTCCCGGGCAATCTCCTCGGGGGACTTCCTCACTTCGAAGGCAAACGGCGCCACCACGTCCCGCTTCGAGATCTGGCCCACCGAAGGCACCGGCGTGCCGACGCCCACGTGCGGCGGGAAGGCGAAATAGGTCAGCAGGGCCACGGCCAGCAGCGGCGCCCACCGGGCCAGATGAAAGCGGGCTCGCTCCCTGAACGTGGTCCCGGACCAGATCTCCCTGAATCGCGGGTTCGACCGTCGAGCCATCAGCCGCTCTGATCTTCCGCGTAAGCCTTGATGATCTCTCGCACCAGCCGGTGGCGGACAACGTCGGTCTCGTGGAGATAGGAGAATGCTATGCCTTCGATGCCAGGAAGTATCCGCTCGACCTCGAGTATGCCCGAATCCTCCCGCTGGGGAAGGTCGATCTGGGTCTTGTCACCCGTCACGACGGTCTTGCTGTTCACCCCCAGCCGGGTGAGGAACATCTTCATCTGGGCCCCGGTGGCGTTCTGGGCCTCGTCCAGAATGATGAAGGCGTCGGCCAGAGTGCGGCCCCGCATGTACGCCAGCGGAGCGATCTCGATGGTGCGGGTCTCCAGGGCGCGCTGGACCCGGTCGTGCGGCATCATGTCCTCCAGCGCATCGTACAGCGGCCGGAGATAGGGATCGACCTTGGCCTGCAGGTCTCCGGGGAGGAAGCCGAGCGACTCGCCGGCCTCTACCGCGGGGCGGGCCAGGATGATGCGCTTCACCCGCTTCCGGGCCAGGGCCTCGACCGCCTTGGCCACGGCGAGGTAGGTCTTCCCGGTGCCGGCCGGCCCGATGCCGACTACGATGTCGTGATTGCTGATGGCCTGGAGGTAGTCGCGCTGACCCTGAGTCTTGGGCACGATCGCGCGACGCAGGCCGGGCAGAACGATCTTGCCATCCGAGGTCTGGGCCGGGAGCTCTCCCGTCGGTAGCTTCGCCGGCCAGCCGGGACACGTCATCGGGGGTCACCGTCTCACCCATCCGAGCCAGATCCAGCAGGCCCTGCACCACCGGTCCGGCCCGCTCCACCTGGTCGGGCGTGCCGGAGAGGGTCACTGCCTCGCCGCGGAATGAGACCCGCACTCCCAGGGCGCGTTGCAGCTCCAGGAGGTTACTGTCGTTCACTCCGGCAAACAGCAACGGATCGGCGCCCTCGGCGGACATGCGGGTTTGGATGTCGTCGGGCATGTTTGAAGGTAAGAGGTGAGCGGTCAGAGGTAAGAGGGTCAAGCCTCTCATCCACTCTACTTCTCACTGGTCACCTCCAGGTGAAGGGCTCGCAGATCCCCCGGGTCCACGTTGGTCGGCGCGCCTTCGAACAGCGCCCGCTGCGCGGTGGTCTTGGGAAACGCGATCACGTCGCGCAGGGACTCCGCCCTGGCGAGCAGCATCACGATGCGATCCAATCCAAAGGCAAATCCTCCGTGCGGGGGAGCCCCCGACCGCAGGCCTTCGAGCAGAAATCCGAAGCGCTGCTCGGCCTGATCCTCGGGTATCCCCAGCTTGGCGAATACTCTGCGCTGCAGCGACGGGTCGGCAATCCGGAGGCTGCCCCCGCCCAGCTCGGTGCCGTTCAGCACCATGTCGTAGGCCAGCGCGCGGACCCGCTCGGGGGCCGTGTCGAGCAGCTTGAGGTCGTCCGGGTGCGGCGCCGTGAACGGATGGTTGACGGAATTGAGCGCGCCGGTGGCGGGATCCTTCTCGAAGAGCGGAAAGTCGATGATCCAGACGAATCGATTTTCGTCCTCGGGAATCAGATCCATCCTGCGGCCCAGCTCCTGGCGCACCCGGTCGAGCGCCGGGCTGGAGACGTGATCGGGACCGGCCACGAACAGGCCAAGGTCCCCGTCCGAGAGACCCAAGCGGGCTGCCGCGCCCGCGGGGAGATACTTGGCCGGACCACCCTCGAGCGCGCCACCGGTGGCCTTGAGCCGCAACAGACCGGCGGCGCCTAACGACTTGGCCGCGGCTTCGATCTCATCCACCTGTTTCCGAGTGAGCGCGCCGCCCCCCGGGACCCTGATGCCCCGAACTCGTCCCCCGCGTTCAATGGCCGACCGGGTGATCGAGAAGTCGGCTCCCCGGAACCCGTCAGTGGCGTCGAAGATCTCCAGTCCGTAACGGAGATCCGGCTTGTCGGTCCCGTACTTCTCCATTGCCTCGGCGTGCCGCATTCGAGGGATGGGCAAGGCCAGCTCATGCCCCGCTTCGGCCCAGAGGGTCTGAACCAACCCTTCGCCAAAGGCGAGCACGTCCTCCAGGCCAATGAAGGAGGCCTCGATGTCGATCTGGGTGAACTCCGGTTGCCGGTCGGCGCGCAGATCCTCGTCGCGAAAGCAGCGGGCGATCTGGAAATAGCGGTCCAGTCCGGCGACCATGAGCAGCTGCTTGTAGAGCTGGGGTGATTGGGGCAACGCAAAGAACTCACCCGGATGCACCCGGCTGGGAACCAGATAGTCGCGAGCGCCCTCCGGAGTGGGCTTGGTGAGAATCGGAGTCTCGATCTCCAAAAAGCCGTGCTCATCGAAGTAGCGCCGGGTGGCCTGCATGAGCCGGTGCCGCAGGATCAGGTTGCGGTGCAGCTCGGGCCGGCGCAGGTCGAGCACTCGGTGGCGCAGCCGAAGCTCCTCCGCCGGCAGCTCCTCTTTTTCCTTGCGCGCCACCGGAATCGCCGGCGTCTGCGCCGGCCCGACCACCTCGAGGCCGGTGACATGAACCTCGACCTCTCGGGAGGCAAGGTTGGGATCCCGCGACGGCTCGGGCCGGAGCTCGACCCTGCCGGTGGCCAACACCACGGTCTCGGCGCCGAGGGCGGCAGCCCGCTGCATCACGTCAGGCGGGCTCCAGTCGGGATTGAACGAGAGCTGAACCAGGCCGGCCCGATCGCGGAGATCGACGAAGACCAGTCCACCGAGATCCCGCCGCCGATGCACCCAGCCACCCAGACGCACCTCCTGGCCCAGCTGATCGCGGTTCAGGGCGCCGCCGCGATGGGTCCGCAGTGCCGTTGCCCCCATCAGGAGCGAGCCTCGGCATCGAGCAGCGCCTCGTAAAACTCGGCCGGCGAGCCTGCGTCGCAGAGCTGCTGCCGGAGATTCTCCCGCCGGACCAGGCGCGCGATCCGGCTCAGAACCTTGACGTGCTGGCCGGCGGAGGACTCCGGTCCGACGATGAGGAAAAAGAGCCGGACCGGCTCATCGTCAATCGAATCGTAGGGGACGGGTGTGGGACTTACTCCGCAGACCAGCGTGAGCTCGCGGACCGCGGCGGAGCGGGCATGAGGAATGGCCACGCCGAAGCCGATGCCGGTACTCAAGACCGCTTCGCGCTCTTCCACCGCGCCGAGGACCTCGTCGTAGGTGCCTCCAGCACGCTCGACTAAGTGGCGGGTGAGCTCGGCGATAACGCCGTTCTTGTCTCGCGAGGCCAGGGGTACCACCACCCGATCCGGCGTGAGCAGTTCGGTCAGGAGCACGAGGTGACCTGAGGTGGCATGGGGTCAAACCTATACCGCGTGGTAGTAGTGAGGCAATGCATTATTGCAGTTGAGTTTAGCTATGTTAGCGGTATTGCGAAGTGTCGGGACTCCTCGTAGCCGGCTATTTTTCGGAATGTCGATGCAACCTGCTTCTCGGACGCCAGCACCCCAGCGTAGCAGCCTCTCGAGGAGACCCCAGTCGGGCTGAGAAACTGCGGCCTGGGTAGCCGATCGGGGCCTGCCGTCCTACCGGGCCGGTCAGATCCTCCGGCGCCTGTGGCAGGCCCCGGTGAGAAGTTGGGCCGAGGCCACTGAGCTGCCGGCCACCCTGCGAGCCGAGCTGGACCAGGCCTTCCCGCTACCCCGGCTGGTTGCGGACACCATACAGCAGTCGGCCGACGGCACCCGCAAGTATCTCTGGCGGCTGGACGACGGCGAAGCCATCGAGTCGGTACTGATTCCTTCAGGTACCCGGCGGACGTTGTGTATTTCATCCCAGGCCGGTTGCGCCCTGGGTTGCACCTTCTGCGCCACCGGTAGAATGGGATTTCGCCGCAACCTCAGTCCCTTCGAGATCGCCGGACAGGTGCGGGAGCTGATTCTCGAGGATTCGACCCAGAAGCCCACCAACATCGTCTTCATGGGCATGGGTGAGCCGCTGCTCAACTGGCCGGCGGTGGATATCACCTTGAGCATTCTCAACCGTCCCGACGGCTTCGAGATCGGAGCCCGGCACATCACCGTCTCAACCGTAGGGATCCTGCCCGGCATGGCCGAATTCGCCAAACGCCCGGAGCAATTCCGGCTGGCAATTTCGCTGCATGCTCCGACCTCGCCCCAGCGGCTTGCCCTCATGCCGATCGAGAAGAAATACGATCTGGAGAAGGTGCTGAAGGCGGCCGAGGCATTCCGGAAGCGGATCACCTTCGAGTACGTCATGATCGCGGGAGTCAACGACAGCGAAGACGATGCTGACCAGCTGGGCAGGCTGGCTCGCCGGCTCGGAGCGCTGGTGAACATTCTCCCCTTGCATCCAGGTGGCGCGCCGGACCTCACCCCGACCAGTGGCAAGCGAATCCGGACCTTTGCGGAAAGGCTGCGCAACCAGGGGATCGAGGCGGCGGTGCGGCGGAGCCGGGGTCTCGATATCAATGCGGCGTGCGGACAGCTCCGAGTCGAGGTAGAGAAGAAGCGGAGGGCCTCTACCCAGTCGCCCCGAACCCTGCCGCAATCGTGTTGATGGAAAGCAGGAGCGCTGAAAGCTGCTCCTCCTGAGTCCGATCTCCGCCGGACTCGCGGAACCGGCGTAGGAGCTCGATCTGTTGGCGACTCACCTGGTTGATCGTGGGCAGCCGCCGGGCCAGGCGGCGCCGGAAGCGAGGATAGCGCTCGACCAGCTCTTTCCCCCCGCTGATCCGTAAGACCGCTTCGACCGTGCGGTGATATTCCTCTTCCACCAGCGAGAGGATATTCGACCGAACCTGCGGATCCGGCACCAGCTCGGCGTACTCTCGCGCGATATCCAGATCGACGTACGTCAGCGTCTTCTCCACCTCGTCCACGATCAGCCGGAACAGCCGGGACTCGGTGAACATCCGATCGAGCAGCGCAGCACCGCGCTGACCCCGGACCTGAAGAAAGGTGAGGATGCCGCTGCCGACCCCGTACCACCCCGGCACGAAATGCCGGTTCTGCGACCAGGCGAAGACCCACGGAATGGCCCGGAGATCACTCAGCGAACGCGCGCCGAAACGGCGGGCCGGCCGGGAGCCGAGGTTCAGGAGCGCGAGCTCTTCCAGCGGACTGGCCGCCTGGTAATAGGCCAGCAAGTCGGGATGATCCACCAGCTGTCGATACGACGCCTGGGCTGCCCCCGACAGCGCCTCCATGACCTCATCGAATTCCGTGGTGGGTGCCAGAGCTTTCTCCCGTTCGGACTTGAGGGAATGCTCCACCACGCTCGCCGCCAGCAGCTCGATCTGATACTGCGCGGTTCCCCGATTGGCGTACTTGAAGGACACCACCTCGCCCTGCTCGGTAATCCGCATCCGTCCCTGGATTGAGCCCGCGGGTTGCGCCGCGATGGCGCGGCCGGTAGGAGCGCCGCCCCGGCTCACCGACCCGCCCCGCCCGTGGAAGAAGGCGATGGGAATCCCGGCTTCCTTTCCCAACCGGGTGAGCTTGATCTGTGCCTTACTGAGCTCCCAGTTCGAGGTGAGGAAGCCGCCGTCCTTGTTGGAGTCGGAATAGCCGATCATCACCTCCTGCACTCCCCCCTGGGCGCGAACGCTGCGTCGTACCAGGGGCACCGCCAGCAGCTCGCGCATGATGGCCGGCGCGCGCTGGAGGTCTTCGATGGTCTCGAACAGTGGCACGATCGGCAGGGTGCAGCTTTCCACGCCGGCGGTATCGGCAAACAAGCCGGCGCGTTTGGCCAGGAGATAGGCGCCGAGCACATCGCTGACGCTGCGGGTCATGCTCAGCACGAAGGTGCCGAACGCCTCGCGATCGATCTCCTCCCGCAGCTGCCGCACCAGCTGAAACATCCCCTGCGTCTCGGCCGACTCGGGTGGGAGCGATGGGGTTGGTCTGTCTGCCAGGAGCGGCCGGGCCAGCTCGGCCCCAAGCCATTGCCTCCAGGCGTCAGATGCCTGCTCTGGTCTCTGGCACCGGCCCGTCCGGTCCGCTCCGCCCGCCCGTCCGCCGCTGTGCCCACAGATCCGCCAGGGCCCCGTTGAGCTTGGTGGTGTTCTCCCGCACGTCGAGCCGGACGGTACTGAAGCGGAACGATTCCACCTCGCGGCGCACCGGACGCACCAGACGGGTGGCGATCGAAGCGCTCCCGGCGGAGATGAGCGCGTCCTCGATGAGCTTGAGGTCTGCAATCAGGGCGTCGGCCGACGCGTAACCGGCAGGATCGGGGGAGAACTGTCCCCGTTCGGCCGCGGCGATCATGGCATCCACCCGGCGCACCATGCAGGCCAGATACTGGCGGAACACCTCTCCCGGATTGCGGCTGGCGATCTCGTCGCCGATTCCGCTGGCCGCCAGCTCCCGCTCCAGCGCGCTGCGGAAACTCTCGGACACCGGCATGGCTCGCTCCGTGATGCTGAGCGCTCGGACCAGGTCCCCTAACCGTGCCCGGTAGCGGCGCAGTCCGGTCAGTCGATTCTCCAGCAGGGTGCTGCGAGTGACATCGTTGGTGACGAACGGATTTCCGTCCCGGTCGCCACCCACCCAGGAGCCGAACTGGAAGAAGGGCGGCACCTGGAACTGCTCGCCCGGGTACGCATGCGTCAGGGTCCGCTCGAGCTTGTCGAGCAGGTCAGGTACCGCCTCGAACAGCGTCTCATTGAAGAAGTGCAGTCCCCAGAAGACTTCCTGAGGCACGGTAGGCTTGGCCAGGCGCAGCTCGCCGGTGTTCCAGAGGAGCTCGATCTCGTTCTGCAGTCCGTCGACCAGCGCCTGACGCTCGCGCGGAGTCCAGCGGGGCGACTCCAGGTCAACCAGCCGCCGGTAGATCCGGCGGTGCTTTTCCAGCACCGTCACCCGTTTGGCTTCGGTGGGATGGGCGGTGATGACCGGCCGGACCCGGAGGATCTCCAGCAGCGAGCGAACCTCGCTCGCCGGGATTTTCGAGGCTGCGGCCGACGATATCACCTGGGCAAAAGTGCCGCGGACCTGATCGTAGCCCCGCTCGGCCTCGACCTGGCGGCGGCGCCGCATGGCCGCGTTTTGTTCCGCGATGCTGAGCAGCTGAAACCAGATCCCCTGGACCTGAAGCGTTCGGGCGAGGAGCTCCGGGCTAACCTCGGAGACTGGCCGCTCGCCGCGCAGCACCGCTTCGACCTCGGGCTGGCGCTCGCGGACCAGGCTCAACAGGAGCCCGCTGAGGAGCTCGACGACCTCGTTGGCGTAAGCGGCGGCGCTGGCTGCGGCGGGGTCCGCCGACTCGGGCAGGGTGCCGGCGGAGAAAGGCTCGAGCAACGTCTGAGTCACACGACGCGATCGCGCAGCGGCGCGCCATCGAAGAAGAGGCGCAGGTTTTCCAGGGCTCGCATGCCCATGGCGATCCGGGTCTCGTGGGTGGCGCTGCCCAGGTGGGGGAAGAGGACCACGTTCTCCATGGTGAGCAGCGCTGGGGTGATCTGGGGCTCGCGCTCGTAGACATCGAGGCCGGCGCCCGCAATGGTGCCATCACCCAGCGCCTGGACCAGGGCCGCTTCATCCACCACATCGCCCCGCGCGGTGTTGATGAGGAACGCGCTGCGACGCATCAGGGCCAGCCGCTCCGGATTCATCAGGTGGTGAGTCTCCGGCGTGGCCGGGCAGTGCAGCGACACGAAGTCGGCCTCCTCCAACACCTGCTCGATTCCGTCCCTCGGCTCGGCGCCCAGCGCGGCCGCATCGGCGGGCGACGGGGGATAGGGATCGTGGAAGATCACTCGCATCCCGAAGCCGAGGTGGGCCCGCTTCGCCACCGCACGGGCGATGCGTCCCATGCCGATCAAGCCGAGGGTCTTGCCACTCACCTGGGTGCCCATCATGTGGGTCGGCCGCCAGCCGGTCCACGCGCCACAGCGCACGTGACGCTCGCCTTCTCCCGCGCGGCGGCTCACCATCAGGAGCAAGGTGATGGCGATGTCGGCAGTGGCCTCGGTGAGCACATCAGGGGTATTGGACACGGCCAATCCGCGCTCCTTGGCGGCGGCGGTGTCGATATGGTTGAACCCCACCCCGAAGTTGGCCAGCATCCGGGCCCGGAGGGGCTCGGCGCTCAGGACGTCCGCGGTGAGCTTGTCGGTGACGGTGCAGAGCAACGCGTCAGCGGTTCGCAGCGCTTCCTGTAATCCCACCGGGCCCAGCGGGCGGTCATCGCGATTGAGTTTCGCGTCGAAATCCCGGCTCAGCTCTTCTTCGACGACACTGGGCAGGCGGCGAGTCACTACAACGGTGGGACGGGAACTCACTTCACGGCGACCTTTTTGCGCGAGGATCGCTTGGCCAGGGCCGACGCGACGGTCGAGCCCAGCTCGGCCGGACTGGGGGCGACGGTGAGCCCGGCAGACCGCATGATCTCCGCCTTCTCCGCCGCGGTGTCGCCGAAGGCGGAGATGATCGCTCCGGCGTGCCCCATGCGCCGGCCCTTGGGAGCGGTAAGCCCGGCGACATACCCGATAACCGGCTTGCTCATGTTTTCCTTCACGAAGAGCGAGGCTTCGGCTTCCTGGGGCCCCCCGATCTCGCCGATCATCATGACCGCTTCGGTCTCCGGATCCTCCTCGAACAGCTTCAGCATGTCCACGAACGAGCTGCCGTTGATCGGGTCGCCACCGATGCCGACGCTGGTGGTTTGGCCGATGCCGAGCGCGTTCATCTGCGCCGCGGCCTCATACCCCAGGGTTCCGGAGCGGGTCACCAGGCCCACCTTGCCCCGGGAGTAGATGTGCCCCGGCATGATCCCCAGCATCGCCTTGCCCGCGCTGATGATCCCGGCACAGTTGGGGCCGATAAGGGTGGAGCGCCGCTCCTTGGGAAACCGGAACAGGTAGCGCTTGACCATCATCATATCCTGAGCCGGAATGCCGTCGGTGATGGTGCAGATCAGCCGGATCCCTGCGTTGGCCGCTTCCATAATCGAGTCGGCACAGAAGGCGGCCGGCACGAAGATGATGCTCGCCGTAGCGCCGGTGGCTCGCACCGCTTCGCGGACGGTGTTGAACACCGGGCGATCCAGATGGCGGGCGCCGCCTTTGCCGGGCGTGACGCCGCCGACCACGTTGGTGCCGTACGCGATCATCTCCCTGGCGTGAAACGTCGCCTTGTCGCCGGTGAAGCCCTGGACGATGACCCGGGTAGTTTCGTCGAGAAGAATGCTCATGAGTGTCCGTTCCCTCCGGCGACGTCGCGGCTGCCCGGGCCGGGCCCCTTGGCCCGGGCGCGGGCGGGTGATTGACCAGCACGGGAGGCGTTGAGCGCCTGCACCACCCGATCGGCGGCTTCCGACAATGTGTCCGCTGTGATGATGGGGAGCCCGCTGTCCTTCAGGATCTTGCGGCCCTCTTCCACGTTGGTTCCGGCGAGGCGGACCACGAGCGGAATGCCGAGCTGGGTCTCCCGGGTGGCCTGTACCACACCCTGGGCCACCCAATCACAGCGGTTGATGCCGGCAAAGATGTTGACCAGGATGGCGCCGATCTTGGCGTCGGAGAGCACCAGACGAAACGCCGCCGCCACCCGGTCGGGTGAGGCGCCACCGCCCACGTCGAGGAAGTTGGCCGGCTGCCCGCCCGCGTGCTTGATCATGTCCATGGTGGCCATGGCCAGGCCGGCGCCGTTGATGATGCAGCCGATGTCGCCCTCGAGCGCGACGTAGTTGAGTCCGTACTCCGCGGCCTGGGCCTCGCGCGGGTCTTCCTCCGCATAGTCGCGCAGCTCGCTCACGTTGGGCCGGCGGAACATGGCATTGTCGTCGAAGGTCATCTTGCAGTCGAGCGCGAGCACCTGCCCATCTCCCGTCACCACCAGCGGATTGATCTCGACCATAGTTGCGTCCAGATCGCGGAAGGCGCGGTAGGCCCCGAGCAAGGTGGTGACCGCCCGGCTCACCTGCGCCGGCGCCAGACCCAGCCCGTACGCAATCTCGCGAGCCTGGAAGGCGCTCATCCCGATAGCCGGTTCCACCGACTCCCGGAGGATCGAGTCCGGCGCACTGTGCGCGATCTCCTCGATCTCCATACCGCCCTGAGGGTGCGCCACGATCATGATCCGCTCGGTTTTCCGGTCCAGCACCAGGCCGAGATAGAGCTCGCGCTCGATGGGGACCGCCGCCTCGACGTAGAGCCGGTGAACTACCCGGCCTTCCGGCCCGGTCTGGTGGGTCACCAGTCGTTTGCCCAGCAGAGCCTTGGCTGCCTGGCGGACCTCGTCCTCACTGGAACACAGCTTGATCCCGCCGGCTTTGCCTCGCGCCCCGGAATGGATCTGCGCCTTCACCGCCCAGCGGGCTCCGCCAATTTCAGAGGCGCGGTAGACCGCCTGCTCGGGACTGTAGGCCACGCCCCCCCGCGGAATGGCGACGCCGAAGCCGGCAAGGAGCTCCTTGGCTTGGTACTCGTGGATGTCCATAGTCGATCCAGAAGGCGGAGATCGAGAGTCAGGAGAGAGTCGCGAGTCGATGAGTCGCGAGTCTCATGCATGAGTCTAGAGCTAGAGGTCGAGTTAGACACCAACTCGTGACTCGCGACTCGCTGACTCGCGACTTACCACTAATCGCCTTATCCGTATCCACCACATTCTGCGCCATCCGGGCCGACGCCGCATCGATCATTCGCCCATCCAGCTGCGCCGCCCCCCTGCCCTCCCGCGCCGCCTGCTCCAGCGCGTCGAGGATTCGGCGAGCCCGCTCCACCTCTCGCGCCGGGGGCGTAAATACGTCGTTGGCGAGGGCGATCTGCGACGGGTGAATCGCCCACTTCCCTTCGATGCCAAGTGCGGCTCCCCGGCGCGCCGCCGCGGTGTACCCGTCGGGATCCTTGAAGTCGCCGAATGGACCATCGATGGGTCGGAGTCCGTAGGCCCGGCAGGCCACCACCATCCGGGAAAGACCGGCATGCCATTGGTCGCCCGGATAATCGGGATTGAGTCCACCGATGTTCACCGTCCGGGCCCGGCAGCTCGCGGCGTAGTCGGCAACGCCAAAGTGCATCGCCTCCAATCGGCGACTCGACTGCGCGATGGCCTCGACATTGGCCATCCCCAGCGCGGTCTCGATCAGGACGTCGATGCCGATCCGGTGGGGAATCCCCTTGGCTTCCTCGATCTGGGTGAGCAGCGCGTCCACCAGATACACATCGGCCGGCACGCCGACCTTGGGGATCAACACGGTGTCCAGCCGGTGGCCGGCCTGCTCCACCACGTCCACCACATCGCGATACATGTAGTGGGTATCGATGCCGTTGATCCGCACACAGATGGTCTTGCCCCGCTCCCGCCAGTCGTGCTCCAGCAATGCGGCGATGACGTTGATCCGGGCCTGAACCTTGTCCGCTGGAGCCACCGCATCTTCCAGGTCGAGGAAGATATAGTCCGCCTCGCCTTCGAGGGCCTTGCGGAACATGCCCGGCTGCGAGCCGGGAACAGCCAGCTCGCTCCGTTGCAGTCGAGGCCGGGCCGGCTCGTAGCGGGTGTGACTCATCGGCCGGCGCCGACGGTCGCCTTCTCCTTGGCGGGCGAGCCGGGCTGCGTCTCCGGCGCCCGGGGCGGCAGCTCCCGCTTCGCGAGTGGCGCCGCGGTGCTCCGCCAGTATTCCTGTGCCGCCGCCACCCCGCTGCCCGGAGTGACCTTGATCCCGACATCGCGCATCGCCATTTCCGCTCCGCCGATGGCGCCCACCAGCATCAATTCGTTGAGATCACCGAGGTGGCCGATGCGGAACAGCTTGCCCGCCATTCGGGCCAGGCCGGCTCCGAGGGCGAGGTTATAACGACGATAGGCGATGTCGATCACCTCGGCGCCATTGAACCCCGGCGGCACCATGATGGCGCTCACCGTATCCGAATTCCACTTGGGCGCCCGGGCGCAGAGCTCCAGGCCCCAGGCCTTCACCGCCTGGCGGGTGCCTTCGGCGAGCCGGTGGTGCCGAGCGAAGACGTTCTCCAGCCCCTCCTCGAACAGGATCTCCAGCGACTCGCGGAGACCGTAGAGCATGGGCAGCGACGGCGTATAGGGGAAGTACCCGGTCGCGTTGGCTTTGCGCATGTCGCCGAAGTCGAAGAACACCCGGGGCAGCTTGGCCTGATCGTACATGCCCAGCGCCTTCTGGCTGGCGCAGACGATCCCCAGCCCGGCCGGAAGCATCAGACCCTTTTGCGAGCCGGTCACGGCCAGATCGACTCCCCATTCGTCCATCCGGAAGTCGATGCTCGCAATGGAGCTCACGCCGTCGACCATCAGGAGCGCGGGATGCCGGGTCTCGTTCAGTGCCCGCCGCACTCCCGCCACGTCGCTGGTCACTCCGGTGGCGGTCTCGTTATGGGTGAAGAGCACCGCCTTGATGCGATGCCCCTTGTCAGCCGCGAGGGCCTCCTGGTAGCGCTCCACCGGGGCTCCCTCGCCCCACTCGGCATCGAGAATGTCGACCTGAAGGCCGAGCCGCTGAGCCATGTCGATCCAGAGGTGACTGAACATGCCGAATCGAGCGGCGAGCACCCGATCGCCGGGAGAGAGCGTATTCGAGAGCGATGCCTCCCACGCACCGGTGCCGCTGGCCGGAAAGATGAACGCCTGCCCCGTGCTGGTCTTGAAGATCTTCTTCAGGTTCTCGAAGAGCGGCAACGCCAGCGCAGGAAAGTCGGAGGAACGGTGATCCTCCATCGGGCGGTGCATGGCGCGGAGCACGCGGTCGGGCACATTGGTGGGCCCGGGTACGAAGAGGAAATTGCGGCCGGACATCTGGGGAACCTCTCGAAAGCTGATTGGGGTCACTACCTTGGAGTGCTGCTGAATACTTATTCGCAATCCATGAATAACACTTTGTGAACTTTTTCACAAGACTCTGAGACCGGAGCCGCTCCCCTGCCCGCCAACCCCGCTCTGCTGGCTGACCTCTACGCTGCGGCGACTTCCGCGGTTGCGCCAGGGCCCGCCCTGGCCGCCCGGCTCGATCAGCTGGACCTGGGCTCTAATCCGAGGATCTGGCTCCTGGCGCTGGGCAAAGCGGCGCTGCCCATGGCGGCGGCGGCGGTGCGATCGCTGGAGCGGCGAGGCATCCAGCCCGCGGGCGGCCTCATCGTCGCCCCGGCCGCCGGCCAGAGTCCCCATCCCCGGGTGGCTTACGTCCAGGGCGATCACCCCGAGCCCGGAGCGGGCTCACTCGCTGCAGCTGAGGCCCTGGCGGAGGTGACGGCCCGGGTGAAAGCCGGAGACGACGCCTGGGTTCTGCTCTCGGGGGGCACTACCAGCCTGATCGGTGCGCCGGAGCCAGGACTGACAGCTCCCGACTTGACCGCGATCTACCGCCTCCTGCTCGGCTCTGGTCTCGACATTACGGCGATGAACCGGATCCGTAAGCGGTTCACCCGCTGGGGTGGCGGCAAGCTGGCCCGGGCGCTCGCACCGGCTCGGGTCAAGGTTTACATCGTGTCCGACGTCATTGGTGACGACCTCCCCTCCATCGGATCAGGACCCTGTGTTCCAGATCCCACCACAGCCGCCGAGGTGCGGCGGCTGCTGGAAGATGCCGGCCTGTGGGCTCGTATGCCGCAGTCAGCCCGAACGCTCGTGGGCTCAGCAGAAACGGGAAAGACCGCGGAGACCCCTAAACCGGGCGATGCGGTCTTCTCCCGGGTAACGCTCGAGCTGATCGCCAGCAACCGCCTGGCGCTCGACGCCGCGGCCAGGCGGGCGGCTGAGCTCGGTCTCAATGCAGTCGGTCATCCCCACGCCGATCTCGGGCGAAGCGGCGGTCACCGGGGCGAGACTTGCCGCAGATCTGCTCGACCAGTGCGCCTCGAACGCTGCCGCGACCGCCAACGGGTCGGCTCTGATCTGGGGTGGCGAGACCACCGTGAGCCTGGGTGAGCTAGGCGGGGGCTTGGGGGGCCGCTGTCAGGAGCTGGCTCTGGCCGCGGCCCGAGTCCTGAGGAATGCGCCGGCTGGCCTAACGCTCTTGGCTGCGGGCACCGATGGCCGGGACGGACCTACCGACGCCGCGGGAGCCATCGTCGACGGAAAGACCTGGACGGCTATTGCAGAGAAGGGGCGGGATCCGTCCCGCGACCTTGCGGCGCACGATGCCTACCGCGCGCTGGATGCGGCGGGGGCGTTGTTGCGGCCCGGGCTCACGGGGACCAATGTGATGGATATTGTGATTGGGGTCTGCGCTTCCTTGTCTACGGATGCAGCTCCAGCTTCGGCTTGAAATTTTCTCCCAGAATGACGCTCACATCTACCCGACGAAAGGTGTCGGACTCCACTACCACCTTCCCGCCTCCCAGCGCTGAGGCTATGTAGCGGGCCCGGGCGGGATCGCCCCGACGCACAATGATCCGGGTCGAATCCTCCAGCGAATCGGCATTCCCCAGAAACACCACGTCCAGGCCCTGATTCCGCAACATCCGAGTGGCCGTGCGTGCCGCTCCTTGTCGCCTGGTCCCGTTCAACACCTCCACCTCCACCCGACCCCTGGGCGCGGCCGCAGCTGGTGGCACCGGCGGCTCGTGGCTCCGCGCGGGTCGGAGCAGAAAACCGGCTCCGCCCGCCAGCGCGACGAAGCCCGCGGTCAGCGCGAGCCCGCGCCAGTGGCGACGAGACTGTTCCAAAATCGAAGGGTGGGATCGAGAATCGGCCATCCGGACTTGACGGTGTGAATGAGACGGGAGCGGGCGACTTCACGCAGGACACCACTGATGTCGTCGGGCAAGCGCTCCGTCAGCTCAGCGCGCTCCTCTCGCTGGAAGGCTCGCCCGGGATCGAGATAATCGGCGCAATAGAGAATCCGGCCCACCATGTCCCACTCGGCCAATCCCACCGAGTGGTAGCGCACCGCGTCCAACACGCCGCGATCATCCTCGCCCTCGGCGCGGGCGCGGGCGGCGCTCGCGGGACCGTGCCTGAGCTCCGGCGGACCCGGAGTGCTGGCGGCCCACTTCTCGAGCTCACCGGCCGGCGCGTCGCGCAGTGCGTCATGCAGCCACACGGCGCGCAGCCATCGATTGCGCTCCGAGTCGGGTACCCCCAAACGTTCGGCCCATCCGGAGGCCAGCTGGGCCACCCGCTGGATGTGCTCCAGCCGCTCCGGGGTGACCACGGCCCATTCCGGCAAGGTCGGTCGCAGCTCCGGCGGGGTTGGGCGGCGAGAGCGCACTGGAGATGGCGTTCCGCCCGGGGTCAACCCAATCCCCGGGCCAACACGATGTTATCGATGAGGCGGGTGCCCCCGATCCGCCCGGCAATCGCCACTATAGTAGCAGCAGTCACGGTGCTAACCGGTGTTAGCGTCTCGGGCTCGACGATCGCGATGTAGTCCACCGTGAGGTTCAGGGTTGTCTTCAGTTCCCGCCGCATCTCGCGTTCGATCGCATCCGCGCGGGTCTCGCCGTCACACCAGGCGCGGTGGGCTGCCAGTAGCGCACGACTCAACACCACGGCCCGGGCCCGGTCTTCGGCGCTGAGATAGGCATTCCGGCTGCTGAGGGCCAGCCCATCGGACTCGCGTACCGTCGGCACAGCGACGATCTCGATCGGCCAATTGAGATCCCGCACCAACAGCTTGATGAGGGTGAGCTGTTGAATGTCCTTCTGCCCGAAGCAGGCCAGGTCGGGCTCGACCAGGTGAAACAGCTTGGATACTACTGTCAGCACGCCGGTGAAGTGGCCCGGGCGTTCGGCTCCTTCCCAGCGCTCGGCGGTCGGTCCCGGCGTCACCCTGACCTCGGATCCGAGCGGGTACATCACGTCGAGCGGTGGCACGAACAGCGCATCGACACCCCGGCCGGCGGCGAGAGCACGATCGCGAGGAAGGTCGCGGGGATAGCGCGCCAGATCCTCGTGGGGACCGAACTGAAGTGGGTTCACGAAGATGCTCATGATTACCGCCTCGGCCTGCCGCCGCGCTTCGTCCACCAGCGCCAGGTGCCCCTCGTGCAGATACCCCATGGTGGGAACCAGGGCGATGCGATGGCCGGCGGAGCGTTGGTTCCGGGTCCAGCACCGGAGATCAGGAATGGTGGTGAGCTCGAGCAGGCTCATTCAAAGCTGTGCTCCTTCCCCGGGTACTTCCCCGCCCGCACCTCATCGGCGTAGGTCCGCACCGCTTCCCGCACCGCATCGCCCAGCTGGGCAAAGTGCTTCAGGAATTTCGGGGTGAATTGCTCGTTCAGGCCCAGCATGTCATGCAGCACGAGGACCTGGCCATCGCATTGCGATCCAGCTCCGATGCCGATGGTCGGAATGGTGAGCGCTTGGGAAACGCGGGCGCTGAGCGCTGCCGGAATCAGCTCCAGCACGATGCTGCACGCACCGGCGGCTTCGAGCGCCTTGGCATCTTTCACCAGCCGATCAGCGTCGGCGGCGTCCCGGCCCTGCACCCGGTAGCCACCGAGGGCATGGACCGACTGAGGGGTCAGGCCCAGGTGACCGATGACGGGAATGCCCCGCTGCACCAGCGCGGCGACCGTCTCCGCCATGTGGCTCCCGCCCTCGAGCTTGACCCCGTGCGCACCCGACTCCTGGAGCACGCGTCCAGCGTTGCGGATCGCTTCTGGAATGGTGATCTGGTAAGTGAGGAAGGGCAGATCCACGAACACCAGCGCCCGGCGGGAAGCCCGTCGTACCGCGCCGGCATGGTAGATCATCTGATCCAATGTCGTGCTCAGCGTGGTCTCGTGCCCGGCGATTACCTGATTCAGCGAATCTCCCACCAGGAGCACATCCACGCCCGCCTGCTCCAGCAGACGGGCGAACACGGCGTCGTAGCAGGTGAGCATCACGATGCGACGCTTGGCCGCCTTCATGGCGAGCAGATCGTTTACCGTCAGAGGGCGCGTTTCAGCGTTCATTGAGATTCGATTTCCGCCAGCTCTCGTTGCCAGAAGTCTCGATGGGGAAGTCCGGGATGAGGAATGATAAGGTCTCTTTCGTTCACTCGCCGATTGCCGAACCGAACGATGTCGAGATCCAGGGTCCTCGGGCCCCACCGTTCGGTCCGTTCGCGCCCTTCCCGACGCTCGATGTCCTGGCAGGCCTGGAGCAGCACCCGGGGCTGCAATCCGGTCTCGAGCAGAACCATCTGGTTCAGGTATGGTGGCTGATCCATGCCGCCGAGCGGGAGGGTCTCTTCGATGGCGGAGGCGGCAACGAGGGAGGTTTCGGGAAGCGAGGCCAGCGCCTGGCGCCCGGCCCGCAGGTGGGCATCCCGGTCGCCCAGATTGCTGCCGAGTGCCACGTAGACCCGCTCGCGCTGGGAATGTCCTGCGTCAGGCCTCAACGGCAAAGTGACTCGCGATACGCTGGAGATCTGAGGCGAGATCGCCGAGCTCCTGGATGGCGCGCTCCAGCTCGGCCTGGCCGGCGGATGCCTCGCCCGCGCGTTTGGCGAGGGTGTCGGTGTCGGCCCGGCTCTTGGCGGAGCTGGCCGCCACCTGCTCGATCTGTCCGGTCAGGGAGTTGACGGCGTCACGCTGCTGGGCTGCGGTGACCGCAATGGCCTTGGCGTGGCCGCCGGCCTCACCGGTGGTTCCCACGATCGCATCGAGCGCCTTCGCGGCATCTGCGCTGAGCTCCTCCACCCCCGCCACGACGTCGCGCCCCCGTTCCATCTGACCGGAGACCGACATCACCTGATCGGTGATCTCCCCGAGCAGTCCGCCCGCCTCGCGGGCTGCGTGGAGGCTCTGGGCCGCCAGGTCGCGCACTTCCGACGCCACCACCGCAAAGCCTCGCCCCTCCCGCCCGGCCCGCGCCGCTTCGATGGCGGCATTGAGCGCGATCAAGTTGGTCAGGTCGGCGATCTCTCGGATGGTGCCGATGAAGCCGGTGATGCGCTGGGTGAGCGCTCCCAGGGCGGCTACCCGGTCGGCGCCGGCGGCCACGAACCCCTTCAGCTCGACCAGCCGGTTGATCGCGTCCCCGATAACGTCCCGGTTGCGCGCGGCCACCTCGGCCGCGGTGCCGCTCGCGGCCGCCGCCTGCGCGCCCTGGTTCATCATATCCTGCGATGCGTTAGCCAGAGAGCCGGTGGCGCGGAGTCCGCCGGTGGCGAACTTCTCCAGCTCCATGGCCCCCTGCCGCATCCCCAACGAGACGTCGGCCAGGGCGGTGGCCGAAGAGCGCAGCGAGTCGGCCACCCGAGCCAGCGTCGTCACTTGCTCGCCGATCTGGCCCACCGTGAGCACCAGAGGGCGGCGCAGCTCGGCGATGTGAATCGCCGTCGCCATCTGGCCGGCCAGCGTGCTCATCGCCACGATGTCCTTGGAGCCGTAGGCGTGCCGCTTATGGTGCTCTACCTCGAGGATGCCCAGGATCTCCTCACCGAAGCGAATCGGGTGGATCACGATGGTCTGCACATCGGTGAGGAAATCGCCGATCCGCTCATCCCCTTTGACGTCCTTGATGACCAGCGGCTCGCGGGTTTCGACCACCTCATGCCGCAGGGGATTGAGGGCCGATGGCGGCTCGGTACGGTTGTCCCGGCCCAGCGAACTGCGGTAGGCCAGCGTCACCTCAGGGCCGGACACCCGATATACCCGGAAGTCTCCCCAGTCGAGCAGCCGGTAGGCCAGCCGTTCGATCTGGGTAAACGATCCCTGCAGTGTCGCATTGCTCGCGATGGCCGCCTCCATCAGGTGGACCTTGTTCAGATCCTCCGCCCCGATGGCCTCGTCCAGGATCTGACGGGTAAGCAGGCCCAGGACCCCGAGCGCCAACGCTACGGCAACCCAGCCGACCGGCGCGAGGGTGGCCAAAGCGGTCACCACCACGGTCGCGGCAATCAGGGTGAGAAGGTAGGAGCTGATCTCCCAGCGGAGAATGAGAATCTTTTCCGCGCTCTCCAGCTTATTGCGGATCAGCAGGCTGAAATAGAAGAGGGCGCGGCTGAGGAAAAAGTAGAGCGAGACCAGAATGGCCGCGGCCGGGAGGAAGTCGAGGGTGAGCTCAGACCCTCCACCGAGGGACAGAATGGCGGCATAGGGACCATACGCCGCCATGAAGCCGATGACCTCGCGGCCGGCGTTGATGAGGCCGGCGCGAGGCTGCTTCCGGAGAACGAATACGTCACCGCCAGCGACGCCGATCCACAGTGCGGCCAGAACTGGAGCCGGTCCGATGCAAACCGCCCCGACCAGGGTAGGAACCGCCGATTGAGTCAGGTACGAGTACTTGCTCAGCCGGACCGGAACCGCCCGAAGCGCAAAGATACTGGCGGCCAGCAACGCGGTAGAGACGGGATGATTGATCCATCGCAGATCAACCAGCAGCGACGCCAAGAGGAGGGCCAGCCCACCCACGGAAAGGATCTGGGTGTAGCGGGCCATCAGCCGGGGCACGCTGACCTTCACTTCGGTTCGCTCCGGTCCAACGCTCGCCGCAGCGAGGTCAGAAACCGCCCAGCGGCTCTCACGCCGTCCCGGCCCAGGATATCGACCAGCGCGCTCCCAACTACTACACCATCAGCCATCCGGCCTACCGCGCGGGCCTGCTCGGGTGTGGAGATACCGAAGCCGACTGCCACCGGCAGCGGGGTGGCCGCACGAACCGCGGCCACTGATTCAGCCAGGCCGGTCGAAAGCACAGCAGTGGCACCGGTGACGCCCAGCCGGGCCACCAGGTACACGAAGCCCTGGGCTCCTCCGACCGCCGTGGCCAGACGCTGGGGCGAAGTCGTCGGGGCAATCAGGCGAATGAGATCCAGCGCGCTCCGTTGAACGGCGGACTCCACGGCGGGGTCGGCGCCGGCTGGGAGATCGGTGAGGATGAGCCCTGTAATCCCCAGTGCCTCGGCATCGCTCAGGAATTTGGAGACCCCGTAGCGCAGAATCGGATTCAGGTAGCTGAACGCCACGATGGGTCGACTCAGCTCGGCTTGCGCTATTAGCTCCAGCGTCCCGGCGAGGGTCATTCCCTGCCGCAGAGCCTCGAAGCTAGAGCGCTGAATCGTGGGCCCGTCGGCAAGCGGATCGCTGAAGGGAATCCCCACCTCGATGATGTCTGCCACCTCGGCCGCAGCACGCAGCGCCGCCACGCTCGCGTCCGGGGTGGGATACCCGGCAGTCAGATAGGGAATAAGTGCGGTCCGCCCCTTCGACTTGAGGGCGGTCCAGGTCGAGGCCAGAGCGGACTCAGACGAAGTAATCGCCAACTGTGATCCCATATTTGGCAGGGTTGGTCACCTTGACGATGGACCGCTTGATACGCGCCGCTCTCATCCTTTTCACTGAGGCTGACCTGGGTGCCCGGCGCCGGAACCGGTCCGCCGTCGGCGTCGACGGCGATCCGTACCAGAGGCCGCTTGAGCTGCTCGCCATCGGGATTGGGAGCCGCCACCACCGCCACCTCAAAGGTGTCCAGAATGACGCAGGTGCCCACCGGATAGATGCCGATGAGGTTGATGAGCGCCTTCACCAGAACCCGGTCGTAGCCCCGGTTGGTGTTCTCCCACATTTCGCGCAGAACCTGATCCGGCTCGATCGGCACCGTCTGATACACCCTCCGGGTCGTGGCCGCGTCAAACCCGTCAGCCACCGAGACGATCCGCGAGAAAATTCCCAGGGTCCGGGGTCGCACGACCTTGGGGTAGCCGGTCAGATCGGTCTTCATGTGGTGCTCGTGAGCCACCAGAATGGACCGGTAGGGAATCTCTTCGTAGCCCCGCATGCCAAACAGGGTGAGCGCGCCGAACCAGGGATGCGCCTGAATGATCTTCCACTCCTGCTCGTCGAGCTTGCCGGCCTTGTTCAACACCTCGGCCGGAACCCTGGCCTTCCCGACGTCATGCAGCAGCGCCGCCATTCCCAGATCGCAGAGCTGGACTTTGGAGAAGCCCAGCTTCTTGCCCAGGGCGACCGAGAAGATGCAGACGTTCACCGAGTGGGTGAACGTGTACTCGTCATAGTCCCGGATGGTGGTCAAGCCCACCATCGACAGTTCGTTGTTGAGCACCTGGTCCACCACCAGCTGCACGGCGCGTTTCACCCGCTTGAGGCCGGTCGAGCGGCCCAGTCGGACGCTCGCGATAACGTCCTTGGTGACCGCCACACCCTGGGCGTAGACCTGCTTCGAGGCCTGGCGAGCTTCCACGGAGCTCCCGCCCTCGGGCTGCCCTCGCTCGACCTCGAGGTGGACCACCTTGGCGGTGTCCAGCCGCTCCTGGAGCTCCTCCAGACGCTCGTCCAGCTGTCCCTTGTCGCTGAGGCTGAGCAGCACGCTCAGGAAGACTTGCCACTCCCGGCGCTCGACGCCGGAGCGCACCCGGAGCGCGCCAATCTCGAAGGCGCGGAAGATGGCCAGGATGTGACTGAAGGACGCGTAGTTGTCCAGCTCGAGACGGAGCCGGGTGGAATTGACAAAGATGAAATCGCCCGCCATCCGGATTTCCAGCTCGATCTCGGTCTTGAGCAGGGCCCGAGCGGTCACATCGAGGTCGGTCAATGCCTTCTGCACCGTGGCGTTCTCGACCGGGTACAGCTTGAGGCTCCGCAGCGCGGTGTAGAACGCGAGCAGGAGCGAGCGTCCCCCCAGGCGCAGCTGCCCGTCGTTGGACGGTCCGGCGGCCTCGACCGGTTGGGTCATCGGGCTGCCTCACGCAGGGCCCGGCTCACCGCGTTCCGCACCACCAGATCCTTATCTTCGGCGGCACGGGTAAGGATGTCGCGAACCTCCGGACTCTTGATCTTGCCCAATGCCATCGCAGCGCAGGCCCGGGTTTCGGGCGGCTCTTTCATCTTGATCAGCCCCCGTTCCAGCAGGATGGCAGTCAGCGGCTTGAGAGCGCTGGTGCCGGCGATGGCCCCATAGGCCTCGAAGAAGGCCATCTTTTCGGTCAGATCCATGTCCCGGCCGGCTTTGCCTACAACCACGGCTTCGACCCGGCGCAGCGCGCCTTTATAGCCGCGGGAGCCTGCCGCGCGCACCGCCGCCAGGCGGACGCCCCGGTCGGGATCATCGATGGCCTTGTCCACGACGGTGAGCGCTCCCGGGGTGGCCAGCTGCCCCAGCGCCTGGATAACGGCCAACCGTACGGCGGCGTCGGGATTCGCCATGGTCTCCGCCAGCCCGGAAACGGCCTGGCTTAATCCCAGCCGCCCGCACATTTCCACCATCCCCAGCAGCGCCGGCGATTCCGGGAGCTTGAGAATCCGTTGCACCTCAGCCGGGTGGCTATGGGCCAGCCGGTCTACCACTTCTTCGACCATTTTGCGCAGCGGTTCGGACGAGAGATTCGGGAGCCAGCTTACCAGCGGCTCCAGTGCGGTGCTCCGAAGCTCGCGAAGCACCTCGGCCGCGTGTTGGTCGACGCCGAGGTCGCTGGCCTCATCGAGCGACTGCAGCAACTGGCCTACGATGGCGGGCTCGCTCAGCTTGGCTACGAAACCGTCGAGCCGCTTGGCCTGTTCGGCCTGCAGCTCCTTGACCTTCTCCCGCAGGAGCTTGCTCTCGCGGAGCACTCCCGCGGCACTGCGGAAGTCACGCGCGTTGAGAAGGTTGGGGAAGAGTTGTTCGAGGACCCGCAGGATCTCGTCCCGGATAGCTCCATCCGGATTGAGCTCCATCAGGTCGTACAGGATATTGAACGCGCTGCCCCGAACGTCGCGCTGGTATTCCTCTTCCAGCTCCCGGGAGAGGTAGCCGACTTCGGCTTCATCGAGGAAGTACAGCGTGGAGTCGAAGTCGTCGACATCCACCACATTCTTGGGCTTGGGAGGCGCCTCCTCGGTAATTCGCGCCCTGCGCTCCTGGGCGGTTTGCCCGTCGTTGATCCCCGCCGATGCCTGCGGCACCGCGCCGGTGCCCTCGCCGGCGAAGAAGTCGATGAATCGGTATTCGATGAACTGAAATTCGTGGGCCCACAACAGCGTGGGCAGGTCATCGCCGGCATCCTGAGGGAGGAAGCGAGCCTGGTTGATGGTCGTGAGCAGCTTGGCGAACTCCTCCTCTTCCGCACCCTTGCGGATCGTCAGCATCCGCATGCCATCCTTGAACAGACTCCAGGACAGGCTTTCAGCCTTGTTGATCTGGCGATAGACGACCTGATCTTCCCAGATGAATTCGGTCTCTACCACCTTGAGCACCAGCTCCTCAGTGGTGGCCCAAATCGGCGTGAACCCGGCCCGGACATTCTGCATGGCGCGCTGGTAGATCGGGTTATTCGGGAGGTAGATCTGGAAGGCGCGGAGCGCCTTGACGATCACCGCGATCAGCTCGGCCACCTGGGAGGCGGGGAGAACCGCGGCTGGCGCTTGCTCTTGCGGCTGGGGCTGCGCGGTCACAGGGTGATCCCGAGACTGGCTGCTACATGCGCAACGTCTTTGTCGCCTCGTCCGCTCAGACAGACCAGCACGACCCCGTCCGGGGGGAAGTTCCCGGCCGAGCGGCGGACCCAGGCCAGAGCGTGAGCCGTCTCCAACGCCGGAATAATGCCCTCGAGCCGCGACAGTGCCTGGAACGATTCGAGGGCTTCCGCATCGGTCGCAGTCTCGTAGCTGACTCTGCCGGTGTCTTTCAGGTAACTGTGCTCCGGTCCGACGCCCGGATAGTCGAGTCCGGCGGAGATCGAGTGGGCCGGAGCTACCTGGCCGTCGGCGTCCTGCAGCAGGTAGCTCATGCTGCCGTGCAGCACGCCGGGACTGCCGGCGCTCAGGGTGGCGCTGTGATGACCGGACGCAATGCCCTCACCGGCGGCTTCCACGCCAACCAGGCGAACAGCGGCGTCGTCCAGGAACCCGCTGAAGATCCCCATGGCATTGGACCCGCCACCCACGCAGGCTACCACGGTGTGCGGGAGGCGGCCGTAGCGGGCCAGCACCTGTTCCCTGGCTTCTCGCCCGATGACGGACTGGAAGTCCCGGACCAGCCGAGGGTAAGGGTCGGGGCCCACCACTGAGCCGATGATGTAGTGCGTCGTCGGGACGTTGGTGACCCAGTCGCGCAGGGCCTCGTTGGTGGCGTCTTTGAGGGTCCGGGTCCCCGACTCCACCGGGATGACCGTGGCGCCAAGGAGCTGCATTCGATACACGTTGAGTCGCTGGCGCTCCACATCCTCCGCCCCCATGTAAACCACGCACTCCAGATCGAAGCGGGCGCAGACGGTCGCGGTCGCAACTCCGTGCTGACCGGCGCCGGTTTCGGCAATAATCCTGCGCTTCCCCATTCTGCGCGCGAGCAGGGCCTGGCCGATCGTGTTGTTGATCTTGTGGGCGCCGGTATGGTTCAGGTCCTCTCGCTTGAGCACTACCTTGGCACCGACCGCCTGACTCAGGCGGGGGGCTTCGGTCAGGGGTGAAGGCCGGCCAACGAACTCGACCAGCAACGCGTCGAGCTCGGCCCAGAAGGCGGGATCCTCGCGAGCGGCGTCGTAGAGGGCAGCGAGCTGGTCCAGCGCCGCCACCAGGGTTTCGGGCACGTACCGGCCGCCATAGGGGCCAAACCGGCCTGACACCGTCCCGCTCAGATGATTGAGCTATGGGCAAATACCGCCTCCGCGAAGCGCGCGAGTCTGTCTGGGTCTTTGATTCCGGGCTGGCGCTCGACGCCGGAGCTCACATCGACCACCTCGGGCCGTACCAGAGCCAAGGCTTCGGCGACCGTCTCCGGCTTTAGCCCTCCGGCCAGGACCATCGGGTGCCCGGCCAGCCGGCCTCGAGCCTCCCGGGCTATCGCGAGATCGAGCGGGACGCCCGCCCCGCCAGGTGCGTGAAGAACCCGGGGCTCGACCAGCACGGCCTCCGATTCGGGGATCGCTTCCCGCAATGCATCCAGATCGGACGGCACCGCGATTCGCACGACCCGCCAGACCCGAAGTCCGGCGGCCCGAAGCCGCGCCGCTACCGATGGGGGATAGGATCCATGCAGCTGAGCACCGCTAAGCCCCGCCTGCTCACATATCTGGAGGATTTCCTCGGCCCGCTGGTCGACAAAAACCCCCAGGACCGGAACTCCGCCGCCGGCCTGGACCACCTCACCGGCGCCGGCTGGAGTCACCGCTCTGGGTCCTCCAGCAAAAACAACGCCCAGATAGGAGGCTCCGGCCTCCACCGACCTGACCGCGTCCACCGGACGCATGAGCCCACAGACTTTGATCTTAACGGTCATGTCTCTGGATGGCGGATAACTCGCCCAGCAGTCGCTCCGGAGCAGCCGCCGCCGAGAGCGCCGTCCCGATGAGGACGGCATCGGCACCGGCTTCAGCAACCCGCGCTACGTCCGAGGCCCCCCCCAGGCCACTTTCCGCCACGGCGACGCGGTCGGCAGGGATCTGACGGACAATCTTCCAGGCAGACTCCGTGTCGATGCGGAAGGTGTCCAGGTCCCGGCTGTTCACGCCGATGACGGACGCGCCCGCATCCAGGGCAATCTGGAGCTCAGCCGGGGTATGGACCTCCACCAGGGCGTCGAGTCCTAAATCATCGGCATATCCCAGCAGCTTTTCCAACCGAGCACGTTCCAGCACCCGGACAATCAGCAGCACGGCAGAAGCTCCCGCGGCCCGGGCCTCGAGAATCTGGACTTCGTCCAGGATGAAGTCCTTGCGCAGCAAGGGGAGCGGACAACGTCCGGCGGCTGCCCGAAGATCGTCCATGGAGCCGCCAAAGTAGGGAGCGTCGGTCAGTACCGAGATGGCGGCCGCACCGTGTCCGGCGTACAGGGCGGCCCGCTCGCCGGGATCCAGATCTTCGCGAATGGAGCCGGCGGAAGGAGACCGCCGTTTCAGCTCAGCGATGATCGCCACCGTGGGCCGGCGCAACGCAGCTCGAAACGAAGGCCGGGGAACCCGGCCGCCCTGAATCTGCCGTTCCAGAGCCTTCCGCCGTCGGCGAAGGGCGGGTAAGCCCTGCCGGGTGGAGGTCAGGATTTCCTGGAGGCTGACTGGCATCTTGTCCTTCGGCCGGTGTTCGGGTACTTTAGTTCGGGCTCTATTCGGTCGCCACATCGACTCAGGAGGAGATCCGGATGCCGCTGACCAAGCGTCAGAGCGAAATTCTCAGCTACCTGCAGGGCCACATCCACGGCCAAGGTTACGCGCCGAGCTTCGAGGAGATCGCCGAGCAGTTCGGATTTCAATCGCTGGCCACTGTCCACGAGCATCTCACCAACCTCGAGCGCAAAGGCTACATCCGCCGCTCGTACAACGAGAGCCGGTCTATCGAGGTGCTGCCACCCCGAGGCACCTCCGCCGCCAGCGAAATCCCGCTCTTGGGCAAGGTGGCGGCGGGCACCCCGATCGAGTCGCTCATGCACCAGGAGACCATCGCCGTTCCTGATTCGATGCTGCCGCGCCGGGGGCCCAACTACGCCCTCAAGGTCCAGGGCAGCTCCATGATCGACGAGCACATCGTCGATGGAGACATCGTCGTCGTGCACGGCAAACAATCGGCTGAGAGCGGCGAGATGGTCATCGCCCTGGTCAACGGCAGCGAGGCTACCGTCAAGAAGTTCTACCGGGAGCCGGGCGGATGGATCCGGCTCCAGCCCGCCAATGCAGCCATGCAGCCCATGCGCTTTCAAGAGCGCGATGTGCTGATCCAGGGCGTCGTCGTCGGAGTCATCCGGAAGTACTGACACCAGGGCGCGCCGAGTGCGCCCTAACGCCGGCGGGCGCGGCGGCCCGCAGGCGCTGCAGCGCCGCCGCCGCCGCTCCCTGCTTCAGCGATTGCTGTCCCCGCTCCACCGCTTCATCGAACGACCAGCCGTTGCCCGACACATAGAGCGCCGCAGCCGCGTTGAGTAGAGCCGCGCAACGGACCGCCGCTTTCCCCTGCCCCGTCAGCAGCCGCTCGATCTCCGCCGCATTGTCGGCCGGCTCACCGCCGGCCAGCTCGTCGAGGTCGTCGCAGGCCAGGCCATGCCGGGAAGGCTCCAGCTCCCAGCGGCTGGCGCGCCCCTCCCGTATCTCCCAGACCAGGGTCCGACCCGAGGGACTGATCTCGTCCATGCCCACTGCGGCGTGCAGCACCAAGGCGTGCCTGACCCCCAGTCGCCCGAGGGCTTCCGCGACCAGCGGAGCATGGGCTTCCTGGGAAACTCCGATGACCTGCCGGCTCACCCCGGCTGGATTCAGCAAGGGACCCAGCAGATTCATGATCGTCGCGACCGCCAGCTCCTTCCGCACCGGGCCCAGATGCCGCATGGCTGGGTGATATGTCGGCGCAAACAGGAACACGATCCCCGCCGAGCGTAAAACAGCGGCGACCTGCTCGGGGGGAACGCCGATGTCGATGCCGAGCGCCTCCAGCACATCCGCCGAGCCCGACCGGGAGGTGTAACTCCGGTTGCCGTGCTTGGCCACGGGGACCCCGGCACCGGCCACGATGAATGCGGCCGCGGTGGAGATATTCAGCGTGCCGACTCGGCCACCGCCGGTGCCGCAGGTGTCCACCAGCCGATGCGACTCACCCAGGTCGAGCCGCACCATGGCGCAGCGAAGCGCGAGCGCGGCACCTGCCAGCTCTTCTGCCGTTTCCCCTTTCGCCCGGAGTCCCATCAGCAGCGCAGCAGCCTGAACCGGGCTGGCGGCTCCCTGCATGAGCACGGTAAAGGCGGCGGTGGTCGCTTCCTGATCGAGGGACCGACCCTGGGCGAGCTGCTGAAGGGCAAAGCGCAGCGGGGAGTCGTCGGTCACTGGACTCGAGCCAGGGCGATGGGGGAAAACCGGGGGTTGGCGGAGGTTGGAAAAGTGTATCCGCCCAAGCAGTCTTTTGTCAATTGTGACAAGCAGTTGCGTAGCTTGCTCGGGCTGCTCCACGCGGCTAGATTCCGCCCCGATGAGCCGGACCTACCTCGCCACGCTGCACTACGACGGCACCGGCTTTGTCGGGTGGCAACGCCAGCCCGCCGGACGCTCGGTCCAGAGCGAATTCGAGCGAGTTCTGGAGCGTCTCTTTGGTCGGAGAACGGTCGCGCACGCCGCCGGACGCACCGATGCCGGGGTCCACGCCGTCGGCCAGGGAGTGAGCTTCCACGCTCCCCTAAGTTGGACCGCTTCCGCGCTTGCACCGGGCCCTCAATGCGCTGCTCCCCCGTGACTGCTGGGTCGAGCTGGTCCACCCCATGCAGCCCGGCTTTCATGCCCGCAAGTCGGCGCTGTCTCGACGCTATCGCTACGACATAGGCCTGGACCAGTCCTCGGCCTCTCCTTTCCGCCGGCCTTACGAATGGGCGCTGGCAAGAGACGTCGACCTCGAGCTCCTGCATGCCGCGGCCCGCCTTATTCAGGGCGAGCATGACTTCCGCGCCTTTGCCGTGAAGGGCAACAAGCCGCACTACCGCTGCCGCCTCATTCAGGCCGAGTGGACGCTGCGGCCCGAGGGGCGGGGAGTCAGCTTTCAGGTCGAGGGCGACCGATTTCTGCACCACATGGTGCGCCTGCTCGTGGGAACCATGGTAGATGCCGCGCTGGGCCGCCGGCCTCTGGAGGACCTGGCTGCTTTGCTCCAGCGGCAGGACAACAGCGAGACCAGTCCCCCGGCCCCTCCGCAGGGACTGTATTTCGTGGCTGCCAGCTATCCGCCCGAGCTCTTCGAGGACCCGGTGAGGGAATCGCGTGCAGCTGCCTATCTGGGCTAATCTCGCAGCACTTACTCTCGCGGCCGGTCTGACCGGCTGTCGCGAGGCGCCGCATCCTACCCTCAAAGTCGCATCCGCCGGAGCCCAGACCCCCGCCCGGGTAGTCGCAGGCGCAGGCGGCCGTCAATGTCTCCCGCCGGACCGCGCTGGTGGCCGCCGCCGACCGGGTTTCACCCGCCGTGGTCTCCATCAACGTCAGCTCGCGCCAGCAGGCCGCAGCGCAGTCGCCCTGGGACTTCTTCTTTGTCCCTGAAGGCGCCCGACTGGTTCAGGGATACGGCACCGGATTCATCATCCGGCCCAACGGCATCATCGTGACCAACCAGCACGTGGTGGCGAATGCGGAGCGGGTAGTGGTTACCCTGCCTGACGGCAGCGACCTGCCGGCTACGGTGCTGGGCGAGGATCCCCTCACCGACATCGCGGTGCTGCGGGTGAGGCGGGAGAACCTCCCGACGGTTGCCCTGGGACGCAGCACCGATCTCATGATCGGCGAATGGGTGGTCGCTCTGGGCAACCCCTACGCCTACCTGCTGGGTAATGCCGAGCCAACGCGTAACGGTCGGCGTGGTGAGCGCCACCGGCCGAAACATTCTCCCGGGTGGAGATCAGACCGGCCTTTACCTGGACATGATCCAGACCGATGCAGCGATCAACCCCGGCAACTCCGGCGGCCCGCTCACCAACGCGCTGGGCGAGGTGGTGGGCGTCAACTCGTCGATCTTCAGCAACAGCGGCGGGTCGGTGGGGCTGGGCTTTGCCATTCCGATAGAGCGCGCGGTGCGAGTGGCCGACGAGATCATCAAGAACGGTACGGTGCGGCGCGCCTGGGTCGGGCTGGAGGTCGAAGGCGCCAGCGCCATGCGCGAATGGAAGAGCCAGGGCGGCGTGGCCATCGCCGGCGTGGCGCCCGACGGTCCTGCCGTCGCGGGCCGGGCTCCGAGCGGGTGACGTATTGGTGGAGGCCAACGGCCGGCGGCTCCGCAACTATCTGGACTGGGAAGCCGTGAAGCTCGACCTGCACGTGGGCGATGCGGTCGACGTGTCGGTGCGGAACGGCAGCACCACGGGGCGCCGCCGCATCGTCACCGGCGACCTTCCCACCGTCAGCGCCGAGAAGATCACGGTGCTGCAGGATCTCCAGCTGGTGAACGTGACCCCGGCGATTCAGGCGGAACGGGGAATCCGCAGTGACCGAGGCGCGCTGATCTTTCGCATCTCTCCCCAGGTGAGCCGGGCGACCGGACTCCAGTCAGGCGACGTCATTGTAGGAGTCAATCGCTCGCCGGTGCGGAGCGCATCGGAGGTCTCCGATCTCCTGAACGTGCGCCCGGGCAGGTCATCCGGATCTACCTCGAGCGCGACGGTCAGATCACCTTCACCGATCTGGTCTTCCGATGAGCGACGACCGCTGGCGCTCGCCGCTCGGCTCCCGCTACGCGTCACCCGCCATGCAGACGCTGTGGGGTGAGCCTCACCGTATCGGACTGTGGCGGCGGCTCTGGCTCGCCCTGGCCGAGGCCGAGCGCGAGCTGGGACTCGACATCCCGGATCAAGCCATCGCCCAGATGCGGGCCCATCTCGACGACGCGGATCTCGCTGCCGCCGCCCGGTATGAGCGCCGCTTCCGCCACGATGTCATGGCCCAC
Source organism: uncultured Gemmatimonadales bacterium (assembly GCA_963792265.1). GTDB lineage: Bacteria > Gemmatimonadota > Gemmatimonadetes > Gemmatimonadales > GWC2-71-9 > CAVVWJ01. The sequence continues at coordinate 58,042 of CAWBVP010000001.1, read as the reverse complement.
ATTCACGCCTTCGGCGATCAGGCTCCGGCGGCACGGCCCTACCTGCACCTCGGCGCTACCAGCGCCTTCGTGACCGACAATGCCGACCTGGTGATCATGCGCGATGGCCTGCGGCTACTGCTGGGGCGTCTGGTAGCAGTCCTCGGCGCGCTGGAGAAATTCGCCACCCGCTACGCCAACCTGCCCTGCCTGGCGTACACTCACTTCCAGCCGGCCCAGCTCACCACCGTGGGCAAGCGGGCCGCGCTCTGGATGCAGGACTTCGGCCTCGACGCCGAGGAGCTCTGCCACCGGATCGAGTCGATGCGCTTCCGCGGCTGCAAGGGCACTACCGGAACCCAGGCGTCGTTTCTCCAGCTCTTTGGCGGCGATCACGACAAGGTGCGCGAGCTGGACCGCCGGGTGTCGGCCAAGCTCGGCTTCGACAGCTCCTTTCCGGTCACCGGCCAGACCTACACCCGAAAGCAGGACAGCGTCGTCCTGGACAGCCTCAGCGGTATCGCACAATCCGCCGCCAAGCTGGCGGGAGACCTCCGGTTGTTGCAGCACGAGGGCGAGCTGCTCGAGCCCTTCGAGTCGGAACAGATCGGCTCCAGCGCCATGGCGTACAAGCGGAACCCGATGCGGGCCGAGCGGATCACCGGCCTGGCCCGGTTCGTAATCTCTTTGCCGGCCAACACCGCACAGACGGCCGCCAGCTCAATGGCTGGAGCGGACCCTGGACGACAGCGCAAACCGCCGCCTGGCGCTGCCGGAGGGATTTCTGGCCACCGATGCCATTCTGGTGCTCTGCCACCAACATCGCGGCAGGGCTGGAGGTCCGCGAAGAGGTGATCCGCCGGCACGTCGGCGAGCAGATGCCGTTCATGGCCACCGAGCGGTGGCTTCTGCTCGGGGTGTCGGCCGGCGGCGATCGGCAGGCGCTGCACGAGGTCATCCGGCGGCACAGTCTGGCCGTTGCCGAGGCGGTGAGCCGTGGCGAACCCAATGACCTGCTCACGCGGCTGGCCAATGATCCAGCTTTCCGTGGCGTGCCCGCTGCCGCGCTGCAGGCCGAGCTGAAACCGGCCAACTACACCGGCCGGGCCGAACGACAGGTGGGTGAGTTCATCGAGGAATATCTGCAGCCGCTGCTGGCCCGGGCTCGGCCACTCGCGGCTGAGGCAGAGGCGCCGGAGATCGTGGTATGAAGCCTCCCGAAGCCGACCCTGGTTCAAAGCCGGCTCCCCCTGCCGCTGCTTCGGCGGGGCAAGGTCCGCGAAGTGTATGTGGTGGATGACGACCACTTGCTGCTGGTGGCGAGCGACCGGGTCAGCGCCTTCGACGTGGTCATGCGAGAGCCGGTTCCCCGCAAGGGAGCGGTGCTGACCCAGATCAGCGCGTTCTGGTTCGAGCAATTGGCGAGCGTGTTCCCCTCTCATTACGTGACCGCTCGAACCTCAGAGATCCTCGCGCGGGTGCCCGCGTTGGCGGGACTGCAGCGAGAGATTGCCGGGCGAGCCATGCTGGTACGCCGGGCCGAGCCGGTGCCGTTCGAGTGCGTGGTCCGAGGTTACCTCTCGGGCTCAGCCTGGGCGGAATACCGGAGCCGAGGCACCCTCGCGGGCGAGGCTCTTCCCGATGGACTGGTCGAGAGCTCACGGCTGGACCCGCCGCTCTTCTCTCCCGCCACCAAGGCCGAAACCGGTCACGACACCAACGTCACCTTTGCGACGGTGGCCGAGGCGCTGGGGTCTCAGCTGGCTGCCAGGCTGCGGGACGCGAGCTTCGCCATCTATCAGGCCGGTCGCGACCATGCGGAGCGCCGCGGAATCATCATTGCAGACACCAAGTTTGAGTTCGGTGCCGATGGGAATGGCACGCTCCGGCTGATCGACGAGCTGCTCACCCCCGACTCCTCGCGCTTCTGGCCCGCCGACCGGTATGCGCCGGGCACACCCAACCGAGCTTCGACAAACAGCCACTGCGCGACTACCTGGCGTCGCTCAAAGCGACCGGCCGCTGGAACGGTGAAGCGCCGCCACCTTCATTGCCGGCCGAGGTGGTCGATTCCACCAGTCGGCGCTACCTGGAGGCATACCGCTTGCTGACCGGACACGAGCTGAGCGAGGACCTGTGATCCGGACCGCACCGGAAGGCCGCTGGTTCATCATCGCCGCCTGGCTCATTGCGGTGGCTCTGCTGCTGGTGGCAGTTCGCGCTGGCCACGCCAGGTTGGTGGGTTGCGGCAGTGCTCTGGCTCGCGCTGGCCGTGTGGGTGGTTGCCTTCTTTCGCGACCCGGTGCGGACTGGCCAGCGAGGCGAGCGCCTCATTCTGGCCCCGGCCGACGGCAAGGTTGTGAGCATCCTCGAGACCGACGAGCCCGCATTCCTCGGCGGACGGGCGCTCCGGATCTCGATCTTCATGAACGTGTTCAACTGTCATGTGAATCGTTATCCCACCGACGGCACCGTTCGATACCGGCACTACAATCCAGGGAAGTTCGGCCACGCGGGTGCGGAGAAGTCGAGTCTGGACAACGAGCAATCCTCGGTGGGGCTGGCCACCGGGCGGGGGAAGCTGCTGATTCGCCAGATCGCCGGTCTCATCGCCCGCAGGATCGTGACCGACCACGAAGTCGGCACTCCGGTGCACCAGGGTGAGCGCATGGGCATGATCCGATTCGGCTCCCGGGTGGATCTGTTCCTCCCGCTGGGCACTCGAGTTCTGGTCGAAGAAGGGGACAACACTCTCGTGGGGGTAACCGTGGTGGCCGAATGGAGCTGAGACAGCGGAGGGAGGGCTTGCGGCGGCCTTCAATGCGCCAGGTTGTCGTGGTCATGCCGAGCGCTTTTACCCTCGGCAATCTCTTCTTCGGCTTCTGGGCCATCGTATCGGCCTTCAACGGCAATTTCCGCTGGGCCGGATGGTTCATCGTGTTCGCCGGCATTCTCGACATGCTCGACGGCCGGGTTGCCCGCCTGTCCGGCACCGGCACCCGCTTCGGGGCCGAGCTGGATTCGCTGGTGGACGTCATCTCCTTCGGGGTAGCCCCTGCCCTGCTGATGTACTTTCTCGATTTTTCCAATGCGGGCCGCTTCTCCTGGATTCTCTGCTACATCTACGTAGTCGCGGTGGCCTTGCGGCTGGCCCGGTTCAACGTTCTCTCGGCGGGGAAGCCATCCACCGGATGGTTCACCGGGATGCCATCCCCTGCGGCTGGAATGACGCTCGCCGACGTACTACCCGTTCAGCCAGACCAACTGGTATCGATTCTCGCTGGGATACCTGGATCTGCAGCACGAGGGCCTGGTCGTCCTCATGCTGCTCCTGGCGGTGCTGATGGTGAGCAACGTGAAGTATCCCAAGTTTCCTCCCATCGGGCTGCGGAGTGCGCGGGGGATCTTCGGACTCGTGGTCCATCTGGTCATCCTCCTCGGCGGACTGTTCGCACCCGAGTATTTTCTATTCCCATTAGGGCTCTTCTACATGACGTTCGGGATCGCGCGGGCGACCATCCTCGGGCTCATGGAGCGGACGGAAGCGGTTCCGATCACGGATGAACGACTGGCCGACGGCGATGACCCCACGTTGCCGCCGCCTCTGTCCCACGAACGGCGCGGCCGGTGGGGAGACCGCCGCCAGGAGCCGGAACCATGACCTTCCGAGTGCACGTGCGGGTAATGCCGCGGACTGGGCTGCTGGACCCGCAGGGCCAGGCGGTGGAGCACGCTCTGACCGCGCTCGGCTTCGAGGAGACCACTGCGGTGCGGGTCGGGCCGGGCTATCGAGATGGACGTGGACGCCGGCTCTCGCGACGAGGCCGAGGCCAGGGCGCGACAGATGTGCGACAAGCTGCTGGCCAATCCGGTAACGGAAGACTACCTGCTCGATATCGAGGAGGACTGATGCCCCGAGTGGCGGTGGTTCGGTTTCCCGGCAGCAACTGCGATTTCGACACCCTGCGAGCGGCCGAGCGCTACGGCGGAGACGCTTACTTCGTGTGGCACCGCGACGTCGACCTGCGGGGCGCCGACATCGTCATCCTGCCCGGCGGATTCAGCTACGGGGACTACCTGCGCTCGGGCGCCATCGCCCGGTTCAGCCCGGTGATGCAGGCGGTTCAGCGTCATGCCGCCGATGGCGGCCCGGTCCTCGGCATCTGCAACGGCTTCCAGATCCTGTGCGAGGCGCATCTGCTGCCGGGAGCCCTGCTGCGCAATGCCGGCCTTACCTTCGTCTCCAAGCCGGTGGACGTCACCGTCGAGCAGGTCGACACCGCCTTCACCTGCGACTACGAGCCCGGCACCCGGCTGCGGCTCCCGGTGGCGCACGGCGAAGGCCGCTTCGTCGCCTCGGACGACACGCTGCGCATGCTCGAGGCGGAAGGACGGGTGGTGCTGCGCTACGTGGCGGCAACCGAGCGCTCGCCGTTTCAGCCCAATCCCAACGGCTCAGCCAACCACATCGCCGGGATCTGCAATGCCGCCGGCAACATCGTCGGCATCATGCCACATCCGGAGCGCGCGGCCGATCGCATGCTGGGTCTGACCGGGGGCGCCGGATTCTTCAGCTCACCAGTCTCCTGGCATGAGGAGATCCCTCAGCTCCAAGGTATCAGGTCAATGAAGTCGGATAAGCCCAGCCGGAACGAAGACGAGTACTTTGCCCGCGAAGACGCCGAGCTGATGCGCAAGCAGCGGGAACGGGCCCACTCGGCCGCCGTCGAGGCCGAGCGGAAGACCCATTACATGAAGTGCCCGAAGGACGGCTACGATCTCACCAGCAGCGAGTATCACGGGGTTCAGATCGAGACCTGTCCCCACTGCGGCGGCATGTGGCTCGATGCCGGAGAGCTGGAAGCGGTTGCCCACGAAGATCACCCGACCGTGCTTGGCCGGGTGCTCTCCGACGCCCTCTCCGCTTTCCGCCGCTCGCCCCGGCCTCGCCGGACCGACAAATCACGCAACGCCCCTGGCCACCCTCACAGCTGAGGACACGGCAGTGACCGTTCCCGGCGTAGCCAGCGCAGTCACCGAGGCCAGTCTCCCTTCCCGGAGAGCGCCCGGTCACCCCTGAGGTAGTGCGGGAGCACAACCTCAACCAGCTGGAATACGGCCGGATCGTGGAGCTGCTGGGCCGGACGCCGACGCTCACCGAGCTGGGGGTCTTCTCCGCCCTCTGGTCGGAGCACTGCTCCTACAAGCACTCGAAGCCGGTGCTGAAGACCTTCCCCACCACCGGCCCCAACGTGGTCCAGGGGCCGGGTGAGAACGCCGGCGTGCTCCGGCTGCCGCGAAGGCTGGGCGGTGGCCTTCAAGATCGAGTCCCATAACCACCCCTCGGCGGTCGAGCCGTACCAGGGTGCTGCCACCGGCGTGGGCGGCATCCTGCGGGATGTCTTTACGATGGGCGCCCGGCCGGTTGCGCTGCTCAACAGCCTGCGCTTCGGCCCGCTCGAGCACCCCCGCAACCGGTACCTCTTTGCCGGGGTAGTGCGAGGCATCGGCGATTACGGCAACTGCGTCGGCGTGCCCACCCTGGGCGGCGAGGTCAATTTTGCCCAGGGGTACACCGGGAACCCTCTGGTCAATGCCATGTGCGTCGGCCTGCTGCGAGAGGGCGATCTGATCCGCGCCGCGGCCCAAGGTGTAGGAAACGTCCTGCTCTCCGTCGGCGCCCGGACCGGGCGGGACGGGATTCACGGTGCCAGCTTCGCGTCGGAGGAGCTCTCGGAGCAGAGCGAGAGTCGTCGGCCCCAGGTGCAGGTAGGCGACCCGTTCACCGAAAAGCTTCTCCTGGAGGCCAGCCTGGAGCTGATCACCGGCCGCCTCATCGTCGCCATTCAGGACATGGGTGCTGCGGGGCTCACCAGCTCGTCGGCGGAGATGGCGGCTCGAGGCGGCGTGGGCGTGGAGATCGACACCGGCCTGGTGCCCACCCGGGAGGAGGGGATGACGCCGTACGAGATCCTGCTCTCCGAATCCCAGGAGCGCATGCTGGTGGTGGCGGAGCCCGCCAGGGTGCGTGACGTCCAGGCGGTCTGCGCCAAATGGGAGCTCGACGCCACTCCGATCGGCCACGTGACCGACGACGGAATCTTTCGGGTGCGGCATCATGGCCAGACCGTGGTGGCGATCCCCGGTCAGCGGCTGGTCGAGGACTGCCCCATTTACCAGCCCGAAGCGCGGGAGAGCGAGGAGGCTCGCCAGCGCCGTGCTACCGTGGATCCGCAGGAGCCGGTCGTCGATCTGGAGGGAGCGCTGGAGATGCTCCTGGGTCATCCGGACATCGCCAGCAAACGCTGGGTCTACGAGCAGTACGACTCCACGGTCCAGGCGGCGACGGTGATTCCCCCCGGCTCTGATGCGGGGGTCATTCGGGTCGGCGGCACCGAGTTTGGTCTCGCCATGACCATCGACTGCAACTCCCGACTGGTCGCGCTCGATCCCTATGAAGGAGCCAAGGCCGCGGTGGCGGAGGCCGCCCGGAACGTCGCCGCAACCGGGGCCCAGCCGCTGGGGATCACCAACTGCCTCAACTTTGGAAGTCCGGAGCAGCCCGGAGGTGTTCTTCCAATTCCGGGAAGCCTGTCGCGGCATAGCTGACGCCTGCCGCGCCTTCGGCACCCCGGTGACCGGGGGAAACGTCTCCTTCTACAACGAGAGTCCCAACGGCGCTATCGATCCTACGCCCACTATCGGCATGGTTGGCCTGCTCTCCCGGATCGAAGATCGGGTGGTCAGCTATTTCGATGCCCCGGGAGACGAGGTGTTCATTCTCGGTCAGACCAGCGGCATCCTGGGCGGCTCGGCCTACTGGGCAGAGGTGTGTGACTTTGTCGGGGGCGATCAGCCGGCGGTGGATCTCGAGGCCGAGCTCCGGCTGCAGCGCTTCCTGGTCGCGGCAGCCGAACAGAAGCTTCTCCGCTCGGCGCATGACTGTTCCGAGGGCGGCCTTGCGGTAGCCCTTGCAGAAGCGGTGGTTGGCGGGCCGTACGTGCCGGGTAGCCTGGGAGCCAGCCTCGATCTCACCGGCTACGCGCCCGACGTGCCCATGGATGGTCTGCTCTACGGCGAGGACGGGGCCCGTGCGGTGGTGTCCTGCTCCCAGGCCGCGGCTCGCCCGCTCATTGCCCTGGCGGACCAGCATGGCGTCCCGGTGTTCCGCGCCGGGCTGGTCGAGAGCGCCGGAACCCTGGAACTCCAGGTGGGGACTCATTTGTTCTCCTGGAGCACTGACGCGCTACGACGAATCTACTTTGACGCGATTCCCCGCCGGATGCAGCATCCCGACGTGGATCGAGCGGCTGGAGAATAGCATGTGCGGTATCATCGGCGTCTCGGGGATCCCTGACGCTGCCCGGCTGGCGTATCTCGGACTCTACGCCCTGCAGCACCGGGGACAGGAGAGCGCCGGCATTGTAGCCATCGATCAGGACGGGACCGCCCGGTCTCACCGCGGCATGGGGCTGGTCTCGGAGAACTTCGACGACGAGACTCTGGCGGCACTCCCCGGCGATGTCGCGGTCGGCCACACCCGTTACTCCACCACAGGCAGCACCGTGCTGGCCAACGCCCAGCCCTGCAACGTGAATACCCGCTGCGGGCCGCTGGCCATTGCCCACAACGGCAACCTCATCAACGCCGACGCCATCAAGCGCGACCTGGTAGAGCGAGGCGCCATCTTCACCAGCTCCAGCGACACCGAGGTGCTGGTCCACCTGATCGCCCGCTCCGAAGCGGACACGGTGGACGATCAGATCCGGGAGGCGCTGGAGCAGGTCGACGGGGCCTACAGCCTGGTGATCAGTGTGGGCCGGACCATGTACGCCGTGGTGGACAGCCGCGGGTTTCGCCCGCTGGTCATCGGCAAGCTGGGCAGCGGCATCGTGGTGGCCTCGGAGACCTGCGCCCTCGATCTGATCGGCGCCTCCTTTCATTGCGAGCTCCGGCCGGGCGACTTTGTCCGGATCGACAACGGTGCAGGTCACCCACCTGCCCCGGCTGGCACCGCGTCCGGTTACCCGCTGCGTCTTCGAGCTGGTGTACTTCGCCCGGCCCGACAGCAGCGTCTTCGGCAAGTCGGTGGACCGGGTGCGGCGGGAGCTTGGACGGCAGCTGGCGCGGGAGCAACCGGCGCCGGCCGGCGAGGTCGTCTTCAGCGTCCCCGATAGCTCCAACGCGATGGCCCTCGGGTTTTCGGAGATCTCCGGGATCAAGCTGGAGTACGGGCTGATCCGCAACCACTACGTCGGGCGGACCTTCATCAACCCCACCCAGGCGCTTCGGGTGGCCAAGGTCAAGATCAAGTTCAACCCGGTGGGTGAGGTGATCCACGGCAAGTCGGTGGTGGTGGTGGATGACAGCCTGGTGCGGGGAAACACCAGCAAGGAGCTGGTCCAGATGATCCGTCAGGCCGGCGCCCGCGAGGTGCACCTCCGCCTCGGCTCCCCCCCGATCACCGGACCCTGCCACTACGGCATCGACACCCCGACCCGCGAAGAGTTGATCGCCTCCACTCACTCGGTGGAGGAGATCCGCCAATTCCTCGGCGTGGACTCGCTGGGATACCTCTCGCTCGATGGCATGCTGCAGGCGTCGGGCAAGGACACCGGATTCTGTCACGCCTGCTTTTCCGGCAAGTACCCGACGGCCACCCCTGACGATCCGGTGCGACTTCGACATGCGGCACCGCTGATCGCGACGCCCGGCATGAGCGGTCCGTACACTCAGCCGCTGGTCTATTCCTTCGGCCAGGGCCGAGCGGACGGGACCGCCGCCATGAAGGACGTGCTCGGCGGGAAGGGCGCAGGCCTCGCCGAGATGACCACCATCGGCATTCCAGTCCCACCCGGCTTCACCATCGCCAGCAGTCTTTGCCAGCATTACCTCGAGAGCCGCCAGTTTCCCAAGCGGCTCCAGGCGCAGCTGGAGAACGCCCTGCAGCGGCTGGAAACCAGCACCGGAAAGCATCTCGGCGACGCCGAGAACCCGCTTCTCGTGTCGGTGCGGTCGGGTGCCGCGGTGTCCATGCCGGGGATGATGGAGACGATCCTCAACCTGGGGCTTAACGACGTCACCGTAGAGGGTCTGACCAGTCAGAGCGGGAACCCGCGTTTTGCCTGGGACTCCTACCGGCGATTCGTGCAGATGTACGGGAGCGTTGTGTTCGAGCTGCCGAGGAAGGCCTTCGAGCAAATCCTGGATGAGCATAAGCAGCGCTGCCGGATCGAGCGGGAGATCGATCTGCCGGTGGAGGAGATCCAGGCGATCGTCCGCCGGTTCAAGGAGCACATCGGCGCTGAATCGGGGCGGGAGTTTCCCACCGAGCCGCTGGATCAGCTCTGGGGCGCCATCGCGGCCGTGTTCGAGAGCTGGAACACCAGGAGAGCGATCGATTACCGGAAGCTGCATGACATTCCCGACTCGATGGGCACTGCCGTCAACATCGTGGCCATGGTGTTCGGCAATCTGGGTGAGGACTCGGGCACCGGAGTCGCCTTCAGCCGCGACCCCTCCACCGGGGAGCAGCGCCTCTACGGCGAATACCTGCTCAACGCCCAAGGCGAGGACGTGGTATCGGGAAGCCGCACCCCGATGGCCATCGACAAGCTCAAGGAGCAGCTCCCCCACGCCTATCAGGAGCTGGAGCGGGTGGCCCGCACCCTGGAGCGGCATTTCCGCGATGTCCAGGACATGGAGTTCACCATCGAGCGGGGCAATCTCTACATGCTCCAGACCCGCCGGGCTCAGCGGTCAGGGCACGCCGCGGTGCGCATCGTCTGTGACATGGTGGACGAGGGGTTGATCTCCGAACAGGAAGCTGTCGCCCGGATCCCGCCCAATGACCTGAACCAGCTGCTCCATCCGACGATCGACCCCGGCAGCCGGCTGGATCTCCTCACCACCGGCCTGCCGGCCTCGCCTGGCGCGGCCTGCGGCACCGTGGTGTTCGACGCCGATCAGGCCGAACGGCTGGGTCGTGCGGGCCAGTCGGTGATCCTGGTTCGCCGGGAGACGTCCCCGGAGGACTTCCACGGCATGGTCACCGCCAAGGCGATCCTGACCGCGCGAGGCGGAATGACCTCCCACGCGGCGGTGGTGGCCCGCGGCATGGGCAAGCCCTGCGTAGCCGGAGCCCAGGGCTCAACGTCGATGAGAAGGCCAACCGGCTCTCGGTCAACGGCCGAAGTCTGGGGGAGGGCGACTGGATCACGGTGGACGGCAGCAGCGGCAAGGTGTTCGCCGGTCAGGCAGCTCTCGATCGCACCCGAGCTAAGCGGCAACTTCAACCGGGTCATGCGGTGGGCCGACCGGATCATGCAGCTCCGGGTCCGGGTCAATGCCGACACGCCTGCCGATGCACACCGGGGCCGGGACTTTGGAGCCGAGGGGATCGGGCTCTGCCGCACCGAGCACATGTTCTTCGACGGCGACCGGCTGGTGGTGATGCGGGAAATGATCGTGGCCCAGGATACTGCCGGACGCAAGCGGGCGCTGGCCAAGCTGCTTCCGATGCAGCGGGGTGACTTCGAAGCCATCTTCCGCGCCATGGAGGGCTACCCAGTCACCATCCGGCTGCTGGACCCGCCGCTGCATGAGTTTCTGCCCAAGGATCCTGCGGAGGTGGAGAGCCTCGGACGCCAGCTCAAGATGGATACCGCAGTCCTCCAGGGTATCATCGACCGGCTGCACGAGGTGAACCCGATGCTCGGTCTCCGCGGTTGCCGGCTCGGCATCATCTATCCCGAGATCACCGCCATGCAGGTGCGGGCCATCTTCGAGGCGGCGTGCACTGTCGCGGCGCGCAAGGGGCGGGTCATGCCGGAGGTGATGATTCCGCTCACCGCGAGCGTAGTGGAGTTTCGCAAGCAGGCGTTGATCGTCCGGCAGGTGGCGGAGGAGGTCTTCCAGGAGCGCCAGATCACGGTGCCCTATCTCCTCGGCACCATGATCGAGCTGCCTCGTGCGGCCCTCACTGCCGACGAGCTGGCCCGTGAGGCCCAGTTCTTCTCCTTTGGGACCAACGACCTGACCCAGACCACCTGGGGACTGTCCCGCGACGACGCCGGCCGGTTCCTGCCCTACTACCTGGAGCACGGGGTGGTGGAGGACGATCCCTTCCAAGTGCTGGACCAAGCCGGTGTCGGCAAGCTCATTGCGATGGCTTGCGATCTCGGCCGCCGCACCCGGCCCGATCTCAAGCTCGGGATCTGCGGGGAGCACGGGGGGGAGCCGGCGGCGGTGGCCTTCTGCGACCGGCTGGGCATGAACTACGTCTCCTGCTCCCCGTTCCGGGTGCCCATCGCACGGCTGGCAGCGGCTCAGGCAGCGCTGGCCGCCAGGGGCACCATGGATCGAACTCGCGCTACCGTCTGATGACTCAGCCCCTCGTTGGAATCGTGATGGGTAGCGACTCCGACTGGGAGGTCATGCAGCATGCCGCCAAGCGGCTGGTGGAGTTCGGCGTCGAGCATGAGGCACGGGTGGTTTCGGCCCACCGAACCCCCGACCTGTTGTATCGCTATGCGGAGGATGCCGCGGGGCGAGGACTCCGCTGCATCATTGCCGGCGCCGGTGGCGCCGCGCACCTGCCGGGCATGCTCGCGGCCAAGACCATCCTGCCGGTGCTCGGCGTGCCGATCCCCACCAAGCATCTCCAAGGGCTCGACTCATTGCTCTCTATCGTACAAATGCCGGCTGGCATACCGGTGGCCACCTTCGCTATCGGGAACGCCGGCGCGGGCAATGCTGGACTCTATGCCGTGGCGATTCTGGCCCTCAACGATCCGGAGCTGGCCGATCGGCTGGAGGAGTTTCGCCGGACGCAGGAGCAGCGGGCACTCGACATGAGACTGCCGGAGATCTCGTGATTCTCCCCGGCGCCACGGTGGGCGTCCTGGGGGGCGGGCAGCTGGGGCGGATGTTCACCTTGCAGGCACGCAGCATGGGCTACCGGGTGATGGTGCTGGATCCTGATCCGCAGAGCCCCGCCGGCGCCGTTGCCGACGGCCACATTCGCGCAGCATATGACGACGATCGAGCCCTCGCCCAGCTGGCTAAGGCTTGCGCAGCGATCACCACCGAATTCGAAAACGTCCCCGCCGCCGCGCTCGAGCGGCTCGGCCAATCATCGCTGGTCCGTCCTCCGATCCAGGCCGTGGCCACGGCTCAGGACCGGATCGCAGAAAAGACCTTCTTCCAAAGCCGGGGATTCCCGACCGCTACCTTCCGGGCGGTACGAAACCGACAGGAGCTGATCGCGGCCCTGGCAGAGGTTCCGCTTCCCGCACTGCTCAAGACCAGCCGGTTGGGCTACGATGGGAAGGGTCAGGCGACGGTAGAGAACCAGGCAGACGCGATTCGCGCTTTCGAGCGCTTCAGCCAGGTCCCCTGCGTCCTGGAGCAGAGGGTTGAGCTCGAGCGGGAGCTCTCGGTGATTCTCGCCCGTGGCGCCAACGGGGATATCGAGACCTTCCCCGTCGCGGAGAACCGCCACCGCGACGGCATCCTCGAAACCTCCGTGGTCCCCGCCCGTATCTCTGAGAAGATGTCACACGAGGCGCGGGAGCTTGCCATGGCCGTCGCCGAAACGATGAAATACGTCGGGGTGCTCGGCGTCGAGTTGTTCGTCGCGCGGGGCGGCCGGCTGCTGATCAACGAGATGGCCCCGCGACCGCACAATAGCGGGCACTACACCATGGACGCGTGCTCGGCCGATCAGTTCGAGCAACAGCTCCGCACGCTGTGCGGATTACCGCTGGCGCGGCCCTGGCTGATGTCCCCGGTAGCGATGATCAACTTGCTGGGCGATCTGTGGAGTGAGGGTGAGCCGCGCTGGGAAGAGGCCCTGAGGCGCCCGGGCGTCCGGCTGCACCTGTATGGGAAGGCGGAGGCACGGCCAGGGCGGAAAATGGGACATCTGAATTGCCTGGCCGCCGACTCCAACGGAGCGTTGGCTATTGCACTCGAAACGCGGGATGCCCTCGGACGTCAGAAGGTCGGTTAACGATCACAAGGAGATTGAGCGTGTACTTCTCTGCCCTGCTTGCCACCATCGCCACGATGGTTGCTCCACCACCGGCCGTTGCCACCGGGGCCATTCACCCTGATACCGCCTGCGCGGCCCGCAATGTTCCGGTTCCGGGACGGAAGAGCCCGCTCGATTCGGTCACCTTCACCATCGCCAACAAGGCGGTCAAGGTATGCTACGGCCGGCCCTCCTCCCGGGGACGGGTGATGCTCGGCGGAAAGGACGTTCCCTACGGCAAGTTGTGGCGCACCGGAGCCAACGAGCCGACCATCTTCTTTGCTCCCATTCCACTCAACATCGCCGGCCTGCAGGTGCCGCCGGGAGTCTACTCGCTCTACACCGTGCCGGGCGCGACTGAGTGGCAGATCATCGTGAACCGCTCGATCGCGCAATGGGGAAAGGAAGATCAGTATACCGATGCGATCAAAGCGCAGGAGCTGGGCCGGGCCAAGGTCAAGAGCGAAAAGCTGTCGGCCCCAGTCGAAACCTTTACCATCCGGGCCGAGCCGGCCGGCAGCGATGCGAAGGCGCTGGTGTTGGAGTGGGAAAAGTCGAGAGTGCGAATCCCGATCACCGCGGAGAAGCAGCAGAGCTCATGACAAGCTCGCTACACCCTCCACTAAGCGGTCCACCTCCGCTTCCGTCGTGTAGCAGGCGCATCCCGCCCGCACCAGTCCCTGCTGCAACCCGAGCCGCTCGACTACTGTCGTGGCGTAGAAATCCCCACTAGAGGCGAAGACCGCCTGACTGGCCAGCTGCTGAGCGACGGCATCAGCCGACCTGCCTTCGACAGTGAAGGCCACAGTTGGAGTGCGGGGCGATCCCGGGGGCGGCCCGTAAAGAGTCACGCCGTCGATAGCCTGGAGCCCATTCCACAGACGATTCAGTAACGCTTGCGCCTGGCCGTGCAGATTGGTGAAGGCGCTGCGCAAGCGATCCCGGCGCGCCTTCCCCGTGCCGAGGGATGCGAGGAAGTCGACCGCGGCGGCAGCTCCCACGATCCCTTCGTGATTCTGGGTCCCCGTCTCTATTCGCTCCGGCGCGGTGTCCGGGGCGGGAGCCAGCTTGGGCACGTCCAGCTGCTGCAGCAGCTCCTCTCTGGCGAAAAGCACCCCGAGGTGGGGACCATAAAATTTGTACGACGAACAGGCCAGGAAGTCACAGGCCAGGGCGCGCACGTCGACCAGCTCGTGGGGAGCAAAATGGACCGCATCCACGAAGATGAGGGCACCGGCGTCGTGGGCTAAGCGAGCCGCGCGGGCGACGTCCGTGATGGTGCCCAGCGCATTGGAGGCAGCTCCAATGGCCAGCAGCCGGGGCCGGACCGACATCAGCGCCTCCAGGCGACCCCAGTCGAGCTGCCCAGTACCCGGCTGAACCGGCACGGACGCAACCGTGATCCCGCGCTCCCGCTCGAGTGCACGCCAGGGTGCCACGTTGGCGTGATGATCCAGCTCGGTGACGACGACCGTATCCCCTGGCCCCCACTGCCGCCCTAGAGCGCGGGCCAGATGGAAAGTCAGGGTGGTCATGTTCGCCCCAAACGCGATCTCGCTGGGTGACGCTCCGAGGAAGTCGGCCAGGGTCTCTCTCGCGGCCGCGATCAGCCCATCGGTTTCTGCGCTGGTGGGGAAATGCCAATGGGTATTGGCATTGTGATGATAGAGATAGTCCTTCACCGCCTCCACCACCGCCCGGGGAACTTGGGTCCCGCCGGGGCCGTCGAAGTATGCGACCGGCTTGCCGCGATGCCGCCGCTCGAGGGCAGGAAAGGCCGAGCGTACTTGATCGCTGGAGAAGATCTGCTCCACAGGGGCGACAGCCACGGCCTGCTTGGGCATCGGTGCTCCGGAAAGGGATCGATATAAGAAAAAAGAAAACGGGACACTCGCCAGAGTATCCCGCTTGATGGAGGCGCAGGGAATCGAACCCTGGTCCGAGTAAGTCTCCAGAACCGCGTCTACGTGCGTAGGCTCGACTTCTTGCCGTCACTCCGGAGCGCTGTCGAGCCGACCTCTCCAGAGCCTATCTCCTGAAAATCTCACCGCTCGTACCGGAGCGATACGCTCGGCCAGCCCGGATTTGCGATTCGGTGCGAGGCGCCCCAGGCGGGCTCCATCGGCCGAAGGAGCATAAGCGAGCTTAGCTCAGCTTACGCAGCCAGTGCCAGGTTGTTATTGGCAGTTGAATCATTCCAGACGGTTTAACCAGGAACCTGGACCTGGGCACGCTGCAATTCCTTCATCAAACCCGTCGAAGCCAGTCGCCCCCGGGTGATGGATAGATAGATAGGACGGTGAAGGCGGTAAGGCGGTAGGGCGGTAAGGCTGCGGCCGACCAGTCACCGTGAAGTCACAAGTAACACTGGTTTATTGTCTTGGAGATCGTCGGATAAAGCAGTTTCTAGCGACGTCTCACGCGCCTTTCCCTCACCGCCCCGCTTTCTCCACCCGATTCCTGCCACTGCGCTTGGCCACATACAACGCGGAATCCGCCTGAGCCGGCAGGTTGTCCAGGCTTCGGCTGGTCTCCGGACACGCCGCCACGCCAAAGGAGGCGCTCAAGGGCCAGGCGCGACCGCGCCAATCCCAGGCCGTGGTCGCCAGCTTGACCCTGATCCGTTCTGCGATCCTGGCTCCGAGATCGAGGTCGGTCTCCGGCAACCAGACGGCAAATTCCTCGCCCCCGATTCGGCCCGCCACATCCCAGGTGCGGATCTGCTCCCGGATGATGCGGGCAAAGTGGACCAGGGCGGCGTCCCCCGCTGGGTGTCCCAGGGTGTCGTTGAGGTTCTTGAAGCGATCGATGTCGGCATACACCAGCGCGCCCTGTTTGGCGCTGATGAGCGTGAACGCCTCATCGAAGCCCCGCCGGTTGTGCAGCCCGGTAAGTGGGTCGAGAGTGGCGGCACGCTTGTGCTGATCCGCGTCCAGCGCCTTCGCAATCCGGGGACCGGCATTTCCGATGGCCTCCATCAGCTCGGACCGGGTATTCCCGGTCGGCTCCTTGCCGCCGGGAAGCCAGATGGCCACCGCGCCCACCAGCTGAGCGCCGTTCTTTATCGGCTCGAGCAGGACCGCGGCCGGGCGACTCCGCCGGTCCGCAACGACACCACCCAGCGGGTCGCCGACCGACAGACCGGGCTCGAGGGTGCCCAGCGCCACCCGGGCCAGCTCGCTCTCCGGGTGCACAAAGCTATCGAGCAGCCGGCGGTCGCCGCGGCCGGAGACCCCGATGACCCGGACTCCGCTGCTTTCGACCGAGGTCACCACGACCTGTGCGTCGAGGGTCCGCTCCAGCTGATACGACAGCCGAAGCCCTACGCTCCCCACCGACTCCAGCGACGCCTCCTGCGATTGCGCCTGGGTGAGCGCGACGATGTGCGGCCTTCGGCGCACGCCATCGAGCAGGCGGCGGAGGTCGTCCTTGACCCCGTCGAGCGCCAGTGACTCGAACTGATCGCTCGAGCAGCAATCCGACCGCCGATCCAGCCTGGGCATGGAAGACCAGCATCCCGCCTTCCATCCGCTCGACTCCGCTCTGCTCCTGGTCCCGGGCCCGTTCCAGCCGGCGGTCAACGGCGACGATCTGGGCCACCGAGAGCCGCTCCGGCTCGATGATGCGCTCCGCTCGGGGCCCTTCCTCATTCGGATCCAGCTCGGTGATCCACACGCCGATGGCCCGGTTGGCTCGGCGCAGCCACTCCAGCGCGGGGTCCGGCAAGAGATGTGGCGCCACCCCGGAGCGCAGGCCTCGGGGGGGCAGGCGGCGGCCCAGGAACCAGCCGAGCAAGCCGGCTCCAAGGGCGAGAAGGACGAGAGCCAGGACCTCCATCAGCCCCGCAGCCATCCCCGTTTGCGGAACCACAGGAAAATCACCAGGGTCACGAAGCCCATGGCTCCCATCACCGCGGGATAGCCCCAGCGTTCGCGGAGCTCGGGCATGAACTGGAAGTTCATGCCGTAGATCCCCACGATAAACGTGAGTGGAAGAAAGAACACCGAGAAGACGGTGAGCACCCGCACCACCTCGTTGGTCCGGTGGGAGGCCAGCGCCAGCTGAATGCTCAGCAGGTTGTTGACGTCTTCCAGCAATTCCTCGGCGAAGAAATGCATGCTCTCGACGTTTTCCCGAAGATCCTGGTAGAGCGGAGCGGTCGGCTCCGAGCCCGGCACCAGCTTCTTCACTGCGTCGAGGGTATGCAGCAGCATCCGCCGCATCAGCGTCACCCTGCGCTTCACCAGATAGATCCGCCGCAAGAGGCCCGCGAACTCATGCTCGCCGAACACGGTGGCCTCGAAGGTGTCGATGGTAGTCTCCGCCTCCTCCAGCGGCTTCTGGTAGGTCGCCACGGCCTCGTTGATCAGATCGATCAGCAGCCGGGGGATGTATCCCTTTCGTCGCTCGTCGGAGCCCTGGGGAGGGGCCGCATTCCCGATACCGCTCGGTGAGCCCGGTCAGAAACGGCTGCTCGGTGCGATGGATCGTGATCAGAAAGTCGGGGCCGTAGAAGATCGCGACCTTGCGGGTCAGCTCATGGAGGGTCGAGCAGTCGCCCGCGGCGGCGGTGTCGATCGCGCGCACGATGATGAAGGTGGTGGAGCCGATGCGCTCGTACTTGGGCAGGTGCTCCGGGTCCAGCGAGTCTTCCACCGAGGTCGGGTGGAGTCCGTACCGGCGGGCGATCTCACCCAGCTCCTCATGGGTGGGGTGGACCACGTCCACCCAGGTGAAGGGTGGAGTGGAGCTGGCGAGAACGGTGCGGACCGTCATGCCCGGCAGATCCGGCTGGCCGCCGCGGCAGCGCCGAACCCATTGTCGATGTTCACCACGGTCACGCCGGCCGCGCATGAGTTCAGCATCGCGAGCAGCGCGGCGAGACCACCGAAGGAGGCTCCATACCCCACACTGGTGGGCACGGCGATGACCGGGACACTGACCATTCCACCGACCACGCTGGGCAGCGCCCCCTCCATCCCCGCCACCACGATCAGAACCCGGGCCCGCTCGAGCTGCTCGCTCGCGGCAAGCAGTCGATGCAACCCGGCCACGCCCACGTCCACCAGGCGCTCCACCGGATGGCCGAACGCCTCAGCCACGACCGCGGCTTCTTCCGCCACCGGCAGATCGCTGGTGCCGGCGGACACGACGAGAATGGTGCCGGCTCGGGGAGGTCGCTGTGGCAGCTTCGGGGGCTGGCAGATAGACGGTGCGGGCCAGCGCATTCCAGACTACCCGCGGAAAGCGCTGCCGGAGACGATTGGCGACGTCCTCGCGGGCCCGGGTCCCGAGAAACGACCCGGACGCGGCCTCGAGCCGCTCACAGATCGCGAGCACTTGCTCGGCGGTCTTGCCCTCGCAGAAGACCACCTCGGGCTGCCCTTGCCGTAAGGCACGATGGTGATCGATGCGGGCGAAGGGGAGATCTTCGAAGGGGAGGTGACGCAGACGGTCGAGCGCCGCCTTGGGTGCGATGCGGCCGGCGGCCACGTCGGCGAGCAGAGCCTCGAGCTGCTCGGTTGTCACGCCACCTGGGCGACTGGCTCGAGATATTCGAGAAAGATCGCCTCCGCCTCTCCGATCGACTCGATCTGGAAGAGGCGCTGCCGCAGGGCGCTCGAGCCGTGCAGTCCCCTGGTGTACCAGCCGAGATGCTTGCGGAACTCGAGCACCGTCCGGCGGGTCTCTCCCTGGAGCCGGATGGCGAGCCGAGCGTGGTCCAGCGCGACGGCAAAGCGCTCCGCAGCGCCGGGGGCCGCGGGCAGAGGATCGCCCGCCAGCAAGGCCCGTGCCGTCCCGGAACAGCCAGGGATTGCCGAAGGCGCCCCGCCCGACCATGGCGCCGGCGCATCCGGTGTGCTCTCGCATTCGCGCGATATCGGCGGCACTTTCCAGGTCGCCATTGCCGATGACCGGAATGTCCAGCGCCTCGACCACCTGGGCGATCTCGTCCCAGTCGGCCTTGCCGGAGAACATCTGGGTGCGGGTCCGCGCGTGGAGGGTGAAGGCCTTGGCGCCGGCGTCCTGCATCCGGAGCGCGATGCTCACCGGGTCGCGGGTCTCATCGTTCCACCCGCTCCGGGTTTTGACCGTCACCGGCAAGTGGGTCGCTCCGATCACCGCCCGGATGATCCGGGCCGACCAGATCCAGGTCCCGAAGGCAGCCCGAGCCGCCGTTGCGCTGCACCACCTTCTTCACCGGGCAGCCGAAGTTGATGTCGATGAATTCGGGCTGATAATGCTCGGTGATCAGCCCGGCAGCTTCGGCCATCGCGTCCGGGTCGGCACCATAGATCTGGATGCCGATCGGCCGTTCCACCGGCTCGAACTCCGCTCCCTCCAGGGTGGTGCGAATCCGGCGGCGAATGGCCTCGGAGGAAAGGAATTCAGACAGCACCACATCGGCGCCCATCCGCCGGCAGATCTGGCGAAACGGGGCCTCCGAGATGCCCGCCATCGGAGCCAGGATGAGCGGGAAGGAATCCGCTGAGGATAGGGCAACTGCATGGCGAGAAAATACTTGGGCTCCCAGCACCGGGCAATGGAACCGGTCGCTTTGACAGCCCCTCCGGCTGGAATTAGGTTGCCGAGCCATATGAGCCTCAAGGACTTCTTCACCCCTGACGCAGTTACGCTTTCGCTGCGAGGTGGATCGAAGGACGAAATCCTTGCTGAACTGGTCGGCTTGCTCGGCATGGACGAGCGGTCCTCGGGAACGTTGCTTCGGATCATCCAGCGCCGGGAAAACCTCGGGTCGACCGGCATCGGTCGCGGAATTGCCATTCCGCATTGCCGTTCGCTGGTGGTAAACCGGCTCCGGCTCGCCTTCGGACGCCGCGCCCAGGGGATCGAGTTCCAGGCCATCGACAGCAAGCCGGTGAACAACTTCTTCCTGATTGTGGCCCCTCCGCTGGAAATCTCCAACCAATATCTGCCGGTGCTGGGAAAGATCGCCCAGTTCTGCAACAAGCCGGATGTCCCGGAGAGGCTCGGCAACCTCAAATCGGCCGACGACTTCTTCAGCCTCCTGGAGGAGAAGGGGGTGTAAGAAGGCTGAGAAGGGTGAGACGTCAGAGGTGAGAGGGGGCGTGGCATGGCAACATCAGCAGGGATGCCTTCGCAGACCCCAAGGCAGACGCTCAGCTACGCCCTCCAGACTAACAGCCGTCTGGCTTTCCTTCTCACCTCTCACCTCTCACTTCTCACTGGCCAGACCCTCCCTCGGCAAACGGACTTCCAGACCCTTCGCGACTCCCTCGCGTCCACGTCCGACACCACCACACTCAGGAGAATGCAGCAGGCCGTCCGCCGTTCCGATCCCCTTCGCGCCGGGGTCATCGGTTTACGCCTGGGCGAGCTGCGGGCAGACTCCGACTTCAGCGACGCGCTGTCCAGCTTCGGCCGAGCTTCCCAGAATAATCCGGGACGGCCAGAACCCTGGTTTGGCTTGGCGTTGGCTGAAACCGGCCGCTCCGAGTGGGAGATGCGAAACCCTCTGAGCCTGGGGAGTCGCGTGGGCATGGGATCCCTGGAGCGATCCGCCGCGGATCATATACGAGCCCTGAAGTCTGACCTCCGGTTCGTTCCCGCGGCCTTGGCTCTGGCCGATGTCTCCCTGGCATTGCTCGATACGGCTCGCTTGAGGGTTGCGCGGAATACCTTGCGTGCCGTCACGAAAGCCTTGCCCCTCGGCCCTCCTGCCCTCTTCCTCGCCTGGGGACGGGTAGAAAGGGCGGCGGGAAGTCTCGACTCTGCCGCAGTCGCCTTCGGACGCTACCTCTCCGCCGGAGGAAATCGTGCGCTCGGCCTGCTCGAGCTGGCCCGCACCCAGCTGGCCCAGGGCCGGACTGACGGCGAGGCTCCCTACTACGAGGGCGCCTCCCTCGACGATGCAGAGGCGACCGCCGGGTATCGGGCCGATCTGGCCCTCCTGGTCGGCTCCGAGAACCTGGGGGAGTTCGACCAGCTCCGCGGAGCCGCCCGGGTGGGATATCCTGCGGCGATTCTGGACCGACCGCGATCATTTCGATCTTCGCGCCGAAGGCGAGCGGCTCCGCGAGCATTACCGCCGGTTGGCCTTCGCCTGGACTCACTTTCCTCTCACCATCAGCCGCCGGTACTACGGCCGCCGTGACGCTTACCGGTCGGGGAATCACGAAATCGACGATCGGGGCATCATCTACATCCGTCACGGCAACCCGGACCAACGGCTACGCCCCTTTGTCTTCGGTGCCATGCCCAACGAGTCGTGGCACTATGTCCGGGCGGAGGGCGACCTGCTCTTCCATTTCAGTGCGGGGTACGATCGGAACGGCGGAGGGGACCTCTACGACTACCGCCTGGTCGAGAGTGTGCTCGACCTGCATGGCGCCTCTGACGCTCCCTTGGATCAGCTCCTGCTGTCCCGACAGTCACTGTCGCCGCTGTACGGGCGGATGCTGAACTGGGGCCCCTACGGCACGTCTCAGGCTCGCGCCGAGGAACGCCATCAAGGCACCTCCAGCATCGCGATCGGAACGACGACCGACAGCTATGAGCTGCAGTTTGGGCGCCGGCTGTCGGCAGTGGCGGACCTGATCGCGGTGGGACGCAGCTCCGGGCTCAGTCTGGCGCACTTCGTATTCGCGGTGGGCTCCCCCGGAACTTCGATGTTGCGGGTGGACGGCGGCGTGGCTTATCCGGTTCGAATCCGGGTGGTGGCCCTGGACGGCCGTGACCGTGCCGTAGGGCAGATCGATACGATGGTTGTGATCCACCGCGCGGAGCCGCTCACCAATCGGGAGTACCTGCTCGGCCGGGCCGAGCTTTCGCTCCCGCCCGGTCGTTGGAGCTATCGCGCGGCGATACAGCAGGGTGAGAGTGCGGGAGTGGTGTTGCGGAGGGATTCCGTGGTGGTTGCGCCCGTGGACGGAGCCACCTTGTCACTCAGCGATATTGCCCTGGGCACGCGCGGCCAAGCGGTACCTTGGGTGACCGAAGCCTCTGACACGGTCCTCATGGCACCGTCGGCGCTCTTCCGCAAAGGCGACGAGGTGGAGATCTATTATGAGGCGAGCGGCGCGACGGCGCGAAGTCAGTATCGCCACGACATCACCATTCTGCGGCAGCGACAACCGGTGGTATCGCTATCGTTCAATGAAGCGGCACCGGGCGAGGTCATCCGCTCCCGCCGAACGGTGCGGCTCAACCGCCTGAAGCCGGGCAATTACGTGGTGGAGGTGAGGGTCACTGCACCCGATGGAGGCTCCCAGGTGCGGCGGCGGCCGATACGGCTCGCTAAAGACTAGCAGGGACCCGGCTATTCCCACTCGATAGTCGCCGGCGGCTTCGAGCTCACGTCGTACACCACTCGATTGACTCCATCGACCTCATTCGCGATCCGGTTGGACACCCGGGCCAATACCTCCGGAGGGAACGCGTACCAGTCGGCGGTCATTCCGTCCCGGCTGGTGACCGCGCGCAGGGCGATGACCTGATCGTAGGTTCGTCCGTCGCCCTGGACCCCTACCGAGCGAATCGGCAGCAGGACCGCGAACGCCTGCCAGATATCGTCATACAAGCCGGCGGCCCGGATCTCCTCGGTGTAGATGTGGTCGGCCCGGCGCAGGATCTCCAGGTTGTCCCCGGTCACGTCGCCCAGGATTCGAATGGCCAGCCCGGGCCCGGGGAACGG
This sequence comes from uncultured Gemmatimonadales bacterium, assembly GCA_963792265.1. GTDB lineage: Bacteria > Gemmatimonadota > Gemmatimonadetes > Gemmatimonadales > GWC2-71-9 > CAVVWJ01. The sequence continues at coordinate 35,354 of CAWBVP010000001.1, read as the reverse complement.
GTGCCGGCCCGACCATCTCCTCCGGCAGTCCCAGCTCTCGTCCCACCTGGCGGACCTCGTCCTTGAACAGCTCTCGCAGTGGCTCCAGCAGCTTGAACGGCAGCCGCTCGGGAAGTCCTCCCACGTTGTGATGGGTCTTGATGGTGACTGACGGGCCGCCGAGGGGAGAGAGCGACTCGATCACGTCAGGATAGAGCGTGCCCTGGACCAGGAAGCCGACGTTCTTGCCCACCGCCCGGGCCTCTGCCTCGAACACCTCGATGAATGTGTGACCGATGCGGCGGCGCTTTTCCTCCGGATCGGTGATCCCCTGGAGCCGGGACAGGAAGCGATCCCGGGCGTCCACCACCCGGAGATCGATGCCCAGGTGGCGTCGGAAGGTCTGTTCCACCTGCTCCCGCTCGTGCAGTCGGAGGAGCCCGTGGTCCACGAAGATGCAGGTGAGGCGATCGCCAACGGCGCGGTGCACCAGCACCGCGGCGACTGAGCTGTCGACTCCGCCGGAGAGTCCGCAGATGACTCGCTGGCTGGGGCCCACAACTTCCTGAATCCGGGCGACCTCGGTCTCGACGAAGTGACCTGGCGTCCAGTCCGGCGTACAGTCGCAGATCTCGAACAGGAAGTTGTTGAGGATCTCCCCACCCCTCGGCGTGTGGGCCACCTCGGGGTGGAACTGCACCCCGAAGAGCGGACGCTTCTTGTGCTCGAAGGCCGCAATGGGGGAGTTGACGCTGGAGGCGGTGACGGTGTAGCCGGATGGGGGTGCGTCCACGTGGTCGCCATGACTCATCCAGACCGGCGTCTCCTCACCTTGTCCGAAGCCCTGGAACAGCCGCCCGCCCTCGATTCGGACATTCGCGCGGCCGTACTCCCGCCGGTTGGCGCGGGTCACGTTGCCGCCGGAGAGGTGAGCCAGCAGCTGCATACCGTAGCAGAGGCCGAGCACCGGCGTGTCCAGCTCCAGCAGCTTGGGGTCGGCGGTGGGGACGCTGTCGCCGTACACCGAGTTCGGCCCGCCGGAAAGAATGATGCCCTTGGGCTTCCACTGGCGAATCCAGTCGATCGTCCGCGACGGCGGATGGATCTCGCAGTAGACGTGGGCCTCCCGCACCCGCCGGGCGATCAGCTGGGTGTACTGAGACCCGAAGTCGATGATCAGGATGCCGTCGTGATGCTGGCTCACGGGGGTAACAATCTCTCGGTGGTGAACAGATGCTCCACCGCTTCGCGCGGACGCGCGATCCACCAGCGGCCCTCATCCACAATCACCTCAGCTGGCCGGGGCCGGCTGTTGTAGTTCGAGGCCATGACGAACCCGTAGGCACCGGCACCGAGCACCGCGAGCAGCTCACCAGATTCCACCGCCGGGAGCATGCGATCCAGAGCCAGGAAGTCCCCTGTCTCGCATACCGGACCGACCACGTCGGCCCGACGGGGAGGGCGGCCCTGCTCCTCCAGCTCCACGATCTCATGGTAGGCCTGATAGTGACTGGGCCGGACCAGATCGTTCATGCCGGCGTCCACCACCACGAATTCCTTGCCCCCAGAGTGTTTTCGGTAGAGCACCCGGGTGAGCAGCACACCGGCACTGCCGACCAGGAAGCGGCCGGGCTCGAGGTACACCGTGAGCTGGGTGGGTGCCAACAGCGGCACGATGGCGGCGGCAAACTCCGCTGGATCGATCGAGCGCTCTTCGGCATAGCGGATGCCGAGGCCACCACCGATGTCGATCACCCGGAGAGTGGTGACACCGGCTCTCCGGAGCCGATCTACCAGCTCGATCAACTTCCGGATTCCCTCCAGGAAAGGCTCCAGGTCCACCAGCTGGCTTCCCAGATGCATGGCCAGGGTAGTGAGCCGGAGCTGGGGATGCCGCAGGATGTATTCGGCCGCCGGCACGACCTGATCGCTGGGAAGGCCGAACTTGATCCCGGTCTTGCCGGTGGAGATATACGGATGGGTATCGGTGGTCACGCCGGGATTGACCCTGATCCCGACCGGTACCGGGGCTCTGGCGTCATTCGCGAGGCCACCGAGCTGCTCCAGCTCTTCCCTCGATTCGATGTTCAGGTGCCCCATACCCGCATGCATCGCGAGCTGGAGCTCGGCGGTGGTCTTCCCCACCCCGCTGAAGACCAGCTGCTCGGGCTGGAATCCCGCGGCGACAGCCCGGGCCATCTCCCCGGCGGAGACTATATCGGCCCCGGCACCGAGCTCGCGAAGAATCCGCAGGATCGCGAGGTTGCTGTTGGCCTTTACCGCGTAACAGATGCGGTGAGGCAGCGGCTCCAGCGCCGAGTCGAGCGCACGATACCGGGCCCGAATGGCCTCGGCGTTATATACGAAAGCCGGCGTCCCGACCTCTTCTCCGATCTCGCTCAGCGAAACTCCTGCGAGGTAGAGGGCGCCATGCTGGCGAGCGAGTCCGGCTTCGCTGAACAGGTCGAGCAGCCGGCCAGGCGCGCTCGCCTTCAATACGCTTTCGCCCACACGGCCTCGGCCACACTCGGGCGGCCGCACCACATGCACTTGGTCGGTGTTACCGGGGATCGAAACTCCGGATCCGGTAGCACCCGTATAGTCGCCTTGGTCTGCTCCTTGATCTCGGCCTCACACTCCGCCCGGCCGCAGAAGCCACCGTAGACCAGCCCGCCCTCGTTTTCCATCTTGGCGATGAACTGCTCCTTCGTCGCGCCCCGAATCGTGGCCGCCTCCCGCCGAGCCAGGGCCGCGTTGAGCAAGTCGGTCTGCATCTGGTCCATGGCGGCAGTCACCCGCGTCGCCAGGCCATCCAGCGGCACCGACTCTTTCTTGCCGCCGGTTCTCCGGGCGAGCACGGCGGAGCCCGAGGCAAGGTCTCGGGGGCCAATCTCCAGCCGGAGCGGTACGCCCCGCCCTTCCCACTCATAGTATTTGGCGCCCGGCTTCATCCCCTCCCGGGCATCGAGATGCACCCGGATACCGGCGGCCGCCAGCTCCTTGCGCAAGCGTTCGGAGGCCTCGACTACCTGACTCCGTTCCTCATTGGTCTTGTAGATCGGGACGATCACCACCTGGTATTGCGCGAGCCTTGGGGGACACACCAGGCCCAGGTCATCGCTGTGAGTCATAATCAGGGCGCCCACCATTCGGGTGGAGGCGCCCCACGAGGTGTTCCAGACATGGTCGAGATCGCCATTCGCCGTCTGGAAAGTGACCTCGAACGCCCGGGCAAAATTCTGCCCCAGGTTGTGGCTGGTGCTGGCCTGAAGCGCCTTGTTGTCCTGCATGAGCGCCTCGCAGCTGTAGGTGCGGAGCGCTCCGGCAAACCGCTCACTGTCGGTCTTCCGGCCGGTGATCACCGGCATGGCCATCCATTGCTCCATGAAGGTCCGGTAGACCCCCAGCATGCGCAGCGTTTCCTCCTCCGCCTCGGCTTCGGTGGCGTGCGCGGTATGGCCTTCCTGCCAGAGAAACTCAGTGGTGCGGAGGAAGAGCCGGGTGCGCATCTCCCAGCGGACCACATTGGCCCATTGGTTGATCAGCAGCGGAAGGTCGCGGTAGCTCTGGATCCACTTGGCGTACATCGCGTAGATGATGGTCTCGGAGGTAGGCCGGATGATCAAAGGCTCGTCCAGCTCCTTGCCACCGCCGTGGGTCACCACCGCGACTTCCGGCGCGAAGCCCTCTACGTGCGCCGCTTCCCGGGAGAGAAAGCTCTGGGGAATAAAGAGCGGGAAATAGGCGTTCTGATGCCCGGTGTCCTTGAACATCTGGTCCAGCGCCCGCTGCATCTGTTCCCAGATGGCGTACCCGTTCGGCCGAATGACCATGCAGCCGCGTACCGGGCTGTAATCGGCCAGCTGGGCTCGGGCGATGACCTCGTTGTACCAGGCGCTGAAGTCAACGGCGCGAGGGGTGAGCGCTTTGGTCTCAGCCATGAATCCGGGCCTCGATGATTTCCAGAGATGAAGCCAGCGGTACTGTCTCCTGAGAGCCGGAGCGCAGATCCTTCACCACGATCTCGCCGCGGGCCCGCTCGTCCGGACCCAGCACCAGCGCGAGCCGGGCGTGGCGGGCGTCGGCCAGGTTGAGCTGCTTGCCCACTGTCTGCGGGGCGAGCGAATACTCGACCCGGAGTCCGGCGTCCCGCAGCCGATGGGCCAGCGCCAGGACGTGGGGCAGGTCGTCCTGGGAGATAAAAGCAACAAAAACGTCGATGCTGGAGATGTCCGTCGGTACCATTTGCTTGTCCCGCAGTAGCTCAGTCAGCACCACGTCTCCCATACCGAACCCTACCGATGGAAGGTCGGCATCGCCCAGGGCATTCAGCAGGCTGTCGTAGCGACCGCCACCACAGATGGCCCGCAAGGTGCGCCCGGTGTCGAAGAGCTCGAACACCGTGCCGGTATAATAGGCCAGACCACGCACGATCCCGAGATCGAGATCGACGAAATCACCCAGCCCCATGGCCTGCAGCGCTTCGACCACCTGCTCCAGGGTGCCCAGGGCAGATGCAGCCTGGGGCTTGTGGGACAATACTCGCTTCAGCTTCGCGAGGTCTTTCACCTGAGTTGCGGCCTGTAGAAAATCCGCGATCCCCGGGTCGATCTTGAGATCCTCCAGCCGCTGGCGTTGCGCGGCATCGCTCCGTCTTCCCTGTTTGTCCAGCCAGGCGTATACCGCGGCGGCCTGAGCCTCGCTCAGCTGGAAGGAAGCCAGCAGCGCATTGAGCAGCCGGCGGTCGGACAGCCGCACCCGGACGGTATCGGGGCCGAGGCCGAAGCCCCGGATCACGTCCACCGCCAGCGCGATGATCTCCGCATCGGCCAGCGGCCCTGGCTCCCCGATCAGGTCACAGTTGAGCTGGAAGTGCTCTCGAAGTCTCCCCCGTTGCTGCCGCTCGTAGCGAAAGAGCTGGGGAATGGAGAACCAACGGATGGGCTTTCGGAGCTCCCCGGCGCGCGCCGCGACCATGCGGGCGAGGGTGGGGGTCATCTCCGGTCGCAAGGCTACGTCCCGCTCTCCCTTGTCGGTAAAGTTGTAAAGCTGCCCGACGATCTCTTCGCCGCTTTTGGCAGTGTACAGATCCAGCGGCTCGAGCGGCGGTCCATCGTATTCCTCGAACCCGTACCGGGTCGCGACCGTACGCCAGGTTCGAAAGATGTGGGTCCGGAGGGCGAGATCGGCGGGGTAAAAATCACGAAAGCCCGGCAGGGCCTTGGTTTTCATGGCGGGAGTATAAATGGGTGGGGCGTGAGCGGGAAGAACGAACGCGGGCCCGTCTAAACTTCCATCCCCAACGCCTGCATCACGTCCCCCACAGTATGAAACGACCCGGTCACCAACATCGTGCCGGCATCCTCTTGGACCCGCTGAATGGCTTCCTGGAAATCGGGGACCAGGGTCCAGTTCGCACGCGCCGGCGGCCGAGACGGATCCCGGAGCCAGCGACCCAGCCACTCGATGTCCCACCCTCGGGCCGCTGCGGTAGGCGCAATCGTGAGAAATCCTCGGTCGATCGCCTGGTCCAACTGGACCAGCATCTCGGGCCATTCCTTGTCGCCCAAAATGGAAACCAGCGCGTGCAGCGGTCGCGGCAGGCGCATCACCCCCAGGGCGCCGACCAGAGACCGCATGCCGTCGGGGTTATGGGCCACGTCGAACAGCCAGCGCCCCCGGCGGTCGAGCCGGCCCGCCACTCTGGCCGCGCCGAAGGCTCGCTCGATCTGTTCCTGGGTGGGGCGATAGGGCGCCGGGAGAGCACCCAGGATTCCGTGCGCCACAGCGGCGTTGCGCCGCTGATGGGGGCCGGCCAGGCTGAGGGGACCGCACCACTCATATTCGGGCGGCAGGACCCGGACATCGGCTCCGCGCACGGCGCGCTTCCCGGCGGAGCACCTCGACCAACCCGGGATCGCTCTCGCCAATCACGAACGGCACCCCGGGCTTGGCGATGCCGGCCTTCTCGGCGGCGATCTGTTCCAGCGTATCGCCCAGGTACTTCATGTGGTCCCGCTCGATCTTGGTCACGCCACTCACTAGCGGGCGTACGACGTTGGTGCTGTCCAGCCGCCCACCCAGCCCCACCTCCACCACCGCAATCTCGGCCCCCCGGGCGGCGAAGTCGGCAAAGGCCAGCGCCGTCGTGGCCTCGAAGAAAGTGGCCTTCCGCTCGAGAATGAACGGCATGAGCCGTCCGATCCACGTAGCTACCGCCTTTTCAGAGAGAGGAACCCCGTCAACCTGGATCCGCTCTCGAAATGAGATCAGATGGGGCGAAGTGTAGAGTCCCACCCGCCAGCCTGCCTCCCGGAGCGCAGCCGCCACCAGATTCGACACGCTTCCCTTACCGTTGGTCCCGCCGATGTGGATCGAGGGCATCACTTGGTGCGGGTTGCCCAGCGATTTGAGCAACGCGCGGGTGGTCGCCAGCCCGAACTTGATGGTCGTCGTGCGGGGAAAGAGGAAGTCGAGTGCCTCGTCGTAGGTCAGCGACATGGAGTCTCGATCGGATGAATCAGTAGTCGCCGCAGCACCGCGTAGCTGGAACGACCGCGCCCCACCCAACGGGACATCCTGGGTGGGGCGCGAAAACCGGAGTCCGCCCGGAATCAGCTCAGCTCAGCGAGCTCGACGTGCGGGCGTTGGCCCTGCATGTGACGGAGCAGCCGGGCCGTGGTGTCGCGCAGCGAGGCCCGGGGAACCACGTCGTCGATCTGGCCGTGCTCCAGCAGGAACTCGGCGGTCTGAAACCCGTCCGGGAGGTCCTGCCCGATGGTCTGCTTGATCACCCGCTGTCCCGCAAAGCCGACGACCGCACCGGGCTCGGCGAGAACCACGTCGCCCTGCATGGCAAACGAGGCGGAAACGCCGCCGGTAGTGGGATCAGTCAGAATCGAAATGTAGGGAATCGATTCCCGGTTGAGCTGCGCGATGGCCGCGGAGGTCTTGGCCATCTGCATCAGGGAGAGAACGCCTTCCTGCATGCGGGCGCCGCCCGAAGTCGAGATGATGACGAGAGGAATCTTTTTCTCCAGCGACCGCCGGGCCAGTCGGGCGATCTTCTCGCCCACCACCGATCCCATCGATCCGCCCATGAACCGGAAGTTCATCACCGCGAGATTGAAGGGGAGCGAATCCAGTCGGGCGGTACCGGTGAAGACCGCGTCGTTCTCGCCGCCCTTTTCCCGGGCCACTTTCAACCGGTCGGGATAGTTCTCGAATTCGAGCGGATCGGCCGAGCGGAGGCCGCCGTACAGCTCGCGCCAGGTTCCCGGATCGGTCAGGAGCTCGATGTACTCCTCTGCCCCGATCCGCCGGTGCTTACCACACTCCGGACAGACATTGAGCGCCTTCTCGAACTTTTCCCGGATGTCGATGTGGCCACAGCTGTCACACTTCTCCCACGCGTCGGCGGGAATTTCCAGCCGTTCACGCTGCGACGTCCGTGGCTTGCGCTCCTTCTTAAACCATGCCATCACGGCCATAGGAGACGGGTAGCGTCAAAGGTGAGCGAGCGGTGTCCGGCCTGGTAAACCCATGCAATTTCATAGTCTCCCGCCTCCGGCGCCAGACCCTGAGAGTAAGTGCCTGTCAGCCATCGGCATAGCCGGATAACCGGGAATCCCAGGCCACCCGGAGCGCCACGCCGAGACAGAGAGAGCAGATGATGAAAAAGGAGCCGCCATAGGAGAAGAACGGCAGCGGGATGCCGGTAATCGGCATCAGGTTGACCGTCATCCCCACATTCTCGAAGACGTGGGTGAAGAAGAGACCCACGATTCCGAACACCGCCAGACTGCTGAAGGAATCGGTAGCGCGTCGAGCAATGCGAATGAGCACCAGGAACAGCGCCAGGAAGAGGCTTAACGCCACCAGCACCCCGACGAAGCCAAGCTCCTCGCCCACCACGGAAAAGACGAAGTCGGTATGCTGCTCGGGCAGGAAGGCCAGCCGCTTCTGCGGCCCCTCGGTGTAGCCGGTGCCGAACCAGCCGCCCGACCCGATGGCCACGCGCGACTGAATGGCATGGTAGCCCGCCGCCCGGGGATCGGCTTCGGGATTGAGGAAGGTCAGCAGCCGGTTCTGCTGATACGGCGCCAGCCGCTTCCACAGCGGCATGGCGATCGCGCCCATAACGACGTTGGCGGTGAGAAATACCACCCAGTCCCAGACGTACGGCCGCCAGGCAATCAGAATCAAGACGAACAGGATGATCCACACGCTCCAGGCGAGCGTATTGAATGCCGAGCAACAGGCTGACCACCGGCGTCGCCAGCATGAAGAGCATCCGAGGCCGCACCCCGGACCAGAACAGCATGGCGAAGAAGACCCCCACGAACACGAGGGCACTGCCCAGATCCGGCTGCTTCAGCACCAGCAGGCAGGGCACTCCCACGATCAGCACTGGCCCGATGAGGTCTCGCAGCGAGCGGGGCGGCTCCTTCCGGCTGGACAGAAACCGGGCCAGCATCAGCACCGTGGCCACCTTGGCCAACTCCGACGGCTGCCCGATCTGGTGTCCTCCCACAGAAAGCCAGCTGTGGCTCCCGACCGCGGTACCCACGCCGGTACCCACGGCCAGCACTACCACCAGCAGCAGGATACTGAAGGCATAGACCGCAGGGGCCACCCATTCGAGCACCCGCATCGAGACGTGGAACATGATCCAGATGGCGACAATGCCCACGCCGAACCAGGTGAACTGACGGTACCACACCCCGGCCGCGCGGGTGGGCACATCGGTCTGGCCGGCGGAGTACAGCGTGGCGAGCCCAAACAGCACCAGGAGGACGCTCACGGTGAGCAGCTGCCGATCGATGCTGGCGGTCCTCATGGCTCGGGCTCCGGCACCGGAGCGGAGTCAGCGGCAGCGGCGGCCTGAGCCGCGGCGGAATCAGGGTCCAGCTCGACTGGCCGGGGGGTGTTGTCCGGCGCCGTTGGTCGACTCGTCCAGCAGCACCCCCAGCTTGACCGGCCCGGTCGCCTCAGGCCCAAGGATGTAGCGCCGCAGCGTCTGCACGACGTAGGGCGCGACGACCGTGCCGTGCTTGGCAAACTCCATGATCCCACCGACGATGAGCTGCGGCTTGTCGGCCGGCGCAAAGCCGATGAACCAGCCGTGATCCTCACCATGCGGATTCTGGGCGGTTCCCGTCTTGCCTGCCACAGCCAGGTCGGCATGGCGGCTGGCCGCCGCCGTACCCCGCTCCACCACCGCGGTCAGCGCGTGCCGCAAGCCATCCAGCTCTCGTTGCGTCAGCCCCAGCGACTGCCGGCGGTTGGACGTCGGTTTCACGATGTAGGGCGTGACCGCCTCGCCGGTGCCGGCCAGACCCTCGTAGAACTTCATCATATTGATCAGGGTCTGGGTGTTCTCCCCCTGGCCGATCGCGAAGTTGAGGGTGCTGCCCTGCTGACTCCAGTTTCGCGGTCCGTAGAGCTTGTCGAAGTACGCGAGCGATGAGGGGTAGATCGGGTTCAGCTCGTTCTCCAGGTCGATGCCGCTCTTGTCCCGGAAGCCCATCAGCAGGCCATCCTGAATGATCGCTTCCAGCCCCAGGCGAAGCCCCAGCTGGTAGAAGTACACGTCGCAGCTGGCCGCCACCGCGCCAATGAGATCGAGCGAGCCGTGACCCTCCTGTTTCCAGCAGCGAAATACCCGGTTGCCCAGGCGCATCCCTCCCCGGCAGGGCTCGGGCATGTAGGAATTGAGCTGAATCAGCCCCCGCTTCAGCGCCATCGCCGCAATGGCCAGCTTGAAAGGCGAGGCCGGCGGGTAGCGGGCCTGCATAACCCGGTTGAGCAGCGGTTTGGCCGGATCGTTGTTCAGCCGCTTCCATTCGGCTGACGAGATGCCGCCGACGAAGTGGTTGGGGTCGAAGCTGGGCGCCGAATAGAGGGCCCGGATCTCGCCACTCGGCGTCATGGCGACCATGGCGCCGCGAACTCCCGAGGGCCAGATGCTGTCGACGAATTGCTGGAGATCGAGATCGACCGTGGTCACGATCGGCTTGCCGGGAGTGGGAGACAGCGTGGCGGACGGTGCCCCCTCTCGCACCAGGCGTCCCCGGGCGTTTACCTCGATGTACCGGACCCCTTCGTTGCCCCGCAGCGTGTCGTCGTACTCGCGCTCCAGGCCGGCCTTGCCCACGATGGAGCCCAGGATGGCGCCAGGATACCGATCCGCAGCCAGGTCGGCCTCGGTCACTTCGGAGACATAGCCGACCAGGTGAGCCACCGACTTGCCGGCGGGATACAGCCGCTTGGGCTCGGCCTGAACCACCAGACCGGGCAGAGCCGCGCGATGCTCCTCCAGCTTCGCCACCACCTCGAGGGACGCGTCGCCGAAGACCAGCGCCGGCTGGTAGCGGGCCTGGGCGTAGCGGTCGAGGATGTCGCTGATCTGGACGCTGTCCAGCGGAACATACCTGCCGCACCCGGCTCGAGCACGGCCTTGAGCGAATCGACCGACGACGCCAGCAGTTTGACCGAGTAACCGGGCACATTCTCGGCGATGACCCGGCCGCTGCGGTCGAAGATCGTGCCTCTCGGCGGAGTGAGTGGAATTGGGCGGAGCCGGTTGGTCTCGGCCTTGAGCTGGAACTTGTCGTGCTGCAGCACCTGGGTGCGGAAGAACGCGCCGATCAGCACCAGAAAGGCGCCGACCAGCACCATGCGGGCAATCTCGGCCCGTTCCCGGACCCGGTAGGAATCGAAGCCGTTCACGCGTCCAGCCGGATCGAGAACCAGGCCCGGAAGGTGATCAGTACCAGAAGCGCGAATCCGGCGGTCGTGAGGGCCTGGAGCGGACTGTAGACCGTCAGCTCGACCAACAGCTGGCGGTGATCGACACCGCTGGTCATCAGCACGATGAGATCACGGAACCAGAGCCCGACCGCCACGAATGCGGCGTTGACCAGCATGTTGTCGGCGAAGAACACCGCCCGTCCCCAGGCGGCGAAATAGCCGACCAGCGTATGCGCCAGCGCGCCGGCGCCGAACCGCGCCGGGGTGAGGGTGTCCTCGATGAGCCCGACTAGAAAACCAGCGACGGCGCCGGCTCCGGGACCGCTGCGCATGGCGAACAGCATCAACGCGATCAGGAGGAAGTCGGGGCTCACCCGGGCGTTCCACAGCCGGGGCCGGATGTAGAACTGGAGCACCAGGAGCATGGCCATGACGAACAGCAGCTGGACCCGGGTAACCCGACTTGCGCTCATGGAGTGGAGTCCTTGGGAACTCGCAGCTGCGAGGTGGGAGTTCCACCCATGATGGGCGAGGCGCGGCTCAATGAATCCCGCCGGGCGGCGCGCGCCGCCTTTATCGCCTGCGCCAGTGAATCGGCGCGCTGGATCCTCGCCAGCGAGTCGAGCCGCATGGCTTCCAGGAGGGAGTCGCTGGGAAACGCGGCGGCGAGATCGCCGCTGCGGGTGCCCACCAGCACGAGCACGTGAGCCGCTGAGCCCGGATTGGCGGCCGGCCGCAGCCGGTACACTCGCTCCCAGCCGGCCTCCTCCCGCACCGTTCCGGTCACCGTCCCGATGGGGATGCCTTTGGGGAACACACCGCCCAGCCCCGACGAGAGCACCAGGGTGCCGAGCGGCACCGAATCCCGGTAGGGGATTCCTCGAAGCTCCAACGAGCCCTCGGCATTGCGGCCCTCCGCCGACGGTGCCACCACGCCGAGGGCGTTCCCACCCACGGTGAAGGCGCTCACCCGAAACTCGGGGTGGGCCCACGACATGGCGATGCTGCTCCTGGAGGTCACGCTGAGGATGACACCGATCAGCCCCTCCGGCGCAATCACCGGGTTGAAAGGTGCGACGCCTTGTCGCGAACCGGCACTCAGCAGCAGCGTGCGGCCGTCGGTGGCGTGCGGCTGATGCAGCACTTCGGCCGACACATAGGTGGTGGTCAGCCGATGGCTCAGACGAAGCAGCTGCCTCAGCCGCTCATTCTCCGCCCGCAACGAGGGGAGGAACTGAGCCAGGTACGCCGCGGAGTCCCGCTCGGCGGTCACCACGCGAAAACGCACCCGGCTGGTACGCCCCTCTTCGGCCCGCGCCTGGAGCCAGACCAGCGGAGCCAATACAGTCTGCCGCAGGGCATCGGCCACCCCATACCCCCAGCTGGCGGGAGAGAACAGGCCCACAATGGAAAGGCCGAGACACAGGATGAAAAGCACGGTGTCTCGGCGGGTGTAGCGGCGGTCTGAAATACTCACCATTGCTCAGGACGACAGAACGCTGCGGTATTTCTCGAAGTCGTCGAGGATCCGGCCGGTGCCGCGGACCACGCAGGTCAGCGGGTCTTCATCCACATGGATGGGCAGTCCGGTTTCCTGGGCGAGCAGGAGGTCGAGTCCGCGGATCAGTGCGCCGCCCCCGGTCATGACGATGCCACGATCCACGATGTCGCTGGCGAGCTCGGGCGGGGTGATTTCCAGCGCCCGCCGGACGGCATCAACGATCTGCTGAATCGGCTCCTGGACCGCTTCCCGGATCTCGGTCGAATGCACCCGGACCGTCTTGGGAATGCCGGAGACCAGATCGCGACCCTTCACCTCCATCTCCCGCTCATCCCCCGTCGGCGCGGCCGATCCGATCTTGATCTTGATGGCCTCGGCCGTCGGCTCGCCCACCAGCAGGTTGTAGTTCTTGCGCATGAACTGCACGATGGCCTGGTCCAGCTCATCGCCACCGGTCCGGATCGAGGTGTCGGACACGATCCCGGAGAGCGCGATGACGGCGATCTCGGTGGTTCCCCCGCCGATGTCGATGACCATGTTGCCGGTTGGGGTTTCCACCGGAAGACCGACGCCGATTGCGGCCGCCATCGGTTCGGCCACCATGAGCACCTGCTTGGCCCCCGCGGTCTCGGCCGAGTCGCGCACCGCTCGCCGCTCCACTTCGGTGATCCCCGAGGGCACGCAGACGATCACCTTGGGTTTGACCCGGAAGACGTGCTTATCGATGATGGTTTTGAGGAAGTACCGCAGCATTTTCTCGGTCACGTCGAAGTCCGCGATCACCCCGTCCTTCAACGGACGGACGGCCAGGATTCCGTCGGGCGTGCGGCCCAGCATCCGCTTGGCTTCGAGCCCAATCCCCTTGATCCTGCCGGTGGCCTTCTCGATGGCAACGACGGAAGGCTCATTCAGCACAATGCCCTCGCCTTTGACGTAGACGAGGGTATTGGCAGTGCCGAGATCCACCGCGATCTCATTCGCGGGGAGCCAGGACATCAAATTCCATGCGGGAAGCTTCATCGAGGAGCCGCTAGACACATGGCTGGTGAAGGTAAATGGACGACTATCCCGCTGGAAGCGCGTTCACTGCCCTGCTGCCCGCTGCTATCTCCCGCTACTTCCGAATCCCCCAGCGCCACGGCTGGTCGGCGGTAGCGCCTCTACCGACCGGAAGGTGGCGCGCTCGACCCGAGCGATGATCATCTGGGCGATGCGCATCCCGCGCGTGACCCGAAACGCCTCGCTGCCGAGATTCACCAGCGCCACCATCAGCTCACCCCGGTAATCGCTGTCGATCGTGGCCGGCGTGTTGGGCAAGGTGATGCCGTGGCGGAGGGCCAGGCCCGATCGCGGGCGGATCTGGCACTCATATCCATCGGGCACCGCGATGCTGAAGCCGGTCCGGAATAGCTTCCGCTCCAAAGGCGCCAGCTCGCCGTCGTCCGCGCTGGCCAGATCGTACCCGGCTGAGCCCGGGGTGGCTGGACTGGGCAGCGGAAGACCCTCGGCATGGGGAAGGCGGGCGAGCAGGACCTCGACCCCACCCTCCGAAGTGCCGGACTTAGACAACGGTGTTGACGTCGGTCAGGGGGAGCCGGAAGGCCTCGGCAACGCCGGGGTACACCACCTTCCCCTCGACCACGTTCAGACCCAGCCGTAGAGCCGGATCGGACTTGCACGCCGCACGCCAGCCCTGTTTAGCGAGCTTAAGTCCGTATGGCAGCGTAGCATTGGTGAGAGCAAGGGTGGAGGTTCGGGGGACGCCGCCAGGCATATTTGCCACGCCGTAATGCAGAATGCCGTCTACGAAGTATGTGGGATCCTCGTGGGTTGTAGGCTTGATGGTCTCGACGCAGCCGCCCTGGTCTACCGCCACGTCGACAATAACCGAGCCGGGCTTCATCAGCTTGAGATCCGCCCGCTTGACGAGATGGGGGGCCTTAGCGCCGGGGAGGAGCACCGCCCCGATGACCAGGTCGGCCCGGCGGATGGCGTCCAGAATGTTGTGCCGGTTCGAGTACCCGGTATCGACGTTGGCCGGGAGGACATCGTCCAGGTAGCGGAGCCGGTCGAGCGAGATGTCCAGAATGGTGACGTGAGCGCCCAGCCCGGCCGCCATCTTGGCGGCGTTGATGCCGACCACCCCGCCTCCGATGATCACCACTTCGCCGGGAGCCACGCCAGGCACTCCGCCCAGCAGGATCCCACTGCCCCCGAAGACCTTCTCCAGGTACTTGGCTCCCTCCTGCACCGCCATCCGCCCCGCAACCTCCGACATGGGAGTGAGCAGCGGCAGCTCACCGCTGGACAGCTGCACGGTTTCGTAGGCCACCGCGATGGCGCCGGAATCGATCACGGCACGGGTCAGGGCCTCGGCCGCGGCGAAATGGAAATAGGTATAAATCACCTGTCCCTTCCGCATGCGAGGCCACTCCACCGCGATCGGCTCCTTGACCTTCATGATCATCTCGGCCTGCCGCCAGACGTCGTCCGCCGTCGGCAGGATGCTGGCGCCCACCGCGCGGTAGGCCTCATCGGGAAAGCCGCTCCCCTCGCCGCCCCCCTTCTCTACCACCACGGTGTGCCCGGCTCCAGCGAGAGCTTCTGCGCCGGCGGGTACCAGGGCGATGCGATTCTCGTTGGTCTTGATTTCCTTGGGGACGCCGATCTTCATCGATGGTCTCGTGGATGACGGTGATGTCTACGGCCGTTCTGGCCCCAGTCGTACAACCGTCTGCCGCTCGGGGGCAAAGAACTCGTTCGCTACGGCGGCCACCTCGTCCGGCGTAACCCGGTCGATCTCACCCAGCATTTCATCCAGCGGGCGATAACGATCCTCGTAGAGGACGAAGCCGGCCAGCCGGGCCATGCGGGCCCCCGGACTCTCCAGCGACAGCATGATCTGACCCTTGAGCTGTTGTTTCCCGTTGGTCAGCTCCGCCAGCGGCAGCCCCTCTCGTGCCAGGCGAGCGTACTCGCCCCTGATCGCTTCCACCGCGCGGTCGGCGGTCGACGGCTGGGTACCCACGTACACTCCCAGCTGACCCGAGCCCTGGTAGAAGTGCTTGTAGGCGAAGACGGCATAGGCGAGACCCAGCTCCTCCCGCACCCGCTGGAACAGCCGGCTCGACATGCCCCCCCCGAACACGTTGGTCAGGATGGCAATGGGAAAGCGCCGGGGATCGTGCAGCGGAAAGGTATCGGTGCCAAAGACGATGTGAGTCTGGGAGGTGTCGCGGTGCTCCATGCAGTCGGCTCCGCGCACCGCAGGCACGGGCACGACCCCGCTGCGGGGAACCTCTCTGGTCACGCCCTCGAACCAGCCCTCCCGCTCGAGCACGGTGATCAACTGGTCGTGGCTCACATTGCCGGCGGCGGCGATCACGCAGTTCCCCCGATAGTAGCCGGCCCGATGCAGCGCCCGGAGGTCCTCGGAGGAGAGCGCCTCCAGGGTCTCCGGCTTTCCCAATATTGAGTAGCCGTAGGGATGGGTGGGCCAGAGTGCTTCGGCGTGGAGCTCGAAGACCAGATCGTCCGGGGTGTCGGCAACCCCGTTGATCTCCTCCAGAATCACGTTGCGCTCAGACTCGAGGTCGCTCTCCCGCAGCAACGGGCGGCGCACCAGATCGGTCAGGATCTCGACGGCCAGCGGCAGGTCGGCGTCGAGCACGTGCGCCTGATAACTGGTGTAGTCCCGACCGGTAAAGGCGTCGAGGCCTCCCCCCCGCACCTCCAGTTCGAGCGCCAGCTCGCGAGCCGTCCGGCGCTCGGTGCCCTTGAACACCATATGCTCGAGGAAGTGGGAAATGCCCAGCTGCTGGGGGCGCTCGTGGGCACTGGCGGTGCGTATGTAGATCCCGACAGCTGCCGAGCGCACGCCCGGCAGCCTTTCGGTAAGGACAATCAGCCCGTTCGGCGCTGTGGTCCTGAGCAACCCCTCGTCGAGACGAGCCGTTTCCACGAAGGATTAGTCCCGGGGAAGCAACGCCTTCCGGGAGAGCTTCATGCGGCCGCGGTCGTCCACTTCAAGGAGCTTGACCTGGACGATGTCACCCTTCTTGACCACGTCCTCGGTCTTCTCGGTCCTGCCGTGCTGCAGCTCGCTGATGTGGAGCAGCCCCTCGACCCCGGGCAAGATCTCAACAAACGCGCCGAAGGCGGTAGTGCTCTTGACCGGCCCTTCGTAAGTGCGGCCGACCTCCGGCTCGGTGGTGATAGCCGCGACCATGGCCCGGGCCTTTTCCCCAGCCTCGCCGCCCACCGCCGAAATGGTGACCACCCCGCTGTCCTCGATGCTGATCTTGGCCCCGGTCGCGTCCTGAATGCCCCGGATGGTCTTGCCCTTGGGCCCGATCACGTCGCCGATCTTATCGGGCTTGATCTGCATGGTGAAGATCCGCGGGGCGTACTTGGAAAGGTCGGAGCGGGGCTCGGGTAACGCCTTGCCCATTTCCTTGAGGATGTGGAGGCGGCCCTTCTTAGCCCGCTCCAGCGCCTGCTCCATGATCTTGAGCTCGAGGCCCAGGATCTTGATGTCCATCTGAATCGAGGTGATGCCCTTCTCGGTGCCGGCCACCTTGAAGTCCATGTCGCCGAGATGGTCTTCGGAGCCGAGGATGTCGGTGAGCACCGCGACCTTGTCGCCTTCCTTGATCAGGCCCATGGCGACGCCGGCGCAGGGCGCCTTCATCGGCACGCCGGCATCCATCAGCGCCAACGAGCCGCCGCACACCGTGGCCATCGAGGACGACCCGTTCGACTCCAGAATTTCGGAGACGACCCGGAGGGTGTAGGGAAAGTCTTCGTAGTGCGGCAGCAAGGGCTGCAGGGCCCGCTCCGCCAGCGCTCCGTGTCCGATCTCGCGGCGGCTGGTGCCGCGAATCATCTTCACCTCGCCGGTGGAATACGGCGGGAAGTTGTAGTGCAGCATGAATGACTTGGTAGTCTCGCCGGCCACGTCGATGCTGTCGATCCGTTGCTCGTCGTCGGTCGTGCCGAGGGTAACCGAGACTAACGCCTGGGTCTGTCCCCGAGTGAAGAGAGCGGACCCGTGGGTGCGGGGCAGCACGCCGGTCTCGATGGTGATCGGCCGGATGGTGTCCAGGTCTCGTCCATCGACCCGCTCCGAACGCTCCAGCACCTGCTTCCGCATGACCCGGTACTCGATCTCTTCCAGCTCTTCCGCGATATCCCGGCCCCGATCCGCGTACTCGGTGAGCAGCTGGGCCATGATCTGCTCCTTGACCGACTTGACGTTGCTGGAACGGCCCGCCTTGTCCTTCGCATTGATCGCCTGAGCCAGCTGGGTTTCGGCCAGCTCGCGCACCCGGGCGAGCAGCACCGGATCGGGCTCGGCCTTGGTCCACTTGAGCTTCTGAGTCGGACCGACCTTGTCGATCAGCTGCTTCTCGATCCCGAGCAGCTCGCGAATGCCTTTTTGGGCGATCTTGAGCGCCTCGAGCATCTCCGCCTCGGACACCTCCAGCGAGCCGCCCTCGACCATGACGATCGAGTCGGCCGACCCGCTCACCACCAGGTCGATACTGGAGAACTCGAGCTGCTGGAAGGTCGGGTTGAGGATCCAGTTCCCCTCGACCCGGCCCACCCGGACGCCGGCCAGGGGGCCGTTCCAGGGGACGGTGGACAGCGCCAGCGCGCTCGAAGCAGCAAAGACGCCGAGCACGTCCGCGTCATTCTCCTGGTCGGCCGACAGCACGGTGACGAAGACCTGCACCTCGTTCTTGAATCCTTCGGGGAACAGCGGCCGGATGGAGCGGTCAATCAGCCGGCTGGCCAGGATCTCCTTGTCGGAGGGGCGGCCTTCGCGCTTGAGGAAGCCACCGGGGATCTTTCCCGCGGCGTAGGTCTTCTCGCGATATTCGACGGTGAGGGGGAAGAACGGGAGGGTGGAGGTGTTCTGGGAGACAGTGACGGCGGCCAGTACCATCGAATCGCCGTAGCGAACGAGGGCAGACCCTGCCGCCTGTCTTGCCAGACGACCCGTTTCCAGCATGAGGGGGCGTCCGGCGAACTGAGTTTCGATCCGTTGTACAGTCACTTCTTTGCTCTCTCTCTGTGGATGGCTTCTTTGCTGCGTTTCAATGGATCCAAGAATAGACGTCAAGGGTTATGACTTTCGGGTTAGGCTCGGGCAAGGTGTCTCGATACGGAGGTCACGATGTTGACGTCGGTTCTGAGACCCTCAATAAAGAAGGGCGTCCCGTCTATCCCACCAGGACGCCCCTTCTCGGCGCAAGAGTTTAGTGCCGTAGGCCCAGCTGCTCGATGAGCGCTCGGTAGGTCGGCAAATCGCTTCGCTTGAGGTACGTGAGCAGCCGGCGGCGAGTCCCGACCATTTTCAGGAGCCCGCGGCGGCTGTGATGGTCCTTCAGGTGGGTGCGGAAGTGGTCGGTGAGGGAATTGATCCGCTCGGTGAGAAGAGCCACCTGCACTTTGGCGGAACCGGTGTCGCTTGGATGTGCCTGATGCTTGACCACCACCGCCTGCTTGTCGAAACCCATGCTTCGAATGTCCTCTGTACGAAGTCGCGCGTCGTAATCCATTGTAGCACCGCAAAATAAGCGGGGGGCTGCGG
The DNA here is from genome assembly GCA_963792265.1 of uncultured Gemmatimonadales bacterium. Taxonomy (GTDB): domain Bacteria; phylum Gemmatimonadota; class Gemmatimonadetes; order Gemmatimonadales; family GWC2-71-9; genus CAVVWJ01. The sequence goes on along the minus strand of CAWBVP010000001.1, from coordinate 16,527 downwards.
CTGAAGCAAGGCCCGACACCCCGAGCCTGCTTGCTCCCTGATTCCAGATGAGGTAGCCTCTCCCTGCCATGACCTCCACCCCCGAACCAGTGGCCGGCATTGTCCGGACCGGACCCTTTGCGGGGTTCTACCAGCGCTTCGAGGAATTGATAGCCGACTCCACCAGGATGGTGCTGTACTTCATCCATTCGCGGCGGTGGCGGGAAAATCACGATGCCGCGATCAAGGCCTTCCTCCGCCGCCCCGGCAGCACCATGGAGATCTTTCTGCCCGACTTGGGAAACCATGAGCTCATGTTTTCCCTGTCCCGCCGCTTCGAAGATGGCCCCCTGACTCCGACCATGGTGGTGGATGCGTACAAGTACTGCATCCGCCTGGCACGGGACTACAGTAAGCCCTCCGAGATCTGGCTGTTCAGCCGCTACCCCGCCTATTCCTTCTACCAGTTTGACCAGCGCGCGGTCATCGCGCTCTACTCCAACACCTCGGCCAAGAAAGAGATCCCCGCCTTCGAAGTGAACAGCGAGGGGTTGCTGGGCAGGTTTCTGACCAGCGACATCGAGGACCTCAAGCGGGAGTGCCGGAGCCGTACACCAAAGGACCTGGAGAACCTCATCGGAGAGACTATCACCCCGATCGGGTAGTTCAGGTCTCCTCTAGCCCCCGAAGATCCGCCGCAGATCGTTAGAGAAGGCCAGACCCATCAACAGCACGATCAGCACGAGCCCTACGGTCGTAAGCCGTTCTCGCAGTTTCAGCGGCAGTGGCCGGCGGATGACGGCCTCGGCCAACAGGAAGAGGAACTGTCCCCCATCCAGCACCGGAACCGGCAGCAGATTGAGCACGGCGAGATTGATCGAGATCAGCGCCATGAAGCCGAGGAAGCTGTCCAGTCCCATCCTGGCGCTCTGCCCGGCCAATTGGCCGATGAGGATAGGACCACCCACGGTGCGACCCGAGATCCGGCCGCTGAAGAGGCCCCGCACCGAGCGCACGATCTGGGTGGAGGCTCGCAGGGTAGCTTGCCCACCCTCGACGATGGCCTGGCCCAGGCTCAGCTTTTCGGAGATGAATCCGGTACCGACCATCACTCCGATCCGCCCGACCGCTCGCGGCTTGCCATCGGGACCCGGAATCGAATCCAGGTATGGCCGCACCTTGAAGCTGATTCGCTGGCCCCGGCGGGCAACTTGAAGCGTAAGATCCTGGCCCGGGCTCGCCTGCAGCGTTTCGAGCAGGTCGTACCATTGGCCTACTCGGCGGCCGTTCACCGCGACGATCGTATCGCCCTGGTGAATGCCGGCTCGCCCCGCGGGCTTGTCGGCCTGCACCTCGCCCACGATAGCTGTCCGGAAGGGCAGCAGGGCCTGGGCAGCCTTCCCCCGCTCCTCCAAGCGCATCGGGGTGGATCGGGAGCACCACCTTCGACCCATCACTGAGCCGGATCTCCACCTCGGGGGCCGGCGTATCGAGGATCCCGGAGATCACCTCGTCCCAGGACGTTACCGAATCACCGTTGATGCTCAGAATCCGGGTACCGGGCTGGATCTGCCTCAGGGCTCGGGCGGACGGGGGCAGGGATTCCTCCACCACCCGGCCGACGGTGGTTACCGGGTCGATCTGGCGGCCGTTCTTGTAGGCCAGGAAGGCGAACACGGCCCAGGCGAACAGCGCATTCATGGTGACGCCGGCCAGAATGACCACCATGCGCTTCCAGATCGGCTTGGCCTCAAAGACCCGGTCCGATGGCACCGGCACCGTGGGAGCGCCGCCCTCGAGCGCGCTGCTGCTGATGTCCTCCTCCCGGCTCGCCATCTTGACGTAGCCGCCAAGCGGCAGCCAGGAGATCGAGTATTCGGTCTCCCCCCGGCGGAAGGTGAGCCACGGAATCGGCGGACCGAGGCCGAGCGAGAACCGGTACACGTAGATGCCGGCCCATTTGGCAGCAAGGAAATGCCCCGCCTCGTGCACGAAGATGAGCACTCCGAGCACGACGATCAGAGCGACGATCGTAGTCAACACTATTGCCTCACACTTTCTCGGGCCTTCTCTCGCGCCCACGCATCGGCGGCCCGCACTGCGGCCACGGAGCTTGCCGGAGTGGGCGTGTGAGCGTCGAGAGTTCGCTCGATGGTCTCGCTGATGCGGCCGAAAGCAATCGCACCCTCGAGAAAGGCAGCCACCGCCACCTCATTGGCCGCATTGAATACCGTTGGCGCGGTACCTCCCGCCCTCCCGGCCGCGATGCCGCACGCCAGGGCGCGGAAAGATCTCAGTCCGGACCGGCTCAAAGGTGAGCGGCCCAGCCGCCACCGGATCGAACCGGCGTACCCCGTCATCGGGAAGCCGCTCCGGATGGGTCAAGGCGTAGAGGATCGGCAGCTCCATCGAGGGGAAGCCCAGCTGGGCAAGGACACTGCCATCCCAAAACTCGGTGAAGGCATGCACCACGCTTTGCGGATGCACCACCACTTCCAGCGAGTCGTACGGCAGCCGAAACAGGTAGTGAGCTTCGATCAACTCCAGCGCTTTGTTCGCCAGAGTGGCACAGTCGACCGTGATCTTGTTGCCCATGCGCCAGGTCGGATGTCGCAAGGCCTCCTCGACCGTGGCGTGCTGGACTCGTTCGGCGCCCCACTCCCGAAAAGGCCCGCCCGACGCCGTGAGAATCAGCCGGGCCAGACCATTATCTCGTCCAGTGATGCATTGCAGGACGGCGCTGTGCTCCGAGTCGATCGGAACGATCTCGCCGCCGCCGGCGCAGGCCGCCTGAGCCACGAGGTCACCCGCCATGACCAGGGTCTCTTTGTTGGCCAACGCAACCCGCTTGCCTGCCTGGAGCGCGGCGAGCGTGGCCTCGAGGCCGGCGGCGCCGACCACGGCGTTCACGACGATGTCGACGTCAGGGTGAGTAGCCGCCTCGACCAGCACCTCGGGACCCGACGGCCAGCGCGGGTCCTTGCTCGGGCCAGCCAGGCCGGCGTAGACCGGGCGCCACTCGGCCACCTGGCGTTCCAGGTCGTCCCGGTTCTGCCCGGCGGTGAGCGCTACCAGCCGGAAATGCTCCTGCTGGCGCCGCAACACATCCAGAGTGCTGCGTCCGATCGAGCCGGTGGACCCGAGGAGGGCAACCGCTTTCATCAGATCACCCCGAACAGCCGATACAGGGCTGCCGCGGTGGGGATGACAAAGTAGAGCGAATCAAACCGGTCGAGCACGCCGCCGTGGCCGGGAATGAGATTGCTCGAATCCTTCACTCCCGCCTCCCGCTTGAACAGAGACTCCGCCAGATCCCCAATCTGGCCCACCACCGACAGGGCGCCGGCGATCACCAGCAATTGCCACAAGGGTATGAGAACTCCCACGCGAGGAAAGATCAGCGCTCCGAAGAGCGGAGCCACCAGCAACCCCCCTATCACGCCCGCTGAGCTGCCCGACCGGGTCTTTCCCGGACTGACCGTTGGCGCGAGCTTCGGTCCGCCAAAGGCACGCCCCCCGAACATAGCGGCGGTATCGCAGACCCAGGTTACCACCAGGGGAAAGAACACCAGCCAGGCGCCGGCCCAGGAGCGCTCGGGGTACTGGCTGTGCCGGATCGCGAGCAGAAAGGCGGGGAGCGCTGCGGTATATGCCACCGCCAACAGGGTGACCCCCGCTGCCGAGAGGGGTCGGTCCGTCGGGGAGCGCGACGCCAGAACCCAGCCGAGCAGGACGATCAGCCAGATGGCGGCCAGGTAGGGCCAGCCAGCCACCATAAAGGTCCGGATGTCTGCCATCACCAGCGTGGCGTATACCAGGGGAGCGAGCGCAGCCGCGCTCACCAGGCCGAGGGGCCGGATGGCTCGAATCCCCTGCCGGCTGGCCAGGTCGAACAGCTCCCGGGCGCCGAGCGCCCCGGCAACGGCCAGCAGCAGGGCGAGCGCCCCACCTCCATACCAGACCACGCCCAGCGCCAGGGGAATCGCAACGACCGCAAACCCCACCCGCCGAATCAAATTGGCGTCCATACTCATCCGGCTTCGACGCGGCCGAACCGCCGTTCGCGCCGCTGAAATTCCAGGATAGCCTCGAAGAGATGGCGCCGGGTAAAATCCGGCCAGAGTACGGGAGTGACGTAAAGTTCGGCGTAGGCCAGCTGCCACAGCAGGAAGTTGGAGATTCGCATCTCTCCCGAAGTCCGGATCAGCAGATCGGGATCGGGCCACTCGGCGGTGTACAGCATTCTCCCGACCGCGTTCTCGTCGATATCCGAGGGATCGAGCCGGCCGGCGGCCGCCGCTTCTGCCAGCAGGCGGGCGGCCCGGGCAATCTCCGCTCGCGCGCTGTAGGAGATGCACAAGTTCAGCGCGAGCGCGCTACCACCGGCCGTATCCGCCATGATTCGCTCCACTGCGCTGCGGGCACCATTCCCCAGGCGGTCGAGGTGGCCGAGGATCCGGACCGAGACGCCCTGCGACCGCAGCTCGGCGGCCTCCCGGGCGATGTACTCCTCCAGCAGCTTCATCAGCGCTTCGATCTCCCCCGCCGGCCGCTTCCAGTTTTCCTGGCTGAAGGCGAACAGGGTGAGCACGCCGACGCCGGCCTGAAGACATCCTTCCACGACTTCGCGCACCGCCTTCATGCCCGCGTGGTGGCCGAGTGGCCGGGGCAGAGAGCGGCCTTTTGCCCAGCGCCCGTTCCCGTCCATGATGATGGCGATGTGGCCCGGAACCGCGCCGTGCATTCGAAGTCGCTGAAGCAGATCGCTGCTCATCCGCTCAGACTTCCATGATTTCCGCTTCTTTCGCGTGGATGAGCGCGTCGATCTGCTTGATATGGTCGTCGGTGATTTTCTGGATCTCTTTCTCGGCGTGACGCTTGTCGTCCTCCGAGATCTTTTCCAGCTTTTTCACCCTGGAGAGGGTATCGGTCCGGGCATGGCGTACTGCAATCCGGCCTTCCTCGCCCAGCTTGTGGACCACCTTGACCAGATCTTTACGCCGCTCCTCGGAGAGGGCCGGCAGTGGCACCCGGATGAGGTTACCCTGGGTCGCGGGATTCAGTCCCAGGTCGGACTCCCGGATGGCCTTCTCGATGGCGTGAGCGAGCCCTTTATCGAAAGGCTGGACCGTGAGGAGCCGGGGCTCCGGGGCGGCCACCATGGCCACCTGGTTGAGCGGAACCGAGCTGCCATATGCCTCCACTCGAACGATGTCGAGGAGGGAGGTGCTGGCCTTGCCGCTCCGGATGGAGGTGAACTCCCGCTTGGTGCTCTCGACCGCTTTGTGCATCAATTCCCGGCCGTGCTTGGTCAATTCGGGGATGGTGCTCATCGGACGATGGTCCCCACATCCGGGTCGCCTTCCAGGACTCGCCGGATGGCGCCGGGTTGGTTGATGTTGAACACCACGATCGGTAGCTGGTTGGCCTTGCAGAGCCCGAAGGCGTTGGCATCCATAACCGCGTAGTTCTTGACGATCGCTTCTTGGTAGGTCAGATCGCGGATCAGGGTAGCCTTGGGATCCTTGCGGGGGTCGCCGGTATAGATCCCATCGACGTTGGTGGCCTTGAGGATCACCTGGGCCTCGATCTCGAGGGCCCGCAGCACCCCGGCGGTATCGGTTGAAAAGAAGGGGTTCCCGGTGCCGGCGGCAAAGATGATCAGCCGGCCCTTCTCCAGATGGCGGATGGCCCGCCGGCGGATATAGGGCTCGGCTACCGACTCCATCCGGATGGCGGTCATCACCCGGGTATTCACTCCGATCTTCTCCAGCACGTCCTGCAGCGCCAGCGCGTTGATGACCGTGGCCAGCATCCCCATGTAGTCGGCGGAGACCCGGTCGAGGCCCTCCCGGCTGGCGGCGGTGCCGCGGATGATGTTGCCGCCGCCCACGACCAGGGCCAGGTGGACGCCCGAGTGCGTGCACCGCTTTCACTTCTTCGGCAAAGGCCTCGACGGTATGGAAGTCGAGGCCGAAGCCCTTATCGCCCCCCAGCGCCTCGCCCGAAATCTTGAGCAGGGCGCGGGTGTAGGCGAGAGCCATCAAGCTTCCCCGATTTTAAACCGGGCAAAGCGACGTACCGAGATCACTTCGCCCAGCTTGCCTGAGGCCTCCTTGATGAGCTGACCGACGGTCTTCTTGTCGTCGCGCACGAAGGGCTGCTCGGTGAGGGTGCGCTCAGCCACGAACTTCTTGAGCTTGCCGTCCACGATCTTGCCCCGGATGTTCTCCGGCTTGCCCTTCCTTGCGCCACCTGCTCCTCGGCGATGCGCCGCTCCCGCTCCAACAGCTCGGCGGGAACGTCCTCGGGGTTCACCGCCGATCGGATCGGCCGAGGCCACGTGGAGCGCGATGTCGCGGGCCAGCTGTTGCGAAGTCGTCGGTGCGGGCCACGAAGTCGGTCTCGCAGTTGAGCTCCACCAGTACCCCTACCTGGTTGTTATGGTGGAGATAGCTCACCACCAGCGCCCTGGGAGGCCACCTTGCCCGCGCGCTTTTCCGCCTTGGCGATCCCCTTCTTCCGGAGGATCTCCGAGGCCTTGTCCATGTCGCCGCCCGACTCCTCCAGCGCGCGCTTGCAGTCCATCATCCCCGCGCCGGTGCGGGCTCTCAGATCACTTACGTCCTTGGGCGAAACCGTCGTGCTTGCCATAATCTCCCAACCAGGTCGACTCAGGGGTGAATAGTAAAGCCGCCGCTCCCGGCACGCACGGGCCTGGAGCGGCGGAGAACGCCAGCGGGCAGCGGCGGTTTACGCGCCGGTGTCGCTCGCCGCGCTCGGGGCCGCTGCTTCGGGCACTGCCTCGGCATCGGCGTCGGTCTTGAGCCGGGCGGCGATGGCCTCCGGCTTGGGCCGCCGCTTGCGCCGTGGCCGGCGCCGCTTCCGGTCTGCATCCGCATCGCCCTCACTGCCGGCGTCGGTGCTGTAGGTCTCGGCCTCGAGATCCTCGGTGGCCTCCCGCATCGGCATCTGGGCCCGGGCCTCCTTGATCACGTCGGACAAGGCCGCCGTAATCAGCGAGACCGACCGGATGGCGTCGTCATTGCCCGGAACCGGCACGGTGATCACATCGGGATCGGCGTTGGTGTCGACGATGGCCACGACCGGAATACCCAGCTTGTTGGCTTCGGCGACCGCGATCTTTTCCTTCTTGGCGTCGACCACGAAGAGGGCGCCGGGCAGCCGTCCCATGCCCTTGATGCCCTCCAGGTTCCGGCTCAGCTTCACCCGCTCGCGCTCGAAGAGCAGCTTTTCCTTCTTGGTGTAGTTCTCGAAATCGCCCTCGGCCGCGCCCTGCTCCAGCTCCCGCAGCCGGCGGATCTGCTTCTTCAGGGTCTGGAAGTTGGTCAGCATGCCGCCCAGCCAGCGCTCGGTGACGTAGAAGGCGTCGCAGTTCTGCGCCTCGGCCTGGACGATGGCCTTGAGCTGCTTCTTGGTGCAGACGAAGAGCACCCCCTCGCCCTTGAGCACGACATTCTTCAAGAGCTCCTGGGCTTTGTCGATCTGCCGGAGGGTCTTCTGGAGGTCGATGATGTAGATGCCCGAGCGCTCGGCGAAGATGAAGCGCCGCATCTTCGGATTCCACCGGCGAGTCTGGTGACCGAAGTGCACACCGGCCTCGAGCAGGTCCTGCAGTTGGGGCTGTGCCATGCTGTGACTGACTTCCAATCCTATTGAGGGTTAGGCGTCCACCGCGTTCATCTCCGGCTGCGACCCCCGCAGGCCACAGGCGACCCACAGTGCGGATCCGCGATGTGCGAGTCGGCGGCGGATCGGTATCGGCGGCCCGTTCCGTCCGCCGCTCTGCCGTCCGCGCCGTCGCAATCCTACCGCTTGCTGAACTGGAACCGCTTCCGCGCACCGGGACGTCCCGGCTTCTTGCGCTCAACCGCCCGGGGGTCCCGGGTCATAAGACCTGCGGCCCGGAGCTTGGTCCGGTGCTGGCTATCGGCTTCCACCAGCGCCCGGGCAATGGCGTGCCGCAGCGCGCCGGCCTGACCGGCCTGACCGCCACCGTTCACGTGGGCCTTCACATCGAACGCGCCCAGCGTATCCGTCGCGGTGAAGGACTGCTGGATGTGCTGCACCAGCGACGGCCGGGGGAATAGTCGCCGAGCGTGCGACCGTTGATGTCCCACTTGCCGGTACCCGGCGTGAGATAGACCCGGGCCACGCTGGTCTTGCGCCGGCCGACCGCCTGCCAACGGAACTGAGGTGCTGCCGTCATGCGCTCGCCTTCGAGTTGGAGAACGGAGAACGGTTTGGGCTGCTGAGCCGCGTGCGGGTGCTCGGGGCCGGCGTAGACCTTGAGCTTGCCCCGCAGTTTCTGCTTGGCCAGCGATGTCTTCGGCAGCATGCCGAAGACGGCCTTCTCGATGACCCGATCCGGGTGCTTGGCGAGGAGGTCGCGCGCCTGAGTAAAACGTTCGTGGCCCATGTAGCCGGTATGCCGGAAGTACACCTTATTGGTTTCTTTCCGGCCGGTCAGCTTCACCTTGGAAGCGTTGATGACCACCACGAAATCGCCCCCGTCCATGTGGGGCGTGTAGGTCGGCTTGTGCTTGCCGCGAATGAGCTGAGCCACCCGGCTGGCGAGCCGTCCGAGGGGAACGTCTTCCGCATCGACCAGGTGCCACTCGTGGCTGATGTCCGCCGGTGTGGCGGTGAATGTCTTCATCTACTCCGCTGCCTTGGGCGTTGGATCCGGCCAAACTGAAACAGACTCACAAGATAGCGGGTGGCCGAGCTTTGGGTCAAGTGTCTCTCTCTTCAAATTCGACCAGCACCTGTCCCTTTTCCACCGCTTCTCCGGGCGCCACCCGCACCGATTTCACCACTCCCGGCGCGGCCGCCTTGAGCTCGTTCTCCATCTTCATCGCCTCCAGCACCACGAGCCCGGCTCCCGCGGTCACCGAGTCGCCCTCCTTGGCCTGCACCCGGACCACCAGGCCGGGCATGGGAGCCTTGAGCACTTCGGCGGCGCGGCGTTGATCGCCGCTACCGGTGAGGCTGCGGATGTGGCGGGTGCGCTCATCAAGGACCTCCACCTCGAAACGCTCGCCACCGGGTGCGATAGCCCAGTGGCCCCGGCCGAGTGGCTCGACCGAGAGAGTGAGCGGCCGGCCATCCAGCATCAGCTGGCGGAGTGGGGTGCCGGGGATGGGGTTCAGGGTGGCATCATGGGTATCGCCGGCGAGGGTGACGTGGTCGCCGTCCACCTCGACCTCGATCGACTGGCCATCGATCAGGACGACGTACTTCATGCCGGCTCCAAGACGGCGACCGTCTCGACGTGGGTCGTCTGGGGGAACAAGTCGAAGGCCTGGACCTGCAGCAGCTGGAAGTGCTCCAGACGGAGGAGATCACGGGCCAGGGTAGCAGGATCACAGGAGATGTAGACCACCCGGCCGGGCCTAAGCCGGTCCAGCTCCTCCGTCACCCGCTCATCCATTCCGGTTCTCGGCGGATTGACGATCACCAGATCGGGCCGTCCCAGCTTGCGCAGCACGTCCTCCACTCGACCCGCCAGCCGCCGAGCCTCCGGCCCTCTCGCTTCAGCTTCGGCGACGGCGCGACGGTCGAGCTCCACACTTTCCACTATAGCTCTCCGAGCGGCGAGAAGCGCAGTGGTTTCGCCGATTCCGGCATAGAGGTCCCACACCTTCCGGCCGGACACGTCACCGAGCTGTTCGACGGCAAATTGCCGCACCAGGTCGCCCATCTCGGGGTGTACCTGCTCGAACACTGTGGCCGGAAAGGCTTCGCCCGAGCCGGCCATGGCGCGAGGAGCCCCGCCTTCGGGTTGCCACCATATGGTGACAGGAGCGCCGTTCCGTCCCAGCTCGCGATAGAGGCGCTCCGCGCCGGACCACACTTCCCCGGGGCCGACCCGAACCAGCAGGTGTCTACCTCCACGGCGATCCAGCCGAAGAACCACCTGCTCCAGCTGAGGAGGCAGCAGTGTCCGCAGCTTCCGAACCGATTGCCAGAGCTCCATCAGCTCGGGTACGGTGATGTGGCACCATTTGAGATCGAAGATCTGATCGGCCCGATCGTAGCGGTACAGGCCGATTCGGCCGCCGCCATCCCAGGCGTGCAGCGTGATCTTGGTGCGGTAGTCATAAGTCTTGTCAGCCCGGACGATCGGCGGGTCGGAGACATCGCGCTTGGCAATACGGCGGAGGGCATCACCGACGAACGAGCGCCGACTGGCCAGCTGAGTTTCGTTGTCTACATGCTGCAGCTGGCAGCCGCCGCATTCGTCATGGACGTAATGGGGACAGCGGGGTTCCACCCGATGGGGCGATGGCTCGACCACCCGGGCGAGCCGCGCCCGGGCGTAGCGCTTGTGCTGGCGGAGAGCGGTGACCTCGACCAGATCACCAGGAGCGGTCCGGGGGACAAATATCGTTCTACCGTCGGGCAGCTTCCCTACTCCATCCCCGCCCGCCGCGAGGCGAAGGATGCGGACCGGCGTCACCTGAGGCCTTCGCTCCGCGCTTGCCTGGCCCACTCACCTCCAGCTGCTCCATCGGCAATGACGGCCGGACGCCGGCTCTGTCGAGCCTGGTCCTCCGCGAGCGCGGCGGCGATGGCGATATCACGGATCCGCTCCGGCGAGGTTCCCGGATTCAGGAGATCGGTTCTCCGTTCCAGAAACTGGATGTCGATGTCTCCCGCCTGGAAGGACGGGTCCGACATGAGCCGCCGGTGGAAGGCCTGGTTGGTGGCCACTCCGAGCACCACCAGCTCATCCAGTCCTTGCTTCATCCGCCTCAGCGCCTGAGCCCGATCCGGCGCCCACGCGATCAGCTTGGCGAGCAGCGAGTCGTAGTAGAGCGTTACTTCATCGCCGATCTCGACGCCGCTGTCCCAGCGAATGCCGGGTCCAGCTGGAGCGCGGAGATATTGGATGCGGCCGGTAGACGGGAGAAAGCTGTTCGCCGGGTCTTCACTGGTGATGCGGCACTCGATGGCCCAGCCGCGAGGTTGCAGAGCTCCCTCAGGGACCCGCATGGGCAGCCCGCCGGCTATTCTCAGCTGCTCCCGGACCAGATCGACCCCGTAGACCAGCTCGGTTACCGGATGCTCGACCTGAATGCGGGTGTTCATCTCGAGGAAATAGAAGAAACCGTCGGCCGTCACCAGAAATTCGCAGGTGCCTGCACTCCGATACCCAACCGCCCGGGCAGCGGAAACCGCGGCGTCTCCCATGCGAGTCCGTAACTCCGGTGTAACCGCGACCGAGGGGGCCTCTTCCACCAGCTTTTGATGCCGCCGCTGGATGGAACACTCCCGCTCACCGAGATGGACAGTGTGCTGCGCGTCGGCCAGAACCTGGATCTCGATGTGCCGGGGTCGTTCGATGAACTTCTCCAGATAGACACTGGCATCACCGAAGGACTTGAGGGCCTCCGACCGGGCGGTGTCCAGTGCTGCTGCCAGTGCAGCCGGCTCCCGAACCAGGCGCATCCCCTTCCCGCCCCCACCGGCCGCCGCCTTGACCATCACGGGGTAGCCGAGTCCCTCTGCGGCCGCGCGCGCGGACTTGAGATCCTCGAGAGGGGCGTTGGCACCGGGAACCACCGGCACGCCTGCTGCCTGCATCCGGCGTCTGGCTTCGGTCTTGTCGCCCATCGCCCGGATGGCGCTGGCCGGCGGTCCGACGAACACGAGTCCAGCGGTCTCCACTGCGTCCGCGAATGCGGCGCGTTCGGCGAGAAAGCCGTATCCCGGGTGCACCGCCTCGGCTCCGGATTCCCGGGCCGCCGAGATCAGCCGGTCGATCGAGAGATAGCTCTGCGACGGCGCGGCGGGCCCGATGGCGATGGCGTGATCGGCGGCGCGAACGTGGGCGGCTCCCCGGTCGGCCGCGGAGTACACCGCGATCGCCTGGAGCCCTTCTTCATGGCATGCACGGATGATTCGGAGAGCGATTTCGCCGCGGTTCGCGACGAGGACGCGTTTTAGGGCCGGCATGCCGGCGGGGGGGAATCTCCGAAAGCCGGGAGGAAGCTGCTGCAGAGCAGCGAATTGATTCGCGCGGCGCTGTCATAGACGCCGCGAACATCGCGGATCCAGACTGATCCGCCCTGGCGGGTGGCCTGGAGCAGCTCAGTCACCGAGAGTGCCTCGGGGCCGGACTCGACTGCCCGGCTGACCCGGGTAAGCCGGAACGGGCTCCAGGTGAGCGCGGGAGCCGCCGCGCTGTCGGCGCTTGGAGTGAGACAGAGGGTGCGCCGGCCGGCGACGTCTTCCAAGGCACTGCGGATCGGCAGCGTGGGATCGATGCCCATCGCCTCCGCCATCCGCCGGCGGTAGATCGAGTCGGTCGCGTAGCGATCGGGACGAATCGGGAGAATCTCCCGGGTCCGGAGATCGAGGTTGTCATACCACACCGACAGGGCCTCGAGATCGCTGCCTAACAGCAGGACGCCGCCCGCGGGGCAAGAGCTCAGCAGATTGGCGCCCAGCTCCACAATGAACCCAGGCATCTCCGGGGTATTGGGGCGCATCCGGGCAGGACCCCCAATGCTCCACCCGGAGTCCTCCACAAACACTACCGAGCGCTCCAGCTCGGCAAGGCCGCGGTATACGACCCCGGAGTCCACCGAGAGCCGCACTGCCTGGTCCAGCGCCGTGGCGGCGAAATCCAAATAGAGAAGGCCATCAGGATCGCCCCGATGGCCCTGGAGGTGCCAGTCCCGCGCGTCCATAAGGTAGAAGCGGCCGAGCTGGAACCAGGCGCGACCATCGTCCGGCGCCATGGCCAGATAGCGGCCGAGCATGTCGATCGCCATCTGCCGCTCACCCGACCGCTCTAAAGCCGCCGCGCGGGGAGCCACGTTCGGATCGATGGCCGCCTGCGCGCTCAGGCCCGTCGCCCACGCCAGACCCAGAGCGGTGAGCGTGACCAAACCCCGGCGCGGCAGGGATGGCGCCTGGAGGGATCCAGTGGGCTTAGAACTGCGGTGACACATGTGTGCCAAAAATGCCTCGGGGGCCACAACTTGGCTAGTAGGGGACGTCTCGGCTGGCCGAGCCCACACCGGGTGGCGGGGCGCCTCCTTACAACGGAATATTCCCGTGCTTTTTCGGGGGGTTCCGGTCCCGCTTGCCCTTGAGCATGCGAAGCGCCTCGATCAGCCGGGGACGGGTATCCCGGGGATCGATTACATCATCGATGTACCCGCGCGCAGCGGCGGCGTACGGGTGGGCAAACTTCTCGGTGTACTCCTCGATCAGGCGGTCGGTGGCCGCGGCCGGATCCTTTGCCTTGGCAATCTCGTCCTTGAACAGGATCTCCACCGCGCCCTTCGGCCCCATGACCGCGATCTCGGCCGAGGGCCATGCCAGGTTCACGTCCCCCCGGATGTGTTTCGAGCTCATGACGTCGTAGGCCCCGCCGTAGGCCTTTCGGGTGATCACGGTGAGCTTGGGAACCGTGGCCTCGCAATAGGCATAGAGCAGCTTGGCCCCATGCTTGATGATCCCGCCGTGCTCTTGGGCCACGCCCGGCAAGAACCCCGGCACATCCACAAAGGTGACAATCGGCAGGTTGAAGCAATCGCAGAAGCGGATGAACCGGGCCGCCTTGATCGACCCGTTGATATCGAGCACTCCGGCCAGTACGGCGGGCTGGTTGGCCACAATGCCCACCGGCGTACCGCCCAGTCGTCCGAACCCCACCACGATGTTGTCCGCATAACCCCGCTGCACTTCCAGGAACATCCCGTCGTCCACGACCCGGCCGATGACACCGTGCATGTCGTAGGGCTTGTTGGCGGTATCCGGGATCAGCTCGAGCAGGGCCTCGTCGCGCCGTTCGACCGGGTCACCGGTGGGGCGTTGGGGTGGCTCGTCCAGATTGTTGAGCGGAAGGAATCCGATCAGCTCGCGTACGGCCCCGATGCACTCGGGCTCCGAATCGTGCACGAAGTGGGCGACTCCCGAGGTCTCGCCGTGAGTATCGGCTCCGCCCAGGTCGTCGAAGCTGACCTCCTCATGGGTGACGGTCTTCACCACGCTGGGGCCGGTCACGAACATGTAGCTCACGCCCCGAACCATGAAGATGAAATCGGTGATGGCGGGGCTATACACCGCCCCGCCGGCGCAGGGCCCCAGGACGGCGGAAATCTGCGGGATCACGCCCGATGCCAGGGTGTTGCGGAGGAAGATGTCGGCGTAACCGCCGAGCGAGGCCACTCCCTCCTGGATCCGAGCACCTCCCGAGTCGTTGAGCCCGATGACCGGCGCCCCCGTCTTGAGCGCGAGATCCATGATCTTGCAGATCTTCTCGGCATGAGCTTCGGAGAGCGAGCCGCCAAACACGGTGAAGTCCTGGGAGAAGACGTAGACCAGACGGCCGTCGATCCGGCCTGAGCCGGTGACGACGCCGTCACCGGGGATGATCTGTTGTTCCAGGCCAAAATCGGTGGAGCGGTGGGTGACGAACCGGTCGAGCTCGACGAAGCTCCCCTCGTCCAGCAAGAGATCGAGCCGCTCGCGGGCGGTGAGCTTGCCTTTCTTGTGTTGCTGCGCGACCCGCTCGGGTCCCCCGCCCTGCTCGGCGAGCGCTTGGCGGTGATGCAGTTCGTCGAGGAGTTTGCGGGGGTCGGGCATGGTGGGTGAAGATAGTTCAGCGGGGCAGCGGGGAAGCGGGGCGGCAAGAGGCGCGTCATCCTGAGCGCAACGAAGGGGCCGAAGCTCGTGGTGAGCTGGCCCCTCGTCGTCCTCGCCCTCTGCCGCCCGCTGCCCCGCCTATTCCGTCGCTGTCGTCTCCTCGAACGCCGGCTTCACCGGCGGAATGATCGGCTCGTCGGGATACCCGATGACCGCCAGCACGATCCGGTGATGGATGGGATCCACCTCGAGCACCTTGAGATCGAGCGCCTGGCCTTCCTTCACCGCCTCGCCCGGGTTCTCGATGTTGGGCACGCCCAGCTGCGACATCGGCACGAAGCCTTCGATGTCGTTGCCGAGATCAACCACGACGCCCTTGTCCATCAGCCGCACCGACCGGCCCCTGCAGCTCCATCCCGATGGGGTAGGTCTCGCCGATCTTGAGCCAGGGATCTTCCTCGGCCTGCTTGAGGCCCAGCGAGATCCGCTTGTTCTCGGCGTCGATGTTGAGGATCACGACGTCCACCGCGTCGCCCTTCTTGACGACCTCAGACGGATGCTGCACCCGCTTGGTCCACGACATGTCGGAGATGTGGATCAACCCGTCGATGCCGGGCTCGATCTCCACGAAGGCGCCGAAGCTGGTCAGGTTCCGCACCTTGCCGTTGATGCGGGTGCCCACCGGGTACTTGAGCGGCAGGACCATCCAGGGGTCCTGCTCCGTCTGCTTCATGCCGAGCGAGATCTTCTCTTCCGCCTCGTCCACCTTCAGCACCACCGCCTCGATGGTCTCACCGATGCTCACGATCTTGGAGGGATGGCGGACGTTGCGGGTCCAGCTCATCTCCGAGATGTGAACCAGCCCTTCGATCCCGGGCTCGATCTCGACGAAGGCGCCATAGTTGGTGATCGAGACGACTTTGCCCTGCACCCGGGTGCCGACCGGATACTTCGCGGCCACGTTCTGCCAGGGATAGGACTGCAGCTGCTTCATGCCGAGGCTGATGCGCTCGCGCTGCCAGTCGATGTCGAGGATCTTGACCTCGACTTCCTTGCCGATCGCAACCATCTCGGTCGGGTGGGACACCCGGCCGTAGGACATGTCGGTGATATGGAGCAGGCCATCTACCCCGCCGAGATCGATGAACGCGCCGAAGTCGGTGATGTTCTTGACCACGCCCTTCCGTACCTGGCCGACGGCGAGCTCCTTCATCAGATGCTCGCGCTTGTGGGCCCGCTCGTTCTCCAGGATCACCCGGCGGCTGACCACGATGTTCCGCCGCCGCTTGTTGAGCTTGATGATCTTGAACTCGTAGGTCTGGCCCAGCAGCTCGTCGATGTTGGGCACCCGGCGAAGCGCGATCTGGCTGCCCGGGAGGAAGGCGTCCACTCCCATCAGGTTCACCACCACGCCACCCTTGATCTTCTTGACCAGGGTGCCCTCGACCGGCTGGTCGCTCTCGTGGGCCACGCGGATCTTCTCCCAGACCCGCATGAAGTCGGCCTTCTTCTTCGAGAGGACGACGGCGCCTTCCTGGTCTTCCAGATGCTCGAGAAAGACTTCGACCTCATCGCCCTCTTTCAGGGAATGGGGATCCTTGAACTCATCCAGCGGAACCGAGCCCTCGGACTTGAAGCCGACGTCCAGGATGACGGCGTTGTCGGTGACCCGAAGGACCTTGGATTTGACGATCTCGCCCTCGACGATCTGCGACATGGTGCCCTCGTACATCGAGAGCATCTGCTCGTAGTCTTCGTCGCTGTAGTCTTCGTCGTAGAGATCCTGCCGAACGCGCAGGCCGGTGGGAGAGATGAACTGGTCGCTGGTAGGATGAAGTTGATCGAGCATGCGAAGCTGTGCCGTCCTTTGATAAGCCGTGCCTTGAGGCCACGGGTAAGAGTTGGGCCACGCCCCCGGCGGAA